>NZ_JBIITF010000032.1:0-5097 GCF_044340635.1 Microbacterium sp.
GGAGTTATGCGATGTCCTCGTCATCCACCGCGACCGCAGTCGTCCCGAGCGCCCTGCGTGATCTGTATCTGGGCTGGTCCGAGCTCATGGCCACCCACGAGCTGGACATGCGGCTGTTCCGCAGCATCTTCGATGAATGGCACCAGCCGACCATCGAACCGGAAAATGTCACCTACAAGGAGGAGACGGTCGGCGGCGTGCCCGGCATCTGGGCGTTCCCGGCCGGAGCCGATCGCTCCAAGGTCCTCCTCTACACGCACGGCGGCGGGTTCGCCGTCGGCTCTGCGGCCAGCCACCGGAAGCTCGCCGCGCACGTCGCGAAGGCGGCCGGGGTAACAGCGTTCGTGCTGGACTACCGTCGCGCGCCCGAGCACCCGCACCCCGCCCAGGTAGACGACGGGGTCGCGGCGTTCGAGGCCCTGCTGGAGCGGGGGGTCCACCCCGAGGACGTCACCACCATCGGCGACTCGGCGGGAGGCAATCTCGCCATCGCCATCCCGTTGGCGTTGAAGGCGAAGGGACGGCCGCTGCCCGGGCACGTCATCGCGTTCTCCCCGTGGCTGGACATGGAGAACCGCGGCGCGACGCTGGTCACCAACGATGCGACCGACGCGCTGATCTCCGTGCCGCTCCTGGAGGGCATGATCGCCGGCGTGCTGGGGGAGACCACCAGCCCGTCGGCGCCGCTCGCGAACCCGCTCTACGCGGATTTCACCGGGTTCCCCCCGCTGTACGTCAACGCCGGTTCGGTCGAGTCGTTGGTCGACAATGCCGGCTCTTCGGACATTCGGTGGGGGTCATGGGGCCAGGCCGCCAGCGGCGAGGAGCATCCGGAGCCTGTAGTTCTCGCGGTTACGGAACCCGCGGGCGAGACGGCGATGCAGTTCGATGATCCCGTTCACTGCCTCGGTTCCTCCGTTGTTGGCCCGGCCGGTGGTGAAGTAGGCCAGGAACGCGTCCTTCCACCGGCGCAGGGTGCGGCCGAGGCGGGCGATCTCCGGGATCGGGCAGGTGGGGAATGTCGCGACGACCTGCTCGGCGATCCGCCGCCCCTCTGCGAGGTCCCTAGCGTGGTAGGCGGAGCGCAGCTTCTGCGCGCACTGCCACGCGACGTGCACGGCGTCGTGGGCGGGATCGACGGCGATCGCGGCGTGAAGGCGGGCGCGTTGCTTCTCAGTGAGGTTCTCCGCGCCGGCGCGGAGAATGGTCTGGATCCCGAACAGTGGGTCGCCTTTGCGGCCCCGGTGCCCGAGGGTGTCTTGCTGCACCCGCCGGCGGACCTCGTCGACCGCGGTGGTGCCGAGCTTGACGACGTGGAACGCGTCCAGCACCGCAACGGCGTCTTGGAGGGTGTCGTCGATCGCGCGTTTGTAGCCGGCGAACGGGTCCAGCGCCGCGATCTGCACGTTGCGCCGGAACGCGTCGCCGCGTTCCTTCAGCCATCCCGCGTAGGCGGTCCCGGAGCGGCCTGGCACGAGATCCAGCAGCCGGGCATGTGTCTTCCCGCTGCTGTCGCGGGTGAGGTCGACCATCCCGGTCAGCTCCCTCGACCCGCGCCGACGCGGGTCGACGTGATGCCACACATGCTCATCGACGCCGAGCGTGGTGACGTTCGCGAACCGGGACTCGTCCGCGGCGAGCTTCACCAACTCGGATTCGACGGCGCGCCACACCGTCTTCCACGAAGTGCCCAGCTGACGGCGGATTCCTTCAATGGTGGCGTGTTCGCGCCGGAGTTGCCCGACTGCCCAGGCGATGGCTCGTTTCGTGATCGACCCGCGGTGGGCAACTAGCGATGGAATCTGTTCGACGAACGTCTTCCGCGCGCAGCTATCCTCGTCACACCTGAAGACCCGTTGCCGCCAGACGATCCGCACCCGAGTGGGCCCGGGAACGTCATGTAGCACCCGGCGGCGGCGCCCGCGGCCGACCGCGACGACACCGCACCCAGGGCACCCATTCGGTGTCGCAGAGCTCGAAACCGTCACGACTAGAACCCCGTCGCGGCGGTCGACGTGTTCGACATGGACACCATCGAGTCCGAGCAGCAGGTCGCAGCAGGAACAAGGATAGGAGGTGGGGCGCGCGTCAGTGCACCCCGAATTATCGTGAGACACGTCGAAGGTCCTTGTTGGTATTGCCACGGAGGAGCAGTGAATGCCAGCCCCTGAGCGCCCTCGGCAGAGCATCTGACTGGGTCTGGACGTGACGCTCTCCCGAGGTGTCGCGCTTGTCGGTGCGCAGATTTCGTCCGCGCTCCGTCTTCAACTCGGAGCCGGGCGACGACGCGTTCCGGCGTGGGCGGCCCTTGTCTGCGACGGCGGCCCTGACAAACTTGAGGGCACAGGTGGTGGAGCCTGTCGACGACTCACCGAGCCCAAGGTTCTCCAGTCGGGTGGGCGCTCTGGTCGTTCAGCGCTCCCAATTTGGTGAACGATCATGGCGGGGCGCCGAGTTCCGGCGCCCCGCCATGTCTTGGGTTCCCCGTTCGACGCCTTACGGGGAGTTCGCTAGACCTGTGGAGTTAGTTGAGCCAAGTCTGGATCTGCGACACGGCGGTGCTGTCCCAGGTGAGCCGGATGTGGTTCAGGTTGAGCGTGACATTGCCGGCTACCGCTCCAATGGCTCCGGTGTCGCTGCAGCTGTTGAGGAGGATGGTGCCGTCGCTGGGCCCGTCTGTCTCGTTGTTCCAGCTCGGGATGTTGGGGTTGTTCCCGCAGAGCAGGTATGTGGAGATGGTCGACGGAATGGTGGAGCTGCGCACGGTGCCAATGAGGGACCCTTGGGAGATGGCGTAGTCGATCCCGTAGCTCTGGCCGTAGGAACCTGTTCCTCCGTAGTACGTGGTCCACGCGTCGGGGTTGGCGAGGTTGATCGGGTAGGTGCTGTCCCAGCGTTTGAGCATCTGGCGGATGCCGGGAAAGTAGTCGCCGGAGGGGGTGACGTACGCGGTCAGCTCGGGGTGGGAGTAGAGCACGCCGTAGCAGTTCTGCCAGATTGCTGCTGTGCCGCCGATCGTCCCGCCTCCGCATTCGGGGTAGGTGCTGATCGCGGGCCAGGTGCCGTGCCGAAAGGTGTAGTCCCACCCGTTGTTGGGGCCGCCGATGAGCACGAGCTTGCGAATGTCGCCGGCGTAAGCGGTGCCCCAACTCTGCTTCACGCTGGATGCGTACATGCGGCTGGCGAGGGTTCCCATTGACCATGCGACGACGTCGACCTGTGAGGCTCCCGTTTGGGCTTTGATGACGTCGATCGCGTCCCGAATCTGTTCGGCGTCGTTGTAGTTGTTGCCGACGATGTGTGGGAACGTGATGCCGAAGACCTTGTACCCGGCTGTTGCGAGCGACTGCATGAGCCCGGTGGTGGGGCACGTGCTGGCGCCGCAGCCAATCGGGCTCGTGCTGGGGTTCGCATACGCATAATCCGCGGTCTCGTAGGCGCCCGGGACCAGGAGCACGGGGATAGTCTTCGGGTTGGTCGACCATCCGGGCCCGTAGGAGAGCAGGAATCGCCCGGCGTTCGGTTTGGCGGCGCCGAAGAACGTGAGCCGCTGCCCCGTCTGATCCAGGCGCCCGTCTGACGGATACTGCGCCGGGATAAAACCGGGGTTGGAGTCGTACCAGCGCTCGACCTTCGACCACCCATAGGACGGTGAGGTGAAGGTCGCCTCGAGCGTGACTGGCCCGGTTGCCGAAGCGGCGGCCGGCGCCGTCACGATGGCACCGATGAGCGCCAGCGACGCGAGGACGGCCGCTGCCCGTCCGGGTTTGAGCGTGAGGTTCTTCATCGTTCACACCCCCCCTTCTACGGCGGCATTGGCGCCGACCGACTCCGGGAGGGTCCTACCCTCCATCGCATCGGTGAGCGCGTCGTTCCATTCCGCACGGTTCTCGATGAAGGCGACGTGGCCGCTGTTCTCGAAGTGAGTCAGAGTCGAGTTCGGAAGCAGACGGTGGGCTTCTTCGCTCCAGCGGGGATCCCAGATGATGTCGTGGCGGCCGGTGAACACGTGCACCGGAATCTGAATCGACGGGAGGACGCTGCGCAGGTCGTTGTCGATAAGTGCCTGGATGCTCGTGAGTCCGACGAATGCGGGGACCTTCCACCCGATCTGCACGAACCAGTCTTTGGTGGGGTTGAGGTCGGTTCGGTGGAAGTTGTTGCCATAGAGGCCGGCGATGGTCTCGGTGCGGGCGAGCCGGACGGCGTCGATGAGTCCCTGTACGTCGTCGGCCGGGGTGCCGTAGAGGGCGTCCTCGGCTTGCCAGAACCGGGGGCCGCTGCCGGTGATGACAACGCGAGCGAGGTGCTCGGGGTGCTCGTGCGCGTACTTGAGGGCGATGTGTCCGCCCATGGACCAGCCGACGAGCGTCACGGCGTCGAGTCCGAGCTTCTCGATGAGGACGTGCAGGTCCCTGACGAAAAGGTCGTAGGTGTAGTCGCCCCAGGGCTTGTCCGAGTCACCGTGGCCGCGGAGGTCGACGGTGATGCATCGGTAGTGGTGGGCGAGGTCGAGAACCTGCAGGTCCCAGGCGTCGGCGCTGCCGCCCCAGCCGTGGATGAACACGATCGGGGCGCCGATGCCACGATCCTCGTAGTGCATGTTGATGCCGGGCTCGACTTCAATGACGGGCATGGCGGTTTCCTCTCTTCAGGGATGGGTGAGGTGAAGGTCGTTCATGAATGACGAGATCGTCTCCGCGATCAGAGCGGGCTGTTCGAGGTGTACGACGTGTCCGGCTGCCCGGATCTCGCTGTAGGTCGCGTCGGGCAGGGCTTCGGCGAGGAGGCGCCCGTTCGCGACCGGGACGATCTGGTCGTCTCTGCCGTGGATCACCAGCGTGGGCGAGCTGATCCGGCTCACGTCGAGGCCTGCTGCGAGGAAGGTCTCGCAGGCGGCGAATTGTGCTCGCCAGGTCTGCTGCGGTGTGGGGTGGGTGAGGCGTGCCCCGAGCAGTTGCTCGAACTGCTCGGGATGCTCCTGGGGCCAGCCGGGCCGGAACGAGAGCGGCATGGTCCGCCGCGCGTAGAGGTCTGGAGCCTGCCCTGCTGCTGCCTGCCACGCGCGGGTCGTCGAGACCGGCACAGGCTCGGACC
>NZ_JBIITF010000025.1:0-21592 GCF_044340635.1 Microbacterium sp.
CTCGTCGCGCACCACGATGAACGAGTCGTCGAGCACTCGCCGCACCACGTAGTCGCCGGGCTGAGGGATCTCTGATTCGTGACCCACGAAGATCCACGCGCGACTGAACAAGCGCTCCCGCTCGAGCGCGAAGATCTCTTCGTCGTTGTAGATGTGGGCAGGGATCATGCCGCGTCTGACATCGTCGTAGATCGTGTGGTCTGTCATATCTTGAACGCTCCGTCGAAGTATGGATTGTTATCTGTCTAGCAGAAATGTACTCTGATGTGCGGAAGCGGTCAATTGGAGAACGACCACCGGATCGATTGGAGAAGCACGGAATGCAGGTGACCGACTACTCAGAGGAACGGCTGCTCGTCGCCGAGGGATGCCGCATCCTCGCTCTGCGAGGGCTCGTGGACGACATCCTGGGGCACATCAGCCTTCGAGTGGGCGAAGACTCCCTGCTCGTGCGCTGCAGAGGCCGCGAAGAACGCGGGCTGAAGTTCACGCAGCCCGACGACATCCACCTGGTCCGCCTCGATGGGAGTACCGAGCTGCCCGACGGATACTCGGCGCCGAACGAGCTGCCATTGCATCTCGCCACCCTCCGCGCACGCCCGGATGTGAGCGCGGTCGTGCACGCCCACCCGCCAGCCGTCGTCGCATTGACGCTGATCGGTGTCCCTCTTCTGGGCGTGGTGGGTGCCTACAACATCCCGGCGATGCGAATGGCTCTGGCGGGCATCCCCACTTTTGCCCGGTCGGTCTTGATCCGCTCGGACGCGCTCGGCAGCGCCATGGTCGACGCCCTCGGCGATCGCCCGGTCTGCCTACTCCGTGGCCACGGGCTCACGGCGACAGGATCGAGTGTCGAATCCGCCGTCATCAACGCGATCAACGTCGACGCCCTCGCTCGCATCCAGCTGCAGGTCCTTCAGGCTGGTGTGACGCCGGCCGCTGTGGCGCCGGCCGACCTCGACGATCTGCCCGATCTCGGACCGGCCTTCAACGAACAGCACGTCTGGCGATTCCATCTCGCCGACCTCGAACACGCCGGCCTCGGCATCCGATAGCGACCAACGATAGGACCACCGACCGATGACTACAGAAGAGCTCGAACCTGCGCCCCCAGCGCCCCTGCTCCCCCTCCTGCACGGCCACCGAATCCCGTCACTCGGCCTCGGCACCTGGCCGATGGTCGGCGATGAATGCCAGGAGGTCGTGCGCGTCGCCATCGAGAGCGGCTATCGGCTCATCGACACCTCATTCAAGTACAGCAACGAGGTCGCCGTCGGGCGGGGGATCCATGACTCCGGGCTGCCCCGCCACGAGATCTTCATCACCAGCAAGTTCAACAAGGAGTCGCACAGCGTCGACGGCGTCCAGCGCGCCTACGACGATAGTCTCGAGCGGCTCGGGGTGGACCACCTCGACCTCTTCCTCTGCCACTGGCCGGTCCCGGCTCAAGGCCGTTACGTCAACGCCTGGAAGGGTCTCGTCAAGCTGTTGGAGGAGGGGCGGGTCAAAGCCATCGGCGTCTCCAACTTCAAACCGGCCCACCTCGCCTCCATCATCGACGCGACCGGGGTCGTGCCCGACGTGAACCAGATCCAGCTCAGCCCCGACATCGCCCGTACCGTTCCTCGACGCGCGCACGAGGTGCTCGGTATCGTGACCGAGAGCTGGAGCCCGCTCGGCCGCGGGCCCGAGCTGCGGGAGAACCCGACGATCGTGCAGATCGCGGCGGACGTCGGACGAACGGCGGCACAGGTGGTGCTCCGCTGGCACGTGCAGCAGGGCCTCGTGCCGGTGCCGAGATCGTCAGACCCCAAACGCCTGGTCGAGAACCTCTCGGTCTTCGACTTCCGCCTTAGCACCGACCAGATGGCCACGCTTGCGTCCCTCGACAACGGCGAAGCCGCCGCGCGGGACTCTGACCTGCCCGAGAACGGTCATTAGTCCACCAAGAACACCAAAATCGTCACCGATCTGGTAAATTCAGCGCGCTCTGGAGACGCAGCAGAACGCCTCGCGCGGCTCCTGGACATTCGACTACACGCAGGACCGGCTCTCCGCCATCATGCGCTGCACACACGACCGCTGCCTCGAGACCGCCGACGAATACGGCTCGCCAGGCTTGCCCGGTGGACTTCGGCGACTGCGCGAAGCAACTGACCGGCGGCGAAGGTGATGGCTCGAACGTAGGCGCGATCTGCCTTGCTCGCCTCACCTTCGGCTCGCTCGACAGCCGCGTCCAAACCATCGCGAAGTCGCGTGCACTGCAGATGGCGGCGAGGGAGAGAGTAAGTTCTGCAGTGTGCCCGATCGGGAACAGGGGGTGGGCTTTAGTACCCCTGCCCGAATTCGCGAAGTCTGGGCCACAGATCGCCGCCGACGACGCCGAAGACCCCTACGTCCGCCAGCATGCCGCCGAAGCCCTGCTTGAGATCAACGAAGACCGGAAAGTCAACGGCCGCTACCTCGCCGTCAAGACCCGACAGAACCTCGCCCGCCTCACCGACTTCGCCGAACACACCCGTCGGTTTCCCTGCCTCTTCCGCCTCGATCAACGCCACCTGTGCACCCCTATCAGCGGGAGCGAGGGTCTCGGGAAGCTTCTCAAGCCGACGGGCAACTCGCTCGGCAGTGCTTGCGAATCGGCGGTACGGACGACCCAACTGTTCGCTCGTGTTGGGGTCCTGGCCGTGCCCCATGAGACGGCGGAGCTGCTCCTCGCTGACCTCACCACCGGGTTCGACGGCGCCAGAAATGTACGCGAGACCCGATCCGAGCCATGAGCCCGGCGGCGTGCTGTTCAGTCGTTCAGCCGGTGGAGCCAGTAGCCGGGTTCGCGGCGCTCGTGGGCGTAGGCGAGGATCAGGATCGTGTCCGGCTCCACCGTGTAGACGATGCGGTACGGGTATCCGCGAACGGCCTTGCTGCGGATCACGGTGCCATCGTCAGCGGTCGTGAATGGTGGGGCGGCGTTCGGCCATTGGTCGAGGTCTTTCCGGGCTTGCCTTGCTCGGTCGATGAGCGCAAGGCCGATCCCTGGCTCCTGGTCTTCGTACCAGCGCACGGCGGCGTCGAACTCCGCGACGGCCTCGGGGTGCTCTCGCTGGGCCAAGGTCATGCGGTGAGCAAGGCGCGCAAACGCTCGTAGTGCTCGTCGGCATCCACCAGATCGACCGCACCCTCACGCACCTCGGCCAGTCGCCGGGTAGCCTCGGCACGCCAGGCTGCATCGACCTCGCTCTCGTCGTCTGCATCATGGAGGCTTTCGAGCAGGGCGTTAGCGACGACCGCGCGCTGATCGGCGTCGAGCGCGAGGCCGTCTCGGATCAGAGTTGCGGTGTCGGGTGTCATGTATTCAAGTGTACGTCGAACGGCCGACAATCGCGCTGGGCGTCTGTGGCTCGGGTTGCGGGGCTGCTGTGAACGTCACGCCGACGCGACGTGCTGCTGATGCTCATAGGCCGCGTGCTGGCCCGTCATGTCGCGGGTCGTTGCGCCGCGGGTCGCGTTCGGTCGGCTCGCGGAGTTGCCGTTCGCGTTCGGCGAGTGCTTGCTGCCTTGCTTCGTGCTCGGCGCGGGTGGTTTCGATCCGTGCGGCGGCGTCGCGGATCGGTAGCGCGCGGAGGTAGTCGGCCTCGGCTCGGAGCGCGGTGGCTTGCTGGTGCGCCTGTCCTGCTTGCTGTGCTGGGTTCGGCAGTCGCATCCCGACCCGGTGGCGCATCACCGCCTGCGGCCCGTACTCGCTGACCAGCAACGCCCGGCGTTCCTGCTCGTGCCGCTGCCGCAACTCGTCACGGTCGGCTCGCGCGGCCTCGACGTGCTGGGCGGCGTCGATCACGCGGGGATCGGCCTCGGCGCGACGCTCGGCCTGTCGTGCCGCCCACTCGGGCAGGGTGTCGGTGGTGCGGGGTGGTTCGCCCCATGTTTCGCGCACCCGTGCCCGAACCGTCCGGGTGTGCTCGCTCGTCTGGCGGTGCTCCGCGCGGGCCTTGCGCCTGCCGAGCCTGCCGACGGTGGCGAGTCGGCTGCTTGCGGCGGCCTCGCGCTCGACAGCATCGAGATAGGTGGTGCCGTCTGCCTCGGCCTGCACCGTCAACGGTTCCGCGATTTCGGCACGGATGCGCGCCGCCTCGTCCTCGGCGTGGCGGAGCACGTCGGCGTGCTCGTCGTCCTCGGTCTTGTGTGTTGCGCGCTGGGCGTCGAACCTGGCAGCGGTCTGCTCCCAGCGTTCCGCCGCACGTTCGGCTCGTTCGGCTTCGGCGGTGAGGCGGGCGAGTTCTTCGGTGATGAGCTGCACGGGGCCATCGCTGACGAGGCCTTGCACGGCGTCGATGGCTTGGGCGGTGGCGTGGTCGAGGCCACGGTCTGCCGGGTCGCGTTCCATCGCCTCAACGAACCGCGCCCGCGCATCCGCCATATCAGCGGCGACGACGTGGAGTTGGTTCTGTTGGCGGCCTCTCGTCATGCCGACGTAGACGCCTGCCGCGCTCGTCGCCTCCGACAAGGCCGTGTGGGAGGCATCGACGGTTGCGCCTTGGACGCCGTAGGCGGTCGCGGCATACGACAGGTGCGCCCACTCGCTCACGTACTCGGCGGGGAGGGCGACGGTGCGGCTGTGCTTGCCTCCGCCGCTGACTTCGCGGGCGTAGACGCTGCCCTCGTCGGTCACATGCTGCACGATCCATTGCTGCCGGTTTGCCACGCCGAGGTCGCTGCTGTTCTTCCGGGTCTGGATCAGGTCGCCAGCGCCGATGCTCAGCCCGTCGCTGCCGGTCGTCGTCATAGTGTCGTCGACCTCGCCGCGCTCGACCCGCCCGGCGCGGATGTGCTCGTTCAGCTCGGTGGCCTCGTCGTTGGTGGCGACGGTGATCGCTTCGCCGTCGTGGGCGTGGGCGGTGATGTGCTCGCGGGCCGCTTCCTCGTCGGCATGCAAGGTCACGAGGCCCATCGTGGCGAGTCGGTCGAACACGTCGCCGGGGTGCTCCCGGTCACGCATGACCAACGTCAACGCCGCATACTCGGCATCGGTGAACCTGTGGAGTTCGGTCATGTCGTAGGTACGGCCACGAATCTGGGCGGCCATGTCGAGCACCCCGCCGCGCCCGACCGCCGGGAGCTGCGCCCGGTCGCCCACGAACGCGACCGACGCGCCTGCCTCGGCGGTGACGGTCAGCAGAGCGAGGGCGGTGTCCTGGTCGAGCATCCCCGCTTCGTCCACGATCACCCGCTCACCCCGCGACAGCACGGCGTCGTTTGGTGGGCCGGTGTAGATGTTCCCGGTTGCAGGGTCGGTGTCGCCGGGTGCGAGGCGTGTCCATACGCCGTCCTCGTTCCACCGCCACCCATGCGCATACACGAGCGCCGCGACGGAGGTTGCGGGCACGCCGAGTTCTTCGTGGGCGACCTGCGCCGCACGCAACGTCGGCGCAACCACCCGCGAGGATCGCCCGTGCTCGGCTGCAACCTCGATGGCGACGCCGAGCATGGTGGTCTTGCCTGCGCCCGCCGCGCCCTCGACAATCACGAGCGGGTTGGTCGAGGCGACGGCAGCGGCGGCCACGGTCTGCCCGGTGTCGAGTCCGGCGGCTTGCGCAGCGTCGGTCACGTCGGGGTGCTTCGGCTCCCGTTCCGGCGTCGCGGCGGTGAGTTGGTCGCGGAGTGCGGTCTCGGCGGCGACGACGCCAAGGCTGGTGAGGTGGGCGACGTGCTCGGGTTGCACCATGCCCGGCGGCAGCACCGAGAAACAATCCGAGGCGGCGAGTCCGGTGGCGAGGTCGATGAACTCGCGCAACTCCGCCGGGGTCGCTTGCACGCCTGCCTCGGTGGTGATGCGGGTGACGTGCTCTCGCACGGTGTGCGGTGTCCAGGTCGATGCAGCCGCCGCGCAGCGATCCAGCGCACGACTGGCGACCTGTTGCACGCTGAGGTCATCCAGCGATGCCGGCGCAACGGTGTCGGGGTGCTGCAAGCTCTCGGGGTGGTAGCCGGCGTCTCGGAGTTCCTGCTGCCACCACTGCTCGTTCTTCAAGTCCGCCGGTTTCTTGCCGGGCCGCTGGAACGCCCACGCCGCGTCCTGCATCCGAGCGGTCAACACCGGGCCGGGCGTCTCGCCGGGATGCTTCGCTTGCCACTCGGCCTCCATGCGTTCCAGGTTGCGTCTGATCTGCGCCGACCGCTTCGACATGACGGCGTTGAACGGCTCCAACTCCACAACCTCACCGCTTACGGGGTCGAGGGTCAGGCCATGCTCGGAGAGCGTGGCGGCGAGCTGGGGGTGCGCGGCGATCACCGCCGTACCGAGAGCACGGATCGCGCCCTGCTGCTGGAACAACGCCGCCGTGGTCAGCGCCCGCCACTTCCCGCCCGCCCACACCCTCGTGCCAATCTGGAAATGGATATGCCGGTGCGGATCACCCGCACGACTCGTCTTGTGCGTGATCGCGACGGTCTGCATGTGCTCGACCGGCAGCACCTCCTGCGCGCCGCGCGGCCCCGCCAACGTGACCGAATGCTGACCAAGGAAGTGCTGAATCTCCCGCGCCGCATCCCGCTGCGTCGCGTCCAACGCCTCGGACACGTCCGGGTGGAGTGCGGCGGCGACCGACAGGCTCTTCGGCGCGTTGATCGTCATCTCCGCGAACAACGGCGACCCCCGACGCACCTTGCCCGGCTTGCGCGGGGTACCCATCGACTCCCCGGTGTCCGGGTTCACCCAATCGACCCAGGCTTCGTACTCATCCGCCGACAGCGACCGAGCAGCGGTGACCTCGCCGGTCGCGTCGATCACGGCGTACTCGGCCACGGCCTGGTCTGCGCCGAGGTAGTACTCGTCAGCGCGGGAGCGGTCGGCCTCGACATAGGCGCGCGCGGCAGCACCGCTGCCGTGGAACAGCTTCACTCCACCCTTCACTCTGGCCTCCCTCACGAGTCGTCTCGTGAGAGAGGTGCGCACTACGGCCCCGCCGTAAAATACGTGCCTCACTGAGATAGGGGGCAGATGACTGATGGAGCCGAGCGTCAGCGCGAGAGCGTCGCACAGAGTGTCGCTGGCAAGAGTTGGCGTCACAAAGTTCGAGGGAACTTTCGGAGTTCGGTTCGATGAAGTGACTAGTCTTCTCGGCGAACTTCGTGACCTGATTACTGCCCGATGAGTCTTCGGGCAGCGGTGACGACGGAGGCACGGCGGCGTGCGTGTTCGGCGTCGCTCTCGGCTCCGGTGATCATGCGGGCGACCTGCGGTACCGCTGACCACCATCCGGCGAGTGAGAGCACGAGGAACATCAGGTGGTCGGCGTCGAGGTCGCTCGTTACTGTGCCCTTGGCCTGTCCGTCGGTCATGGCGGCGACTTTGTATCCGTAGTATTCGCGCCGCTCGGCCTCGTCGGGTACTTCGGTGTCGAAGACGAGCCCTTCCCAGCGCATGAGCCTGCCGAGTTCGGGGTGCTCGCGGTGGTAGTCGTAGACGCGCCCGGCGTAGTCGCCCACGTCCTCGGTTGCGAATGATTCGACGGGCACGTCGCGGGCTACCTTCGCCAGTTCCTCGCGCAGTACGGTGGCGAAAAGTCTGTCCTTGCCCCCGAAGTGCGTGTAGACGCGCTCCTTGTTCACCCCGGCGGCCTTGGCGATGCGCTCGATGGTCGTGCCGTGCGGCCCGTGCGCGGCGAACTCGGCCACCGCCGCGTCGAGGATGCGGCGCTTCCTGCCCTCAACATCCCAGCCCATCGTTCCCACCTCCCGTCTCGTGCGGTAAACCCAACGCTCACGTTGCGTCTTCGCGGTTAGCCTACTACAGTCAAATCCAACGGAAACGTTGGATTTGGAGTGGTGGTGTCTGCGAACTCGACGGAACAGATAGCGGGAGCAGGCGAGGCGCGCGAGCACCCGGCAGGGAACGGCGTGGTCGTGCTGCTCGTGGTCACGGCGCTGCTGGTGCTCACGCAGTTGTACGCGGCAATCCCGCTGATCGCCCCGATCGGTGCGGAACTCGGCTCTGATGTGACGTTCGCGCTCTCGACGGTGTTCAGCGTGTGCTATGCGGTCGGGTTCCTGATCTGGGGGCCGTTGGCCGATCAGTACGGGCGGAAGCGGATCATGCTCATCGGCCTGGTGTATCTCACCGTCGCGACCATCGCCTGCGGCTTCGCCTCCACGGTGCCGATGCTTGCTGCGCTGCGCGGGGTGCAGGGGGTGATGGCGTCGAGTTTCGCGCCGGTTGCGCTCGCGTATCTGGCCGAAGCGACCCCGCTGAAGCGTCGGGCAACGGCGATCGGGGCCATGTCGACGGCATTCCTCGTTGCCGGGATCGCAGGCCAAGTACTCGCCTCCGCGCTCAGCCTGACGTTGGGCTGGCAGTGGGTGTTCATCCTCTCCGGCATCATGCTCGGCCTCGGCATGATCGGCGTCGCCGTGCTCGTCACCGAGCCGCACAGTCGCAGAGACGATGCGAGCCTGGTGCGTCGCTTCGCCGTAGTCGGGAGGGTCGCCACACGCCCCTCGGTGCTGCTACTGAGCCTCGCGCACCTAACGCTGCTGTTGTCGTTCGTCGGCATGTACACCGGCCTCGGCCCGCACCTGACCGACCTCTGCCTGGACTCATCGCAGGTGATCTGGCTCCGCCTCGTCGGGCTGCCGGGCATGTTCGCCTCCCTCTTCGCGGGCGCTATTGCGAAGCGTCTCGGCGGCGCGGGGGTTGCACGTGCCGGGTTCGCCCTCGCCGCGATTGGGCTGCTGATCGAAGCCGCACTCTCGGCATCCCTCGCGGGCACGGCGCTGGCGAGTCTCGTGTGAGTCACTGGGGTCGCGCTCGCGGTGCCCGCGATGATCACCCTGTTCGGCGAGACCGCCGCCCCGAACCGGGCCGGTGGGATGGCGCTCAACGGATTCGTGCTGTTCCTCGGTGCCAGCGTCGGCCCACTCACTGCCTACCTGGGCTTGGACTTCCCGATCCTGCTCGTCAGTCTCGCCGCGCTCATGGTGCTCGCCGTCGCCAGCCTCACCGGGTTCGCCCGACTCACCCGCACGCCCGCTTCGGAGGTACCTGTATGACTCGCATCCTGATTCTCGGCGCGACCGGGCGCACCGGAGCCGCCATCCTCGCTCATCTCCCCGCAGGCATCGAGGCGACCGCTGCGCTGCGCGATCCGGCAGACACCACGCGGCTCGCCAAGACTGCTGCATCGCTGACCTCCACGGTCGTGAACATCGCTGAGAACGCCAGTCTCACGCAAGCAATGCACGGCATCGACGTCGTCATGAACGCGATCCGACTGCGTGAGGACATCGCCCCGACCGAACTCGTGGCCGTACATGATCGACTCATCGAGGCAAGCACCAAGGCCAACGGCGCTCCGGCCCGGATCGTCACGGTCGGCGGAGCAGGAGCACTCCGACTCCCTGGAGACAGACGGTTCTGGCAAGACCCCCGGTTCCCAGAACCCACACTGCCGCGCGGGAGAGCACACGCCATGCTGCGCGACCACCTCGAAGCGGGCAACGCAGGATCAGAATGGGCGTATCTGATCCCGCCGCCCGTCTACGAACCGGAGGGGCCGACGACAGCACGCTGGGAACGAGTCTCCCCTTCCACAGACGAGACTGCGTTCACCCGACAAGCGATCAGTTATGCCGACTTCGGAGCGGCAGTCGCGGAGACTTCCACCAAGGACGACACTCGCACGCAACTCATCGCATGGCCCAGTGAACTGACAGAAAAGCACCCGATGAGTGGATAGGCGCATCTCCCCGCCGTTGTCGGCTCGGACACGGACGACGCATCGACCTGTGGGCCTGGCGGCGTACAACGTTGTCCGGCTCGTTGTGATCCGTGACGGCACGGCCATCGTGTTCAGCGAGTTCGGACAGCAACCCGTCAGCTTTGGCGACGCGGTGCTGCTGGGGCCGAGCGTGCTGTTCGGCGTCGAACCCGAGGGGCGGGTCACCTATACGACGGTCTACATCGACACCGACATGGCGCTGGATCAGTTCTTCTGGCAACACTCCGCGATCTTGCACGACCGCCTCGACGCCCACGACTTCGCGGGAAAGGTGTACACCGAACCTGCCCAGGTACTGCACCTGGGCCGGGATCGAGCCGGGCGGTTGTTGCCGTGGCTGGACGAGCTGGTCGCCCTCACCGTCGAGGGCAAGTACCTGGAACGGTTCCATCGGATGCAGGCGCTCTGGTTCCTCATCACCGATGTGATCGCGCCGTGCATCCGCGTCTCGACGGTGCGGCTGACCCGGCTGCAACGTGCCCGCGCTCGCCCGTTCTCCGCTCGAAGTCGGGTGCCTGAACCGTTGCGTCGTGAGGCGATGCTGGTGCGCGACGCGCTGCACAGCCGGATCACGCACCCGTGGACGCTCGCGGAACTGGCAGCCCTGGTGCGGCTCTCTCCGAAGCACCTGGTGCGCGTGTTCACGGACACGTTCGGGAAGACCCCGACCGCCTACCTGGTGATGCTCCGCGTGCAAGAGATGGCGCGGCTCCTACGCGAGACGAACATCACCGTCACCGCCACCGGGCAGCGGGTGGGGTGGCGGAGCCGGTCGCGCGCGGTAGAAGCATCCACAGCGCACACCGGAGTGACACCGAGCCGCTACCGAGACATGCGCCCGCTCATGACCGACCTCCCATGACCGAGCCGGTCGCGCTGCCCGGCAAAGTGCCGGAGTGACCGGGAAACGCCCGGCCTGCTCGTCTCCTGCTTCGCCGCGACCGCCGGTGCTTGGTAGGCCGGTTCTTCCCCCTGGTTGCTCGGGGGTGGTCAGAGAAGGGAGGTCGTCATGTCGCTGCTACTCGAACGCCCGGCGACCACGCCGACCGGTCATGAGCCTACAAGGACGCCGCAGTCGCCGCACCCCGCGATAGTGCAGCCGGTCGAGCCGTGGAGTTGCGTCTATGTCACCAGCATCCGTCACCGTCGCATATTGGCGGCGACCGCCTATGACTGTGTGCGCTTCGTGGTCGTGCGCGACGGCTCGATCATCCTCACCGATGCCGATGCCGATGCCGATGCGGGCGGGTCGGCGTCGGTGGGTGATGTGGTGCTGGTCGCCCCGAACGTCGAGTTCGGGTACGAACCCGAGGGCACCGTCACGGTGAGGACAGTGGCAGTGGATACCGATTACTGGTCGAGCAGTTGTTCTGGCAGCACCTCGACGTGCTCGCGGACGGCGAAGCCGCACGCGACCTCGCAACTCACCTGTATCCCGATCCGGTGCAGGTGCTGCGCGTCGGAGAATCGCAGGCCGAACGGCTCGGGCCGATCCTCGATGAACTCGCCACACTCACCGGCGAAGACCAATCGCCGCGCGGCTACTTCCGTGCGTATGCGCTGCTGTTCACGGTGCTCGCCGCCATCGCGCCGCTGGTTCGTCACGCGCCGGTGGAGGTGCCGCCGCTGACCTCTCGGCAGCGGGCCGTGCGGGTCGCGCCTCCCCGGTGGCGGGAGTTCAAGCCGGTGCGCCGCGAGATTATGCGCACGGCGGCGCTCATGCAGAGCAACATCGCCAGGCAGTGGCCGCTCACCGAACTGGACGCGCACGCCTGCCTGTCGCCGAGTCAGCTCAATCGGGTGTTCAAGGACTCGTTCGGGGTGACGCCGCCGGTGTACCTGTCGATCCTGCGCGTACAGGAGATGGCGCGCCTGATCCGCGAAACCGATCTGCTCATCGGCACGATCACCGAACGGGTCGGCTGGTGCCACCACTGCGGGCAAGCCTCGCGCATCTTCCGCCGCTACATGGGCGTGACCCCCATCGAGTACCGGCGCTACGGCCCACCGTCCGCGAGCCGGGCGGGGCCGGGCGTCGGCATCGCCACCGCACGCGCCGACGACTCCCGTGGGAACGGGTGCGCACCTACCTACTGACACCTGCCCACACGACCGGAGGAACCCGACGATGAGCACCGCCACCACGCGACCGCGATACGCTCCGGCGCGCCTGCATGTCGGGGTGGGGGTGACGGTTCCGGCAAATTGCCGGAACCGTGCGACCAGGGCTTTTACTCCCGGCCGGGGTGGTTCCGTCGAATCGGCGGCACCACACTCGCGGGGCGACGGTCGGGGAAAATTTCCCACACCGTCCAGCCTGCGACCTCGGCCCGCTGTGCTGCTCGTTGTGGTTCTCGTGACGGTGGTGGCAAATTGGCACCACCGTCCGACCAGGAGTTTCGCCGTTGCCCCCGCGAACCAAGCCGCATCCGCTGCGACCTCACCGCGACCGTTCACGGTGGTGTCGAATCGCCACCACCGTCGGACCTGCGCTTTCGCTCCGCTCGGCTGGCCGTCACGGGCGCGAACGGTGCCGCAAAATTTGCGGCACCGTTGAGCCGGTTCACGAGGGTACCGAATCGGCACCCCCGTGACATACCCCGTTTGGGGTCGGTCGCAGGTAGCTCCCTGTGGATAAGTCTGCATATAGTACCTCAACTCGATGCCAGGTACTAGATGTACCCGGCCATGAGGTTGGTGGCGTTTCCGGTCTTGTGAAAGGGGAGAACCTCCGGGCTTAGTGGAGATGTCTGACGTCTTCACGAACTCGGAGGTTCTCGTGTCCCACCGTAATGCCCGCTTGACCGTGCACGGCAGGCTGCTCATCGTCCATCGTGCCGGTGCCGGGTGGAAGCAGGCGCATATCGCCGCGGCAATGGGCGTGTCCCGACGCTGCGTGAAGCGGTGGCTGGACCGCTACCGCGCCGAGGGTGAAGCCGGTCTCTACGATCGCTCCTCGCGGCCTCACCACGTCGCCAACCGCACCCCCGATGCCAGGGCCGCGGCGGTGGTCGCGATCCGGAAGAAGGAACGAGTCGGCCGTGACGAGGTCGCGGCCCGCACCGGGGTGCCGGCGCGGACGGTGTCGCGCATCATCGCCCGGTCCGGGCTGCCTCGTCTGGTCGATCTGGACCCGATGACCGGGGAGCGGATCCGCGCGTCGAAGACCACAGCGGTCCGCTATGAACGCGAGCAGCCCGGCGAGCTGGTGCACATGGACGTGAAGAAGCTCGGTCGCATCCCCGACGGCGGCGGGTGGAAGGCGCACGGCAGAGCGATGGGCTCCACAGCCGCCCGGAAACAGACCGTCGTCGGCTACGACTACGTGCACTCCGTCGTCGACGACCACTCCCGGCTCGCATACTCCGAGGTCCTCCCCGACGAGAAGGGCCCGACCTGCGCCGCGTTCCTCGAACGCGCCATCGGCTACTTCGCCGCGCACGGCATCCCCCGCATCGAGCGGCTGATCACCGACAACGCCTGGGCCTACCGATGGTCGCTGCGCGGCGTCTGCGGCGCGCACGGCATCCGGCAGAAGTTCATCAAACCGCACTGCCCGTGGCAGAACGGCAAGGTGGAGAGGTTCAACCGGACCCTGCAAACCGAATGGGCCTACCGGCAACCGTTCACCTCGAACGACGACCGCACCGCAGCACTTGACCCCTGGCTCGAGCACTACAACACTGGACGACGCCACTCAGCCCTCGGAGGCAACCCCCCGATCAGCCGACTGCAACCAACGTCCTGACCCCGTACAACTAGATGTTGTGGTTTGCCTGTCGTACCTGTCTACATGGATACCTCGACGCAGACCACCACAACCACGCCCGAACCAGCCTCGACCGATGCCCCCGAACCACTCGGCGCACGCCTCGCGCGGGAGAGCCGCGCAGCGCAGGGCCTGCCTCCGGTCATCGCTGACCCACGGGTGCGTGAGCAACTGCAAGCCCTCTGCGGCCTGCCGAAGGCGCGGGGGCGTTAGGCGCGCCAGACGAACTCGACCCGATGTGCGAGAATCCCCGCCCGGTACACCTCACGGCGGGCATGAAACGCTTCGACGGTCTCATTGCGCCGCCTCGCCGGTGTCGCGCCGTTCATCCCCCTGGGCAGGGCGTGAACGAGGACGGCTTCAAGGACGAGACTGGCGGCCTGGTGCTGCCACATCGGGGTACGGTCGGCCCACTCCTGTGCGACGGTCGTCATATCAATCGACGGGCCAGTGTGCTCCGGCACCGTGGCGGCGTACTCGCGGCGGGTGCGTTCGATGCGTTCGGCGATCCGTGAGCGTTGCCGCACCCACATCGACTTGTCGATCAACCCGTCGTAGTAGTCATCATCGAGCCGGGCGAGGCGTTCCCGGTCGGCATCGAGCGTCGCGGCAAGCCCCACTCGTGCGGCCTGATCCGCGCCCGGAGACTGGCGCTTGGCGGGGTTGAGGGTGATCTGCTCGAACGTCGCGAGCACGGCTTCCTCCACGAGTTTGGTGAGGTCGCCGGAACGGATCGAGCGGTTGCACCCGCCCGGCACCTGTTGCACACACTGATACACCTGGCCGCGATGCAGCATGGCGCGTCCGCAGGTCGAGCAGCGGATCAGACCCGAGAACGGATACAGCCGTTTCGCCGCCCCACTGCCGGGCTGATGGAAGTTTCGGGCCTGCTTGCGGGCATCGAGCACATCGGAGACCTGCTGCCAGGTGTCCTCGTCCAAGATCGCGGGCCACGCGGCGGTCGTCTGCATCAGGGAGGTTTTCGACCGGGTGCCGTCCGGCAACAACGGTCGATACTCCCGTACCCCCTTGATCGAGGGGTTGCGCAGCACCAGTTTGAGTGTCCGATCCGACCACCGGCACCCGTGCGTCGTACGGATACCCCGCCGGTTCCAGTCGGTGAGAATCCGGTACAACGTCTCTCCGGCCAGCACCCGCCGCGCGGCTTCCCGCACCAACTCGGCAGCCTCGGGGTCGATCACGAGCGTGTGGTTCTCGGCGCGGTAGCCGAACGGCACCTGCCCACCATGCCAAGTGCCCTCGATGGCCTGCTGCTTCGCCGCCCGAGCGACACGGCGGGCGGTGTCGGCTGAGGACTTGTTCGCCATCGCGACCAGCACCCGCGCCATCGCCACATCAGAATCCGTATCCAACCTCAGCGAGCCGGTCACGGAGCGGACGCTGAAGCCGTTGAGTACCTTGGCGTCGATCAGGTCTTCCAAGTCTCTCGGGTCGCGCACCGCCCGATCCAGGTCGTAGGCGATCATCACCCCGGCGCGCTGCTCGCTGAGGTGCTTCAACATCGCGCGGAACTCCGGGCGCACCACGCGCCGCACCCGCTCACCCGTCGGGAGTGTGATCGTGCGCTGCTTGAACGCCGACGTGTCGTTCTCCCGGTACACCTGGGCGACTTCCCACCCGTGCGCTGCCGCATACGCCCGGCAGTCAGCTTCCTGCCGGTCAACACCGCGCTCGGTGCCCTCGGGATCATCACTGATCCGCACATACACCACCGCCCGCAACGACGGCGACGCCTGCGCCGTCGCCTGGTCGTTCGGCTCATTGCCTGCGGTTCGTTCCTGCTGATCGTGGCTCATCTCAGCCACCGCCTTCCTAGCTCTCATCGAGAGGTAGGTGCGTTTACAGAACCTCGGCTAACCCAGATCTGCGTGATCGGCCACATAGGAGGCGGGGAGGACGATGGAGCCGCCGAACCGGCGGCCGGTCTTGCGGATCGTAACCGAGCCGTCGTCGCGAACGTCCTTGATGGTCCAGGTGTCGCCGTTACGGACCCAGTCCTTGCCGTTGCGCAGGCGCCGGTCGTTGCGGCGGGTGATGATCGTGTCCCCGACCCCAGCAGTGACGCCGTCTGTGAGTTCTACCTCCCGGCCTGGTGTCAGGGTGCCGTCGAGGATCAGATCAGCACGGGCGCGCTGGTTCAGAGTGGTCACGTCGTTGCGGGTCTCAGCGACCAGCACCGACACCAAGCCTTGGTTCCGGTCGGTGCGCCAGGCGGCGTAGGCGGCGTCGGTCATCGCCTCGGCGTCGCCGTCGCGGATGCGGTCGTGGTCGAGGTAGGTGTCGACCACCTCGGTGCGACCGTGCCGCAACGCGAGCGAGGCGGTCTTCTCCCAGGCGTTGGTGAAGCGGTGGACGTCGACCAGCTCGGGCGCATCGTCCCGGTCACTCACGAGCAGGTTGAACGCGCCGCCGGCGTCCACGGATTGGAGTTGGGCGAAGTCACCTACCAGCAGCACCTTCGCCCCCGCCCGATCGGCCAGGTGGGTGATGCGGTCCAGGGACAGGGTTCCGGCCAGGGAGGCTTCGTCGATGATGACGAGCTGACCGGCCTCGAAGGTCGTACCGTGGACGAGGTAGTTCTGCCACCACTTGGCGGTGTTCTCGGTTTGGATGCCCAGGTCGTCGGCGAGGACCTGCGCGGCCACTGCGGACGGTGCTAGGCCGACCACCGAGCCCTTGCCGTGATCGGTCTCCCACGCCCGGCGCAGGGCATTCATCGCGGTGGTCTTACCCGCACCTGCCGGGCCGACCAGCACATCAAGAACGCGGCCGGAGACCGCGATCTTCATGAGCGCGTCGGCCTGATCCTCGCCGAGCATCCGCCCCTCACGATCAGGCTTCGTGGTGACCTTCTCGACCGTCGCCAGCGGGACGGTCGGTCCGGTCGTGGTGCGGGAGCGGTCGAGCAGACGGTCCTCAGCCTCCAGCAGCAGCTCGGAGGAGAACACGGTCGAGTGCTTCGGGCGGAACACGCTCGTGCCATCCACCCTCCGGAACGCGGCCGGGCTCGTGGCGAGGTCGGGCGGCGTCAGCCGCAGCGAGGCTTGCTCGGCGGCGTCGGCGATCATCGCGACGACCGCTTCGCGGTCTCGCATGGTGGCGAAGCGCCAGCCCATCGTCTGCCGGGACGCCTCTGCCATCAGGTTCCACCGCCGCCACGTGGACCGCTTCTCACCCACCACCCCGACCACCGACTCGCCGAGTTCGCCGATCGCATCCAGGGGCACGTCATCGGCTCGCAGCAGCAGCGGCTTGTCGTTGTCGGTCGCGTCACGTGCCCATTTGGTGGCGTCGTGGCCGAGCACTCCGGTGGCGCGGGTGCGCCAGTCGGCAGTGAGGTCGGCCAGCGACCGCACTTCCTTCTCCGGGCGTGTGGCGAGGGTGGCTTGGGCGCGGAGCTTGATGATCGTGGCTGTGGAGGGTTGGCGGCCGTTCTTGGCGACGTACTCGGCGATGAGTCTGTTCTTCTCGGCGTCGATGTGCCGAGCACGGGTGGAGAACTCGGCTACCAGCTCCTCCGGGACGGTGCTGATCGCCCATGCCGGGTTGCGGTCACGGCCCATGTCGCGGGCTTCCCACTCGACGCCGAAGGTGCGGGTCATGTGGTCGGCGAACACTGCCTCGTGCAGCTCCGACAGGGCGACCACGGCGGCGTGCATCGGCCGGCCATCCAGACTGCGCCATTTGCCGTCGAAGGCGGTCTGGACCTTGTTGCTGATGACGACGTGGGTGTGCAGATGGGGGTCGCCGGCGCGGGAGTCGAAGTGATCGAACGCCGTGGCGACCAGGCCGGTGACATCGACCTGTGCAACGGCTCCGTCACCGGCGGTTGCGCCAGAGCGGGTGGCTGCAACCTCGCGCTCCATGAACGCGACCACCTCCGCAACCGCCGCATGATGCGCCTGACCGATGAGCGCCTGCGTCCCTGCGTCGGCGACCGCCCACAACGCCGACGCGGACTTCGGGACCGAGAAAGTGAAGTCGAACCCCGCCACCGCCCGCCGCCTGCCGCGCTCGGCCTCCTCAGCCTCGATCCGAGCGACCGCCTCACCCTTCGCGCCCGGACTCAGGTCCGGGTCAAGGTCAGCGATCCGAGCCTCGATCCGCTCCGGCACCGACTTGTAGGCCGGGAACGCGCGACCGAGCGGGTCGCCGGTGATCGGATCACGGCCCATGCCCATCAAGAGCTGGAGCTGAGCCTCCGACACCCGATCACCCACCGCGAGCTCCCCCCTGCCGAGCGAGACGACGCCGGACCCCAGCCATCGGCCCGGTGGTGTTCCCGCCTCCGCGTAGTACCTCGTCAGCGGCGTCGAGAGGGCGCGGTCGCCGTCTGCGGCCGCGATCGTGCGCAGCAGGTACTTATAGCCATCACCCGCCGACATCACGCGCATCGAGACCGTCACCACGCCACCGCCTTTCGACGGTCAGGTGAGCGGGCGTTGACCGCGCGAACGCGCTGTCAACTTTGGTTGACGAACCTTGATCTGCAAGACGCGTGTGACCTCGAACAGGGCGCGAGCAGAGACCGGAGGCAGTGGCGCGACTCGCGGAGTCGATCAGGGCTCGGTGAGCGGCGGGTGTGTCGGAGCCGTGCACCTGACAGGTGACCAGCTCGGCATCAGCTCCGTGACGAGGCGATGCCGGAGACGACCGTCACCGGAGCAGACTTCATGCACGACCTTGACGCCAGCGGCGAACCACGACTCAGGATCGGGTCGCTGTTCAGCGGGTACGGTGGCCTCGACCTTGCCGTCGAGCACGTCTTCAACGCCAGGACCGTGTGGTTCTCAGAACTCAACGAGCCCGTCGCCCGCGTCTTCGCGCGACACTGGCCCGAGGCTCCGAACCTCGGCGACATCACGACCATCGACTGGAGTCACGTCGAACCCGTGGACATCCTCATTGGCGGGTTCCCGTGCCAAGACGTATCCGGCTCTTCGGACATTCGGTGGGGGTCATGGGGTGAGGGCATGTACCTGATGCCCGAGCCGACAGCCAACCGGACAGCTGTGTTGGTCTAACGCGGTGCCGTGCGATCGGTTCAATGCGAGTGCCCGCGCCTCCACAACAGTGGGCGGCGGCTTCAACTCAGAAGCGCGACCCCGAGCCCAGTCGCAGGCCCGCGCCATTGCGATGGGTGCGGCTCGTCAGTTGGCGCCGGGGAGTCCTCGGGCTAGCGGGGACTGCAGCGGTGTGAGATGCGGGATCGGGATCGGCTTCGAACGCGTCGAGGCGACCTTCCCGCTCCGCTGCGCCATGGCAGTCAGTCGAACGTCTTCGCGCGTCGCGTGATGGCTGGCTCGCAGACCCGGCCGCATCCAGATCGCCTCGTACCCGCCGCTCGCCGCGCGCTCCACGTAGGCGATCAAGCGCTCGGCGCTTGCTTCGTCGATGCCGGCGTCGCACAGCCGCCAGGCGCCCTGGCCGAGCGGCTCGAACACCAGCCTTTGTTGATCTGCGGTGATCATCAGTACCTCCAGATCAACAATGCGCTGACAGCCGTCGTCTGCATCCCCCCTTGACAACGACCCTGGCTAACGCACGTCCGGGCGCGCGACGAGGGAAGCCTGCACGTCGAATACGACGACGACGGTGCTCCGGAGCACGAGTACGCCGTACATGAGGTGACGCTAGTCCCGGTCCTTCTGCAGTGCTCCGTATATGAGTTGGTTCTCGACGGCGCATCCGATGAGCTCGCCGGACTCCCGAACGTTGAAGAGCGGGTCGGCGATTCGATCTACACCGACGCAGAGGACTACTACGTGACGGGACTGTGGGGCGACGATTGACTCGTGCGAGCGCGCGGTAGAAGCTTGGTCGGTCGTACGCGGCGCCAGCTTCGGCCAGCCATGGGAAGTCAACGAGTAGGGGCACGCTTGACGACGCCCGGAAGATCGCCCGCGACCTCCCGCTTGCGTTCGTCGCCCGCAAGGGGATCGGTGCAAGACGTCGCTGCTTTGGGTGGCTTGGTCAGTTCAGCCGTAGGGACGGTGCCTCACTTGAGTCCTGATCGCACGAAGGCGTCGACGACGTATCGCTGGAGGAACACGTAGATGAGCAGCACGGGCACGCAGGCGAGCCCGGCGGCGGCCATCGTCGCGCCCCAGTTGTTTCCCTCGGCGCTCAAGAAGCTGCGCACGCCGACCTGGATGAGTGCATCGCCCTGGCGCATGATGAGCGTCGGCCAGAGGTATTCGTTCCACGCCGAGATGAACGCCATGATCCCGAGCGCGGCGAGCGCCGGCTTCATGTTGGGCACGACGACGGTCCAGAGCGTGGCCCAGCTCGAGCGCCCGTCGAGGTGTGCGGCTTCGATCAGCTCGCGGGGGAAGGCGCGCATGTGCTGCACCATGAGCAGCACGGCGAAGGCTCCGGCGAGCTGGGGGATCACGACGCCCCCGACGGTGCCGAGCAGGCCCATCTGCGACACGAGCACATAGTTGGGGATCATCGTGACCTGGAACGGCACGAGCCACGACCCGATGAAGAGGAACATGAGCAGCTTGCGCCCGCGGAAGTCCCACATGGCGAACCCGTAGGCGGCGAGCACGGCGATGAGCAGCTGCGCCACGGCGAGCATGATCGACATCGCGAAGGTGTTCCACAGCATGTTGCCGATGGGGATGGTGTTCCACACGTAGGCGAAGTTCTCGAGGCTGAGCGGCCAGGGCAGCAGCGTCTGGTCGAGCGCGTTCTCGGGGGCGCGGAAGGCGGTGGCGAACATCCAGTACACGGGGAAGACACTGAACAGCGCGAGCATGATCAGCACGACGTGGCCGGCGATGGTGCCGAGGCGGGTGCGGGATGCCACGGCGACATCTTCCGCCGAAGCGGAAGCCGCCCGCACGCGAGCGCCCTTGTGCAGCACGGTGTCGGCGGCGAGCGCCGGCCCGGTGACGGTGACGAATGACATGGGTGGTCCTAGTTGTCGTAGAAGCTGAGCCGCTCCTGCAGCTCGAGGAAGATGAGTGCGATCACGCCGAACCCGACGAAGAAGATCACCCCGGCCGCCGACGAGATGCCCACGTCGAAGTTCTGGAACCCGAACTGGTACAGCAGGTAGTAGATGTTCGTGGTTGAGTTGGTGGGCCCGCCCTGGGTGAGCAGGTCGATGATCGGGTAGGTCCACTGCGCGGCGAGGAGGATCGTCATGAGCGACAGGAAGACCAGGGTCGGTGAGAGCAGCGGCAAGGTGATGCGTCCGAAGATGCGGCCGGCGCCGGCACCGTCGAGTGCGGCGGCTTGACCGTATTCGGGGCTGATGCCGGCGAAGCCGGCGGCGATCACGAGCACGCCGAAGCCCAGCATCTGCCACCCGACGATGACGATGACGGCCCAGATGGCGAGGTCGGGGTCGCGGAAGACGTTCGGCATGTCGACGCCGAAGTGCGCGAGCACGGTGGCGAATGCCCCCTGCTCGGCGAACAGCCACCGCCACACGGCGCTGGTGGCGACGGGGGTGATGAGGAACGGCACGAAGATCAGCGCCTGATAGAAGGTGCGCATTCGCCCCCGCACCTGCCGTGACATGACGGCGATCGCGATCGGCAGCACGAGCGAGAAGACGAAGAACGCGGCGATGTAGACGACGGTGTTCAGCAGCGCGGTGTGCAGCTCGGGCAGCGCCAGCACCTCGGCGTAGTTCGACCCGCCGACGAACGTCTTGGGGCTTGTGGGCAGCAGGTTCCAGTCGTAGAACGACAGGCCGAACGTCTGGGCGAGGGGACTGTAGGTCCAGAGGATGAGGAACGCGGTGCCCGGCAGCACATACAGGTAGGGCAGCAGGCTCTGGGGCCGAAAGCGCGAGCGGCGCACGACGGGCGCGGATGCCTCGGCCGGAGCCGCGCCCGCTCCCTCGGCCGGCGCAGCGGCGGCCGAGGGAGCGGAGACGGTGACGAACATGGGCTGACTACTCTCCCGCCGACGCGTTGACGGCGGCGAGCTGCTCGTCGGGGGTCATGTTCATGAACGCCTCGAGCATCTCGGGAGTCATCTCGTAGACGGTCGGGAACTGCCCGATCGGCACGAC
>NZ_JBIITF010000014.1:0-89423 GCF_044340635.1 Microbacterium sp.
CGAAGGCGCCGTCACCACGAACTGGAAGAAGGCGCTCTCGCAGCTCGCGATCGCGTTCCCCGACCGAATCAACCCCTACCTCTGACCACCCACCGATGCCCGCTTACACAAACAACTTGACAGGCTCGAGGGGCGTCAAGCGCGTCGCGGACTCGGTGGCCGCGATCTGCAGCACGTCCTGTTCGAACTCCGCCCGCATCTCCGGCGTCTCGATGATCGCCCCGGCCGTGACGATCGCGCGGACGTGCGCGGCAGAGATGACTCCGGCATCCAGTGCTTCCAGCGTGCCTTTGTAGTCGTTGGCGAGGGTTGCGGCGTCGCCCATCTGGCGTTGCACGGTGCGGTCACTGACCCGCAACGCGGCACCGATCTCGGCCGCGATCGACCGATACGGGAACCCGGCATCCGACCCGACGCGCCCGTTGTCCGCTTCTTCGGTCCAGTCCGCCGCGATCGCCTCCGCCTCAGCAAACGCGCGCGCTTCCTCAGCGTCCAAACGGGCTTTTGCGGCACGGATCTCGATCAGCTTCGGCAGCACCACGTTCATCCGCGCGTCGGCCCGAAGTCGGGCATTCAGTGCGGAATCGGTCATGACTTCATCATCCGACCAACCACCGACATTCCCACCCCGAAAACGACCCGGATCAGGCCTTCACAGATGAGAAGAACATGAGAAAACCCGAGCTCGAGGGATGAGCTAGCCAGACCGACCAGTGACGTCGAGCCCATGTCGAGCTGTCACAAAATGCTCGATTTGATCACCAAATGGAGCAGTCTGTGACAGGTCGATCGCCGCAGCCCCTATGACGCCTGCGCCTCGATGAGTTCGGGCCCGTTGTTGCGGACGTTGCCCACGGCGCGTCCGACGACGTGACTGTCGAGCGTCGCGGCGACGGATGGTGCGGCGTCGATCGCGGCATCGAGGACGTCGCCGATGTTGTCGGTGTCGGTATCGAGCCAGGCCTCGGCGTGGTCCATGTCGACGAACAGCGGCATGCGGTCGTGGATCGAGCCGAGGTTGCCGATCGAATCGCGCGTCAGGATCGTAAAGCTGAGCACCCAGCGGGCCGGGTCGTCGTCCGCAGCGGCGGGGTTCTTCCACCACTCGTAGAGCCCCGCCATGAGCAGGGGAGAGCCGTCCGCCGGGTGGATATAGTGCGGCTCTTTGCCGTCGTCCGTGACCTTCCACTCGTAGTAGCCGGAGGTCGGTACGATCGCGCGGCGCTTCTCGAGCGCACCACGGAACATCGGCTTGTCCTCGATCTCCTCGGAGCGCGCGTTGAACGCGCGCGACCCGATCGAGACATCCTTCGCCCAACTCGGCACGAGGCCCCAGCGCGCAGCCTCGAGGCGTCGGGTCGGGGGGTCAGTCTTCGCCGAGTCGAGGACGATAGCCGCCCTGTCGGTGGGCGCGATGTTGAACGAGGGCGCGGGCAGGTCTTCGGCCACCGTGTCGACATCGAGCAGGGCCGTCAGATCGGCCGGAGGTCTGGTCACCACGAAGCGTCCGCACATGCCTCAAACCCTACGCCGGGCCCCGGACGTCAGGACGGCGCCGGACGGTCCCGCTCGTGGGATGGACAGTATTCCGGTGGAACTCGCCGCCCGCGGCCCTTCCACCGACTATCCCGGCCGTTCGCGCGAGATTCTCCGGAATCGTGTCCGTCGATAGCGTCAGACCAGGCCGGCGTGCTCCAACTTGTCCAGGATGCCCGCGCCGTCGGACGCCGTGACCCAGGGGGCCTGGGCGTCGGAGTGGTCGTCGACCGTCTGACGTCCACCCGCAAGCACGGCCTCGGTCGTGGAGAGACGACGGATGGCGACGGCTCTGACCTGGCCCGGGTGGTCTTTCGCGAACTCGGTGTAGATCGACTCGTCGTGCTGCCCGTCGTCGCCGATCAGCAGCCACTGCACCTGCGGAAACTCGGTCGCTAGCCTGCGTAGGTTGTCGAGCTTGTGCTCGCGACCGCTCCGGAACCACCGGTCGTGCGTCGGACCCCAGTCGGTCAGCAGTATTCCGCCGGGCGGGAAGAGGTGGCGGGAGAGAAAGCGGGTGAGCGTCGGTGCGATGTTCCAGGCGCCGGTCGACAGGTAGATCATCGGGGCACCCGGATGGCTCCGCACCAGGCGTTCGAGCAGCACAGCCATGCCCGGGACGGGCAGGCGCGCGTGCTCGTCGACGACGAACGAGTTCCACGCCGCGATGAGCGGACGGGGGAGCGCCGTCACCATGACGGTGTCATCGACATCCGACACCACGCCGAACTTCACGTCCGACCCGACGATGAACACGCGGGCCTCGACCGGCTCGCTGTTCTCGACGGACAGTTCGAGGGTCTGCCATCCGGACTCGAGCTCGGCCTGAACGACCGTGTCGACCACGCCGCCGCGGTCGGACACAACGGTGTGCGTGCGACCGGCGACCGTGATCTTCACCTCGGAGTAGCCGACGGGGATGCTGATGAAGCTGCGCCATCCGCGCAGGCTGCTGATCTCACCCGACTTCGTGTCGCGAGGCGGGCGGACGATCAAGACGCGCCCGACGACACGTACCCAACCCTCGCCGCCGTACCCGGGGAAGGGAACGATGCTGGCGCTCAGCCCTCGCCGGCGGGCGCGCTTCTCGCGCCAAGCGTGGAATCGGTGCTCGAGTCTTGCCAACCAGAGGATCTTGGCGGGAAGAGCGGGGGCTTGCGTCGAAGTGGGCATCGCCCTCAGTCTTTCATGCCCTCCGGCGCATCCTCATCGCGCAGGTGACGGCGTTCGATACGTTCGATGACCTTCTTGCCAACGAACACGAGCCCGATGAACAGCACGATCACGCCGACGAAGATGTACCCGGCGAAGTGCACCGTGTCGGCGAGTTCGCGATACGTGCCCGCGGCGGCCGCCGCGACGGAGACGTAGAGCGTTGCCCAGAGGATGCAGGCGGGCGCCGTCCACGCGAGGAAGCGCCGATAGGGGTAGGCGCTCATGCCCACCGTCAGGGGCACGAGCGAGTGCAGCACGGGGAGGAAGCGCGACAGGAAGATCGCGGGGCCGCCCCGGCGACGCAGGTAGCGCTCCGAACGATCCCAGTTCTTCTCACCGATGCGCGCGCCGAGACGGGAGGCGCGGATGCGTGGGCCCAACCACCGACCGATCCAGAACCCGATGCTCTCGCCGATGAGGGCCCCGACGACGACGGCGACCCCGAGCAGGACGCCCTCGAGCGGCGACGACACCGCGGTCGCGGCGACGATCACGATGGTGTCGCCCGGAACGACGAGACCGATCAGGATGCTCGTCTCGAGCATGATCGCAACGCCCGCGAGCAATGTGCGCAACACCGGGTCGACGCTCTGGACCGAGTCCAGCAGCAACGAGAGGAACTCGTTCACGCGTCGAGCCTACGATGCTCAGGTCCCCGTACCCTGGGTGCGTGCCCCAGGATCTCGACGTCGAGTCGCTCCCCGACTGGATCGAGCCCGCCGCGGTTTTCGCGGCGCTGGAATCGGCTCATCCGAACCTGTTCTGGTTGGACGCGGGTGCCGACGCCGAATCGGGGTGGAGTTTCGTGGGCCACGGCGTGCCCTCGGCCGTCGCCGAAGTGCGGGATGTGCGCCTGGCCGGTGCCCCCGGCGAAGCGGAAGACGCAGACCGCGAGTGGTCTGCGGGCCCGTTTCGGGGCGGTTGGGTCGGCTGGTTCGCGTATGACCCGGCGGCGGAGCGCGCCGGTGCCCCGGCCCGCGCCGCAGCAAGAGACGCCGCGCGGGGTGGAGCGGATGGCGATGCCTGGATGCACGCCCGCGGCTGGTTCGCCTTCGATCACGCCACCCGCCGGACCTGGGCCGTCGCGCCCGGCCGGGAGCTGGTGTCCTGGGCGAACGAGGTCCGAGCGGCCGCGAGCCAGACGCCCCGGCCCGCGCCCGCCCCGGCATCGCCGTCGGGATCCCCCTCACAGAGGACTGCCACCTCGCGCCACACCCCCGCCGAGTACGAGGCGCTGATCGCACAGTGCCACGACGCGATCCGCGCCGGTGATGCCTACCAGCTGTGCTTGACGACGCGGTTCGAGGTCGAGACATCCGACTCTCCCGTATCCGTCTATACCCGGCTGCGCGCCACGAGTCCCGCACATCACGGCGGATTCGTCCGCATCGGCGGCGTCAGCCTGCTGAGTGCCAGTCCCGAAGAGTTCCTCGGCGTTCGCGACGGAATCGTGCGGACCCGGCCGATCAAGGGCACGCGGCCGCGCGGCGCCGACCCGGAAGCGGATGCCGCCCTGGCGCGCGACCTTCTCGCGAGTGAGAAGGAGCGCGCCGAGAACGTCATGATCGTCGACCTGATGCGCAACGACCTGTCACGGGTGTGCGAGGTCGGCACGGTGCGGGTCGACGCGCTGCTCGCGGTGGAGACGTACCCGCACGTGCATCAGCTCGTCAGCACCGTGTCGGGGCACCTGCGCCCGGGCGCGACCGTCGGCGAACTGCTCGACCGCGCCTTCCCGGCGGGCTCGATGACGGGGGCGCCCAAGCTTTCGGCGATGACGATCCTGCAGAAGCTCGAGGTGGGGGAGCGCGGCATCTATGCCGGATGCTTCGGGTGGATCGGCCTCGACGGAACCCTTGATCTCGCCATGGTCATCCGCTCGATCGTCATGCGCGGTGGCCGCGCTGTTGTCGGGGCGGGCGGCGGCATCACCTGGTCATCCGTCCCGGTCGAAGAGGTGCGTGAGGTGGGCATCAAGGCGCGCGCTCCGCTCGGCGCGCTCGGCGCCGCGCTGCCGCCTGGTTGGTAGGGGTAAGCGCCCATCCACCGGCCGGCGAGCGGCGCAGAAGGGTCGGGTAACCTGGAAAAAGCGCCTGCGCTCATCCCGAACCCCCCGCTCGATTGGTTTTTCTGTGTCACAAACCGTTCCGACCGACAACGCTGACCACGCTCCCGGCGATGGCGCGCGCTACGACGCCGCCGCGATTCAGGCGAAGTGGCAGACCGCGTGGGAGGCGAAAGACCCCTTCCGTGCCGGTGGTGATGGCGACACCCGCCCGCGCAAGTACGTCCTCGGAATGTTCCCGTACCCGTCGGGCGACATGCACATGGGCCACGCCGAGAACTACGCGTACGTCGACACGGTGGCCCGGTTCTGGCGCCACCGCGGCTACAACGTGCTCAACCCGATCGGCTGGGACTCCTTCGGTCTGCCCGCCGAGAACGCGGCGATTCAGCGCGGCGTCGACCCGCGTGAGTGGACCTACGCAAACATCGGCCAGCAGAAGACGAGCCTGCGCGCGTTCGGCACGTCGTATGACTGGAGCCGCGTGCTCCACACGAGCGACGACGACTACTACCGCTGGAACCAGTGGCTGTTCCTGAAGCTGTACGAGCGCGGCCTGGCGTACCGGAAGGACGCCCTGGTCAACTGGGACCCCGTGGATCAGACCGTGCTCGCCAACGAGCAGGTGCTGCCGGATGGCACGTCCGACCGCAGTGGCGCGATGGTCGAGAAGAAGAAGCTCACGCAGTGGTTCTTCAAGATCACCGACTACGCCGACCGCCTGCTCGATGACCTCAACCAGCTCGAGGGATTCTGGCCGCAGAAGGTCATCCAGATGCAGCGCAACTGGATCGGTCGCTCGATCGGTGCCGACATCGACTTCGAGATCGAGGGTCACCCCGACACCGTGACGGTGTTCTCGACGCGCCCCGACACCCTCCACGGCGCGACGTTCTTCGTCGTCGCCCCGGACTCCGACCTGGCTCAGCAGCTCGTCGCCGATGCCGAGCCCGAGGTGCGCGAACGCTTCACGACGTACCTCGACGGTGTGCGTCGCGCGACCGACATCGAGCGTCAGAGCACGGATCGCCCGAAGACGGGTGTGTTCCTCGGACGCTACGCGATCAACCCGGTCAACGGCGCGCGTCTGCCGATCTGGGCCGCCGACTACGTCCTGGCCGACTACGGGCACGGTGCCGTCATGGCCGTGCCCGCGCACGACCAGCGCGACCTCGACTTCGCCCGCGCCTTCGACCTGCCCATCACGGTCGTGGTCGACACGACCGCTCCCATAACCGGTGCGATTCCCGTGATCGAGCTGGACGACGACGGTGTGCCGATCGATCCCGGGGCCGACGCTCCCGGGCTCGACGACATCGACCCGGCCCGCACGGGCATCGCCCTGACGGGCGAGGGACGGATGATCAACTCCGGCCTCCTCGATGGCCTGTCCAAGCGCACGGCGATCACGCGCAGCATCGAGCAGCTCGAGGCATCCGGCAAGGGTCGCGCGGCCAAGTCGTATCGCCTGCGCGACTGGCTGATCTCGCGCCAGCGCTTCTGGGGCACGCCGATCCCGATGCTGCACATGGAGGACGGCGAGATCGTGCCGGTCCCCGAGGACCAGCTGCCGATCCGTCTGCCGGGCGTCCAGGGACTCGACCTCACGCCCAAGGGCGCCTCGCCCCTCGGTGCCGCCGAGAACTGGGTCAACACGGTCGACCCCGCCTCGGGTGCACCCGCCCGTCGTGACCCCGACACGATGGACACGTTCGTCGACAGCTCGTGGTACTTCCTGCGCTTCCTGTCGCCGGGCAACGACGAGAAGGCGTTCGACCCCCGCGAGGCGCAGCGGTGGGCCCCCGTCGATTCGTACATCGGCGGCGTCGAGCACGCCATCCTGCACCTGCTGTACGCGCGCTTCATCACCAAGGTGCTGTTCGACATGGGTCTGGTGGACTTCACCGAGCCGTTCTCGTCGCTCATCAACCAGGGCATGGTCACGCTCGGCGGCACGAAGATGTCGAAGAGCAAGGGCAACCTGGTCGAATTCGCCGCGAGCATGGAGTCCCCGGGTGCCGACGCGGTGCGTGTGGCGATCGCATTCGCGGGCCCCGTCGAGGACGACATCGAGTGGGAGGATGTCTCGACCGGCGGCGCCCAGAAGTTCCTCGCTCGCGCCTGGCGCGTGGCGAACGACGTCGACAGTGACCCGAGTGTGATCTGGGCCGAGGGCGACGCCGCGCTGCGCCGCGTGACGCACCGCCTGCTGGCCGATGCGCCCGGACTCGTGGAGCAGACCAAGTTCAACGTCGTCATCGCGCGCCTGATGGAGCTCGTCAACGCGACCCGAAAGGTCATCGACACGGGCGCCGGTCCCACCGACCCCGCCGTGCGTGAGGCCGCCGAGGTCACCGCGATGATCCTCGACCTGTTCGCGCCGCACACGGCCGAAGAGATGTGGGAGATGCTCGGCTACAAGCCGTTCGTCGGACTCGTGACGTGGCGTCAGGCCGACCCGATGCTGCTGGTCGAAGAGAACGTGACCGCGGTGGTTCAGGTCGACGGCAAGGTGCGCGGCACCCTCGAGGTGCCCGCCCGCATCGGCGCCGAGGAGCTCGAGAAGCTCGCCCGCGCCGACGAGAAAGTCATCCGCTCGATCGGCGACCGCGAGATCGTCAAGGTCATCGTGCGCGCCCCGAAGGTCGTCTCGATCGCGACCCGCCCGGTGTAGCTGCCGCCGCTCCTGCTGCGCCTGCTACCGCTGCCGAAAAGTGGGACATGCCCTTGGGGTGTGTCCCACTTTTTGTCGGTAAGCGGCGATCAGAGCGAGCGAAAGTGGGACACGAAGCACGATAAGTGGGACACGAGCGTGCGGGTGCTCGTCCTCCCCAACCGGGAGCGCGCGAGAGGTGCCACCGATGCGGGTGGCGAGAGGTTGCGGGGACCGAGGCATCCGTAGCGTGACGGTGTGGCGCGCGACAACCCTCCGAACTCGGCCGCCGATGAGTCTCTCGGCGGGGCGGGCGACGCGTACACGCGTGCATCGCCGCGCGCCCGGGCGATGGTGGGTGCGGTCGTCGTCGTTCTGCTCGTCGCGCTGGGCACCACGGTCGTGGTCGGGATCGTGCAGTCACGGGCCACCTCACCCGAGGTGGTCCCGCTCGCTGACGCGTCGGGGGTCGCGGGCGAGGACGTGTCGGCGGGTGTCCTCTACGTCCACGTGTCGGGAGCCGTAGCGCGTCCTGGACTGTATCGGCTCGAGGGCGGCGCGCGCTTGGTCGACGCCGTCGCCGCAGCGGGCGGATTCGCGGACGACGCCGACGACGCCGGCGTGAATCTGGCGCGCCCCATTTCCGATGGCGAGCAGATCGTCGTGCCGGTCGTCGGGCAGGCGCCGCCCGTGGCATCCGGCAGCGGCGGCACGGCCGGCGACGCCCGCGTGAACCTCAACACGGCCACCGTCGCCGAACTCGACACCCTGCCGCGGGTCGGTCCCGCCATCGCGCAGCGGATCATCGACTGGCGCGACGCGAACGGACGTTTCGCGGCGGTCGAGGACCTGCTTTCGGTCCCGGGCATCGGCGAAAAGATGCTCGAGTCGATCCGGCCCCTCGTCGTGCTGTGAACGTGGCCGCGCGCAGATCCCGCAAGCACCACCCGTTGGTCGTCCCGGCGGTCGCCGCGTGGGTTGCCGCGCTCGTTGTGGTCATCGTTCCCTCCGCGGCCTCGTGGGCGGCGCTCATGGCCATAGCCCTGCTCGCGCTCGTCCTGGTCGGGCTTGTCCGTCGCCCGTCCCTTGCGCTGCTCGTCGCGGCCCTCTCGATCGTCCTCTCCGGATGCGTCGCGGCCCACGTCGCGATCGCCGACGGGGAAAGAGCGGATGTCATCGCCTTTGTGGGGCATGGCGGTCGCGCCGTTGTCGTCGAGGCGACCGTCAGCACCAAGATCGAGCCGGCGACGGCGGGCGCGGTGCGCTTCGAAATCGACACGCGAGTCGTACGGGCGGGCGGACGGCAGCTTGAAGCATCCGTTCCGCTGGCGATCTGGGTCGATTCCCGTGTGCTGGCCGGCATGCAGGCGCGGGATGCACTGGATCTCGGAAGCACCGTGACCGTGCGAGGCTCGGCGCGTCAGACGGATGCGGGCGACCGGGCCGTGCTCATCGTCTTCGCGACCGCCCTCGAGGTCGATGCGGCCCCGACGGGTGCACTGGGCGTGACCGCAGACCTGCGCAGGAGCTTCGTCGGCCGAGCCTCGGCGTTGCCCGGTGCGGGCGGCGGGCTCGTTCCGGGGCTTGCGGTCGGCGACACCTCCGCCGTTTCAGATGCGCTCAGTGAGCAGATGCGCACGAGCTCGCTCAGCCATCTGACCGCGGTCTCGGGTGCGAACTGCGCGGTCGTCGTGGCGCTGACGTTCGCCCTGGCCGGGTTGCTGAGGATGCCGCGGCTGATCCGTATCCTGCTGTCGCTTGTGGCCCTCGGATGCTTCGTCCTGCTCGTGACACCCGAGCCGAGCGTGATGCGGGCGGCCGCGATGACCACGATCGCGCTGCTTGCCCTCGCGGCGGACCGCGCGAGCGCGGGGCTGGCCGTGCTCGCCCTGGCCGTCGGGGCCCTGCTCATCAGCGACCCGTGGTTGTCGCATTCGCTCGGCTTCGCGCTGTCGGCCGCGGCGACCGCGGGACTGCTGGTGCTGAGTCGTCCCCTCGCCGCGGCGTTTGCGCGTGTGCTGCCCGTACCCCTCGCGATCGCCCTGTCGATTCCGGCCGCTGCGCAGTTGGCCTGCGGGCCCCTGCTCGTGCTGATCGATCCGAGGATTCCGGCATACGGGGTCGTCGCGAACCTGCTCGCGGGTCCGGCCGCGCCCATTGCGACGCTCGTCGGACTCGCGGCCTGCCTGTTCGGTTTCGTACCGCCGGTCGCGGATCTGCTGACGTGGATCGCGTGGGTTCCGGCATCCTGGATCGCCGGCGTGGCGGAGGTGCTCGCCGAGTTCCCCGGTGCGAGCCTGCCGTGGCCGGGTGGCGTGGTGGGGGCGGTCGCACTCGCCGTCGCCAGCGCGGCGCTTCTATTCGCCCTTGTGGTTCGCCCGCGCACGGCGCTGGCCCGACGCGCGAGGGCGGGCATCGCGTTCGTCCTGGTCGCGGCATCGGGGGTCGCCGTCGGGGGAGTGCTGCTCGATCGGCCGCTCGCGCCGCTGACGGTACCCGCAGAATGGAGCGTCGCCCAGTGCGACATCGGGCAGGGCGACGCCGTGCTCTTGCGGTCGGGCGGCGAGGTGGCGTTGATCGACACGGGTGCCGATGTGGCGCTGCTCGAGGACTGCCTGGCCCGGGTCGGGGTGGCCCACATCGACTTCCTCGTTCTGACGCACTTCGACCTGGACCACGTCGGAGCTGTCGAGGCCGTGCGTGGGCGCGTCGGAACGGTCATTCACGGATCGCCGGGTGAGGCTGCGGACGAGCGGATGATTCGGGACCTCGTCAGCGCAGGGGCTCATGCTGTCGCGGGCGTCGCGGGAATGACCGGCACGCTGGGGGCGGCCCGCTGGCAGATCCTCTGGCCGAGCTCCGGGCGGTCGCCGTTCGAGCCGGGAAATGATCTGAGCCTCGTACTCGACGTTGCACGCACGGAAGACGGGATGCCTCGCGGCCTGTACCTCGGCGACATCTCCGCAACCGCTCAGCGCGCCCTCCGGGCAACGGGGCGGGTGCGCGGAACGTACGACGTCGTGAAGGTCGCGCATCACGGCAGCGCGGATCAGGACCCGGATCTTTACCGGGTCGCCGACGCATCCCTCGCCCTCATCGGGGTCGGCGCGGACAATGACTACGGGCATCCGCGTGCCGAGACCCTGGACCTGCTCACCGGCGCGGGAACGACGATCGTGCGATCGGATGTCGACGGTCTGGGGCTCGTGCGCCATGTGGATGGCGGGTTGGAGATATGGCGCGAGGGTGGCGGCTGAGTCCACCGAGCTCGGAATGGGCCGATTGTGCCGCGCAGTCGTGACTCTGGCTGCGCGCAGTCGTGACTCTGGCTGTCGGTCGCCGTCAGTAGGCTGGGGGGATGGCGACACGATCGGCTCGAACCCCGGCGAAGCCGGCAGCGAGCCGCATCCCGCAGCTGTCGTGGCGTCGTCCCGAGCCCGCGCCGATCGTTCTCGTATCCGGACCCGAAGAGGTGTGCGCCGAGCGCGCGATCGCGGGCCTGCGCGACTACCTCCGCGCCGAGGACCCGTCGCTCGAGGTCTCGGACGTTCGCGCGGATGCCTACGCTCCCGGGACCTTGCTCGGCGTCACCTCGCCGTCGCTGTTCGGCGAGCCGCGGCTCGTCCGGGTCGGCGGGGTCGAGAAGTGTACGGACGAGTTCCTGGCCGAGGCCCTGTCGTACCTCGCGCATCCCCAGGAGGGCGCGACCGTCGTGCTCCGCCACACCGGCGCGAGCGTTCGCGGCAAGAAGCTGCTCGACGCGATCCGCGGCGGGCAGGGCGGGGGCGTCGAGATCGCTTGCGCGGCGGTCAAACGCGACTCCGACCGCTACGACTTCGCCGCGGGCGAGTTCCAGGCCGCGCAGCGCCGCATCGCGCCGCCCGCTCTTCGGGCGCTCACCTCGGCCTTCGCCGACGACCTCACCGAGCTCGCCGCCGCGTGTCAGCAGCTCATCGCCGACGTGGATGGCGACATCACACCCGAGATCGTGCAGCGCTACTACGGCGGCCGGGTCGAGACATCCGCCTTCGCCGTCGCCGACACCGCGATCGCCGGACGCTATGGTGAGGCTCTCGTTGCGCTGCGTCACGCTCTCGCCTCGGGCGCCGACCCCGTGCCGATGGTCGCGGCGCTCGCGTCGAAGCTGCGGTCCATGGCGCGGGTGGCCGGAACACGCGAGTCATCCGCGCAACTGGCCGCACGCCTCGGTATGAAGGACTGGCAGGTCGATCGCGCCCGACGCGACCTGGTCGGCTGGAGTGACGACCAGCTCGGGATGGCGATTCAGGCGGCAGCCCGTGCGGATGCCGAGGTCAAGGGTGCCTCGCGTGATCCGGTTTTCGCGCTCGAGCGGCTGCTGACGGTGGTGGCGACTCGCACGCCGTTCCCCGGCGGTCCCGCGCCCCGCCGCTGACCCGCACGCTGGTCCGGACCGGTCACTGAGCTTGTCGAAGTGACCAGCTGTGCCCTCCGTGCGCCTGGCTGCTCCCTTCGACAAGCTCAGGGAGCGGAGGCCCGCCAACGACGAAGGCCCGCCCCCTGGGGGACGAGCCTTCGTGAATGCGTTCAGATCAGAGCGCAGCAACCTGCTTGGCGATGGCCGACTTGCGGTTCGCGGCCTGGTTCTGGTGGATGACACCCTTGCTGACGGCCTTGTCGAGCTTCTTCGTCGCGGTGACGAGGGCTGCTTCGGCGGCGGCCTTGTCGCCGGCGGCGGTTGCCTCGCGGGTGCGACGGATAGCCGTCTTCAGCTGCGTCTTGACCGCCTTGTTGCGCTCGTTCGCCTTGATGTTGGTCTTGTTGCGCTTGATCTGCGACTTGATGTTTGCCACTGTGTCGAGTCTTTCGTTCGAGGAGAGTTTGGATGTGTTTGCCGGCCGGCAGAAGAGGGCTGTCGGGCAGCGATCGTGAGGGTGGGATACCCACACGCAAGCCAATCAAAGAGTCTAGCAGGTCAACGCGTGCGAACCCTGCGTGCCGAGGGTGCCTCGCCGCCCGCCTCGATCGTGGCGATCGCCACATCGAGCAGCGCATTGAAGACGCGCGGACGCATGGCCGTGACGAGATGGCTCGTTTTCGGAACGACGACCAACTCGGCCTCGGGCTTCAGCCGCAGGAAGAGCCGTTCGTTGAGCCGCATCTGGTCGTACTGCCCGTTGATGAACCAGACCGGCACGTCGATGCGTCGGAGTGCCGTCAGCAGGTCGAGGACGGAGAGTGAGCGCAGGGTTGCGTCCTGCGCGTCGAGGGCATACCCGCCGGCGCCGAAATCGAGACGTGTGTCGGCGGGCAGCGTGCGGTCGAGCACCTTGTTCGTCAGCCACATTCCCCGGTCGGGCAGACGGTTGAAGCCGCCGGCGAGCGCCCGATACGCCGATAACCCGGCGGTACGAGGCAGGGCGGTGCATCCGGCTCCGATGAAGGCGGCGACGGGCGGATGCTCCGGCCCACCCACGTACTCGGTGCAGAGCAGTCCGCCCATGGAGTGTCCGACGAGCAGCACGGGGCCGTCCTCGGCGGCGCGACGAACTGCTCGGTCGATGGTCGCGAAGGCTTCGTCGATGTCGAAGGTCTCGCCCATGCGCGTGCCGTGTGCGGGCAGATCGAGAGCGTGAGCCCCGATGCCGCGGGCCTCGAGGTGCGCGACCTGAGCCCGCCACATCGTCGCCGAGGTGCGAATTCCGTGGACGAAGACCACCTGCACCGTCATGCCTCCAGCTTAACTTTTGGGGGCGGGTCCGAGCCCGCCTCGCGAAAGGACGCAACACGCCGCGCCGGTCGCGTGCTGACGGGGTGTTGCGTCATCTCGGGAACAGCCCGGCGCCGCGAGTCGGCACTTTCTCGCGAAAGGACGCAACACGCCGTGCCCACGAAACCCACGCGGCGTGTTGCGTCCGTTGGGCGAGGCACTGGCGCAAATAGGTCGACCCCGAATGCGGAACGGCCCCCGCACCCGAAGGTACGAGGGCCGTTCCGGAGGAGCGGTGCAGGCTAGAACAGCACCCGAACCTTCGCCTTCTTGCTCGTCGATCCCTCGACGGCAGCGGTGTCCGCGGGGACGAACTCCGCGGTGTACTGGTGCGCGCCACGGCTGAGACGCGGGAGCGTCACCGATGCGATACCCAGACGACCGACCTCGACCTCGGCGATCACCGTCTTGCCCTCACGGAACACGACCGTGCCCGCTGCGCGACCCTCCGACTGCGACACGTACGCGATGAGCGTGGCGTGCAGCAGGCCGTTGATGTGCAGCGGCGGCAGGGCGACCAGCGTCGTCTTGCTCGTCGCGACGGGCACAGCCTCCTCGATTGTGAGGGGAACCGTGACCGTCGTGCCCGTGGCGGACGTCAGCACGAGAGCGGATGCCCCGGCCGCTGTCCCCGCGGGGATCGTGACCGTGACCGTCGCCGCGCCAGCCGTGACGGGCACGGTGCCGAGCGGTGAGCCACCGAGCGAGACATCGAGCGACGTCGTCTCGGGCGTGCCGCGGCTCGTCATGTTGAGCCCCGAGACCGAGAACGAGACGTCGGTCCCGGCGACAGCCGACTCCGGGGCACCCTGCACGGCCACGCCCTGCTTGGCGTACGACGGCGCGACCGGCGAACCCTCGGCGAGGAAGTCGATCCACGCCTCGTAGTCGAGCAGGCCGGTGTCGACGTAGTCCGTTCCCTCGGTGAAGACCCGGAAGTTGTCGCCACCCGTTGCGAGGAACGACGCCGTACCGACGCGGTACTCCGCCGCGGGATCGAGCGGCGCGCCGTCGATCGTCACGGAGGTGATCCGCGAGCCCTCGGGCAGCGTCGGGTCGAACGTGTAGGTGACGTTGTCCGACAGTCCGAGCTGCAGGTAGGGGCGGCTCGGCACGTTGCCGCTGGCATCCCGCTGCCACTGCTGCTCGAGCAGCGTCGTGAACTGCGCACCCGTGAGGGTGACCAGCGCGAGCGTGTTGTTGAACGGCTGGACCGCGTTCGCCTGAGAGAACGAGATGGTGCCATCCGGCATCCCGGCCACGGCGCTCGCGCCGAACTCGGCCTGCGTGTCGAACAGGTCGGCGCGAAGACCGCCCGGGTTCGTCACACCGATCTGCGCACCGTTCGGCAGCGCCGACAGGGAGTCGAGGATCGACCCCGCGACGAGGTTGCCGAGCGCGGACTCCGACGCGCGGTCATCCCGCGAGCCGCCTGTCCACACGCCGTTCACGAACGAACCGCCGACGTACGCCGTCGTGATGTCGCCCGACACCTCGGCCACCGCCGTGTTGCCGATCTCGGCAGCGTAGGCGAGAGCCTGCGTGACGATGTCGTTCACAGCCGCGACCCGCGGGTACGTCGTGATCAGTTCGGCGGCGGGAGTCGTGGTGCGCGCGACGTTCTCTTCGGCGTGATCCAGGACGTCGCCCGTCTCGGGGTCGAGCGTCAGCGTGATCTTGCCGATCTTGGCGCCGTACGAACCCGTCTGGACGATCGGGCGGGTCTGGTCGGTACCGGGGATCGTCGCCGACCAAGCGTATTCCTTGTGCGTGTGGCCCGTGAAGATCGCGTCGACCTCGGCGGCCGTGTCCTCCACGATCTGTGCGAAGGCACCGCCACCGGCGATCTCCTCTTCGAGGGTCGCGCCATCCGGAGTTCCGGCGCCCGCGCCCTCGTGGTACATCGCCACGAGCACGTCGGCTTCCCCGTTGCCCTCATCGCCGTCCGACAGCTCGGCGGCGACGCGGTTGACGGCCTCGACGGGGTCGCCGAAGCTGAGGCTCGTGATGCCGGCGGGCGACACCAGGGCCGGGGTCTCTTCGGTTACGGCACCGATCACGCCGACGGTCAGACCGTCGACCTGGATCAGTGCGTATTCGTCGAGGGCCGGGGTCTCGGTACCCACCTCGTACACGTTCGCTCCGAGGTAGGAGAAGTCCGACTCGGTCGTCACGCGGCCCGCGAGGTCGTCGAAACCGCGATCGAACTCGTGGTTTCCGACGGCGGATGTCTCGAGCTCGAGGGCGTTCAGGACGTCGATCGTCGGCTGGTCCTGCGCGACGGCCGAGGCGAACAGCGATGCCCCGATGTTGTCACCCGCGGACAGGAACAGCGTGGGTCCGGATGCGGCATCCCGCAGCTGCTCGATGGTTCCGGCGAAGTTCACCGTGTTGGTATCGATGCGACCGTGGAAGTCGTTGATGCCCAGCAGCGTCAGCTCGACCGGCGGTTCCTCCGCCGACAGGCCGACGATCACCGGGTCGTGGTCGGACGAGCGGTAGGGGCCCTCCTCGTAGAACAGCGTGCCGTGGTAGCCGTAGCGGCTGTACTCCAGCGCGACGGACTCACCCGAGTTGATGTTCCAGATGTCGCCACCCGTGGCGCGAGCGAGCGCCGCGTCGTTCAGCAGGATGTGGTCGAGCGAGCCCGAGAGTCCCGAGAAGGAGTAGCTCGACGAATCGATCTCGAGCGCGTCCTCAGCGTTGGCGTAGCCCGCGTCGTAGAGCACCTGCAGCGGGTCCTCCTGGCTGTAGGAGTTGAAGTCTCCCGCGAGCATGACCGCGTCGGTCTCGTCCTGGATCTCGGCGACCCAATCGCGCAGCGCCGTGGCCTGGCGCACACGGGACTCGTTCGACGATCCCTGTCCGTCACCCGTGTCGGCGTCGCCCGGCCAAGGGCCGGCCGAACCCTTCGACTTGAAGTGGTTGACGACGAAGAGGAACTCGGCGCCGCCGTCGGCCGGGGCGAAGACCTGAGCGATCGGCTCGCGGGCGTTCTGGAACGCCTCGCCGCTCTCGCTCTGGTCGCCGAGCGCACGGGATTCGCCCACCCGCTCGACGAGTGCCGGCTGGTAGATGATCGCGTTGGTGATGACGTCCTGTCCGGATGCTGCGGGCAGCTCGTCCGAGGAAGGCACGAACGCCCACTTCTCGGTGCCGGCGGCCTCATTGAGAGCAGCGACGAGCGTCGCGGTGGCCTCATCGACGGGCTCGCCGAGGGCGGCGGAGTTCTCGATCTCCATCAGGCCGACGACCGAGGCATCCAGCGCCTCGATCGCGTCCACGATCTTCGACTCCTGACGCGCGAAGTCCGCGTCATCCCAGGCGCCGCGCTGGTCGCAGCCCTGGCGCACCGTGACGGGCTCGCCCGCCGCGGTCGAGTAGGCCTGGCAGCTCGCATTCTCGTCGCCGAGTGTCGTGAAGTAGTTCAGCACGTTGAACGATGCGACGGACACGTCGCCGCCCACGTTCTCCGGCGCCGCCGTGCGCGGGTTCAAGAACTGCACACCGTCGGTGCCCGAGCCGTCCGCCGTCATGGGGGCGGTGGGGTTGAGCTTCCAGGCGTTGTTGCGGTAGTCGACGACCACGGGGGCCGAGAAGGTGGCGGATGCTCCGACCACGAGCGGCTCGACGAGCGAGACCCATGCGGGGGTCAGGCCCGCGTTCGCGGTGCTCAGGAAGTTGATCGAGGTGCCGTCGTCGAGCGTGACGGCGCGGGCCGCGTTGTCGGCCACGACGGCCGCCGCCTCGGGTGTACCCGGGCGTGCGACATCCGTCGGCTGCTGGAGCGGCGTCGTGCCGGCCGCGAGGCCGACCTCGCCGTACTGGTTGGTGCTGTACGTGTTCGAGACGGTGAAGGCGCCCTGCGGCTGCACGAGCATCGATTCGAGAGCCTCGCGCTCGGCGGCGTTCGACGGCCAGCCGATCGTCGCGGGAACGGGCGTGATACCCGCCTCGACGACGGTCGCGGCGCCTGGGGCGACGGTCAGCTCGGTGAGACCGTTGAACTCGCTGACGACACCCGTGACGCGCACGGTCTGGCCGGGAGCGACCTCACCGACGGCGCCGGGTGCGTAGACGAAGACGGCGTCGGAGGCCGTGTGGGTCGTGAGGTCGAGCGCTCCGCCGGTGCCGGCGGTCTGGATCACGTATCCGTTGAATCCACCGGTCGGGTAGTGCGCCGTGACGACACCCTCGGTCGTGACGGTCTGGCCGGCGAGCGGCGAGGCGTCGCCCGTGCCCTGAATGGCGTCGATCGCGACGACCGTGGGCTCGACCGGGTCGACCGGCTCCTCCGGGTCCACCGGCTCTTCGGGATCCACGGGCGGCTCTTCCGGCTCGCCGGCCGAAGAAGCCGTCGGAGTCGGGGTGCCAGCCGTGAAGTCCACGGCGTTGTTCGCCGTATTGGTGTTCACAGCGTCGCGCGAGACGCTCGTTGCGCTCGTCGTCGCCGGAGCGGCCCCCGCACCGGCGAAGTCGCCGGCGGATCCCCAACCGACGAAGTCGACCACGCTCGGTGCGCCGGCTGCATTGCCCGTCGCGCCCGTGAGCGCGGTGGTCGACGAGACAAGGGCGACCTTGCCGGTCGATCCGCTCAGGTTGGTTGTGCCGCTGAGGTCGGGTGTCGGCAACGGTGCTCCGACGGTGGCGTTGTTCGTCGCCTGCTGGATCAGGTAGTAGCTACCCGGCGCGATCGTGCCACTGAGGTTCGTGCGCCCGTTCCAGGTGCTTCCGGTCGAGGACGCGTACTGCACGCTCCAGCCGTCGATACTGACCGGGGCTTCGCTGGCGTTGTAGAGCTCGACGAAGTCGTGGGTCAGCACGGCGCCGCTGTTGCCACCCCCGCCGTAGACCTCGCTGATCACAATTGCGGCATCGGGGCTCACCGCGGCAGAGGCCGCGAGCGGAGCCGCGCCGATACCCGCGAGCGCGGTCGCGGAGACCGCGATGAGTGCGGCGGCGCGGCGACCGCGCGAGGGGCGCGGGGTGGGAGCGGATGCGGTGGGGGATTGATGTGCCTGCAGGTGAGGCGGCTGGGGTCGCCGATTACTCGTCACGTGTCGTCTCCATGCGGCTCGGTCACGATCGTGGAGGGATCGCGGGGGAACCAGCCGCACCATTGAGCATTCGTTGCAACCCAGCGATCGCGCAAGCATCGATGTGGTGAACAAACTCTCATCGTTTGTTTACAAATGGTTCCCTGGCGTGTTTCGAAAGGCCCGGGTTACGATGCCGCGCCCGGGCAGCAGCGGGCAGGTTCTCAGCTGCGTGTACCGGGGCCCGTAGAATCGACCGGACATGTCTCCCCGCGCCCTGAAGCCCCTCGAGCCCGCCGCAACGCCGCCCGAGAACATCCGCAACTTCTGCATCATCGCCCACATCGACCACGGCAAGTCGACGCTGGCCGACCGGATGCTGCAGATCACCGGCGTCGTCTCGGACCGCGACATGCGAGCGCAATACCTCGACCGCATGGACATCGAGCGCGAGCGCGGCATCACGATCAAGAGCCAGGCCGTGCGCATGCCCTGGTCCGCGCCGGGAACGGGCGAGACCTTCGCGCTGAACATGATCGACACCCCCGGCCACGTCGACTTCACGTACGAGGTCAGCCGCTCGCTCGCGGCGTGCGAGGGCGCGATCCTGCTCGTCGACGCGGCGCAGGGCATCGAGGCGCAGACCCTCGCGAACCTCTACCTGGCGCTCGAGAACGACCTGACGATCATCCCGGTGCTGAACAAGATCGACCTGCCCGCGGCCGACCCCGAGAAGTACGCGAAGGAACTCGCGAGCCTCATCGGCGGCAAGCCCGAGGACGTCCTGCGCGTGAGCGGCAAGACCGGCATGGGTGTCGAAGAGCTGCTCGACCAGGTCGTACAGCAGATCCCGGCGCCGAAGGGTAATCCGGATGCCCCGTCCCGCGCCATGATCTTCGACTCGGTGTACGACTCGTACCGCGGCGTCATCACCTACGTGCGTGTGATCGACGGCCACCTGTCCCCGCGCGAGCGCATCCAGATGATGTCTACCCGCGCCATCCACGAACTCCTCGAGATCGGCGTGTCGTCGCCCGAGCCCACCCCCACCAAGGGCTTGGGTGTGGGCGAGGTCGGTTACCTCATCACGGGTGTGAAGGACGTGCGCCAGTCCAAGGTCGGCGACACGGTCACGAACGCCGCGAAGCCTTCGAAGGAGGCGCTGCCGGGCTACACCGACCCGAAGCCGATGGTCTTCTCGGGGCTGTACCCGATCGACGGCAGCGACTACCCGGTGCTGCGCGAGGCGCTCGACAAGCTCAAGCTCTCGGATGCTTCGCTCAACTACGAACCCGAGACATCCGTTGCCCTCGGCTTCGGCTTCCGCTGCGGGTTCCTGGGACTGCTGCACCTCGAGATCGTCACCGAGCGCCTCGAGCGCGAGTTCGGCCTCGACCTGATCTCGACCGCGCCGTCGGTGACCTACGAGGTCACGACCGACGACAAGAAGACCTACACCGTCACCAACCCGAGCGAGTTCCCCTCGGGAACGAAGATCTCGAGTGTCACCGAGCCGATGGTCAAGGCGGCGATCCTCGCGCCCAAGGACTACGTCGGAACGATCATGGAGCTGTGCCAGCAGCGCCGCGGAACGCTCCTCGGCATGGAGTACCTCGGTGAGGACCGCGTCGAGATCCGCTACACGATCCCGCTCGGCGAGATCGTCTTCGACTTCTTCGACAACCTCAAGTCCAAGACCGCCGGCTACGCCTCGCTCGACTACGAACCGAGCGGCGACCAGGAGTCGGACCTCGTGAAGGTCGACATCCTGCTGCAGGGCGAAGCGGTCGACGCGTTCAGCGCGATCGTGCACCGAGACAAGGCCTACGCCTACGGCGTGCTCATGACCGAGCGCCTGAAGAAGCTCATTCCGCGCCAGCAGTTCGAGGTGCCCATCCAGGCCGCGATCGGCGCCCGCATCATCGCCCGCGAGTCGATCCGTGCCATGCGCAAGGACGTTCTCGCCAAGTGCTACGGCGGCGACATCAGCCGCAAGCGCAAGCTGCTGGAGAAGCAGAAAGAGGGCAAGAAGCGTATGAAGATGGTCGGCCGGGTCGAGGTTCCGCAGGAGGCGTTCATCGCGGCCCTCTCAGGGGATACCGAGACGAAGGCCAACTAGGCTCGAATGATGCGGCGCGGGACGTTCAAGGACGACACGGTGGACTACGCGGCGGTCGGGGCCACCCAGGCCGCCGACCTCATGCACTTCCCGCCCGAGCGGAGCATCCCGGCGGAAGAGACTCTGCGGATCGGCTCGGGTGAAGCCCGGTTCCAGGCCGCGAGCGAGTCGCTGCTGTCGTGGGGTGCGGTGCGCGGCGCGGGGCTTCGGCTCTCGGATGTGCGCCCCGCATCCGGTCCCATGTACTCCGGGGTGAGCTTCGACGAAGAGGGCAACGCCCTCGCGCCGTCGCGCACCGAAGCCGACCAGCGTTTCGACGCCGACGGCACCCCGTTCGTCGGCGCGGGCACCAACGTGCACGTACGCGGACGGGTCGGCGGTCTGCGTGCGGACGCCGAGCTGCGCGTGATCTTCGTGGTCGAAGAGACGCGTCGGGTCGGGTTCGCGCTCGGCACCGTGGGCGGTTCGGTCGTGCGCGGCGAAGAGTCCTTCATGGTCGACTGGTTGCCCAACGATGAGGTCTGGTTCACGGTGCGCGCGTTCGATGCGCCCGCCGCGACGACCTATCGCATGCTGAAGGGCCTGGTCCGTCGCCGTCGTCGTCAGTTGTTCACGCGCTACCTGCGGGCGATCTCGCCGCTCTACACGACACCGTCCTGACGTGGCCGGCCCCCTTCCCGTCGGCGATCCCGCACCCGCCGACGGCGCGCTGCCACGGGATCTCACGATCGACCCCGCAGCGGATCTCGGCGTATACCTCCACGTCCCGTTCTGCCGCGTGCGCTGCGGATACTGCGACTTCAACACGTACACCGCCACCGAGCTGCGGGGCGTCCGGCAGGACTCGTACGCCGAGACGCTGTCGGGCGAGGTCGCGATCGCGCGCCGCGTGCTGACGGATGCCGGGGCGCTCCGTCCCGCGTCGACCGTCTTCGTCGGCGGGGGCACCCCCACGCTGCTGCCCGCGGGGGACCTCGCGCGGATGCTCGGCGATGTCCGCGAGACCTTCGGGCTGATGCCCGGTGCCGAGATCACCGTCGAGGCCAACCCGGACACCATGACCACCGAGGTCGCCGACACCCTCGCCGCGGCCGGGGTGACGCGCCTGTCGATCGGGATGCAGTCGAGTGTGCAGCACGTACTCGCGGCGCTCGATCGCACCCACAACCCGGAGAACGTGGCGACGGCCGTCGCGACCGCGCGCGCCGCCGGGCTCGCCGTGAGCCTCGACCTGATCTACGGTGCGCCCGGGGAGTCGCTCGACGACTGGACCCAGTCGCTCGACTCGGCCCTCGCGCAAAACCCTGACCACGTCTCGGCCTACGCCCTGATCGTGGAGGAGGGCACGCCGCTGCACAGGCGCATCCGTCGCGGGGAGCTCGTCGCCCCGGACGACGATCTGCAGGCGGACATGTACGAAGCCGCCGACGCCCGCCTCGGCGCCGCCGGGTACGACTGGTACGAGGTGAGCAACTGGGCTCGCACGCCCGAGCACCGCTCGCAGCACAACCTCAACTACTGGCGCAGTCAGGACTGGTGGGGCTTCGGGCCCGGTGCCCACAGCCACGTCGGCGGGCTGCGCTGGTGGAACGTCAAGCATCCGGCCGCTTACGCGCAGCGCCTCTCGGTGGGGGAGTCGCCCGCGGCCGGACGCGAGAGACCGGATGCCGCAGCTTCCACCCTCGAGCGAGTACTGCTCGAGTCGCGCATCCGCGAGGGGCTCGCCCTCGATCGGGTGCCCTCGGCGTCACGGGTCGCTGTTGCGGGGCTCATCGCGGACGGTCTGGTCGAGGCATCCGATGCGCTGCGGGGTCGCATCGTGCTGACCCTTCGTGGTCGACTGCTCGCCGATGCCGTCGTGCGCGCCCTGCTGCCGTAGCGCCTGCCGCGTTCCGTCCGCACGACCGGGCAGACGACGCGCCGAGTCAGCCATCCCGGGCCCGGAGTGTCGGTCCTGGCGTCGTGCGGACGGTGCAGACAGATGGCAACGGCCGCGCCGCATCACCGCCGCACGGCCCCGACGCGTTAGAATTGGCACTCAGACTTCTCGAGTGCCAGCGGAAGGGGGATCATGGTCAGCGAACGAGGCCTGCAGGTCCTCCGGGCGATCGTCCAGGACTACGTCTCCACCCACGAGCCGGTCGGCAGCCGCTCGATCGTCGAGCGCCACGCCTTCGGAGTGTCGGCGGCGACGATCCGCAACGACATGGCGCTGCTCGAAGACGAAGAACTCATCGTCGCCCCGCACACGTCGTCGGGTCGCGTCCCGACCGACAAGGGCTACCGCGTTTTCGTCGATCACCTGGCAGAAGTTCGCCCTCTCTCGCCCGCTCAGCGGAGCGCCATCTCGAGCTTCCTCGGCGGCACGGGCGACCTCGACGACGTGCTCGCCCGCACGGTCCGTGTGCTCTCGCAACTGACGGGCCAGGTTGCGGTCGTGCAGTACCCGTCGTTCGCGAACGCGCACGTCACGCACGTCGAGCTCGTCTCGCTCGCGCCCCAGCGGCTGCTCATCATCCTGGTCACCGACACGGGACGCGTTTCGCAGCGGATCGCGCCCCTCACCGTGCCCCTGGATGAGGAAGACATCCCGGTGCTGCGTGGCCGGCTCGCCGCGCTCATCACCGGGCTCGCGGTGGGCGTGGCTTCCGAGAGGGTAGATGCTCTGCGCATCGCCGCCGACCCCGCCGCGCCCGTCATCGACACGGCGCTCGTCCAGGTGGCGCACGTTCTGTCGGAAGAGCTCGAGGAGTTCCGCCAAGACCGCCTCGTGATGGCCGGAGCCGCCAACCTCGCCCGCCGCGAGACCGACTTCCGCGGCAGCATCTACCCGCTGCTGGAGGCCATCGAAGAGCAGGTCACCCTGATCCGCCTGATGAGCGAGATGGTGGCAGACAGCCAGGGACTCGCGGCGAGCATCGGACGCGAGAACGAACCCTGGGGCCTCGCCGAGGCATCCATCGTCACGAGCGACTACGAGACATCCGGAACCATGGCCCGCGTGGGCGTCATGGGGCCGACCCGCATGGACTACCCGAGCAACCTGGCGGCCGCCCGAGCCGTCGCGCGATACCTCTCGCGCCTGCTCGACGAAGACGAGACGTCCCGCTAACGGACGCGACCCGCAGGCTTCAGTCGGCGGACATCTGTGAAAGGCAACATGGCAGACCACTACGAGGTGCTAGGCGTTCCCCGGGACGCCAGCACCGACGACATCAAGAAGGCCTACCGGCGACTCGCGCGGGAGCTCCACCCCGACGTGAATTCGGGAGCGGATGCGGCGGAGCGCTTCAAGCTCGTCACGCACGCCTATGACGTGCTGAGCAACAGCGAAGAGCGCAGCAAGTACGACCGTGGCGGCGACTCGCCGTTCGGCGGGGGCGGTCAGGGGTTCGGCGGGTTCGGCGACATCTTCGAGACGTTCTTCGGAGGCCAGGGCGGCGGCCGCGGACAGCGCCCCCGGTCGCGCCGGGAGCGCGGGCAGGATGCCCTGGTGCGCGTCACGCTCGAGCTGTCGGATGTCGTGTTCGGCGTTCACCGCGACCTCGAGGTCGACACCGCCATCATCTGCGAGACCTGCCAGGGCTCGTGCTGCCAGCCGGGCACGCAGCCCGTCACGTGCGACATCTGCGGAGGGTCCGGCCACGTGCAGCGGACCGTGCGGAGCCTGCTCGGCAACGTCGTCACGAGCCAGCCCTGCCAGACCTGCCAGGGGTACGGCACGACGATTCCCTACCCCTGCTCGACGTGCCAGGGCCAGGGGCGCGTGCGCTCGCGTCGCACGGTTTCGCTCGACATCCCCTCGGGTGTCGAGACCGGTCTGCGTCTGCAGCTGCCCGGCTCCGGCGAGGTCGGACCCGCCGGTGGCCCCCACGGCGACCTCTACATCGAGGTCACGGTCGCGCACCACGAGGTCTACAGCCGCGAGGGCGACGACCTGCTCGCAACCCTCGAGGTCTCGATGCCCGACGCCGTGCTGGGTACGACGACCACGATCGAGGCGCTCGACGGTCCCGTCGAACTCGAGATCCGCCCGGGCATCCAGGCTGGTGACGTCCTGACGATCAAGGGACGCGGCATCACCGCCCTTCGCGGATCCCAGCGCGGCGACCTGCGGGTCGGCGTGCAGGTGCTCACCCCGACGCGTCTCGACGCGAAGGAGAGGGCCCTCGTCGAAGAGCTGCGCAAACGCACCAAGGCACCCGCACCCAAGCTCGCGCACTTCCAGCAGGGCATCTTCTCGAAGCTCCGCGACCGCTTCCGGAACGGTTGATGGCACTGCACTTCGTCGCCGATGCGGCGACGGATGCTGCGGTCGGGGGTCTGCTGGTACTGACGGGTGCCGAGGCCCATCACGCGGCGGTCGTTCGCCGCGTGCGCCCGGGTGAGCCCGTGACGGTCGGCGATGGCCGGGGCGTGTGGCTGGACGGCGTTTGCGAAGACGTCACGCCGAAAGAGGTCGCCGTCCGCGTGTCGTCGCGTCGGGTGGAACCGCAGCCGACGCCGCGGCTCGTGCTCGTGCAGGCGCTCGCGAAGGGCGACCGTGATGAGCTCGCCGTGCAGGCCGCGACCGAGCTCGGCGTCGATCAGGTCGTGCCCTGGCAGGCGGGGCGCAGCGTTTCGCGGTGGTCGGGCCCGAAGATCGAGAAAGGTGTCGCGCGGTGGGAGGCCATCACGCGCGAGGCGGCCAAGCAGGCGCATCGAGCCTGGATCCCGGATGTCTCGGCCCCGGTCACGACCAAGCAGCTCGCCGCGATGGCAGCGTCAGCGTCTGTGCTCGTTCTCGAACCCACGGCCGATGCGACGCTCACCGCGCAGTTGCGGAAGCCCGTCGAGGAGCGCGACATCGTGCTGGTGGTGGGCCCGGAGGGTGGGATCGCACCGGACGAGCTCGACGCGCTGGTCGCGGCCGGTTCTGTTCTGGTGCGGCTCGGCGCCACCGTTTTGCGGACGTCGACCGCGGGCCCGGCCGCGCTGGCGGTCGCAAGCGCCGCGCTCGGCCGCTGGTAGCGCTGGCCGGTCGCTGCGCCACCCCGGTCACTGAGCTTGTCGAAGTGACCTGCCCGGCCTCTGAGGTTCCTCTGCTCCCTTCGACGAGCTCAGGGAGCGCGGCCCCTCGGTCACTGAGCCTGTCGAAGTGACCCGCCTGGCCCACGGCCGCGTACATCTCAGAGGTACAACTCGCTCTGAACGCCCCAGAATCGCCACACCAGGCCACATCCGCCCCATCGCACCTCTCGGATGTTCGCCTGGCACGCGTGGGCGGCCCGCCCGACCACGCGTGAGCGCCGCTCGGTAGACTGGCATGGTGAGCACAGAACCCTCGATCTTCACGCGCATCCTGCGCGGTGACATCCCCTCCGAGATGGTGGGCGAGACCGAGAACGTGTTCGCCATCAATGACATCGCGCCCCGCGCGCCCCTGCACCTGCTGGTCATCCCGAAGACCGAGAAGTACCGCAACGTCGTCGAGCTCGCCGCGGGCGATCCGGAGCTGCTCGCCGAGATGATCGGCCTCGCGAACACGCTCGCGATGCAGCACTCCGACGGCGACTTCCGGCTCGTTTTCAATACCGGGGCCGAGGCAGGCCAGACCGTTTTCCACGTACACGCCCACGTTCTCGCGGGCGGACTTTCCGAGAAGAGCGTCAGTGACTGAACCGACCGAAGAGACTTCGTCGGGCGGAGAAACCGTCAGCGATCGCGTTCTCGCCGACGGCGTCGCGATGGTGCAGCTGCTCGGCCCGCAGGATCGTCTTCTGCGTGTGGTCGAGAAGGAGCATCCGGACGTGGACGTCCACGTTCGCGGGAACGAGATCACGCTGTCAGGACCGCGGGATGCCGTGGGCGCCGCCCGCACCCTCGTCGACGAACTGCTCACCATGACTCGCGAGGGCTACAGCGTTGCGCCTGCCGACGTGTCCTCGTCGGCGCGGATGCTCGGCGGCGACCCCGCACGTCGCCCATCGGATGTGCTCGGCGAGGCGATCCTGACGTCGCGCGGCAAGATCATCCGCCCGAAGACCCTCGGGCAGAAGGAGTACGTCGACGCGATCGAAGAGAACACGATCACGTTCGGCATCGGACCGGCGGGTACCGGCAAGACGTACCTCGCGATGGCGAAGGCCGTGCAAGCGCTGCAGCGCAAAGAGGTCAGCCGCATCATCCTGACCCGTCCCGCGGTCGAGGCGGGGGAGCGGCTCGGGTTCTTGCCCGGCACGCTCAACGACAAGATCGACCCGTACCTGCGACCGCTGTACGACGCGCTGAACGAGATGATGGACCCCGACATCGTTCCCAAGCTCATGGCGACGGGCACGATCGAGGTCGCACCCCTCGCGTACATGCGCGGGCGGACGCTCAACGACTCGTTCGTCGTGCTCGACGAGGCGCAGAACACCACGCCCGAGCAGATGAAGATGTTCCTGACCCGCCTCGGGTTCAACACCCGGATGGTGGTCACGGGTGACATCACTCAGGTGGATCTGCCCGGCGGATCGTCGGGGCTCCGGCTCGTGACGCGGGTGCTCGATGACATCGACGACATCCATTTCGCCCGCCTGACGAGCGCGGATGTCGTGCGGCACACGCTCGTCGGAAAGATCGTCGATGCGTACACCGAGTACGACGAACAGCGCACGGCCGAGCGCTTCGAGCGTGAGCAAGCCGCGCAGTTCGCCAACCGAGCCGAGCGCCGCTCGTCGACCCGCCCGCTCGGGCCCCGCGATCGCAAGTCTCCGCACCAGTTCCCAGGAGGACGCTCGTGACCATCGAGATCACCAACGAATCCGGGGTGACGGGTGTCGACGAGACGAAGCTCCTGCGCCTGATGGAGTACAACCTCGCAGAGCTGCACGTCAGCCCCGAGGCCGACGTCGCGATCATCCTCGTCGACGAGGGCGCGATGGAGGCGCTGCACGTGCAGTGGATGGATGAGCCCGGCCCGACGGATGTCCTGAGCTTCCCGATGGACGAGCTGCGCCCCGGCACGGAAGACATTCCGACGCCCCCGGGTCTGCTCGGCGACATCGTGCTCTGCCCGCAGGTCGCTGAGACTCAGGCGCGCGAGGCCGGTCACACGACGGAGGACGAACTGCTTCTCCTCACCACGCACGGACTGCTGCACCTGCTCGGCTTCGATCACGCCGAACCCGAAGAAGAGCGCGAGATGTTCGCTCTGCAACGGGATCTGCTCATCGGCTTCTCGGTGCGCGAGCGACGCCGTAGACCCGCATGACCGCGCTCCTTCTTCTCCTCGCAGCCCTTTTTCTCGTAGCCTTCGCGGGCCTGATGGCCGCCCTCGACGCCGCACTGAGCGTCACTTCCCGGGCGGACCTCGCCGAATGGGCGCTCACAGCGCGGGCGCGGCGCTCACTCCGTGCGATCGCCTCGGATAACGACGCGCACCTGAATGCGGTGGTGTTCATCCGCATCCTGGCCGAGACCGCGGCCGCCGTTTTCGTCACCGTCGCGCTGACGATCCTGCTGGACTCGATCTGGTGGGCGATGCTGGCCGCCGTGATCCTGATGACCGGCGCCTCGTTCGTCCTCGTCGGGGCGAGCCCCCGCACGGTGGGGCGCCAGCACGCCGAGGGCCTGCTGCGCGCGGTCGCCCCGCTCGTGCGGTTCGTCCGTGTCATCCTCGGCCCGATCGCGGGTGCCCTGGTCGCGCTCGGCAATCGCGTAACGCCGGGTCGTCGCCGGGTCGCGTCGTTCGCGTCCGAGCAGCAGCTGCTCAGTATGGTCGACGAGGCCGCCGAGGCGGATCTGATCGAGGACGAGGACCGCGAACTCATCCACTCGGTCTTCGACTTCACCGACACATTCGTGCGCTCGGTCATGGTGCCGCGCACCGACATGGTCACGCTCGACGCCAGCGCCAGCACGGATGACGCGATGGGCCTCTTTCTCAGCACGGGCGTCTCCCGCATCCCCGTCACCGAGGGAAGCGACGATGACATCGTCGGCATCCTGTATCTCAAAGACCTGGTCCAGTCGGGATTCGGTGCCGGTGACGGATGGCGTACCCAGGGCATCCGCAAGATCCTCCGGCCGGCGAGCTTCGTCCCCGAGTCGATGATGGCCGAGACCCTGCTGCAGCAGATGAAGCGCGATGCCGTGCACGTCTGCATCGTCGTCGACGAATACGGCGGTATCGCCGGGCTCGTGACGCTCGAGGACCTGATCGAAGAGCTCGTGGGCGAGATCGCGGACGAGTACGACGTGCCCCAGAACGAGATCGTGGAGCTGAGTCCCGGTCGGTACCGCGTGAGCGCACGCAGCTCGCTCGACGACATCGGCGACCTGTTCGGGATCGAACTCGAGGACGACGACGTGGACTCCATCGGCGGCCTGCTGGGGAAGGTGCTCGGGCGCGTACCGCTGCCCGGCGCCGAGGCGACGCATGAGGGCATCGTCATGACCGGGGGTGCGTCGCGCGGCCGCGGGCGCGGGATCGCGACGGTTTTCGTCGAGCGGTCCGCCGAACTCATCGCGGCGGAAGAGGCCTTCGCCGAGACGAACACCGGTCCGATCGAGAAGGTCGGCGCGTCCGAAGGGCGCAAACGAAAGGGAGAATCCCGTGACTGACGCGGTTTCGCAGGATGGCGCGGGGGACGGATCGGGAACGCTCCGCAGTGGCTTCGTCACGTTCGTCGGTCGCCCGAACGTCGGCAAGTCCACGCTCACGAATGCCCTGGTCGGCGAAAAGATCGCGATCACGAGCGAGAAGCCGCAGACGACGCGTCGGGCGATCCGGGGGATCCTGAATCGTCCCGCGGGTCAGCTTGTGATCGTCGACACCCCGGGGATCCACAAGCCGCGAACGCTGCTCGGTGAACGACTCAACCACCTGGTCGATCAGGTGCTGGGCGACGTCGATGTGATCGCGTTCTGCGTTCCGGCGACCGAGAAGGTCGGTCCCGGCGACCGCCGCATCGCCGAATCGCTCGACGGATATCGCCGTGCGCGCAAGGTCGCGTTGGTGACGAAGACGGATGCTTCGTCGCGCGAGCAGATCGCGGAGAGGCTGATGGAGGTCGATTCGCTGCGTGAGGACTGGGCCGCTGTCATCCCGATTTCGGCTGAGTCGGGCGAGGGGCTCGAGATTCTTGCCGACGAGCTGCTCGGCCTGATGCCGAAGGGTCCGGCGCTCTACGGAGCGGATGTCGTGACGGATGAGTCGACCGAGGATCGCATCGCCGAGATCATCCGCGAGGCGGCGCTGCAGGGTGTGCGCGATGAGTTGCCGCACTCGATCGCGGTGACGATCGCCGACATCCTGCCGCGCGAGGATTCGGACCTGATTGACGTTTACGCCGACCTGGTCGTCGAGCGCGACAGCCAGAAGGCCATCATCATCGGACACCGCGGGTCACGGCTCGCGGATGTCGGGGCTCGCGCGCGTGCGCAGATCGAGCCGCTGATGAAGTCGCGCGTGTACCTGCACCTGCACGTGCGGGTAGCGAAAGAGTGGCAGCGCGACCCGAAGCAGTTGGGGCGCCTGGGCTTCTAGGCGGTTGCCGGGTTTCCTGCTCGGGCTCGGGTTCTCTGTTTCGATCGCCGGACTCTGTCGGGTGAGGCCCCGTCGCGCGCTCCGTCCGCACGATCGCGGGCCCGCCACGCCGGTCCGCGCCTTTGTTCGGCGGCGCGTCGCTGTTCCGATCGTGCGAACGACACCGGATGGCTGTCGAGGACAACGACCGAGACGGATGCCGGGGAAATAGCCGAGACCGATGGTGGGGAAGCGGCTGAGCCGGATTTCGAGGACAGCGGCCGAGACGGACGTTGAGGCATGCCGACCGACACCTCGGCCTAAGTCCGCCGCGCGACCAGGTCGAGCAAGCGCGTGCGGGATGTGGTGACCGGCCGCCACCGCGGATTTCGCTCGATCCATGGCGGAGCCTTCACTTCCGGAACGCCCCTATTCATCCGGATCTGCCAGCCTCCGTGGTCGATGAAGCGGTGATGGTTCCAGCACAGCAGCACACCGTTGTCGGTATGCGTCGGTCCGCCCTCGGCGTGGTCCGTGACGTGGTGGATTTCACACCAGGCGGCGCGGACGCCGCAGCCCGGGATGATGCATCCGCCGTCCCGCAGCGCGATCGCGCGACGCTGATGCCGGTTGAAAACGCGCTCTTCGGTGCCGATGCGCTGAATGCGGCCGTTGTCGCCGAGCAGCACGCGCTGGATCACTCCGGCGCAACCCACGTGCGCGGCTGCACGCGCCGAGACCGGTTCGTCGATACCGTCGACGTGCGCCCACCCCGTGTCGGACACGAGGTCTTCGGCGCGGACCGAGATCACCAGCGTGGGAGCGGCCCCGCCGATGGTCGGAAGCTGTTCGCTGGATGCCGCGACCGACAAAGCCGTCGCCAGGGCATCGTGACGCTTCTGTGCCGAGGTGCGCGGGTCATCGGCGAAGCCAGAATCGCCCTCGCCCTCGCCCTCGCCCTCGCCCTCAGGGCGGAACGAGACGCCGTCGCCCACGCGCGGCGACCCGATCGCGTCGCAGATCCGCTGGAACTGCGCGGCAACCTCGGGCAGAAGAGAGCCCCGCAGCGGGACGACTCCGTCGCGCGCGACACCGAGGGTGACCCCGCGCATCCGCATCGCCTGCTGTTCCTTCGGCTCGGCACCGTCCTGGTCGAGCGCGGCGGCCCACACCTGAGCCTGCACACGCAGCAGATCGGCACACGCGGGCGGCGCACCATCGGGCCCGGTGCCGCACGCCTCGGCGGCGAGCACCGCGTCGGCGACCCGCAGCGACTCGAGCGGCACGCGCTGGCTCATCGGCTCGAGCGGCCCGGAAACAGCAATCAGCCCGTCGATCCCGACCTCGCCCTCGAGCAGTGCCGACCGCAACGCGGGCAGAAGCGCGGGCAGCGGCCCGCCGCTCAGCGACTCACCCAGCGCGACACCCTTGGCCCCGCGCTGCAGACGAGCGGCGGATGCCGGACCCATCCGTGTCGCCCGCTGCACGAGCTCGCTCACGTCATGGCATCCGCGCCGCGCCGTCAGCCTCAGGTCGCGATCGGGGCCGGATGACCGACGGGACACTTCACCGACCGACTCCACGAGCACCGCGTCGGTGAGCCGCTGCAGCTCGGCCGCGAGGCTCAGAGCGCGCACCACCTGGTCATCGCTCGCGGCCAGAATCTGCCCGTCGCCGAGGGCCTGAGTCACGTGTGCGCGCGCCTGCTCGATGGCCCCTTCGAGGTGATCGAGCAGTGCTTCCATACCCTCAATTCTGCCGAGGGCCACCGACATCGAACCCCGGTTTCTGCCCGATCAAGCGTGAATAATGGGGTGTCTCGAGAAATTCATTTGCGCGACTTCCGACCGGCCTGTCAATGTTCGCCGACAGTCCACGAGAGAGCTCAGTCGAACGGACGCATTGCCGAGCGAACGACAACGACACCCTCGCCGTAGGTCGTATCAGCCGCGGCCTGCAGAGTCCCGTCGTCCCAGACGACATCGACCCACAGCCATCCGTTCTCGGGGTACGACGCCAAAAATCCGTTGCCGATCAGTTCAGGCACGGCATCCTGCATCTCCGTCAACTCGGCCTCGGTTGCCATTCCCGGCTTGCCGCCCGTCGGATCCGCCGGCGCGATCGGGTCGTAGAGTGCCAGCATCACCGGCTCGCCGGTGACCGCGAACGAGGAGCCGTCGTAGGTGCCGCGCACGGCGTAGGCGCCCCACGTCACGTCGCCCGATGTCTCCCACCCCTCGATCCCGTCCCACGACCACCCCTCGACCGGGATGCCGCTGCACTGCGGCGGGTACGACTCGGCGATGGGCCCGAGGCACAGTTCGACCGTGCCGTCGACATCCCTCACAGTGCCCTGTGCCGACACCTCGCCGGCGGGCGGCGACGGTGCCTCCCACACGACCGCCTCGCCCGAGCCCGAGCCCGCGGACGAGGTCGCACAGCCGGCGAGCAGGAGAACGGATGCGGCGGCCACGGCGCCGGTGGTGATGAAACGGCTCATACCTGAGAGTGTCGCGGCGGGCGGGATCGTCTCACCATACATCCTGCTACCATCGATCCCATGCGTTTGCGCGGGCTTCTCCTCCTTAGCCGCCGCGACGAGGCTTCGATCTAGGGCCTTTCTCGTCGCGGAGCTTGTCGTTGGCCCCCACAAGTTCGATCAGAGAAGCGACGACATCATGGAGAACACCCAGAAACCTTCCGGGATGCCGGTACACAAGTACCGCCCCTACCACGAGCAGATCTCGGTGCAGCTGCAGGGCCGCACGTGGCCCGACAAGCGGATCACCGAAGCGCCGCGCTGGTGCGCGGTCGACCTGCGCGACGGCAACCAGGCGCTCATCGACCCGATGAGCCCCGAACGCAAGCGCATCATGTTCGAACTCCTCGTCAGCATGGGCTACAAAGAGATCGAGGTCGGGTTCCCGTCCGCCAGCCAGACGGACTTCGACTTCGTCCGCCTGCTGATCGAAGACGGCCTCATCCCCGACGACGTCACGATCCAGGTGCTCACGCAGGCGCGCGAAGAGCTGATCAAGCGCACTTTCGAGTCGATCAAGGGCGCGAAGCAGGCGATCGTGCACCTGTACAACTCGACCAGCGTTCTGCAGCGCGACGTCGTGTTCCGCACCGACAAGCAGGGTGTCATCGACATCGCCCAGCAGGGCGCGCGCTGGTGCAAGCAGTACGAAGAGACGGTTCCCGAGACGACGGTCTACTACGAGTACTCGCCCGAGAGCTACACGGGCACCGAGCTCGAGTTCGCTGCCGAGGTCTGCAACAAAGTCATGGAGATCTTCGTGCCGACCCCCGAGCGCAAGGTCATCCTGAACCTGCCCGCGACGGTCGAGATGGCGACCCCGAACGTCTACGCCGACTCGATCGAGTGGATGGGCCGCAACCTCAACCACCGCGAGAACGTCATCATCTCGCTCCACCCGCACAACGACCGCGGCACCGCGATCGCCGCCGCCGAGCTGGGTTACCTGGCCGGAGCGGACCGCATCGAGGGATGCCTGTTCGGCAACGGTGAGCGCACGGGCAACGTCGACCTCGTCGCACTCGGCATCAATATGCTGACGCAGGGCATCGACCCGCAGATCGACTTCAGCGACATCGACCAGGTCAAGCGCACGGCCGAGTACTGCAACCAGCTGCCCGTGCCCGAGCGCAGCCCCTGGGCCGGCGACCTCGTCTTCACGGCGTTCAGCGGATCGCACCAGGACGCCATCAAGAAGGGCTTCGAGGCGATGGATGCCCGGGCCACCGCCGAGGGTGTCTCGGTCAACGAGCTCGAATGGGCCGTTCCGTACCTGCCGATCGACCCGAAGGACCTGGGTCGCTCGTACGAGGCCGTCATCCGCGTCAACTCGCAGTCCGGCAAGGGCGGCGTCGCGTACCTGCTGAAGAGCGACCACGCGATCGACCTGCCGCGCAAGCTCCAGATCGAGTTCTCGGGCGTCGTGCAGGCGAAGACGGATGCCGAGGGTGGCGAAGTCTCGAGCGATCAGATCTGGTCCATCTTCCGCGACGAGTACCTGCCGGCCGCCGAGGCCGACGCACGCTGGGGTCGGTTCGAGCTGCTCGCGACGCGCACGCAGAGCGACATGAGCGGGGACGTCTCGCTCGAGGTCACGCTGCGGGACGGCGACGAGCGGTTCGAGGCATCCGGTCACGGCAATGGCCCGGTTGCGGCGTTCCTCGAGGTCGTTCGTGCCCAGGGATACGACGTCACGGTCTACGACTACGTCGAGCACGCGCTCAGCGCCGGCGGCGACGCCCAGGCCGCGGCTTACGTCGAGCTGCAGGTCGAGGGTGAGCGCCTGTGGGGCGTCGGCATCGACGGCGACATCTCGACCGCGAGCCTCAAGGCGATCGTCTCGGGCGTGAACCGCGCGATCCGCACGCGGGAGCGCTCGCTCGTCTCGGCCGTCTGACCCGGCTGGTTGGCTGCGGTCTCACGCGAAGTGGGGCACCGCGGGTGCTGTGGGGCAGGTTCTGACGTGCCCCACAGTGCTGCAGGTGCCCCACAGCACGGCTACCGCTACGGCTTGATGACCGGCAGCACGCCGGTCTCGGCGGCCACGCGGCGTCGGTACAGCATGCGCTGCTCCGGCAGCGAGAGGTCGAACACCACGGCCAGCACCCGGATGACCGCCGTGACGACGATCCCGGCGATCGCGGCCGGGACGATCGCGAGCCCGAGCGTGGCAGAGACGGCAAGCACGAGGCATCCGGCTCCCGCGGCGACGGCGTACAGGGACCCGACGTGCATCACCGCTACGGGCAGCCCCATGATCACGTCGCGCAAGATCGACCCGCCCACGGCCGCGACAACGCCGACGAACACGGCCGGCACAAGGGGCAGCCCGACGGCGAGCGCCTTACTCGTTCCGAACGCGCCGAACAGGCCGATCACGATCGCGTCGAGCCCGACGATCACGCCGTTCACGCGACGGAACACCCCCGAGAGCAGCATCCCGACCAGGGAGGCCGCGACCGCCGTCAGCAGGTACCAGTTGCTCTGAAGTGTCGACGGCGGCAAACCCAGCAGGAGGTCGCGGATGAGCCCGCCACCCATGCCGATCACGATCCCGATGATCGCCACCCCGAGCAGGTCCAGGCGCCGCTGACCCCGGAAGCCGGACGCAAAGAGCGCACCCTGGATGCCTCCCAGCGCCACGGCTGTCAGGTCGGCCCAGAGCGGGATCATGAAGAGGGGTTCCACCCGTCCATTCTCGCCGCCACGGCACCCTTCGACCGGCACCCGTGGGCGAGCCGCGCGACCCGGTGTCGCCGCACCGCCGGATAATGGACCGGTGCCCACTTACCGCGACGAGGTCGTGATCCTCCGCACCCACAAGCTGGGCGAAGCAGACCGGATCATCACGATGCTGAGCCGTCGGCACGGCAAGGTCCGGGCGGTCGCGAAAGGTGTGCGGCGTACGGCGTCGCGCTTCGGGGCGCGACTCGAGCCGTTCATGGTCGCGGATGTGCAGCTGTACGCCGGACGCAACCTCGACATCGTCCAGCAGGCCGAGAGCCTGGGGTCGTACGGCGCCGACATCGTCGTGCACTACGAGCGCTTCACGGCCGCGAACGCGATGGTCGAGACCGCCGATCGCCTGAACGAGTCCGAGGCCACGCCCCAGCAGTACCTGCTCCTCGTGGGTGGCCTCCGGGCACTCGCGAAGGGCGAGCACGGCTCGCGTAGCGTCCTCGACTCCTACCTGCTGCGGGTCATGGCGCTGTCGGGCTGGGCCCCGAGCCTCAGCGAGTGTGCGCGATGCGGCGCCGCGGGCCCGAACGACTACTTCGTCGCCCAGCTCGGCGGCATCGTCTGCAACGACTGCGCACCCCCGGGCAGCGCACGCATCGGCCCCGACGCCGTTCGCCAACTCGGTGCGCTGATGGCGGGGGAGTGGGATGTCGTGGCCGCGGCGCCCCCACGTGCCCTGGCCGCAGCATCCGGCGTCGTCGCGGCGTACACGCAGTGGCACCTCGAGCGAGGCATCCGCTCGCTCTCGCATCTCGAAGGACCTCGATGAGCCCCAAGCCCTACACGCACAAGGATGCCGTGCCGTATCGCCCGCTCGACTGGACGGGGGTGTACCCGCCGGAGTTCCCGGCCGGCTCGGTCCCCGAGCATGTAGCGATCGTGATGGACGGCAACGGTCGCTGGGCGAATCGCCGCGGCCTGTCGCGGGTCGAGGGGCACAAGGCGGGCGAGGCGTCGCTGCTCGACGTCGTCGCGGGGTCGATCCAGGCGGGCGTGAAGCACCTGTCGGTCTACGCGTTCTCCACCGAGAACTGGACACGTTCGCCTGACGAGGTGCGGTTTCTCATGGGTTTCAACCGTGACGTGCTGCACCGCCGACGCGATCAGCTGAACGAATGGGGCGTGCGCGTGCGTTGGGCGGGGCGCAAGCCGCGGCTGTGGGGCTCGGTCATCAAGGAACTGCAGCATGCCGAGCAGCTCACGGCGGGAAACGACGTCCTGACCCTCACGATGTGCGTCAACTACGGCGGTCGCGTCGAGCTCGTGGATGCCATGCGGCAGATCGCCGAGGATGTGGCACGCGGGCGCATCCGGCCCTCCGCCGTGACCGAGAAGCTGATCCGGCGCCACCTGTATGTACCGGATATGCCCGACGTCGACCTGTTCATCCGCTCGAGCGGCGAGCAGCGAACGTCGAACTTCCTGCTGTGGGAGTCGGCCTACGCCGAGTTCGTTTTTCTCGACACGCTCTGGCCCGACTTCTCGCGCGCCGACCTCTGGCAGGGCATCGAGATGTACCTCGATCGCGACCGCCGCTTCGGTGGCGCGATCGACACGCCCGGCAGCGCCGACGCCTCGTAGGTCGAACATGCGGGCGCGGGAATACGCGCGGATGCATCGGGTGTTGAGCCCGGTATGACGGATGCCATCAAGATCGACGTGTGGAGCGATATCGCCTGCCCCTGGTGCTACATCGGCAAGCGGAATCTCGAGAACGGACTCGCGGAAGCATCCGCAGATCCCGACGGTCCCCGCGTCGAGGTGACCTACCACTCGTACGAGTTGTCTCCCGACACTCCCGTCGACTTCGAGGGTGACGAGGTCTCGTACCTCGCGAACCACAAGGGCGTGCCGCTCGAGCAGGCGCGCGAGATGATCGATCGCGTCACGGATGTCGCCGCCGCTTCCGGACTGGCCTACCGCTACGACCTGCTCAAGCACACGAACACCGTCAAGGCCCATGAACTGCTGCACTTCGCCAAGGACAAGGGGCGCCAGCTCGACATGGCCGAGCGCCTGATGGCGGCGTATTTCACGGAGGGCAAGCACGTGGGTCGCATAGATGACCTCGTAGCCCTCGCCGCCGAGGTGGGGTTCGACGCGGATGAGACGCGCGAGGCCCTCGAGTCAGAGCGGTATCTCGCGGATGTTCGCGCGGATCAGGCGCAGGCGCAGACCTACGGCATCAACGGCGTGCCGTTCTTCGTGATCGACGGCAAGTACGGCGTCAGCGGCGCCCAGCCCGCCGAGGCGTTCGCGCAGATCGCCCGCCAGGTGTGGGCTGAGCGCGGCGAGGCCGCGAGCGAGCCCGAGCCCGTCGGGGCGTGACCGAGCTCGCGGGCGTGGCCTAGCCCGCCGGGGCGTGGCCTAGCCCGCCGGGGCGTGACTTAGCTCGGCAGGTTGCTCTCGATGACCGAGACGATGGCCGGGTCGTCGGGCTTCACGGTGGGGCGGAAGCGGTGCACGGTTCCTTCGGGCGTGAGCAGGAACTTCTCGAAGTTCCACAGGAGGGGGCCGTGCGCTCCCTCGGAGTCCTTGGCCTTCTTCAGCGCCTTGTAGATCGGCGCGGCACCGCCGCCGTTCACTTTGACCTTGTCGAAGATGGGGAATGTGATGCCCCAGTTGACGGCGCAGTAGTCGAGGATCTCGTCCATCGATCCGGGTTCCTGACCCATGAACTGGTTGCACGGAAAGCCGAGCACGGTGAAGCCGCGGTCGCCGTAGGTGCGCTGCAGCTGTTCCAGCTGCTCGTACTGCGGGGCGAGGCCGCACTTCGATGCGACGTTGACGATCAGAATCACCTTGTCGCCGTAGTCGGAGAGCGAAGCGGTGCCTCCGTCCGCGGTGTGGAAGGGGATGTCTCGGATGTCCACAACGGTCTCGCTGGTCATGTTGTCCACGATACGACCATGCATCGCGGCGAGGCGCGCATTCTGTCTGGGAGAATGGGAGGATGTCCGGCCTTCTTGCTTCCGCGCCGACGTTGCGCATCGGGCCGCTCGCTCTTGATGTTCCCGTCGTGCTTGCGCCGATGGCGGGCATCACGAACACGGCGTTCCGGCGTCTGTGCCGCGAGTACGGCGCGGGCCTGTACGTCAGCGAGATGATCACGTCTCGGGCACTCGTCGAGCGCAACGCGACCACCATGCGGCTTATCCAGCACCATGAGTCCGAGACGCCCCGTTCGATCCAGCTCTACGGCGTCGACCCCGTTACGGTCGCCGAGGCCGTGCGCATCATCGTGTCCGAAGACCATGCCGACCACGTCGACCTGAACTTCGGATGCCCCGTGCCCAAGGTCACGAAGAAGGGCGGGGGAGCGGCGCTGCCGTGGAAGCTCGGCCTGTTCCGCGACATCGTCGAGGGCGCGGTGAAGGCCGCCGGTGACGTTCCGCTCACGATCAAGATGCGCAAAGGCATCGACGACGACCACCTGACCTATCTCGAGGCCGGACGCATCGCCGAGGGCGCGGGCGTCGCATCCGTCGCCCTGCACGCGCGCACGGCCGCGCAGTTCTACTCGGGTCAGGCCGACTGGTCGGCGATCACGAAGCTCAAAGAGACCGTGACGAGCGTGCCTGTGCTCGGCAACGGCGACATCTGGTCCGCTGACGATGCCGTCCGCATGATGTCTGAGACCGGGTGCGATGGGGTCGTGGTGGGACGCGGATGCCTCGGGCGCCCGTGGCTCTTCGGTGAGCTCGCCTCGGCGTTCGGCGCGGATGCACCGGCCGTCGATGCCGACCTCGGGTTCGTTGCGCGTGCATTCCGCCGCCATGCCGAACTCCTGGTCGAGTTTTTCGAAGACGAGGGTCGTGGATGCCGCGACATCCGGAAGCACGTCGCCTGGTACTTCAAGGGCTATCCGGTGGGCGGTGAGACTCGGGCGAGCCTCGCGACCGCCTCGACGCTGGACGAGATCGACGAACTCCTCGCCGAGCTGCCACACGACGCGCCGTATCCCGGCGCTGCCGCGGAGGGTCAGCGCGGTCGCGCGGGCACCCCGAAGCGCCCGGCCCTGCCCGACCGCTGGCTCGAGAGCCGCGACGTCGACGTGGTCGAGAGTCGCGAGATCGCGGCCGCGGAGTTGCACCACAGTGGTGGGTAAAGGCGTGGCAGACAAGGGCGTGGCGGCTCACGCCAGGAAAGAACCCGCAGCGATCCGCACGGACGGCTACGGCGAGCACGCGACCGAACGTTTCCACGTCGAGGAACATCGCTCGAAGCGCGACGATTTCGCCCGTGACCGGGCGCGCGTCCTGCATTCCGCGGCCCTCCGCCGCCTCGCCGCCAAGACCCAGGTGCTGAGCCCGGCGAGCCCCGCCGACTTCGCCCGCAACCGCCTCACGCACTCGCTCGAGGTGGCGCAGGTGGGCCGTGAGCTCGCGACCTGGCTGGAACTCGCCCCCGATGTCGTCGATGCGGCCTGCCTCAGCCACGACCTCGGGCACCCGCCGTTCGGGCACAACGGCGAGCGTGCGCTCAACGACTGGGCCGATGACATCGGCGGGTTCGAGGGCAATGCGCAGACCCTGCGGATCATCTCGCGCCTCGAACCGAAAGTGATCGACGCCGACGGGCACAGCGTCGGCCTGAACCTCACGCGGGCCAGCCTCGACGCGACCTGCAAGTATCCGTGGACGTCGGAGCATCCGCTGCCCGACGCGGGCGGACGCCTGAAGTACGGCGTCTACGCCGACGACGAGTCCGTCTTCCGTTGGATGCGCGAGGGCGCCCCCGGCCGTGTGCGGTGCATCGAGGCCGAGGTCATGGACCTGGCCGATGACATCGCCTACTCGGTGCACGACTTCGAAGACGCTGTGACGAACGGATACCTCGATCCGCGCCGTCTCTCGGATCCGGCCGAACACCAGGCGCTCGTCACGGCGCTCCAGGCGTGGGTCGGTTTCGACTTCGCCCGGGACGAGCTCGACGACGCGCTGTATCGCCTGACGCGGATGCCGGAGTGGATCACCTCGTTCGACGGATCGCGCGCCGCCCTCGGTCGATTGAAAAATCTCACGAGCGACCTGATCGGACGCTTCGCGCGCGCCGCCACGACTGCGACGCGCGAGGCTTATCCCGCCCGCACCCTGACGCGGTACAGCGCCCACGTGGTCGTGCCGCGTGTCGTCGAGGCGGAGGTCGCCGCACTCAAGGGCATGGTCGGCGCCTTCGTCGTATCGATCGATGGACGCAAGACGCTCTACAAGGAGCAGAGGCGGATGCTCAAACGCCTCGCAACCGCTCTCTGGGAGGCGGGCCCGGCCCAGCTGACCCCCGCGCTGCGCGGTGACTTCCTGGCCGCGGACTCCGATGCCGCCCGTCGCCGCGTCATCGTGGACCAGGTCGCCAGCCTCACCGACCAGGACGCCCTTTCATGGCACGAGCGACTCCTCGGCGAGGTGGATGCGGGCGCCCTCGGCATCTGGACCCCGGGCTCGCGTCCCTGGTCGAAGGACAGCTGATGGCGGGGCGGATCGCTCAGGCCGACGTCGAAGAGGTCAAGGCCCGCACGAACATCGTCGACATCGTGGGGGAGCGCGTCGCCCTGAAATCGGCCGGTGTCGGCTCGATGAAGGGGCTCTGCCCGTTCCACGACGAGCGCAGTCCGAGCTTCCACGTCCGCCCGCAAGTGGGTTTCTACCACTGCTTCGGATGCGGGGAGTCGGGGGACGTCTACACGTTCCTGCGGAAGATGGACCACGTGACGTTCACCGACGCCGTCGAACGCCTGGCCGCTCGCATCGGGTTCACGCTGCACTACGAAGAAGGCGGCGGTCCCGCACCCGAGACGAGTGGGCGGGCACGTCTGTATGCCGCCAACCAGACTGCGGCGGCCTGGTTCCAGAGCCAGTTGTCGACTCCCGAGGCCGAGGCGGCCCGGCGATTCCTCGGCGAGCGCGGGTTCGATGCCGGAGCCGCCGCGCACTTCGGAGTCGGCTACGCGCCGAAGGGGTGGGACAACGCGCTGAAGGCGCTCTCCGCCGAGGGTTTCTCGCGCGAAGAGCTCACGACCGCGGGCCTGATGTCTCAGGGGCAGCGCGGCGTGTACGACCGCTTCCGCGGACGCCTGGTGTGGCCCATCCGTGACGTGACGGGTCAGACGGTCGGATTCGGCGCCCGCCACCTGTACGAGGACGATCAGGGCCCCAAGTACCTGAACACCCCCGAGACCCCGATCTATCACAAGTCGCAGGTGCTCTACGGGCTCGACCTCGCCAAGCGCGATATCTCGCGCGCAGACCAGGTCGTGGTCGTCGAGGGGTACACCGATGTCATGGCCTGCCACCTGGCGGGCATCACGACGGCGATCGCGACCTGTGGCACCGCGTTCGGAACCGACCACATCACGGTTCTGCGGCGCGTGATGGGCGACGACAAAGCGTCCGGCGAGGTCATCTTCACGTTCGACCCGGATGCCGCGGGGCAGAAGGCGGCACTGCGTGCCTTCGCCGAAGAGAAGCGGTTCTCGGCCCAGACCTATGTGGCCGTAGCGCCCGAAGGTCTCGACCCGTGCGATCTGCGGCTGCACCGCGGTGACGCCGCGGTCCGCGCCCTGCTCGAGCACAAGCAGCCCATGTACGAATTCGTGATCGATCGACGGATCGCGGACTACGATCTCGCGAGCGTCGAGGGACGGATCGGGGCGCTGCGGGCGGCGGCACCGATCGTCGCAGACATCCGCGACCCGTCGCTCCGCCCCGGCTACACCCGGGTACTCGCCCGTCGCCTCGGCATGGACATCGGCGAGGTCCGTCCCGCGGTCGAGCGCGCGGCCCGGGGTGCGGCGCGTGAGGGAGGCCGTGCCGACCAGGCTGCCAAGCAGGGGACCGCAGCGGACGGTGGGCCCGCGCCGGTTGCGGCCGTCACGCTCGCCAACCTGCCGCACACCCCCGACGTGCTGCTCGAACGCGACGCGGTCATGGCATTCCTGCAGTATGGACACACGGTCCCCGAGGAGTTGCGGGCGCGCGCGATCGCCCAACCGATGCGACACCCGGGGCTCGAGGCCGTCCGCGAGTCGATCGCAACAGGAGACCCCGCACGTCCCGGTTGGGCGCTGACGGCGATCGAGAACGTGCGCGAGCCCTACCGCGGGCTCGCGGCGGAACTTCTCGCCGCACCGTTCCCCGCGCGGGACGAGCAGAGCGCCCAGGCATCCGCGGTCTCGCTCGCTCGCCGAATGCTGGCGCGCGCGATCGATCGCGAGAAGACGGAGTTGCTGAGCGCGGTCCAGCGGGTTCCGGCTGCCTCGGATGAGGGGCGCACCCTGCGGATGCGCCTTCGCGATCTCGATGCGCAGCGACACGCGTTGCTTACCGAAGACTGAATTCCCGCCCGGCGCGTGTGATCCGGGGCATGATGAAGAGCATGGCCCGGTGTCGAGACATCCCTTTCGCAATCCTTGCGGAGGATCTGTCGCTGGCTCACATGTCCGGTTCTCGTCCGGGCGGCGGTCGCGCGGTCGACGGTGTCTCTTTCGAGCTCTTGCCGGGTCGGTCGCTGGTCGTGATGGGTTCGACGGGGTCGGGCAAGTCGAGTCTTGCGGTGGCTCTCGCCGCCCGCGGGACCGACGATCTCGCGGTCGTGGGCGGCCAGGCATTCGTCGACGGGGTTTCGATTCGTCACCCGGGTCGCGCGAAGCGTTCGCTGATGTACTACACCGGGTACCTGCCGCAACGAGCGGGCGCCGATCTGCCGCCGCGCTCGACGGCGGGCGAGATCATCACCGAACCGATCACGAGCCGCGACCGCAAGGTCGGTGAGCGGGCGCTGGCGCTGGTCGTCGCATCGATGCTCGATGAGATGCATCTGCCGCTCAAGGTTGCCACGCAATTCCCGTACGAACTGAGCGCGGGGATGCGGCAGCGCGTCGCCCTCGCCCGCGCCCTCGTGCTGCAGCCCCGTGTGTTGATCGCAGATGAACCGCTCGCGAACCTGGACGTCGCATCGCGGGCGGTTGCCCTCGCCGCGCTCCGACAGCGCGCGACCGCTTTTTCGATGGCGACGTTGGCCGTGTCGAACGATGCAGAGCTTGCGAGTGCACTCGATGCCGACGTCGTCGTGCTGCAACACGGGCACACCGTGGCGCAGGGACCACACGATCGTCTGGCGTGGGCGCCCGGTGCGGATGTCGACCCGTGGCTGGTCGCTCCCTGATGCGTGGGTTGTCGTTGCGGGCGGTTCGGGTTTGCTAGGATAGTTGGGTTGCCTGGCGCGAGTCGGGCGCATTCCTCCATAGCTCAATTGGCAGAGCAATCGGCTGTTAACCGATAGGTTCTTGGTTCGAGTCCAAGTGGGGGAGCAGTGACAGAACTGGCTACGGGTGGCTGGGTTCTGCTTGTGATCGCGGCCCTCATCGTCGGATTGTCGAAGGCCGCTCTGCCCGGCGCGAGTACCCTCTCCGTGGCGATTTTCGCGGCGATCCTGCCGGCGAAGCAGTCGACCGCGACCCTGCTCGTGCTCCTGATCGTGGGTGACGTCTTCGCGCTCTGGGCGTACCGCCGCCACGCCGATTGGCGAGCTCTCGGCCGGCTGGTCCCGGCCGTCGCGGCCGGTCTCGTACTCGGCGCGATCTTTCTCGTCGTCGCCGACGATTCATGGGTGCGTCGCACGATCGGGGTCATATTGCTGATCCTCATTGCCGTCACGCTGTGGCGTCGCTACGCGCGGCGCGGCGAGCCCGCCGTGGATCGAGCGCGCTGGCCCGCGGCGGCCGCTTACGGTTCTCTCGGTGGATTCACGACGATGGTCGCCAACGCCGGTGGCCCGGTCATGTCGATGTATTTTCTCGCATTAGGGTTCCGCGTGATGGCGTTCCTCGGGACAGCGGCGTGGTTCTTCGCGCTCGTCAATCTGACGAAGCTGCCCATCATGTTCGGTCTCGGGTTGATCACGCCGGGCACCCTGTTGATGGATCTGATCCTCGTCCCGGCGGTGCTGATCGGTGCGTTCGGTGGGCGCATGATCGCGGGGCGGATCAACCAAACCTGGTTCGAACGCGTCGTCATCGCGCTCACGATCGTCGGCGCACTGTACCTGCTCATCTGACGCGTTCTGTCGGCGTGGCGGGTGCAGAATGCTGTCTTCGGGTGCCGAATCGGTCTATTGTCATGCGCACCATGGTTGTGTTCGAGCGGGGCACGATCCGCCAAAGACGGTTTGTCGTCTTCGTTCGCGCCCAATTGCCGCTGCTTGTCGGCACGACGTTTGTGATCGTGAGCTCGCTGTTCGTGGTGCCCGAGGTGCGCGGCGACGTTTTCCTCCTCATCGGCGGCCTCGTGATCGTGGCTTCGTGTGTGGTGGGCCTTCTCGTCCCGTGGCACAAGATCAACGCTCCCGGGCTCGTCGTCCTCGCTATCGCGGACGTCATCGGAGTGGCTTTCGTCCGCGAGTCGTTGTTCCCCTACGTACCCTCGGTCGAGATCTTGGCGATCTTCCCCGTGCTCTGGTTGGCGTACGGTTTCACCCAGTGGGTTGTCGTCGCCGCGGTGGCGGGCACGATCTTTATCGCCGCGTTTCCCTACTTGGTCGCGTGGACGGTGCCGCAGTCCGGGCTCGAGTGGCTGAACCTTCTGACTTTGCCTGTGCTCGTCATCGGAATCGCCGTCCTCGCGAACTTGGCGGCCGAAGAATTGCGAACGCGCCGCGCACGTCTCATCCATGCTTTTGAGGTTCAACAAGCGGCACTCGAAGAAGCGCAGGACAACTCGGTCATCTCGCGAAGCATCCTCGACACCGTTCAGGCGGGAATCGCGTTCGTCGCCGAGGATGGCGAGTCCATCGCCAACGATCGTGCGCTGAAGGTGGCGGCCGCGATCGGATTCAAGCCGGGAAGGCCGCCGTACAGCGGTGAACGCATGTACGGTTCCGATCGCGTGACGCCTATTGCTCCCGATGAACAGCCGATACCGCGCGGCCTTGCGGGCGAGACGGTGGAAGAGCATTTCGCGTGGGTCGGTGGGGCCCATCGGCAATCCGCGATCATCACCTCGACGAGCCCCGTGCGGCGAGACACGGGCGAGCTGCTCGGAACCGTGATCGTGATGCACGACGTGACGGACCTGGCCGAGGCAATCGAAATCCGTGAGCAGTTCCTGCGCACCGCGTCGCATGAACTGCGCACCCCGCTCACCGCTGCCGTCGGATATCTGGATCTGCTCGAAGAGGACCCCGATCTGCCGCCACGACTGGCGGCTCGGCTCGACACGGTGCGCCGCGGCATGGAACGACTGACGACGCGCATTGCAGAGTTGATTGCGGCAAGCGACGACGGCGTCGAGCTGCAACCTGTGCGGATGGGCGTCGGACAGCTCGTGGAGGACAGCATCGACAGCCTCGATCCGGCCCTGCGCGGGCGCGTCATGCGCTTCGGAACAGACGGCCCGGGTCTGGAAGCCGACGTCGACCCGCGTCGTCTCTCGCAGGCGATCGGGGAGTTGCTGACCAACGCGATCAAGTTCGGCGAGGATGACATGCCCGTGGTCGCGCGCCTTTCGGGTGCGGGCGAATCGATTGAGTTGCAGATCACCGACACCGGACCCGGGATGTCGCGTGCCGAACTCACTCGCGCCTTTGACTCGTTCTACCGGGCACCCGCGGCCCGGGCCCAGGCGATCCAGGGTTTCGGGCTCGGCCTGCACATCGTCCGCAACATCTTCCGGGCCCACGGCGGGGACGTCGAGCTGCGCAGCGAAGTAGGCGTGGGTACGACCGTGATCTGTCGGCTTCCCCGGCCGGTCGTTTAGTCGCCCGAGCCCCGGTGGGCCAGCGGGTCTTCGCCGAGCATCCGCCACACCGTGTTGGTCAGCGCGGGGTGCACGAGTGCGATCTGCCGCAGCACCCGATAGTGGCGGACGTGCGTCGGCATCCGTCCCCCGTCCGCGATGATCGCGTCGGCACGGAGCATGTGTACGACGAGCTCGTCGACGGTGGGCAGCTCTTCCATGAAGGCCCAGGGATCTTCGCCGTGGCGAAGACGCTCCTCGACGACGACGCCGAGTTCTTCGGATGCCTCGGCGCGGAGCACTTCCAGGCTCGCGCGTCGCTCGATCCGTACCTCTTCCACCCTTCGAGCCTACGCGCGGATTCGGCGGTGGGCGCGAGGCGCGGACGACGCGGCTCGGCCTACGCGTCGAGGTCGTCGACGCCCGGCATCCAGGACCGGCCGGGCACGCCCCAGCCGCGCTTGCGTACGATCTTCGCGGCCGTCTTGGCGTCGGCGTCGTCGATGCGGTCGACGTAGAGAATCCCGTCGAGATGGTCGAATTCGTGCTGCAGGATGCGCGCACGCCAGCCATCAACCTCGAGCCGGACGGGCGCGCCGTCGAGATCCGTTCCCGTGACGATGGCGCGGTCGGCGCGGCGCAGCGGAAACCGTTCACCGGGGAACGACAGGCATCCTTCGCTCTCGTCGTCCGGGTCGGGATGACCGGGCTCCGGCGGAGTGATCCAGAGCTCCGGGTCGACCACGACACCGCGCCAGGGCGCACCGTCATCGTCCTCGTACGAATACACGAAGATCCGAAGCGGCACCCCCACCTGCGGGGCGGCGAGCCCGACGCCCGGTGCGGCGTCCATCGTCTCGTACATGTCGGCCACCAGAGTCCGGATCTCGTCGGTCACGACGCCGACGCGAGCTGCGGGGGAATGAAGGACGGGATCACCCAGGATCACGATCGGGAGCACGGCCACGTCTCGAGCCTAACCGGAGCGCCTCGAGCCATCGGCATCCGCCTCGGTTAGTGTCGATGCGTGATGTGGCTGGGATCAGTTGAAGAAGTCGGCGAGCAGCTCGTCGGCGCTTTCCAGAATCCAGGCCTGCTCCTGGGTATCCCGCTGGCCCTCGCCGGCGCGGTTTTCATGTCGTTCGGCGCCCTGTATCAGCACCGCGGTGTGGAGAAGGTGGAACGCCTGAGCGGGCAGGACGGCGCGAGCGGCCTCACGATGCGGCAGATGTCCCGGTTGATCTCGCGCCCCTCCTGGGTCGTCGGCACGCTGATGCTCGGGATGGCGATTCTCTGCCAACTGGGTGCACTGACCGTCGCTCCACTCATCGTGGTGCAGCCGCTGGGCGCGATCGCGCTCGTCGTCACGACCCTGCTGAACTCGCGCGTGAGCGGCCTCGCGCCGACGAGGCGATCGCTGATGGCGATCGTCGCGTGCGTCGGCGGCATCTTCATCTTCGTGATCATCGCCGCGATCTTCGCGACCGAGCGGCCGCTCAGCGAGAACGAACTCGTCACGGTACTCGTGACGCTCGGCGCCGTGCTGGTGGTCATGATCGCGCTCTGGATCATGCTGCGGAAGCGGATGCGGGCGCTGTTCTACATCCTGAGCGCCGGTGTCGTCTACGGCTTCGTCGCAACGCTCGCAAAGGTCGTCATCAAGCGGATTCAGGCCGGCGAATTCGAGTGGCTGACGCTCCTCTGCCTGATCGCGCTGCTTGCGGCGGCCGGTCTCGGCGCCTACTTCGTTCAGACCGCCTACTCGTCGGGCCCGCCCGACCTGGTGATCGCGGGCCTCACGGTCATCGACCCCATGGTCGCGGTGCTGATCGGCCTGCTCGTTCTCGGCGAGGGCGGCGCGGCGCCGCTGTGGGCGCTGATCGGTTTCGCCATCGCGGGGGCCATCGCGGTGTGGGGTGTCATCACCCTGGCGCGCTTCCATCCGCAGGTTCTGTCGCACAGTCAAGAGTTCCCGATCCTCCGCGGGGGATCGGCATCCAGCGGAGGTTCGACGCGACCCGCGATGGACGATGGCGCGGGTCCCGATCCTCTCGTCTGACGGACGCTAGGCTTTTCCTTACGGGGCGGTGGCCAAGCTGGTCAAGGCAGCGGGCTCATAACCCGACGATCGTGGGTTCAAGTCCCACCCGCCCTACTCCGAACATCCGAGTGACGCGTGCCGACGCGGAGGAGCATGAGCGCGGACGAAGAGGCAGCGGTCTTCCGTGCACCGATGCGCTCGCGGCGCTCGGACGCCGTCGAGGGTGCCGCGGTGGAGCGGGCGCTCACGCACGGGGTGTGCGGGCTCGGTGGGGTCCGCCTCGATCCTCCGCCTGCCACGCTCGCGGACGCCGTACGGCGGATCTCGGCGACCGGTGGCGATCGACTCGCCGCACGTCTCGCGCGGTTCGCGAACGCCCCGGACGGCGCGTTCGTGTGGACGATCGATCTGGACGGTCTTCTGTGGCTCGGGCGCCTGCATGGCGCGTGGTACTACGACCCGCGCTCGGCGGCTGCCGAAGTCGACCTCATCCATGTGCGCCCGTGCCGTTGGCTAGCCGCTCCCGTCGCCGAACACCGCGTTCCCGCCGGTGTGCGCGCCACCTTCGCCCGCGGGGGAAAGAACTGGCAGCGCATCCGGTCCGCCGCCGTGTTTGACGCGAGCACCCGACTCTGGGAAGAGGGCTCCCGGTCGGAGCAGTGAGCCGGAACGCGGGGAAGACTGCTGCGGGACGTCAGACTCGCGCGACGGAGTCCCACCACAGCGCTGCCTCGGCGCGCTTGCGGGGTTCGCGTTCGGCCGCGGCATCGACGATCTGTCGGCGCGCCGACCAGACCCGGTCGAGCACCGCGGCGCCGGCGCCATCAGCGTCAGCGAGTGGTGCGACGCCGTCCTGACCCCAGTGCCCCAGTACGCCGAGCTGCTTGATGCGGGTGTAGTCGTCGGCGACGAGTCCGACGATCGGCACGCCCGCCGGAGCGGCGAAAACGGCGGGGTGGTACCGGCCGGTGATCAGCAGCGCCGAGGACCGTGCGAGCCGGGCCGCGGCGCGCGGGTCGCCGGTGGGGATCACCCGCGATGGCGCGGTCATCCGGGCCCGCACCTCATGGTGCAGGACGGCGTCCCCGCGAGCGGGAGACGCGGGGTCCAGTGGGCCGAAATGCGCGTGGAACGCGACCTGCTCGCCGGTCAGTTCGGCCGCCCGATCGACCAGCCGGGCAATGCGGGCGACGGTCTCGTCACGCGGGGCGCCGCCGAGGCTGAGCGAGAGACTGACGAGCACTCCGGATCGCGGGGCCGCGGCATCCGCGTCTTCGTTCGATCGCGGATCGCGGTCGCCCAGGAACGACGCATCGTCGACACCGAGGCGCGCCTCGACGCCGAGTTCCCGCGCCAGAGCGAGTGAGGTCGTCTCCCGCACCCCGACGAGGCGAGCGTTCTGCAGGGCGCGAGTTAGCAGCTTCCGGTCGTGCGCGACGAGGTCCGGACCGAATGTCTGGCCGGTGACGACCACGGGCCGCCCGAGTTCGCCGGCGATCGCGGCGAGGGTCACCCGCTCGTAGATGTGCACCGGCCAGCGCGAGGCGAGGTTGCCGCCACCCGCGACGACGACCCCGTCGGTGTGGGCCATCGCCTCGATGACGGCCCGGGCGGGGTCGTCCGTCCCGAGGGACGACGGATGCTTCGCCGCAGCCACGACCTCGCGCATCCGGTCGTCCGCATCGTCGCGTGAGAGTCCCGTGAATCCGATGCGGGGGACCGCCTCGACCCCGTAGCGTTCGGCCGATTCGCCGGGCTCGGCGGAAACCGCGACGAGCTCGACACCGCGAGCACGCATCTCGTCGCGGAGAGCCTCGAACATCGCCTCGTCCCCGATGTGCATCATGCCGTCTGACACGCCGATATCGCCGATGGAGAGAAGCCGCACGAGCACCGGAGCCTAGCCTCCCGGGTCACGCAATGCCAACCGAACGCGATGTCACCGACGGGGGCTACGATCGGCATGCGGCGGGGTTCGGACGGACGTTCGCGCGCGCGAAGGAGACGACGATGGGCATCCAGACGGCCATGGACGCGGTGTATGCCGCGCCGGGAATCGTGGACGCCATCCGGCTTGCAGACGATGTCGCGTTCGAGGCCGGCCGCGACCCGGGGGTACGCACGCTTCGTCTGCTGGCGAAGGCCCTCGCGAGCGATGACGATGTCGCGGCGATCACGGCCGTGCACGCCCTGGCTGAGATGTACGACGAGCAGGCGGCACGGGCCCTCAGCGGTCTGCTGTCGGACGAGCGCGGTTTCGTCCGCGAACACGCCGCGTGGGCGCTCGGTGCGGGTCTGCCGCGCTTCGACGCGATCGGGCGTTTGCTCGGGATCGTCGCGGCGGGGGGCTTTTCGGGCATGCTCGCGCAGCGGACGCTCGAGAACTGGTCGATCACGATCGGCGAATCGCTCGCGGTGGCGATCGAGTCGGCTCTGCTGGGGATTCAGGATGCGCCGTCCCGCACGCGCCTCGTCGAGACTCTCGGCCTTGTGCGGGCACCTATCGCCGCACGGACGCTTCTCCGATGCGCCAGCGACGCGCACGAGGCGCGCACGGTGCGGATCGCGGCTGTGGCGGCGCTCGGCCAACGCGCCCACTCGCCTGAGGCCGCGTCGCTGCTCGATGGTCTGGCCGATGGAGAGGAAGAGCTGGCCGATGCCGCGCGCCTCGCCCTCGTCGACCTGGCCGCCGCGCGCACGGCGGTCGGACCTGTCCGAAACGGGTCCGCACCGGCACCCGGTCCGCTGACCGTGGCACAGCTTTTCCTGCACGCCGACATCGACCCGTCGCTCACCTCGGCGGGTGTCGGCGACAACGGTGGCATCGCGACGCTGCTCGTGCGCCTGGGTGATGCCCTCGTCGCGGATCCCTCGACGGGCGTCCAACGTGTCGTCACCCTGTCGCGTGGCCCCCGGGAGCGTGCCGTGATAGATCTCGGGGTCATCGGCATGGACCGCGACGGCCACGTCTACGGACGGGTTCCCCTGGCCGAACAGCCCGTGCCCTCGGCCGCGGCGTGGTCGATGCGCGTGCCCGCGCGCCGTGGCATCCGACGCATCCTGCGCGCCGCGGGCCGCATCGACGTGCTGCACCTGCGGATGGCGGATGTGGGCAGTCTCGCGGCCGCGGACGTCGCGCGCGAGCTCGGCATCCCCGTCGTGTTCACGGTCGCCCCCGACCCGCACGCGGTCATCCAGTCGATGGACCTCTCGGGCGCGCTGCACCGCTCGGACTTCGGCGAGATCGACATGCGCGAGCACTTCTGGTTCCGGGCGCGCCTGGTCCAGAGCCTGGCGTCGAACGCGGCACACACCGTGCTGTTCCCGCGGCCGCAGCTCGAAGAAGACATGCGCCAGCTCGTGGGCATCGATATCGCATCACATCCCGAGCGCCACACGATCGTGGCTGAGGGTGTGGACCTGGACGTCGTCGAACGCGCCGTTGCTGAGGTGCGATCGTGCGAAGCTTCGGACTGCCCGCCCGAGCTCGAGTCGCTGCGCACCCTGCTCGAAGAGCTTCCGGCCGATCGTCGCGGGCTCCCGTTGTTGGTCAGCGTGGGACGCCTGCACCGGGTGAAGGGCATGGCGACCCTCGTCGAGGCGTGGCACCAGGGTCCGCTGGCCGCCCGTGCGAACCTGCTCATCATCGGCGGTGAACTCGAACGCCCCTCTCTCGACGAGCGCGAGCAGATCGAGCGGATCGCTCAGATCGTTCCGGATCATGAGCGCGCCGCGCGCGGTCTCGTTCTTGCCGGGCACCGCTCCAACGACGTCGCTGCCCGCTGGCTTGCCGCCGTGCGCTTCGGAATGCCTGGCCTCGCCTCCGACGGCGGGGTCTACGTGTGCGCGAGCGTGAAGGAAGAGTTCGGCATCGCCCTGCTCGAGGCGATGGCGACCGGCTTGACCGTCGTCGCTCCTGACGGTGGCGGCCCCGCGACCTATGTGACTCGGGGTGACACCGGCGTGCTGACGCAGACGTGGGACGTCGACAGCCTCGCCGAGGCGATCGCGGAAGCCCTCGACCTCGCCGCTGAGCGAGACGAGTCCCGCTCAGCGCGGTCGCACGACATGGTGCGCGACCGCTTCACCATCCAGGCCATGGCTTCGGCGCTCGGGCCGGTCTACGGCGGCGTCGCGCGCGAAGAGGCCGAGCTGATCCGTGCCGCGGGGGTTCTCGGGTGACGCTGCTCGTCATCAGCCCGGACTACGCCTCGCACCTCCTTCCGCTCGCCACGCTGGCGACGCGGTGGCGCGACGCGGGGGAGCGGGTCGTTGTCGCGACGGGCCCGTCGACGACGGGGATCGTCGCGGACTTCGGGTTGCAGCGGATCGATCTGACCCTGGGCCGGGGCTCGAACCCCGGGGTGATCCGTGCTGAGGAGCAGCCGCGCGACGAGGGCGCTTCGCTGCGGGGGTTCTTCGACGCAACGCGTCGAGGCATGACGCAGACCCTGCGCTATCAGGCGCAGGAGCGGCTCACGGACTTGATGTGGGACCCCGTCGGGCGCGGTCGGCGCGTACTCGAGATCGTCGACCAGGTCCGTCCCGACGCGATCATCGTCGATCATCTGGCCTTTAGCGCCCGTATGGCGTTGCAGACCGCGGGTGTGCCCTACGGCGATGTCGTGCTGGGGCATCCGAGCGCCCTTCCCGTCGCTGGTGAGGTCTACGGATACCCGCCGTTCTGGCCCCGCGCTTTCGCTCCCTCCGCAACCGATCTGGCGGAGTTGCGCGAACTCTGCGACCGGGTGGCCGCAGGCTTCACGGGGGAGTGGAATCGTGCGGCCCGCGAGCTGGCCGGTGCGGCTGTCGACGTCGACGACGCCTTCGCGACCCACGGCGGCACCGTCCTGTACAACTATCCGGCCGAACTGGCCGCGATCGAGGGACGGATGCTGCCGCCGCACGCTTTTCTCGGGTCGACGCGCCGTGAAGAAGACGTTGCCCTCGACATCCTGGACTGGATCGATCGCGACGAACCCTATGTCTACGTGAGCTTCGGGAGTTTTCTCTCCGTGCGGGACGACGTGCTGGCACGCGTTGCGGAGGCGCTCCGCAGGCTCGGCGTGCGCGCCGCGATCGCGACGGGCGCGACCGCGCCCGAGGCTGTGGGCGACGTGCCGGACGGATGGCTCGTGCGCCCTCATCTGCCGCAGGTGCGGCTGCTGAAAGGCGCGGCAGTGGCGGTGAACCACGGGGGCAACAACTCGGTCACCGAGGCGCTCGGCAGTGGGGTGCCGATCCTCGTCCTGCCCTTCTCGACAGATCAGTTCGCCGGCGCCGCGACCATCGAGCGTGCACGGGTCGGTGTGGCGCTCGACCCGAACGCCGCGAGCGTCGAGGAACTGGCCGATGCGCTGCGCGCACTGCTGGGCGGGGACGGGGCGGAGGAATCTGACGTCGACCGGGGCCTGTTGCGCCGGATAGCCGATGGCCAGACCGCTCGGCCGGGCCCGGAGGTTGCCTACGAGGCGCTCGTGGGAACGCGCTCGCCCACGAGCGAGCGCATCGCTCCGGGGTCACCGGCCGCACCCCGGTAGCGTTCCATCAACGCGGCGTTCGCGTCGAAGTGTGCGCCGGCTCGAGTCTCGGCAACGTGGTGGAGCGCATAGACGCGACCCTCGTGGCGTTGGGGTGGGCTGCCGAGGAGGGTCTGGTGGGCGAGGTTCCACGCGGCATCCTCGTAGCCCCACCCGCGGAAGCGCTCGTCCTGACCCCCGTGTCGTTCCCACGTCCGCGGGGTCGTGACGTACACGCCCGAGCACGCGCCGCGGACGAGCTCGAACTCGCACTGTTCTGGATCCAGACCCGCGAGATACTGTGCTGTGCCGGTCGCGCCGAGCCAGTGATAAGCGGTGTAAGGCAGGTGTACGAGGCCGCTCGTCCCTGCGGCGTCGACCGCAGCCCGCAGAGCATCGGCCTCCGGCACGGTGTCTGCGTCGTTGATGATGACCACGTCATCGGGGTTCTCGCCGGCGATGCCCCGATTTCGGCACGCCGCGAGGACGAAGACGTCGTCTTCGGTGTCGATCGTGCGAACCGTGAACTCCGGGAACTCGCGGGCATACCAACTGGTGACGGCCTCGAAAGCGGTTACGCGCGAGGGCGCAGCGCGCCACGGGATGATGACGGAAACGGCAGACACGATGTTCAGCCTAAACGCGTACACGCGGGAGGAACGATGCACCTGCAAAGGCCGAGATTCGCCACACGCATCTCGTTCGGCCCCACGGCACCTCCGGGGTGTTCGCTATCCGGGCACAGGCACGCGCGGGCGAAGACGCTCCCGCGGCGCGCCGGGGAATCACAGTGTTGTGATTCCGTTATGCGATGGGCAATAATGGGCCCACAACCGAACAGCAGTCGCCGACACACGTGTCACAGGTCGTAGGGGAAGACGTACCTGAAGAAACGGAAGTGGAAATGGCGACATCATCGGCGCGCGGAGTGATCTATGTCCACTCCGCGCCGCGGGCGCTGTGCCCGCACCTGGAATGGGCTGTCGGGCGTGCGCTCGGCCGTGCCGTGAATTTCGAGTGGGACGAGCAGCCGGTACTTCCTGGCGCCCGTCGCGCCGAGTTCTACTGGGAAGGGCCCGTCGGAACCGGCGCGGCGCTCTCGTCCGCGATGCACGGGTGGGAGCACCTCCGCTTCGAGGTGACCGAAGACCCCACTCCGCGCTCGGACGGAGGTCGCTGGTTGCACACCCCCGACCTCGGTATCCATTACGCGCAAACCGACGCGGCCGGCAATGTCGTCATCGGTGAAGATCGCGTCCGCTATGCCATGGAGATCGCCGCGGGTGACGCTCGGGAACTCCAGCGCGAACTCGGCGTCGCGCTGGGCCAGGCGTGGGACGACGAACTCGAGATCTTCCGTCACGCGAGCGACCAGGCTCCCGTGGTGTGGCTCCACAAAGTCGGATAGCAGCGCCCCTACAATTCAGGCATTCCCACATTCGGACCGAACCCATCGTCCGCGCTCGCGCGTCCTGTTGGCTGGGTCAGGATGTGGAACCCCCTCTGGCCCCGCGGTCACTGAGCTTGTCGAAGTGACCTGTTGTGCGCCCTTCGACAGGCTCAGGGTGCGAGCCCGAAGCTCGGGGTGCGGAAGCAGCCCGCTCAGTTCGTTGAGAAAGCCACGACGGCATTGTGCCCGCCGAAGCCGAACGAGTTGCTGATCGCGAGCTGGTCGCCCGAGCCGAGGTCCTGCGGTGCGCCCGAGATCCGGAACGGCACTTCGGGGTCCTGCGTCGTCAGGTTGATGGTCGGCGGGGCCTGGCGCTGACCGATCGCGAGCACCGTGAAGATCGCCTCGAGCGCTCCGGTACCACCCAGCAAGTGGCCCGTGGATGCCTTGGTCGCTGAGACCGGGATCTCGTCCACTCGGGGCCCGAACACGGCCTTGAGGGCTTGGTACTCGTTGGGGTCGCCGACGGGGGTGGAGGTCGCGTGAGCATTGATGTGCGTGACATCATCCGGGGATGCTCCGGCCATCTCGAGTGCCATCGTGACCGCTCGAGCGGCACCGTGGCCCTCGGGGTCGTTCGCCGTGATGTGGTACGAATCCGCCGTGACGCCGCCGCCGACGACGTAGGCGTAGATCTTCGCGCCGCGAGCCTTGGCGTGCTCCTCGGTCTCGAGGATCAGCGCACCGGCGCCCTCGCCCATGACGAAGCCGTCGCGGTCGATGCTGCCCGGTCGCGATGCCGTCGCGGGGTCGTCGTTGCGGCGCGAGAGCGCCTGCATCGACGCGAACGACGCGACGGTGATCGGGTGGATGGCCGACTCGGTGCCGCCCGCGATGACGACGTCTGCGAGGCCGTCCTGCAGGTGCTCGACGGCGTTGACGATCGACTCGGTGCTCGACGCACAGGCGCTGGCGACCGTGCGGGCGAAAGCGCGCGCGCCGAAGTGGAGCGACAGGTTGCCGGCCGCGGCGTTGGGCATGAGCATCGGCACGGTCATCGGCATGACGCGGCGGGGTCCCTTTTCGCGCAGGGTGTCCCACGCGTCGAGGAGGGTCCAGACGCCGCCGATGCCGGTCGCGAAGTCGACACCCAGGCGCTCGGGGTCGACCTCGGGTGCCCCGGCGTCATCCCATGCCTCCATGGCGGCGACGAGGGCGAACTGCGAGGCCGGGTCGAGCCGCTTGGCGGTCGGTCGGGGCAGGACCTCTTCGGGACGCACGAGGGCCTCGGCGGCGAACGTGACGGGCAGCTCGTACTTCGCTACCCACTCGTGCTCGAGTGTGCGTGCACCGGACACTCCGGCGAGGAGTGCGGTCCAGCTGTCGGGGGCGGTGCCGCCGAGCGGTGATGAGGCACCGATCCCGGTGACGACGATGCGCTTGGTGGTCATGACACGAATCCTCAGGCGTTGCTGTCGCTCTCGGGGGCCAGTCGGCCCCCGAGAGGGTGGATCAGGACTGGTTCGACGTGATGAACGTCACGGCGTCGCCGACGGTCTTGAGGTTCTTGACCTCATCGTCGGGGATGGTGACGCCGAACTTCTCTTCTGCGTTGACGACGATCGTCATCATCGAGATCGAGTCGATGTCGAGGTCGTCGGTGAAGGACTTCTCGAGGGCGACGTCGTCGGCCGAGATTCCGGTCTCGTCGGTGATGAGCTCAGCGAGCCCGGCAAGCACCTCATCGGTGGAAAAGGCCATGGTGTCTCCTTGGTTCTGGATCTACAGGGGGTTCTGGAGTCGTGTCGGCGACCGCAAATCAGTCTAGGGCGGCGATCCGCCCGGTCACGGCAGCACCACGACCTGCGCGCCGAACACGAGGCCCGCGCCGAAGCCGATCTGCAGGGCGAGTCCGCCGCTGATCTCGGGGTGCTCCTGCAGCAGGCGGTGCGTTGCGAGCGGGATGGACGCTGCCGAGGTGTTCCCGGTCGTCTCGATGTCGCGGCCGATCACGACGGTATCGGGCAGTTTCAGCTGCTTGGCGAATTCATCGATGATGCGCATGTTCGCCTGGTGCGGCACGAAGGCGGACAGATCGGATGCCTCGACCCCGGCCGCTTCGAGCGCCTGGCGGGCGACCTTCACCATCTCCCACACGGCCCAGCGGAACACTGTGGGGCCCTCCTGGCGGAGCGTGGGCCACGCCGCGACGCCGTCGCGGAACTCGATCAGGGTGTGGTCCATGCCCACGGCGTCGGCTTTGGAGCCATCCGATCCCCAGATTGTGGGGCCGATGCCGGGGGTGTCGCTCGGACCCACGACGACCGCGCCCGCACCGTCGCCGAGCAGGAACGAGATGCTGCGGTCGGTCGGATCGACGACGTCGCTGAGCTTCTCGGCCCCGACGACGACGGCGTAGCGGGCGATGCCCGCCCGGATGGACGCATCCGCCTGAGCGACGCCGTACGAGAACCCGGCACACGCCGCGTTGAGGTCGTAGGCGGCCGCGGGGTTCGCGCCGACGCGGTCTGCGACGACAGCCGAGATCGACGGAGTCTGCTGCGGGTTGCTGATGGTCGCGACGATGACGAGGTCGATGTCTTCGGGTGCGACGCCGGAGGAGGCGATCGCCTCGGCGGCCGCGTCTGTCGCGAGGTCGAGAGCGCTCGTGCCGGCTTCGGCGCGCGTACGCGTGATGATGCCGGTGCGCTGGCGGATCCACTCGTCGCTCGAGTCGATCGGTCCGACGAGCGCGTTGTTGTCGACGAGCAGCTCGCCGCGTGCGGCACCGTACGCGTAGATGCGTGTGTGGGCCACTCCCGTGGTCTGGGTCAACGGTGCGGGCGAGATCATGCGATGTCCTTCGAGAGCAATTCAACGGCCGCATCGAGGTCGTCGGGCGTCTTGACCGCCACCGACGGGATGCCGCGGAGCCCGCGCTTGGCGAGCCCGGTCAGTGTACCGGCGGGGGTCAGTTCGACGAGGCCCGCGATGCCGGCATCCGAGAATCCGGTCATGCAGAGGTCCCAGCGGACGGGCGAGGCCACCTGACCGACGAGCAGGTCGATGGCCTTGCTGCCGGAGGTGACCACCGAGCCGTCGCTGTTGGTCCACAGAGTGAGGGTCGGGTCGCTCACCGTGACGGCGCCAGCGGCGGTGCGGAGCCGCTCGACCGCCGGTGCCATGTACGAGGTGTGGAAGGCTCCGGCAACCTGAAGGGGTATGACGCGCGCCCCGCGGGGAGCGTCCACGGCCAGCGCCTCGAGCGCGGCGGGTGCTCCCGCGGCAACGATCTGGCCACCGCCGTTGAAGTTGGCGGGGGTCAGCGCGAGTTCTTCCAGCCGGGTGAGGACGGCCGCCTCGTCACCGCCGACGATCGCGCTCATACCGGTCGGCTCGAGGGCCGCAGCATCCGCCATCGCGCGTCCCCGGATACCGACGAGCTTCATGCCTTCGTATGCCGAGATGACGCCGGCGATCACGAGTGCGGCGATTTCGCCGACCGAGTGGCCCGCGGTTCCGTCGGGCGCGGACGGCGTGCGCTGCTCGAGCGCAGACCACGCGAGCAGGCTCGCGGCGACGATCAGCGGCTGCGCGATGCGGGTGTCGCGGATGGTGTCGGCATCGGATTGGGTGCCGTGCAGGATCAGATCGACCTCCGCCGCGTCCGAGAAAACGCTCAGCAACTCGTGAGATCCCGGGAGTTCGAGCCACGGGGAGAGGAATCCAGGAGTTTGAGAGCCCTGACCCGGGCAGGCTACGACGATCACTCACCCAGTCTGTCAACTAGGACGGGGTCGGTCTTGGCGCGGTCCTACGAAGAAACGCCGGAACGTTTGTGCGTGGTTGACACCTGCGGCCGTCTGCGCGTGTCGGTCGCCGCGATCTGGCCCAGGATCAGGGCCGACTGAAGGATGAGTGCCTCGCGGGCACCCGTGGCGTCCCAGCCGATGACCTCGCTGACGCGCTTCAGGCGGTAGCGGACGGTGTTGGGGTGTACGAAGAGCTCGCGTGCGGTCGCCTCGAGCGAGCGACCGTTGTCGAGGTAGCTCCACAGGGTCGTGACGAGGTCAGGGGAGTGCGCCTGCAGGGGGCGATAGATCCGCTCGACCAGCGTCTGCTTGGCCAACGCATCGCCGGCAAGGGCGCGCTCGGGCAGCAGATCGTCGGCCTCGACGGGGCGGGGAGCATTCCGCCAGGCGCGCGCCACGGCGAAGCCCGCGAGGGCCGCACGGGCGCTCGCGCTCGCGTCGACCAGGGCCGGAACCGCGGGCCCCAGGACAAGGTGCCCCGGACCGAACCCGGGCTCGAGCCGCAGGGCGATCTCGGGGAAGGGCAGGTCGGGCGCCGGCTCTTCACCGCGGGCAACCGAGTCCGAGCGACCCATGACAAGCACGAGCCGTGAACCTTGCACGCCGATCAGTACGTCCACCCCGAGCTTGCGGGCGATGCGGCGCAGATGATCGACGTCGAACTGCGAGGGTGTCGTACCGACCAGCACGCAGACCTCGCCGTGTCCGTGCCACCCCAGGGCCGCGATGCGGCTCGGGAGTTCGGCATCGGCTTCGCCGGTGAGGATCGAATCGACGACGAGGGCCTCGAGCCGCGCGTCCCACAACCCGCGCGCTTCGGCCGCCCGGGCGTAGACATCCGCTGCCGCGAAGGCGACATCGCGCGAATACTTCAGGATCGCCTCGCGGATGCTTCCGCCCCGGCCGGTGACGCGTTCTTCCGTGACCTCGACCGTCACGCGGATGAGCTGCAGGGTCTGCTGCAGGCTGACGCTCCGCAGCAACTCGCGCGGGGCCGCGGCGAAGATGTCCGCCGCGATCCACGGGGTCGACTCAGGGTCTTCGTACCACTGGATGAAAGAGGTGATGCCCGCCTGAGCCACGAGGCCGACCGCGGACCGCCGCCCCGGCGGCATCTCGCGATACCAGGGCAGCGTGTCCTCCAGCCGGTTCAGCGTCGCCGTGGCGAGGTCGCCGGAGATGCGCCGCAGCCAGGTGAGGGTCGCCGCCTTGTCGTCGGCCACCGTCTTGGCGATCGCCGCTTCCTCGTCGGCGCCCGTGGTCCCCGGCACGCCGGTCAGCTCTCGCCGCCGGCGTTCCCGCTCGTTCCGGCGGTCACGTCGAACAGGCGGTACTTCTCGATCGCCTGGGCGACGAGCGACCGGTCGACGGCGCCCTGCTGCGCGAGTGCCTGCAGCGCTCGCACGACGATCGAGGGACCGTCGATCTTGAAGAAGCGTCGAGCGGCGGCACGCGTGTCCGAGAAGCCGAAGCCGTCGGCGCCGAGCGTGTAGAAGTCATGCTGCACCCAGGGCCGGATCTGGTCCTGAACGGCGTGCATGAAGTCGCTCACGGCGATGACGGGGCCGGGTGCCCCGGCGAGCTTCTCGGTGATGTAGGCCGTCTTCGGTTCTTCTTCCGGGTGCAGGAAGTTGTGCTCGTCGGCGGCCAGGCCGTCGCGGCGCAGCTCGGTCCACGACGTGACGGACCAGACATCCGCCGCCACACCCCAGTCGTCGCGCAGCAACTGCTGAGCTTCCTTGGCCCACGGCACACCGACGCCCGACGCGAGCAGCTGCGCGCGTGCGCCGTCGCCCTCACCGGTCGAGATGCGGTGGATGCCTCGGACGATCCCATCCACGTCGACACCCTCGGGCTCAGCGGGCTGCACGATGGGCTCGTTGTAGACCGTCAGGTAGTACATGACGTTCGGGTCGGGGTGCTGACCGCCGTACATGCGCTCGATGCCCGCGCGCACGATGTGCGCGATCTCGTAGCCGTAGGCAGGGTCGTACGAAACCGTCGCGGGGTTCGTCGAGGCGAGCAGGTGCGAGTGTCCGTCGGCGTGCTGCAGGCCCTCACCGGTCAGCGTGGTGCGTCCGGCGGTGGCGCCGACGACGAATCCGCGGGCCATCTGGTCGCCCGCCGCCCACTGGGCGTCGCCCGTGCGCTGGAAGCCGAACATCGAGTAGAAGACGTAGACCGGGATAAGCGGCTCGCCGTGGGTCGAGTACGACGTGCCGACACCCGTGAACGCCGCGAGCGCGCCGGCCTCGTTGATGCCGACGTGCAGGATCTGTCCCTGCGGGCTCTCCTTGTAGGCCAGGAGCAGCTCGCGGTCGACCGACGTGTAGTGCTGGCCGTTCGGGTTGTAGATCTTCGCGGTCGGGAAGAACGCGTCCATGCCGAACGTGCGCGCCTCGTCGGGGATGATCGGCACGATGCGGTGGCCGAAGTCCTTCGAGCGCAACAGGTCCTTCAGCAGGCGGACGAACGCCATGGTCGTGGCGACTTCCTGCGTGCCCGAGCCCTTCTTGGGCATCGTGTACGCCGAGTCATCCGGGAGAGTGAGGCCGACGTGGGTCGTGCGGCGCTCGGGCAGGAATCCGCCGAGGTGGCGGCGACGCTCGAGCAGGTACTGGATCGTCTCGTCCTGCGCGCCCGGGTTGTAGTAGGGGGGCAGGTACGGGTTCTCTTCGAGCTGACCATCCGAAATCGGGATGTGCATCTCGTCGCGGAAGTGCTTGAGGTCCTCGAGCGTCATCTTCTTCATCTGGTGCGTGGCGTTACGCCCCTCGAAGTGCTTGCCGAGGCCGTAGCCCTTGATCGTCTTGGCGATGATCACGGTGGGCTGACCCTTGTGCTCAACGGCCGCCTTGTACGCGGCGTAGACCTTGCGGTAGTCGTGTCCGCCGCGCTTGAGGCCCCAGATCTTCTCGTCGGAGTAATCCTTGACCAACGCGAGCGCGCGCTCGTCGCGACCGAAGAAGTTCTCGCGAACGTACGCACCGTTCTCGGTCTTGTAGGTCTGGTAGTCACCGTCAGGGGTGACGTTCATCAGGTTCAGGAGCGCGCCATCGGTGTCGCGCGAGAGCAGGTCGTCCCACTCGCGACCCCAGACGACCTTGATGACGTTCCAGCCGGCGCCGCGGAAGAAGCTCTCGAGCTCCTGGATGATCTTGCCGTTACCGCGCACGGGGCCGTCGAGGCGCTGGAGGTTGGCGTTGATCACGAAGGTCAGGTTGTCGAGGCCTTCGTTCGCCGCGACCTGCAGCTGACCGCGGCTTTCGACCTCGTCCATCTCGCCGTCGCCGAGGAACGCCCACACGTGGCCATCCGAGACATCCTTGATGCCACGATTGGTCAGGTACTTGTTCGTCATCGCCTGGTAGATCGCGTTGATCGGGCCGAGCCCCATCGACACGGTCGGGAACTGCCAGAACTCCGGCATCAGACGCGGGTGCGGGTACGACGGGATGCCGTTGGGCGCCGCGGACTTCTCCTGGCGGAAGCCGTCGAGCTGGGCCTCGGTCAGGCGGCCCTCGAGGAAGGCGCGCGCGTAGGTGCCGGGCGAGGCGTGACCCTGGATGAAGATCTGGTCGCCGCCCGAGGGGTGGTCGTGCCCGCGGAAGAAGTGGTTGAACCCGACTTCGTAGAGCGCTGCCGACGAGGCGTAAGTGGAGATGTGCCCGCCAACGCCGATCCCGGGGCGCTGAGCGCGGTGCACGGTGACGGCGGCGTTCCAGCGGATCCAGGCGCGGTAGCGGCGCTCGATCTCTTCGTCACCGGGGAACTCGGGCTCGTTCTCGGGCGCGATGGTGTTGATGTAGTCGGTGGTCGGCACCATCGGAACGCCGAGGTGCAGCTCGTGCGACTTCTTCAGAAGGCTGAGCATCACCTCGCGTCCGCGGCCGTGGCCCTTCGCGTCGACGAGCTGCTGCAGGGATTCCTGCCACTCGGAAGTCTCTTCCGGGTCGCTGTCTGCGGCGTTCTGCGAGTAGGGATCCTGGTCGTGAACAGTCACACGTGACCTCTCTTCGAGCCGGCAGATCGTGCCGGGGGAGTCTTGGCAGCGGCGTCTCGGCTTGTGGGCCGGGCGGGAACGCACACCTCTCTCAGCCTAGTCAGTTCCGGGCATCCCGCGCCCGCTCGAGGGGACTCGATGCTGCGCGGTGCGAGGATGTCCGCATGACTCTCGAGATCGGCGACCAGGCTCCGGACTTCACGCTGTTGACGCAGGCGGGCGACGCCTTCACCTTGAGTGAGGCCTGGCGCGAGTCCCCGGTCGTGCTCGTGTTCTTCCCCCTCGCGTTCTCGGGGCGGTGTCAGGGCGAGCTGTGCGAGATCCGCGACAACATCGCGATATTCGAGGATGTCTCGGTGCGCGTCGTCGGCATCTCGGTCGACAGTCACCACGCGTTGCATGCCTGGGCCGAGCAGCAGGGATATGAATTCGACCTGGTGTCGGACTTCTGGCCGCATGGCGAGGTCGCGCGGGCGTACGAGGTGTTCCTGTCGGATCGCGGCGTCGCGACGCGGGCGAGCTTCTTGATCGACACGGACGGTGTCGTGCGGTGGTCGGTCGTGAACGACCCGACGAGCCCGCGGCCGTTGTCGGCCTACCGCGAGGCTCTCTCGGCTCTCGCCTGAGGTCGGTCGCGGGCGCGATCTTCTAGACTGGACCTGAGGGCCTTTAGCTCAGCTGGTAGAGCGCCACGTTTACACCGTGGATGTCGTCGGTTCGATCCCGGCAGGGCCCACCATTCTGTTTCACCGTCCCAGCTCGCCGTCCGCCAGGATGGGCCTATGTCTTCCGCTCACGCATCCGTCGCGACAGCAGCGATCGCGGTCGAGGGCCTCACCAAGCGGTACAAGAAGGTCGTCGCGGTCGACGACGTGTCGTTCCAGGTCGAGGCCGGGGGAGTCTTCGCGTTCCTCGGAACCAACGGCGCCGGCAAGTCGACGACGATCGGGTGCCTCACCACCGTCCTGCCTTTCGACGCGGGCCGCCTGATCGTGGCCGGGCGAGACATCCGTACCGACGGCGAAGCGATCCGCCGGAGCATCGGCGTCGTCTTCCAGGACTCCCTGCTCGACGATGCGCTCACGGCACGCGAGAACCTGCGCATCCGGGCGCGATTCTCGATGACGGATGCCTCGGCCATCAACGCCCGCATCGCCGAGCTGTCGGCACTCATCGAGCTGGACGAGTTTCTCGACCGTCGCTACGGAAAGCTCTCGGGCGGACAACGTCGCCGCGTCGACATTGCCCGGGCCCTGCTGCACGAACCCGCCATCCTGTTCCTCGACGAACCCACCGCGGGCCTCGACCCGGCCAGCCGCGCGGTCGTCTGGTCGACGATCCACGAACTGGGGGAGAGGTCCGGCCTGACCGTCTTCCTGACCACGCACTACATGGAAGAGACCGAAGAGGCCGATCGGGTCTGCATCATCGACGCCGGCCGGATCATCGCCGAGGGCTCGCCCGCCGAGCTGCGCGCGCAGCACAGCCGCAGCATCCTCACCGTCACGACGCGCGACCGCGCGGGCCTGCTGGCACTCGCCCTGACATCGGGAGCGGTCGCCACGGGTGAGGGCGACGTCCTCTCTATCGCCGTGCCCGACGCGGGCCTGGCCCGGAGCATCTTGGCCATCCATGGTGACGACGTGGTCGACTTCGAGTTCCGCCACGGCAGCATGGACGACGTCTTCCTCGCGTTGACCGGGCACGAAGGGGTCCAGAACTGATGGGCGTCGTCCGCACGATCATCGGCCGGAACCTGCGCCTATTCTTTCGCGACCGCCTCAACGTCTTCTTCTCGCTGCTGTCGGCGATCATCCTCTTCGCGCTCTACACGCTCTTCCTCGGCAATCTGCAGACGACAGGCCTGCAGGAGTCGTTCCCCGACGCGACGACCGCCGAGATCAAGGCGTTCGTCGACTCGTGGATGTTCGCGGGCATCGTCGGGATGACGTCGATCACAACGGGTCTGGGTGCGTTGGGAGTTTTGGTGGAGGATGCCGCATCCAGCCGATTCCGCGACTTCCTCGTCTCGCCGATCCGGCGCGGCCAGATCGTCGCCGGTTATCTGTTTGCGGCCCTGGCCGTCGCTCTGCTGATGACGCTCATCGTGCTCGTCATCAGCCTGATCTACCTCTGGCTGGTCGACGGAGTCGTGCTGCCGCCGCTCTCGGTGTTCCGGATCGTCGGATGGGTCGCCCTGTCCGGAGCCGCCTTCACCGCCCTCTCGGCCTTCGTCGTGTCGTTCCTGTCGTCGAACAACGCGTTCTCGGCGATGTCCACGATCGTCGGCACGATCCTGGGATTCGTCGCGGGCGCCTACATCCCGGTCGGATCCCTGCCGGAGGCCGTGCGAGAGGTCATCAACGCGCTGCCGTTCGCGCAGTCGTCGATGGTGCTGCGCCGCGAATTCACCCAGGGCCCGCTCGACACACTGTCGGGCGGGCTGCCCGAGGCATCCGAGTCGATCGCGCTCTTCTACGGGATCGACCTGACGGTGGGGGACTGGACCGTCAAGGCCCCGTTCGTCGCCGCGATCCTCGCCGCGATGGTCGTGGTGTTCTTCGCTCTCGCGTCGGCGCGGATCCGGGCCCGCATCGTCTGAGACGGATGCCGCGGGCCCTGCCGCCGCGCTGGTGCCGCCGTTCGGTCTACCCATGCGGGCCGTCCGCACGACGGAATCTGCGACGCGCCGGGCCCGAGGCATCCTGTCCCGCGTGTTGGATTCTGATCGTGCGGACGGCCCGTGCCATCCCCGTTCGCTCACCCGCCGAATTGTGCGGTCCGCACGATGGAATACACGACGCGCCGGGCCCGAGGCATCCTGAACGGCGTGTTCGGACGTGCGTCGTGCGGACTGCACGGTCGCGTGCGTCCGCCACTGCCGGCCCGACCGCCGAAGGCTAAGCGCCCGCCGGGATAGGCTGGACGGGTGAATGCGAGCCCGACAGACCAGCGTCGATTGCTGGAGATCGCCGAGCTCGACGCGCAGCTCCGCGCGTCAAATGCCCTGCGCCAGAATCCCCCCCAAGCCCCGCGTGTGAAAGAACTCCTCGCCGCGCGCCAAGCCCTCTCGCACGAGTTGTCGCGCCGGCAGGGTGCGCGCGACGACCTGCAGCTCGAGATCTCGCGCGTCGAATCCGACGTGAAGGTCGTCGAGGCGCGCCGCAAGCGCGACGAAGACCTGCTGCAGAAGGTCTCGAACCCGAAGGATGCCGCGGGTCTCGAGCACGAACTCGCCTCGCTGGCGCGTCGCCAGGGCGACCTCGAGGATGCCGAGCTCGAGCTGATGGAGAAACTCGAGCAGATCGAGGCATCCGTCGCCGAGCAGGAGCGCCTCGTCGCAGAGACGAACGAAGAGGGCATGCGTCTGTCGAACGAGGCGAAGGCCGTCGTCGCCGATGCGGCCGCCCGCACCGAGCACCTGACCCGCGATCGTGCGGCCGTCGTCGGGATGGTGCCGCCGGAACTTCTGGCCCTGTACGAGAGGCTGACCGCCCGCAGCGACGGCGCGGCTCTGCTGCGTGCCCGAACCTGCGGCGGATGCCACATGGTGCTCTCGGGCACCGACCTACAGGTCATCCGGGGGAAGGCCGACGACGAGATCGTGAACTGCCCTGAGTGCGGCTGCATCCTCGTGCGTACGAACGAATCGGGCCTGTGAGCTCGTCCCGATGAGCGGGGCTCTGTGGGATGACCCGATCGCGCCGCCGGCCGCGCCCGACCTGATCGTCGAGGCTGACGGCGGATCGCGCGGCAACCCGGGCATCGCCGCGGGGGGAGCTGTCGTCCTCGACGCGACGACCGGCGAAGTGCTCGTCGAACTCGGTGTCTATGTGGGCATGGCGAGCAACAACGTGGCCGAGTACCGGGGCATGATCGAGGGTTTGCGTGCCGCATTCGAGCGAGACCCGGCATCCGTTCGCGTGCGTCTCGACTCCAAGCTCGTGGTCGAGCAGATGACCGGACGCTGGAAGATCAAGCACCCCGACATGCAGGCCTTGGCCCGCGAGGCACGTGAACTCATCGCCGGTCGGCAGGTGAGCTTCGAGTGGATACCGCGGGCGCAGAACGCGAGAGCGGATGCAGCGGCCAACGCATCCATGGACCGCCGCGAGAGCTTCCGCCGCGACCTCAGGGCCTGAGCAGGCGTGCTTGACTGGCGCGGGGCTTCGAGGCATCCGCGGCTAGACTTGCGGCGCGAGTGGGTCGGCTGGACGGTCGCGTCACGAGGGTTTTCTTTCGTGCCGAGGAACGTCCGGGCTCCACAGGGCAGGGCGGTGGGTAACACCCACCCGGAGTGATCCGCGAGACAGTGCCACAGAAAACAGACCGCCGGGGGAGACCCCGGTAAGGGTGAAACGGTGGTGTAAGAGACCACCAGGGACCGCGGTGACGCGGTCTGCTCGGTAAACCTCGCCCGGAGCAAGGTCAGACAGAGGATGTTGACGCGGCCCGCTGAGTCCTCGGGTAGACCGCTAGAACGGCACGGCAACGTGTCGTCGAGAGAGATGACCGTCCACGGGGCTCAGGCCCCCGGACAGAACCCGGCGTACAGGCCGACCCATTCGCCCTCTCTCCTTCGTCGAGTGCACGGTTTCGTCGCGAGTGCACGGCTTCGAGCGCGCGCCTACCCCATGCACTCGTACCCAACCCGTGCATTCGCGGATTCGACGGTGGGGAATGGCGCCGAAACCGCTGCTTAGCCCCGAGTGCGCCGCTCCTCAACGGCGAATAACGGGCGGATTCGGCAGCAACCGGCGGTCTCGCCGCCACCCACCTCGCCGAATGCACGACTTGTGCTCGAGTGCACGACTTATGACGCCCGCGTAAGTCGCGCACTCGCGCGCGACCCGTGCACTCGCGTAAGAGACCGAAGCGTCAGTCGCCCGCGAGGGCCGCCGCGCCGATGATTCCCGAGCTGTTGCGGTGCACGGCGGGAAGGATCGGCGTGCGCAGCTTCAGCATCGGAAGGAAGCGCTCCGGATGCTTCGACACGCCCCCGCCGACGACGAACAGGTCGGGCGAGAACAAGAACTCCACGTGGTCGTAGAAGAGCTGCAGGCGCTTGGTCCAGTCCTCCCACGTGAGGTCTTCGCGCTCCATCGCCGAGTACGCCGCGTACTTCTCGATCGACTCGCCCTCATACCACAGGTGCCCCAACTCGGTGTTGGGGATGAGGGTGCCGTTGTAGATGAAGGCCGAGCCGATGCCGGTGCCGAGCGTCGTGAGGATCGTCAACCCGTCGTGGCCCTTGGCTGCGCCGTAGCGGACCTCGGCGACACCCGCGGCATCCGCATCGTTCACGAACTGGATGTCGCGTCCGAGTCCTTTCTCGAAGAACTTCTCGGCCTCGAAATCGACCCACTTCTTGGAGACATTGGCGGCCGAGAGCGTGCGACCCTTCTTGACGATCGCGGGGAAGGCCACGCCGAGGGGCACCGTCTTGTCGACGCCGCCCAGCTTGTCGAGAACCTCGTTCACGGCGGCGAGGACATCATCCGGTGCCGCACCCTTCGGGGTGTTGACGCGGATGCGGTCGCTCAGCAACACCCCGCGCTTCAGATCGACGATGCCGGCCTTGATGCCGGTCCCCCCGATGTCGACACCGACAGCACGGTCAACGCTTTTTGCCATGCGAATGAGCTTACCGATGGCGATGCGCCGATCCTGTCCGCGGACCGCGGTGCGCCACGACCGGAGCCCCGCGGTCAGTAGGATCGACACGGAACGCAGATCGAGGGAGAACCGGTGTCCGAGAGCGAACAGAAGTACTGGTACAACCTGACGACCGGTGAGGTCGAGAAGGGGTTCGAATCGCCCGCGATCGACCGCGCCGGCCCGTTCGACACCGCGGAAGAAGCGGCCAACGCGCCGCAGGTCATCAAGGACCGCGCGCGAGCGTGGGCCGACGACGACGCCCGTGATGCCTCGTGGGGCGCTCCCGCGTCCGGCGCCGGCGAAGACCCCCAGTAGGCTGGGCAAGCAGCGGAGCTGCGGAGGGAACCATGGACAAGCAGCGTGATTTCGTCTTGCGGACGATCGAAGAGCGGGGCGTCAAGTTCGTCCGCCTCTGGTTCACCGATGTGATCGGGACGCTCAAGTCCGTCGCGATCGCCCCGGCCGAGGTCGAAGGAGCCTTCGCGGAGGGTCTCGGGTTCGACGGTTCGGCGATCGAGGGTCTGACGCGAAGCTTCGAATCCGACCTGCTCGCGCATCCGGATCCCGCGACGTTCCAGATCCTCCCGTGGCGTGGTGAGATCGATCCGACCGCGCGCATGTTCTGCGACATCACGACCCCGGACGGCCAGCCCGCCGTGGCCGATCCGCGGCACGTCCTCAAGCGCACCCTGGCGCGCGCCGCCGACCGCGGGTTCACGTTCTACACACACCCCGAGATCGAGTTCTACCTGCTCAAGTCGTCGTCTTACGGTCCCGACGGCCCCGAGCCCGTCGACTCCGCCGGGTACTTCGACAACGTCCCGGGCGGCACGGCGCACGACTTCCGTCGTCGTTCGGTTCGGATGCTCGAGGACCTCGGTATCTCCGTGGAGTTCAGTCATCACGAGGGTGGACCGGGCCAGAACGAGATCGACCTGCGCTACGCCGACGCCCTGGCGACGGCCGACAACATCATGACGTTCCGCACGGTGATCAAAGAGGTCGCGATCGAGCAGGGCGTGTATGCGACGTTCATGCCCAAGCCCCTCGGGGGCAAGCCCGGCAGCGGCATGCACACGCACATGTCACTGTTCGAGGGCGACCAGAACGCCTTCTACGAAGAGGGTGCCGAGTACCAGCTGTCCAAGGTCGGCCGGCAGTTCATCGCCGGCCTGCTGCACCACTCGAGCGAGATCGCCGCTGTCACGAACCAGTTCGTCAACTCGTACAAGCGCCTGTGGGGCGGTGACGAAGCCCCGAGCTTCATCACCTGGGGCCACAACAATCGGTCGGCGCTCGTTCGTGTGCCGCTCTACAAGCCGAACAAGAGCCAGTCGTCACGCGTCGAATACCGTGCGCTGGACTCCGCAGCCAACCCCTACCTCGCCTACGCGCTCATGCTCGCGGCCGGGCTGAAGGGTATCGAGGAGGAGTACGAACTCCCGCCGGAGGCCGAAGACAATGTCTGGTCGCTGAGCGATGCCGAGCGCCGCGCGCTGGGCTACAAGCCGCTGCCCGCAAGCCTCGACCACGCCCTCCAGGCGATGGAAGAGAGCGAGCTGGTTGCCGAGACTCTGGGCGAGCAGGTCTTCACCTACGTGCTGAAGAACAAGCGTCGGGAATGGCAGGAGTATCGTTCGCAGGTCACGCCCTTCGAGCTGAAGAGCAACCTCGAGATGCTCTGACGGGAGCACACGCTCCCATGTCTCCGGAACGATTTCAGTCCCGCACGCAACTCGCCCGAATCGGCTTCACCGAGCTTGATGAGGCCGAGCGCGGCCTCGACGAACTCGAAGAGCTGACGGGGCTCGCGCGTGGTTCGTGGATAAGTGAGGCCTCTTCCGCAGGTGACCCGGATGCCGCCGTACGGGGCCTCGTCGCGGTCGCCCGACGGAACGCGATCCCGGTGCGGGAAGTCCTCGAAAGCGCATCCGCGCATCGTGCGGTGTGGGCGCTGCTCGGCGCGAGCGAGGGCTTCGCCTCCTTCTACCTGCGTCATCCGGATGAGCTGAGGGACTTGCTCGAGCCGCGCGGTCTGCTCGCCTCGGCCGACGAGCTGCGCAACGAGATGCTGGAGTCCGTGGGCGCGGTCGACGGCTTCGCTGAGAAGAACGCGGATGGCTGGATCGCCCTCCGCGTCTGCTACCGCCGACTCGTCGCCCGGATCGCCGTCTATGACCTGCTCTCGCCCGATCCGCCGGGTGCGATCCGTGAGGTGTCGGCGGCGTTGGCGGATGTCGCGGCCGCGGCACTCGAGGCATCCCTCGCCGTCGCACGCACGCGCATCTCGGCGACCGGTACCGGGCCCGGCGGACTGTTTCCGCGCGAGGATGTCGCGCAGACGCGTCTGTCCATCATCGGGATGGGAAAGGCGGGGGCACGTGAGTTGAACTACGTCTCCGACGTCGACGTGATCTTCGTCGGAGGGGGCAGCGACGAACTGGCAGAGCGCGCCAGCGAGAGCCGCGTGCTCGATATCGCCACGCGCCTCGCCGTGCAGACCATGCGGGGCATCGAAGAGGCCGAGATCGAGCCGCCGCTGTGGGAGGTGGACCCGAATCTCCGACCCGAGGGCAAGCAGGGTGCGCTCGTCCGAAGCCTCGATTCGCATATCTCGTACTATCAGCGCTGGGCCAAGAGCTGGGAGTTCCAGGCTCTTCTCAAGGCGCGTCCTCTCGCGGGCGATGCCGAGCTCGGGCGCGATTATGTCGAGGCCGTGCAGCCGAAAGTATGGACGAGCGCCGCGCGAGAGAACTTCGTGGACTCGGTGCAGCGCATGCGCGAGCGGGTCACCGAGCACATCCCCGCGGAAGACGTGCCGTACCAGCTGAAGCTCGGCCCCGGGGGTATCCGCGATGTCGAGTTCACCGTGCAACTCTTGCAACTCGTTCATGGACTGACGGATGACTCGATCCGTCAACGAGGCACCCTGGCGGCGCTCGATGCACTCGTCTCGGGCGGGTACATCGGTCGTGTCGATGCATCCGCGTTCGCGCAGGACTATCGGGTGCTGCGGTTGCTCGAACACCGACTGCAGCTGTGGCGGCTGTCGCGCACACACCTCATGCCCCGGACGCCCGAGGGTCTGCGCACTCTCGCTCGGGCATCCGGCCTCGCCGAAACGGCGGACGGCGTGCGGGAAGTCTGGGAGAAGATCAAGCGCGAGGTCCGAGACATCCATGTCCGCCTCTTCTACCGACCGTTGTTGTCGGCGGTCGCAGCCCTTCCCGAAGACGGTCGCGTGCTCTCGACGGCCCAGGCGCACGACAGACTCGCGGCTATCGGATTCCGCGACCCGGCCGGGGCCCTGCGAACCATCGGCAGCCTCACGAGCGGTATCAGCCGCAAGGCGACCATCCAGCGTCACCTGATGCCCGTCATGATCCGTTGGTTCGCCGACGGCGTCGACCCGGACTACGGGCTCCTCGCGTTCCGGCGGGTCAGCGAGCGTCTCGGCGACACCCCGTGGTTTCTGCGGATGCTGCGCGATTCGTCCGGGGCCGCCGAACGGCTCACGCGCGTGCTGTCGGGGTCGCGCTACATCGGTGAGCTGATGGAGTGGATTCCCGAGTCCGTCGCGTGGCTGGACGACGACGAGCCCCTGCGTCCCCGCTCGGGCCTGGCGCTTCAGGAGGAGGCGCGGGCGATCCAGACGCGCCACAAGACCATCGACGACGCCATGCGGGCCGTGCGCGCTCTCCGCCGACGGGAACTCCTTCGCACCGCGATGGCGGCCGTGCTGGGCGTGCTCACGATCGAGCAGCTGGCGGCAAGCCTCACGACCATCACCGACGTGACCCTGCAGGCGACGCTCCGTGCCGTGCGTCGTGAGGTCGTGCCGCCGGAGGATGCGTCGCTGGACTTCGCCATCATCGCGATGGGCCGGTTCGGGGGAGCGGAGCTCGGGTTCGGATCGGATGCGGACGTTCTTTACGTCTATCGTCCCGAGAAGGTGGATCCCGAACGCGCGCATCAGCTATCGCTGAAGATCGTCGCGGAACTGCGGCGGGTGTCGGAGGACTTCCGGGCGCCGTTGGATCTGGATGCGGACCTCCGCCCCGAGGGACGGACGGGCCCGCTCGTGCGCTCGCTGAGCTCCTACGCCGAGTACTACTCGCGCTGGTCGCTGTCTTGGGAGGCGCAGGCGCTCTTACGTGCGCGGGGCGTCGCTGGTTCGGTCAAGCTCATCCGTGCCTTCATGGAGCTGGCCGACCGTCTGCGGTACCCCGAGCATCCGGACCCTCAGGGAGTGCGCGAGATCAAGCGCATCAAGGCGCGCGTCGAGACGGAGCGCCTGCCGAAAGGCGTCGACCGCACGCGGCACCTCAAGCTCGGTCCCGGCACGCTCAGCGATGTGGAATGGCTCGTGCAGATCACGCAGCTCTGTTACGCGCACGAGCACCCCGAGCTGCGCACGACGTCGACCCTCGGCGCGCTGGACGCGGCGGTAGCAGCGGGACTGATCCCGCAGGCGTCCGCGGTGCGCTTGGCCGAGTCGTGGCACCTCTCGACGCGCCTCCGTTCGGCGAACACGCTGCTGTCGGGACAGACGAGCGACGTGCTGCCGACCGACCGGCGACAGCTCGACGGCATCGGTCGCATCCTCGACTACCCGCCACGCTCGGCGACGCAGGTCGAAGAGGACTACTTCGGCACGGCTCGGCGTGCCCGTCGGGTGTTCGAGAAGCTCTTCTACGGCTAATCAATCCGGCTGGCCGACCGCACGCTGCGGCGCCTGGCCGGCCGCACAGGCCACCACCACAACGGAAAGGGCCCCGGGAAGATCCCGGGGCCCTTTCAGCGTTCGTCGGCGTCAGACGCCGAAGTACAGCTCGTACTCGAACGGGTGCGGGCGTGCCGCGATCGGCTTGATCTCGTTCTCGATCTTGTACTCGATCCAGGTCTCGATCAGCTCGGGCGTGAACACGCCACCCGCGAGCAGGAAGTCCTGGTCGGCACGAAGCGCCTCGAGCGAGTCCAGCAGCGAGTTCGGAACCTGCGGGATGTTCTTGGCCTCCTCGGGGGGAAGCTCGTACAGGTCCTTGTCGACGGGCTCGTGCGGCTCGATGCGGTTCTTGATTCCGTCGAGGCCGGCCATCATCTGTGCCGCGAAGGCGAGATACGGGTTGCCCGAGGCATCCGGTGCGCGGAACTCGATGCGCTTGGCCTTGGGGTTCGATCCCGTGATCGGGATACGGATCGCCGCCGAGCGGTTACCGGCCGAGTAGACCAGGTTGACCGGGGCCTCGTAGCCCTTGACCAGACGCTTGTACGAGTTGATCGTCGGGTTGGTGAAAGCGAGCACGGCGGGCGCGTGCGCCAGCAGACCACCGATGTACCAACGAGCGATGTCGGACAGGCCGCCGTAGCCGTTCTCGTCGTAGAACAGGGGCTTGCCCTCGAGCCACAGCGACTGGTGCGTGTGCATGCCGGAACCGTTGTCACCAAAGAGCGGCTTGGGCATGAAGGTCGCGACCTTGCCCCACTGCTCAGAGGTGTTCTTGACGATGTACTTGAACTTCAGGATGTCGTCCGCCGAGTGCACCATGGTGTCGAAGCGGTAGTTGATCTCCTGCTGTCCACCGGTACCGACCTCGTGGTGCGAGCGCTCGAGGATGAAACCGGCCTCGATGAGCTTGAGCGTGATGTCGTCGCGCAGGTCGGCCGTCTTGTCGACGGGGCTGACCGGGAAGTATCCGCCCTTGTACGGGGTCTTGTTGGCGAGGTTGCCGCCCTCTTCGGCGCGACCCGTGTTCCAGGCGCCCTCTTCGGAGTCGACGCTGTAGAAGCTGGAGTTCTGCTTCACTTCGTAACGCACGTCGTCGAAGATGTAGAACTCGGCCTCGGGGGCGAAGAACGCGGTGTCGGCGATGCCGGTCGAGGCGAGGTACTTCTCGGCCTTCTTGGCAACCTGACGCGGGTCCTTGTGGTAGATCTCGCCCGTGCGCGGGTTGTAGATGTCGAAGATCATGATGAGCGTCTTCGCCTCGCGGAACTGGTCGAGGTACGCCGTCGACACATCCGGAATCAGCTGCATGTCCGACTCGTGGATGTTCGCGAAACCTCGGATCGAGGAGCCGTCGAACAGCTGACCGACGGTGAAGAACTCCTCGTCGACCGTGGAAGCGGGGATGTTGAAGTGCTGCTGGACACCAGGAAGATCCGTGAACCGGATGTCGAGGAACTTGACGTCCTCGTCCTTGATGAACTTCAACACCTCGGATGAGTCTTTGAACATTCTGGCTCCAGAGGTAGGGCATTCGGGAACTGCCGCCCGCGATGCGGGCCTCCCTGAAAGGTATCGTCGGGGCATTGCCCGACAGTGACGCTATTGTTTCCGGCATGTTACGCGCGGCTGGATACGCTGGTCCGGTGACATCGAATGCACCCGACGCCTATCCCGGTCAACGCCTCGGTTTGCCGCGGGATGGCGCGGGTTCCGTCGCCCGCGTCGGACGCCGTATCGGCGCACTCGTGATCGACTACGGCGCCGCTTATCTCATTTCGGGATTCTTCGCGTTCGATGCGCTGGCGATCCTGGCGATCTTCGGCGCGATCCAGATCCTGTTTTTGCCGACGCTCCAGGCGAGCCCCGGCCACAGGATCTTCGGTCTGCGGCTGGAAATGGTGGGCGGGGGATGGGTGGGGCTTTGGCGTCCCATCATCCGGACGCTGCTGCTGATCGTCGTGATCCCCGCCGTGATCTGGGACGCAGATCAGCGTGGCCTCCACGACAAGGCCGTCGGGACGATCCTCGTCCGCCGCTAGATCCCGCGTGGCGTCAGCGCGGACGCGGCGCGCGGACCTTCGTGGGGTCGATACCCTTCGGAATCGGGAGCGACGCAAGCGACTGCGAGACCGAGTCCACACGCTTCATGACGGCGACCATCGTCGCCTTGTCGAGCTTGCGCGGGAATGACTTGATCGTCTTCGCCAGATCCTTGATCGGAACCTCGCCCGCGCCGTGGCCGATGTAGATGACGTGCACGGGCACGCCGTTGGCGACCCGGTTGATCTTCGAGCGTTCCTCGTTCACGAGCCGCTGCAGACGACCCTGCGAGCCTTCGCCGATGACGACGACGCCGCCGCGGCCGATCGCGCGGTAGACCGCATCCTGAGTCTTCGGGTTGACGCCCACGGGGGTCTCGGATGCCGTCCAGCTGCGGCCGAGGAACGTGGTGATGACGTGACCCACGGCGCCGGGCATGCCGTCGATCTGGTCGTACATCGCGCGGGTCGACAGGCGCGTCATGGTCATGAGCGACGCGAGGATGCCCGCGAGGAAGCCGGTGATGCCCCAGAGCAGGATGTTCCACCACTGAGGTTGGATCAGGAACGCGACCACGATGCCGATCCCCGTCGTCACGAAGAAGATCCCCGTGAGCAACCACGGGAGGAAGCCGAACGACCGTCGTGTGAAGGTGTAAAGACTCTTGATCTGGGAGAAGAACCCGGGACGCTTCTCGGGTGCCGCGCTGCGTGCTGCCATACCTTCCAGCCTACTTCCCGAGAGCCTGGTGTTCCGCGCGGTGATCGGCCCTCTTGCCCGTCGTCCGTCCTCCACAGCGTGCTCACCGCGCCCGCTCACCACGGATCGGACGAGGGGACGGTGGATGCGCGTCCCGTCGGGCCAGCGTAGGAGGATGACCGAACCGCGGCTGACCGATGATCCGTTGACGGGTGCCGTCGTCCGGATGCGGCGGGTCACCCAGCCCGAAGCTCCTTTCGCCGGCTGGCTCGCTCGGGTGGACGAGACGGTGATCCAGCTCGTTGACACGGCGGAGCTGCGAGGTTGGCCGGGATGGAGGTCCCGGGGAGATCACGTACTCGGCGTTCAGGACGTCTCACGGACGCTGTCGGGCCACGAAGCTGTGATGTCCTGGTGCATCGAACGGGTCGACACATTTCTTGCGCGGCGCGAGCAGGGCGGCACTGACTTGGGGGCGGGTGAGGTCGTCACCGTCGCTGTGAGCCTCATCCGCGGGTGCAGTGCGGCGCGTGGCGAGGCGCTCCGAGGGGTCTGGTGGTTGACGCAGGACGGCACCCCGACGTTCGTCTGCGCATCGGATGGTGGGGGTGGTCCCATCGACGAGACGGCGGGCTTCCTCGTCGATCGCCTGGCCGACATGCCGATCGTCGACGGATCATGGCGCCTCCGCGAGGTAGCCAGGATGCTGCGGGATGGCAGAGACGCGGGCGAGGCCGAAGCGCACCTCTTCGCGATCGCTTCCCCCGAACCCCTCATCCTCACTCCGCTGACCCCGCGTCGAGCGGCGGATGCGCGGCGGGCGGGCGCCGTCGAGGTCGATGAGCCGGAACGGCGGCATTCGTTCCTGGGCCGACTCGTCAGCCGCCACGTCGACTCCGGCGTCGGAGACATGGTCTCGGACGCGATGGATTCGGTGCGCCGGCGGGCAGAGAACGCGCGCCGCAGGATCGCCCGCCCTTGGTTGGTGGCGGCGGGCGTCGCCGGCGTGATCATCGTGGGCGGCTTGGCCTGGCCCGCGGGCTCCACCCCGGCCGCGAACGCTCGCCCCGCCGCATCCGAATCGTCCACTCCGGCGGCTGGAGCGGCAGGGCCCGCTGACCCGACCACGGGCGTGCAGGCGGGCGACGAGTCTGGGACCGGGGATGAGTCCGGCCTCAGCGACCCCGTGGCCGCGCTGCACGCCGCGCTGGAATCACTTGCAACCTGCACAGAGCCCGCATGTGCGGCGGAGTTCTTCGAGGAATCGGCCAACCCGGACATGCCTCCGGGAGCGGTCGACCTGCCCGCCGCCGAGCGGGAGATCGAGCTGCTGGACGACCTCGGGGGAGTCGCGATCCTGAGCGTCAGCGGCGTAGCTGGCACGGTGCCCGCCCAGCTCGCGGTGCTCGTGCGAACCGGTGAGTCGTGGCTGATTCGTGATGTGCGGGATGTCGAGGCCTCATGAACGCGAAACGCCCCGACATTTCTGTCGGGGCGTTTCGGCGAGGGCCTACGGGAGGTCGGGCTCGATCAGATACCGAGGTCCGCGGCGAACTCCGCTGCTTCGAGGCGCGCCTTGACGGCACCGAGGAACCGAGCGGCGTCCGCACCGTCGATGATCCGGTGGTCGTACGACAGTGCGAGGTACACGACCGAGCGAACGCCGATCGCCTCGATACCATCGACCTTGACAACGCCCGGGCGCTTGACGACGATTCCGGTGCCGAGGATCGCCGACTGGGGCAGGAACACGACCGGGGTGTCGAAGAGGGCACCGCGCGAACCGGTGTTCGTCAGCGTGAAGGTGCCGCCGCCGAGCTCGTCGGGCTTCAGCTTGTTGTCGCGCGTGCGGGCGGCCAGGTCGGCGATCTCGTGAGCGATCTCGGCGATGTTCTTCGAGGCCGCGTCGCGCAGAACCGGCGTCAGCAGGCCTCGCTCGGTGTCGACCGCGATCGAGAGGTTCTCGGACGCCGGGTACACGATCGTGTCGCCGTCGACCGTGGCGTTGACGATCGGGAACGCCTGCAGAGCCTCGGCCGCGGCCAGGGCGAAGAAGGGCAAGAACGACAGCTTGTCGGACGTCTTCTTCTGGAAGTCGACCTTCACGCTGTCGCGGAATCCTGCGAGCTTCGTGACATCGACCTCGACGACCGTCGTGAGCTGGGCCGTGGCCTGCATCGACGCGACGGCACGCTCGGCGAGGACCTTCCGCAGGCGCGACATCTTCTGCGTTGTGCCACGCAAAGGCGAGACCTCGAGGGCGGGCGCCTTCTCGGCCGCAGGAGCAGCGGGAGCCGCGCTGGCCGATTCGGCCGCCTTCAGGACATCCTCCTTGCGGATGCGACCGCCGACACCCGTGCCGGTCACGGTCGAGAGATCCACGCCCTGCTGCTGAGCGAGACGGCGCACCAGAGGCGTGACGTACGTGCGCTCATCGGACGAGTCCGAGGATGCTGCGGGCGCACTGGGAGCGGGAGCCGAAGGTGCCGGGGCCGATGCAGCCGGAGCCGAGGGTGCCGGAGCGGAGGGAGCAGGAGCCGAAGGTGCCGGAGCGGCAGCAGCCGGCGCGGGCTCGGGTGCGGGTGCCTGCTCGGGAGTCTCGGATGCCGGGACGTCCGCCTCGACGGGCTTCTCGGTCGAGGGTGCCTCGGGCTCGGTGACCGGCTCTGCGGCCGGAGCCGGTGCGGGCTCGGATGCCGCGGCGGCGGGTGCGCCGCTGCCGATCTTGGCGAGGACCGCGCCGACGGCGATGGTCTCGTCCTCGGCCGCGACGATCTCCTGCAGGACCCCGGCAACGGGCGAGGGGATCTCGGTGTCGACCTTGTCGGTCGAGATCTCGAGGAGCGGCTCATCGACGGCAACCTCGTCGCCGACACTCTTGAGCCAGCGCGTGACGGTGCCCTCCGTGACCGATTCGCCCAGTTCGGGCAGAACGACCGACGTGCTCGAATCACTCGACGCACCGACCGCGGCGGGTTCGGCCGCGGCGTTGCCGGCCGGTTCGGCGTCGGCAACGAGCTCGGGCTCTGCGGGTGCCTCAGCGACCCGATCTTCGGCCGGGGGCTGCTCCTCAGCGGGAGCGGATTCTTCGGGCGCTGCGTCGCCCGAAGGCTGGCCGCTGCCGTCGCCGATCTTGGCCAGCAGGCCGCCGACCTCGACGGTCTCGTCCTCCTGCACCAGAATCTCTTCGAGAATTCCGCTCACGGGGGAGGGGATCTCCGTGTCGACCTTGTCGGTCGAGATCTCGAGCAAGCCCTCATCGGCCTTGACCTCGTCTCCCACCTGCTTCAGCCAGCGGGTGACCGTACCCTCGGTAACGCTCTCGCCGAGAGCGGGGAGGACGACGGATGTGCTCATGACGATGTCTCCTTAAGGACGAAACTGTCGTTGTCTAGCTTAGTGAAGCCGAGGACCGGCATTGCTAAAGCGCGTGCAAGGGTCGGCCCGCGAGGGCGAGGAACGCTTCGCCGAGCGCCTCGCTCTGGGTCGGGTGGGCGTGCAAATACGGGGCGATATCGTCCGGGTGCGCTTCCCAGCCGACAATCAGCTGGGCCTCGGCGATCAACTCACCGACACGCGCGCCGATCAGATGAACGCCGATCACGGGACCGTCGACGGCGCGCACGACGCGAACGAGACCCCCCGTGCCGATGATCTCACTGCGGGCGTTGCCCGTCAGGTTGTAGTCGAACGAGGTGACCTTCTCGCTCCCGAGATCGGCGACCGCCTCGGCGAGAGTCGACCCGACGGAGGCGACCTCGGGGTCGCTGTACGTGATGCGCGGGATCTGACGCTCGGGCACCGCGGTCGCGGGCAGCCCCGCCATGAGCTCCGCCACGAAGATTCCCTGCGCGAAGCTGCGGTGCGCCAGCTGCAGGCCGCGCACGATGTCGCCCACCGCCCACACGCCGGGGACGGACGTCTGCAGGTCGTCGTCGACGACGACGAAGCCGCCGTCCAGCGCGACACCGGCCTCTTCGAGACCGAGGCCGGCTGTGCTCGGGCCGCGACCGATGGCGACGAGCAGATAGTCCGCGTCGAGCTGCGTTCCGTCCTCGAGCTGAACGACGACCGCGCCGTCGGTGTGCGTGGCGGAAGCGAACCGGGAGCCGAGGTGCATCCCGATTCCCCGCTTGCGGAACGCCCGCTCGAGGCCCTTGCTCATGGCCTCGTCCTCCTGCGGCACGAGCCGGGGGAGGGCTTCGACGATCGTGACGTCGACACCGAAGGACCGCCACAGGCTCGCGAACTCGACGCCGATGACCCCGCCGCCGAGGATCACGACGCGTCGCGGGATCTCGGGCAGCTCGAGAGCGTGTTCGCTCGTCAGGATCCGGCCGCCGGCCTCGAGGCCCGGGATCACCTTCGAGTACGAGCCCGTCGCGATCAGCACGTTCTTGCCGCGGTACACGTCCGCGCCGACCCGCACCCCGCGGTCCTCCTGGAGGTGACCCTCGCCGTCGATCACGGTGATACCGCGGGCCGAGATCAAGCCCTTGAGCCCGGCGAACTTCTTGGCGACGATCTTTTCCCGGTACGTGCGGAGTCCATTGGCGTCGATGCCCGTGAGGGTCGCATCCACGCCGATCTCGCTCGCGGAACGCACCGCGTCCGCGACCTCAGCGGCGTGCAGCAGGGCTTTGGTGGGAATGCAGCCGCGGTGCAGGCACGTGCCACCGAGCTTGTCGCGTTCGACGATCGCGACCTTCGCGCCCAGTTCTGAGGCACGGATCGCCGCGGAATAGCCGCCGCTGCCGCCGCCGAGGACGACCAGGTCGAAGTCGTGCTCGGCCATTACCGGGCACCTGCTGCGACGAATTCGATCAGGGAACGGACGCTGGCTCCGGTCGGGCCCTTGTCGGTGGAACCGTAGGGACCGCCCTTGTTCATCCCGACGCCCGCAATATCCAGATGCACCCAGGGAATGCTCGGTGCGTTCTCTTCGTCCGACACGCGTCCGATGAAGTGCTGCAGGAACAGCCCGGCGAAGAGGGAGCCGCCCGCCGGATCACCGATCTTGGCGTTCACGAGGTCGGCGATGGAGGAGTCGAGGTCATCGCGCATGTATGCGGGCAACGGCAGCTGCCAGGCGAGCTCGCCCGCTCGTTCAGCCGCCGCGAGGTACTCGGCGACGGGCGCGTCGTCGCCCATCACCCCCGCGTACCGCGTTCCGAGAGCCACGCTGATCGCGCCGGTGAGCGTCGCGACATCGATGATCACGTCCGGACGCTCACGTGATGCCGCGACGAGGCCGTCGGCGAGGACCAGGCGACCCTCGGCATCCGTGTTCAGAACTTCGATCGTCGTCCCGTCGAGTGCGGTCAGGACGTCGCCGGGGCGCGTCGCCCGGCCGGAGGGCATGTTGTCCGCGATGCAGAGGTAGCTCGTGACCCGCACGGGCAGCGCCAGCTCGGCAGCCGCGCGCACGACCGACAACGCCACGGCGGCACCGCACATGTCGTATTTCATGCCGACCATCGAGCCCGCCGGCTTGAGGGAGAGACCGCCGGTGTCGAAGGTGATTCCCTTGCCGACGACCGCGATGTGACGGGAAGATTCGGCGGGGGCGTAGTCCATGCGGACGAAGCGCGGCGGACGGTCGGAGCCGATGCCTACACCGAGAATCGCGCCGAATCCTTCGGCCTCGAGCGCTGCCTCGTCGAGCACCGTGACCTCGACGGGCAGATGAGCGACCTCTGAGACCGCACGTGCGGCCAAATCCGCCGGACCGAGCCGGTCTGCCGGAATCGCGACGAGTTCTTTGACGAGGCCCACCGCGTCGACGACCACCTGGGCGGCACGCACATCGTCGTCCGAAACCTCTTCGTTCGACACGACGATCACACGGGCCGCGCGACGCTTCCCGCCGTCCTTCTTGTAAGTCGCGAAGGTGTAACCGCCGAGGCCCGCGCCTTCAGCGACGGCCCGCCAGATGCCGTCGGGTGCGCCCGGAGCGTGCACGGCGACGGTCTCGACCTGACCGAGAGCGCGGATGCCTGAGCCCGCCGCGTCCCGATACGCGCCGGAATGCGCAGCGGTGCCGACTCCCGCGACCGCCACGGCTCCGCCCGGAGCGCCCGCGAGCGGTACGCGTGCGAAGGAGCCGGGTGCCCCCGAGAACTCGACCGCACGCAGCGCGTCGGCAAGGCCTGGCCAGGCGGCCAGCTCGGGGCCATCGTCCGTGAGCGGCGGAAGGAGAAGGAGCGAGACGTCCGCATCGATGTCTGTCGCTGAGGCAGGGAGATACGAGATCTGCGGCGTCGGCATATGGACCATCCTAGGTCGGCGTTTGGAGCGGAGCCGATGACCCGCTCGGGGCGTCGCGGTGTTCGCTGTGAGCGCGACCGCGCATCGCGGCCCGAGCCTTCGGTGGCTCGTAGAGTGGAGTCATGCCTCCGTTCGGTCCCCTTTACGCGACGTCCCCTGACGCGCCCGAGGTGCCCCGCGGTCTGCCGCTGGTCATAGCGATGACGGGCTTCACGGACGCCGGGAGCGCCGTCGCTCAGTCGATCGACGTCCTGCGCGACGGTGTCGACAACGTGCCCGTTGCGACGTTCTCGAACGATGCCCTCCTCGACTACCGTGCACGGCGCCCGGTGATCTCCTTCGACCAGGACCACCTCACGGACTACGTGCCGCCGCGCCTCGAACTGGCTCTCGCCCACGACGTCATCGGCCAGCCTTTCTTGACGCTGACCGGCTACGAACCGGACTTCGCGTGGGATGCGTTCACCCACGGCGTCGTTGAGCTCGTCACGTCTCTCGGCGTCGAGTCCGTCACCTGGGTCCACGCGATCGCCATGCCTGTGCCGCATACACGCCCGATCGGAACGACGGTCAGCGGCAACAGGGCTGACCTGATCTCGGCTCACTCGGTCTGGCAGCCGCACACGCAGGTGCCGGCAACCGTGGGCCACCTCCTCGAGATGCGTTTCGTCGAGCAGGGCATCAACACCTCGAGCTTCGTCATGCTCGTGCCGCACTACTTGGCCGACGCGGAGTTTCCCGCGGCCGCCATCGCGGCGCTCGAGAGCATCACGCTCGGGAGCGGCATCGCACTGCCGACGGAGGACTTGCGCGAGGAGAACCTCGGTTTTCTCGCCAAGGTCGACGAGCAGATCGCCGCGAACGACGAGCTGGCGACGATGCTCGAGAACCTCGAGTCTCGCTATGACCAGTACATGGCGGGGTCTCCGCTGCGTTCGTCGTCGCTCGGGGAATTCGATCTGCCGAGCGCAGACGAACTCGCGGCCGAGCTCGAGCGTTACCTCGCGTCGCGTCCGGCGGGCGACGACGATAAACACACCGGACTGTCCTGATCTCTCGACTCGCCACGCGCGGGCTCGGATCGGTGTAGCCGGGAATTCATGGGCGCGCTCCCGCGTTCAGATGAGAGTGCCGTTTAGGTGGCTCGCACCGCGTGTGCGATGTGCCATAATGGACAATCGGACCCGTTGTCAACCATGAGTGATTTGCTCAGGACTTGACAAGGGTCTTACTCGTGCCCGCAAACGACCGAGTGCATCGAATACTGAGACGAGATGCGTCGGTGAAAGGCGAATTGTGACACCTTCTCGCACCTCCACGAAGGATCCCGTCGAAGAGACGGAGACCACGGCGGTCAAGGCTGCTCCGCGTACCCGCAAGGCTCCGGCGGCGAAGACGGCTGCCACCAAGGCTCCGGCGAAGGCTGCAGCGAAGCCTGCCGCCGGTAAGACCGCTGCCAAGGCCGCTCCGGCGAAGAGCAAGGCAAAGGCATCGAAGGTCGTCGACGAAGACGCCATCGACGAAGACATCGAGCCCGACGAAGAGATCGACGCCGAGGCGGATGTCGCCGACGACGACGAGGCAGTCGCGACGCCGGCCGCCAAGGCTGACGCATCCGATTCTGCCGACGAATCTTCCGACGACGACGAGGACGAAGACGGCAACAAGAAGAAGCCGGTCTTCACCGAGCCGCTGCCCACGGGCGCCATCGTCATCTCATCGAGCGATGAGGACGACGTCCCGGTCTACTCGGCTCAGATCACCGGCGCCACGGCAGACCCCGTCAAGGACTACCTGAAGCAGATCGGTAAGGTTCCGCTGCTGAACGCGGCCGAAGAGGTCGAGCTCGCGATGCGTATCGAGGCGGGCCTGTTCGCCGAAGAGAAGCTGTCGGTGCTCAGCGACACCGAGAAGCGTTCGCAGCTCGGACGCGACCTCACCTGGGTGGCGAAGGACGGCCAGCGGGCCAAGTCGCACCTGCTCGGCGCGAACCTGCGACTCGTCGTCTCACTCGCGAAGCGCTACACCGGTCGTGGCATGCAGTTCCTGGACCTGATCCAGGAGGGCAACCTCGGTCTCATCCGCGCGGTCGAGAAGTTCGACTACACCAAGGGCTTCAAGTTCTCGACGTACGCCACCTGGTGGATCCGTCAGGCGATCACGCGTGCCATGGCCGACCAGGCCCGCACCATCCGTATCCCCGTGCACATGGTCGAGGTCATCAACAAGCTCGCCCGCGTGCAGCGACAGATGCTCCAGGACCTGGGTCGCGAACCCACGCCCGAAGAGCTCAGCCGCGAACTCGACATGACCCCCGAGAAGGTCATCGAGGTGCAGAAGTACGGTCGCGAGCCGATCTCGCTGCACACGCCCCTCGGTGAGGACGGCGACAGCGAATTCGGTGACCTGATCGAGGACACCGAGGCGGTCGTGCCGGCCGATGCCGTGGGCTTCACGATGCTGCAGCGTCAGCTCGAGTCGCTCCTGGACTCGCTCAGCGAGCGTGAAGCCGGCGTGATCCGCATGCGCTTCGGCCTGGGCGATGGCATGCCGAAGACCCTCGACCAGATCGGTGACACGTTCGGCGTGACGCGCGAGCGGATCCGTCAGATCGAGTCCAAGACCATGGCGAAGCTGCGGCACCCGTCGCGGTCGCAGTCGCTGCGGGACTACCTGGAGTAGGCCGTGCGCAGCGCGATCGGCATCGCCGCCGGGCGGGCCGTGCAGTGGTTGCTGCGCGTTCGCGGGGGCAAGGGCAGCGGCGCCCCTGGCCTCGTGACGAACAGGATCGCTCCGGCCCTTCTCCCGCGAGTGCTGGCCTCGTTCCCCGAGGGGCTCGTCGTTGTCAGCGGGACGGCGGGCAAATCGACCACGACGAAGATGGTCGCTGCCCTCCTGCGCGCGCACGGGATGCGGGTCTTCACGAACTCCTCGACCGCCAACCTGCCGCAGGGCATCACGTCGGCGGTGCTCGATCAGGGCGACTGGCGGGGGAGGATCGACGCGGACATCGCCGTGCTCGAGATGGACGAGGCGTTCGGGGCGCTCATGTCGTCGAGCTTCGAAGCCCGGGTCGTCACCCTGACCAACATCAACCTCGACGACATTGCCCGGTTCGAGTCATCCGACCGCGTCACGCGCCTGCTGACGGCGATCGCGCTGCGGGCACGTTCGTCCGTCGTCCTGAACGCGGACGACGCATCGCTGTCGACCGTGGCGGCGTCGCTCTCCGAGGCGGCGCCGGGCGTCACCATCCGGCGCTTCGGTGTCTCCGCAGAGGTGATGGCGGCGCACCCGCAGGGACTCGGCTCGGTACGCACCGCGACAGAGCGCCTCGGCGAGGGACTCGGCACACGCGTCGAGTCGGTCTCCGGCCGTGATGCCGCGGTCGACATCGGGGGATCCCGCCAAGACGTCACCCTCCCGGCGCGTGGTGTGCATTTCGCCGTCGATGCTGCGGCCGCGTTCGAGACGGCGCGTGCCGTCGTCGGCGGCGCCTTCGATGCGTCCCTCGCCGCTTCCACGCTCTCGACTCTCGATCCCGTCTTCGGGCGCGGCGAGACGGTCGAGCTCGCCGGCCAGCAGATCGAGTGCGTCCTGGTCCAGAACACCGCAAGCTTCCAGCTCAACATCGACGCATTGCGACCGGGTCTCGAACGCGTCTTCGTCGGGATCGGCGATGAGGAGGAAGACACCTCCTGGTTGTGGACGGTGCGCACACACGCGCTCGGTCGTGTCGACATCGTCGCCGGTCCGAAGGCGGACGCGATGGCGAACCGGCTGGCCTACGACGGCGTGCCGTTCGACGCGGTCGATGTCGACCTCATCCGCGGGTTCGAGTCATTCCTGGCCCTGCCCGCGCCATCAACCGGGGTGAAGACCGTGGTCTTCACCTCACGCAGCATGCGAAAGATCCGCGGCCACTACGGACTGACCTCCGAAGAGGTCAAGAAGGCGGGCACCCGATGAGTGACGTGCTCTCGATCGCATCGCTCTTTCCCGAGCGACTCAACATCCACGGCGATGCCGAGAACGCCGACGTCCTCCGTGTTCGTGCCCAGTGGCGGGGAGTCGAGGCGCGGGTCACGACGGTCACAAGCGCCCAGGATGCCTCGGGTCTGCGTCCCGACGCGATCACCATCGGAGCGGGCTTCGACGCCGACGCCCCCGAGGTCCTCGCCGGGCTGCGCGCGATCGAGGGTGAACTGAAAGCCTGGGTCGATTCCGGAGCCGTCCTTCTGGCGGTCGGGCTGGGCTGGGAGATGCTGTCGCGTTCGCTCGAATTCCGTGGAGCGGACCCGCTGTCGGGCATCGGCATCTTCACCGGCCGGAGCGTCGCGTCCGAGCGTCACGTGGGCCGGATTTCGGTTGACAGCGAATGGGGCGCCCTCACCGGTTACGAGTACCACCTGCGTGACTACGTGCTGGGCGAGGGCGAACTTCCGCTGGGGTCGGTGTCTTCCGGAACGGGGAACGCCGCGACTGTCCACGACGGGGCCGCACGAGCCGAGGGCGCCGTGCGGGGGACGGCCTACGGAACAGGCATCCGCGGTCCCGTCCTCGCACGCAATCCGGTCTTCGCCGATCACGTGCTCGAACTCGCCGTCGCCCATGCGGGCCTGGCGCCCGCGAGCACGGTTCCGGACGCTCGGTTAACGACAGCGGACGACCACGCCGCCAAAGCGAACGTGATCGTCCGTCGCGCGCTCGGCCTGTCGGCCTGAACGCAAGAGAACTGTTTAGGCCTCGACCAGACGCGCCGTCTCGTCGTGCCACGAGGTCGCGATGCTGCGGAGCTTGTCTTCGTACTTGCGACCGTGGTGGGCGCAGAAGAGAAGCTCACTACCGTTGACCTCGGCGGCGATGTACGCCTGCGCTCCGCAGGAGTCGCAGCGGTCCGCGGCCGTCAGACGGTAGGCGATCGTGGCTTCTTCGGTGGGTGTCATGAGCGTGTTCATCGCAGTGCCTCCTCGTGATCGCCAATGTCGTGCAAAGTGCGTCGTGCAAGTTCTTCATACAACCACGGGTTTGTTACGGTGAGGGCCCGATTCGATGACATTTCGCTGACCGCGTACGGTGGCCCGCGGACCTGGGATCGGTGCCCGTGTGTCGACAGAGAAGGCGGTGTACCCGCTTGTACCCTGGGAGATTGTGACGTCCGAGTATTCTGCGCATCATCTTCAAGTCCTCGAAGGGCTCGAAGCCGTGCGCAAACGGCCCGGCATGTACATCGGCTCGAACGGGTCGCCGGGGCTGATGCACTGCCTGTGGGAGATCATCGACAACGCGGTCGATGAGACCCTTGGCGGCAACGGCTCGAAGATCGATGTCGTGCTGCACGGCGACGGCAGCGTCGAGGTGCGAGACAAGGGACGCGGCATCCCGGTCGACGTCGAGCCCCGTACGGGTCTTTCGGGTGTCGAGGTCGTCTTCACCAAGCTGCATGCCGGCGGCAAGTTCGGCGGTGGCTCGTATGCGGCGTCTGGCGGACTGCACGGTGTCGGCGCATCCGTCGTCAATGCCTTGTCGGAGCGTCTGGACGTCGAGGTGGATCGCGGCGGCAAGACCTGGGCGATGTCGTTCCACCGAGGTGAACCCGGTCTGTTCGCGGATAAGGGCGAGCCGAGCCCGTCGGCGCCGTTCACGCCGTTCGACGAGCGCAGCGAGTTGCGGGTGGTCGGCAAGGCGCCCCGGGGCGTCACGGGCACGCGCGTGCGCTACTGGGCCGACAAGCAGATCTTCACGCCCGACGCGGCCTTCCAGGTCGACGAGCTCGCAACACGTGCCCGTCAGACCGCGTTCCTCGTCCCGGGCCTCGAGATCGCCGTGCGCGACGAGCGTGCCGGAGTCGAGCCGACGGATGTCTCTTACCGCTTCGACGGCGGAATCTCCGAGTTCGTCGAGTTCCTCGCGCCGGACGCTCCGATCACGGACACCTGGCGACTGACCGGCAGCGGGACCTTCACCGAGACGGTGCCGGTGCTGCAGGCATCCGGGACGATGGTCGCGACCGAGGTGGAACGCACCTGCTCCGTCGACATCGCTCTGCGCTGGGGGACCGGTTACGAGACCGTCACCCGCTCGTTCGTCAACATCATCGCCACACCCAAGGGCGGCACGCACCAGCAGGGCTTTGAGCAAGAGATCCTGCGCGTCATGCGCCAGCAGGTCGAGGCCAATGCGCGGCGCCTGAAGGTCGGCAACGACAAGCTCGACAAGGATGACGCCCTTGCGGGTATGACCGCCGTTCTGACGGTCAGCCTGCCCGAACCACAGTTCGAGGGGCAGACGAAGGAGGTCCTCGGCACGCCCGCGGTCCGCCAGATCGTGGCCCAGGTCGTCCGTAAGGAGCTCGGCGCGCTGTTCTCGTCGACCAAGCGCGACGACAAGGCGCAGACGGCGCTGCTGCTCGACAAGGTCGTCTCGGAAATGAAGGCGCGCCTCTCGGCCCGCGCACACAAAGAGACTCAACGGCGCAAGAACGCCCTCGAGTCCTCGTCTCTGCCGGCCAAGCTCGTTGACTGCCGATCGAATGATGTGGCCCAGTCGGAGCTCTTCATCGTCGAAGGCGACTCGGCGCTCGGCACCGCCAAGCTCGCACGCAACAGCGAATTCCAGGCGCTGCTGCCCATTCGCGGCAAGATCCTCAACGTCCAGAAGGCATCGATCAGCGACATGCTGAGCAACACGGAGTGCGCTTCGATCATCCAGGTGATCGGGGCCGGGTCCGGTCGCTCGTTCGATCTGTCGCAGGCGCGCTACGGCAAGGTCATCCTGATGAGCGACGCCGATGTCGACGGCGCGCATATCCGCACACTCCTGCTCACGCTCTTCTTCCGCTATATGCGCCCGCTCATCGAGGACGGGCGCGTTTTCGCCGCCGTGCCCCCTCTGCACCGTGTGATCGTGAAGCATCCCGGCACCAAGCCGAACGAGATGATCTACACGTACAGCGAGGTGGAGCTGAACACGCTGCTCGCAAAGCTCTCGAAAGCGGGTCGCACCTGGCAGGAGCCGATCCAGCGCTACAAGGGCCTGGGCGAGATGGACGCCGACCAGCTCGCGACGACGACCATGGATCGCGGGGGACGGATGCTTCGCCGCGTGCGCATCGAGGATGCCGAGGCCGCCGAGGCAGCCGGCCGCACCTTCGAGTTGCTGATGGGCAACGAGGTCGCCCCGCGGCGTGAGTTCATCATCGACTCGTCCGCGCGCCTCGAGCGCGACCGCATCGACGCCTGACTCTCGGTCACTGACCCGACCCGGTCACTGAACCTGTCGAAGTGACCCGTTGTGCCCTCCGGTCACTGAGCCTGTCGAAGTGACCCGTTGTGCCCTCCGGTCACTGAGCCTGTCGAAGTGACCCGTTGTGCCCTCCGGTCACTGAGCCT
>NZ_JBIITF010000033.1:0-4784 GCF_044340635.1 Microbacterium sp.
ACCGAGCTCGAAATCTGGGGCGTCAAGATAAACGTGCTCACAGCGCTCGTCGTCGCGATTGCCGGCGTGGTTCTCGTCGTTGTCCAAGCGGCCCGGCACCCGGAGCCCGAACTAAGCGTTTACCGACAGGGCCGCTCCCCGAAAACCGCTTCAAGCGACCAGGAGAGTGGCCGCACTCTCGGGAGTGAGAGGCAATCCCACCGCTCAACCTTCGTAGCGTCCGACTCCGACCCCCGCGTGGCGGGCGATAACCCCCCGGGACCGTGACCATCCCGGTCCCGCTCGACGCGGTTCGCCCCCGCCACACGAAGTCGGCGCGGCGACGGGCGCCCCGATATGCCTTCCTGCGGACTCTGGCTCTTGGCGCACTGGGGGGTTCTCTCACGACGCTCGCGTTTCCGCCAGTCGGGTCTTGGCCCTTCGCGCTCGTGGGCGTCGCGCTGCAGGTCTGCGTTCTGACGGCACCACGGATGACCCATGCGCTGGCGGGAGCTGCGGCGGGAGCGACATGTTTCTGGGGTATTCACATTGTCTGGTTGACGACCTATCTAGGTCCCGCACCCTGGGCAGCACTCGTCGCGTTGCAGGTACTCATGTCGGTGGGCGCCGCCGCAATCATGATCGCCGGCTGGCGGACGATTGAGGAGTGGATTCCGGGAGACTTCACCCGGATGGTGGTGGTTCCCGTGCTGGTGGGAGCGGCGTGGGTAGGACGCGATTTCGTTGCTGGGAACTGGCCGTATGGTGGCTTCGCGTGGGGTCGACTCGCCTACAGCCAGGTCGACGGCCCATTGCGCGACCTACTGCCGTGGGTCGGGGTAGCCGGAACTACTTTCGCTGTCGTCGTGATGAGCACGATGCTCGTGCAGGTCGCACGCTCGCGCAGACTGGGGCACGCATCCGCTCCACTCGTTCTTCTGGCCGCTCTCGTGGCCGTGCCCACTTTTTCCTACAACGAAACAGGAACTATGCGAGTTGGTGCGGCGCAGGGCAACTCGGACGCCGGCATCTTCAACGCCAGCGCGCCGGGGAGAATTTTCGGCGATCATGTGCGTGCAACGCAATCGCTCTATGGCGAAGATCTCGATCTTCTGGTGTGGCCTGAGAATTCTGTTGATGTTGACGTCGCGCGAATCGCCGAAGTTCAAGCCTCGCTCGACGGGATCTCCGATCGGGTGAGCGCGCCTATCCTTTTCGGCACGCTCACGGTCGACGACGGTCAGGTCTTCAACAGCGCACTCGTCTGGCGCGCGGGCGTGGGAGTAGTCGAACAATATGACAAGAGGTACCCGGTCCCTTTCGCCGAATTCCTTCCAGACCGTGCACTTTGGTCAAGCCTCCTGCCGTTCGTTCCGTCACTGATTCCTGTCGATATGACCCCGGGCACGACAGGCGCCACCGTCCAGGTCGACGGCGTCCCGATCGGTGTGGCACTCTGCTTCGACATCGTCTCCGACCGGCTCGCTCGGGAAATCATCGCGGCGGGAGCCGAGATTCTGATCGTCCCGTCCAATAATGCTGACTTCGGTGATTCAGCTCAGGGTGAGCAGCAGCTCTCCATCGCGCGCGCCCGCGCCATGGAGACAGCTCGATCCGTGGTCAACGCGTCCACTGTGGGATCATCCGCGATCATCGCGCCCGACGGTGCAGAGATCGCCACGATAGCGCCATTCACAAGTTCTGCCATGGTCGCCGAGGCGCCGCTATCCGACTCGGTCACCCCAGCGATGGCCGTAGCACCATGGCTCGACCAGATCGGTGTGGGCGCCCTCGTTGTCCTACTCGCGGCGGGTGCGGCGCCTCGACTCTCGTCGAAGTCATCCCGCCGCAGCACCGATCGCGCTTGGGGAATTTGTGATGCGTGACTCGCCACCACGAGGGGTGCGGCGATTGAACGTGAAGCACGTACCCAATGGCGAGGTCCGTACCGGCACAGGCGCTCGCGCTCGCCTAAACGTGGGCCCTGCAATGAACCGTCGGCGACGCGCCCCGACCTGGTCTCACTCACTGTCCGTGTCGGCACATTGACTGCCGAAGTGCAGCACTTGTCGCCGCAGCACGTTGGTGCTGCACAAACCCATACAAGCAAGGAGAGTATATGGACACGCCGCGTAGAGAGCCCGCCCCTGAAGAACTCCAGAAGCGGTACCGCCGCCGCCGGATATATCTCCGCACTGGCCAAGTGATCATGATCGGTGGAGCAGCAGTTGGCATCATTCACTGGCTTGCGCATTTGGAAGCTTTCGGGCCGGCTCAGCCGGAAGGTTGGGTCGACCTCGTCGCAGGCTATCCTGCTGCCGCGCTACTGGTGATCGTCGGGGCAGTGGTGGCCAGCCGCAAACCGTCCTGATGCCTCGCGCGCCAGGTCATTCTCCTTGCGCGTGAAGGGTGCGTCTCGCGCTTGCGCCGCGCCTGCCGCGCGACAAACGGGCGGCGGTAAGCAGGGATCGGGAAATGTCGGTGCGCGGCGTATGAGGCCGGCCGCCGCGCTGCCTTCTTTTGGTGGGAATTAGGACCGCACGAGTCGCGCGATGGCGTCGGTGGCTTCCTTGATCTTGATGTCCGCCTCGTCGCCTCCCGCCCGCGCGGCGTCGACGACGCAGTGTTTGAGGTGCTCATCGAGCAGCCCTACGGCAACGACCTGCAGCGCGCTGGTGAGCGCGCTGATCTGCGTCAGGATGTCAATGCAATACTTCTCGTCTTCGACCATCTTGTGCACGCCGCGCGCCTGCCCCTCGATGCGCTTCAGCCGGTTGAGGAACTTGGATTTGTCGGTGATGTAGCCGTGTCCGGCGGACCCGGACCCGGATCCGGATTCCGACTCGTGGATGAGCTCGTCAACGGTGGATGACATGGCGGGACCTCCTGGCGGTTCAGGGCTAGCGATTTAGGACGGAGCGGACGGATGACTCGGGCTGCAGATCGAGGCGTCGGAGCAGCTGGGCGTTGAGTGCGACGACGATCGTCGACAGTGACATCAGGATCGCACCAATCGACATCGGCAGCACGAATCCGATCGGCGCGAGCACGCCGGCGGCTAGCGGGACCGAGATCAAGTTGTAACCGGCGGCCCACCACAGGTTCTGCTGCATCTTGCGGTAGCTCGCCCGCGAAAGCTCGATGACTGACACTACCGAGCGGGGGTCGGAGCTGGCGAGGATGACTCCGGCGGAGGCGATCGCGACGTCGGTGCCGGCGCCGATTGCGATGCCGACGTCGGCCTGCGCGAGGGCGGGGGCATCGTTTACGCCATCGCCCACCATCGCGACCTTGCGTCCGCCGTGTTGTAGTTCGGCGACCTTCGCGGACTTGTCTTCGGGGCGGACGCCCGCGAAGTACCGGTCGATGCCGAGTTCGCCCGCGACTGTGCGCGCGACGGCATCTGCGTCGCCGGTGATCATGACGACTTCGACCCCGAGGGCGTGCAGCGCGTCGACGGCTTCGCGCGATTCGGGCCGGATCTCGTCCGCGAGCCGTAGCCCGCCGATGACCGCGCCGTTCTGCATGACGTGCAGGATGATCGCGCCCTCATCTCGCCACGCGTCGGCGGCGGGGATCTCGGATGCTGCGGCCTCGGCGAGCAGTGCCGGCCCGCCGACTCGGATCTCGGTGCCCTCGACCATCGCCGTGACGCCGACGGCGGGGGAGGAGCGAAAGCCGGATGCGCGCGGCACGTCCAGGCCCTGATCGTGTGCGGCGCGCACGATTGCCTTGGCCAGCGGATGCTCGCTGTCGGCTTCGGCCGCGGCGGCGAAGCGCAGCACGGTGTCGGGGTCGACATCCCCCACCGTCTGCACGTCGGTGACGGTCGGCTCACCCTTCGTGAGCGTGCCGGTCTTGTCGAAGAGCACGGCATCGATCGTGCGCATGCTCTCGAGCGCCAGGCGGTCCTTGACGAGCACGCCCCCGCGCGCGGCGCGCTCGGTCGCAATCGACACCACGAGGGGGATCGCGAGCCCGAGCGCATGCGGGCACGCGATCACCAGCACCGTGATGGTGCGCACGACGGCGGCGTCCGGATTGCCGAGGATGCTCCAGACGAGCGCGGTGATCACGGCGGACGCGAGTGCAAACCAGAACAGCCACGCTGCGGCGCGGTCGGCGAGACGTTGCGCCCGCGACGACGAGGCCTGCGCCTCCGTGACGAGCCGCTGGATGCCGGCGAGGGTGGTGTCGTCACCCGTCGCGGTGATCCGCACGCGCAGTCCTGAATCGGTGGCGACGGTGCCCGCGACTACCGGGTCGCCCACACCGCGCGACACGGTGCGGGATTCACCCGTGACCATGGACTCGTCCATGTCGGCGCTGCCATCGACGATGCGCCCATCGGCGGGAACACTGCCCCCGGGGCGGACGATCACGACGTCGTCGACCCGGAGGTCGGAGGGGGAGACAGTGACCACGTCGTCGCCTTCGACCCGTTCGGTCTCGTCGGGCAAGAGCGCGGCGAGCGAGTCGAGGGCCGAGGTGGTCTGTGCGAGCGTGCGCATTTCGATCCAGTGCCCGAGCAGCATGATCACGATCAGCAGCGCCAGCTCCCACCAGAACTCGAGCTCGTGATCCAACAGCCCGAGGCTCGCGCCCCAGGAGGCGAGGAACGCGACGGTGATGGCGAGGGCGATCAGCAGCATCATGCCGGGGGTGCGGGCACGCAATTCGGCGACCGCACCGGTGAGGAACGGGCGTCCGCCCCACACATACATGACGGTACCTAGCGCGGGGGCGATGAATGCGGCGCCCGGGAAGTCGGGCAGCTGGTATCCGACGAGCATGGCAAACATGCT
>NZ_JBIITF010000034.1:0-4733 GCF_044340635.1 Microbacterium sp.
CCTCCGCCGTGCCCGTGGTGATCTGCGTGTGCGTCGTGCTCGGCCATCTGTCCAGTGCGCTGACCGTGCTCCCCGGGGTGTATTGCCCCGGGGACGTGGTCAGAGGTGTTTGGGATCATGGGGCCTTTCCTATCGACAACGTCGTCGCGATCATCGGGTTCTTTCATCGACATGACGACTTCCTCTCTTGGAGGGTCACCTTTTTGTTGGTGTGGGGACAAGGCCACCCTATACCCCCAGCGGGTATAGGGTGGCCGCGCTCTGCGCGCTCTGGCTGGCGAGCTATGTGTGATTGATACCCCAGCCCCCTCCCGGTATGCAACCCCCTCCACAAATGGGTATGCCGCTCATAACGTTTCGACCGGTCGGGCGCCCGTCCGGCGGGAAAGGAGTAGTGACCATGACTATCACGGGAGAGATGCTGCGCACCCATCCGAAGGCCGATGGGAGCGATGCGCTGCTGATGTGTATCGAGGCGTGCGTGGAGTGCGCACAGTCGTGTACCTCGTGCGCCGATGCATGCCTGGGTGAGGAAATGGTGGCGGAGCTGACCGGATGTATCCGCAAGAACCTTGACTGTGCCGCCGTCTGTGCCGCGACCGCCGTGGTGCTGACTCGCCAGACCGGCAGCAACCCCGACACCGTTCGCGCTGTCCTCGAGGCGTGCCGGGCCGCGTGCGCGGCGTGTGCGGAGGAGTGCGAGCAGCATGCCGGGATGCACGAGCACTGCACGATCTGCGCAGAGGCGTGCCGTCGCTGCGAGCGGGCGTGCGCCGAGTTGCTCGCCGCCTAAGGCGCCACCGAGCGCGCCTCGTCGGACGAGAGGCAATCCACGGGACGAATGAGTGAATGAGGAGATGATCGGTTTGTCTACGAATCAGAACAACGACCAACAGCGGGACCACGACGAGCACCAGACGGAGCAGAAGTCGCGGATGCAGATGACGATGTATCTGCGGTTCGCGGCGATGATCCTCACCGCGATGGTCGTCATGTACTGGGTGATGTTCGCAGGCTCGTGGGAATGGGGCCACGTCCGCTTTAGCGAGAGCCGTGTGTTCATGGCGGTCACGATGGGCGGCACCATGGTGTTGGTCATGCTCGCCTGGATGCTGAACATGTACAAGAACACGAAAGCGAACATCGCGATCGTCGCGGTCGGGGTTTTGCTGATCGGCGGCGGCATCGCTCTCGACCGTAGCCAGATCACGGTGGATGACACGGACTGGATGAGCGCAATGATCCCGCATCACTCGCTCGCGATCACCCGTTCTGAACGGGCACAGATTCAGGATGTGCGCGTCTGCGAACTCGCGGTCTCGATCAGCGAAGCTCAGCGAAACGAGATCCTCGAGATGGACTGGCTGATCAAGGACATCGAGAAGAACGGCATCGCCGCCACTGTTGCCCAGGCTGAGGCCCGCGAGGTACCCGAGTTCGATCGCGCCGCCACGCGGCAGTGCCCCGCCGAGTAACCGGTGTAGTAGCCCGACGGGCATGTTAGGCCGCACCGTCATCTGAGGCTGAAGGGCCAGTGGGAATCGTCCTGGTCATCGTCGTCTGGGCAGCGTTGCAGGTTTGTGGGTGGACACTGATCTATCTGCCTCAGACGCCGGACGGCTTCAGCTTTGCCCCGGGTCTCAATCCGGACCGCTATCCCGATCTCTTCTCGTCGATCTACTTCTCCCTCGTCACGCTCGGGACCCTCGGCTACGGAGACGTCGTCCCGACCACCCCCGTGCTGCGAATACTTGCCCCGCTCCAAGCACTCACCGGCTTCATCCTCTTGACCGCCGCCGTATCATGGATCATGCAGCTCTACCCCGCGCTGAACCGTCGCCGCACTACCACCTTGCGGAACCGGAGTCTCGTTGGGGGCGGTTTCGTTTCCCGCCTGGAACCCGACGAAGCGTACGAGACCGATGCGCTGCTGATGAACGAAATCGCCTCCGCCCTCGCGCAAAGCCGCGTCGATCTCATGCAGAGCGCCGAAACTTACTACTTCACCGAGAAGGATCGGTCCCTCGCGCTGCCCCGAGCGATAGCTACCGCCTGGGGTATCGCGAAAACGGCCATGAAGACCCGCAACCCCACAGTGGTGGCCGCCGGAGAGGTGCTCACGGTCGCCGTCTCCGACCTCGCCACCCTGCTACAGGACGAATTCTTGCAGGAAGCTGGCGACGACATCCCCGCCATCATTGACGCTGCAGCACGCGATCGAGGAGGAACCAGCTCCTCGCGCTGATAGGGGGCACTTCCCTTGCCCCGCACGAGGCCCGAGCCCGAGCCCGTGGGAACGCCGTGGGAAAGATTGACGAAAGGTCGGGCCGTCGCAGGACACGGCAGAAAGGTCAAGACTCGCGGAATGACAGCGAAGCCGGTCTGTTGTGCACCCATGAAAGGTGTTCCTGCATGGGTTCAAATCCCACCGTCACCGCCACTTTGAGGCCCGTATCGGCTGATTGTCGGCGACGCTTGAGAACTGGTCACTTTCGGCGCTCGAAAAGTGAACAGTTGCGGGCAGTCTAGCCAGGGGTTTCGTCGGTCGTGGTTCTGATGCTGGGGAGGCTGTCGATGCCTCTGCCGCGGAGTCGATAACTCGCGCCCTTCAACGTGAGCACGTCGGCGTGGTGGACGATCCGGTCGATCATGGCCGCCGCGACGGCTTGGTCTCCGAAGACACCGCCCCAGCCGGAGAACGGCAGGTTGGAGGTGAGGATCAGCGAGGCGTGTTCGTAGCGAGATGAGACGAGCTGAAAGAACAAGTTCGCGGCGTCTTGTTCGAACGGGAGGTAGCCGACTTCGTCGACGATGATCAGCCCGTAGCGGCGTAGCCGGGCGAGCTCTTGCGGGAGTCGGCCTTGACGATGGGCGTCGGTGAGGCGGGTGACCCAGTCCGTCGCCGTCGCGAACAGCACTCTATGTCCGTGCTTCGCGGCGACGATCCCGAGTGCGGTTGCGAGATGCGTCTTCCCCGTTCCTGGCGGGCCCAGGAGCACGACGTTCTGCGCTTCCAGCAGGAACCCTCCGGAGGCGAGGGCGGCGATCTGCTGACGCGCGGTCGGTTGCGCGTCCCAGTCGAAGTCCTCGAGCATCTTGCGGGCGGGGAACCCGGCAGCTTTGATCCGCAGCTCCGCTCCGGACGCGTTCCGCGCGGAGACTTCTCGTTCGAGGACGGCGGCGAGGTAGTCCTCAAACGACCAGCCCGCGTCCCGGGCTTGATCGGCCATCCGGCCGGCAGCTTCAGTGATCCGGGGCGCTTTCAGCGCACCGGCGAGATAGGTGATCTGCTTGACCGCGTCTGTCGTCTTGCTCGCGGCCATCAGCTGTTCTCCTGGTCGGTGACCAGCCCGAAGGCCCGATCGTAGTCGGCGAGGTCGCGGGTCAGCTCATCGCCGACCGCCGCGGCGCGGGGCGTCTGGAACTGTTTGCGGAGCCGGGCCGCGGTCTCCACGTGGACCGGGTCGGTGACCGTGGTGCCCCGCGCCCAAACCCTGGCGTGGTCAGCGACGATCCGCCCATCGGCGCGGACTTTCACGCGGTCAAGGTCGGCGGTGACGTCGACCATCCGGCCGATCACCGTCGGATCCACGGAGTAGTCGTTGGTGTCGAGGCGGACGTAGTAGTCCCGGCCGAGTCGGATGCTGTTGCGCCAGCCCAGATGGATCGGGATCGGCGGCAACGGCAGCATCGCGGCCCGGTCCGCGTCGAGCCGATCCACGGGAGCGACCCGGATCGTGCGGACGATGCGGGAGTTCGCCAGGTTCAGCCAGTCCGTGAACTGGGTGTTGAAGTCCGCTGGGGAGGTGAACGACCGGCCCGGCATGAACGAGGTCTCAAACCACCCGTTGCGGCGCTCGACAACACCCTTGGACTCCGGATCACGAGGAGGCAGCAGCACCAGCCTGGTCGCGAGGGTCCCCATGAACGCCGCGACGCCGGCGGCGGGTCGATGGCCTCGCCCGATGCCGCCCTCGTTGTCCCAGATCAGCCTGCGCGGGACCCTGCCGAGTTGCTGGATCAGCTCCCACGACGCCTGCAGCAGATCCTCCGTCGTCCGGGTCGGAATCATCCGACCGACCATGAACCTGGAATGCGCCGCAGTGATCACCAACACCGGCAACAACTTGGTCGTGCCGTCCTCGAGGGGGATCTTCTTCGGCGGGAACCAGAGATCACACTGCGCCGCATCGCCCGGATCCCACGTCAGCCGATCCGCCGGATCGATCGGCCGGAACTCCGGCCGCAGCCGCTTCACCCCCGCCCGGAACCACGTGATCGACCCTTCCCAACCGACCCGCTCCGCGAGCACCGTCGCCGGCATATCCGGGGTCTCCTTCAGCAGCGCCCGCACCCGTGGTTCGAACGCGACGAACGAAGACTCCGTCGGCGTTCGCTCATACTGCGGCGGCGAATCCGACCGGACCGCCTTCAACACCGTCGTCCTCGAGATCCCCAACCGCTCCGCGATGCGCGCCTTCGGCACGCCCTCCGCAGCCAGCCGTCGGATCAGCGCCCAGTCCTCCAAAGTGATCACTCTCCAATCGTCGAGTGTTCACTTTTCACCGCCGAAACTGACCAGTTTTCGAGCGCCGCCGACACTGATTTGGGACTGCTGCACGAATAGGTGACAGGTTGTAGTCACGCCGCCAGTGCGGCGGTCGTGTTCATGATGGTCTCGAACTCGATGGGCGTCAAACGGCCCAGGCGGAGTTGGCGCCTCCGGCGGTGGT
>NZ_JBIITF010000015.1:0-84397 GCF_044340635.1 Microbacterium sp.
GTCGTGGTGAGGCACGGTGGCACCGCCGGGTAGCGTGGACGGGTGCGTCTCGTCATCGCCCGCTGCTCCGTCGATTACTCCGGCCGTCTCAGCGCGCACCTTCCCCTCGCCACCCGTCTTCTCGTCCACAAGAGCGACGGGAGCCTGCTGGTGCACTCGGATGGCGGCAGCTACAAGCCGCTCAACTGGATGAGCCCGCCGTGCTCCCTGGTCTCGCAGCAACCGGGCGACGATGCCCGTGAAGCCGGTGTCATCGAGCAGTGGCGTGTCACGCACGCGAAGTCGGGCGATGCCCTGCTGGTCAACATCTACGAGATCATCCACGACACCTCGCACGAGCTCGGCGCCGATCCCGGACTGCAGAAGGATGGTGTGGAGGCCGACCTGCAGCGTCTGCTCGCCGAGCAGGTCGAACTCATCGGTGACGGCGTCACGCTGGTGCGACGCGAGTTCCCCACCGCGATCGGGCCGGTCGACCTGCTTCTGCGCGACCCCGCCGGCGGGACCATCGCGGTCGAGGTCAAGCGACGGGGCGACATCGACGGCGTGGAGCAGCTCACCCGCTACCTCGCGCTGCTGGGTCGCGACCCCCACCTGGCACCGGTGACGGGGGTCTTCGCGGCGCAGGAGATCAAGCCGCAGGCTCGCGTGCTGGCGACAGACCGAGGCATCCGCTGCGTCACCCTGGACTACGACGACATGAAGGGCATCGAATCGGGGGTCCCCCGCCTCTTCTGAGCGCGTCAGGGTGCTCCGCGGCTCCCCGTAGGCTGGATCCCATGCCCGACATCTGCCCCTGGTCCTGCATCCTCTGGGATGTCGATGGAACGATCGTGGATGCCTCGGACGGTATCCTGCGCCGACTGACCATCACGCTCGAGCACTTCGGCCGACCCGCGCCGACCCGCGCCGAACTGGTGCACTGGATCGGCCCGCCGATGTTCGAGTCGTTCCAGGCCCAGGCCGGAATGTCGCCGGAAGAGGCGACGACGGCGGTCTCGTGGTACCGCGAACTCGGGGCCCGCGACGGCTACACGACGGGTGCGCGCACCTTCCCGGGCATCGTCGACCTGATCCACGATCTGCATCGCGACGGAGTTCCCCAGGCGACCGCGAGCAGCAAGCCCGAGAACCAGGTGAAAGAGCTGATGCAGTTCTTCGGGCTGACGGATGACTTCACCACCATCGTGGGCGCAACCCCTGACGAGCGGACGCTGAGCGCCAAGTCCGACATCATCGCGGAGGCCCTGCGCCGGCTCGAGGCCGCGGGAGTCGATACGTCTCGACCGGTCCTCATCGGCGACCGGCATCACGACGTCGACGGCGGCGCGGTTCACGATGTGCCGGTCATCTTCGTGCGCTGGGGCTTCAGTTGGCCGCACGAGTCGGAGGGCGCCTCCGCCGTGGCGGACGACATGGACGCCCTTCGCGCGCTGCTGCTTCCCGGCGCGTAGGGCCCGGCGGCGGGCATCCCTCGCTAGCCTGACAGCGTGAGCGACCCGACACCCCCGCATCCGGCACGCTTGTTCGGGCGCCTCGTCCGCGCCATGCCCGCGACGCTGACGCTGCTGGTGTTGATCGTCGTGGTCGGCATCGTCGGGCAGGGTCTCTGGCGCCCGGTCACCGAACAGCCCTGGTTCGAGGCGGTCGCGTACGGTCTGCCCGCGCTCGAAGCGGGTCGGTGGTGGACACCCTTCACGGGCACGTTCTTCGTCGCGCATCCCGTCGTCTACATTCCCACACTCTTGAGCCTGGCCGGCCTCGGATTCTTGGAGATGAAGCGGGGAACACGAATCGCGCTGCTGTACTTCGGTTTCGGTCAGCTCTTCGCGATCTTCGCCACGGCGGCGTTCCTGATGTTCGGCCGCCTCCTCCCCTGGCCGTGGGCGATAACCCTCGCGGGGCAGCTCGATGTCGGCGCGTCCGGCGGAACGATGGCCTGCATCGCGGCCTCGATCGGTCTGCTCGCGGCGCCGTGGCGTCAGCGCGGCTGGGTCATCGTCTTCGCCTACGCGGCGATCAGCCTGTTGTTGCTCGGTTCCCTCGCCGATGTCGAGCACGCCTTCGCGATCACTCTGGTCCTCGTGATCGATCGTTCGTTCCGCATCCAGCGCACCACGGTTCGCGAGCAGCGGCTGCTGGCGTTCGCCGTGATCCTCTCGCTCGCGGTCATACAGATCCTGTCACTGCTCCTTCCCACGAACGGGCCGTTCGGGCCGACCGCGCCGCTCGACGGGCCCTGGCTCGACGTGGCGATCGACACGGTCGTGGTGCTCCTGGTGTCGCGAGGGCTCCGTCTCGGCCGCCGGTGGGCGTGGATACTGACCGTCCTGTGGGCGGGAGTGAATCTGTTGGTCGCCGCCGCGATCATCGCCCTGTTCGCGCTCTTCCCCGCCGAGGTCAATGACGTCTACGGCGATCCGGATGTCGCACTCGCCACCTCGCTGCTGTGGGCGCTGTTCTTCGTCTACCTGATCATCGTCCGTCGGGCATTCCGGGCGACCCGCCGCCGACGGATCGGCGAGGGGTCCACAGTGTCGACCGACGACGTCCGCGCGCTGATCCGCGCCGAGGGCGGCGGCAACCTCTCGTGGATGGCGACGTGGGACGGGCTGCGGTACCTCCGCACCGGCGACGGCATGGTCGCCTTCCAGCCGCGGCTCGGGGTCGCGATCGCGCTCGCCGATCCGCTCGGGCCCGCGGCATCCGTCCCCGAATCGGTGAGCGCGTTCGTCCGCACGACGGAGGGGCAGGGACTCATCCCGTGCTTCTTTAGCTGCAGCCAGGTCACCCGCGATGCCATGCCGGACGGATGGCGCGCCCTGGTCATCGCGGATGACACGATCGTCGATCTGCCGGGGCTCGAGTTCACCGGCAAGGCGTGGTCGTATGTGCGTCAGGCCCTCAACCGCGGCGAGCGCGACGGCATGACCTTCCGCCTCACCACTCTGGCCGAGGAGCCCTGGGGCGTGCGCCAGCAGTTGCGCGCGATCTCGGAGTCGTGGGTGGGAGACAAGGGCCTGCCCGAGATGCGGTTCACGCTCGGCACCCTGCAAGAGGCCGAGGATCTCGACGTGCGCCTGGCTCTCGCGATCGCACCGAATGGCGACGTCGACGGCTTCCTGTCGTGGCTTCCGGTCTACGGTCCCGGCGGCGTCATCCACGGCTGGACCCTGGACCTCATGCGTCGACGCGAGGGCGGCTTCGGCCCGGTCATGGAGTTCTTGATCGGATCGTCTGCGCGGGACTTCGCGGCCGAGGGCGCGCTGACGCTTTCACTGTCGGGCGCCCCTCTCGCGCACGAGGTGACGCCGGATGAGGGCGCGATCGCGCAGTTGCTGGGCTCGCTGTCGAGCGCACTCGAGCCCGTCTACGGATTCCGGTCGCTGCACCGCTTCAAGACGAAGTTCAATCCGCGGTACGAGCCCATCTATCTGCTCTACCGGGACGAGGGCGACCTGACCCGGATCGCGGCGGGGCTCACGCGAGCGTTCCTGCCGGACGCGACCCTGCGCCAGTTCGCCGCGGCCGGAGTCGACATGCTGCGCCACAACTGACGACGAGGCGCGGTGTCGCGATGACGTGGCGCACCGGAAAAGCAGAACGCACCCCAGAGCGTGAGCTCCGGAGTGCGTCCTTGTGTGATTCGCCCTTAGACGGGGCGGATGTTCTCGGCCTGCAGACCCTTCGGGCCCTGAGCCGTCTCGAACTCCACGCGCTGGTTCTCCTCGAGCGAGCGGTAGCCGCCCGCCTGGATAGCGGTGTAGTGCGCGAAGACGTCGGCGCCACCCTCATCGGGGGCGATGAAGCCGAAACCCTTTTCGGCGTTGAACCACTTGACGGTTCCCGTGCTAGACATGCCTTGCCATTCTCTTCAGCCGCGCTAGCCGGAGCCACGCGGGTATAGTCCGCGAGTCCGAAGATCCGCGGGGTTGTGTTACCACGCTACCCCGACCAGGGCAACATCGCGCAATGCCTTCGAAAGAAGGAGACACAAACGTTGCCCGAACGTGATCACGGGAACTCTCTCGCGGGCCCTGCTTCCGCAAAGGGGGAGGCCCTCACTGCCGGTTCCTAGCAACCCGTGCGTAAGATGTCTCGCAATATTCGAGCGGCGGGTTTCCGCCGTGCCTTACCCGAAAAAGGCACCCGAAATGCCCCTTGACGCACCCGCTGAGCGTCTGGAGGCCAGCGGTTCCGCGCTGGCCGACGACGTCTACGCCTTGCTCGCGCGCGCTATTCTCGACGGTCGCCTGGCCCCCGGCGAGCGCATTCGCGATGTCGAGATCGCCGACCTCTACGGGATTTCCCGCACGCCGGTGCGCGAGGCCATCCAACGCCTCGCCAGTCAAGGTCTGCTGGAGGTCGCGGCGCATCGCTACACCCGCGTCACGACCCCCGACGATTCCAGCCGCGCGGAGGCGATCGAGTACATCGGTCAGCTGAGCGGAGTCGCCGCTCGTCTCGCAGTGATGCGCGCTACCGACGAGGAGCTCGCCGAGATCAGCGCAATCCTTGATCAGGTCGCGGTCGCCGCATCCGACGCCGATCCGCGTGAGCTGTCGACGCTCATGGTCGCGCTGTTCCGCCGAATCACGCACGTCTCGCGAAACCGGATGCTCATCCAGACGCTCCGCGAGATCCACCTGCCCGTCGCGCGCCTCCTCGTCGGGTGGACACCGCACCCCGATGATCCGATTCTGCGAGCCGAGTCGTTCGTGCGCCTGCGCGAAGCGTTCCTGGCGCGCGACGCGGACGAGGCCGAGCGGATCGTGCGCGAGCAGCATCCGCTCGCGTGACATGACTCTGGCCCAGTAATCCCGAAGGATCCTGGGCCAGTTGCGACACCGGATGTCTCGAACGTCGAGATATCTCTGGTGCGCGAGGGGGGAGTTGAACCCCCACGCCCTTTCGGGCACTGGCACCTGAAGCCAGCGCGTCTGCCTATTCCGCCACTCGCGCGAATCTGGGACGAACGCCCCAAAACTCAACCTGCCGAGAATATCACGGGTGCGCGGCGGCGCGAGACGAGGATGTCGGGGGCCAAGGAGGACTTCGAACGCAGCGGAGTCCTCATCTCGCGCCGATCTCCTGCCGCGAGGAACAACGGCATCTCGCACAACTCGTGGATCGTCGGGGCCTATCCAGGCTCCCTGACTACGATGGGCCTACCATCCGCCCCGCCTGAGGAGCCCCGTGGGTCTACTTGACAGCTTCGAGAAGGGTCTCGAGCGCGCCGTAAACGGCGCTTTCGCGCGCACCTTTCGCAGCGGCATCCAACCCGTTGAGATTGCCTCCGCCCTGCGCGGCGAGCTCGACAAGAAGGCCGCGGTCGTCAGCCGCGACCGCATCCTCGCGCCCAACACCTTCATCGTCGAGCTCTCGCCCGACGACCACGCCAAGATGGCGGCGCTCGGCGACACGTTGCTGACCGAGCTCGACACGCTCGTTCAGAAGCACGCGAAGGCACAGGGCTACTCGTTCGCGGGTGCCGTCAGCATCCGACTCGGCGTCGACCCGAATCTCGCGGCGGGAACGCTGCGCGTCAGCTCTACGACCGAAGAAGGCCGCGTTTCGTGGCGCGCCGTCGTCGATATCGACGGCAAGCGTCACCCCCTCACCTCGAGTCGAACCGTGATCGGCCGGGGCAGCGACGCCGACATCACGATCCCGGATGCCGGCACAAGCCGGAAGCACGTCGAGATCTTGTGGGACGGCGAGCGCGCCATGGTCCGCGATCTCGGATCGACCAACGGGTCTTCGCTCAATGGCCAGCGCGTCACGCAGGCCGCGCTCGAGCCGGACTCGACGATTCGGATCGGACGCACCGACATCGTGTTCCGGGTCGTCGCGCAGGCGCGACCCCCCAAGCCTCCGCCACCACCGCCCGCCGATGTGACCCGTGCGTTCGACGCGCTGGGCGGAAACGGGGCGCGATGAGCGAGCTCACCCTCCTTCTGCTGCGGATCGGCTTCCTGCTCTTGCTGTGGACCTTCGTCTTCGTCGTCGTCTACTCGATGCGCGCCGATCTCTTCGGCGTGCGCGTGCGACGGATGCCTGAGCCCGCCGGTGAAGCCGCAGGCTCCGCAGGAGCGGCCGCTTCCGCCACGGCGCAGGTACCACCACCCGCACCACCCGCGCCATCGGCACCCGCCCCGGCGGCAGCCCCCGCGCCCTCCCGTCCCGGGAAGAAGGGCGGCGCGGCGACGACCGAATCGGTCCAACGCATCGTCATCACCTCGGGGCCGAAAGCCGGGCTCGAACTCCCCCTGACGAACGAACCGCTCACGATCGGCCGCTCGAGCGAGTCGGGCCTGGTCATCCGCGACGATTACACCTCCAGTCATCACGCGCGCCTGGTGCTGTGGGGCGAGCAGTGGATGATTCAGGACCTCGATTCGACGAACGGCACCTGGCACGACGGCGCCCGCGTGCAGGCACCCACTCCGGTGACGATCGGCGCGCCGATCAAGGTCGGCGCAACCACATTCGAGTTGCGGAAGTAGTTGATGGTCTTCGAGGGTTCCGCGGCGGCTCTGTCCCATACGGGCAAGGTCCGCTCCAACAACCAGGACTCGGGTTATTCCGGGTCCAACCTCTATGTCGTCGCCGACGGCATGGGTGGTCACGCGGGCGGTGATGTCGCGTCGTCGATCGCGATCCGTCACCTCGAAGACCTCGATCGGCCCTTCGCGAGCACGGCCGAGGCCGAGCGTGTACTGCGCGACACGATCACCGAAACGGCATCCGCGCTGATCGATACGGTCGAGCAGCGGCCCGAGCTCTCCGGGCTCGGCACCACGGTGAGTGCCCTCTTGATGATCGACGACCACGCGGTCATCGCCCACATCGGTGACTCGCGCATCTACCTCTTCCGCGACGATCAGCTCACACAGATCACGACCGACCACACCTTCGTGCAGCGCCTTGTCGATTCGGGCCGCATCACCGTCGAGGAAGCGCGCTTCCACCCCCGGCGCTCGGTGCTGATGCGTGTGCTCGGCGACATGGACGCCCACCCCGACGTCGACACGTTCATCATGGCGACGCAGCCGGGCGACCGTTGGCTGCTGTGTTCGGACGGCCTCTCGGGGGTTGTCGACGATCCCCACACGGAGAAGGCTCTCGCGCAGGGACTCACGCCCCAGCGCACCGCCGACGTGCTGCTGAAGCAGGCCCTCGACGCCGGCGCACCCGACAACGTTACGATCGTCATCGTCGACGTCGGCGGCTCGCATCCCGTCGTGGTGGGAACACCGACCATCGTCGGCTCGGCGTCGACCCCGCTCGACTTCGATGTCCCCGCCGCGCGCCCGGGTCGCAGCAGCTGGCTGCACCCCAACCGTCAGGCCGCGAACGAGCCGACGCACTTCGAGCCGGCAGCCGAGTTCCTCGAAGAACTCATAGAAGAAGACCGTCGCCGTGCTCGTCGGCGCCGTGTGGGATGGATCGTCGGAGCTGTGGTCGTGGCCGCGCTTCTCGTCGCCGGCGCGTTCCTGGCCTATTCATGGACGCAGACCCGGTTCTTCGTCGGTGCCGATCAAGAGATGGTCGTCGTCTATCGCGGTATTCAGCAGGACATCGGTCCGATCTCGCTGTCGGAGGTCTACGAAGAGACCGGCATCGACCTCGACGACCTGGACGAATTCACGCGACAGGCGGTCGAATCGACCGTTTCGGCGGGGTCGCTGACCGAGGCGCGTGAGATCGTCGAACGCCTGCGCGCCACGACCGAGCCATCGGGGGCGAATCCGTGACCTCGACCAAGCAGGGCGACACCGCTGAACTCAAGGCCGACACGACCGTCATGAAGGCCCTCCGCACGCTGCGATTGCCGCAGACGCAGCGCAATCGCGAGCTCGGACTGCTGCTGCTGGCCTTCGCGGTGAGCGGGTCCGCCGTCGCCCTCGTGCAGCTCGGCGCGCTCGGTGGGATCGAGTGGACGATCCTGTACTACTTCGGAGGCCTCGCCGTCTTGGTGCTGACGCTGCACATCGTGCTGCGATTCCGGGCGCCCAACGCCGATCCGATCGTCGTACCGATTGCGACGACCCTCACGGGCCTCGGTCTCGCGATGATCTACCGCATCGATATCGCCATCGACGCCGAGGGCTGGGATGGCGCATCCACCCGCCAGATCGCCTGGACCGGCATCGCCGTGGCCGGCGCCGTAGCCGTCGTCATCCTGTTGCGCAACTATCGGGTGCTGTTCCGCTACACCTACGTCTCGGGTTTCGTCGGGCTCGTCCTGCTGCTCCTTCCGGCAATCCCCGGCTTGGCCCGGGAAGGCACGGGCGCGGCGGTGTGGGTCTCGATCGGTGGCTTCTTCAGTTTTCAGCCCGCCGAGCTGGCCAAGATCGCCCTGGCGATCTTCTTCGCCGGCTACCTCGTCCGTACGCGCGAGAGCCTCACATCGACCGGCCACCGTTTTCTCGGCATGACCTGGCCGCGCGCGCGCGAGATCGGGCCCCTGCTGATCATCTGGGTCGTCTCGCTCGCGATCATCGTGCTGCAACGAGATCTCGGCACGGGGGTGCTGATCTTCGGCATGTTCATCGCGATGCTCTACACCGCGACGGGCCGCACCAGCTGGGTCGTGATCGGGCTGGGGCTGGCTTTTGCCGGCGTGTTCATCGCCTCACAGGTCATGACGTACGTCGGGTCGCGCATCTCGGCCTGGTGGCACGCCTTCGATCCCGAGGTCATCGAACGCACGGGGGGGAGCTACCAGCTCGTCGAGGGCATCTTCGGCCTCGCGCAGGGCGGCCTGATCGGTACGGGTCTCGGCCAGGGCCGTCCTTATCTGACGCCGCTGTCGCAGAGCGACTACATCGTCCCGAGCCTCGGCGAAGAGCTCGGGCTCATCGGTGTCTTCGCGATCCTGTGCCTGTACATGCTCTTCGTCAGCCGAGGCATCCGGATCGGACTCGCCGGCCAGGATGACTTCGGCAAGCTCCTCGCGACCGGCTTGGCATTCACGATCGCCCTGCAGGTCTTCATCATGGTCGGCGGAGTGACCCGCTTGATCCCGCTGACGGGGCTGACGACGCCGTTCCTCGCTGCCGGTGGTTCGTCGCTCGTCGCGAACTGGCTCATCGTGGCTCTCTTCTTGCGCGTCTCGGACGCCGTGCGCTCACGTCCCCGGGTGGTCATCGGATGAACAAAGAACTCCGCCGCCTATCCGTCGTCATGCTCGCCATGTTCCTCGCGCTGTTCGGCGCAACCAGCTGGATCCAGGTCGTCCAGGTCGACACTCTGGCCGAGAACCCCGCGAACACGCGTGCACTGTACGACGCCTACCAGGTGCAGCGCGGGGCGATCATCGCGGATGGTGCGGCCATCGCCTACTCCGTGCCTTCGGATGACATCTACTCGTTCCAGCGGATCTACACAGATGCGGCGATGTGGGCCCCCGTCACGGGATACATCAACCCCCTGCTGAACTCCCGAACCGGGCTCGAGAGCGCGATGAATCAGGATCTCAGCGGCACGTCCGGATCGCAGTTCCTGCAGCGCCTCGATCAGATCATCACGGGTCAGAAGCCGCAGGGCTCGAACGTCGCCACGAGCTTTCTTCCGCGCGCGCAACAGGCCGCCTGGGACGCCCTGCAGGGCTATGAGGGCGCGGTGATCGCGATCGAGCCGACCACCGGTCGCGTCCTCGCGATGGTCACGACCCCGAGTTTCGACACCAACCTGCTCGCCGCTCACAGCTCGTCCGAGGTCAACGACGCGTACGCGGCGCTCGAAGCGGACCCCCTGCGTCCCCTGTCGAACCGTGCCATCGCGGGAACTCTGAACCCCCCGGGTTCGACCTTCAAGCTCGTCGTCGCATCGGCGGCGCTGTCTTCGGGTCGCTACACACCCGAATCGACCTTCGCGAACCCCGCTCAGTGGCAACTGCCGGGATCGTCCGACTTCATCAACAACTCCGGTGGCGGTACGTGCGGGCCGGGCGAATCGGTCACGTTGGCTGACGCACTCCGCCTCTCGTGCAACATCCCGATGGCCCAACTCGCGGTCGAACTGGGCGACAGTGCGATCCGCGAAGAGGCCGAGAAGTACGGCTTCAACGCGTCGTTCATGATGCCGCTCGAGTCGACCGCATCGACGTACCCGCGGGCACTCGACGACGCGCAGACCGCACTGTCGGGCTTCGGCCAGGGCGATGTCCGCGCGACCCCGCTGCAGATCGCGATGGTCTCGGCCGGAATCGCGAACCAGGGCGTCGTGATGAACCCCCGCATGGTCGACCGCGTGATCGGCCCCGATCTGTCGGTGCAACAGACCTTCGACAACGAAGAGTTCGAACGTGCCCTGAGCGAAGAGGATGCAGCGACCATGACCCAGATGATGGTGGCGAATGTCCAGAACGGCGTGGCGTCGGGTGCAAGAATAGACGGCGTAGAGGTGGCCGGAAAAACCGGTACGGCGGAGAACGGTGCGACCGCTCCGTACACCCTCTGGTTCACGGGCTTCGCGCCCGCGGATGACCCGCAGGTAGCGGTCGCGGTTGTGCTGGAGAACGGCGCAGGACGAGGCCAGCAAGGCGGATCGAATCTGCTCGCGGCCCCGATCGGCAAGGCGGTCATGGAGGCGGTGCTGGAGCGATGAGACCCACACAGGGAGTGTCCTTCGGCGGCCGCTACGAACTGATCTCGCGCATCGCGATCGGTGGCATGGGCGAGGTCTGGGAGGCCACCGACCACGTCATCGGCCGGACAGTCGCGATCAAGATCCTCAAAGACGAGTACATGGGCGACCCCGGCTTCCTCGAGCGCTTCCGCGCCGAGGCTCGCCACGCCGCCCTGGTCAACCACGAGGGCATCGCCAGCGTGTTCGACTACGGCGAAGAGAACGGCAGCGCCTTCCTGGTCATGGAACTTGTCCCGGGCGAAGCCCTGTCGACGATCCTCGAGCGCGACGGCACTCTGTCGACCGACAAGACGCTCGACATCGTCGCGCAGACATCCGCTGCTCTCCAGGCCGCACACGCGGCCGGCCTGGTGCACCGCGACATCAAGCCGGGCAACCTGCTGATCACGCCCGACGGACGCGTGAAGATCACCGACTTCGGCATCGCGCGCATCGCCGACCAGGTGCCCCTGACGGCCACCGGCCAGGTCATGGGAACCGTGCAGTACCTCTCGCCCGAGCAGGCCTCGGGCCACCCCGCCTCGGCCGCGACCGACGTCTACTCGCTCGGCATCGTCGCGTACGAGTGCCTGGCCGGCAAGCGTCCCTTCACGGGCGAGTCGCAGGTCGCGATCGCAATGGCGCAGATCAACGAGCAGCCCCCGCCGCTGCCGCCGACCGTCGCGGTTCCGGTGCAGAACCTCGTTTTCGCCATGATCGCGAAGAAGCCCGACGATCGCCCGAGCTCCACCGCGGTCGTCGCGCGTGCGGCAACCGCGCTGCGTCGCGGAGACATCGCGGCCGCCGCTGCCGCGATTCCCGCCATCGCGACCGGTGTCGCCGCCACGGACGACGCGACGCAGCTGCTGACCTCGGCGGCCCCGCTCGACGCCGCCACGCGTCTTCTCACGCCGGGCGATGCCACGGGAGCCACGGCGACAACGATCGACGAAGCACCGCCGCGTAAGCGCAGCCCGTGGACCTGGCCGCTGGTCGCCCTGATCGTCCTGCTGCTGCTCGTGCTCGGCGGTGCCGTATGGGCGCTGTTGGCGAACCAGGGCGGCGGCGCGGATCCGACGGGCTCCCCCACGTCGACAGCGCCGACTCCGTCCACCTCGTCGACCGAACCCGCCCCGACACCCACGACAGTGGATGTGGATGCACTCGATCTCGTCGGCCAGGAGTGCGAGGCGGCGCGTCAGATACTGACGGATGCCGGCATGAACTCCTCGTGCGCCGACGGCAACGCGGCGACGACCGAGGATGAAGTGGGGCTCGTCTACGACGTGAACCCCTCCGGCCCCAACGTCGCCCAGGGCACAACCATCGAGCTGACCCGGTACGCCTCGGTCACGCCGATGACCACCCCCGGCGCTCCGACGATCCAGGACGGCGGAACCCCCGTCACGACGGTCACCGCGGGTGACACCGTCGACGTCCAGTGGTCGGGGTACAGCTGCGCCGCCGGCACCGGCTCTGTGCTCTCGTACAACCTGACGGCCTCGAACGGCCTGTTCTCGAACGGACAGTCGTCGATCGTGATCGCCGCCAACCAGCGGACCGCGCCGATCGAGGTCAGCGAGAACGCCGGGCAATCGCTCATCGTCAAGTACACGGTGACGTGCACGGGCGGACCGGGCGGCGACCGGAACTCCCCCGATTCACCGGAAGCCGCGGCGACGATCACCGCGGCCGCCGCCACGCCGACTCCCCCCGCGCCCTGATCCGCTACGTCGCGTCGAGCCATCCGATCCATAGCCGCCACCTAGGCTAGGAAGTCCCCCTTCCCCATCGACGAGGAGTACCCCGTGACGAATGAGCCACGCGTGCTGTCCGGTCGATATCGCATCGACGAGCTCGTCGGTCGTGGGGGAATGGCTTCGGTCTACCGTGGGTACGATCTGACACTCGGGCGCGCGATCGCGATCAAGGTGCTGAAGCGCGAGCTGGCAGACGACGCGGCGTTCCGCACGCGATTCCGCCTCGAGGCCCAGGCGGCGTCCCGGATGGCGAACCCTACGATCGTGCGCGTGTTCGATGCCGGAGAAGAGACCGAGCGCGACCCGGATGGGACGACGCATCCCGTCCCCTACATCGTGATGGAACTCGTCGAGGGTGCCCTTCTGAAGGACGTCATCGACGCCGGGCCGGTGCCCGAAGCCGACGCCGTCCGCTACGTCGACGGGATCCTCGAGGCGCTGGAGTATTCGCACCGCGCGGGCGTCGTGCACCGCGACATCAAGCCCGGCAACGTGATGATCACGGACGCTTCGACAGGGCTCAGCGCAGGCGACCCCTCCGGGGTCGGACAGGTCAAGGTGATGGACTTCGGCATCGCGCGCGCGGTTTCGGATTCTTCGTCCACCGTCGCCGACACGACCGCGATCCTCGGAACGGCAGCGTACTTCTCTCCCGAGCAGGCCAAGGGTGAAGCCGTCGACGGCCGAGCCGACCTGTACTCGACGGGCGTCGTGCTGTTCGAGCTCCTCACCGGTCGCGCCCCGTTCCGGGGCGAGTCCCCGGTCGCGGTGGCCTACCAGCACGTGAGCGAGACACCGGATGCTCCGTCCGAGCTCAACCCCGACGTCTCACGCGCGCTCGACGCCGTCGTGCTGCGCGCACTCGCGAAGGATCCGTTCCAGCGGTATCAATCCGCCGAGCAGTTCCGCAGCGCCCTGTCGGCGGCCGTCGGCGGCGCCGCCCCCAGCAAGCGTCAGCTCGGCGCACTGACCACCGAGCTGTATGGTGCGAACCCGCGCCAGGCGGCCGAGACCGCACGTTCGCTGCGTCAGTTGAGCACCGACGAAACGATGGCCCGCACGCAGAGCGGGCCACCCGCGGCCTGGATCTGGACCGGGGTTGCCGTGCTCGCCGTGGTGATCATCTCGCTCTTCTTCTGGATCGTCACGATCCAGCCGCAGTCGGACGTTCCCACGACGGCACGCGTCGTACCGTCCGTGATCGGTCAAACCTACGAGGCTGCCAACAGCGCCCTTGCCGAAGCAGACCTGAATGCGGTGCGCCGAGATGAGGCGAGCGACACCGTCGCCGAGGGTTCGGTCGTTCGCACCGTCCCGGCGGCGGGAGTCGGCGTCACCGAGGGTCAGGACGTCACGGTGTACGTCTCCACGGGCGCGGAAACCACGCCGGTCCCGCCTCTCGAGGGCTTGTCCGAGGCAGACGCCCGCGCCGCGATCGAAGCAGCGGGACTCAGGGTCGGGCAGATCACGTCGCGAAGCGTGCCCGGTAAAGCCGAGGGCACGGTCATCTCGTCATCGCCAGTCGCGGACGAGAGCGTCATCGTCGGGTCGACGGTCAACCTGGTGACGGCGACCGGACGTGTGCCGATCATCAACTACGTCGGATTCACCCTGCAGGCGGCGACCGACAGCATCACCGGGCCGAGCATCCAACTCACGGTGAGTCGCATCGAAGACCCGAGCTGTGTCGCGACGGATCCCGAGATCGTGACGCAGCAGTCGATTCCGCCGGGCGAAGCCGCGGTCGGCTCGACGATCGCACTGACCGTCTGCACGGGCACCGCGCCGTAGCCGGAGCGCCCCGTCGTCGGCGACGACCTGATCGCGAAAGGCCGTTTACGAGGAGCCGACGAGCGGATGCTTGCCATCCGCCGCGGCGAGAGCCTCGGGCATGCCCGACTCGGCGAGCCAGTTCGCGAGCAGCCGGTGGCCACCCTCGGTGAGCACGCTCTCGGGGTGGAACTGAACGCCCCGCAGCGGCGCCGTGCGATGCTCCAGCGCCATGATCACGCCGCCGTCGGTTCGCGCGGTCACCTGCAGTTCGACGGGAAGCGGATCCTCCAGCACCGCGAGCGAGTGATATCGCGTCGCCGTGAACGGTGCCGTGATGCCCTCGAACAGCCCGGTGCCGTCGTGCACGACGCTCGAGGTCTTGCCGTGCATCAGCTCGGCAGCCGTGGTCACGACGCCCCCGAAGGCCTCGGCGATCGCCTGGTGCCCGAGGCACACACCGAGCAGGGGCATCCGCATCGCTTCGGCCGCGCGCACGATCGCGATGGAGGCGCCGGCCTCGCCCGGCGAACCCGGTCCGGGCGAGAGCAGAACGGCATCGTGCTCACCCAGGATCTTTCGAACGGATCCGACCGGGACGTCCCGACTCCGGACGATCTCGACCCGCGCGCCCAGCTGGGTGAGGTAGTCGACGAGCGTGAAGACGAAGCTGTCATCGTTGTCGACGACGAGCACCCGGAAGGTCACTGGACCGTGACCTCTTCGGGTGTGATCCAGACCGCGACAACGGGGAAGACGTAGAAGAACAGGGCGTACACGATCGCCGCCGCAACCACGAGCAGGATCAGCGTCCGGATCCACCACGGACCGGGCAGTACGCGCCAGAGTGCGCCGTACATCAGGAAGCCACCGCCCCGGGGACACCCTCGGGTGGCCCGTCCGCCCGGGGCTGGAAGGATTCGAAAACCGAGTACGCGATGATGCGCTCCGCGATCGTGTGCTTGGGTGAACAGCTCGTCATGGTCAGGTAGCGCCCCCCCGCGCCCGTGAGCGTGTCCTGCGGGACCGGGGCCAGCACGTCCACCGCCGAGGGCCGCACGTACTCGAGCGTGCGGAAACGGTACGTGTACCAGCCGTCCTGGGTTTCGATGATGATCGGATCGCCGACCCGCAACTCGTCGATCGCGTAGAACGGCGCCCCACCGAAACCGGTGCGGTGCGCGGCAACGGCGAAGTTGCCGACCTCGCCGGGCATCTGAGTGCCCGGGTAGTGCCCGATTCCGATCGTGTCGAGGGTGCGCGCCCGAGAGACGCCGCCGCCGATGCGCGCGGCAAAGTCTGCGCCGAAGCGGGGGACGTACATGATGCCGAACTCCTCGCCATCGCCAGGTTCGGGGGCGATCACGGGTTCAACCGGCGTGCCGGGCGCCGCGGGCTCTTCGGAAGCCGCTGGCGCAGACGGGGCTGGATTCGCGATGGGTGGCGGCGAGTCCTGCCACTCTTCGGCGAGTGCCAGCGCATCGGCCCTGTTCTGGGCCGCCGCGATCTGATCGCCGATCCACATCTGCCACCCGACGAACAGCAACACGACGACGCCGGCCGTCAGGAGCAATTCGCCGGCGACTCCGATGACGGAGATCTTTCGACCGCGCCGCGCGCGACCCCGCCGTGTGTCCGCCGCTTCGGAGTTCGTCGCCGCCTCCGAGCGCGCCGGATCGGCAGCTCCTCGCTGTCCCCCCGGTTCGCGCATATCCACGCGCCGATCCTAGGCCACCGTGCTGTGTGCGGCCTCCCCGCTACAATGGCCTCATGTCCCGATCTGACGACGTCGACCCCGGCGCGCCCCGTCGCGACGTCGACGCCCCCAATCCCGTTTGGTTCCTGCCGGTCATGGTCGGCTTCATGCTCCTGGGCCTCGCCTGGGTTCTCGTCTTCTATCTGAGCAACGGCACACTGCCCGTTCCCGGTATCGGCGCATGGAACCTGGCCATTGGCTTCGGCATCGCCCTCATCGGCTTTTTGATGACGACGCGCTGGCGCTGAGCGCACTACTTACACGCGTGTAATTCTCCACAGCTGTGCAGAACCCTGTGGACAACGGCTCTCAACCGATCACTGCGGGCACCGCGCAGAGCGCGAGAAGCACCGCTGCCAGCCCGGCGAGCAGACCGTACTGCAGTCCGCGCTGATCGGCACGGCGGGTTCGCGCGAAGATCAGACCCGCGAGCGCTCCGGCGGCGAGACCGCCGACGTGCGCCTGCCACGAGATCGAGAAGCCCGGCAAGAAACCGATCACCAGGTTGATGCCGACGATGATCAGGATGCCCGTGATGTTCGCGCCGATGTGGCGACCGATCACGAGCAGCGCGCCGAGCAATCCGAAGACGGCCCCCGAAGCACCGACGACCGAAGTGCCGGGAGCGAGCAGGGCCACGGCCACCGAACCGGCCAGGCCCGCGAGCACGTAGAGAACGAGAAAACGGACATGGCCGAGCAGGGGCTCGAGGCTTCGTCCGATCATCCACACGGCCAACATGTTCAGCCCGACGTGCCAGAGCCCGGAGTGAGCCAGCATGTCGGTCAGCAGCCGCCACGGCTGGAAGCCGTACCAGCCGTCGGGAACGAGATACACACTGTTGAAGAAGAACGCGCTCGTGAGATCGAGCCCGGGGATGTAGTCGAGCACGAATAGTGCGACGGTCACCCCGACGATCCAGTACGTCACCAAGGGACGACCGCTCATCGCGCGAACGGACGCTCGCGCGCGGCGCACAGGTGTGGGGGTATCGGCCCGCTGTGCCTTCATACATTCGGGGCAGATGACCCCGACCGCTCCCTGTGTCTGGCACTCGGGGCAGATGGTGCGCAAACAGCGCTGACAGAGCACGTAGCTCCGGCGGTCGGGATGCCGGTAACAGAAGTCCTCGGGATTACGTGCCCCGTCAGCGCTCACGCGACGCGTCAGACCGTGACGATGTCGACCGACTGCAGAACGACGGGCTCGATCGGCCGATCGCCGCCCGCTGTGGGCACGGCGCCGATGGTGTCGACCACGGCGCGCGAGGCGTCGTCCGCGACCTCACCGAAGATCGTGTGCTTGCCCTGCAGCCACGGCGTGGGATCCGTCGTGATGAAGAACTGCGAGCCGTTCGTGCCCTCGGCCTTGCCCGTGATCGCGTTGCGGCGCAAGCCGGCGTTGGCCATAGCAAGCACGTAGGGCGCGTTGAAGTTGAGCTCGGGGCTGATCTCGTCGTCGAAGTTATAGCCCGGTCCTCCGGTGCCCTGTCCGAGCGGGTCGCCGCCCTGGATCATGAACCCGGGGATGATGCGGTGGAAGACCACATCGGTGTAGAGGGCGCCTTCGCCGGGCTTGCCGGTGGCGGGATCGGTCCACTCGCCGGTTCCGTCGGAGAGCCCGATGAAGTTGCGAACCGTGCGGGGAGCGTGGTCACCGTAAAGGTTGACGACAATGTCGCCGTGGTTGGTGTGCAGTGTGGCGACAGCGGTGTGATGCGGCATTGATCCATTCTGGCATAGGAGTTTGCCGCGAACTCTGGCCTGACCGGCTCACCGTGGCAAGATGGGGAGGGGCGCATCGTCGCCCCCGACGAACAAGGAGGCAGCCGTGGGCCTGAGTCGTAAGCGCAAGAAAGAGCTCCGCAAGCTGCAGGATTCCGCCAACAAAGTGTGGCAGACGCAGCAGGTGCTCGTAGGAGAAGCCGCGGGCATCGCCCGTGAAGCGAGCCGTCAGCTCGGTAACTACTCGCGTGAGCAGGTCGGCCCCGCCGTCCAGGCGACGTACGATCAGCGCGTCGCACCTGTCGTGCACAAGAGCGCCGCGGTGAGCCGTGACGTTCTCCAGCACCGGGTCGTGCCGGCCGTCGGCGGCGTCGTCGGTTCCGCGCTTTCGGTCTGGGATGCCGCCAACGACACCCGGTCGCGCCTCGCGAGCGGCCGTGGGTTCGCACTTCCCGACGCCAAGAGCTTCGGCAAGAAGGCGGACTCGTACAGCAAGAAGGCCACCAAGGCCATGTCGAAGAAGCTGGCCGTGCTCGAGCCCAAGAAGCCCGGCGTAAGCACGGGCGGTGTCATCGCGATCGTCCTCGGCGTGATCGCCGCTGCCGGTGTGCTCTACGCCGCGTGGCAGACGCTGCGCGCCGACGACGAGCTCTGGGTTGCCGACGACCCGCTTCGCTCCCCCGATGAGTGATCCGGATGCCGCCACCGCGCGTGTGCGGTCGGCGGCATCCGATCTGGGTCTCGACATCGAGATCCGCGAGCGTCCGGAAGCCGGCAGCCTTCATGAGGCTGCCGGCTTGCTCGGCATTGAGCCGCAGAAAATCGTCAAGACCCTCGTCGTGAAGCGCAGCGATGACACCTACCTCTTCGCCTTGATCCCCGGGGATCGGCAGATCGCGTGGGCGAAGCTCCGCGCCGTCGTTGGGGTGAACAAGCTGCAGCTGCCCGATCCGGAACGAGCCCTCGCTGCGACCGGATACGAACGCGGCACGATCGTTCCCCTCGGGAGCTCGACCGCGTGGCCCGTCTACGCCGACGAGACCATCTCGGGGCGTGTGGCCCTCGGAGCCGGCGCTCACGGTTACAGTCTGTTCGCCGATTCGGACGCCCTTCTCGCTGCGCTCGCGGCAACGGTGGCGGACATCTCGCAGCCGATCGGCTGACGAGTCAGATCAGGCCGGCCATGCCGAGCGCGATGTCGACGAGCTTCACACGTTGCAGTGAGCGGATGGACGCGAGCGTGAACCAGTCCGCCCGATCGGTCGATCCGCCCACCTCGTTGCGCAGGCGACCACCCGTGACGCGGGCCCGGTAGACGATACGGAGAGCGTGGAGCGGATCCGGCGGTCCCAACGGGATCCTGCGGGACGCCGGGATGACACGGGAGTGAATACCTAAGAGGTCACCGACCGCCACGCGGTAGCCCGTCTCTTCCCGAATCTCACGGCGTGCGGCATCCGCTGGGTCCTCACCGTCCTCGAGCCCTCCGCCAGGCAGAGTCCACGCGGCACGGCGGCCCTCGTTCCAGTGCGCCAGCAGCACACGACCGGCGGAGTCGAGGACGACGCCGTACGCCGCGACTCGGATGTCCATGGCCATGACACCATCCTCAGTCGCTGGCGACCAGAAAAACTGTGGAGCCTAGGAGAATCGAACTCCTGACATCCTGCTTGCAAAGCAGGCGCTCTACCAACTGAGCTAAGGCCCCGCGGGACGGATTGGTGGGGCTACCAGGACTTGAACCTGGGACCTCTTCATTATCAGTGAAGCGCTCTAACCGCCTGAGCTATAGCCCCGCAACCTCCAAGACTTTACCCGACCTGCGCGCTTCGCGCGAATCGCGCAGGTGTTGTCGTGGGACCGCCCACGCGATTGACTGAGCACATGACAGATGAGGTTGCTGGACACGTCGGCGAAGCACACGCCGGCGGTATCGGTCAGCGACTCAACTGGCTCCGAGCGGGTGTACTCGGCGCCAATGACGGCATCGTCTCGGTCGCTGCGCTCGTCGTCGGTGTTGCCGGTGCCACAACCGACTCGGCGGCGCTGTTGGTCGCCGGAATCGCTGGGCTCGTGGGTGGGGCGATTTCGATGGCACTCGGCGAATACGTCTCGGTGAGCAGCCAGCGCGACGGCGAGCGAGCGCTGATAGCGAAAGAGACGGCAGAGTTGCACGATATGCCCGCCGAAGAGCTGGAAGAGTTGGCCGGGTTGTATCGAGAGCGCGGACTCTCTGAGGCGACCGCGCGACAGGTCGCCGAAGAACTCACCCGGCACAACGCCCTGGCCGCTCATCTCGAAGTAGAGCTACACATCGACCAGGACGACCTCGTGAGTCCGTGGCAGGCCGCACTATCGTCGGCCGTCGCCTTTACGGTCGGCGCACTGCTTCCTCTACTCGCGATCCTGCTTCCGCCGCCCGACTGGCGAGTGCCGGTCACCTTCGTGGCAGTGCTGATTGCACTTGCCATCACGGGATGGGTCTCGGCCATCCTGGGCGGCGCGAGCCGCGGCCGCGCAGTCCTCCGACTGGTGGTCGGTGGGACGCTCGCGCTGGCCGTTACGTGGCTGATCGGGTCCCTGCTCGGAACCAGCGGGGTGGTCTGACCCGCCGCGACTAGTTCGAGGTGAATCCGACGAGCAGGCCGCCGGTGATCTTCACCGCGAGATTGTAGATGCCCGCGACGACAGCACCGAGCACCGTGACGACGATCAGGTTGAGAATCGCAACCACGGCGGCGAACGCCATGACCTGTGGCAGGCCCACGAGATCGGAGATCCGGACGCCGTTCTCGGAGAAGCTCTGGAAGAACTCGTCGAACTGTCCGATCAGGCCCGTCGTCTGTACGACCATGAAGATCAGGAAGAACGACACCACTGTCACGATGGCGATCGCCACGGCCGCAAGGAACGACAGCTTCACGGCCGACCAGAAGTCGATATAGACGAGACGCAGGCGCACCTGCTTCGAGCTGCCCTGTCGGCTCGACTTCTTGGCCAGCTTGTCGGCAACGGTGCTCATGCGTCAGAACTCTCTTCCGTGGGCGTAACGGGTGTCGACTCGGCGATGTCGGTGGGGATGGGTTCGACCGGCTGCTCCACGTCGACGCTCCTCTCCCCGTTACGGGCGATCGCGATGATCCGGTCGTCGTCGCCGGGACGGGCGAACACGACACCCATCGTGTTGCGACCCTTGGCAGGCACCTCGGCCACGGAGGAGCGTACCACCTTGCCACTGGCAAGAACCACCAAGACCTCGTCGTCCTCGCCGACGATCAAACCACCCGCGAGCACGCCCCGATCGTCGCTCAATTTGGCCACCTTGATACCGAGCCCGCCTCGGGATTGACCGCGGTATTCGGCGACTGCGGTGCGCTTGGCGTAGCCTCCGTCGGTCACGACGAAGACGTAGTTCCCGACGGCTCCGCCGTTCTGGGGGGCGACGCTCGCCGACAACAGACTGTCTTCTCCGCGGAACGACATTCCCTTGACCCCGGCCGTCGAGCGACCCATGGGACGCAGCGCATCGTCATCCGCCGTGAAGCGCAACGACATGCCGTGGCGCGAGATGAGCAGGATGTCGTCGTCCGCCTCGACCAGGAGAGCACTCTCGAGCTCATCACCCTCGCGCAGGCTGATCGCGATGATGCCACCCTGGCGGTTCGTGTCGTACTCGGTCAGACGCGTCTTCTTCACCAAGCCGCCGCGCGTGGCCAGCACCAGGTAGGTCGCGACGCTGTAATCGCGGATGTCGAGCACCTGCGCGATCTCTTCGCCCGGCTGCAGCGCCAACAGGTTGGCGACGTGCTGACCCTTGGCGTCGCGTCCGGCCTCTGGCAGCTCGTACGCCTTGGCGCGATACACGCGGCCTCTGTTCGTGAAGAACAGCAGCCAGTGGTGGGTCGTGGTGACGAAGAAGTGCTCGACGACATCGTCTGCGCGCAACTGCGCACCCTTGACGCCCTTGCCGCCGCGGTGCTGCGCCCGATAGTTGTCGCTGCGCGTGCGCTTGATGTATCCATCGCGCGTGACGGTGACGACCATCTCTTCTTCCGGGATGAGGTCTTCCATCGACATGTCGCCGTCGAAGCCCATCAGGATCTCGGTGCGGCGGTCATCGCCGTGCTTCGCCACGATCTCGGTCAGCTCGTCGCGGACGATCGTGCGCTGACGGACGGGGCTCGCCAGGATGTCCTGGAAGTCGACGATCTGGGCCGTGATCTTCTCGGCCTCGTCGATGATCGCTTGGCGCTCGAGGGCGGCGAGGCGCCGCAGTTGCAGCTCGAGGATCGCACGAGCCTGCAGGTCGTCGATGTCGAGGAGCTTCTGCAGACCCTCACGCGCGTCGTCGGCCGACGGCGAACGACGGATGAGCGCGATGACCTCGTCGAGCGCGTCGAGCGCCTTCAGATACGCGCGCAGGATGTGCATGCGCTCTTCGGCCTTGCGCAGACGGTAGGTGGTGCGGCGCACGATCACTTCGATCTGGTGCGTGATCCACAGCGATACGAACGCGTCGAGCGACAGGGTGCGGGGCACACCATCGACGATCGCGAGCATGTTCGCGCCGAAGTTCTCCTGCAGCTGTGTGTGCTTGTACAGGTTGTTCAGCACGACCTTGGCGACGGCATCACGCTTGAGCACGATCACGAGGCGCTGGCCGGTGCGGCCCGATGTCTCGTCGCGAATGTCGGCGATCCCCGAGATCTTGCCGTCGCGGGCGAGGTCGCGGATCTTGATCGCGAGGTTGTCGGGGTTGACCTGGTACGGCAGTTCGGTGATGACCAGGCACGTACGCCCCTGGATCTCTTCCACGGAGACGACGGCGCGCATCGTGATCGAGCCGCGACCCGTGCGGTACGCCTCGTGGATGCCCCGCACGCCGAGGATCTGAGCGCCCGTCGGGAAGTCGGGACCGTGGACCCGCTGCATCAGGGCCTCGAGCAGCTCTTCGCGCGAAGCATCCGGGTTCTCGAGCGACCACAGCACGCCGTCTGCGACCTCGCGCAGGTTGTGCGGAGGGATGTTGGTCGCCATGCCGACCGCGATGCCGACGGAACCGTTGACCAGCAGGTTCGGGAACCTCGCGGGCAGAACCGTGGGTTCCTGCGTGCGGCCGTCGTAGTTGTCGGTGAAGTCGACGGTCTCTTCTTCGATGTCGCGCACCATCTCGAGCGCGAGCGTCGCCATCTTGGTCTCGGTATAACGGGGCGCAGCCGCACCCATGTTGCCGGGAGACCCGAAGTTGCCCTGCCCATCGGCCAGGGGGTAGCGGAGCGACCACGGCTGAACGAGACGCACGAGGGCGTCGTAGATCGGGGAGTCACCGTGTGGGTGGTATTGACCCATCACCTCGCCGACGACGCGGGCGCACTTCGAGAAGCCCTTGTCGGGACGGAAGCCACCGTCGTACATCCCGTAGATCACACGGCGGTGCACGGGCTTCAGACCATCGCGAACATCCGGCAGCGCACGCCCGACGATGACGGCCATCGCGTAGTCGAGATAGCTGCGCTGCATCTCGGACTGCAGGTCGACCTGGTCGATGCGTCCGTGATCGTGCGCCGGCGTGGCGTCGGGGCGGTCTTCGTCAGTCATGGCGTCTTTTCTTCGTGTGCGTCAGATTCGTCGGGATCCGGTGTCGGATCTAGATGTCGAGGAAACGGACATCCTTGGCGTTGCGCTGGATGAACGTGCGTCGGGATTCGACGTCCTCACCCATCAGCGTCGAGAAGATCTCGTCGGCGGCCGCGGCATCCTCGATCGTCACCTGCAGGAGCGTGCGGGACTGGGGATCCATCGTGGTCTCCCACAGCTCCTTGTCGTTCATCTCACCGAGACCCTTATAGCGCTGGATCGCGTTGTCCTTCGGGATCCGCTTGCCCGCGGCCAGGCCGGCGGTCAGCAGGGCGTCGCGCTCACGGTCGCTGTATACGTACTCGTGCGCCGAGTTCGACCACTTGAGGCGGTACAGCGGGGGCTGAGCGAGGTACACGTAGCCGGCTTCGATGAGCCCGCGCATGTATCGGAACAGCAGCGTCAGGAGCAGGGTCGTGATGTGCTGGCCGTCGACGTCGGCATCGGCCATCAGCACGACCTTGTGGTAGCGCGACTTGGCGATGTCGAAATCTTCGCCGATACCCGTGCCGAAGGCCTGGATCATCGCCTGGATCTCGTTGTTGCCGAGAGCACGGTCGATGCGCGCGCGCTCGACGTTCAGGATCTTTCCCCGGAGCGCGAGGATCGCCTGAGTGTGGGGATCGCGACCCTGCACCGCGGAACCGCCGGCCGAGTCACCCTCCACCAGGAAGATCTCGCTGATCGAGGGGTCCTTGCTCGTGCAGTCTTTTAGCTTGTCGGGCATCGACGCGGACTCGAACACGCTCTTGCGTCGCGCCGTCTCGCGGGCCTTGCGCGCGGCGAGTCGCGCGGTGGCCGCGTCGATCGCCTTGCGGATGATGTTCTTCGCCTGCGTCGGGTTGCGGTCGAACCAGTCACCGAGTTGATCGCCGACCACCTTCTGCACGAACGCCTTGGCTTCGGTGTTGCCGAGCTTGGTCTTCGTCTGTCCCTCGAACTGCGGCTCGGAGAGCTTGACCGAGATGACGGCCGTGAGGCCCTCGCGGACGTCATCGCCCGACAGATTCTCGTCCTTCTCCTTGAGGAGATTGTTCGCTCGCGCGTATTTGTTGACGAGGGTTGTCAGAGCGGCGCGGAAACCTTCTTCGTGCGTGCCGCCCTCGTGCGTGTTGATGGTGTTCGCATACGTGAAGACGTTCTCGGTGTAACTCGTCGTCCACTGCATCGCCATCTCCATGGCGATCTTCTTGTCCGGAGCTTCGGACTCGAAGTCGATGATGACGTCGTTGACCGCTTCGGCCTTGCGCACCTTGTTGAGGTACTCGACGTAGTCGACGAGACCACGCTCGTAGAGGAAGCTGTCGGTCGGCTGCTGCAGAACCAGCTGTCCCTCGACCTCTTCGTCGTAGGCCTTTTCGGGACGCTCGTCGTGCAGGTCGATGCGCAGGCCCTTGTTCAGGAATGCCATCTGCTGGAAGCGGGTGCGGAGAGTGTCGTAATCGAAGTCGACCGTCTCGAAGATGGTCTCGTCCGGCCAGAACGTGATCGTCGTTCCCGTTTCGGAGCTCTCTTCCGCGCGCTCGAGCGGAGCCTTGGGCACACCACCCCCGCCGTAGGACTGCCGCCAGACGTAGCCCTGGCGCCGAACCTCGACCTCGAGGCGCGACGAAAGCGCGTTCACGACAGACGATCCGACGCCGTGCAGACCGCCGGACACCGCGTATCCGCCGCCGCCGAACTTTCCACCCGCGTGCAAAACCGTCAGAACGACCTCGACGGTCGATTTTCCTTCGGTGCGGTGGATATCGACGGGGATACCTCGACCGTTGTCGATCACGCGGACCGCGCCGTCGGGCAGGATCGTGACATCGATCGTGTCGCAGTACCCGGCCAGAGCCTCATCGACGGAGTTGTCGACGATCTCGTACACCAGGTGATGCAGTCCTCGCGGACCGGTCGAACCGATGTACATACCGGGGCGCTTGCGTACCGCCTCGAGCCCTTCGAGAACCTGAATCTCGTCCGCGCCGTACGCGTGAGGTTCGGGGGCGGTCTTGCTGCCGGATTGAGCGCTATCGAATGAGTCAGAAGTCATAGAGAAGAGGCGCTCCAGATAGGGAAAGTCGTCCCTTCCAGTCTATCTGAGCGAGGACCGATATTTCGCATCACACGGCCCTCTCCGGGGATGAAATCGCTTACGGCACCCCAAATGCTCATTCAGCCGTAGGTATCGCGTGGACCGCGCCCTGGAATAGTCCTGGGGCCCCATTTCCACGAGGGAACGTCCGGCCCCACAAAGCGCACCGCCGTGATGCCCGCATCGGGGTGCTCGCGGATGATGCGCGTCAGGATGTCGGCGCGCAGACTCGAGAGCTGCCGGGCCCACGCCGTCGAATCACACTGGACCGTCATGATTCCGCCCTCGAGCGAGACGGGGCGGGCGTGCTCCGCGGTCTGGGAACCCGCGACATCCGCCCAGCGACGCAGCACGTCCTCACTCGCCAGGTGTGTATTCCACCCGGCTTCCCGGGTGAGATCGGCCATGACATCCCCGAGTCCGTGCGGGTCGCGTCCCGGCGCGAACGGGACGTTCTCGCCCTCGGCATCGCGGATCCTGCGGCGTTTCCGCGATCTCGGCGCCGCGATCCCCCGCAATCGCAAGTACGTCGCGACCGTCAGCGAAGGAGCGTCGACCGCGTCCTCCGCCACCGCGGGCGAGTCCTCCTCAGACACCGGATGCCTCGTCGAACGGTCCGGGGGGATCGGGAACGATGCGCCCGTTCTCGATCCGGACCGTCCGTCGTCGAAGGGCCTCGGGAACGTCCTCCCACACGGCCGCGGTCACGATGACCTGTTCGAACTGAGCCGTGAGGTCCGACAGTCGGGCGCGCCTCTGGGCATCGAGCTCAGCGAAGACGTCATCGAGGATCAGGACGGGATCTCCACTGCGCGACTCGGCCCGCAGCAGCTGTGCCGACGCAAGCCGCAGGGCGAGTGCGACCGACCACGACTCACCGTGCGAGGCATAACCCTTGACGGGCAGACCCCGGATGCTCAGACGGAGGTCATCGCGATGCGGCCCGACCAGGGTGAGGCCCCGCTCCAACTCAGCGGTGCGTTTCTGGGCCAGCGCCTCGCGGAAGAGCTCCGCCGTTGCCCCGACCGGCGTCGCGCTTCCGGCTTCGTCGCCGTCTTCGGGGTCCGCGCCCCGGACCGACAGAACCCACTCGAGCTCCGGGTGGTGGTCTTCGCCGGCGATCGCGGCGTAGGCCGCCTCGATCGGTGCCGCGAGTTCATTCGCAAGAACCTGACGCGCGTCGATGATCTCCGAGCCGAGCGCGACGAGCTTGTCATCCCACACATCCAGGGTCGAGAGAGCATTCCCGCGGATGCCGCGCGCCCGCGCGGACTTGAGGAGAGCCCCACGCTGACGCAGCACCCGGTCATAATCCGCCAGAACCCCGGCCATGCGCGGCGAACGCTGCACGAGCAGCTGGTCCGCGAATCGGCGTCGGGCGGAGGGATCTCCGCGCACGATGCCCAAGTCTTCGGGAGCGAAGACGACGACTTGCGCGTAGCGCGGAAGTTCGGCCGGGCGAACATCGACACCATTCACCCGTGCGCGATTGCGTCCGGTCCGATTCAGCTGCGCCTCGAGCTGGACGCTGCGCTCGGCGTGGGCGACACGAATCCGCAGAATCGCCGAGTCCGCGCCCGCGCGGACGAGCGCCTGGTCGCCCGAGACCCGGTGCGAACCGAGTGTCGCGACGTAGGCGATCGCCTCAGCCAGGTTGGTCTTACCCTGTCCGTTGCGGCCGACGAACAGATTGGGTCCCGCGACCAGTGCCACATCCGCGCTCGCGTAGTTGCGGAAGTCGACCAGGCTGACGTGCTCGACGATCACGTCAGCGCAGCAGCAGATTCGGTTGCAGGAGGTACTTGAAGGTGTCGGCGCCCGCCTTGTCGACCGACGTCTGACTCGTGATCAGCACCGGGCTCAACTTGTTGGCGTTATCGGACGACGTGAACGTGATGCGGACGAACTCGCTGCGCACCGCGGTCAGCGCCTCGAGAAGGTACTGCGGATTCAGGCCGAGAACGACATCTTCACCGTCGAGGTGCGCGTCGACCGATTCGGAGGCCCGCGCCTGGTCTCCGCCCGAAGCATCCATCGTCACGCCCTCCGACGAGAACGTGAAGCGGAGAGGAGCGGAACGGTCGAGCACGATCTGCATGCGCCGGACGGCTTCCATGAGTTCGCCCGTGTTGACCACCGCGTGGTGCGCATTCTGGTCGGGGAAGAGCCGACGGACGGGAGGGAAGTTTCCCTTGATCAGGAGAGAGGTGACGGTACGGTCACCCGACGAGAACGCGATGATCTCGCGATCCCCCGAACCCGAGAAGGCGATGCGGATGTCCCCACCGTGCGCAAATGTCTTACCCACTTCCTGCAGGGTGCGTGCCGGAACGAGTGCGGATGCCTCGCCATCCAGGGCAGAAGCACCATCCCAAGGAATTTCGCGCAGTGCGACGCGGTAACGGTCGGTCGCGACGAGGCTCAGTGTCGTTCCCGAGACCTCGAGCTGCACACCCGTCAGCACGGGAGTCACATCATCACGCGAGGCGGCGAATGCGACCTGAGCGATGGCCGTCGCGAAATCCTCGGCCGGCACGAGTCCCGGCTCGGCGGTGACTTCGGGAATCGCGGGGTACTCCTGGACCGGCATGCCGGGAAGGGTGAAGCGTGCGGAACCACAACTCAGGACGATTCCGCCGTCTTCGTCCACGACGATCTGGATGGGTGCACTCGGGAGGCGGTTTGCGATCTCGGACAGCAGGCGACCGTGAACGAGGATCGTGCCAGGACTGTCGACGGTCGCCTCGATGACCGTGCGCGCGGAGGCCTCGTAGTCGAACGCGGAGAGGGAGAGGCCGTCAGGACCGGCCTCGATGAGGACTCCAGCCAGGATCGGCTGAGGGTTGCGCTGCGGGAGCAGCTTCACGACGAAAGAGACCGCGTCGCTGAAGACATCGCGATTCACGTGGAACTTCACGGTCACTCCTTTGTCCTGTGGAGGTTTGTCCTGTGCAGGTTTTGTCGTCCCAGGTCTGGGCTTACCCATGCTAGTGCCGGGTCATGGATGTCGTGAGTCGTCGCCCGTTCCACAGCCTGCGCCGTAAAGGTGAGGGGAATCGATCTCTCAGAAAAAGAAGTAGTTAATGGTGTTAACGCCTGTGGATCATGTGGATAACTCCGGCGATGCCTGTCGGGAGTATGGAACTACACGTGTGTGAGTTGTGGACGAGCTGCGGATGCCCGGGTTTACGCGGGACCCGCGCTCGGTCGAGTTTCGCGGACTCTCCACAGGCGAGTGCGAGGAGTGCACAGTCTGGACGTATTCCGAGAGGCTTATCCACAGGTTATCCACAATGTGAAAACCGCATCATGGTGGCTCGGATCGTCGTGTGTCAAGCGCGCGCTTCGGCATATATGGCAGCACGAAGGGTGACCGACGAGGCATCCGTCGGTCATGCCGGGTGCCTCAGCGGCCCGCGCGGCCGATGATCGTCGTGATCTCGGTGACCTGGTTGTACAGCGAGCGACGTTCCTTCATCAGGTCACTGATCTTCTTGTACGCGTACATCACTGTGGTGTGGTCGCGGTTGCCGAACAGCTGGCCGATCTTGGGCAAGGAGAGGCTCGTCCGCTCGCGGCACAGGTACATCGCGATCTGACGGGCGGTGGCGACGGCCTGCGAGCGGCTCGAGCCGTATAGGTCGTCGACGGAAAGCTTGAAGTACTGCGCGGTCGCCGTGATGATGTCGGTCGGCGAGACGACGTTCGCATCGTCCTGATCGACGATGTCGCGCAGAACGGTCTGAGCCAGTTGCACATCGAGGGAGGAGCGGTTCAGGTTGGCGAACGCCGAAACCCGGATGAGCGCACCCTCGAGTTCGCGGATGTTGCTCGACACCTTCGTGGCGATGTACTCGAGGACGTCGTCGGGTACCTGCAGCCGCTCGCTCTGAGCCTTCTTGCGAAGGATGGCTTCGCGCGTTTCGAGGTCGGGTGCCTGCACATCGGTGATGAGGCCCCACTCGAAGCGGCTGCGCATGCGGTCTTCGAACCCGGTGAGGTGCTTCGGCGGCAGGTCACTCGTGATGACGACCTGCTTGTCGTGGTCATGGAGCGTATTGAAGGTGTGGAAGAAGGCTTCCTGGGTCTCGGCGCGGCCCTGCAAGAACTGGATGTCATCGATGAGCAGGATGTCGACGTCCCGGTACCGCGCCTGGAATGCGGAACCGCGGTTGTTGGCGATCGAGTTGATGAAGTCGTTCGTGAACTCTTCGCTCGAGACGTAGCGAACACGAATACCCGTATAGAGATTGAGGGCGTAGTCGCCGATCGCGTGCAGGAGGTGCGTCTTGCCGAGGCCCGATTCCCCATAGATGAAGAGAGGGTTGTATGCCTTCGCCGGCGCTTCGGCGACGGCGACGGCAGCCGCGTGGGCGAAGCGATTGGACTGGCCGATCACGAAATTGTCGAACGTGTACTTGGGGTTCAGGCGGGTGTCATTGCGCGAGGCTGAAGCGGGGGTCTCGGGCGGGGCGTCGACGTAGGAGCGCAACCCTGGATGAACAGGGGCGGGCGTGGGGGCGTCGGGCGTGGTCTGCGCGGCCGGGTTCGAACGCGGAACGACGTGGGCCTCGGCGAGATCGGGGTTGACGACGACCCGGAATGTCACAGCGCCCGACGGATGATCGATGCGTGAGAGCGCCTCGAGGATGGAGGGACGCATCCTCTTGTTGAATTGTGCAGCCGTCAGATCATTGGGCACGTCGAGGTACAGCGTTCCTGCCATGACTCCCTGAGGGACCGCCAGGCTCAAGAACCCATAGAGCTGTGGGGTGATCCGGTCGTCCTCGGTAAGGGAGTCGAGCACGGCCGCCCAGATCGAGATGTCTGGAACATCGTGCTGTGACATGGGTCCCCCGGGATTCGCGGCTATCTGTCAGCAACCTTGTCCGGGGGCGAGAGCGCCATCTCCGAACCTGTGGATAACTGTCGCGCCCACGCTAGCCAGGCCGTGCGGCGGAGCAAAATCCACTGTAGGACCTTGCGGCGTGTCGGTGCCACGCCCGAGTTCCACGGCTGGGGATAATGCCTCGCGATCACACTCGGTTTGTGACCTGCTCCGGAAGGACGTATTCTTACCAGGTTGACTTATGCCCTCACGGCATCCTTCTTCCGCCTAGCATCGTCTCCGGTCGCCACGTCCCGGCGACTCGTCTCCCGGAGTGACTCTTATGACCAAGCGTACTTTCCAGCCCAACAACCGCCGTCGCGCCAAGAAGCATGGCTTCCGCGTTCGCATGCGTACCCGCGCGGGACGCGCCATTCTCTCGGCGCGTCGCACCAAGGGTCGCACCACCGTCTCGGCCTGACCCATCCCGGTGCTCTCCCGAGCGAATCGTCTCACCCACGGTGTCGACTATCGATCCGTCGTCCGTCGGGGCACTCGCTGCGCCGGGGCGCACACGGTGACGCATGTCATGGCGCGATCGGATGACGACGTACGTTTCGGGTTCATCGTTTCGAAGGCTGTCGGCAACGCGGTCGTTCGAAACACGGTGCGGCGTCGGTTGAAGGCCGTGTGTCACGAAGCTCTCGCTGAGCTCGACCCCGGTCGTGACGTCGTCATCCGCGCTTTGAGTCCGTCGGCCGGTGCTGATTTCGCGACATTGCGATCTGAAGTACTGCGGTGCCTGCGACGAGGTCGGGTATGAGTGCCCCGCTGCCTACGGCGATGACCGGCGACGGGCATTTCGATGTTGCTCGTGGATGGCGCGCCACCTGTCTGGTCCCTCGCAACGCCGCGATTGCTGCACTGATCGCATATCGCGCCACGATCTCTCCGATCTACGGGGATGTCTGCAAGTACTACCCCACGTGCTCGGCCTATGCGGTCGGTGCCATCCAGCAGTACGGCGTCGTCCGTGGGTCCGTCATGGCCGCCACTCGATTGGCCCGATGCCACCCATGGGCGCAGGGTGGCATCGATGATGTCCGCCCGCGCACTGACTTCCGGGACGAGCTGACCCTCCACGGGTTCGTCGTTCCGTCGCTCCGAAGAAAGGACTGATCCGTGCCGGATCTCATCGGAATCGTCCTCTGGCCGCTCAAATGGGTGGTCGAGCTGATCCTCGTCGCATGGCATTGGGTGTGGACCTCACTGGGGTTCGGCGCTGCGGATGGCATCACGTGGGTGCTGTCGATCGTGGGGCTGGTGATCGTCGTCCGTGCAGCTTTGATCCCTCTCTTCGTCAGGCAGATCAAGAGCCAGAGAAAGATGATGGAAATCGCTCCTGAACTGCGAAAAGTTCAGGAGAAATACAAGGGCAAGCGCGATCAGCTCTCCCGTGAGGCCATGAGTCGCGAGACCATGGCCCTATATAAGAAGCACGGCACCACACCGGTCTCGAGCTGTCTTCCGCTCCTGGTTCAGATGCCGATCTTCTTCTCGCTGTACTCGGTGCTGTCATCCATCGGTCAGCACGTCGACGAAGGCGTCGGTGGCGTGGGTGTCCTGTCGGCAGAGCTGACCCAGCAGTTCTTCGATGCCAAGCTGTTCGGCGTCGCTTCCCTGCACGACACCCTCGCCGGTGCGTGGGAGACACGACCGGATGGTTGGGAAGCAACCGTCGGGATCCTCGTCGTTCTCGTGATCCTCATGATCGCGTCGCAGTTCTTCACGCAGCTGCAGATCATCTCGAAGAACCTGTCGCCCGAGGCCAAGACCGGCCAGGCCTATCAGATGCAGAAGATCATGCTCTACATCCTTCCGCTGGCCTTCATCTTCTCGGGTGTCTTCTTCCCGCTCGGCGTCGTCATCTACTGGTTCGTCAGCAATGTGTGGACGATGGTCCAGCAGTTCATCGTCATCCGTGAAATGCCGACACCCGGATCGGATGCGGCCAAGGCGCGCGAAGAGCGCCTGGCTCGCAAGGGCAAGGCGATCAACTCCGAGGGCAAGATCGTCTCGATGGAGAAGTACGTTGAGGAGCAGGCCCGCCTGCTCGCCGAGGCGGAGAAGAAGAAGGCCGTGGCTCCCAAGCGCCAGCAGCCCGTGGGGAAGCAGCGTGCAAAGAAGCAGACGCGTCCGGGAACGCCGGGTACGGCATCCACTCCCCCGGGATCGCCCGTTTCGAGCGGACCCTCGGCTCCGGCCGGCGCGACGCTGGGTGGGGTACCCGCCGGTTCGGCGTCCGACAAGGCGAATCCGTCGGACGAGCCCTCGTCGCTGACGCCGCCACCGGCAACAGGACAGGCCGGTTCTTCGACGAAGAACGCCAAGCAGAACCCCAAGAAGCGCCGCTGACGGCGCGAGGAGCTCACGACATGACCACTACATCCGACGCACAGATCCCTCAGGACTCTGCTCCCGAAGAGACCGCTTCGCTCGCCCACCTCGAGCAGGAGGGCGACGTGGCAGCCGATTACATCGAAGAGCTGCTCGACATCGCGGATATCGATGGCGACATCGAGCTCGATGTGCGCGCTGGTCGCGCATATGTCTCCGTCGAGGCACCGGAGGGCGGTACCACCCTGTCGGTCCTATCCGACCCCGAGACCGTCCGCTCCCTTCAGGAACTGACACGCTTGGCCGTGCAGAACAAGACCGGTCGCTTCTCCCGTCTCATCCTGGATGTCGGTGGGTCGCGCGATACACGTCAGGGAGAACTCGAGCAGCTGGTGAGTCGCGCCATCGAGCGGCTCGAAGAGGGTGCTGGACAGGCTTCCCTCCCCCCGATGTCGAGTTACGAGCGGAAGCTCATCCACGACATCGTCGCTGATCGTGGCTTCGTCTCCGAGTCGTATGGCGATGGCGCCGACCGGCACACCGTCATCCGTCGTTCGTGATCCGTTTCACGTGAAACATTGACCGACGTAGAAGCGGAGCCGAAGGCCGCCACGCAGATCTTCGGTGATCGCATCGACCTCGCTCGTTTGTTCGCGGTCCAGCTGGCGGAACACGGTGAGCAGCGCGGACTCATCGGCCCACTCGAACCGCCGCGTCTGTGGTCACGGCACATCCTGAACAGCGCGGTGATCGCCGGAGCATTCGACGCAGATATTCGCGTTGCAGATGTCGGCTCGGGCGCGGGGCTTCCGGGTATCGTCTTGGCGATTGCTCGTCCGGATATCTCGTGGAGCCTGATCGAGCCGATGGAGCGTCGTGTCGCGTGGCTCGACGAGCAAGTGGACGTGCTGGGACTGGAGAACGTCGACGTGGTGCGTGCACGCGCGGAAGACTATCCGGCGAAGGGCGGCTTCGACGCTGTGACCGCTCGTGCAGTGTCGGCGCTCCGGACACTTATCCCGCTTACCGCTCCCCTGGTCACCCCGGGTGGGCAGCTGGTTCTGATGAAGGGAGCGTCCGTCGAGTCTGAGATCTCCGCTGCAGACAAGCAGATCCGACGCTTCCGTATCAGTGAGCCGCGGGTGGAGTTCTGGGGCGAGGGTTTATTGGATCAGCCGACCACGTTGTTCCGAGGGACCGTGGGTTCAGCCGCCGGGTAGGTCGGCGCGGTGTTTCACGTGAAACACCACAACGCGGTCGTCTCGAGCACGATGCCACCCATATCCGTCGATAGCAGTTGGAACTGCTGCGCTCCCTCACGGAGCGTCGCCGGCCGTGACGTCGTGGGGGTGAGTGTTTCACGTGAAACGGCACGCTGTCTCGGCGGCTGCATACCAGCGTGATCCCTGTACCGCGTTGGGCGAGGGGTGGGGCCCGAGTCGAGTCGAGTCGCGATCCTCGATGATCGGCGCGGCGTCGTTTCGTCTCGCTTCGCTCCCCTATGGATGGCGCGGGGACTCTTCGTAGTTCGCGTTTCGTCACGCTGCGCCCGCCCGCTCGACAGTGGCGACGGGCGGCGCAGTCGTCGGTGTGGGCGTTTCAGGTGAAACGGCACGCTGGTTCGTGGTGGGCGCTCGTCAGCGTGATGCGGCTACAGCCGAGCGATGCGTGGGGCCCACTAGAGTCGCGATGCCCGATGATCGGCGCGGCGTCGTTTTGTCTTACTCCGTTGGCTCACCGGACGGGGCTCGGGTTCTTCGTTCGCGCGCGATCCGTCTCGCGTCGAGTTCAACGAACGGGGCGAGGTGCGCCCACCGGAAAAGATCGACACGCCGGGTTTCACGTGAAACGCCGTGCGACCAGGGGTGACGTTCATGAGGGAAGTCTCATGATGCGTAGATGTGATTTCGGCGCCAACCGCGCACCTAGAGTAGAGGTCGTCCCCCTGCCGTGAGTGGAGCGTTTCACGTGGAACATGCCCGACGTCCGGATGTCCAATCATCCGCACAACTGATAGATGACACCCCGCTGGCAAGGGAGATCGCAGACCTCAGCGCACGGCGCCGAGCTTTGGAGGGAGCCGCGATCGAACTACCGAACAGGACACGCGTCCTGACCGTTTCCAATCAGAAGGGCGGGGTGGGCAAGACGACCAGCACGGTCAATGTCGCGGCCGCCCTCGCCTCCCTGGGTGCACGAGTCCTGGTGATCGACCTTGATCCGCAAGGAAATGCGTCCACCGCTCTCGGCATCCCCCATGACCCGGATACCCCGAGTGTCTACGACGTCCTCATCGATGAGTTCCCGCTCGCAGATATCGTGCAGGTCAGTCCCGAGTCACCCAATCTCTTATGCGCGCCGAGCACGCTACATCTCGCGGGTGCCGAGATCGAACTCGTCTCTCAGGTTGCCCGTGAGCACCGTCTTCGCGGCGCGCTCCAGGATTACATCGCAACGAGTGCTCTCCCGATCCACTACGTACTGATCGACTGCCCTCCGTCGCTGGGGCTGCTCACGATCAACGCATTCACGGCAGCGGACGAGGTCTTCATTCCGATTCAGTGCGAGTACTACGCGCTCGAGGGGCTCACGCAGCTCCTCGGAAGCGTTCGCATGATCCAGCGTCACCTCAACCCGGGCCTGCAGGTGTCCACGATTCTGCTCACGATGTACGACGGACGCACCCGACTTGCGCAGCAGGTCGCTGACGAGGTGCGCGCGCACTTCCCCGGCGAGGTATTGCGGACGGTGATCCCCCGATCAGTGCGCGTTTCTGAGGCGCCGAGCTTCGGACAGACCGTGATCGCGTACGACGGCCAGTCGGCGGGCGCTGTCGCTTATCGCGAGGCCGCCATCGAAATCAGCAAGCATGTTCCCGCGGCATCCGGCGCTGAGAACACCAAAGAGGAAGGCACGCTCTGATGTCCACGAAGAGAACGGGACTCGGTCGTGGTATCGGTGCCCTGATCCCGACCAGCGACGCTGAGAGTCGTCCGGTCGACGTCTTCTTCCCCGGAGCTCGGCGCCTCGAGGCTGTTGAGGCGCTCCCCGCCGAGGAAACAACCCTCGAGGAGCAGCGTTTCGCTGAACTCGTGGCCGTGCCGGGCGCCCGCCTGGCCCACATCGACCCCGTCGAGATCGTCCCGAACCCGCGCCAGCCGCGCACGCACTTCGACGCCGACGACCTCGCGGAGCTTGTCCACAGTGTGCGGGAGTTCGGTGTCCTCCAGCCGGTCGTCGTCCGGCCGCGGGCCGAGGATGGCACGTACGAGCTCATCATGGGCGAGCGGCGAACGCGAGCAGCTCGTGAGGCCGGACTGGCCAGCATCCCTGCGATCGTCCGGGACACCGCCGACGAGAACCTCCTGCGAGACGCACTGCTCGAGAACCTGCACCGTTCTCAGCTGAACGCACTCGAAGAGGCTTCCGCATACCAGCAGCTCCTCGAGGACTTCGGGATCACGCAAGAAGAACTCGCGACCCGTATCGGCCGATCGCGTCCACAGATCAGCAACACGATCCGGCTCCTTCGCCTACCGGTTCCGGTGCAGCAGAGGGTAGCGGCCGGCGTACTGAGCCCGGGCCACGCCCGCGCTCTCCTGGGTCTTCCCGATGACGCAGCCATTCAGCGCCTCGCCGACAAGATCGTGAACGAAGACCTCTCTGTTCGGGCCGCCGAAGCCATCGTCAAGGGGCGTCCCGATGCTCCCCAGCGGGCCACGAAGCCCCAGGCCGGTGCCCGTCGCGGTCATCTGGACGAGGTGGCGGGACGCCTGGGCGATCGCCTCAACACGCGCGTACAGATCTCTCTCACCGCGCGAAAAGGCCAGGTCAAGATTGATTTCTCGACCATTCAGGATCTCAACCGCATCTTGGGTGAGATGGGTGTCGATGCGTTCGGCTCGGACTGATTCACTCACCATCGCCGCGTGAAGAGAGAAAGGCCCCGACTCTGTGAGCCGGGGCCTTTCTCATCGCTCCTGATGTCGATATCAGCCGATGAACGCGGCGAGATCCTTCTCGAGTGCGAACTTCGGCTTGGCGCCGATGATCGTCGTCTTGACCTCGCCACCCTGGAAGACCTTCATCGCCGGAATCGACGTGATCTGGTACTTCATGGCGAGATCGGGGTTCTCGTCGACGTTCAGCTTGAGGATGGTGATCTTGTCGGGGTGCTCGGACTGGATCTCGTCCAGAACCGGGGCGACCATGCGACACGGACCACACCACTCGGCCCAGAAATCAACCAGTACGGGACCCTCGGCGTTGAGAACGTCCTGCTCCCAGGTGCTGGAGGTCGTGGCTTTGGCGGTCATACTCTTCTCCTTTTTTCGGAAGTCTCAGGTAAGGGAACGTCGAGACGTCCTCGAATGTTCCGCGGTCGGTCTCAGCCGACGCTGACGGGGTCTGCCTCGGGCAGTCCATCGATCTGCGCGACATCCGCTTCGGGTGCTCCCGCGTCGTCCAGCGCGGCCAGATAGTGCTCCGCGTCGAGCGCGGCGACAGTACCCGAGCCGGCGGCCGTGGCGGCCTGGCGGTACGTCGGGTCGATGACGTCACCAGCCGCGAAAACACCGGGGACCGAGGTGCGCGACGAGCGTCCGTCGACCCAGATCGTGCCCTCGGTGGTGAGCTCGAGCTTGTCGTGAACGAGGTGTGTGCGCGGGTCGTTTCCGATCGCGACGAACAGTCCTTCGAGGGGCAGCTCGCGGGTGGTGCCATCCGTCGTGTCGCGCAGAATGACGCCAGAAACGGCCTCGTCACCGAGGATGTCTGCAACCTCGGCATTCCAGATGAACTCGATCTTGGGGTTCGCGAAGGCGCGCTCCTGCATGATCTTCGACGCCCGCAGGGTGTCCTTGCGGTGGATGACGTAGACCTTCGACGCGAAGCGGGTCAAGAACGTGGCCTCTTCCATGGCGGAGTCCCCTCCACCGACAACGGCGATGACACGGTCACGGAAGAAGAAGCCGTCGCACGTGGCGCACCATGAGACGCCGTGCCCGGACAGGCGCTCTTCACCCGGCAGTCCGAGCTTGCGGTATGCAGAACCGGTGGCGTAGATGATGGCGGCGGCCTCGTGCTCTGCGCCGCTGCCGAGCTTGACCTTCTTGACGGGTCCGTCGATCGAGAGCTCCACAACATCGTCGTACAGGATCTCGGCGCCGAACTTCTCCGCCTGTTCCTGCATCTTGGCCATGAGTTCGGGGCCCTGGATCGCCTCGGGGAATCCCGGGAAGTTCTCGACCTCGGTCGTATTCATCAGCTCTCCGCCGACCTCGACCGAACTCGCCACAACGAGAGGTGAGAGGTTGGCGCGTGCCGCGTAGGTAGCCGCGGTGAAGCCCGCAGGACCCGATCCGATGATGATCACGTGACGCACTGTATGTCTCCTCTTTGCTTGTCTCTGGGCTTCAACCCATGGTAGTCCGGCGGCATTCCAGGCCTCGGTGAATTCCACGTGCTGGAACGCGGCGTGAACGCAGTTCTCGTCGGCTCAGCGTCGCCGCAACCGGCGGAGGAGCGGAGCGACAACCGCGAGCTCGGGCGCACGCATGACCGCCAGGATCGCGACGTACACCGCCAGCGTCACTCCGCCGACGAGTGCGGCCCCCGCAACCCCGAGATAGATGGACGAGGTCGTCCACCCTTCGAAACCCCCGAGAAGCAGGAAGAGAACCCAGCCGCCGGTGGCCGCGGGCACCCCGGCGAGGAAGAACCGGCCGAGCGCGCGCGCGGGTGCACGAAGCCCCAGCAGGCCGAGTCGGCCGCGGAGCAGAAGCAAAGCGATTGCGAGCTGGACGATTCCTGCGAGGGACTGGCCCAGCGCGATTCCCGCGGCGAGATATTCCAGCGGGAGAATGGCGCCGGCGAGGAGCGCAGTGACGACGACGAGCACGGCTTGGACGAGCGTGAAGACGAACGGGCGGAACGTGTCACCGTAGGCGTAGAAGGTCCGCTGCACGACGTAGAGGATCGACAGTGGGACCAGGCCCACGAGGTATGCACCGAGCACCAGAGCGGTGGCCGCGGCATCCGAAGCGCTGTTGCTGAAAATGCGCGAAACGGGAACTGCGGCTGCGACGACGGCGGCGAGGGCGCCCACGAGGAAGAAGCTGATCGTTCGGATGCTTGCGCCGAGGTCGGCGCGAACTTCGTCGTCCCGTCCCGCCGCCGCATGCTCGCTGAGTTGCGTGAAGTAGGGGGTTCCGATCGATACGGCGATCACGGAGTACGGAAGGATGAAGATGAACCAGGCGAATGCCATGGTCGCCGCGGACGCAGCGACATCGGAGGCCGCGCTGACGACGCGGGTCTGCACGAGCCCCGCGACCTGTCCCACCACGACCATCCAGAACGTCCACCACGCCAGGGTGCCCATGGTGCGCAAACCCATGCCGCGCCAGGCGAAGTCCGGACGGAAGCGCAGACCCGAACGACGCCAGAACAGCAGCAGGACGCCCGCCTGAACCGCGATTCCGAGAGTCGCGGTGCCCCCCAGAAGCGTGATCATGTCGGGTGTCCACGTCAGGACGTCGTTACGCTCCGGTCCGAACAGCAGGATGAACGCGACGAAACCCGCGATCGAGACGATGTTGTTGACGATCGGGGCCCAGGTGTACGGGCCGAAGACGCGGCGAGCGTTCAGTGTCTCCCCTACCAGCGCGTAGAGGCCGTAGAAGAAGAGCTGTGGAATGCACCAGTAGGCGAGAGCGATCGTGAGCGCCAACTTCTCGCCCGCGAACTGGGCATAAAGCTGAACCAGGAGCGGCGCGGCGAGCGTTGCGAGCCCCGTCACCACGACGAGGACGACGGTGCCGAGGGTCAGGAGCTTGGAGACGAAAGCTCCCCCACCATCCGCATGCTTCGCCGCGCGTACGATCTGCGGCACGAGCACCCCGGTCAGGATGCCCGTGGAGATGATCGCGTAGATGTTGTTCGGGAGCTGGTTGGCGATCGTGAAGGCATCCGCGGCACCGCTCCCGACCGAGCCGACGGCTGCCACGAGGACGATCGAGCGGACGACGCCGGTCAGACGTGAGACGAGGGTGCCCGCTCCGAGGATCGCGCTGGCGCGGCCGAGACTACTCATCGGTGGCGTCCGCCGCCTTCTCGGCGGCGCGCGTGCGGCGACGTCGGCGGATAGTGCGGATGAAGCCCGCACCCAGCAACAGGACGATGATGGCACCCAGTCCGATGATGCCGATGCGCTCCCACTCGGCGCGAACGGTCACCTGAGCCCGCTGCACCGGCCCGACCTGCTCGAAGGTGGGGCTCAGGAGGCGCAGTTCGATCGTCACCTCGCCGCTTCCCACTCGCGCGCGGACGGGAACCTCGACCCGCGTGTTGACGCCCGGCTCGGCTCGAACCGTGAGCGTCCGTTCGACATCGAGGCGCAGGTTGTCGGGCGTCGAGACGAGGACGACATTGGCGACGAACGGGAGATCGTTGCGGATGAAGAACGGCAGCACGGCCTCGGGACTCACCAGTTGCACGGTGCTCGGCTCTTGTATCGCGACGGACGTGAGTGTTGTCGTCGTCACCTCGGCATGCGCGGCGAGGGCGGCCTGCCAGGCTTCCGGATCGTCGCGCCAGCCGGCACCGATGAGCTGCAGAAGCGCGGATCGCGCGGGCGCGGTCAGCAGGGACGGGTCGTCGATGATCGACGAGAAGTCGGCGATCATCGATTCACCTGCCAGGAGGGTGTCCAAACGCGCCGCGGCGACCTCGTCGGCCTGTGCGGTGACCTGGGCACCGGCGGGCTCCGCGCTCAGGAGGGCGCTCAGCGTGGCCGGAACGACGCCGGGGTAGCTGAAGACCGTATCGATCGCTGCGCGTAGCGATGTGGTGCCGAGTTCAGCCATCCGTTCCGTCGTGACCACCAGAGGACCGCTCGGGCTCGACGCCTCGATCGCGATCTGTGCGGAGATGAGGGCCGACGCGGCCTGAGTGCTGCCCTCCTTTGCTCCGGCCGTCGCCCGCACCGCGCTCGATGTACCCGCTTCGTACACGAGCAGTGGTGCGCCCTCGGCGGTCGAAGCGGCGGCGCGGGCCTCGGCTCGTTGGGTCGCGGCAGAGCTGAGCAGGGTGGTCGCCGGAGAGCCCGACGCCGAGGGCTGCTGCGCCAGCCCACTCACGGCGTCGGCGTCGGCGCGACCGTGAGCGGGCCAATACAGCGTGGCCCGAGCGCCGGGTACGGCGAGCAACTCGTCGAGGTCCGGCAACGTGACCGTGTCGGTGCCTGCGCCGTCCTCGGCATCGGCATCCGGGGTGGCCGTGGGGTCCGGGGCGGGGGTGGCCGTCACATCTGCGAAGTCGTCCGCGGACATGGCGTAGTCGAGGCTCGTGGGCTCGAGGAGGGTGGTGAGTCCCGCATCGGCCTGGACCGAGACATCCGCGTCCCCGAACTGCAGGGCGAAGCGCTCGTTCGGCAGGGCCCCGAGCCGGTCCAGCCACGCGAGTGCGCTGGGTGGCGCGGAATCCCCGAGAACCCGGATGGATGCGAGCAGTGCGGGGTCGATCGCGAGGATCGCGGACGTTCCGGCGACGGCCGACAGGATGTCGGTCAAGCGACCGTCGGTGCCTGTGAGCGTGGTGAGTTCTTCCCCCGTGAGCAGCCCATCCGTCTGCGGGCCGGCCGCCACGGCGACGATGACGCCGATCGCGGCGGTGATGGGCGTTTCGCCTTGGAGCACGATGGCGCTTCGTGAGACGAGGTCCCCGCCGTAGGTCGCCGACAGTGCGTACACACCGGGCCCGCGTCCTGCCAATGCCTCGACCGCAACCGTTGACACGACGATCTCACTGTCACCCGCGATCACCGAGGGCACGGCGGGGCGATCGATCACGGATGTCTCGGCCACGAGTTCGCCGTCGTCGATCCATTCGTCGAGCTCGGCGCTCGAGGTGAGAGGGCTGTCGCTGAGCTCGACCGCGAGTGAGGTCGGCTCGAGAGCCGTGTCGGTCGGATTGGAGACCTCGATCGTGGCGGTCAGTGCGCCGCCGGCCGCTACGACTCCGTGGGCGAGCGGTGCGAGAACGAGGGTCGGCTCGGCGGGCGTGGGCGTCGGGGTCGGACCGGGTGATGCGACAGCGCCCGACGCACCGGCGAGAACGAGGGCCGCGGTGACCGCGACAAGGGCAACGGTCCGCAGGCGCTCGACACCACCGCGCCTGGCGGGGGTGCCGAGACGGTGGTGGATCGTGTCTCGCCGCACGCCGAGCCCTCCGGGCGCGGGACCGCGCCGCACGCCGGAGCCGAAGAAGAGGTGCTTCACGGTGTGTCCGGGGTTGTCATCGAGTGCGAGAGTTCGCACATTCGGGCCGATTCTACGGCGCCCTCCTTCGCGTCCCCGGTGCATCGCCGTGGGTCAGCACGGTTCACGACCATCGGCGGCTTGGTTCCTTGGCGGGCTTGGTTCCTTGGCGGGCACGGTTCCTTGGCGGGCACGGTTGAATGGAGGGATGATCCCCGAACCCGATCCGGCCCTGGCGCGCGCGCTCGCCGATGACCTGGCCGCAGCCGGCTACACCGGCGCGCGGTTGCGTGCGCTCTGGGGTGTCGCGGCGGACGAGGCGATCGGGCGCGGCCGGGCGCTTCCTGCACGTCGAGAGGTCGCCACAACGGACTCGGCCGTCGCCGTTCTTGCCCGCCTCTTCTTTCTCGGAAGCGCGGTTCGTGAAGCCGATGCGCGTGCGGCCCTGTCGAACGTCACGATCACCGGTGCAGAGAAGCTCGGTCTCGTCCGATTGAGCGCGGGAACCGTTACGCCGTCCGTGATGATACGGCCGCAGGCATACGTCGATGAGCACGGTGCGGGCGAATGGTGGATCGCGAGCGACATCGACGAGTCAGTGCGACCGGGCGCTCTCCCGGAGGACCACGTCCTCGGCGTGGGAGGGGCTTCCCTGACGCTCGCCGGACTGCAGCTCTCGACACCCGCCGCTCGTGTACTCGACTTAGGTTCCGGTTGCGGCATTCAATCCCTGCGAGCGCGCCGAGACAGTCCCGATGTGACGGCGACGGACATCTCAGAGGCCGCACTACGTTTCACCCGCCTGAACGCGCAGCTCAACGCGGTGGACGGAATCCGCACGCTGCGAGGCAGCTTGTTCGCCCCGGTGCAGGGTGAGGTCTTCGATCGGATCGTGTCGAACCCGCCGTTCGTGATCACACCGCGCGGCGCGGATGTGCCCGCGTACGAGTATCGCGACGGTGGCCTGACGGGTGACGCCCTGGTGCGGGACATCGTCACGGCGGCCGGTGTGCACCTCGTGCCCGGAGGAACTGCACAACTGCTCGGCAACTGGGAGTACGTCGACGGACAGGACGGCCTGCACCGCGTGCGTGACTGGGTCGCGGCATCCCCGGTTCCCCTGGATGCCTGGGTGATCGAACGGGACCGGATGGATCCGATCGCGTACGCCGAACTCTGGATCCGCGATGGCGGCACCGTTCCCGGCACAGACGAATTCGAAACGATGCTGGCGGCGTGGTTGGACGACTTCGAGGCGCGTGGCGTGCGCGAGGTCGGCTTCGGCTACATCCTGCTGCGCCGAAGGGTCGAGGGCAGCCCCGCACTCCTGCGATTCGAACGGGTGGAGGGCGCGATCGGGCCGAATGCCGCTTTGGGAATGCATCTTTCCGAGAGTCTGCGTGCGCACGACCGACAGGCTCAGCTGAGCGACCGTGAGCTGGAGGAAGCTGTGCTGTTGGTTGCCGGGGATGTCACCGAAGCGCGACACTATCTGCCCGGCGCGGAGGATCCGAGTGTCATCGAGTTGCGTCAGGGCGGAGGCTTCGGACGTACCCTCGCGGTCGACCCAGCTCTGGCCGCACTCGTCGGTGCGAGCGACGGTGACCTGCCGGTGGGTCGCTTGATCGCTGCGATCGCGGAGTTGCTCGAGGTAGACCCGGAGGCCCTGCGCACCGATCTTCTCCCCCGCGTTCGCGGTCTGCTCGACGACGGATTCTTGACCTTCGCCGAAGGTGCGGCATCGCCGTCCGCGTAGGTGTCGGACCCGCGTCGGTAGGCTGGTTCACATGGTGAGTATGGCCGAGGGCCTCGGCCGACTCGCGAGTCTTGCGGCGTCGCCCGTTGTGGCGGAGTTGTCCGCAGCATTCGAGCGCGCCGGATTCGAACTCGCGATCGTGGGCGGGCCCGTGCGAGACGCGCTGCTCGACCGACCCACGCACGACCTCGATTTCACGACGAATGCGCGGCCGGATGACATCCTGCGCATCGTCAAGCCGATCAGCACCGCGCAGTGGGACATCGGCCGCGCGTTCGGCACCATCGGCGCCCGCGTCCGCGGCGAACAGGTCGAGATCACCACCTACCGCGCCGACGAGTACGACGGAGAAACACGCAAACCGGTCGTCGAGTTCGGGGACAGGCTCGAGGACGACCTGCTCCGCCGTGACTTCACGGTCAACGCGATGGCGCTGCGGGTTCCCGGCCCGCAGCTGGTCGATCCGACGTCGGGCGTCGAAGATCTTCTCGATCAGGTGCTGCGCACTCCCGTCGCCCCGGCCGTCAGCTTCGGCGACGATCCGCTCCGGATGCTTCGGGCGGCCCGGTTCGCGGCTCAATTGGGCTTCATCGTCGCCGACGACGCGATCGAGGCGATCACCGCGATGCGAGACACCCTCTCGATCGTCAGTCCGGAGCGCATCCAGGCCGAACTCGTCCGGATGCTGCAGACGAAGGATCCGGTGCGAGGCATCCGTCTGCTCGTGGAAACGGGACTCGCGGGCGTGTTCCTTCCCGAACTGCCAGCGCTGCGCCTCGAGGTGGACGAACATCATCACCACAAGGACGTGTACGAGCACTCGCTGACCGTGCTGAAGCAGGCGATCGACCTCGAGGGTGAGCGCCACCCGGGTGCCGATCCGGATGTCGCCCTCCGCCTCGCCGCTCTGCTGCACGACATCGGCAAGCCCGCGACGCGCAAGCTCGAGTCGGGCGGTGGGGTCACTTTCCACCATCACGACGCGGTCGGGGCGCGGCTGGCACGCAAGCGCCTGCAAGCCCTGCGGTTCGATTCGGACACGATCGCCGCCGTCACGCATCTGGTCGACCAGCACCTGCGCTTCTTCGGGTACTCGGAGGGCGCATGGACCGACTCAGCGGTGCGGCGCTACGTGCGCGATGCCGGTGACCAGCTCGAGCGCCTGCACATCCTCACCCGCGCAGACGTCACGACCCGCAACAAGCGCAAGGCGACGCGGCTGCGCACGGCCTACGACGACCTGGAGCGGCGGATCGCCGTGCTCGAGGCCGAAGAGGAATTGCAGTCGATCCGCCCCGAGCTCGACGGCAACCGCATTCAAGAGGTGCTCGGCATCCCTCCGGGGCGCGAGGTGGGAGAGGCGTACCGCTTCCTGCTCGACCTGCGACTGGATGACGGGGTCCTCGGCGAGGCCGAGGCCGAGGCGCGGCTCCGCGCGTGGTGGGCCGCTCGGTCCTCCTGAGCGTTGCGCCAGGCTCGTCCGCTTAGCGGCCCGTATGGGTCCACCCGGTCGATCTCACTCGGTGAGCCGGACGCGAAGTGGGGTAGGTTCCATGCTGTGGGGCAGGTTCTGCCGTGCCCCACAGCACCCAACCTGCCCCACAAGCCCGGACGGCGGCGCCTCAGCTTCTGGACGCGGCGAGCCCCGCAATTTCGCGGCCCGATCGCACGGCGTGGGTCTCGGCGTTCTGCTTCAGGTCGGCGGCCACCTCGGTGAATGCATCGAGGGCGGGGTTGACGCCCACGAGAGTGAACGGACGCTCCACGACGCGCAGATCCAGGCCCCACACATCCTCGAGAACGCGTCGCAGCCACGCGGTCGAGTGATCCCAACCCTCTTTCGGCGTACCGGGTGCGTAGTTCCCGCCCAGCACCGTCACGAGGGTCGCGGGCTTGCCGCGCAGCGCGGTTCCCTGCGGGTCGATGCGCGGATCGGTGTAGGCCAGGTCGAACCATCCCTTGAAGTGCTGCGACACCCCGTAGTTATAGAGGGGAACGGCGAAGAGCAGCGCGTCGGCGTCAACGAGTTCGTCGGCGATTTCCGTCGCGAGGGCACGTGCCGCGCGCTGCCGGTCGGTGCGGTCTGCTTCGGGTGCGAAGTTGGAGGTGACGGCATCCGCCCACGCTGTCGCGGGAATCGGTTCGACCGAGAGGTCACGACGGACGACGTCGGATGACGGATGTGTTGAAAGCCACTCCGTTTCGACGAGATCGGCGAGCGCGCGGCTCGAAGAGGTGGTGGGCAGAATGCTCGCGTCGAGCCGGAACAGCGTGGTCATGCGGTGTCCAATCTGGAATTCGGAGCTACTAAATAAAACATAGCGGCTCCGGAGACTGTAGCACTTGTACGATGGAGTTATGACGTCCGCCGAGCATGAGCTTCATGTCTGCGACGCGGCCGTAACGCTCGCATTCTCGGTACTCGGTAAGCGGTGGAACGGGATGATCGTTTCGGCCATCGGAAGTGGCGCGTCGACATTCGGAGCCCTCCGCCGGGCGGTGCCGGGCATCAGCGACGCCGTCCTGTCGGAGCGTCTCGCCGGACTGGCTGAGGTGGGTCTCGTCGTGCGCACGGTCACCCCCGGGCCGCCGACCGCCGTTGCGTACGCGTTGAGCGACAGCGGCGAACGACTGCTGCCGATCCTCGGCCAGCTCGGGCAATGGGCGGCGGGCAACCTGTCCTAGCCCTCCGACGCCTAGGCGCGGGTTCCTTCCGGAGGTAGCCTGTGCGGACCGTCAATGCAGATGGGGTCCGCATGTCATCGCCGTGGTCTTCGCGGCGCGAGGTCTCGCCCGAGACGTCGCGCCTGCTGATCGAGCGCGCACACGACGAGTTGGTGCGCGGAAACTCGGCCGACCAGCGTCTGCTCGACGTCCGCCCACTGGTGCGCGACTCCTGGCGCCGGTCACTGGCCGGACTCGTCGGCGCCGAGGCGCTTCCGCCTGTGGCACTGTGCCCGGCCGAGCTCGAAGAGTATCGGCGCGCACATCCACTCGCCGAGGTGCTCGACATGATCCGTGCGCTCCTGCTGCCCGGCGATGCCGCGGACTCGGGAGTGGCGGTCGCTGTGGGCGATGCCGCCGGGCGTCTGCTGTGGGTCGAGGGCGACCGTCAGGTGCGCGCGTTGACGGGCGACATGGGATTCGTCGCCGGCGCGAACTGGTCGGAGTCCGCGGTGGGTACCGCCGCGCCGGGGACCGCCTTGGCGCTGGATCGCTCGGTCCAGATTCGCGGCGCCGAGCACTACAACCGCCTCGTCCAGCCGTGGAGCTGCACAGCGGCACCGGTCCACGATCCAGAAACCAGACGCATCCTGGGCGTCATCGACGTCACGGGCGGGTCGAGCGCGGTCACTCCGCAGGCGCAACTGCTCGTGGACGCGACGGCGCGGGCGGTCGAAGGAGAACTGCTCGTTGCGCGGTTGCGTGCGCGGGCGGCCGCTCCCCCGCATATTGCCGAGACGCGGCGGCCTCGACATCGCGCGCCGCGGCCCGAGGTCGTGCGGTCGATGTTGCGCGTGCTCGGGCGAGACCGGGCGCTGCTCGAGGTTGCCGGTGACGGATCGGACCGGGTGAGCGAACTGAGCGCTCGTCACGCCGAGATCCTCCTGATCCTCGCGACGCATCGCCAGGGCCTCTCGGCCGACCGGCTGGCCGGTCTGGTCTACGGAGAGAACGCCGCGGCCGAAACGCTCCGGCCCGAGCTGGTTCGACTCCGGAAGGTTCTCGAGCGCACGGCTCCCCATCTCGTTCCGGCCTCGCGACCGTATCGCCTGGGGCCCGAACTCGAGACGGATGCCCAACACGTGCTGTCGCTGCTCGACCGTGGCGCCCATCGGGTCGCGCTCGCCGCCTATCGCGGTGCGGTGCTGCCCGACTCGGTCGCGCCGGGCGTGGAGGAGATCCGGGAGGGTGTGCGCCAGTCGCTGCGCGAAGCACTGATGGCCGAGGCATCCGTCGATGTCCTGCTCGCGTACGCCGACACCGAGGACGCCGTCGAAGATGTCGAGGTGCTGCGGTTGTGCCTGAGTCTGCTGCCGGCACGTTCGCCCCGGCGCGCGGGTCTGGTCGCGCGGATCGCCCGGCTCGAAGACTGAGCCCGGTCGGCGTTTCGTCTCGCCTACGGCTCGCTCAACGCCCGAGGAGGCCGAGCCATCCGTTCCCGCGCAACGCGATGCAACGTTGCGCGGCCTACCGTCGACGCAGATCGCGGCACCGCCTGCCGCTCACTCATGACACGTCGAAGGAGACAGACATGACCATCGTCGAAGAGGGCGTCTCGAGCGTCTACGCAGCCCCCGGGCAGCGCGGGGCGCTCGCCGAATATCGCAGCCGCTACGGCCACTACATCGGGGGCGAGTTCGTCGAACCGGTGAAGGGGCAGTACTTCGAGAACCTGAGCCCGGTGAACGGCAGGCCGTTCTGCGAGGTCGGTCGGGGCACGGTCGAAGACATCGATCGTGCCGTGGATGTCGCGTGGAAGGCGTTCGAGTCCTGGAAGAAGACGACGCCGGCCGAGCGCGCCAACATCCTCAACAAGATCGCGGACCGCATCGAGCAGAACCTCGAGATGATCGCCGTGGCCGAGACGTGGGATAACGGCAAGCCCGTCCGCGAAACCCTGGCCGCAGACATCCCGTTGGTCGTCGATCACTTTCGCTACTTCGCCGGCGTGCTCCGGGCACAGGAGGGCTCCCTCAGCCAGATCGACGAAGACACCGTCGCGTACCACTTCAACGAACCGCTCGGCGTGGTCGCGCAGATCATCCCGTGGAACTTCCCGATCCTCATGGCGACGTGGAAGCTCGCCCCGGCGCTCGCGGCCGGCAACTGCGTTGTGCTGAAGCCCGCCGAGCAGACCCCGGCGTCGATCATGTTCCTGTTCGACATCATCGGAGACCTGCTCCCCGCCGGTGTCGTCAACATCGTCAACGGGTTCGGCATCGAGGCCGGCGCACCGCTCGCGCAGCACAAGCGCATCCGCAAGGTGGCGTTCACGGGAGAGACCACGACGGGCCGCCTGATCATGCAGTACGCCTCGCAGAACCTGATCCCCGTGACCCTCGAGCTCGGCGGCAAGAGCGCGAACGTCTTCTTCGAAGACGTCGCCCGCTCACGCGACGACTACTACGACAAGGCGCTCGAGGGCTTCACGTTCTTCGCCCTGAACGGCGGCGAGGTCTGCACCTGCCCCTCACGCGCACTGATCCAGCACTCGATCTACGATCAGTTCCTCGGCGACGGGCTGGACCGCGTCGGCAAGATCGTGCAGGGCAACCCGCTCGATCCCGCGACGATGCTCGGGGCCCAGGCATCCAGTGACCAGCTCGAGAAGATCCTCAGCTACATCGACATCGGCAAGGCCGGTGGCGCGAAGCTGCTCACCGGTGGCGAACGCGTGGATCTCGGCGGCGATCTCTCGGACGGGTTCTATGTGCAGCCGACCGTGTTCGAGGGCACGAACGACATGCGGATCTTCCAGGAGGAGATCTTCGGACCGGTTGTCTCGGTGACCTCGTTCGACGACTTCGACGGCGCGATCGACATCGCCAACGACACCCTCTACGGCTTGGGTGCCGGTGTGTGGAGCCGTTCGGGTGACATCGCGTACCGCGCGGGTCGGGCGATCGAGGCCGGTCGGGTCTGGACGAACACGTACCACCAGTACCCCGCGCACGCGGCGTTCGGCGGGTACAAGCAGTCCGGTATCGGGCGGGAGAACCACCTGAAGATGCTCGACCACTACCAGCAGACGAAGAACCTGCTGGTGTCGTACGCCGAGGGGCCGATGGGCTTCTTCTAAGTCAGGGTCATTTCGTGTTCGCAATTCAGTCTGCGCGTAGATCGCTCAGGCCGCTTGGCCCGGAATGACGGGCCTGGGGTGCCTAGCGGCTCGCGCGCAGACTGAATTGCGAACCGGAACCGAAGGAGAACAGTGACATGGACCGGGCAACGATGAACGAACGCGTAGCGGTGACGGATGCCGCGGCCACCATGGTGCGGCAGTTGACCCTGCAGCATGGGCCGCTGATGTTCCATCAGTCCGGCGGATGCTGCGACGGTAGCGCACCCATGTGCTACCCCGTCGGCATGTTCATCACCGGGCCCTCAGACGTGCTGCTCGGCGCGATCGACGTCGGGCTTGATGACCCCGTCGAGATCTACATGTCGGAGTCGCAGTTCGAGTACTGGAAGTACACGCACCTGACCATCGACGTCGTGCCGGGCCGCGGGGCGGGTTTCAGCGTCGAAGGACCCACCGGAATGCGGTTCTTGATCCGGTCACGAATGCTGAGCGAGGCGGAACTGCAATACTTCGACCTGCGATAAGAACGCCGCTCCGTACGTCGTGAGGCGGCCGTTCCACGACGAGAGCAGGAGCGCGGGAGCGATGAGCGAAACCGAATCCCTCGACGAACGTCCCGATACGGCCCGGCGGTTCGACCTGGCGCCGCACCCCGAGGGGGGCTGGTTCCGCCGCACGTGGGCGGCCCAGGTGCCGGTCGAGACCCCGGGCGGCGAGAGGCCGGCGGCGACCTGCATCCACTACCTGCTCACGCCCGGCGAAGAGAGCGCGTGGCACGTCGTGTCGAGCGATGAGATCTGGCTGTGGCACGGACCGGGCACGCTGGAACTGCGGCTGGGCGGCGCGGGTGAAGCCCCCGCCGAGACCGAGTCGATCCTGCTGGGCCCGGACCACGCCGCCGGCCACGTCGCCCAGGGAATCGTGCCCGCCGGAGTCTGGCAGACGTCGCGCCTGGCGGGCGAGACGGAGGTGCTCGTCACCTGCATCGTCTCGCCCGGGTTCAGCTTCGACGACTGGCGGCTCGCGGACTGACCCGCCGCGATAGGTCAGAGGAAGATCGTCACAGCCCAGATCGCGACGAAGACGACGACCGCGACGATGCCGAGCACCGAGACGCGTCGCTTGAGCCGGCGTCCCTCGGGCGCGACGCCGGGCGGCGGCCGGAGATCAGGCGCCGCCGTGAACGGATCGGCGATGCCCCCGGCCGCAACCGCACCGACCCCGCGGGCCGAGGCATCCGCTGCCAGTCGATCGTCCCGCCACCGTGACCACTGTGCGAACTTCTCCAGCAGCGCGCCGACCGTGGCGAACAGCCACGCCCACGTCGCGGTGTCGAGGGTCGACAGGTCGCGCTTGGCGTAGAGGAACAGCCAGTCGTCGACGATCTCGACGTCGAGCTCGGCGGCGTTGTCGATGAACCGGGCCATGATGTCCGGTGTGAACAGGTAGAGCGCGTCGCGCTCGTACCCGCGCGGGCAGAACAGCGAGAAGTACCTGTCGAAGTCGCCCTCCAGACCCAGCCGCTGATCGCGATCGAAGGACGTCGGCAGGTTCGATCCGAACAAACCGTTGTTGCCGACGGCATCGAGCAGAATGTGCGGCAGCGGCACGTCGAGTTTGATGGCGACGTAACCCCACTTGTGCGTCGACTGGTTCTTCCCCGACCCCGTCACGTAGCGATAGTTCGCGAATTCGACGAAGCGCGGGCTGTCGCCCCGCACGAGATCGCGTGCCGCGCGGGAGTGGCCCTGGCTGAAGATCATCCCGGGCAGTCCGGGATCGGCCAGGCTCGGCACGTAGGACATCGCGTTCGCCTCGGCGAAGCGAGCGAGTCGGTACCAGCGCTCGCGCCCCCCGGCATAGAGACGGATGGCGAGCCACACGATCGCGCCGATGGCGGCCAGGATGAGCAGAACAGGGAGGACGAACAGCCAGCCGACCGAACCGCTGGTCACCATCGCGCCGGCGATGGTGCCGAAGATGCTCAGGAACAGCAGGGCGAAAACCCCGCCGACCACGATCAGAAGAACGAGCTGCACACCCTGGGTCCCCGAAAACGCTGACCCCAAACGTCCCTCGGCCCGCAGACGATTCGTGAAGGAACGGATGTCGGCGGTGCGGACGGGCTCGATCAGCGGACGTGCATCGAAGGGAAAGGATGCCGCGGGCCCGGCACCGCTCACCGGTTGACCTCGTCGCCGTCCCACGTGAGGTCGGCACCCTCGCGGAGGGGAAGTGCCTCGAGACCGGGCGAAGCGCAGATCGCCGCGATCAACTCGGCGGACCCCGCAACGACCGTCGAGTCGAAGTCGATCTCGCTGACGACCACCCACGCGCGGTCGGCGGGCCACATGACGTTCGGCGTCTGCGCCCACGCGCGCGCCTCGTCGGGGCTGACCCATGGCGCGAGATCGGGCCACGAAGCATCCGTGAACGCGGTCGCGCCCGCCGAGAACAGGAGGTAGGACCGTTGCGGCAGCTCGAGACGCGGGCCGCGCGAGATCTCGTCCGAGAGGAGGCCCGGCTGCCACGTGGGTTTGCGGAAGACGTTGTTGAAGGGGTCGCGCGTGCTCGGCCCGAGCATGGCGCGGTGCCTGTCCTGCAGCGACGCGTCGTCATCCACGGTCGGATCCGCCGAAAAGGTCAGGACCGCGCGCGAGGGTGTCTCGCCCATGAACCCGACGAGACCGCCGTAGCCCTCCCACACTCCCGCATATCCGTGGTGAGGCGTCGTGGTCGCCGGGGAGAGAAGCCGGGCGAGTGCGGCCAGCTGCGCGACATCCATCCGTCCTTCGCCCGGTGCGTCGTACTGCCAACCCTCGGGACCGCGGACTTGCTGCCACCCCTGCTCGGGGTCGTGCGCGCCGACGATCCGGTTCCACTGCGCCTCGGGATGCATCCGCGTTTCGAACGTCGTCGCCGTCTGTGCCCACGTGACGTTCTCGGTGTCGATCTGGGGCTGCGATCGTCCGAATGCCGCCCACGCCCGAGCGTGATCGTCATAGGGAAGAGGCGGCCAGGGCTGCCCGACCGGCCGCGAGCGGGAGGCGGGGTGAAAGATCCGCGCGTACGCCGGGAAGCCGCGGGGCACGACGGTGTGCATGGCCGAGGCATCCGTCCACGCCGTATCGACCCGCTCCCGCAGCCAATCCCCCGGCGATGTGTCCGCTATCCAGTCCATACGGCCACGCTACCCACGCAGCTGCGCATCCACCGCGTCGCGCAGCCAGTCGGTGTAGGCGTCGGTTGTCCAGCCCGCTTGGTCGACGAGTTGCTGATAGCTCTCCGGCGAGAGCAGGAATGAGAGCGCATCGGCCGCCGATTCCACATCGACGACGTTCGTCCGGCCGCGCCGGACCAGCTCGCGGATGAGCATCACGTAGTCCGCGCGTCGTCGCTTCAGGATGTCCTGTAGAGCGGCGTTCACGACCTCATCGGAGAGTGCTGCGCCGAGAACGACCGTCCACAGGGCGAAGCCGCGGGCGTTGGCGCCCGCGATCTGGGTGAGGACGGTGGGCAGGAGAGCCTCGTCCGGAAGTTCGAGCACTCCGGCGCCCACCTCGGTGTCTTTCAGGGACTCGGCCGATTCCGAGCCCGAAAAGGTGACTTCGAAGGCCGCGAGGAGGAGCTCCGCCTTCGACGCGGCGGTCTTGACGGTCTCGGTCGATACGCCGGCCTCGCGGGCGATGGAGGAGAGCGTCGTGGCCTGGTAGCCGCTCTCCGCGAAGCGGAGGACCGCCGCTTCGATGATCCGCTGACGCGTCTCCTGGGCCTGACGCGCCCGCAGCTCCGATCGGTACATCCGAGGAGTGGGATCCGTGGTCGACGATGAGGTCTGCGACATGACTATTGACTTTCCTAAAGGTGTGTCGAATACTTCAACGGTACATTCAAACTACGTGAAGGAAATCACCGTGTCCACCTACCTCATCACGTGCACGCCCGCGCACGGTCATGTCGTGCCTCTTCTAGGGGTCGCACGCCACCTCTTGTCGTCTGGGCACGACGTCCTCTTCATGACGAGCGCACGCTATGCCGAACGGATCGCGGAAGCAGGGGCGACTTTCATCCCCCTCCCCGATGAAGCGGACGTCGATCTCGATGACGCGAATGCCGCCTTTCCTGAGCGCGTCGGACTGACTGGTCCCGCGGCGCTCAGGTTCGACGTCAGCAATCTGTTCGTACGCCCCGGGGCTGCGCAGCTCGCCGCCGTTCGGCACGTGCTGTCCAGCGTGCGGGTCGAGGCGATCATCACCGAGCCCCTCTTCGTCGGTGTCGCTTTGCTGCAACGCCTACCCCGAGCGCAACGACCGCCGATCGTGGCGCTCGGTATCTTCCCCCTGGGGGTCAAGAGCCGAGATGTCGCGCCGTTCGGCCTCGGGGTCACTCCCCTGGCCGGCCCATTGGGGCGTCTGCGCAATGCCGTTTTGACACACGTGGCCGAGAAGATGATCTTCGGAAGCGTCCAGCGTGAGGCGGACGAGATGAGCCGTCGCGAAGTCGGCCGTCCGCTCGGGGAGTTCATCCTTGCGTGGTCGGGGGACGCCGACGCGGTGGTGCAGTTCACCGTGCCCGGCTTCGAGTACCCGCGGCGGGACCTGCCCGATTCCGTCCGCTTCGTCGGTCCGTTGCCTGCGTCGTCGGCACAAGCCGCGCTGCCGGATTGGTGGCAGGAGCTTGCCGATGCGCCTTTCGTCGTTCACGTCACACAGGGCACCATCGCCAACACCGACTTCGAGCAACTGGTGCTGCCCAGTATTGCGGCGCTTGCGGCATCCGATGCGCTGGTCGTGGTTTCGACCGGCGGCAGGCCGCGGGACAGTCTGCCCGCACAGTTGCCGGCCAACGTGCGTGTCGCCGAGTACCTGCCTTATGACGAGTTGCTCCCGGCCGTGGATGTCATGGTGACGAACGGAGGATACGGGGGTGTGCAGCAAGCGCTGGGAGCCGGAGTGCCCTTGGTCGTCGCTGGGCAGACCGAAGACAAGGTCGAGGTCTCGGCGCGCGTCGGATGGTCGGGTGCGGGTATCAACCTCAAGACGAACCGGCCCTCCCCCGCGCAGGTCGCGTCCGCCGTGCAGCGGGTGATCTCGGACGGCTCGTACCGCGATCGCGCGCGTGCGCTCGCCGCCGAGATTGCGCAGGCACCCGGCCTTGCGGGCCTGGATGCCGTGCTGGCCGGCTTCGACCGGGCGGCCGCCGAAACCGGCCGACGGTAGTTCGTCGGCGCTCCCGGTGGGATTGGGGCGGACAGTACTCCGGTGAGATGTGCCCGGAGGCGCTCGTTGGGGATGCGGGCGCCGTCAACGCGCGAAGTATCCCGGAGTACTGTCCGACCGTCGCTCGGCACTGTTGGGCCTGCCGCGAGACATCCGCTAGACTACGAAGGTTGTCCGGCCGCGGCCCGTCCGCGAAACCGTGACGACATGCACACACCCTCCTGCTGTCGAGAGATGCTCGGCAGCCGTTCTAGTCCGAAGGAGGTGGGTTAGTGACGCACCAGTACGAACTCATGGTCATCCTCGATCCCGAGATCGACGAGCGCACGGTCGCCCCGAGCCTCGACAAGTTCCTGAAGGTCATCACGAACGATGGTGGCTCGATCGACAACGTCGACATCTGGGGCCGCCGCCGTCTCGCATATGAGATCCAGAAGAAGAACGAAGGCATCTACGCCGTCGTCAACTTCACGGCCACCAGCGCCGCGACTCAGGAGCTCGACCGTCAGCTGAAGCTGTCCGAAGCCGTCATGCGCACCAAGGTGCTGCGTGCGGAAGAGGGCTTTGCTCAGGTCGAGGCCGAGAAGAAGCGCGCTGAAGAGAAGGCCGCCCGCAAGGCTGCCGCACCCGCCAAGGCCAAGAAGGACGCGTAACCGCGATGGCCGGCGAGACGATCATCACCGTCGTGGGTAACCTCACGGCCGATCCCGAGCTGCGTTACACGCAGAGCGGGCTCCCCGTCGCGAACTTCACGATCGCGTCGACGCCGCGCAACTTCGACCGTGCCTCCAACGAGTGGAAGGACGGCGAAGCGCTGTTCCTTCGCGCGTCGGTCTGGCGCGAGTTCGCCGAGCACGTCGCGGGTTCGCTGACCAAGGGCATGCGGGTCATGGCGACCGGCCGCCTGAAGCAGCGTTCGTACGAGACGCGCGAGGGCGAGAAGCGCACGTCGATCGAACTCGAGGTCGACGAGATCGGCCCCTCGCTGCGTTACGCGACCGCTCAGGTCACGCGTGCCGCAAGCGGTGGCGGCGGAGGCGGTCAGGGTCGTCAGCAGGTTGCTGAGGAGCCCTGGGCAACGCCTTCCGCTTCCTCGTCTGCTGGCACCGGCAACGCCGGTGGCGAAGCCTGGAGCGCTCCTGGCGCTTACGGCGACGACACCCCCTTCTAAGCATTTCGGATGCCTGTGGCCCAGGCATCCCACCACAACCAAGGAAGACCACTTATGGCTGGAAAGTCGAGCGGCGACCGCCGCAAGCCTCGTAAGGGCGGGAAAGTTGTTGCACCCGCCAAGGCGATTCGCGTTGGCATCATCGATTACAAGGATGTTCCCACGCTTCGCAAGTTCATCTCGGAGCGTGGGAAGATCCGCGCCCGTCGTATCACCGGTGTCTCGGTGCAGGAGCAGCGTCTGATCGCGACCGCGATCAAGAACGCGCGCGAAATGGCGCTCCTGCCTTACGCCGGCGCGGGTCGTTAAGGAGCACCATGTCGAAGCTGATTCTCACGAACGAGGTCGCCGGGCTCGGTAGCGCCGGCGACATCGTCGATGTCAAGGCCGGGTACGCCCGGAACTACCTCATCCCCCAGGGATTCGCCGTGGCCTGGAGCCGCGGTGGCGAAAAGCAGGTCGCGTCCATCCGGGCCGCCCGCGAATCGCGCGCGATCCACGACCACGAGTCCGCCGTCGCCCTGAAGGACGCCCTCGAGGGCGCCAAGGTGCGCCTGGCCATCAAGGCGGGTGCCGAAGGGCGCCTGTTCGGTTCGGTCAAGACCGGTGACATCGCGGATGCCGTCAAGGCTGCCGGACTCGGTGACCTCGACAAGCGCAAGATCCAGATCACCTCGGCGATCAAGTCGGTGGGCGAGCACGAGGCGACCGTTCGCCTGCGTGACGACCTCACCGCCGTGATCACCCTCCTGGTGGTTGCTGCAAAGTAGTACCGCAACGCGCGGAACGGATGCCGCGGAACCAGCCCTCTCGGGTCGGTTCCGCGGCATCCGCCTTTTTGTGTGGGCGCGTACCCCTCGGTCGCACGCCCGCACGATCAGGCCCGCGCGGTGGGGCGGCGAAGCGCCGCAGTGATCGCGAGCGTCGCACCCGTCATGAGCGCGAGCAGTGCGATCCACAGACCGCCCGGCGTTGAGCCGGTCACGGCCAGCGCCGAGACCGACAGGGCCGCGGTGGCCGCGCCGATACCGGCGGTGGAGCCGACCGTGGTTGCGCCCGTCGTAGACGTGCCGTCACCGGGCTCTTCCGTTCCCGGCGCGCCGGGGTCGGTCGGGTCCGTGGGGTCGGTGGGATCCGTCGGCACAACCGGGCTCGTCGGGCCGGTCGTGGTGCTGTCGCCGACGACCGATACGGCGTTGCCGCCAAGCGTCAGGGGCAGCTCGATCGGAGCGACGATCTGGCTGCCTCCGAGGGTCCCCTCGGTGCCGCTGGTGGTGGGGCCGTCGGTGCCGCCCGCGGTCGGGGCGGCGAGCATAGATCCCGACGACTGGCTGTCGCCGATGACGGAGATGGCGTTGCCGCCGGCCGTGACAGGTGCAGCGACCGGCGCGATCACCTGGGTGCCGCCGGCGATGCCGTCGTCGCCCGTGGTGACTGCGTCGGTTCCGGTTCCGGTGCCGTTTCCGGTGGTGACGTTCGTCGTGCCGGCGTCCGTCGACTCGCTGTCGCCGATTACCGAGATGGCGTTGCCGCCCAGCGTGATCGGCGCCTGAACGGGAGCCTGCACCTGGGTGCCGCCGGCGATGCCGTCGTCACCGTTCGTGCTGGCGCCCGTGCCCGTGCCCGTGCCCGAGGTGCCGTTCGTGGTTCCGGCGTCGCTCGACTGGCTGTCGCCGAGCACCGAGATCGCGTTGCCGCTCACCGTGACGGGAACCTGGACGGGCGCGATCGCCTGCGTGCCGCCCAAGATCGCGTCCTCACCGGACGTGACGGGCGCGGGAGCAGGCTCGGCGGCCGGTGCGGGTGCTGATGCCGAGGCATCCGTCGACTGACTGTCGCCGACCACAGAGACGGCGTTGCCGCCCACGGTGACCGGCACGGCGACGCTCACGACGCCCTGGGTGCCCGACGCGATGCCGTCCGTGCCGCCGGTGGTGACACTCGGCGTGGCTGGTGCCGGGGCGACTGCGGGCGTCTCGGCTCCCGAGCTGGACGAGTCGCCCAGCACCGAAATGTCGTTGCCGCCGATCGTGACCGGCAGGGTGACGCCGATGAGTGCTTGGGTGCCGGATGCCGTGCCGTCTTCTCCGGATGTCTCCGCAGCTTGGGCGACGGTCGCCCCGGCGAAGGCGAGTCCGCCTCCGATGAGAGCGCCGAGGAGCGCTCGCTTGATGGTCCTACGCATGATGATTCTCCTGACTGGATGGGTGTCAGCGCGCCGAGCGGCGCACCGGATCGTCTGTCGCGCGAGAGTGCGCGACGCGATCCCCGTCAGTCAGGAGAGACGTCGGTGGCGAAGACGGGTGCGCCCGGAAGGGCGTCGTCCGAAAGAGTGCGGATGGCGGCGCCGTGCGGGTGCGCACGCCACGAGAATTCGACGAGAGCGGCCCACAGCGTCGCCGCGGCTGCCGCCCCGGCCGACAGCAACGCGGGCGTCCCTGAGGGCCCTGAGGGCGCCTGCGGCCATCCGCCCGAGCGTCCGGAGCCCGTCGACGATGCCGACAAGATCGGCACGACCGATCCGATGACCAATGCCCCGGCGAAGAATCCGCCGAACGCTGAAATCTGTTGTGCCGTGAGTGGCGCAGCAGAGGCCACCGGTTGCACCATCGGTATCGGTTGGGTTTCGCCGCCAGGAAGCAAGGTGTCGGGAAGGGGCAGGATGCCTCCGGTGGCCGGTTGCGCCGGGTTGCCGACGATCGTGGAGGCCGTGCCGGTAATCATCGTGAGCAGGTCGTCCACGGCGGACGCGGTCGATCCCCAGATGTGCGTCAGGCCCGTGCCAGAAGTCACGGAACCGAGCAGCGGGAGCCCCTCGATTGTCGTCAGAAGCGGATCGAGGACCTGACCGATCGAAACGCTCGAAACGATGCCCGTGGTCGAGTCGGCCACGACACCCGTGAGCCCGTCCACCGTGTCGGCCGTGCCGTGGAGGGCGGATGTCGTGGCGCCAGCCACTCCGGAGACGGCCGTCGTGGCTGCATCCGCGACGCCCTGGACGATCGGCGTGTGGGAGGCCGCGGCGGGTGCTTGCGGTGCGGGAGCGGGCGGGACGACGGTTTGCACGACATCGACCACGACGGGTTCGACGGTGTCGATCACTTCCGTAACGGTGGACGTCGTCTGTTGCACCGTCGAGCTGACGACACCGAGCAGACCGCTCGAATCGTCTTCCGCGGCCGAGGCGCTGGCGGACTGACCGAAGGTGGTGAGAGCGCACCACGCGAGACCGACTCCGCCCGCGAGCAAGAGCAAGCGTGACCATCGACCCTGTCGTGGTTCAACGTCAACGTTCATGTCCTCACCCCCCGGTTGGACAATCTGGTTTGTGCGTCAATGCGGTTGTAGGCAGCGAGATTACGCCGGGCGCTCGCGTTCGTAAACCCCTGTATCGCAAAACGTCCCCAGGTTGTGCACACCCCGACCCTCAATGACGAACCTTCAAGCAGGGCTTCAAACACATCGTGTTTCCACAGGGTGTGAAACCATGATTCCCAGATCAACCAGCGAAAAAACGTGAACATGAGATGACTCTCATGTAGTTGTCCACAGGCTTCATACACAGGCATAGCGGCGTGTCTGCCCGAGTTTCCACAAAGTTATCCACAGGCCGTGTTGCGGGCGAATCTACGTCCCCATACCGTGAGGGAGCGCACTTCGGGGGAGGCCGGGACAGGACGTTCCGGGCGAGTGTCGGAGGTGTCTGATCTGCTGACGGGGGACCCGGCGATCAGACACACCCGCTCGGCGTTTTCCGAAAGAGTTGCGCTCGTCAGGGCTGCATGACGTACTCCGCGCCCCGAGACGGGCCGGACATATTTCCCCTCGTGTGAAGCGAGGGGAGCCGGTTTCGGCAGAAGGGAGCGCGGTGTCGATCGCTGACATCTCGGAGGACCGCATGGGCGGAGCCCCCCGCGGCCCCGAACGGACTCCCCCGCACGACACCCTTGCCGAACAGTCGGCGCTCGGTGGCATGCTGCTGTCCAAGGATGCCGTCGCCGACGTCATCGAGACGCTCCGCGGCCCCGATTTCTACGTGCCGAAGCACGAGCTCATCTTCGACGCCATCCTCTCGCTCTACTCGCACGGCGAGCCCACCGACGTGGTCGCTGTCACCGACGAGCTCATCAAGACGGGCGAGCTGCAACGCGCCGGCGGTGCGGACTACCTGCACACGCTCACGTCGATCGTGCCGACGGCGGCGAACGCCGGGTACTACGCGTCGATCGTCGCCGAGCGCGCCCTGCTGCGCCGATTGGTCGAAGCCGGCACCCGCATCGTGCAGATGGGCTACTCGGGTCAGGGTGAGGCACTCGACCTGGTCAACAACGCCCAGGCCGAGATCTACTCGGTCAACGGCAACGAGAACACCGAGGACTACGTTCCCCTGACGGTCGCCGTCGACGCGGCCGTCGAAGAGATCGAGGCTGCTCGCGGGCGCGACGGTCAGATGATGGGCGTTCCTACCGGCTTCGCCGACATGGACGACCTGACGAACGGCCTGCACCCGGGCCAGCTGATCATCATCGCCGCGCGACCCGCCCTCGGTAAGTCGACGCTCGCGCTCGACTTCGCCCGTGCCGCCGCGATCGGCCACAACCTGCCGACCATCTTCTTCTCGCTCGAGATGGGTCGCAGCGAGATTGCGATGCGCCTGATGAGTGCCGAGGGCGCGGTTCCCCTGCACACGATGCGCAAGGGAACGCTCGACTCACGCGACTGGACGACGATCGCGGCGACGCGTGGCCGCATCAACGACGCGCCGCTCTACATCGACGACAGCCCGAACATGACGCTCGTCGAGATCCGGGCCAAGTGCCGACGCCTCAAGCAGCGCGCCGACCTGAAGATGGTGGTCATCGACTACCTCCAGCTCATGACGAGCGGTAAGCGCGTCGAGAGCCGCCAGCAAGAGGTGAGTGAGTTCTCGCGTGCGCTCAAGCTGCTCGCCAAAGAACTCCGGGTGCCGGTCATCGCGCTCTCACAGCTGAACCGTGGTCCCGAGCAGCGGCAGGACAAGAAGCCGGCCCTCTCGGACCTGCGTGAATCCGGCTCGCTGGAGCAGGATGCCGACATGGTCATCCTGCTTCACCGCGAGTCCGCCTACGAGGCCGACAGCCCCCGAGCCGGCGAGGCCGACCTGATCGTCGCGAAGAACCGTAACGGCCCGACCCGCACGGTGACGGTCGCGTTCCAGGGTCACTTCTCGCGCTTCACGGACATGGCGCCCGCGGGCTGACTTGTGTTCGTAGGTGTAGGTTCTCGGCGAAGATGGCGGATTCTCAGATGAAGTGGCGGACAAATGGCGGATCCGCCATGTTCCTGAGAACGCTGCATGTAGTCGGACGTGAGGGCGCCGAGTATGCGGGACGAGAGACGGCGACTCTTCCGCAAGATGTCCGAGGTCGGCCGTACGCTGAATCAGCGCCCGCACCCGGGCCGCTGGGGAGAGGTGCTCCATGACGGTTCTCGAGTCTTTCGCTACCCTGCAGTCGGTTGTCGACGCGGATGTGAAGGTCGTGCAGATTGCCCGTGACCGTCGCGACACCTTCACGTCCGCGTTGCTGACCGCGCCGGATGTGAAGGTGGTGTGGGGGTCGGGTTCGCTCGCCCGCAGCACCCAGCTGCAGCCGGTGCATGATGTGGATCTCGTGGTCGAGTTCGATCAGGACGAGCACCCGGACTGGGGCGAGGACGGGGGCTCTGCCGAAGAGGCGATCGAGCGTTGCCATGATCTGGTGAACGATCTCCTCTCCGTGTCCCACGGATCGCGCGCGCAGCTGGTGCGCCTGATCCGCACCGCCGACCGCAATCGCGCCGCGAAGTGTTTCGTCGATCCGCCGGAGCAGGACAACGCGTTCACTGTCGATGTGATGCCAGCGTTGCGACGTCCGGACGGGATCCTGATCCCGTTCAAGAAGGAGGAGCGCTGGTCGCTCGCAGACCCTGAGTACCTCATCAACGAGGTCGCACGGCGGCAGCAGGACTGGTCGTTGTTTCGCCCGCTGGTCCGGGTCCTCAAGTACTGGTCGCGTCAGCATGAAGATGTGACCGGCACGGTCAAGTCGCTCGTGATGGAGGTTCTCGCGTTGGACTGCCTGTCGGTGAGCAACAACCGACCCGAGGCGTTGAAGAACTTCTTCGTCAACGCCTCGACGCACTCCTTGCGCGTTGAAGATCCCGCGGAGCTCTCCGGGTTGATCCAGCCGAGTCTGGACGTGGCCGGTCTGCGCAGGTCCCTAGAGGATGCAGCAGCTGACGCCGTCGCGGCGCTTCGGGCCGTCGCCTCCAATGATCAGCCGGCCGCGACACGTCACTGGCAGTCCGTCTTCGGGACTGCGTTCCCGCTCGTACTGCCTCCCGGTGGAGCGGGAGAGACTGGGCCGCGTCCGGTTCGCGATTCCCCGCAGGGCTGACCTTGATCCTCCGCAGCTGGTGGGAGGATGACCCGGGTCGTCTCGCGCAGGAGATCGACGACATCGGTTCGGTGGCCCCCGCCCTCGAGTGGACGCCCGAAGGTGCCGGTCACTTCAGCGGCGCACTCCCGGTATGGCCATTCACACGACCCGAACCAGCCGGGCTGTCAAACCTCGTCGACCAGCCGCTGCGCGCGCGGGTCGCGTACGGGCACGGCTTCCCCGCGGTCCCACCAATCCTCTACCCTTTGGAACCGCAGCCCGACGTCACCCTGCGAAGCTTCACCCAGTACCACGTGCTCCCCAATGGCGGCCTCTGCCTGCTCCGTGATGCCGACCAGTGGGACCTCTTCTCGCGGACCAGCGATCTGATCCTGAAAGCGTCGGGATGGATGATCGAGTTCGCCCTGTTTCAGCGCGGCAAGATCCCGAACATGACAGTCAACGGCATCGTCACCGACGAGCAACTCGATCACTTGATCACCGCGACCGCGGAAGAGACAGCGTGACCGAGCACAGCGCATGAGTGGCGAGAACTGGCTGGTGCTGTTGCCCACCGAAGCGATGGAGGTCATCGACAAGTCGTACGCGTGGGGCAATCTCACCTGCCGTCTGTCCGCACCGGACAAGGCCGCCATAGTCGTCGCCCTCTCGAACGAAGACTCGGACCTCGTCCATCTCACGGAGGATCCCGACCACTTCCTCACGGTCGCCGACTTCAATCGCGTCGGCCACTGGTACCGAGTGCCGGCGGACGCCGCGTTTTGCGCGTACCTTCTCACCCACCAACACGCGACAATGCCCTTCGACGCCTTCCAGACCCTCGTCCCGCAGGCGATCGCACCGCTTCCCGGCCAATGGCACATCGCCGTGACCTTCTGTCCCGACCCTCCGGAGATCCGCGATGGGGAACGGCTTCCGGCCTGGTCGGCGTGGACGATCTCGAACGACACCGTCCGCCCCATTTCTTTGGACATCCAGGACGGAACCCAGCATGTGACCGCCCTTGGAAGCCTCTGGCCAACCAGCCTCCTCTCGACCTCGCGGGCGCTCCTGCTAGGCGCCGGCAGCATCGGAGGAGCCGCAGCCGAAGCACTCGCAAGCTACGGAGTTGGCCACATCGACCTGGTCGATCCTGACAAGATCCTCTTCCACAACGTTCCCCGGCACGTCCTCGCTGCCGCGAGCGTTGGAATGTCCAAAGTGGATGGATTAAAGGCATCCCTGAACAGGCAGTGGCCGGAAAGCAACATCAGCCCATGGCCCATCGACCTCACCGCCAACGCCAACATCACCCGACCCCTGATTGACGCCGCCGACATCATCATCTGCACCGTCGACGGAGTCGAACCCCGACGCGTCGCAAACTACCTTGCACGCCGTGCGGGCAAACCGATTGTGTTCGCCTGCGTCCTCGCCGACGGCAGATACGGAGAGATTCTGCGCATCCGTGCACTGCCCGAGGTCGGATGCCTCGACTGTCAGCGTCGATACATGCGCGACAACGGAATGATCGATCCCGAACCGAGCCTGGACCGAGGCTACGGGGACGGCACCCGACACAACCCGATGACCGCAATAGGTGGAGACCTTCACCTCGTTGGGAGCATCGCAGCGAAAGTCGCCGTCGCGACTCTCTTGCAAAACGCCGGTGAAGTCGATCAGACCCTCACCGATGACAACCTCGTCATCGCCCTCCGCCCATCACCCGGCTACGCCGCCCCCTTCGATGCGCGACGAGCACTCCACCCGCACTGGTCCTCCGCGACGCCCCCTTACCCGGACTGCCCCGCATGCCATCGCCACCCGTGAGCTGGACCGTCGGTATCACCCAGGGTGCGCTCACATCGATCAGAACGATCATCGCGAGAAGCGACCCCACGCTCGAAACCGGCGGTGCACTCTTCGGACACGAAAACGCCCTCGTCATTACATCCGCCTCCGCACCCGGTCCGAACGCCGTCCACCAACCCGGCTACTTCCTCCGTGACCTCGAATACACCCAACTCGCCGCGGACCGCGCCCACAAGGTCGACCGCTCACAATGGATCGGAGAATGGCACACCCATCCCAACGGTCCGCCAGAACCCAGCCCGCTGGATCTCAACACCTACATCTCCCACCTCGTCGACTTGGAACTTCGCTTCCATCGATTCATCGCGCTTATTGGGTCACCGAATCCCCGCCCGCACCTGAGCGTATGGGTGCTCGCGCAATCGCCAGACGGCATCGAACTCCACCGTGCCGCGCTCGCACTCACAGCAACCGATCAGGGCTCGCGGAACCAGATGCCACCCGGCGAAGCCACTGAAGTCCAACATCGAAGTTGAGGTTTCACCAGTACCGGCCGCTGCCCACATCATTGCTGACCGCTATGCGCGACGGGTAGAACTACGTCGTGGACCTACACAAAGCGCGTGGCGTCCGAACACGAACATTCGACACCATCCCCGCGGGCGATCTCCCAGCCGCGTCCATTGAAAGCGAGACCACCCATGTCCGAACCGTTCGACCTTGCCAAGGCATATACGGCGAAGCAGGACCACATGCTCACAGGGCTGGGGCTCATGCCGCAGTTCACAGATCATCCCGGCACCAAGGGTGACGCCACCGAGGAGCAATGGGTCAGCGTGCTCCGGGAGTTTCTTCCCCAGCGATACGGGGTCGGGCCAATCTTCGCAATCGACTCCCTCGGGCAACAGAGCGGACAGATCGACATTGCGATCTTCGATCGACAGTACTCGCCCCTTTTTTTCGAGCAGGGCGACGTCCGCTTCGTGCCGGTCGAGAGCTTGTACGCCGTTTGTGAGGTGAAGCCCAGAATGAACAAGGAGAACCTCGACTACGCCCGGGACAAGGTCGCCAGCGTTCGCCGACTTCACCGCACCTCAGCGGAGATCCGGCATGCAGGCGGTACGTATCCAGCTCAGGATCCGGAAGCCAAGCCGATCCTGGGTGTCTTTCTCAGCACGGATCTTGATTGGGGAGATATCCGCGGTGCTGCAGCTGTGGGCTCGATCACCGAGCCTCAGCCCACGGGGCTCGATCTCGGCATTGCTGTCCGAGGAGGCGCCTTCGATCAGACTGACGGGGTCGCGTACTCCCCAGGAGGACAGGAACTGATCTGGTTCGCGACGCGTCTGTATCGCGCACTTTCCCGGCTGGGAACAGCTCTAGCAATCGATCTGGATGCCTATTACGTTCCGCTGCAGTCCCCAGGCAGTTAGGAAGCCGTGCGCTCGGCCGATGCGGCTTCCCGGTCGGCGGCGTAGCGTCGCGCGGCTTCCCACCAGTAGTTGTCACGGATCCGGTAGAGCAGGGTCCGCTCTCCGGGCACGCGTCCGACGAACTCAAGGAAGTGTGCGTCGCGGAGCTTGTGGATCAGTGGGTGGACGATGCTCCCCAACAGTCCAGTCGCTTCGACGATCTGCTTGGGAGAGAAGGTGTCGCCTTCGAGGGCGGCGATCTCTATGACGACAGCGTTCATGTAGCTGTTGCCGAAGAACAGCCGCGACTCCGCTGGTGCGATCGGCTCCACTATCGTCATGCCCCGAGTTTCGCATACGTCACCGACGTCCGGCACGTGCGCGAGGTGATTCCTGAGTATTCGACCCCTTGAGCACCACTGATTATTGCGGTTGGGCACCACCGGATATCGCGGTTGAGCACCAGGCGGTATTGCCGGTGAGCACCACCCCGTGGAAGCGGCGCTCACCGGCGTCGGCTCAGTTGGCCGCGGCGGTGTGTTCGCGCATGTTCACCTCGCCGGTTTCGATCCAGATGGTGTTGTGGACGATGCGGTCCATGATCGCGTCGGCGTGGACTCCGCCGCCGAGGCGCCCGTGCCAGTCCTTCTTCGCGTACTGGGTGCAGAACACTGTCGACGTCGCGTCGTAGCGTCTCTCGAGCAGCTCGAGGAGCATGGTTCTCGTGTCGTCGGTCGGGGTGTCGAGCAGCCACTCATCGATCACGAGCAGGGTGAACGCGGCGTACTTGCGTAGCCACTTCTCTCTCCCCGCTGGTCGGTCCTTCGCGGCGGCCCAGGATTCTTCGAGGTCGGGCATGCGGATGTAGTGGGCTCGGTAGCGGTGCTGACAGGCCTGCTTCGCCAACGCGGATCCGAGGTAGGACTTGCCGGAGCCGGTGAATCCTTGGAACACGACGTTCTGTTGCCTGCTGATGAAGTGGCAGGTCCCGAGCTGCGCGATGACCCCGCGATCGAGGCCGCGCTGTTCGAGCATGTCGACCCGGCGCAGGTCCGCGTTCGGGTAGCGGAGCCCGGCGCGTCGGACGAGGCCTTCGACCTTGGAGTGGGTGAACGCGGCGTGGGCGTCGTCGACAGCGATCTTGATCCGCTCCTCGAACACCACCCCGATCGTGAGGGCGTCGTCCTGGGCTTCGATTGCGTCGACCAGCGACGTGACGCCCATCTCGCGCAGCTTCCGTTTGGTCTCGGAGTCGAGCCGGCTCATCGGGCGCCTCCTGCGTAGTAGTCGGCGCCGCGGACATACCCCGTCGGCTCGGGTGGTGTCCCGGGTGTCGCCCAGGCATCACGGTTGCCGGGCTCGTCCTGCCTGGTCTCGAGGATGGGTCGTAGGTGTGCGTAGCGCGGCGACCTCACCTTCGACGCGAGAGCGATGCCGGCGGCGGCTTCGACGCGGTCGGCGGAGTACCGGCGCGTCATGCGGAGCACTGCCAGCGCAGCGTTGATGCCCTGCTCATCGACGGGCACCGACTCGAAGATCCGGTTCACGACGATCGTTGTGTTCTCCCCGATCCTCGCCGCCCATTCCCGGACCCTGGGGGCGTCCCACTGCCGATACTGCGGACCGTCGGGCAGATCGCTGTCATGGGTGCGGTACTCGTTCACCGTCCCGGCCGGAGCGAGAAGATGACTGGTCAGCCGATCCTGCCCGGCGAACACTTCGAGCATCCTGTCGGTGACTCGCAGATCGACGGCGCGACCGATGTGGACGTAGGGAACGGAGTAGAAGTTCTTCTCGAACACCACATGCCCGTTCTTCTGGACGCGACGCCCGTAGACCCACCGGGAGATCTCGAACGAGACGGTCGGCAGCGGCCGTAGCAGCGGCTTCTCCTCACCCTCGAACACACCCAGCCGGGACCCGGCGCGCTTCTGGAACGGCTCCGCGTTGAACGCCGTCATCCGCTCGTAGACCGCGGCCCGCAACTCCGGCAACGTAGCGAACGACTGGTTGCGGAGCGCCGCGATCACCCCGGTCGCGATGTTGCCGACGGTGTTCTCGACGCTCGCCTTATCCTTCGGCTTCTTCACCCGCCCTGGCAGCACCGCCGCCGAGTAATGCGCCGCGAGCTCCCGATACGCGTCGTTGAGAACCACCTCACCCTCCGCCGGGTGGGAGATCACCCCAGTCTTCAAGTTGTCCGGGACGATCCGGGGAACACTGCCGCCGAACCAGTCGAACATCGCGACATGGGCGCGCAGCCAGGTGTCCTGCTTCAGATCCAGCGTCGGCTCGACGAACGCGTACCTCGAGAACGGCAACGTCGCGACGAACAAGTAGACCCTCGACACGACACCGGTGACCGGGTCCACGAGCTGCATCGTCTTGCCCGACCAGTCGACCTCGACCGACTGCCCCGCCTTGTGACTGACCCGCGACGCCGCCCCGGTGATGAGCACGTGGTGCTGGTAGGACTTGCAGAACCGGTCGTATCCCATCGCCGGTTCACCCCTGCCTCGGCAGGCGTCGACGTACTCGCCGTGGAGCAGCTTGAGCGTGACTCCGACCTTCGCGAGCTCCTTGTGAACCTGGCCCCAGTCCGGCTGCGCGTGAACACTGTCGTGCTCACCTCGCCCGGGGAACAACCGCGAATACACCTCCGCGTCATCGAGACCGGCAACAGCGTCGTAATCGATGCCCTCCCGGTCGGCGGCGTCGAACACCGCGATCACCGAGTGTCGCGACATGCCCTGCGCCTCGATCTGCCGCTTCGAAAACCCCTCCGCGCGAAGCCGGAGCACCAGCTTCGCCTTGATCCTGCGTACCATCCGAACTACTCCTTCTGCCGCGTGATTGGCCACGCGGCAGAAGGAGCCTAAGAAGGTGGTGCTGAACCCGAATATCCGGTGGTGCCCAACGACAAGAACACGGTGCTCAGCGAGCGGTGCTCAACCGCAATACCGGTGGTGCTCAGAGGACCTAATACTCAATTCCGAGGCGACTTCCTTCCCGGTGTTGTCTATCTGACGTACACAACTTGATTCTGGTCGTTTCGAGAGTACAGTGAATGTGACATTCACTAGAACGTACGTCACGTAGTACGTAATTGACCGATTCGCAAGAGCAACTCGGTATGACGTGTGTTACGTATTCGTGGTGGTTTCGTGCATGGATGCACGCGTGTGTGGGCGCCCATGATGGCGACATGTTCACAAACCGCCGGACCGCAGGGGCTGGTTCGTTTCCGTTGTCGTACCAGGGAGCGTCGGGGCTGTGACCGGGCTGGCGTCGACGGTTCAGATTCGCAGGTCAGACGATCACGTCGATGTCATCGCCTTGAATGATGTTCGTCTTCGTCAGTTCGATACCGCGGTGCCGTGGCGGGAGTTTCGTTGGTACCGCAAGCAGCGACACTTCTCCGGCTCGTACTGGTCGGCGACGATGGAGGCCCCGGTGGGGTACGAGTCGCGGTTGGAGTATGTGAACCTGCTGCTGGCCGACTTCGACCCGCGGGTGGTGTGGATCCTCTCGCAGCCGTTTCTGCTCGACGGCGATGATCGCGGCACGCGCCGCAAGCACGTCCCGGATTACCTGTTCGTCCACGCCGATGAGTCGGGGTGCGTGGTTGATGTGAAGCCGGCTGAGAAGTTGTCACGCCCGAAAGTGCGCGATTCTCTGGGATGGTCGCGGCGCGTGATCGAGGGGCACGGCTGGGAGTACCGGGTGCAATCCGAGCCCGATCCTGTCGTGCTGGCGAACGTGCGGTTCCTCGCCGGGTATAGGCGGCGCTTCCAGTTCCTCGAGTCCGAAGTCGATGGCGCAGCAGAGTTGCTATCCACTCCGGTCACATTCGGCGAAGCGGTGCGAGCTGTCACGGCGATCACTGCCGATCCGCGATTGGCTCGGTCCGTTGTGTTGCACCTGATGTGGACGCGGCGCCTGCACACGGACCTCACCCGCGTGCTCGACATCACCAGCCTCCTGGAGACATGAGTGTCGAGCGCGACGATCCACACACCCGCAGATCAACGAGAAGGGAAACGCGTCCGATGAAGAACACCTGGAAGGTCAGCCCGGGGGCCCAGATTGCCTACGACGGAAAGATGTGCACGGTCGCGGAGATCGGTGATGGCGCCGTCATCGTCCGCACCGCGGATGGGCGCACTCGCCGTCTCCGCATGATCGATGTGCTGCAACCGGAGTCGGAAGGCGGCAGAGTGCACGTGCCAGGCAGGGTGGGCGACGACGAGCAGACGCAACCTTTGATGCTTGTCTGGTCGGACGCAACCCAGTCCGCTCAGGCGGGTGCTCACCATCGGGCGGATCACGTCCGTGAGGTGCTCACGGGATACCGGTCGGGCAGTCGTGAGGTCGCCCGAGAGGGCGAGCCACGACTGGAGTACCACCCGCAACGGCCGCTCCGAGAGCGACAGAAGGCCAAGGCCAAAGAGCTCGACATAGGCCTACGGACCCTGGAGCGATGGGTCTCCCGGTATCGAGACACCGGGGAAGCGGGTCTCATCGATACCCGGATGTCACGGACGGGTGCGGCACTGACAAACTTCGACCCGCGGTGGGTTGACGCCGCGCGAACGATACTCGATGAGCAGGACGATCAGTCCAAGGTGCAGAAGAAGATCATCCTCGCCCGGATCCGCGCACGCATCGAGAGACTTCACGGCCCCGACGTCGTCACATTCCCGTCCACCGCCAGCGCATACCGGGGCTTGGACGAGCTCACCCGCGGACGAGGCACTTTCGCGGGTTCCACGAAGGCAAAGAGATCGATCGCGAACCGGCCCGCCGCTCCCTACGGACGGTTGACCGCGTCACGTCCCGGTGAGTTCGTACTTCTTGACACCACCCCACTGAATGTGTTCGCCGTCGCTCCGGTGACGGGCAAGTGGGTCTGCGCGGACCTCACGGTCGCGATCGATCTCTACTCACGGTGCATTCTCGGGCTGCGCTTGACGCCAGGATCGACCAAGTCCATCGACGTGTCCGGTGTTCTCGTCGAAGCGATGCTGCCGTTCGACCTACCGGGCAGTTGGGATACCGCCGCTCGTGTCCCGTATCACGGCGTGCCTGACACGGTGCTCGTCGACCCCACCCGAACCGATGTCGCCCGTTTCACACGCGCCGGCATCTTGCCCGAGACGATCGTCGTGGACCACGGTCGCCCTTTCCTCTCCGAGCATGTCACCACCGCGTGCGCCCGACTGGGCATATCAATCCAGCCAGCCCGTATCTACCAGCCCACCGACAAGAGCCCGGTGGAGCGCTTCTTTCGCACTCTCGACTCTCTCCTGCAGGAGCTCCCCGGCTACAAGGGTGCGGACGTGTCGGGTCGTGGGGACGATGTTGAGGGTGAGGCGGTGTATACGGTTCCGCAGTTGGAGCAGATCATCCGCGAGTGGATCGCGACGGTCTATCACCTCCGCCCGCATGAGTCGCTCGCCGATCCCAGCCTCCCGGGTGTGAAGTTGAGTCCGGCGCAGAAGTATGACCAGGGGCTCGCTGTCGCGGGTTCGCTGCGGATGCCGACGGACCGGAATGTGCTGTTGGAGCTGCTGCCGGTGGTGAAGCGTCAGTTCAACCACTATGGGGTGGAGATTCACAATCTTCGCTACACGGGGGATTCGGTGGCGAAGTACCGCAACCGGGCCCGGTCGATCCACCGGGACACGGGCACGGAGTGGCCGTTCGTGGTGAACCCGGACGACCTGACGAAGATCTACTTCCACGACCCGGAGGATCACACCTGGCACACCCTGGAGTGGGAGCACAAGGACGCGTTCGACACCCCGTTCAGTTTGGACGCGTTGGAGTATGCGAAGAAGATTGCGATCCGGCAGGGCCGCCCCTCGCAGGTCGATGATGTTGCCGCGCAGTTGCTCGAGGACTGGGGCGCGGGCCGAGGGTTGACACCGTCGGAGCGGCGGATGAGCGCCCGGATGGCGGCCCGCCTGGATGAGAAGAACCCCGATCCGGAAGGGGTGTGGTCGTTGCGGACGGTGCAACGGATGCTGGACGCAGAACTCACGGCCGGGTCGGACCTGGCGACGGAGCTGACCGGCGGGGTGAGGGATCCGAGGACACGGGTCGATGTGCCGGAGACCGGAGATGATGACGACGAGGACGACATCGACGAGCCCACCATCCGTGGCGACTACCGCTTCGAGCCGATGGAGATGCTCCGATGACAACCACCCAGCCCCAGCCGCAGGCGGGAGCACGGCAGCGGAGCCTGTCCACCTACGAGGGGTGGAACGACTTCGCAGAACGCCCAGCCCGGACCCGTCCGGACACCCTCACGCTGAAGCGGCTGGCGGCGCTATCCACGCAGGAGCGTGTCGGGTATGACTTGGCGCGGCGTCAGTGGCACGCGAACATCCTGCTGCGCACCCGACAGGTGCAGGAGATCGAGTTGCAACTCGGCGACATCCTGGACTCGAACCTGCAAGACGCCGACCGGGTGAAGTCAGCGGCGGCGATCGACGCGCCGCCGGCGCTCGGGAAGTCCACGGTGGTGAACAACTTCGGTCGAGTGTTCCACCAGCAGCGGATCGCGGAGGCCGGGGAGTGGCTGGATCAGGACCGGGACGTGCGGCACCTGCCGGTGTGTCATGTGACGTTGACGGGCCGGCCGACGATCAAGGGTCTGCACATGATGATCCTCGGGTTCTACGCCCACCCCGCCACCGCCGGGATCCTGCACCGCTCGATGGCGGGTAGAGATCTTGCCCGGGCAGCCGCGGAGTGCATCGAACGCCACGACACGCGCCTGGTGATCGTTGATGATCTCCACTTCCTGCGGATGAATACCCGTGACGGGGTAGAGGTCGCGAACCAGTTGAAGTGGCTCTCGAATGAATACAACGCCACGTTCCTGTTCGCCGGTGTCGCCCTCCGCAAGCGGGGACTCGTCGGGGAGGGCCAGACCGGCGAAGGCGCAGCAATGGCGCAGACCTTCCGACGGTGGACAGTCCTCAGCCTGGAACCTTTCACCCTCGCCCACAAACGCGGCCGCGATGAATGGGACCGGCTGCTGTTCGGCATCGACCAGGCCCTCGTGCTGACCGACGGGAGAGACGGGATGCTCGTCGACCTCTCGCGGTACCTGTTCGCCCGCACGACCGGGAACATCGGGTCGCTGATGGACCTGATCCGCCGCGGCGCATCGCGCGCAATCCGCACCGGCAGGGAACGCATCGATCGGGAGCTGCTCGATGATATTCGCATCGACGAGGGCGCCGAGACGGAACGTCGTGAGCTGGAGGCGAAGCTGGAACGGCAGCTTCGAAGCCAGAGAGCGGGCCGCCGCCGAAAGACCCAGGGTGGCGAGGTGGCAGCCGCATGACCGGCAAGGCCGCGACGCGTTCCGACGAGGTGCGGGTGCTGCCGTTTCGGGTGCGGCCACTGCCGGATGAGCCGTTCGATTCCTGGCTGGAGAAGATGGCGGCCACCTATGGGGCGACGATGAACGAGATGGCATGCGCGCTCGGTCTCATCGAGCAGGAGAAGGGTTTGGCTGTATCGGCGACCGCGTGGATGGCGGACAAGTGGGCCACAACCCTCACCGAGGAGCAGGCTGCCCGGCTTGAGGCTTCCACGGGCATCCCTGCCGATCAGTTTCACGAGATGACGAGGATGCGCTTCGCCCGTCACGCGATCCGCTATACCCGGCAGGGTCGGATCAGCGCGCAATGCCCGGCTGCAGGGACCGCGGGACGATACTGCCCGGAATGCCTGGTCGATTCGGGTGGACGGTGGCGGATGTCGTGGCAGTTCCCGTTCGGGTTCGCCTGTGCCCGCCACCGCCGCCTTCTCGTGGATCGGTGCCAGACCTGTGATCTTCCTGCCCGACACCGCGCTCACCCGCTCGCACTTGTTCCCGTTCCCGGGCGTTGCCACAATCCCGTGCGGGGTCCGGGGAGGGGTCCGCAGGCCAACCGGTGTCGCGCGGACCTCACCGAGGACCGGACCCGCACGCCGGTGCCGCAGGCGGTGCTGGATGCGCAACGGGCGATGATGCGCATCGTCTCCACCGGTCAGGCGCAGTTCGGGATCTATGCTGATGCACCGCAGCCGGCCGTGCCTGTGTTGGAAGACATTCGGCTACTGTCCCGCACCGCGCGGGACGCAATCGTCGGCGGTCACAGCATCGACGCGAGCCCGCTGGGCCGGGAGCTCATTGGGCTGTTCGAGATGAGCGAGGACTGGACGAGGGCGATCCGGGCGCGACCAGACTCTGCCGTCGGGGCCGCTGTCGGCACCACCCTCGGTCACCGCGCACTGACCAATCCGGCCGCGATCATCTCCCTGCTGCAGGGGCGGCTGGCGCACAGCACGTCGTACACCGCGCACACACCACAACTACAGACCCTGATCGCGGCCGCGCTGGGTCGCCGCCGCCGCCCCACCGTGTTTCTGCAGTCCGCACCGCCGTCGGGCGTCAGCCCGGAAGAGCGAGCACGGAAAGTGCCGGCACAGTTGTGGGGGGACTGGATCGCCCAGTACGCCCCACTGCGGGTCGACAACGAGATCGCCGCGTCCGCGCTGGCAGCAGCGGTCGTGTTTACCGGCACGAGGCTCACACACTCCGCCGCGCTCGCGCTGCTCGATCCGCACGCACCGTCACGGCAGGTGACGCACGTGATGCGTGAGCTGGGCCGCAGCACTCACCACGTGACGACCCTGCACGCGGTCCTCCGCCTGGCAGCTCTATTGGACACGCAAGACGTGCCCATCGACTACGCCCGCCGCCGCCACCTCGACTACACCGATCTCCTGCCCGAATCACAGTGGGGGCAGCTCTGCCGGGACGCGGGCGTGTCCCCAGGGAGCGGACGACGCTGGGAGTTGGCGCGCGCAGCCCTGTACCAAGAACTCTCCGGGAACCCGCTGCGTGCGATGCCTACGGCGTGGCACACGACCAGGGCGAGCCCGCCCGCCGTAGCCCGCTTCGTAGAGGAGCTCCCGCCGGCGGTGCGGGCGGCGCTCGATCAGATCGCCGCAGAGTTCCTCGTCGCCAACGGCATTCAGGAGCCCGTCACCTGGACACCCGAACCCACCCCTCAGCTCCCGGAAGTCGGACCCCAGATCGCGCCGTCGTGGCCGCCCATCCGGCCGGCACGAGCGACAGCGACAGAAGCCATGCCACCAGACCGGCTGACGCAGGTGTACGCGGCGGGAGCTTCCACCTACACGATCGCCGCAGACACGAGGGTGTCTCGGCAGACAGTGGGTCGCATTCTCGCCGACGCGGGCACCCGGACTCGAAGGGGACGACCCCGCACCTTCGACCTCGACCCCCGTTGGCTCCGCGATCACTATGAAACGAAGCACTGGACCATCGCACAGATCGCGCAGCTCGCCGGCTGTAGCGAGATGACCATCAACCGGCATTTGCATAGCGCCGGCATCCCGGTCCGCCCACGCGGGGCGCGCATCAACGGGTCTACCTCGGACGCAGGCAGGCAACGATCTGACCCGCCCGCCCCGCGGGGCCCATCACAGGCTCACGGACTCCGTCGCAGCACTCCCGTCGAGCCATCGACGAATACTCGAATTCCAGACACGCGAAGGACGTCGGCATGACGCAGAAGAAACGAACTTCCAGTCGGCTGCGGCACGACGCGCGGGAACGCGTGAAGGTGACAGGAGAGAAGTACACCACGGCGCTGAAGGCAGTCATGGATGCGGGTTCATCCAGCAGCCGAGCTGGAGGACGAGATCAGGGCGAGGAGCCTGCGGGTCCCGCCGACACGCAACGCGCACCCGACGACACCCGTGACCGGAGCTGAGTCCGGGGTGGGATCTCTGCGATGACGGTCGAGGGCAAGGAATGCGTGGTGTCGGCCGACTCAGGCCGGGAGGACAAGCCGTGGTCGGCACCTCACCTCGCGCCGCTGTTCATTGAACTCACCGCTGACGAGACGGCGCCGGTGTGGGCGCGTCGCGCTGTGACATTCCTCCATCGCTACGCCCGCGAACACGGCCAATCCCCGACCTTCCGGGAAGTATTCCCGGAGCTCGCGTCGCACGATCTCAGCGCCGCGGAGCATCAGGCTGCCTGGACGTCGTCGTCGCCGCGGTACCTGACGATGGTGCACTGGCAGCGTTGTGGATGGATCCGCTTCCGACGAGAACCGCGGACCCTCCGATCCGGCCCCGCGGCAGGCGAACTGTTCATACCGTCGCCCGCGCCGAAAGCGCGTCCGAGGCAGTCCTAAGCCTTGGCGGTGTTCCCGGGGGAGTCGGGGTGGGAAGAGTAGAGCGCGCCGAGGAGTTCCTCCAGCGCGACGCGCAGTTCGTTGTAGCCCATCGTGTAGAACATCGCGTCGGAGTTCGAGGTTTCGGTGGCGTCGAGGTTGGCGAGGAGTTGACGGGCTTCACGGACCGCCACATCGAGCCACGGCTCGACATCCGGTAGGCCCCGGACCCACTCGTCGATGACGGTGAACGGGATGGGCGCGTATGCGTGGGCGTCGACGCCGACGTGGAACTGGTGCCCATTCGGGCCGTGGTCGCGTGCGTGCGTGTGACCGTGCAACAGCGGGATCCCATCGTCCCAGCGGGGCCGGTGCGACGTGTGTCGGTCCGACTCCTGCGAGTCGCCCTTGTACGGGTAGTGGGATGCGAGGATCCGGTAGCCGTGCCGGGTGCCTTCGATGACCTCCGGCAGAATCGTCCACCCGGCCGCCTCGTAGAGCGGCGCGAACCGTTCGATCGCCTTCCTGGACTGTGTCGCTGGTGAGACCCGGTCATGGTTCCCGGGGACGAGGTACCGGTGACCGTTCAGCTGCGCGGTGAGGGTGATCGATTCCTCGATCGGCCCGAGCGCGACATCCCCGAGATGTAGCACCACATCTGTCGGGGCGACCGTCTCGTTCCAGCGGCGGATGAGCTCGGTGTTCATCTCGTTGACGGTGGTGAATGGACGGTCCGCGAGTTCGCTGATCCGGGCGTGGCTGAAGTGGGTGTCCGCGGTGACGTAGTCGACTCGGTCGAAGTCGAACCACGGATACTCACTCACGGCTAACGCTCCTCGCATGTGACGGATGTCTAGCAGAATCTAGCGGTGTCTAGCGTTTCGGTAGACACCGCTAGATGTTCCTAGAGTTCGTCGAGATCGATCCCGAATTTCCGGGCGAGATCGGAGCGCGCCACCTCCGCACTGTCGGCGGGACGCTCCCGGGCGATACGGGCGATTTCCTCGTCTTCCGCCGCATCCTCCGTGGCGGCGACCGCTGCCAGCTCATCGATCAGGACAAGAACGGGTGTGCCGTCGGCGGTCGCGCGGCGGCGGATCTCGGCGGCGGCATGGCCGAGGGTGTACATCCGCTCCCACGGGTGCTCGCCGTGGCGAGCGATGGCCACGGTGTCGCGGGTGTAGCTGCGCTCATCGCCTGGGACGAGCCACCGTTCGGTGCCGTCCGAGGCGAGGAAGAAGTCGACGTAGCAGTTCCCACACGGCATCCGGTAGACCCCGGGCTCGGTGGGGGCAGAGTCGGTGCTACGCGCGATCATGTCGCGGATGATCCGCCCCCAGTCCGTGTTGCCGTCAGAGTGTGACATCGGCCAGACCCTTCGTTTGGCGAACGGAGTAGTCTCTCACACCGGTGAATTTGTGTCCACTGATTGGGTCAGAGCCTGTTCGAGTCGAGTGGTTGCTCTCGCTCAGGAAGTCTCGCCCGTCGTGAGATGCTCGCCTCATGGCATCGCACACTTCAAGCGGCTGAAAGCGGCCCCAGAAGACCTCATCGACATCCAGCGCTGCGTGACGTTCGTCGCGGGCATGGGCCTGGACCCCGTTTGGCCCGAGGCCCAGCAAGGCCTAGCAGCCGGTGGAAGGCCATTTCACTCGACGCGCTGGACCGATCACAACTCAATGGGTAGCCCACCCGAGGCACATGAACGTGCTGCTCAAGGCGCGCCGCCTCGGTGGGACGGCGGACGGCGACTGATATATCGAGCCGTGTCATCGCAGCCGGTGTCTGCAGCATGCAACAGACTGATCTGGCAACCCGGCTTCGCCGGTAATGCACAGCCCCTGGCAGACACAGCGGGCCAAGTGACCACGAGCGGAGAACAGATGGCGAAGATGCGAGTGCACGAGCTCGCCGCCGAACTGGGAGTCGACGCAAAGGCCGTCTTGGTCCGTCTGCGAGAACTTGGTGAGTTCGTCAAGAGCCCGTCTTCATCGATAGAAGCTCCAGTTGCTCGCAAGGTGAGGGCGTCGTTCGGTGCCCGACCCCCTCGACCCGGTTCGCCTCGGCCATCGCCGATGCGACGTGAGCACGTAGACCCGCATGTCGATCGGCCGGGATTCGATCCGACCGCACCATCCACTCGACAGTTCGGCTGGCGATCGGGCGCTGTGGCGGCGCCCCAGCACCCAGACCTGCTGGCAAACGTCGAGCGCGTTCGATACAAGTACCCGGTCCTGCGTGACCACATCGACGCTCTGCGAAGTCTTGGCTCCCAGGTGGTCTACGCGGGGTTCTGCCGTCAGGATGGCTTCAGGGACTGCGCGATCGTCCATGTGCGATTCAGTGGAGCGATCGAGGCCGGGTTTGGGTTTACCCGCGAGGTGATGATCTTCTACAGTCCGCATGAGGATCTCCAGGGCCGGACCTTCCAGGCTGCGGCCCGCGAGCTCGGTGGCGCCGATCGTTCCATCACTCCGGACATCTTCTTCATGTGGTCGCCCGATCGGCGTCTACAGATCAAACTGAACGACTGGTCGCGCCCCGCGAAACTAGCGATCCCGCTCTTGATTGACGACGAAGACGAACTCTCGCTAATTACCCTTCTTCGCGACTACATCTATGCCCGAGACCTCTTCTACATGACGACTCCCGTGTATGGCGCGAGCTTCTTCGGCCGCAGGACACTGCTGCAGTCGATGCGTGACGACGTGTTCAACCAGCGAGTCACAGGCGTCTTCGGACTGCGGAAGTCGGGCAAGACGAGCATCCTCATGCAGCTTAAGGAGGAGTTGCAAGAGGACAAAGTGGTGACCGTCCTCATGGACCTGGAGGCCTTCCCCTCTCCGCCGGAAGACCCCACCGACGACATCGTCAGCGATCTGCGTCGACGACTGATTGCTGAACTCAAAGCTCACAAGCTGCGCACCCAAGAGCTTTCGCAGCTGCAGGAACGCCCGAGCATCCTCGACCTGAAGAACGCTCTCCAGGCGATACTCAAGCATCTCCACAAAGACGGGCATAGGATCCTGCTCCTCCTGGACGAGATCGAGTACTTGACCCCAGCGGATCGCATCGATATCGCTGAAGGCGACATGCCACGCATTGCGCAGCTGCTATCGGCCCTCAGGAGCATCGTGCAGGAGTCTGAGAACTTCACCTTCGTGCTGTCCGGCCTTACAAGCGCCATCGTTGAAGGTGGACGACTGTATGGTCGACCGAATCCCCTCTTCTCTTGGGCGAAGGCCGTGTACGTGAAGCCGCTGGAGCGAGAAGAGGCGGACGATCTCGCGAGCACCGTCGGCGGCAAGATGGGCATCCAGATCGAACCTGGTGCGCTCGAGGCACTCCACGAGGCGTCCGGTGGTCACGCCTATCTGTATCGAAATCTGAGCTCAGCCGTCGTGCAGCACCTTCCGACCGACGTCTTCCAACGTACGATGACTCGCGCTTCCGTGCTCACAGAACTTGATGATTGGAAGAGTCGCGTCCAAGGCAACATTGAGGAGATGGTCCAACACGTCAAGCGCTACTACGCGAACGAGGCCGTCATGCTGGACGTGCTGATGGACAGTGCAGCCGACTTCAAGGAACTCGCATCCAGCGAGCACGTCGCAGTTCGTCGACTGAAGGACCTGGGTCTGATTCACGAACAGGACGGCGAGTTCGAAGTCAGCGTGATCCTGGAGCTCGTATGAGCGCGACCGACTACTCCGACTGGATACTGGGCGTTCACCGAAAAGCGGAGCAACTCCGCGTCGTGTTCCTGCAGCTGGGCTCGAGCAACGAGCCAGCCCGCCGCGCTCTGGGGGCTTCGCAGGTGAACGTGACGCGCGTCCGGGACTACTTGCAGCCAGATGGCCCACTTACCACCGGAACAGTCGTGATCGACGGGATGGAGTCGCTCACGATGCAGAGTGAGGCCACTCAGATGGGTGCGCTACGCGAGCGCGTCTTCAGCGACGTCGAGGCCGGCGGCAGGGTCATCCTCCTCTCCCGGGCGCCTCGGATTGCTTTCCCTCCAGTGGTCGGGAGTTCGCTCCTTGACGACGCCAGCCTGGCGCATGCTCCGGTCGTCAAGAGCACAGGCGCTCACGAGTGGCCAACGTGCGTTGAAGACGGCGCCTCCCCGGCCGACGTACTGTGCCGGGCGCTGACAGAACTCGGTATGGACCTGGCTGCGTCTCTCGATCGTGTCGTGTACGAGAGCCTGCTGATTGGCCAGAGCGCGCTGGGCCTGCTCAACGCGAGGGAGCTTGAGGCGCTGGATGGTTCCAGCCTTACAGCGCCCGACGGTGCGACTCGGACATGGAATTTTCCGAAGCATCTCGGACCGCTCAAGAAGGCGCTCGACGAGGTTCTCGCGGATGCCCTCGATCCTCAGCAGCAGCTTGCCGAGGTGAGTTCGGGACTCTGGAAGATCGAGCGGATCATCCGACGCGAAGTGCGTCGGCGCGCAATCGCCGCATGGGCGGAGAACTGGCGCACGCAGTGCCTGAACGGCGACCTTCCGGAAAAAGTGCTCGAGCGAGCGAGCGAATCGGCATACATGGGCGCCACGTCGGTCAAGCAATTGCGCGACCCTCTCGAATGGCTCTCACTCGGGGAGTTGCTCCAACTAAAGGACCGTTCCCAGATCGGCGACTTGGGGTTGAGCGCCGCTCACTGGCGACAGTTCAGCGCGCAGATCATGCCGATTCGGAATCGTCTGGCACACATGCGCAGTCTTCGGCCCGAGGACGCCGCCGACGTCGTCAAATGGCAGCGAGTGCTCGAAATGCGATTCCCCACAAATTGAGACGAGCGCACTGCGAGGAGCGTACGCCCGATCAGTAGGCTCATCTCGGTAGCGGGTGAGGAGATTCGAATGGCGGAGAGCACCACTGCCGATCTGGACGTCAACAGGTCCGACCGGCGACTCGGGCGCGCTGTGACGCGGGTTCATCAAGCCTCGCGCACAATCGACCCGGCTCTGAGACCCAGACTCGAGTCACTACTTCACGCAGGCGAAGCGATGGACTTCGTCGCCCGCATCCATGGATTCTCCGACCCCTTGAGTGCATCCGCCCTCGAGTCTTTCGCCGTCCAGGCAGGAATTGGAAGGCAATCACTTCACTCGACCGTGCTGCCGGCGCTGAAGGCTGCCAATGTTGCAGACTTCGCGCTGGACACACAAGGCGTTGTAATCGAGGTGCAGGAGTTTCTGGGCGTAACCGGGAACCTCATCGAACAGTCCTACCGCGTTCTACAGCAGCTCAACCCGACCATCGATGAGATCGTAACGCTGCACTCGATCGAAGTCGCATCGTTCGCCCCGTTGACGACCACCCAACATCTCGACCAACTCCACCGACGAGGATTCAACGACCAAGTCAGCGAAACCGGTCTGAACCTTGCACTGGCGACAGGCCTTACAAAGCGCGTCAACTCCGTCGATCTCGCCGAGGACGTAATTTATAGCCCTTACGTGTGGGAGTCAGGACAGATTGAGATCGCGTCGTTCCTCCGTGGCCTTCCCCCGGGCGAGCGCGACGCGCTTCTCGGCATATGTGAACAGGCAGCGCAACACCCCGGCCTCGCACTTCCACTCCTCGCGCAACCGACCCCCGGCGTGTTCGGCGCAGCACAGAAGGTCGGACTCGTCCAGGCCGCCACCGTCAAGTCGACGGGAGGATCCGGAGCGCAGACATATGTCTTTTCACCTACTCTCGAGTCGGAGGACGACCGGCTCACAACCACCGAGGCGCTGAATCAGCGCAAGCTTTTTGTCGCCCACATGCTCTTCGGGCATGAACGAGCGGAACGTAGCGGCGGTCGAATACACGATCCTGTGGTCCTCGTGCGGGCGCTCCTAAACCGCGGGAGCGTTGGGCCTGCGAGCAACATCAGCACCGACTACCACCTGCTTGAGGCGCACGGCATCGTTCGCGTCCGTGAAACGGACCACGGCCGGGCATACCTCGAACTTGTGAAGGAGGAGATCGTCGAAGGCGGGCTCGCGTGGCTTCAGAACTCATCAACGTCCGCAGGAACGACGGACCCGACGGTGAACCTCCTCCGAGCTCCAGGCGAGTTCACCAACCCAGAGCAAACACGTGCGGGCGCGGGCGACCTCGGAGCCGCTGACGAGATCGCGAGATCAGCGATCCTCGAGCTGAGAAAGGAACTGCAACGTGCCACCCGTCAAGACCGACCCGCTAACCCCCGGTGATCGACTCGAATGCCGCGTAGGCCAAGTGTGGTTCTGGGAGGGGTACTTCACTCGGGTAGGCATCGACCTCATCAGCTACTACGGCGCGGAACTCATCCAAGTCACCGACCTGGATCTACTCGCCATCGGGCTTGGTCCCGGGCTCGAGAGTCACCGGACCATTGGCGAGTCCAAGAGCGGGACGGGGAAGAGCGCGCCGAAACCACTCGACCGTATTGTGTGGCTACGCGGACTGCAAGAGTTGGTAGGCGCAGAGCGAGCGGAACTGACTGTTGCCTCGAGCGTGACGCCCAGAACCCGGGAGCTGGGCCGCCATTCCCGCGTCAGCGTCGAATCGATCAACGACCTCCAGGCGCGAGAGGCCGCACTTAATCTCTCGAAACTCACAGATCTTGGGGCCCACGGACCCAACGCCCTGCTTCTGCGGCGCACAGTCAAAGTAGTCAGCAAGGACGATCCCACGCTCGGACCTGCGTTCAAGTTCCTCACTTCCACCGTGTGGTTTCTAGATCCGTTCGCTGCACTGAAGCAGAGCCTGGGTCTACTTGAGACGCTTTGCCAGCGCTGGACGCCCGGCGTCAAGGATGACGAACAGCTCGCGGTACGGTGGCTCATTTCAGAGACCCTCAGTATCTGGGTACTCAACCTCGTAACGATCGTGGGATTTGTCCGCCCGATGGATCCGAGTGCATTCACAAGTTTTCTTCGCGAACGCCTCGCAGACGGAGTTGTGCCCGCTCAGCGCATGCGCCAGTTGTCGCGCGACTTCGACAAGTTCATCAGTGGACTGCTCGCGGCGGCGAAGGCCTCGCCCGAGGTGCGGACTGAGGCCATGGGCGCGTTTGAGCCCTCACCGCCGGAGTGGGCTGACTCTGCTGCAGAACTCGCAATCCGGCTAGGCCGTCAGCCCGCGCTCCGAGACTTGCCTCGACAGTTTGATCTCGTCGTTCACGAGCGGCTAGCTCGTGGGCGAGACATCTCAGAAGCTGCGGGGGCTCAGCTTCGACTCAATGATCCGGCGGCAAGATCAAGCGTGAGCCTCATTGCAGCGTTCCTGCGAAGCTTTGGCTCTCTGAAGGACGACATCAGCGAGCTTCTAATCGCAGGGTTCGGTAAGCCGGCGCAGGCGCCGCCCGAGCCTGCACCCCAGCAAGAGATCGAAGCGACTGCTCTCACACTGCCCGGCCTCGACGCCGCTGACAGCGTTGCCGAGGACTGACTGGCGTGGGGCTGTAGGGATTCGCCATTCCCCACGGAATCCTGAGCCTTCGGCCACTGCCAACTACCGGGGATTCCCGGCATCCTCGGCCATTTCCAACGGGAACCTACACGTCGTCGAGGTCGTCGTTGCAGTGAGCTTCCGATGGTCGGCGACATGCGCGGGTTCGTCGCGGGGGCCTTCGATCTCGAACCCGCAGACACCGCAGCTATGCAGCCCGATGCCGTCGACGTCGTCCGAGGGGATGTACATCGTGGTGGGCTCTTCGCACATCAAGCAGCGCATGGTGTCTCCGTTCGTGATTGTCAGGTGATCGGTTGGACGGTGGCGGAGTATCCGCGGTGGGAGCCCCAGGCCGCGGCGATGCGGTCGGCAATGTCGCGGTCCTCGCCGAGGTATGGCCGGTATCTCTTGCCGCGAGGGTCGGTGATCACGACCTGGACGACGCCGGCGGGCTCGCGCACGGTGACCCTGGCGGCGGGGATCGGATATGCCTGGACGCGACCGGCGATGATGAAAGTCGGGTACAGGTCGCGTGCGAGCTCCGGGGCACGGAACACGTCGTGAACCCACGCCGTGATGGCGAGCGCGCCGGCGGGGCTGAACCCGATGAGGCGGGCGGGGAGTTGCTCGAGCCCGGCGCGGACGAAGTAGTGCTCGTCGACGAGGATCGGCGTCGGCGGGAGCAGGGTTTGCTCGTCGTGGGCGGGGTAGATGGTGAGGCTGGTGCGGCTGTTCATGAGGCGCTCGTTCATGCGGTGCGGCGGATGCCGGCGGCGATGATGTGGGCCTTGGTGGGCCGGGAGTAGAAGCCGAAGCTGTCGTCGTCGTCGGAAGCGGAGACGGTGGCGGTGAGTAGATCTTCGCCGTCCGGCGTGTGCTGCCGTCGCTCTCCGTGGAGATGGAATCCCGGCTGTCGGTCTCGTCCTGGCGACGGTCTTCACGCAGAGCGGCTGGGTCGGAGCAATGGCGGTGACCGCCGCGACTCTCGTCGTGGCGGCGCTGATCGTCTGGCACCGTGCCCGATCCGGTCTCGTTCGTGCGCTGGATCCTGATCATGCCGTGCGCCGGAGCCGATCTCTGTCGTGGTCACCGGGCAACCCGGGTGAGCTGTTCCAAATCGGCACAGCGCTGTGGCGGAATCCTCCCTGAGAGTAGAGCTCATCCACCGAGTGGTCGCCTAGTTCCTGCAGGCGCCGAGCATCAACGAAGGAGTTATGCGATGTCCTCGTCATCCACCGCGACCGCAGTCGTCCCGAGCGCCCTGCGTGATCTGTATCTGGGCTGGTCCGAGCTCATGGCCACCCACGAGCTGGACATGCGGCTGTTCCGCAGCAT
>NZ_JBIITF010000004.1:0-258840 GCF_044340635.1 Microbacterium sp.
CGCGCACGACGTCATCACGGAACTCGGTCGGGTAGGGCTTGGGCACAGCAACATCCTTCCAGGCCACCCTCGAGGGCAAGCCAGATCAGATGTCACCTATTCGTGCAGCAGTCCCCTCCTGCGCTGCAACGACGGCAGCTTCTACACCGGAAGCACCGCGCGCGACATCGAACAACGGGTCTGGGAACACAATCATGCTGACCGGGGCGCCGTGTACACGCGCCGCCGTCGTCCCGTCGCACTCGTGTGGTGCGCGTCCGACGGGTCGATTGAGCGCGTCGTCGCCTGGGAGAAGCGGATCCAGGGGTGGAGCCGAGCGAAGAAGCAAGCCTTGATCGACGGACGGATGTCCGATCTGCCCGGCCTCTCCCGCTCCGCGAGCGACAGTGACTGAGTCGAGACTCAGCGACCGGCCTCACGCTCCCTGAGCCTGTCGAACGGAGCAGCCAGGCACAACAGTCACTTCGACAAGCTCAGTGACCGAGGCACGACACAACACGTCACTTCGACAAGCTCAGTGACCGAGGCACGACACAACACGTCACTTCGACAAGCTCAGTGACCGAGGCCTCGCACAACACGTCACTTCGACAAGCTCAGTGACCGAGGCACGGCCCGACGATCGAGGGATCAGGCGCCGGGGTAGTTGCGCTCCGGTGCACCCGTGTACAGCTGCTGCGGGCGACCGATCTTCGTCTGCGGGTCCAGCTGCATCTCGCGCCAGTGCGCGAGCCAACCCGGCAGACGACCGATCGCGAACAACACCGTGAACATGCGCGTCGGGAAGCCCATCGCCTTGTAGATGACGCCGGTGTAGAAGTCGACGTTCGGGTACAGGCGACGCTCCTTGAAGTAATCGTCGCTCAGCGCGAGCTCTTCGAGTTCCTTCGCGAGGTCGAGCAACGGGTCGCTGACGCCGAGCGCCTCGAGCACCTCGTCCGCGGACTCCTTCACGAGCTTGGCGCGCGGGTCGTAGTTCTTGTAGACACGGTGGCCGAAGCCCATGAGCTTGACCCCGTCTTCCTTGTTCTTGACCCGCTCGACGAAGCGCGCAACACTCTCGCCCGAGTCGCGGATCTTGCCGAGCATGTCGAGCACCGCCTCGTTGGCGCCGCCGTGCAGGGGGCCGTAGAGCGCGTTGATTCCCGCCGAGATCGACGAGAACTGGTTCGCGCCGGTCGATCCGACAAGCCGCACCGTCGAGGTGGAAGCATTCTGCTCGTGATCTTCGTGCAGGATCAGCAGGCGTTCGAGAGCCCGCGACATGACGGGGTTCGGCTCGTAGATCTCACTCAGCACGCCGAAGTTGAGCTTCAGGAAGTTGTCGACGAAGCTCAGCGAGTTGTCGGGGTACAGGAAGGCCTGCCCCACGCTCTTCTTGTGCGCGTACGCCGCGATCACGGGGAGCTTCGCGAGCATCCGGATCGTGTTGAGCTCGATGTGCTCGGGGTTGTTCGGGTCGGACTCGCGCTCGTAGTACGTCGACAGCGCCGACACGGCAGACGAGAGCACCGACATCGGGTGCGCGGTGTGCGGCAGAGCCGAGAAGAAGCGCTTGAGGTCTTCGTGGAGCAGCGTGTGGTGACGGATGCGGTCGTCGAACGCCGCGAGCTCGTCTGCGCTCGGCAGCTCGCCGTAGATGAGCAGCCAGGCGACCTCGAGGTAGCTCGAGTGCGTGGCGAGCTGCTCGATCGGGTAACCGCGATAGCGCAGGATTCCCTTGTCACCGTCGATGAACGTGATCGCCGACTTGGTGGCGGCGGTGTTCACGAAGCCGTAGTCGAGAGTGGTGTGCCCGGTCTGGCGCATGAAGGTCGAGATATCGATGCTCGGCGTGCCGTCGCTCGCCTGCAGGACGGGGAGTTCCGCCGTTCGATCAGCGATGCTCAAGAACGCCTTCGTGGGCTGCGGTGCTGCCGACGCGCTGCCCGATTCGTTCTGCGTGGCGTCTTCATTGACATCGTTGCTCACGGCGCCTCCTTGCGATTGTCGTCGTCTGGGGGTTCAGCCGCGGCGGGCGGCTTTCGTTCGGTGCGACGCTGATGGAGCGACGACCGGAACGGCGGCGTCGAGGCTGATGGGCCCCAGACATCCGCGTCGTTACAGCCTAGTGCGCCATCGCGCCTACTATCGAACCGCCCAAAGCGTCGCCGGGTTCGATGGTGGATGTCTACGAAACAGTCGCGCGGAGCCGAGCCGCCGCACGGGCGATGCGCTCGTCCGTGGCCGTGAGGGAAAGCCGCACGTGTTGCGGGAAGTGCTCACCGTAGAAGACTCCCGGCCCCGCGAGGATGCCGAGGTCCGCCAGTCGCCCCATGCTGTCCCACGCGTCGAGCCCCTCGGTCGCCCAGAGGTAGAGGCCCGCCTCGCTCCGATCGATCGTGAACCCGGCCTCCTCGAGCGCCGGCTTCAGGGCGGCGCGACGGCCGCGATACAGCTCTTTCTGGGCCGCGACATGCGCGTCGTCGCCGAGGGCCACGACCATCGCGGCCTGCACCGGACCGGGCAGCATGAGCCCGAGATGCTTGCGGATGTTCGCCAGGCGCGCGATCAGGTCGGGGTCGCCCGCCAGGAATGCGGCGCGGTATCCGGCGAGGTTCGACTGCTTGCTGAGCGAGTACACGGCCAGCACGCCGGTCGGGTCACCCCCCGTGACTCGCGGATCGAGGATGCTCGGGATGGGCTCGTTCGCCCACGAACCGGCCCAGCCGAGTTCGGCGTAGCATTCGTCGCCCGCGATGACGGCGCCGAGTTCACGGGCACGGGCGACCGCGCGGGCGAGCTGCTCGATATCCAGCACTCCACCGTCGGGATTGCCGGGCGAGTTCAGCCAGACGAGGCGCGTCGCGGCGGGCCACTCATCGGGTTCGTCGGAGGCGAATGGGATCGCGCCGGCAACGCGTGCACCGATCTCGTACGTCGGGTACGCGGCGCGCGGATGCACGACCACATCCCGTTCGCCGAGACCCAGCAGGGTCGGCAGCAGCGCCACGAGTTCCTTCGAGCCGATCGTCGGCAGCACGTTGCGCGGTTCGAGCCCGGCGACACCGCGTCGGCGACCGAACCACTCGGCGATCGCCTCGCGAAGCGCTGGCGTTCCGACCGTCTGCGGGTAAGCGTGCGCATCGGTCGCCTCGGCGAGCGCTCGACGGATGATCTCGGGCGTGGGGTCGACCGGTGAGCCGATCGAGAGGTCGGCGATCCCATCCGGATGCTGCCGTGCCCGCGCCGCGTAGGGCTCGACCTGGTCCCACGGGTAGTCGGGGAGGCCCAGGACCCCCACGCTCAGTGCTCCTGCGGGGGAAGCGCCTCGATGACGGGGTGGTCCTTGTGGATCACGCCGACCTTGGCCGCGCCGCCGGGCGACCCGATGTCGTTGAAGAACTCGACATTCGCCTTGTAGTAGTCGCTCCACTCGGCGGGAAGGTCGTCCTCGTAGTAGATCGCCTCGACGGGGCACACGGGCTCGCAGGCGCCGCAGTCGACGCACTCGTCCGGATGGATGTACAACGACCGTTCACCCTCGTAGATGCAGTCGACGGGGCACTCGTCGATGCAGGCACGGTCCTTCACATCGACGCACGGGAGGGCGATCACGTAGGTCACCCGACCAGTCTATGTCGGCGCGGACGCGCTCAGATCCGGCCGGCGTCGGCACCGACGGATGCGTCGGCCTGCGCGGCCGCAGCGGGCCGGGTCGACGCCGGGAACTCGGGCCAGGCCACGATCAGCACGGCGACGAGCGGACAGGCGACCGTCCATACCACGGCGGCCATGCCCGCGGGGGCGATGACGGATCCGCCTGGCCCCTCCCCCGAGAACACGATGACTGCCAGCGTTATCCCCACACCGGCGGCGACGGAGGCCCACCGATCGGCGAGCAGCCGGATGGCGAGCATCAGCGCCGCGGCGCCGAGGATCCCCAGGACGAGGCCGACCGGAATGCCCCAGATCGTCGCCGCGTGAGCGACCGTGCCGACGACGCCGAAAACGGCGCCCGCGAGCGCGGCGATGACCAACGTCGGGATACGTGAGACGAACTTCGGCATGGGCTCGACGATACCCCGCGCGAGTCGTCCTTCAGACGGCCCAGCCCGTCAACCGCAGCAGGGCTGCCGTCACCGCTGCCGCCGCGACCACCACCAGGAACGGGGCGCGGATGGCCAGCAGCCCCGCGGCGACCAGCACGGCAGGCACCCGCGCATCGACCGCGAGTGCCTGCCCCGCCCCGACGGTTTGTACGGCGACCAGGGCGGCGAGCAATGCGACGGTGAGCAGGTCGGCGATTCGCGCGGGGCGGGGCGCCTGCACCCACGCCGTGGGCAAGAGGTAGCCGACCGCCTTGAGCGCGAGACAGATGACGGATGCGAGCAGCACAGCGGTCCACAGGGTCATGGCAGTCCGTCCCAGCCTTGGTCCACACGTTTTGACCCTTCGACAGGCTCAGGGTCCGTCGGCCGTCCCGGTCCCTGAGGTTGTCGAAGGGACCCGCTTGAGTCATCAACCCGCCCGAGCCAGTTGAACCACCCCACGACGATCGCCACGACGGCGGCCAGCAGCACGGGCATCCCGGGCATGAGCCCGGGGGTCAGGACCGTCGCGACGACCGCGGCGGCGACACCCACGGCGATGGCCTGGCGACCGCGCAGCCGTGGCCAGAGCAGCGCCAGGAAGGCCGCCGCCGCGGCGGCGTCGAGCCCGTACGCCTTCGGATCGCCGAGGACGTCGCCGAGCAGCGCTCCGATGAGGGTCATGATGTTCCAGCCGAGGTAGATTCCGAGCCCGGTCAGCCAGAACCCGAGCGTGCGGGCATGCGGTGTGGTCTGGGCGAGCGACACGGCGGTCGACTCGTCGATCGTGAACTGCGCGGCGCTGGCACGGCGCAGCAAGCCCCGACCGATGACCGGAGACATCCGCATCCCGTACGCGACGTTACGGACGCCGAGGAGGGCTGCCGAGGCGATCGCGGCGGGTGCCGCCGCCAGTCCCCCCGCGCCGATGACTCCGACGAACGCGAACTGCGAGCCCCCGGTGAACATGACGAGGCTCAAGATGCAGGTCTGCCACACATCGAGCCCAGATGCGACGGACAGGGCGCCGAACGACACCCCATAGACGCTCGTCGCGAGAGCGACCCCCAGCGCCTGCCTGCGTGCGCGCCGCGCCTCGGGGTTCGGCTGGCCATCGGCGTCCCGCCTGGCACGCCGATGGGGACTCATGAGTGAGAGTCTGAACAGTGGACGGATGACTGTCAAGTCGAACGATCGTTTGCCATAATGAACGAATGGAACCCCTCGGCGCCCGTATCGCCCGGACCCTGCGTCGCGAACGCGAGGCCATCGGCATCTCAGTTTCGGAGCTCGCCCGGCGCGCGGACGTATCCAAAGCCACGGTCTCGCAGCTCGAAAGCGGCTCGGGCAATCCGAGCGTCGAAACGCTCTGGGCCCTCGCCGTGGCGCTCGGTGTGCCGTTCGCCGTTTTCGTCGACCAAGAGGCGCAGGCGCCCACGCTCGTGCGCGCCAGCTCGGCCGCGGGCATCCCATCCTCCGCCGCGCCGTATGTGGCTTCGCTGCTGTCGGCCAGTCCTCCCAACGCCCGGCGCGACATCTATCTGATCCGGGCCGAGCCGGGAGAGCCACGCGTGTCGCATCCGCACCAGCGGAGCACGACAGAGCACCTCGTCCTCGTCAGCGGACGTGCACGGGTCGGCCCGGCCGACGCGCCGCACGTGCTCGATCCCGGCGACTACCTGGCCTACGCCGGGGACGCGCCGCACGTGTTCGAGGCACTGCAGCCGGGCACCAGTGCCGTGCTGGTGTCCGAACTGCGCTGAGCGCGCCATCCGCTCGCCCACACGCGCGAACGGACGCAACACGCCGCTCGCATCAGCGAGGTACGGCGTGTTGCGTCCGTTCGAGAGAAGGGCAGCTCAGCCCTGGCGCTTGAGGCGTGCCGTGGCGCGTGCGCGCTCGTTCGCGTCCAGCGCGACCTTGCGGATGCGGACGATCTCGGGCGTGACCTCGACGCATTCGTCGTCGCGGGCGAACTCGAGGCTCTCTTCCAGCGTCAGCAGGCGCGGCGGCGTCATCGACTCGAAGGTGTCGGAGCTCGCGGCACGCATGTTCGTGAGCTTCTTCTCCTTCGTGATGTTCACGTCCATGTCATCGGCACGCGAGTTCTCGCCGACGACCATGCCCTCGTAGACCTCCTGCGTGGGCTGGACGAAGAACGACATGCGCTCCTGCAGCGCGATGATCGCGAAGGGGGTGACGACACCCGAGCGGTCGGAGACGATCGAACCGTTCTGACGCGTGACGATCGCGCCCGCCCAGGGCTCGTAGCCGTGCGAGATCGCGTTCGCGATGCCGGTGCCGCGGGTCGTGGTCAGGAACTCGGTGCGGAAGCCGATCAGGCCGCGCGAGGGGACGATGAACTCCATGCGCACCCAGCCGGTGCCGTGGTTGGTCATGTTGTCCATGCGGCCCTTGCGGGCCGCGAGCAGCTGCGTGATCGCGCCGAGGTATTCCTCGGGAGCGTCGATCGTCAGGTGCTCGAAGGGCTCGTGCGTCTTGCCGTCGACCTGCTTCGTGACCACCTGGGGCTTGCCAACGGTCAGCTCGAAGCCCTCGCGTCGCATGTTCTCGACCAGGATGGCGAGGGCCAGCTCTCCACGACCCTGCACCTCCCAGGCATCCGGGCGTCCGATGTCGAGGACCTTGAGCGAGACGTTACCGATCAGCTCGCGGTCGAGGCGGTCCTTGACCATGCGCGCGGTGAGCTTGTGCCCCTTGACCTTGCCGACGAGCGGCGAGGTGTTCGTGCCGATGGTCATCGAGATCGCGGGGTCGTCGACCGTGATCCCCGGGAGGGGACGGATGTCTTCGGGGTCGGCGATCGTCTCACCGATCGTGATGTCGGGGAAGCCGGCGATCGCGACGATGTCACCCGGGCCCGCGTCATCCGCGGGGTAGCGCTCGAGCGCGCGGGTCTTGAAGAGCTCGGTGATGCGGGCGTTGCTGGTCGAACCGTCGGCGCGCACCCAGGCGACCGTCTGGCCCTTCTTGAGCGTGCCGTTGAAGACGCGAAGCAGTGCGAGGCGGCCGAGGAAGGGGCTCGAGTCGAGGTTCGTGACCCAGGCCTGCAGGGGCGCGTCGTCGTCGTACGACGGCGCGGGAACGTGCTCGAGGATCGCGCCGAAGAGCGGCTCGAGGTCGTCGTTGTCGGGCAGAGCACCGTTGTCGGGACGGTTCAGCGACGCGGCACCGGCACGACCGCTGGCGTAGACGACGGGGACATCGAGCAGGGCGTCGACATCGAGGTCCGGAACGTCGTCGACCAGGTCGGACGCGAGTCCGAGCAGCAGGTCGTGGCTCTCTTCCTCGACCTCGGCGATGCGGGCGTCGGGACGGTCGGTCTTGTTGACCAGCAGGATGACGGGGAGCTTGGCCTCGAGGGCCTTGCGCAGCACGAACCGGGTCTGCGGGAGGGGTCCCTCCGAGGCATCCACGAGCAGCACGACGCCGTCGACCATGGACAGGCCGCGCTCGACCTCGCCACCGAAGTCGGCGTGGCCCGGGGTGTCGATGACGTTGATCGTCACGGGACCGTCGGTCGCGTGGACACCCTTGTAGGTGACCGCCGTGTTCTTGGCGAGGATCGTGATGCCCTTTTCGCGCTCGAGGTCGTTCGAGTCCATCGCGCGCTCTTCGGTGTGCTCGTGCGAGCCGAACGAGCCGGTCTGGCGGAGCATCGCGTCGACGAGGGTCGTCTTGCCGTGGTCGACGTGCGCGACGATCGCGACATTGCGGAGATCGGAACGGAAGGCACGCGCCATGAAAAGGTCCTTGCAGTGATGGGAAGTGTGAGAGACGGCCCCCGTGTTCTGACAGGCTCAACAGCCGTTGTCGAAGGGTCCAGTCCCGACCAGCCTATCGCAGGCCGCTGTGAGCCCGGCGTGTGCCCGCTCTCGAACCCCGCGCACAGCAGAGTACCTGCGCCGGGCAACAGGGCGGGGAACGGAAACGGGGCGGGACCCGAAGGATCCCACCCCGCCCGAACCGAGGTTCGTGCTTACTCGGCAGCCCAGCCCACGAGCGTCCAGTCGACCGTCTCGAACTGCGTGGCGCCGTAGTTCACGACGCCATCCTGCACAGCCCACACGTTCGGGAGCGGCGCGATCGGGAACATCGGGACGTACTCCCAGATGGCCGCGTTGATCTCGTTCGCGATCTCGATGCGCGCCTCGGGGTCAAGCTCGGCATTCGCCTGATCCCACAGGTCACCGAGCGCCTCATCGGTCGTGCCGGTGAAGTTCTGCTCGGAGTCCAGCGGGAAGAAGAGCGGCTCCGTCGACGAGATCGGGAAGGCGGTGCCGACCCACGAGAAGCTGACCATCTCGAAGTCGCCCGGGATCACGTAGTCGCTGAAGTAGCCGGCGACGGGCACGGAGACGAGCTCGACGGGGATGCCGAACTCGCCGAGGTCGGCCTGCACCTGCTCGGCACGCTGGATGTTGGTCGCGGTGTCGGCGGGAACGGTGACGCTCAGCTCGAGCGGCTCGCCGTCCTTGACCCACGACTCGCCGTCCTTCGTGTATCCGGCCTCTTCGAGGAAGGCCGCACCGGCGTCTACGTCGTAAGGCAGGGCGGCGTCGGTGTACCCGTCCTGACCCGGCATGAAGATGTAGTCACCCTGCGTCACGGCGGGGACGCCTACCGGCGTGTTGGCCGCTGCCGAGATCTGCTCACGGTTGACGATCGAGGCGACCGCCTTGCGCACGTTCACGTCCGCAAGCGGCCCTTCCTTTGCGTTCATCGTCACGTGCGTCCAGGTCAGACCGTTCGTGGCCTGGATGTCCGCACCGTCGACCGTCTGCGCGGTCTCGTACTGATCGGCGTTCGCCGAGATGTAGAGCGCATCGATCTCACCGTTCGCGAACGACGAACCCTGCTGGTCCTGGCTCACGGCCTGGAACAGGATGCGGTCGAGCTTGGGGGTCTCGCCCCACCACAGGGGGTTGCGCTCAGCCGTGATCACCCCGCCGGTCGTGTCGACTTCGGTGATCACGAAGGGGCCCGCCGAAGGCGTGGCCGTCGTGAGGAAGCCCTCGTTGAAGACGGCGGGGTCGCTCGCGACGCTCTCCTTCAGGAGCGATGTGAAGAGACCTTGCCAGTCGGCGTACACCGATGAGAAGGTCACGACGAGGTGGTATTCGTCATCACCCGCCTCCATCGATTCGATCTGGTCCCAGCCGCTCGTAGAGACGTTGATGTATTCCTCGTTGGAGCCGTTGTTCGCCTGCCACGTGGCCACGTAGTCGGCAACAGTGACGGGAGTCCCGTCCTCCCAAACGGCGTCGGGATTGAGCTTGATCTCGACGACCTGCGGGTCTTCGCTCGTGATCTCCGCGGACGACGCGTAGTTCTCATCGATGATCGGAGCACCGGATTCGTCGATCTTGAAGGGTCCACCGATGGTGGTCTCAACGAGGTCGACCGTGTCGGACTCGTTTCCGTCGATCTGGTAGATGTTGAAATTCGAGGGCAGGGCGGAGATGGCGAGGTTGAGGTCTCCGCCGTCCTGAACGCCGGCGGCATCCGCACGGATCCAGTCGGTCGTCGGGAGCTCTGCGGCATCCGTCGGGGCGTCGCTCGGACCCTCGGTGTTGCCTGCAGAACAGCCCGCGATGACCAGCGCCGAAGCGCCGAGCATCGCGATGGCGCCGAGCGCCTTCGCACTTCGAGTTCTCATGTGATCGTTTCCTCTCGTGTTTTCTGGGGAAGACCGAGGCGGCGTGGTGCCGTCGCCTCGGGCGTTTACCCGGCGCGGCCGAGCGCCGCCTCATCCATCAGCGCGGAGCGATCCGCGTGATGGCAGGCGACGCTCGCGCGGCCGTGCCGGGTCAGTTCGGGGTCGCTTCCGCGGCAGACCTGCTGCGACGCGTCGTCCAGCAACGCGTACAGCGGGCAGCGGGTGCGGAAGCGGCACCCCGAGATCTCCTGCGTCGGGCTCGGGAGGTCTCCCTGCAGCAGGATGCGTGTGCGAGCGCGTTCGATGCGCGGGTCGGGAATCGGTGCGGCCGAGATGAGGGCCTTGGTGTACGGATGCCTCGGCTCGTTGAACACCTCGGCGATCGGGCCGTGTTCGACGATGCGACCGAGGTACATCACGGCAACATCGTCGGCGATCTGCCGGACGACGGCGAGGTCGTGTGCCACGAAGAGGAACGAGAGGCCCAGGCGGTCCTTGAGGTCTTCGAGCAGGTTGATGATGCCGGCCTGGATCGACACATCGAGAGCCGAGACCGGCTCGTCGAGCACGATGATCGAGGGGTTCGTCGAGAGCGCGCGGGCGATACCGATGCGCTGCCGCTGTCCGCCCGAGAACTCGTGCGGGTACCGGTCGGCCATGGCGGGGTCCAGCCCGACAAGCTCCAGCAGTTCGACGACGCGCCGATCGCGCTCGGCCTTCGGCTTGCCCGCGACCCACAGCGGCTCGGTGATGACCTCGCCGATCGGCAGACGCGGGTCGATCGCGCCCATCGGGTCTTGGAAGACGATCTGGATGTCTTCACGCAACGCGTGGCGCGCGCCCTTGCCGAGCTCGCCCACGTCCTTGCCCGAGATCTCGATCCGTCCGCCCTGGGGCGCGACCATCTCCATGATCTCGAGGATCGTCGTGGTCTTGCCGCACCCGGACTCGCCCACGAGCCCGAGCGTGCGCCCCGCTTGGAGCGTGAACGAGACACCATCGACGGCACGCACGGTGCCGATGCGGCGCGGGAAGATCGACCCCTTCATGAGGGGGAAGTGCCGCACCAGATCGGTGACTCGGACGACGGGAGCATCCGTCGTCTGGGCACGCTCCTCCTGGGGCAGCGGCTCGGGCCGCGGGAACACCCCGGCGCGCGGCAACTCACCGCGAGCGATCTCACCGGCACGGATGCACGCCGAGACGTGGGGCGGAACCGAACCCGGGTCGTGGTCGATCAGCTCGGGCTCGACGTCGTGGCACGCGTCGATCGAAACGGGACAGCGCGGCGCGAAGGGGCAGCCGCGAGGCAGGGCGCTGAGCGAGGGCGGCCGACCCTCGAGCGGCACCAGGCGCTGGGTTCCGGCGGTCAGCATGTTCGGAACAGACCGCAACAGGCCGATCGTGTACGGCATGTGCGGCTCGTGGAAGACCTCGTCGGTCGTTCCGAGTTCGACGAGCTTGCCCGCGTACATCACGCCGACGCGGTCCGCGTGCCCTGCCACGACCCCGAGGTCGTGCGTGATGAGGACCACGGCGGAGCCCGTGATCTCGCGCGCCGTCTCGAGGACCTCGAGGATCTGCGCCTGGATCGTCACATCGAGCGCCGTCGTCGGCTCGTCGGCGATGATCACCTTCGGGTCGTTCGCGATGGCCATGGCGATCATGGCACGCTGACGCATCCCGCCCGAGAACTCGTGCGGGAAGGCGCGAGCGCGGCGCTCGGCGTCGGGAATCCCGACGATCTTCAGCAGCTCGACCGCGCGCGCGTGCGCAGCCTGCACCGAGAGGGAGGAGTCGTGCAGACGCAGGCCCTCGGAGATCTGGTCGCCGACCGAGTACACCGGGGTCAGCGCCGAGAGCGGGTCCTGGAACACCATGGCGAGTTCGGCGCCGCGGATGCGGGACAGCTCGTTGTCGCCCATGCCGAGAAGCGAGCGGCCCTCGAACTCGATAACGCCGGTGATCTGTGCCGACGAAGGCAGCAGACCCATGACCGCGAGCGAAGACACGGACTTGCCCGAACCGGACTCGCCCACGATGCCGAGGAACTCCCCCGCGTGCACGTCGTACGAGATGCCCCGGACGGCACGCACCGGGTCGCCGCCGCGCTGCGGGAACGTCACGCTCAGGTCGCGGACGGAGAGCAGCGGCGCACCGACGACGGGCGTGCGCGCGGCGGCCTTGCGGCCGACGTGGAACTCAGCCACGGTTCACCCCCGAGGTCGGGTCGATGGCATCGCGCAGGGCGTCGCCGATCAGGCTGATGGCGAAGAGCAGGATGATGAGCACCGCCGCGGGGAAGACGAACAGCCAGGGTCGGGTGAGCGCCGCGGCGGTGCCGTCGGCGAGAAGCGTGCCGAGCGAGACATCCGGCTTCTGAACTCCGAACCCGAAGTAGCTCAGCGACGTCTCGGCCATGATCGAGGCCACGATGCCCAGCGTCGCGTCGATGATCAGCAAGGACGCGATGTTCGGCAGGATGTGGCGCCCCAGGATCTTGCGCGTCGGCATGCCCATGTAGCGGGCCGCGCGGACGAAGTCGCGGTTTCGGAGCGACCGCGTCTGGTTGCGGACGACCTGCGCCATGATCATCCAGCTGAAGATCGCCAGGAAGAATGTCAGCGCGAGCCATGACAGCCCGCGGGTCAGGGGGCTCAGCAGCACGAGGATGAAGAACGAGGGGATCACGAGCAGCAGGTGGATGAACCATCCGATCACGCTGTCCGCGCGTCCCCCGAGATACCCCGCGAGCGATCCCACGATCGCGGCGATCAGGGTGGCACCGATACCGGCCAGCAGCCCGATGATGAGCGACTTCTGCAGGCCCGACATGGTCTGGGCGTAGATGTCCTGTCCGATCGCGTTCGTGCCGAACCAGTGGCGGAGGGTCGGCCCCATGCCCATGTTCAGCGCGTCGCGGTCGGTGACACCCCACGGGTACGCCAGCGGCCCGATGATCGCCCACAGCACGATCAGGACGAAGGCGGATGCGCCGACCCAGAATCGCGGCATGCCGCGCAGCCGCGCCCACACCAGGCGGTTGCGCGAGAGCGGCTTGCGCTCCCGGGTGACCGGGTCGCGGGGCTCGAGCGGCGCCTCGAGCGCCTCTTGCTGCATGGTCATGTCAGGCCCTCACCCTCGGGTCGAGCGCCGCGTACAGCACTTCGGACAGCGTCGACGACAGCAGCACGAGCACCGCGACGAACAGCGTCGATCCCGCAACCGCGTTGATGTCGTTCTGTGTCACGGCGTTCAGCTGGAACTGGCCCATCCCCCGCCACGAGAAGACGATCTCGAGCATCGCCGAGCCGGCGATCAGCGTGCCGAAGCTGTAGGCGAAGAACGTCGACATGGGGATGAGCGCAATGCGCACGCCGTGGCGCACGAGCGCCTTCGAACGGGGCAGGCCCTTGGCTCGCGCGGTGCGGATGTAGTCGGCACCGAGCACATCGAGCATGACGCTGCGCTGGTAGCGCGAGTACGACGAGGCGCTGATCAGCACGAGGGCGATCGTCGGCAGCAGGAGATGGATGGCTCGGTCGAGCGCGATGTCCCACCAGCCTCCCGATATCCCGGCCGTGTACTCGCCCGTGAAGCGGATGACCTGGGTTCCCAGGGCGTTGTTGAAAGACGTCGCGGCGATCATGAGCAGAACGCCGATCACGAACGTCGGTGTCGCGAAGACGATGTACGACGAGTACGTGACGATCTGGTCGCTCGCGCGGTACTGCCGCACGGCCCCCCAGACGCCGAGCAGCACACCCACGATCGCGCCGAGGATCGACCCGATCAGCAGCAGACGCAGGCTCGCGCCTGACCGAGCCGCGATCTCGGCCGTGACCTGCGCCCCGCCGACCGTCTCGCCGAGCGAGAACTGCGTGAACAGATCAACGAGCCAGTTCCACAGCCGCACGAGCACGGGGACGTCGGGGTTCACACCCATCGCGTTGAGGCTCGCATCGATCGAGGACTGCGGGGGACGCGGATTCATCCCGTAGAACCGGTCTTGGGGCTTCAGCAGCACGCTCGCCAGAATGTAGGCGAGGCACGTCGCGATCAGGCTGAGGATCGCGTAGTGGATGAACCTGCGGGCCACATAGAGCGTCACCGGGCGGGCCTGGCGGGTGTGTCGCGGTATGCAGCGGGGGAAGTTGCGTACGTCATCGTGGATCTCTCGGAAACGGTTCCGGGTGGAACTCGGTGTCACGAATGCTGGTTCTCAGCCCGCCGTGGGGACCGGCGATTCCATAGACCCTAACCCGGTATATCGATTCGGCCACCCCTATGCGCGTGTCTTTTCACGAACGTAACAATCCCGCCCTGTGCAAGAAATGCGCCAAAGGCAGCTCCTGCTTTGCCCATTTCGGCAATCAGGAAGCGTTCACGGTGATCAGGGCGCCCACGGCCCACACGGCGATGGCAGCGAGCGCAATCAGGGCCGGCACGTCCCAGCCGCGACGGACGACGGATGCTGCGGGTGCGAACCCCGGCACAGTGAGCTCTGGCACGGGCTCACCCTCCGTGGCCGAGATCCACTGTTCGCGGAGCAGCTCCATGTCGCGCAGGGCGGGCGGCTCTCGTCGCTCGCCGCCGCCGAGACGCAGACCCGGCCGGGCGGGCCGTCCCGCGACCGGACCGCCGAAGCTCGCGACATCCCGTCCCGTACTCAGTCGAAAGCGCACCTGCCACCGCAGCTCGATGTCGCGCACGGCGCTCCAGGGGAACTCGACGATCCGCAACAGGTTGTGAACGCGAACACCGTCGGCATCCGTCCGGATGTGCGGGGCGTACACGAGCACGTAGACGAACCAGAGCACCAACAGGACCCAGGGCGCCAACAACAGCATCTCGCCGAGCCCGGCACGCACGGCCGCGTCGACGAGCAACGCGAGGGCAACGACGCCGCCGGCGATCGCCCCGATCGTGGCGGAGGGGGCGCGGAATACCCGCACATCCCTGGGCCCGCCGACAGGTTCGCTCGGCGCAGACGGCGAGGGCACGCCCGTCACACGCCGCCCAGCGGGATCGATGCACCCGGGATCGCCGCGAGCAGGCGCCGTGTGTACTCCTCGGCGGGATTAGCGAAGATCTCGTCGACCGTGCCCTGTTCGACGATCTTGCCGCGCTCCATGACCGCCACCGTATCCGCGGCGACGCGGACGACGGCGAGGTCGTGCGTGATGAACAGGTACGTCAACCCCAGCTCGCTCTGCAGCTCCGCGAGCAGCTGCAGGATCTGATCCTGCACGAGCACGTCGAGAGCCGACACGGCCTCGTCCAGCACGACGACGTCGGGCTTGAGCGCGAGCGCCCGCGCGATGGCCACGCGCTGACGCTGGCCGCCCGAGAGTTCGTTGGGATAGCGCGACTCCAGCTCCTGCGGAAGCGAGACCTGATCCAGCAGCTCGGCCACACGCGCACGGCGCGATGCGCGATCGCCGACCTTGTGAATGTTGAGTGGCTCCGAGATCGTGTTGCCGATGTTGCGGAGCGGATCGAGCGATCCATACGGGTCCTGGAAGACCGGCTGCATCTGACGGCGCAGCCGGAATGCCTCCCGGCCGCTGAGCTTCGCGACGTTCTGCCCGTCGACGAACACGTCGCCCGAGGTCGGATCCTCGAGCTTGAGCACCATCTTCGCGACGGTGGACTTGCCCGAACCGGACTCGCCCACCAGGGCCAGGGTCTTGCCGCGCGGGATCTGGAACGACACCCCGTCGACGGCACGGAAGGCCTCGCTGCGGAAGCCGCCGAGGCGGATCTTGTATTCCTTGACGAGGTCGCGGACCTCGATCGCGGGAGCGGCCGGCGCAGCATTCGTGCCGGCCAGTTCGCGCGGCCGGGTCTGAATGCGCTGGGACGCCAGGCTGGGCGCCGCGGCGACGAGACGCTGGGTGTAGGGGTGCAGCGGGTTCTCGAGGATCTCGCGGCTCGGGCCCATCTCGACGATCTCACCGCGGTTCATCACGATGATCTTCTCGGCGCGCTCGGCGGCGAGGCCCAGGTCGTGCGTGATGAGCAGCACCGAAGTGCCCTTGTCGCGGGTGAGCGTCGCCATGTGGTCGAGGATGACGCGCTGCACCGTGACGTCGAGGGCCGAGGTCGGCTCGTCGGCGATGAGCAGCTTCGGGTCGGCGGCCAGACCGATGCCGATCAGCGCACGCTGGCGCATGCCGCCCGAGAACTGGTGCGGGAACTGATGAAGGCGTTTCGCCGCATCCGGAAGTCCCGCCTGCTGCAGAACCTCGATCGCACGGGCATCGATTTCCTTGCGCCCCGAAGCGATTCCATTCGCACGGATCGCCTCCTTGACCTGGAAGCCGATGCTCCACACCGGGTTGAGGTTCGACATCGGGTCCTGCGGTACGTAGCCGATCTCACGCCCGCGGATGCGCTCCATCTGCGTGGCGTTGAGGTCGGTGAGTTCGCGGCCGTCGAGCTTGATGCTCCCGCCCGTCACCAGACCGTTGCCCGGGAGGAGGTTGACAACGGCCGACGCGGTCGTGGACTTGCCCGAGCCGGACTCCCCCACGATCGCCACGGTCTCGCCGGGGAAGATGTCCAGGCTCACGCCGTGCAGCACCTCGTTGGAGCCGAACGCGACGGTGAGGTCACGGATGCTCAGGAGCGGGACGTCGGTGCGCTCGCTCATCGGCGGGCCCTCGCCTTCGGATCGATGCCGTCTCGGATGAGCTCACCCAACACGATGAACGCCAAGACGGTGACAGTCAGCGCGATCGAGGGGTAGATCAGCGCCATGGGGGCCACGCGGAGTGACTGCTGCGCCTGGCTGATGTCATTGCCCCACGACATCGTCGTGCTGCCGAGCCCGACACCGAGGAACGCCAGGGTGGCCTCGGCGACGATCGCGGCCGCGAGTGAAATCGTCGCGACGACCAGAACCGGCGGCAACGCGTTCGGCACGACGTGCGAGATCAGGGTCTTGATGCGCGACTGGCCGAGCGCGCGTGAAGCCATCACGAAGTCGGCCTGACGCACCCGCAGGATCTCCGCACGCACGATGCGGGCCGTCGCGGCCCACGCGAATCCACCGATGGCGAACGCGAGGGTGAAGACCGTGCGGTTCTGGGAGAAGACGCTCATCACGACGATCGCCGCAAGGATGTACGGGATGGCGAAGAAGATGTCGCCGATGCGCGAGAGCACGGAGTCCAGCCATCCGCCGTAGAACCCGGCAAGGGCGCCGAAGACCAGGCCGACGACGGTACCGATCAGCGTGGCCAGGAGGCCCACCGAGAGCGATGTGCGCGCTCCCCAGACGATGCGCGACCAGATGTCGCAACCGAGGAATGTGAAGCCGAGCGGATGTCCCGGCGCGGGGCCACCGTTGCTGTTCTCGAGGAAGCAGTCGTTGGCCGGGGGCACCTGGGTGAACAGCGTCGGCGCGAACGCCATGACGACGATCACGAGCACCACGACGCTCGAGACCCAGAAGGTCGGGCGCCGACGCATGTCGCGCCACGCGTCGAGCCAGAGGTTGCTGCGTTTCGCGGCGACGCGGACCTCGTCGACCTTGATCTCGGTCTCGCGGACCGGGGCGACGAAGTGCGGGGCGGGATTCAGATCACTTGGCATAGCGGATCCTCGGATCGAGCAGACCGTAGAGCAGGTCGACGATGAGATTGACGAGCACGTAGACGACGACGAACACCGTCACGATCGAGACCACGGTCGGCCCCTCCTGACGGATCGTCGCCGAGTACAGCGTGTTGCCGATGCCCGGGACGTTGAAGATTCCCTCGGTGACGGTCGCGCCGACCAGCAGGACGCCGAAGTTCGTGGCCGAGTTGGTGATGACGGGCAGCAGAGAGTTCCGCATGACATGCACGGGCACGACGCGTCGGCGCGAGAGCCCCTTGCTGTACGCGGTGCGAACCCAGTCCTGATTGAGCGTGTCGATCGTCGAGGCCCGCATCAGGCGCATGCTCGTCGCGTACAGGCTGAAACCCAGCACGAGAGCGGGCAACGTGAGGTCGAACCATCCGTTCTGCGATCCGACCGTTGGACGGAACCATCCCCACTGGATGGCGAGGAAGTACTGCGCGAGGAACGCGAGCACGAAGATCGGAACGGCGACGAAGATCAGTGCGACGACGAGAGACGTGTTGTCGAACAGCTTGCCCTTGCGGAGCGCCGAAATCGTGCCGATCACGATGGCGAGGGTGAACTCGATGATGATCGCCAGAACCGCGAGGCGGAAGGTCACCGGGAAGGTACGGACGAGAATCTCACTCACCGGCTGACCCGAGAAGCTGATGCCGAAGTCACCCCGGAGAACGCCGGTGATGTAGTAGAAGTACTGCACCAGGAACGGGTCGTCGAGGTGATACCTCTCGCGCAACTGCTCGAGCAGTGCGGGGTTCGGGGTCCGGTCGCCGAAGAGGGCGAGGATCGGATCCCCAGGCATGGCGAAAACCATGAAGTAGATGAGCAGTGTCGCCCCGAAGAACACGGGGATGACCTGCAGAAGACGTCTGAGGATGTACGCGAGCACCCTCACTCCCTCCGGATACGGGGCGAGCGCGTGCCCTGTCGGCACGCGCGAACCCGCTAAGAGCATCGTGCCGCGTCGGGTGGGCGAACGCGAGCCCTGGGGAACATGTCGCGAGGCGGTGACGTGTAACCGTCACCGCCTCGCGAGTGAGATCAGGCCTTAGCCCTTGGTGATCTCGTGGTAGAGCGGAACCGAGTTCCAACCGAACTCGACGTTCTCGACCGTGTCGGCGTATCCGCCGGTCACGTTCGAGTACCAGAGCGGCGTGGCCGGCAGGTCCTGCAGCAGAACGGACTGCGCCTGCTGGAACAGCTCGTTCGCCTCACCGATGTCGGTGGAGGAGATGCCCTCGGCCAGCAGCGCGTCGAACTCTTCGTTCGAGTAGTCGCCGTCATTCGAGCCCGCGTTGGTCGCGTAGAGCGGTCCGAGGAAGTTGTACAGGCCGGGGTAGTCGGCCTGCCATCCGGTACGGAACGCGGTGGTGATCGTGCGGGAGTTGACGAGCTCGCGCAGTTCGGCGAACGTCGGGTACGGTGCACCCGACGACTCGATGCCGAGCACGTTGGTGATCGAGTTGGTCACCGCGTCGACCCAGGCCTGGTGGCCACCGTCGGCGTTGTACGCGATCTGGAACGAACCATCCCACGGGGAGATGGCGTCGGCCTCGGCCCAGAGAGCCTGTGCCTCTTCCTCGTTGTACTCGAGGACCTCGGCGCCTTCGAGCGCGTCCGACCAACCCGCGATGACGGGCGACGTGAAGTCGCTCGCGGGGGTGCGGGTGCCCTCGAAGATCACGTCGGTGATCTGCGCGCGGTCGATGGCCATCGAGATGGCCTGACGGCGCAGCTGGCCCTCTTCGCCCGCGAAGTGCGGGAGGTACTCGGGAACGGTGAAGGACTGGAACACCGCGGCCGGCTGGTTCACCGCGCGGTCGCCGAGGTCCGACTCGAACGTTGCGAGCGACCCCGTCGGGATCTGATCGACGACGTCGACCTCACCCGCGAGCAGGTCGGCGTAGGAGGCATCCTGCGATGCGTAGAAGATGATCGACAGACCGCCGTTCATCACCTCGCGCACGCCCTGGTAGTCCTCGTTCTTGACGAGGTCGATCTGCACGTCGTGCTGCCACGCGCCCTCACCGTCGAGCATGTACGGGCCGTTGCCGATCGGGTTCTCGCCGTACGCGGCCATGTCCTCGAACGCGACGTCGGGCAGCGGGTAGTAGGCCGAGTAGCCGAGACGCAGCGCGAAGTCCGAGGCCGGCTTGTTCAGCGCGATCGTGAACGTGTAGTCGTCGACCTGCTCGAGGCCCGTGAGCTCCGAGTCCTCGTCGTAGCTGAAGCCCTCGATGTCCTCGAAGAAGTAGCTGTTGTACTGCTCGTTCGAGGCAAGTGCGCCGTAGTTCCACGCCTTGATGAAGTTGTCGGCGGTGACTTCCTCGCCGTCCGTGAAGGTCTGGCCTTCCTTGATCTTCACCGTCAGGTTCTGCGGGTCATCGACCGTGATCTCTTCGGCCATGTCGTTGACGGGCGAGCCATCCGCACCGTAGGACACCAGGCCCGCGAAGATCGCGTCGAGGATCTTTCCGCCGCCGACCTCGTTGGTCGCGGTGGGGATGAGCGGGTTTTCCGGCTCAGAACCGTTCGTGGTGATGATCGCGTCGCTCGCGCCGCCACCGTCGGTGTCGCCCGAGTCTCCGCCACCCGCGCAGCCGGCGAGCGTGAGCCCTCCGACGGCGAGGAGCGCGAGCCCCGACAGGGCAATCTTGTTGCGCTTCACTTGTCCTCCTGTTAAGAGTGCTGTTACGCGCAGCGTCACGGTCGTGAGTCTGCGCGGGATAGAGAAACCCTAGGCATCCTGGTCCGATTGCTCCAAATCATGAGCAAAACCGTTACATAGCCTTAACTCGGGATGCCGTCTATATGGCAATCTGACGAAGTGGATGCCGTGAGCCCCTTGTCCCGATCCGATCGGACTCGCCTGTGGTGGGAGATCGGCATCGTGCTGGCCCTGTCCGTGGGGCGCTCCGCGCTGTACTCCGTGCTGCAGCTGGTGCAGTCGCTGGAGCGAGACGAGTCGCTCGGTCAGCAGTCGACATCCGTGAACCCCGGGGCCGCGGCATCCGAATTCTGGCCTGTGCTGTACCAGTTCCTGTCGCAGCTCTTCGCGCTGGTGCCCGTTGCGCTCGCGATCTGGCTGCTGTGGGAGCCCGGTAAGTCCGCTTTCCGGCGCATCGGGCTGGACTTCCGCCGCTTCGGCGGGGACTTCGGGCGGGGCGTTCTGCTCATCGTCGTGATCGGAGTGCCGGGGCTCGGACTCTATGCGGCCGGTCGCGCTCTGGGCATCACGGTGCAGGTGGACGCGTCGCCTCTCGACGCCTCGTGGTGGACGGTGCCGCTGCTGCTGGTCGCGGCCGTGCGCGCGGGACTCACCGAAGAGGTCATCTTCATCGGGTACCTCTTCGATCGGCTGCGGCGGCTCGGGTGGGGCTGGTGGACGATCATCCTGTCGACCGCGGCGCTGCGGGGCGCGTATCACGCGTACCAGGGGTTCGGCCCGATGATCGGCAACTTCGTGATGGGCGTGGTCTTCGGCTGGTGCTACCGGCGCTGGGGCCGCGTCATGCCGCTCGTGATCGCGCACACGCTGATCGATGTGATCGCCTTCATCGGGTACCCCCTGGCTGCGGCGTGGTGGCCGGGCGTGTTCGGTGTGCCGGTGGGCCCGACGCCTACGCCATCCGGGACTCCGTCGCCTTCGCCGTCCGGGACCCCCTGACTCGCGCGCTCCTCCCCTTACCCCGCTCCGGGCCGCCACTCCGCCCAAACACCCCATCTGCGCCGAGACACCTCTCGCCACAGGGTGTTTCGACGCACATGGGGTGTCTCGGCGCCCGAATGTGCACACGCGCGGCCGGTTGGGGCGGCGGCGGGCGGCTCCTCCACAGGAGCGTGCGTGGCTGACGTGAGCACCGACATCCGAACAGCGGCGTCCGTGCCAGGCCCGCTCCGGAACATTTGACGGATGCAGCAATCCCCCTCCCTCGACGAAGCCCGGCTCATGCTCGCCGCTGACGAGCGGCACATGCCCGCCGGCCTCTACCGACGCGCCTCGCGTCGAGAACTCATCCGCGTGCGGCCCGGGGTTTACGCATCTGCAGAATGGTGGAGCGGTCTACGCCCCCACGAGCGGTATCGGCAACGGGTCGCCGCCGCGGCGCGCGTGTTCCCCGATGCGGTATTCATGCGCGAGTCGGCGGCATCGATCCACGAGCTCCCGACGTTCGGCGAACCCCGCGACATCCACATCTTCGACCCGGACCGCCGGACGACGAAGCGATTCGGGGATGTCGTCGTTCACGCGACGCAGACGCCGCGGGATGTTGTGAGAATCGATAGCTGGTGTGCGACCGATCTCACGGCGACCGTGGTCGACACGGCGCGGCACCTGCCTCCCGCCTACGCCCTCGCGGTCGTTGACGCCGCGCTGCGACGAGGTTTGGGGCGGGCGCACCTGCGCGACTGGTCTTTGCGGGACTCAAACCGGCGCCACGAGCGCATGCTGGCGTGGGTGTGGGACTTCGCCGACCCGCTCGCCGAATCCGCAGGAGAGTCAGTCAGCCGAGCGGTAATTTCCTGGCTGGGTTTTGCCGTACCGGTGCTGCAGCAGGTCTTCACCTTCGAGGGAATCACGGACCGCTCGGACTTCTGGTGGCCTCATGTCAGAGCGATCGGCGAGTCCGACGGCTACGGGAAGTACGTCGCGTTGACGGCCCAGGCGGCCGTCAACCGAGTAGTGCGAGAGAAGGTGCGCGAAGACCGGCTCCGCCGATACTCGGACGGCTTTGCCCGGTGGGATTGGGCCGACACCCATCTGGTGTTGCCCGTGGAGCGCAAGCTGCTGCGCGCCGGCGTTCCGCTGGTGGCATCGCGCGACAACGCGATGCTCGCGACCCTGCGTCGGTAGAAGGGGCATCCGGATGCCGGGGCTCATTCGGTGGAGCAGTCCCATCCGAGTGAGCCCCGACATCCGGGCGCTTCTGTCGTCAGGCGCGCGACGGCCCGGTGAAACACCCATCCTGCGACGAGACACCCCTGCCCACAGGGTGTTTGGCCGCAGGATGGGTGTTTGGTCGCAGGATGGGTGTTTGGTCGCAGGATGGGTGTTTGGTCGCAGGATGGGTGTTTGGTCGCAGGATGGGTGTTTCGGCGAGCCAGCGGCCGGAGCGCCCCGCCACGTCAGGCGAAGGCCTCCACGGGCGGGCAGGCGCACGCGAGGTTGCGGTCGCCCCACGCGTTGTCGACCCGACGCACCGGTGGCCAGTACTTGTTGCGCACGAGCGCGTGCACCGGGTAGACCGCGCGCTCACGGGAGTACGGATGCTGCCACTCGCCCGAGATCGCCGACTCCGCCGTGTGCGGGGCGTTCACGAGCGGGTTGTCGTCCGCCGGCCACTCCCCCGCCGCGACGGCGTGCGCCTCGGCGTGGATCGCGATCATGGCCTCGACGAAACGCTCGAGCTCGGCCAGGTCCTCGCTCTCGGTCGGCTCGACCATGAGCGTCCCGGCGACGGGGAACGACATGGTGGGCGCGTGGAACCCGTAATCGATCAGGCGCTTCGCGACATCGTCGACCGTGATGCCCGTCGCTTCGCGCAGCGGCCGCAGGTCCAGGATGCACTCGTGGGCCACGAGACCGTTCTCACCCGTGTACAGCACCGGGAAGTGCGCACGCAGCCGGGCGGCGACGTAGTTGGCGGCGAGCACGGCCGCGGCGGTGGCCTCGCGCAGTCCCCCGGCCCCCATCATCCGGACGTACGCCCATGACACCGGCAGGATCCCCGCAGAACCGTGCGGCGCACCCGAGACGGGAGCACCGTCGAAGACGAACCCGCCCGCGTGATCCGCCCGCGGCGAGAACGGATGCCCCGGCAGGAACGGCGCCAGATGTGCCTTCGCGGCGACCGGGCCGACCCCGGGCCCACCGCCGCCGTGCGGGATCGCGAAGGTCTTGTGCAGGTTGAGGTGCGACACGTCGCCGCCGAGATCGCCGAAGCGCGCGTAGCCGAGCAGCGCATTCAGGTTCGCACCGTCGACGTAGACCTGGCCGCCCGCGTCGTGCACGGCCTGCGTGATGTCGAGCACGTCGTGCTCGTACACACCGTGGGTCGACGGGTACGTGATCATCAGCGCCGAGAGCGTCGCCGCGTGCTCGGCGATCTTGACGCGCAGGTCGTCGAGATCGACGTTGCCTGCCTCGTCACACGCCACCACGACGACGCGCATGCCCGCGAGCACAGCGGACGCCGCGTTCGTGCCGTGCGCCGACGACGGGATCAGGCAGACGTCGCGCCCGAGATCCCCGCGCGAGCGGTGGTACCCGCGGATCGCGAGCAGGCCGGCGAGTTCGCCCTGCGACCCGGCGTTCGGCTGCAGCGAGACGGCGTCGTAGCCCGTCACCTCGGCGAGCCACGTCTCGAGCTGCTCAATGAGGCCGAGGTACCCGCGGACGTCCGCCTCGGGTGCGAACGGGTGCACGCGGGCGAACTCCGGCCACGACACCGCAGCCATCTCGGTCGCGGCGTTGAGCTTCATGGTGCACGACCCGAGCGGGATCATGCCCCGGTCGAGCCCGTAGTCGCGGTCGGCGAGCGTCTTCAGATACCGCATCATCGCGGTCTCGCTGCGGTGCGCGTGGAACACCGGATGCGTGAGGTACTCGTCCTGGCGCTGCAGATCGACCGGGAGGGCGCCGATACGCGCACCCTCGCGTGTGGAACGGGCACCCTCGCGTGTGGAACGGGCACCCTCGGGCGTGATGGAGGCCACGGCGCCGTCCGGCAGACCGAACGCCCAGGCGACCGCGGCCAGGTCCGCCGCGGTCGTCGTCTCGTCGACCGATACCCCGACTGTCGCCTCGTCCACCCAGAGCAGCTGATAACCGCGTGAACGGGCACGCTCGATCACACGGCGGGCGTCGCCCGGAACGAAAACGCGAAGCGTGTCGAAGAACGAATCCGACGCGAGCGTCAGACCGTAGCCACGCAGCGCGCCGGCAAGTGCGTCAGCCTTGCCCGCGACATCCGTCGCTATCGCACGAAGACCCTCGGGACCGTGATAGACCGCGTACATCGCCGCCATGACGGCGAGGAGCACCTGAGCGGTGCAGATGTTCGACGTCGCCTTCTCGCGACGGATGTGCTGCTCACGCGTCTGCAGCGCCAACCGATAGGCGGGGTTCCCCGCGGCATCGCGAGACACCCCGACCAGACGACCGGGCAGCTGGCGTGCCAGGCCTTGGCGCACGGCGAGGTAGCCCGCGTGCGGACCCCCGTAACCGAGCGGGACGCCGAACCGCTGGGTCGTGCCCGCCGCGATGTCCGCGCCGAGCGAGCCGGGTGACGCGATGAGCGTCAGCGCAAGCAGGTCCGCCGCGACGACCGTGAGTCCGCCCTGTGCCTGCACGGCGGCGATGGTGTGGGACGGGTCCCACACTCGGCCGGACGCGCCGGGGTACTGGATGAGGGCACCGAAAGCCTCGGGCAGATCGGGCGTTTCGACTCGCTGCTCTCGCGGGGCGACCGGGGCGTGCGCGGCGAAGTCGATCGTCTGCAGCTCGATCCCCAGAGCCGCGGCGCGCGACTCCAGCAGAGCGCGCGTCTGCGGCAGCGCGTCCGCGTCGACCAAGAACACATTCGAGCCGGACTTCGACGAACGCCGGGCGACGAGCATCCCTTCCACGACCGCCGTGGACTCGTCGAGCATCGAGGCACCGGCGATGTCGAGGCCCGTCAGGTCGGTCACCATCGTCTGGAAGGTGATGAGTGCCTCAAGACGACCCTGCGAAATCTCGGGCTGATACGGCGTGTAGGCCGTGTACCAGGACGGGTTCTCGAGCACGTTCCGCTGAATGACGGACGGCGTGAAGGTGTCGTAGTAGCCCAGCCCGATCATCGGTCGTGCCGCGCGGTTCGTCGAGGCCAGTTCTCGCAGCTCGGCGAGCGCTTCAGCCTCCGTCGCTGCGGGTGGAATGTCGCTCGTCGTGCGTTCGTGGACGCGGATCGCGCCCGGCACAGCGGCATCGAGCAACGCGTCAACGCTCGGGTAGCCGAGGGTGTCGAGCATCACGGCCTGGGCCGCCGCATCCGTCCCGATATGGCGCGCCGCGAAAGCGCCTCTCCCCGTGAAGAGCCCTTCGTCGGACGGTGTCATGCGCCCTGACCCGTCAGGCCGATGTATGCGGCTCGGTCGAGAAGCTCCGCCGGCGCGGACGAGTCGATGCGGATCTTCAGCAGCCACCCGTCCTCGAAGGGCGAGGAGTTGATCAGGCTCGGGTCGTCCGCGACGGCCTCGTTGACCGCGACGATGTCGCCGGTGAGGGGCGCGTAGAGTTCGCCGACCGACTTCGTGGATTCGATCTCGCCACAGACCTGCCCGGCGCTCACGCCCGAGTCGACGGTCGGCAGCTCGACGAACACGACGTCGCCCAGCTTCTCGGCGGCGTAGTCGGTGATGCCGACGGTCGCGATATCGCCGTCGATCGAGATCCACTCGTGTTCGGCGGTGTAGGACAGGGCGGTGAGATCGGTCATTTCTTCCTCCGGTAGAATGGGGTGGGTGTGACGGTCGCGGGGATGCGCGTACCGCGGACATCTATGTAGAGCTGCGTGCCGGGGGTCGAAGCGGCCGGGTCGACGTAGGCGAGGGCGATCGGATGCCCGAGCGTCGGGCTGAGCGCGCCGCTCGTGATTTCGCCCACCTCGGTCGCGGCCGGTCCGTCGCCGTCGAACACGGCATAGCCCGCACGCCCGGCCCGGCGGCCCTCCGAAGCGAGGCCGACGAGCACACGAACATCCGGAGCCAACGCCGCGCTGGCGCCCTCGCGACCCACGAAGTCCCCGTCGCTCGCAACCGCGCGCGCGAGACCCGACTGAGCGGGACGGATGCTCCGCGACAACTCGTGCCCATAGAGCGGCATGCCGGCCTCGAGCCGGAGGGTGTCGCGTGCGGCAAGCCCGGCCGGCACGAGTCCGAGAGGTTCTCCCGCCTCAAGGAGCGCGTTCCAGAGTTCCTCGGCCCGACCAACGGGCACGGCGAGCTCGAAACCGTCCTCGCCTGTGTAGCCCGTCCGGGCGACGAACACCGGAGCCCCATCGAACCGAGCGGCCGCTGCGGCGTAATAGCCGAGGTCACCGAGGCTCGGCGCAAACTCGTCGAGCCCCTCGGTCGCGGCGAGGATGGCGACCGATGCCGGGCCCTGCACCGCGATGAGCGCGAGGTCGTCCGAGACATCCTCCACACGAAAGCCCGTGGCTCCCGCCACGAAACCGAAGTAGACGTCAGCGCCGGGCTCGGACGGTGTCGGTGGCGCGGGAGGAGGGACGGATGCCTCGCGCTCCGCCAGCGCGGTGGCCACGGCATCCCGATTCCCGGCGTTCGCGATCACGACGTAGTGGCCGTCGCCGAGGCGGTAGACGATGACGTCGTCGACGATGCCGCCGCTCTCGGTCAACACGAAGCCATACGAGGCCTTGCCGAGCCGCATCGTGGAGGGCCGCCCCGACAGCGCGTAGTCGAGGAACTCGCCCGCGCGTTCGCCGCTCACGATGAACTCGGCCATGTGCGAAATGTCGAACAGGCCTGCGGCTGTACGGACGGCGTGGTGCTCGGCGAGTTCCGAGCTGTAGCGCACCGGCATCCACCACCCGCCGAAGTCGGTGAAGGATGCGCCGAGCCGCTCGTGGGCTTCGGCAAGTACCGTTCGACGAGGTTCGGGCGAGCGCGCAGCATCGCCCGGTGGGGCCGTCGTCGGCGGGGTGGGGTCTGGCATGAGTTCTCCCGTGGTGGTGCGGGCGGGCGCCGATCGACGCCCGGTGAACTCCCCCTCTGTCATCTGCCTGAGAGTTTCGCCGAGACATCGATCAGGATGACTCGGCTTTCACCGTCGGCGGATCCGCACGAGCGGATCGCTTTCCAGAGTGGCCCGACCCCCGCGGTACGCAATACCTGAGAGATTGGCGGGGAGGCTTGCTCCTTCGGTGCCCGGCGCGAAGCGATGCCGGGGCTCTCCCGCAAGGGGTCATAGGGCCGGTATGAAATTGTCGCCCGACCGCGCACGGTCTGACGCGGCCAGCATACCCATCGCCGGGTTCACGAACACTATCCCGCGGCGCGACGGGACGAATCAGTGAATTCGGGCCGACCCGGCGGGTGATATCCACCGCGTCAGCCCAGATGAACCGACAGGCCCGCGGACGTCAGCGCGTGCAGCTGCCGGACGACACCGGACTCTGCCATCCCGCGGCGCCGGCGACGATCGGCGCGAGTTCGGTCGAGGTCGACGCGTAGCCACGACTCTCCTGCTCGCCGCCGCGCGCGAACACGAGGCCCGCGACGTCGCCGTCCGCGGTCAGCAGCGGCCCGCCCGAGTTGCCGGGCCGCACATTCGCCTCGAGCGTGTAGATCTCGCGGAGGTTCGAGGATTCGTCGTAGATATCCGGCACCGGCACCGTCCCTACCGCGAGGACCGCGGCAGACATGGATTCGAAGGGTCCACCGTGCGGATAGCCTTGCACGGCCGCCGACGCGCCTGCAGACAGCACGGGAACGACATCCAGGGTTTCCGCGTCGAGACCATCGACCGCGATGACGGCTATGTCACCGATCGGATCGAAGTAGACGACCCGCCCGTCGCGCGCCTGTCGCCCGGGGAGCTCCACGACCGGCCGATCCACCCCCGCGACGACGTGGGCGTTCGTCACGACACGGTCGTCGGCGATGACGAAACCCGAGCCGCTCGAACTCAGCCCGCAGGCGTATGCCACTCCGGTGATACGAGCGACGGATGCCGCGGCCTCCGCGAGTTCCGGGTCGTCGAGCTGGACGGGGGGCTGTACCGCTGCGGTGCCGGGCAGCAGAAGGCCCCCGAGTGTGGGGATCGCGTCACCGAGCACGGCGCCCCGAAGTTCTGCGAGTCCCGCTTGGAGGGGACGCGGCACGATGCTCTCGATGACGGTGAGCACGCGCGACGAGGCGATCGCGGTCGAGACGACAGGAGTTCCTGTTGCCGCGAGGCCCGAGCCGACGAGCGACACCGCAAGTGCCGCTGCGACGAGCGTCAAACCGCCGCCCAGCAGACGATCGACGCCGCGCAGAGGCGTGCGGTCTACCCCGCGTCGCAGAGCGTTGCCCGCCGCGGAACCGAGCGCCGCGCACCCGGCCAACAGCAGCAGCGTGGCCGCGATCACGGCGAGCGCGCGCCACATGGGCCAGGGCAGTGCGGCCGTCACGAAGGGGATCAGCCAATACGCGGCGACGGCCCCGATTCCGAGCCCGACGAGGGTCCCGAGGCTGGCGAGCAGGCCGCGCTGGAATCCGATGATGAGTGCGACAAGGAGCAGAACGAGCACGACGATGTCGACTACCTGCATGCGCCTGCCCCTCTCTGCCTCCGGTCTCGCACATCGAGCGGCCGGGCGCCGGACTCAGGATAAATCGCGTCGCTGAGAAGTCCCGGCAGGTGTTGCCCGCGCGCCTGCCCGCGACTCGATCGTCGACCTCGCCGTGTATCGCCGTGCCGGCCCGTTGTCTGCGCGCACGAATGGGCGCTCTCGCGCACGAACGGCGCTCTCGCCGGGCGCGAAATTGCCTTCGAGTCGATATGACACTAAGATCGGTGGAGGTTAGAGTCACCATGACCAGAACCAGCGGTCGCCCTTCGAGATCTGAGTCAACACACCATGAGCACAGCCCCCACAGCCACCGCCGCCGAGTCGCGCGCGCACGTGGGCGCCGCCACCGAGGCAACGCGCGTCGCGGTCTCGACCGTGATCTTCACCCTGAGGCGGCGCGCCGAGGATGACTCAGCGTCGCTCGTCCTCCCCCTCGTTCGCCGCACGCGCGATCCCTACGCGGGGCTCTGGGCGTTGCCGGGAGGCTGGCTCGACGCGACCGAGGGCCTGGATGCCGCGGCGTCCCGCACGCTCGGCGAAACCACCGGTCTGTCACCGAGCTACCTCGAGCAGCTCTATGCATTCGGGGACGTCGATCGCTCGCCCAGCCGGGTCGTGTCGATCGTGTACTGGGCTCTGCTGCGTTCCGCAGAGGTGGACGCGCAGGTGGCAGCCCACGCCGCGGACGGGGACGCCCCCGAGAACGTCGCCTGGTTCGACGCGGCCGATCTGCCGCCCCTCGCCTTCGATCACAACCAGATCGTCGACTACGCGCTCTGGCGACTGCGCAACAAGGTCGGGTACTCGCGCATCGCGCACGGGCTGCTCGCCGATGAATTCACGCTCGCGGAGTTGCGTGAGGTGTACGAGTCGATCCTCGGTCGCAAGCTCGATCCCGCGAACTTTCGGCGCCAGGTCGAGAACTCCGGAACCCTCATCCCCACCGACGGCTTCCGCACCGGTAGCCACCGCCCCGCCCGCCTGTACCGCTACAACCAGGACGTCGAGTTGGCCGAGCGCGGCCCGCTCGCCGCACCGGCGCCGGCACCGGCCCACGCATCCTTCGATTCGAGGACGATATGAACGCCACTCCCCTCAGCCTCAGCCCGACCGTCACGCTCGACCCGTCGGTCGATCATGAGATCCAGCGGATCACCGCCGGACTCGCGGGTGCCGAGACGTGCAACACCGACCTCGCCGCGGGGCCGTGGAACTTCGACGGACGCCCCGGATACGGTCCGGGGTCATCGATGGGTGATGTGATCCCCGCCGGTTCGCCGCGACAGGGCGAGCTGCCGGCCGCATACCGCGAGGCGTCCGAAGCAGACCTCCACGAACGCATCCTGGCCGCCAAGCGCACGCTCGGCGACCGCGTCGTAATTCTTGGCCACTTCTATCAGCGCGAAGAGGTCGTGAAACACGCCGACTATGTCGGCGACTCGTTCCAGCTCGCGAACGCCGCGAAGGCGCACCCCGAGGCCGAGGCGATCGTCTTCTGCGGGGTGCACTTCATGGCCGAGACCGCGGACCTGCTCTCGCGCCCCGAGCAGGCGGTCATCCTCCCGAACCTCGCCGCCGGCTGCTCGATGGCCGACATGGCGAACATCGATCAGGTGGAGGAGTGCTGGGAGCAGCTCGAGGATGTGTACGGCCCGATGGACGCCGTGGACGCGGACGGCCTGGTGCCCGTCATCCCGGTGACGTACATGAATTCGTCCGCCGCGATCAAGGGCTTCGTCGGGCGTCACGGCGGGATCGTCTGCACCTCGTCGAACGCCCGCACGGTGCTCGAGTGGGCCTTCGCCCGCGGGCGTCGCGTGCTGTTCTTCCCCGACCAGCACCTCGGCCGCAACACGGCAAAGGCGATGGGTGTTCGGCTCGAGCAGATGCCGATGTGGAACCCCAACCGCCCGCTCGGCGGCAACGACGAGGCGGCGCTCGACGACGCCCGCGTGATCCTCTGGCACGGGTTCTGCTCGGTCCACCGCCGGTTCACGGTCGATCAGATCGAGAAGGCGCGGGCCGAACACCCCGGCGTCCGCGTGATCGTGCACCCCGAATGTCCGATGCCCGTCGTCGACGCCGCGGACGAGGCCGGGTCGACCGACTACATCCGCAAGGCCATCGAGGCCACGACCGAGCCCACGACCTTCGCGATCGGCACCGAGGTCAACCTCGTGCAGCGGCTGGCGGCGGAACATCCGCAGCACACGATCTTCTGCCTCGATCCGGTGGTCTGCCCCTGCTCGACGATGTACCGCATCCATCCGGGTTACCTCGCGTGGGTACTGGAGGAGCTCGTCGGGCACTCCACGCTCCCTGAGCTTGTCGAAGGGAGCACCGGAACTGTCGAGGCCGAGCTGCTCGCTTCGACAGGCTCAGCGGCCGAGACCCGCGCCGGACGCATCGTCAACCGGATCACGGTCGCCGCGGATGTCGCCGAGCCCGCCCGCGTCGCGCTCGAGCGGATGCTGGCGGCCAAGCCCGCACCCCAGGTGACGGCATGACGAGCGTCATTGTCGTCGGCAGCGGCATCGCGGGGCTCACCGTCGCTTTGCACGCCGCTCGCGCGGGCGTGGAGGTCACGCTCGTCACGAAGGACGTGCTCGAGCACGCCAACACGCGGTACGCGCAGGGCGGCATCGCGGGCGTCATGTTCGCCGACGATCGGGCCGCGGATCACGCCCGCGACACGCTGTCCGCGGCCGCGGGGCTCGGCGACCCCGCCGCGGTCGAGGTGCTCGTCACCGAAGGGCCGGAACGCATCCGCGAGCTGATCGCGCTCGGCGTCGCCTTCGACCGTGACGCCTCGGGCGCCTTCATCAAGGGCCTCGAGGCCGCCCACTCGTACCCGCGCGTGCTGCACGCGGGCGGGGACGCCACGGGCACGGCGATCGAGACCGCGCTCGTCGCAGCCGTCCGCGCCTCGGTCGTGGAGATCATCGAGCACGCGTTCCTCGTCGACCTCGCACTCGACGACGGACGCGTGAGCGGTGTCGACCTTCTCACCACGGACGGCCGACGGCTGCTCCGGGCCGACGCCGTCGTGCTCGCCACCGGAGGTGCGGGCCAGCTGTTCGCCCACACCACGAACCCGTCCGTGGCCACCGGCGACGGAATCGCGGCGGCGCTCCGGGCCGGAGCCGAGGTTCTGGATCTCGAGTTCGTCCAGTTCCACCCGACGGTGCTGGCGCAGGGCGAGCCGTTCCTGATCTCCGAGGCCGTCCGCGGTGAGGGCGCGACGCTGATCGACGACGACGGTCGCCGCTTCGTGTTCGACACGCATCCCGCCGGCGAACTCGCGCCGCGCGACGTTGTCGCCCGCGCCATCGCCCTGCGCATGATCGAACAGGATGGGCGCCCCGTGCACCTCGATGCAACACGGCTGGGCTCAACAGAACTGGGCTCGGCGGAACAGAACTCGAAGCGACAGGGCTCGGCCGCATCCTTCCTGGCACACCGCTTCCCGACGATCGACGCAGCCGTCCGCGAGCGAGGTCTCGATTGGGCACACGAACCGATCCCGGTGACCCCCGCGGCGCACTACCTGATGGGCGGGATCGTCACGGATCTCGACGGGCGGACCAGCCTGCCCGGCCTGTACGCGGTCGGTGAGGCGGCCAGGACGGGCGTACACGGAGCCAATCGCCTGGCGTCGAACTCGCTGCTGGAGGGCGCGGTCTTCGGCGCCCGCGCCGCCGCCGCCCTGGTAACCCCCGCCCCCGCCCCGCGCAATGCCCCTGCCCCCGCCCTCGGTACCGGTACCGCCCCCCTGGCAGCAGATGCGACTCACCGGGCCGCGAAGCGACAACCAGTGCCAGGCGAGCAGCCCGAGCCGTTCACGCGCGCGGCCCTGCAGCGCGTGATGTGGGAGAGCGTGGGAGTGGTGCGCGACGAGCGTGGCCTGCGGCGAGCGCAGGGCATCGTTGACGGATGGCTCGCTCAGCCGCGCACGCCGCGCTCGCAGGCCGAGTTCGAGGACGAGAACCTGCTGCACCTCGCGGACGCGACCATCCGTGCCGCCCTCGCGCGACGCGAATCCGTCGGCGCGCACTACCGCAGCGATGACCCGAGCGTCTCGTCCCACACCTCCGCGCCCACCGCCGCTCTCGTCGGGAGCGCAGGATGCTGACCCGCGCCGCGATCGATCGCGCCGTCTCGGGGGCGCTCGAAGAAGACGCACCCTGGGGCGATGTCACGAGCCAGTTCCTCATCCCGTCGACCGCCGTCGCCCGTGCCGAATTGGTCGCACGAGACCACGGCGTCTTCAGCGGCGGTGAGGTCTTCGCCGCCGCGTTCCGGCTGACAGATCCCTCGATCCACGTCGAGCTCACGGTCGCCGACGGGGCGGAATTCGCGCCGGGAACCGTTCTCGCGATCGCGGAAGGACCCGCGCGGGGCGTGCTGACCGCCGAACGCGTCGCCCTCAACTTCGTGCAACGGATGTCGGGGATCGCAACGCTCACGGCGCGTTTCGTCGCCGAGGTCGCACACACGGGCGCCCGGATCGCCGACACGCGCAAGACAACGCCGGGGCTCCGGGCGTTCGAGCGGCACGCCGTGATCAGCGGCGGCGGCCATAACCACAGGCACTCGCTCTCGGACGCCGTGATGGCCAAGGACAACCACCTGGCCGTGCTGCAGCGGAGCGGCGTCTCGGTCACGGCGGCGCTGCAGGGCGCGATCGCGCGACTGCCGCACACGACGCACGTCGAGGTCGAGGTCGATCGCCTCGATCAGATCGAACCCGTGCTTGCCGCCGGCATCGGCACGATCCTGCTCGACAACTTCTCGCTCGAGGATCTGCGTCGTGGCGTGCAACAGGTCGCGGGTCGCGCGCTCGTGGACGCCAGCGGCGGCGTGCGGCTCGACACGGTTCGAGCCATCGCCGAGACGGGCGTCGACATCATCTCGGTCGGCGCTCTGACGCATTCCGCACCGGCGCTCGACCTCGGGCTCGACATCCGTGTCGACGATCCGCCCCGATCCGGAGCCTGAGACCGGATGCTGTATCTCGACAACGCGGCGACCACCCCCGTGCGGCGCGAGGCCCTCGAGGCGATGATTCCGTACCTGACGACCGAGTTCGGCAACCCGTCAAGCCACCACACGTTCGGCGAGCGGGCGGCCGCCGTGCTTGCCGACGCGCGCGCCGCTGTCGCTCGCATACTCGGGATGCGACCGAGCGATGTCGTGTTCACCTCGGGCGGCACCGAGGCGAACAACCTGGCCGTCAAGGGCATCGCCATCGGTGCACGTCTCGCCCACCCCGCCGGCAGCGCCCGTGACGCCCACCACATCATCACGACCCCGGTCGAGCACGAGTCGATCCTCGCGTCCGTCGACTACCTCCGCCGGGTGCACGACTTCGCGGTGACGGAGCTGCCGGTTGACGCCGTCGGCCGCGTCGATCCGGGCGATCTGGAAACGGCGCTCCGCGATGAGACGGCGCTCGTGACCCTCGGCTATGCCAACAACGAGATCGGCACGATCCAGGATGTCCCCGCGCTGGCCGCGATCGCGCGCGCCCGGCGGGTTCCGATCCACGTCGACGCGGTGCAGGCGGCCGGATGGCTCGACCTGTCGGCGGCGACACTCGGCGTGGACGCGATCTCGATCGCCGGACACAAGGTCGGCGCTCCTCCGGGCACAGGTGCGCTGGCCGTGCGGGGACGGGTCCCGCTGGAGCCTGTGCTCCACGGCGGAGGCCAGGAACGCGGTCGACGAAGCGGCACCGAGAGCGTGGCCGGCGCGGTGGCCCTGGCGACCGCTCTCACGCTCGCCGAGGCCGAGCGTGCCGAGGCATCCGCCCGCGTCGCCGGGTTCCGCGATGCGTTCATCGCGCGGGTTCTCGACGCGGTCCCGGCTGCACGCCTGACCGGCGACCCCGTGCACCGCCTACCCGGTACGGCGAGCTTCACATTCGCGGGAACGAGCGGTGAGGCCGTTCTGCTCGAACTCGAACGCCGCGGCATCGTGTCCTCGAGCGGGTCGGCGTGCGCCGCGGGCAGCGACGAGCCCTCGCACGTGCTCGTCGCGATCGGAGTTGCGGGCGAGGTGGCGCAGACATCCGTGCGCTTCACCTTCTCTGCCCGCGTCGGGACGATGGATGGCGTCGCTGACGCCCGGATGCTGGGTGACACCGTCGCGGCATCGGTCGCGGCCGTACAATCAGCCGCGTGACGATCGGCAGCGTGAGCATGACGAATGTTCCGGCGGGTCGCCCCGACGACGCGGCGCTGGTCACTCTCGTCATCGCGGGATTCGACGTCGCGCCGTACGCGCGCGACGCGCTCGAGTCCATACGTGCGCAGACGTTCCCCGGCTGGCGCGCGATCCTGATCGATGATCACTCCACGGACGGTACGCGCGAGATCTTCGCGCATGCCGCCGCCTCCGACGATCGGTTCACCTTCGTTCCACAGCCGGAGCACCGGGGTCTCGGAGCGGCGCGCAATGCCGGCCTTGACCGTGTGCGCACCCCGTTCGTCGGGTTCCTGGATGCGGACGACGTGCTCGTGCCCGGAGCGCTGGAGCGCCTCGTCGGCACCCTCGAACGCACGGGAAGCGACTTCGTGATGGGTGCGTACGCGCGTCTGCAGCCCCGATCGGTCGTGGAGCCCGACGCCGACATGAGCACGGCGGCGATCTCCCGCATCGCGTACGAGGTCGGCGGGGTGCAACCGTGGGTCGTGGCCGCAACGGATCCCGAACGTTCGGCGACGACGATCGAGCAGCATCCCGCTGCATCCGGAAACGTCGTCGCGTGGTCGAAACTCAGCCGGACGGATTTCTGGGTCCGGTCCGGACTCCGTTTTCCCGAGGGGCGGCTCTACGAGGACCAGGTCGTGGCCCAGGCGATGTACGTCCGCGCGCGAGCGTTCGATGTCATCCCCGACGTGGTGGTGCACTGGCGGGTGCGACCGGATGGCTCATCCATCACGCAGCGCGAAGCCGAACTTCCCGTGCTGCGCGATGCGCTCGACGCGATGGGCGCGGGCCTGGGCCTGTTGCGCGAGGCATCCGCGACCCGAGCGGTGCAGGCTCGTGCGGCGTTGATCCTCGCGATGGACGTGCCCCGGCTCGCCTCGATCGCGCGAGAGCATCCTGACGATGCGTACCGCCGCGCCCTCGGGGCATTCGTGCGGGATGTCTGGGACGTGGCCGACGACTCGACCCGCGCGACACTCGACGCGGACACGGCAACCACGGTCGCGGCCGTCTCGCTCTGGTAGCCCCTCGGTCGCCGAGCGAGCGCAGCGAGACGAAACGACGCGCCCGCGCCGATCAGTGCGCGATGACCGGCTCGGACGCCGTCGCCCCCGGACGCCCATGTGCCAGCGAGATGCCGTCACCCCGGCGTCGATACAGCAACGCGGCGATCACGAGTCCGGCCGCGAAGAAGCCCGCCCCCCACCAATACGCCACGGTGTAGCTGTGGATCGCGGCCTCGGCGAGCACTTCGGCGCTCTCGGGCCCGTTCGCCGTCACGTACGCGGTCAGGGCGGTCGCGGCCAGCGTATTCAGCAGCGCCGTGCCGATCGATCCGCCGACCTGCTGACTCGTGTTGACCATGGCCGACGCCACGCCCGCGAACTGCGGATCCACTCCGAGCGTCGCCGTCTGCATCGCCCCCGGCATGATCGATCCCATCGCGAGTCCCATCACCATGAGAGCGGGCAGGATGTCGCTGACGTATCCGCTGTCGTGGCCGAGACGCGTTAGGAGGATCATCGCGATCACGCCGAACATCATCCCGATCGGAACGATGATCTTCGGCCCGAACCGCGGCAGGAAGATATTCGTCGACAGCTGCGCCGCGAGCACCAGCATCACGATCATGGGCAGGAACGACAGGCCCGTCTGCATCGCCGAATACCCGAGCGAGACCTGGAGGTAATAGGTGACGAAGAGGAAGACCCCGAACATCCCGGCCCCTGCGATCAACACCGAGATGTAGGACGCGCCGCGGTTGCGGTCCAGCACGATCGGGAGCGGCAGCAGCGGGTGGCGCGTGCGGCGCTGCCAGAGGACGAAGACGACGAGCAGGACGCCGGAACCGGCCAGCATCCCCCACGACAGCGGCGAGTCCCAGCCATCCGTCTCGGCGTTGGAGAATCCGTAGACGAGCAGGAACAGGGCACCCGATACGGCAAGCGTGCCCGGGATGTCCAGGGTCGGGCGCGGCCCCGTGCGCGTTACGTGGCCGACGAACAGGATCGCGCCGATGATGGCCACGAGCGCGATGAAGACGTTGATGTAGAGATTCCAGCGCCAGTCGAAGTACTCCGTCAGGAATCCGCCGAGCAGCAGGCCGATCGCTCCCCCGGCCCCGGCGATCGCCCCGAACACGCCGAAGGCACGGGCGCGCTCGCGCGGAATCGTGAACGTCGTCGTCAGCATGGCGAGCGCCGTGGGGGCGAGCATGGCGGCGAAGACACCCTGCAGCGCGCGGGCCGCGACGAGAATCCCGAACGTCGGCGCGGCGCCGCCGAGCGCTGACGCGATCGCGAATCCGATCAGGCCGATGATGAACGTGCGCTTGCGGCCGATCAGGTCGGAGAGCCTGCCGCCCAACAGCAGCAGACTGCCGAACGCGAGGGCGTATGCCGTGACGACCCACTGGCGGTCGCCGTTCGAGAACCCCAGGTCGGCCTGTGCGGCGGGCAGGGCGATGTTCACGACGGTCGCGTCGAGCACGACCATCAGCTGTGCGAGCCCGACCGTCGCGAGCGTCCACCACCGGCGGGACGAGGGCGCGGCCGCGGCGTGAACGGCGCTCGTGGAGGAGGAAGTCTGTGGCATGCGGGCCGCAAGAGGGACCACTCCCGAGACCCCGAGATCCTGCAGGCGGCGATCGACATCCTCGCCGAAGAAGGCTTCGACGGCATGACGATCGACATGGTCGCGACCCGCGCAAAAGCCGGCAAAGCGACGCTCTACCGTCGTTGGCCTTCGAAGGCCGAACTGGTTCTGGACGCGATCGGATGCATGAAGGCGGCCGACCTCTCTCCCGCCACGCTGCCCGACACGGGCACGCTGCGCGGCGACCTCATCGGCATGATCACATCCCGTACGGCCGAAGATGCCGAGCGCCGGCTGCGCGTCATGGCGGGGGTCGCGGCGCTGCTCACCCGCGAACCCGAACTGACCGACGCCGCGAGTGCCGTGCTCATGGCGCCTCGTATCGCGGCGATCCGGGGTTTGCTGGAACGCGCGCTTGCGCGGGGTGAGATCCGAGCGGACGCCGACCTGGATGCGCTCGCTGAGCTCTTGCCCGCCATGGCAGCGTTCCGGGGGCTCGTCGAGCGCAAGCCCATCGACCGGGAGTACCAGATCTCATTGATCGACGGCATCCTGCTGCCCGCCGCCGGGGTTCTGCGCCCAATGCCCTGACGACGCTCGCTCAGACGAGGCCGCTGGATGCCTCGACCTGGCGCATCGCCAACTCGGCGTACAGCCCACCGTCGGCCATCAGCTCGGCGTGCGTGCCGCTCTCGACGATGCGACCGCCCTCGACGACATGGATGACATCGGCGCCGACCACGGTCGAGAGGCGGTGCGCGATCGACAGCGTCGTGCGACCCCGGGCCGCGGCATCCAGCGCCCGTTGCACGACGCGTTCCGAAACGGTGTCGAGGGCGCTCGTGGCCTCGTCGAGCAGCAGCACCGGCGGATCCTTCAACAGCACGCGCGCGATCGCGATCCGCTGCTTCTCCCCGCCCGACAGACGGTATCCCCGCTCCCCCACGACGGTGTCGTACCCGTCGGCGAACCCCTCGATCACGTGGTGGATGTTCGCGGCACGGCAGGCGTCTTCGAGTTCGGCCTGCGTGGCATCCGGCTTTGCGTACGCCAGGTTCTCACGCACCGTCGCGTGGAACAGGTACGTCTCTTGCGACACGATCCCGATGTTCTCGATGATCGACGACTGCCGCAGGTCACGCACGTCCGCACCGGCGAACAGGACGGAACCGGAGGATGCCTCGTACAGCCGCGGCGCCAGATACAGGATGGTCGTCTTGCCCGCCCCGCTCGGGCCGACGAACGCCACATGCTGTCCGGGCTCGGCGACGAACGACACCCGGTCGAGCGTCGGCCGCGTCGTGCCGGCGGCGTCGGGGTAGCGGAAGGTCACATCGCGGAACTCGACGCGCCCGAGCGGACCGGGCGCGGCCTCGACCTTCGTCGCCGCGGGCGACTCCGTGATCGCGGGCTCGAGATCGAGGTATTCGAAGATGCGCGCGAAGAGCGCACGGGACGTCTGCAGATCGAGCGCCACGCGCATGAGGGCCATGAGAGGGAACAGGAGGCGGGCCTGGACGGTCGTGAAGGCGACGATCACGCCCGCCGAGATGTCTGCGCTTCCGCCCGCGATGAGGAGCCCCGCGACGAGGTAGATGATCGCCGGGACCGACGACATGATGATGCTGACGATCCCGAAGAACCACTGCCCGGACATCGCCTGCCGCACCTGCAGCACGACCTGGTTTCCGTTCTCGACCGTGTAGCGCTCGATCTCGGCGCTCTGCCGGTGGAACGCTTTGGCGAGCAGGATGCCCGAGACCGAGAGAGTCTCTTGCGTGATCGCGGTCAGCTGAGAGAGCGACTCCTGTGTCTGCGCCGCGATGCGGGCGCGCACCTGGCCCACCTTCCGCTGCACGAACACCAGCCCGGGCAACAGCCCGATGGCGATCAGAGTCAAGCGCCAGTCGATCAGCACCATCGCGACGACCGACGCGATCACCGTCACCGTGTTGCCGAGAACGCTCGTCATCGTGTTGGTCAGCACCCCGGCGACCCCGCCGACGTCGTTCTGCAGCCGCGACTGGATCACGCCGGTCTTCGTCCGCGTGAAGAACGACAGGTCCATCGCTTGGAGGTGTGTGAAGAGGCGCACACGCAGGTCACCCGTGACGCGGTTGCCGACGGTCGACGTGAGCCAGGTCTGAATGACGTTCAGACCTGCGGATGCCACGAACAGGCCGATCATGAGCGCCACGAGTTCGACGAGCAGACGGAGGTTCGGCCCGGCGTCGCCCGCCGGGAACAGCGCCGAGTCGAAGATGACCTCGATGATCAACGCGGGGACGACGCCGATAGCGGCGCTGACGACGACCAGCCCGGCGGTGACGCTCAGGCGGGCACGATACGGGCGGAAGAGCGCGACGATGCGCCGCCCCAGGTTCGGGATGTCGGGCGCGTCGGCGTTGCGTTCGCGCTGAGCGTCGGCGTCCACCCCGCGGGTCAGACCCCCGCCGAAGCCCCCGCGTGGCATGCTCATCCGCTCAGCCTAATCCGGCCCACGGACGCCGGATCGGGCGTGGTGTACATCGACGCCTCCTCACCACGCGCGAGAAATTCCGCCGCCGTGGGAATGCCGTCCACGTCGGCGCGGTTAGCCTCCCTGTTCGCCATCCTCGGGTGGCCCTTCGGCCCTGCCCCGAGAATTCTGGAGACCATCGATGTCATCGACGAGAACCGACAGCGTGCCCGCGATCGGCGGTCCGACCATTCCCACGGGCAGCACCGCCGTCGGCGCCCACGGTCTGACGCGCGCGCAGAACCGCATCATCTGGTTGCTGCTCGCTGCCGCGTTCGTCGCGATCCTCAACGAGACGACGATGGGTGTCGCCATCCCGCACCTGATCGACGACCTGTCGATCACCGCGGTCGCGGCCCAGTGGCTCACGACCGCTTTCATGCTCACGATGGCCGTCGTCATCCCCATCACGGGCTTCCTGCTCCAGCGTTACACGACCCGGCAGGTCTTCCTCGCGGCGATGGGCCTGTTCTCGCTCGGCACACTTCTCGCGTTCGTGTCCCCCGGCTTCGAGATGCTCCTCGGTGCGCGCGTCGTGCAGGCATCCGGCACCGCCATCATGATGCCGCTCCTCATGACGACCCTCATGACCATCGTCCCGCCGCACCTGCGCGGGCGGATGATGGGGCGCGTCAGCGTCGTCATGGCCCTCGCACCCGCCATCGGCCCGACCGTCTCGGGCCTGCTATTGGATACCGTCGGATGGCGCTGGATCTTCGGCCTCGTGCTGCCGATCGCCCTCGTGGCGCTCGCCGCCGGAGCCCGCTGGATGACGAACCTCGGCGACACCCGCAAGGCGCCGATCGACATCCTCTCGGTCATCCTCTCGGCGTTCGGCTTCGGCGGCCTCGTGTTCGGGCTCAGCCAGATCGGCGGACACGGCGGAGACGCTGCGGCGGATTCGATGTCGACCGTCACCCTCGTCGTCTCGCTCGCGATCGGCGCCGTTGCGTTGACGCTCTTCGTCTGGCGTCAGCTCCGGCTCCAGCGGCGCGACTCGGCGCTGCTCGATCTGCGTGTCTTCCGCTCGCTCAACTTCACGCTGTCCATCACGCAGATGCTGATCGTTGCGGCAGCGTTCTTCGGCGCGATCACGGTGCTGCCGCTCTATCTTCAGCGCGTTGTCGGAGTCTCGGCGCTCGAGACCGGACTCGTCGTTCTGCCCGGTGCGCTCGCGATGGGGCTGCTCGGCCCGGTCATCGGCCGCATCTACGACAAATACGGTCCGCGTGTGCTGCTCGTACCGGGCTCGATCATCGCCAGCGCGACCCTCTGGTTCTACACCACACTCAGCGAGGCGACGCCGATCCCGGTCATCGTCGTGGCGCAGTCCGTGCTCTCGGTGGGCCTCGCGCTCTCGTTCACGCCACTGTTCACCGCATCGCTCGGCTCCCTCGAACCGCGACTGTATTCGTACGGCAGCGCCGTTCTCGCGACGATCCAGCAAGTGGCGGGGGCAGCGGGTATCGCGCTGCTGATCACGATCATGTCGTCGGTGGCTGCGGGCGCCGTCGCCGAGGGCGTGGGCGAGATCGCGGCCGAAGCGTCCGGCGTGCGCACGGCGTTCATGATCGCGGCGATCATCTCGACCCCCGCTATCCTGATCGCGTTCTTCATCCGCAAGCCGGCCGACTCGATCGGGGCTCCGCCCGTCCACTGAGTTCGGTTGCGGCGGGGCTGTCAAGCCCCTCGTACCCTCGGTCGCCTCGCGCGTAGCGTCGTCTGCATGACTGAACTCACAGGAAAACGCATCGCATTTCTCGCTACGGATGGGTTCGAGGACAGCGAACTGACCTCGCCCTGGACGGCCGTCACGAATGCCGGAGCTGCGGCCCTCATGATCGCCCCGAAGGGCGATTCGATCACGGGCAAGAACGGCCACGAGCAGGACGTGGACGAGACATCGGCCTCGGCGAATCCCTCCTCGTTCGACGCGCTCGTCCTTCCGGGCGGCGTCGTCAACGCGGATCACCTACGCATGGACGAGGCATCCATCGCCTTCGCGAAGGCCTTTTTCGAGGCATCCAAGCCGGTCGGCGTCATCTGCCACGGAGCCTGGCTGCTCATCGAGGCGGACGTCGTGGACGGACGCACGATCACCAGCTATCCGAGCCTGAAGACCGATCTGAAGAACGCCGGCGCCGACTGGGTGGACGAGGAGGTCGTCGTCGACCAGGGCCTGGTATCGAGCCGCACCCCGGACGATCTCCCCGCGTTCAATGCGAAGGTGATCGAGGAAATCGCGGAAGGCGCGCACGCCGGGCAGCACGCGTGAGGGTCTGAGAGAAGGCTCGGCGCACGAACCGCGCGTCGAGCCCCGCGGGATGCCGCGACTCAGCTGCAGCAACCACCGCCGCAGCACGAGGTCGCGGCATCCTGCGTGTTCGCGGCGAGCAGGTTCTGCTCGTCCGAAACCGGACGGAGGGTCTGCAGAGGCGCGCTCTGTGTGGCGTTCTGGGAGGTGGTCATGGTGTCCATGCTAATCACGCAATCCCGACCAGGGCGCGTCGCGGCTCTAGCACGCCGCATCCGTTGCGCACCATACCGAGCGGGAGAGGGCGCTGCCGCCCTAGGGTCGCCTCATGGATGACACGACGAACAACGGCGACGCCGACGATACCGAGATGACGAAGGAAGAAAAGCGACGAGATCAGCTTCTCGCCGCGCCCGACGCGGTGGAATCGGACGCGGCGCCGCGCATCGAGGTCTCGGAGCACGACGGCAACACCCGGATCGACATCGCCGACACGGCCGCGGTCCGGCCCGGTCCCCCGCCGACGCCCGAAGAAGACGCCTGACCCCGGGCACTGCTCACCAGGCACCGAACCGCCAGGCCATCGAACGACCAGGCCACCGAACGGTCGCGACACGCCGCCTTCCTCATCGCCAGGCGGCGTGTTGCGTCCGTTCGACGTGGGCGGCCGGGCGCTCAGGGCTCCAGCACGACCTTGATGCAGCCGTCCTCCTTCTTCTGGAACGTCTCGTACATCTCGGGCGCGCGATCGAGCGGAACCCGGTGCGTCGTGAGGCCCATGACCCCCAGCGGGTCGCTCGAGTCCTCGACGAGGGGCAGGATGTCGTCGATCCAGCGCTTGACGTTGCACTGGCCCATGCGCATGCTGACCTGCTTGTCGAACAACGTCTTCATGGGCAGGATGTCCGCATCACCCGCATAGACGCCGCTCAGCGAGACCGTGCCGCCACGACGGACGATGTCGATCGACGCGTGCAGCGCCGCCATCCGATCGATCCCCGCTTTCTCCATGAGAGGTCGGGCCATCGCATCGGGCAGCAGACCGATCGCGCTCTGTGCAGCGTGCACGCCAGGATTCCCGTGCGCCTCCATGCCGACGGCGTCGACCACCGCGTCGGCCCCGCGCCCCTCGGTGAGGTCGCGCAGCTCGTCGACGATGGTGTCGGTGAGGTCGTAGGTCAGCGCGCCGTGCCGCTCAGCCATCGCCCGCCGCTCCGGCACCGGGTCCACAGCCAAAACTCGGAAACCGCGGTGCACGCCCACGCGCGCCACGAATTGCCCCACGGGTCCGAGGCCCATGACCGCGAGGGTGCCGCCCTCGGGTACATCGGCGTACTCCACGCCCTGCCACGCGGTCGGCAGGATGTCGCTGAGGAACAGGTAACGGTCGTCCGGAAGGTCGCTGCCGACCCGGATGTGGTTGTAGTCCGCGTGCGGCACGCGGAGGTACTCGGCCTGCCCACCCGGTACCTGGCCGTAGAGCTTGGTGTAGCCGAAGAGCGCGGCGCCGCTGCCGTACTCGCGCACCTGCGTCGTCTCGCACTGCGACTGCAGCCCGCGGCGGCACATGAAGCAGTGCCCGCACGAGATGTTGAACGGAACGACGACGCGGTCGCCCACGGCGAGGTTGGTCACCTCCGAACCGACCTCGACGACGACGCCCATCGGCTCGTGGCCGAGGATGTCACCGCGGCCGAGGAACGGCCCGAGGAGTTCGTACAGATGCAGGTCCGAGCCGCAGATGGCCGTGGAGGTGATCTTCACGATCGCGTCGGTGGGGAATTCGATGCGGGGATCCGGAACCTCGTCTACCGATACGGTTCGTTTGGCCTGCCAGGTGAGCGCCTTCATGATTCCTTCCTTCGCACAACAGGTATCGATGGGTCCCCTACGTTCGCGGCTCCAGGGAGTATTCGCCAGGCGGTTGCGTGGACGGCCTCGGACAGCGACAATCCCCGTGCCCGATCCGCCGTCTCGAACGGACGCAACGTGCCGTCCGAACCGCTGACCCAACGGCATGTTGCGCCCGGTCGATTCGGTCGATGCCTGTCAACCCCCGCACGTCCTCGCGGAAAGCGCGCGAGAATCGAGTAACTCCCCGACCGGAATGAGGATGATGTCTCGCAACGTCCGCGTCATGCACTGCCCGCCCGAAGCCGTCTTCCGCGTTCTCGAGGACGGCTGGCTCTACCCGGCGTGGGTCGTCGGGGCATCCCGGATGCGCGATGTTGACGGCCCGTGGCCCGAGGTAGGTGGCCGTCTGCACCACTCCGTCGGCGTCTGGCCGGCGCTCATCGACGACGAGACAGCCTCGCTGGAGTGGAACCCGCCGCACCGCATGGTGATGCGGGCCAAGGGCTGGCCGATCGGAGAGGCCCGGGTGACGATCGATGTGAAGCCCCGCGGCGAAGGATGCGTCGTGCGCATCCAGGAGCACGCGGTGGCAGGCCCCGCCACGCTCATCCCCCGCCCGATCGCCGATGCGATGCTGCGGTGGCGGAACTATGAGACGCTCCACCGCCTCGCCTACCTGGCGGAAGGGCTGAGCTCGTCGCCCGAAGAATCCACCGCGGACGAAGAAGGAACGGACGCCGTCGACGGCGACACCGACCCGCGCGGCGGCGATTCGGCGTGAGGGCGACGCGCGGATCCAGCCGCTCGACCGAGGTCGATGCGGTCATCGTCGGGGCGGGTCCCAATGGCCTTGCCGCGGCGGTCACGCTCGCTCGCGCGGGACTCTCGGTGCGTGTCTTCGAGCGGGCAGACCGTGTCGGCGGGGGCAGCTCCTCCCGCGATTTGACCCTGCCCGGGTTCATTCACGATGTCTGCTCGGCGGTGCATCCGCTCGCCTTCGAGTCGCGCTTCTTCCGGGAGTTCGACCTCGCTCGTCGGGTGGAATTCTTCACACCGGAGGTCTCGTTCGCCCATCCCCTCGACGGCGGCGCCGCGGCGATCGCGTACCGCGACCTCGACCGCACCCGCGAGGGACTCGGATCGGATGGCGCGGCCTATGCGTCACTGATGGGGCCGCTCGCCGCCCGGTCCGGCCACGTCGCCGATCTGACGGGCCAGTCGCTGCTGCGCGTTCCGACGAGCCCCGTCACGGCGCTCGCGTTTGCGGCGGCGACGCTCGAGCAAGGCACTTCGGCGTGGAACGCCCGGTTCCGGGGCGATGCCGCGCCCGCGCTCCTGACCGGCGCGGCGGCTCACACCTCGCTTCCCCTCCCGAGCCTGGCCTCGGCGGGGGCCGGACTCGCGCTCACCACGTACGCGCATGCGCGCGGTTGGCCGATCCCGCGCGGCGGCAGCCAGGCGATCGCGGACGCGATGCTCGACGATATCCGGGCGCACGGCGGAACGGTCGAGACGGGCGTCGACGTCACCAGCCTGGGCCAGCTGCCGCGATCCCGAGTGACGCTGCTCGATCTGACCCCGCGTGCGCTCGTCGCGCTCGCGGGTCCGCGTCTGCCCGACCGCTATCGTCGAGCGCTCGCGAACTTCCGGTACGGCAACGCTTCGGCCAAAGTCGACTTCGCGCTGTCCGAACCGGTTCCGTGGACGCATCCGGAACTCCGTCGCGCCGGCACGCTGCATCTCGGCGGCTCACGTGCAGAGATCGCGGCCAGCGAGAACGAGGTCACGAACGGACGTCTGAGCGGATTGCCGTATGTGCTCGCGTCGCAGCCCTCGATCTTCGATGACACCCGCGCACCCGAAGGCATGCACACGCTGTGGACGTATACGCATGTTCCCGCCGGCAGCACCGTCGACCGCGCCGAAGCAGTCATCAGACAGATCGAGCGATTCGCGCCGGGATTCCGCGACACCATCGTGGGGATGTCGTCGTGGACCGCCGCAGACCTGCAGCGGCACAACCCGAATTATCCGGGCGGCGACATCGCCGCGGGAACGCCGGATCTGTTCCAGCTCGTCCGGCGGCCGGTGCTCAGCACCGATCCGTGGCGCACCCCGTTGCCCGGTGTGTATCTGGCCTCGGCGTCCGTGATGCCCGGGCCCGGCGTGCACGGGCTCGGCGGGTGGCTCGCCGCGCGGAGCGCCCTGCGTCACGAGTTCGGGATCGAGGCCTGGCCGGACCTCTCCCTCGGCGCCTGAGCGTGCCGCAACCCGGCGCGGCGAGCGCCGATAGGCTTCGGCGTGTGGACGAGATCGAGAACATGGCCCGACAGCTCGAGCGGATGCTGGGTGACCCCATCGCCGACGCGGTGAACGGCACGGTGATGATCGTCTCGGTTTCGGAACCGACTCGCCGCTGGGGATACCAGGCCTGCCAGATCGAGATCGTGCCGGACGCGCCGGGTGTAGAACCGGTGCGGGTGGCGACGGAGGTCGTGACGACGCGCAAGCACTGGCCGAAGGTCGGCGGCGTCTTGCCCGCGCGCATCTCGACGTCCCGCCCGGAGCGGATGGACATCAACTGGGACGCGCTCGCCCGGGGCTGAAACCACCGTCGCCTCAGGGCGCCCCCAGAGGCACGAGCGTCACGTCACGCAGCACGCCGGCATCCACGGTGAGCGTCATCATCGTTCGGTGCGGCTGGCGGCGGCGATCGGTGGGTGAGCCCGGATTCAGCAGGCGAAGGCCACCCGGGGTGACCGAGTCCCACGGGATATGGCTGTGCCCGAAGATCAGGACGTCGGTCTCGGGGAACGCGGCATCCGTCCACGCGTGCCGACGTTTCGCGTCACCCGTCTCGTGGATGACCGCGAACCGCACGCCTTCGATCTCGCGTCGCGCGATCTCGGGTAGGCGCGAGCGCAGGTCGGGGCCGTCGTTGTTGCCGTACACGCCCACCAGCTCGCCGTGCTGAGACAGATCGTCGAGGACGGATGCCCGGGTCCAGTCCCCCGCGTGAATGATGAGATCCGCCGCATCGGCGGCCGCCCGCACCTCGTCGGGAATGGCACGGGACCGATCGGGGACGTGCGTGTCCGAGATCAGCAGCAGTCGCGTCACCATGCCCCGACGCTACGCCCGCGGAGCTGGTGGCCGGTCGGCACCGACGACACCGGCGAGCGCCGAGCCGTCACCCATCTTGCTGGCGCTGATGACGCTGACCTTGCCGTTCGTCTCGAGCACGACGGCGCCGACGTCCGCGATGTCGCCCGATCCTGAGCTGCGGATCGCCTGCCGCACCTCCGACTCGGCGAGTCGCGCTCGTCGGAGGGCCTCGGGTCGCATGACGCCGTCCGAGAGCAGTAATACGGGCTCCGAGGTGAGGATGCGTCGTGCGCCTCGCCAGCGCGACGAGATCCACGCGATGACGAACTGCAGCGCGGCGATCAGCGCGAATGCGGTCGCGCCATCCGCCCACGACACCGTTGAACTCAGCAGCGCGGTCGCGAGGATGGAACCCAACGCGACGGTGACGACGAAGTCGAAGACGTTGAGCTGGGCGAGCGTGCGTTTGCCGGAGATCCGCAGCACGACGATGACCGTGAGGTAGGCCGCCGTCCCGAGGACCAGGATGCGCCCGAGATCGGACCAGGAATCGAACCACATGCGTGTCGCCTCCGTTCGGTGAGGGTTGGCGAGCACCAGCCTGTCAAAGACCTGTCGGCTGTGCACCGGGCTTGCCCCCGATCCGGCCCCGTGCTTCACTCCGAGCGGTAGACCGATGGCCCGGCGGTAGAGGACCTCGGGCCGGCCGCGCGACCCTCAGGTGTTAGCGTGAAAGCTCGGGCGGATGAGAGGGGATGCGTGATGCGAGAGCTCTTCGCCGCCTTCATCGGCCTCGTTCTGCTCGCGTCGGGGGTCGCTCCCGCGCTGGATTCGGGTGCGACGATCGGCTTGGTCGCGCTCGTCATCGCGGCCGTCGCGACGCTCGCGGCGCTGGCCCACCTGGTCCGCCTCGATGCATCCGCACCCGGCACGCACATCCGTCCGGACGGCTCGATCGGCATCGCGACGCCACCGGCTCAGAGCGATCCGGACGCCGCGGGCCATTCCCGCCCTCGAGCCCCGGGTATCGCGGCCTCGGCCGCGTAGCCCTCGGTAGTCCGCCCCCGCCCGCGGGGTGCTTCGCCGACGTCTGTCGCGGCTATACGCCGCCTACCCAGACTCGACGATCGGAACCTCCGTGGACCTCTTTTCCCTCCCCCCACTCGCCGCCCTCCTCGACGCCGTGTACGCGGCGATGATGTGGCTGACCGACATCCTTCAACCCGTCGCTGGCGACGCATCCGCCGCGGTGGCGATCGTGCTCCTGACCCTGACCGTGCGGACGGCGCTGATCCCCGTGGGCGTCTCGCAGGCGAAAGCCGAGCAGACGCGGGCTCGTCTCGCCCCGCGCCTGCGCGCGATCCAGAAGCGCTACAAAAGCGACCGCGAGCGTCAACAGCGGGAGATGATGAAGCTGTACGCAGACGAGAACACCTCGCCCTTCGCCGGGTTCCTGCCGGTGCTGGCTCAGGCTCCCGTGGTGGGCATCATCTATGCACTGTTCCTCCACACCTCGATCGCGGGACACCCGAACGCGCTTCTCGCCGAGCAACTGGCCGGGGTGCCCCTCGGCACGAGCGTGCTGGGCTCGCTCGGGACAATCGACCCCGGGATCGGGGTCGTGTTCGGGATCCTGATCGCGATCGTGTGCGTTGTCGCCGAGATCACACGCCGCGCGTTGCGCGCGCCTGTCGCAGGAGCAGACGCGGATGCGGATGCCTCACCGCTGACATCCGCGGGCGCCCAACGCGCACTGGGACTGCTGCAGTACGCGACCGCGGTCGTGCTGCTGTTCGTTCCACTCGCCGCGGCGCTGTACCTGACGGTGACGGTCGCCTGGACACTGGTCCAGCGCCTTCTCCTGCGCCGCCGCTATCCGCTGCCCCAGGTATAGCCGCAGACCGGCGTCGAGCCCGCCGGTTCCCGTCGAGCCCGCCGGGTATGCACCGAGCACAACCGGCGGACTCGGCAGTACCCGGCGGACTCGACGAGAGGATGCGTGCTCAGGACGCCGCGGGCCCGGCTCTCAGAGGTCCTCGGGCGACAGGTCGCCCTCACCCTCGTCACCGAGGTCGGCGACGAGAGGACTCTCGCCCTGGGACTCCGGCTGGTCGAGTCCGGCACGAACATCTGTCGCGGGAATGTCGTCGTCGTCCGCCGGGATCTCCGCGGGGTCGGCGCCCGTCGCGGTCGCGGGTTCCGCGAGCGGGGCTCCGGTCTCGCTGAGGCGGCCATCCCACTCCGCCTGCGCCGGGTCTGCGTCCGCGTCCGGAGCCAGGGAGGTGTCGTTGTCGCTGAGCGGCTGATTGGGCACCGAGGTGCCCTCGTCATCCGTCATGCCGCTGTTCATCATTTCGTCAGTCATCTGGTCTCCTCGCTGAAGTGTTGCTCGTGCTCGGAATTGCTATTCGTCGTCAGAATCCGGGCCGACGTCGTCCAGTTCGGGCGCGTCCGGGTCCTCCTGACCGATGCCCGCGGCATCGATGGCCGGGGCGTATTCGCCATCCCGCGGCCCCGTGGGCTCCGGGTCTGCGATCTGCTGCTCTTCTGCGGGGTCTCGTGTGTCCGACATGGTCGTTCCTCTCGATTGCCGAAGCCTGAGCGTCTCACCGGAACGGATGCCCCGCGCCCGGGTTGACGAGGGACCATTCCTCCGTTAGCGCGACAGAAGGCTCACGGACGGCTGGACGGATGCCGTGGGCACCGCAACGACCGTGCCGTCGACCTCGCACACGCTCGCGAGCGTGTTGAAAACCGTGCCGTATCGGCGCAGGTTCGCGTGCATCAGTTCGACGCGCCGCGCGGGCTCGTCGGTGATGACAGAGAGCTCGTAGTGGATCTTCGAGAACCGCGGCGGGCTGTCCTGTCGATGCGCGGTGACGACGACGTCGGCACCCTGGTATCGAAACGGCATGAGCTGCGACGATCTCTCGACGTTCTTCAGCAGACACGCGGCGAAGGCGGATGCCAGCAGGTCGGCCGGTCCCGGCAGCCCGCTGGGCTCCGGCGCACCCCAACTGCCGTCGAAGGCGATCGCTTCAGAGCCTGCGTTCGCAACCGCCGGATGCCCGGGCGCCACGCCTGCACGGACCGTGTACGAATGCGGCGCGGATGCGGGTGCGGGTGCGAGAGGGGTCGAGGAAGCCATGCCTTCAGCATCCGCCCTCGCGCGCGGCTGTCGCAGAGACGAAGGTCCCGTGGCGGGGCCAACGGCCCTGTCAGGCATCGGCAGACGGGTGGAGCGTTGACATCACGAGCTTCACTCGAACCAGGAGGCCACGCCATGAGCGTCGTGTCACAGACCTATCGATTCGCTGCCGCCGCCCTCGCGGCCGGCATCCTCGTGCTCGGCACCGGGACGGGCGCGGTCGCCGCGACGCCGCCGAACACCCTTGCCGCCGCTGGCACATCGGTCTCGTACGCCGCCGCGACCGACGACCTCGAGGGCCCTCAGTTCTACAGCGGAGCGACGCTCGATGTGTCCGGCACGGTCGACGGAGACGTCTACGCCGCCGGGCAGAGCGTCACGATCAGCGGCGACGTCACGGGTGATGTGATCGCGGCGGCGCAGACCATCACGATCACCGGCACCGTCGACGGCGACGTCCGGCTCGCGGCACAGGATGTGACGGTCAGCGGCGAGGTCACCCGCAGCGGCACCGTTTTCGCCGCGAGCGTCGCGGTGACAGACACGGGATCGTTCGGTAGCGACCTCGTGGGCGCCGCCAACGACGTCCGCATCTCGGGCGAGGTCGGGCGGGACGCGTTCCTCTCCGTCGGCCGCCTGACGATCGATGGCACGGTCGGCGGCAACCTCACGTACTACGGCCAGCGCGAGGGCCAGATAACCGATGGCGCCGTCGCGGGAACCGTGGACTTCGTCCAGACGCAGCGGTCGTCCGACGTGCAGGTCTCACCCTGGGCGATCTTCGCCGGCTGGGTGCTCGGGCTGCTGTATGCACTCGTCGCCCTGAGCGTGGTCACGCTTCTCGCCGGGCTCCTCATCCCCCGGTGGTTGAACCGGGTGACGGATCACCTGGTGCCGTCGCCGTGGAAGGCGCTTCTCGTCGGGTTGGTGGCATCCATCGCCGTGCCCTTCGCGTTGCTGTTCCTGCTCATCACGATCATCGGAGCACCCCTCGCCCTGGCCCTCGGCCTGGTCTGGACCGTGCTGACGCTCGCGACGTTCGTCTTCGGGGCCTACTACCTCGGACGGCTCATGCTGCGCGGTGGGCAGCATCCGGTCGTCACGGCGCTGCTCGGCGGCCTGATCCTCATCGTGGCGCTGCAGGTCCCGTGGCTGAACGTGGTGGTCTGGCTCGCGATGGTGTTCTTCGGCCTCGGCGCCCAGCTTCTGGAGTTCTGGACGCAGCGGCCGTGGCAGACACGGATCGACCCGGATGCCTCGGCCCCTCCCACGACTGACACACCGGATGTCCCGACCGGGACGACACCGCAAGCCCCGTAGCGGCCCCGGCGGAGCGTCCCCCCTCCTCCCGAGTGCACGGCCAACACGCGAGTGCACGACCCTGGCACGGTGCCGAGGTCGTGCACTCGCGTGCAACCCGTACGTTCGGCGGCCAACCCGCGTGGCGCGCGGCTCGCTCAACACACGAGCCGCGTGCCGTCTCCACATCGCGCATCCGGCGGCAAGCGCCGGCTGCTGCCCGCACGCCCGGTAGCCTGGGCAGCGCCCTTACCTGCTTCCGCGACGACGAAAGGCGAACGGTGAACATCACGCTCCTCCGCCGATTCGTGGCGCTGACCGCCGCAGACCTGCACGCGCCCCGCGCGGCGCAAACCCTCGGCATCCCGCTCGCATCGCTGTACACGTCGATCGACAAGCTCGAGGCCGAGGTCGGGCATCCGATCGTCACCCGCAGCAAGTCCGGGTGGACGCTCACACCCGCCGGCAAGCTCCTGCTCATCGAGGCGCAGCAGCAGATCGCCCACGCCCCCGCGCCCGCGGCCAAAACGGGTGGGCCCGCGGGCGGCAAAGCGAAGGCCTCGAAGGGCAAGGGCCGCGCGCCCGTCGTCAAGGGCGAACCGAAGCCCTTCAAGAAGCGTCAGGGTCGTTAGTCAGGGCCGTTAGTCAGGGCCGTTAGTCAGGACGTTCGTCCGAGACATCCGGATGCTCCGGCCGCGGCGTCTTCTTACAGCTCGGTGACCTGCCCCGCCTCGACCCGCCAGTGGCGGTCGGTCTGAACGGTGTCGAGCATCCGACGGTCGTGCGTCACGAGCAGCAGTGTGCCCACGTATGACTCCAAAGCCTTTTCGAGCTGCTCGATCGCCGGCAGATCGAGATGGTTCGTCGGTTCGTCGAGCACGAGCAGGTTGATGCCCTGCGCCTGCAGCAGCGCCAGGGCGGCCCGCGTGCGCTCGCCCGGCGAGAGCTCATCCACGGCTCGGTTCACGTGATCGGCCTTCAGCCCGAATTTCGCGAGCAGGGTGCGGACCTCTCCCGATGCGAGGGCGGGAACGAGTCCCTCGAACACATCGGCGAGCGCTCGGGTGCCGGTGAGAAGCGACCGTGCTTGGTCGATCTCGCCGACCTGCACGTTCGCGCCCACGCTCGCGGAGCCCTCGTCGGGCGCCTGCCGCCCCAGCAGCGCCCGCAGCAGGGTCGACTTGCCGGCGCCGTTGGGCCCCGTGATCCCGACCCGCTCCCCCGCGTTGACCTGCAGCGATACCGGACCGAGCGTGAAGGATCCCTGCCGGAACACCGCAGAGTTCAGCGTCGAGACGACCGTGCTCGAGCGCGGTGCCGCGCCGATCGTGAGTTCGAGCTGCCATTCTTTGCGGGGCTCATCGACCTCGTCGAGCTGCGCGATCCGACTCTCCATCTGACGCACCTTCTGCGCCTGTTTTTCGCTCGACTCGGTGGCAGCTTTACGGCGGATCTTGTCGTTGTCCGGCGACTTCTTCATCGCGTTGCGGACGCCCTGGCTCGACCACTCCCGCTGCGTGCGAGCTCGTGACACCAGGTCCGCCTTCTTGTCGGCGAATTCGTCGTACTTCTCGCGCGCGTGGCGCCGCACCGTCTCGCGCTCCTCCAGATACGCGTCGTACCCGCCGCCGAAGACGCGATTGGATGCCTGGGCGAGGTCGAGTTCGAGAACGCGCGTCACGGAGCGCGCAAGAAACTCGCGGTCGTGGCTGACGAGAACAACGCCGCCGCGGAGCCCGCGCACGAACGCCTCCAGCCGTTCGAGGCCGTCGAGGTCGAGGTCGTTCGTGGGTTCGTCGAGCAGCACGATGTCGAAGCGGGACAGCAGCAGCGCCGCGAGTCCCACACGAGCCGCCTGACCCCCCGATAGCGAAGTCATCAGGGCGTGTTCGGCGCTCGCGGCGCCAAGATCGAGGCGCAGGTCCAGCCCCAGGTCGGCGAGCACCACGGGGATTCGCTCGTCGAGATCCGCCGCGCCGCTCGCCAACCAGCGATCGAGCGCCGCCGAATAGACGTCCGCCGGATCAGCGTCGGTGCCCGTCGCGGGTGCGGGATCCCCCAGAGCGGATGCCGCGGCATCCATCGCTGCCGTCGCCTGCGCGCACCCCGTGCGGCGGCCGATGTAATCGGCGATCGTCTCGCCCTCGACCCGCTCGTGCTCCTGCGGCAGCCAGCCGACGAAAGCGTCGGCGGGTGCCAGCGAGACCGTGCCTGCCTGGGGCTCGTCGATTCCCGCGAGCAGCCGCAGGAGGGTGGACTTGCCGGCGCCGTTCGCTCCGACGACACCGACCACGTCACCCGGAGCGACGGTGAGGTCGAGGTTGTCAAACAGAGTGCGGTGGCCGTACCCGCCGGCGAGTCCGCGCGCGACGAGAGTTGCGGTCATGAATTGATTTTCGCATTCCGGTGGGGCCACCCCGTCACGGGCAGCACCCCACCGGGTGCGCTAGGCGGAGAGGCGCGGGTAGTCCGTGTAGCCCTCGGCGCCCAGGCCGTAGAACGTCGCCGGGTTCGGCTCGTTCTCGGGGTGACCACCCTGCCACCGCTCGACGAGGTCGGGGTTGGCGATGGCCAACCGTCCGACGGCGACCGCATCGGCCGACCCGTTCGCGACGAAGTCGATGGCCTCGTCCTTCGTCGTGAGCTTTCCGAAGCCGCTGTTGGCGATGAAGGTGCCGCCGAAATCAGCACGCAGCGACTGCACGAGGTCACCGGCGGGCTCAGCGTGCAGCACGCTCAGGTATGCAAGGCCGAGCGGCGCGAGGCCGGTCACGACGGCCTCGTACGTGGCCTTCACATCGTCTGCATCCGTCTCGAACACGTCCTGGATGTTGTGGGCCGGGGAGAGCCGGATTCCCACACGTCCCGCGCCCACGGCATCCGCGATCGCACTCGTCACCTCGACGACGAACTTCGCGCGCGCCTCGGGCGATCCGCCGTATGCGTCGGTGCGCTGGTTCGAGACCGGCGAGAGGAACTGGTGCAGCAGGTAGCCGTTCGCTCCGTGCACCTCGACACCGTCCATACCTGCGTCGATCGCGCGAACCGCGGCTGCGACGATCTCGTCGCGAACCTGCGCGAGCTCATCCGTCGTCAGCGCGTGCGGCACGGGGTACGGCTTCTTGCCCAGCGGCGTGCGCACCTCGCCCTCGATGGCGATCGCGCTGGGGGCGACGATGCGCGGCGTCCCCGTGATGTCCGTATGTGAGACGCGGCCACCGTGCATGACCTGCATCACGATCAGCCCGCCCTCGGCGTGGACGGCATCGGCGACGGCGCGCCATCCCGCGACCTGCTCCTCGGTGACGATTCCCGGCTGACCGGGGTACGCCCGCGACTCCGCGGTCGGATAGACACCCTCGGTGATGATCATGCCGAGACCTGCCCGCTGCGCGTAGTGCTCAGCGACGAGTACACCCGGCACGCCATCCGCGCCGGAACGCGTACGGGTGAGCGGCGCCATGACGACACGGTTGGCCAACTCGAGATCGCCGACGGTCAGCGGGGAGAACAGTTTCACAGATGGAGCCCTTCGCAGAAAAGTCGGGTCACGATGTGCGACCCGACCTGACCAGCAACGAGGCATCCGGACGCCGTATTCCCCGCATGCCGCTTTACGCCGGTGACGCAACCCCCAGCGCGGTCGAGCACACCCGCGTACCGTCGATGACATGACACGGGACGATCTGGATGGCTGGGTGCGGGTGCGCGGCGCGCGCGAGCACAACCTGAAGGATGTCGCGATCGACATCCCGCGCGACTGCATGGTGGTCTTCACCGGCGTCTCGGGTTCGGGCAAGTCCTCGCTCGCGTTCGGCACGCTGTACGCCGAGGCGCAGCGGCGTTACTTCGAGTCGGTGGCGCCGTACGCGCGGCGCCTGCTGAACCAGGTCGGCGCACCCGACGTCGACGAGATCACGGGGCTGCCGCCCGCCGTCGCGCTGCAGCAGCGCCGGGGCGCGCCGAGCTCTCGCTCCACGGTCGGCACGATCACCACGCTGTCCAACCTGGTCCGCATGCTCTATTCGCGCGCCGGGTCCTATCCCGCGGGAGCGTCACACCTGTCGGCCGAGGCGTTCTCGCCGAACACCGCCGCCGGCGCCTGCCCGCGGTGCCACGGTCTCGGAACGGTGCACGACGTCACCGAAGAACTCCTCGTGCCCGACGACACCCTCAGCATTCGCGACGGAGCGATCGCCGCCTGGCCGGGGGCCTGGCAGGGCGCGAACCTGCGCAGCATCGTGCGAGGCCTGGACATCGACATCCACAAGCCGTGGCGGAAGCTCCCCCGCAAAGATCGCGATTGGTTGCTGTACACCGACGAACAGCCGTCCGTCTTCATCGAACCCGAAGAGGGCCGCGTCGACCACGGCTACTATGGAAAGTTCTGGAGCGCGCGGGCGCACGTGATGCACGTGCTCGGGCAGTCGCAGAGCGAGCGGATGCGCGAGAAGGCCATGCGCTTCGTCCGCAGTATGCCGTGCCCGGAATGCGGCGGCAGCGGCCTGCGTCCCGACGCCCGAGCCGTGACGTTCAACGGCCGGTCGATCGGCGAGATGAACGCGATCCCGTTCGCCGAGCTCGCAACAGAGCTGCGTGCGGGAGCGGATGCGGCGACGGCCGCCGGTGATGGCGAGGCGGCGGATCGCATCGCCACCGATGTCATCTCTCGCGTCGAGGTGCTGCTGGATCTCGGCCTCGGCTACCTGAGCCTCGGCCGCAACTCCACCACCCTGTCGCCCGGCGAGGCGCAGCGCCTACGCATCGCGACGCAGCTGCGCTCGGGCCTCTTCGGCGTCGTGTACGTGCTCGACGAACCCTCCGCGGGCCTGCATCCCGCCGACGCGCAGCCGCTTCTGCGGGTGCTGGAGCGCTTGAAGGACTCCGGCAACTCGCTGTTCGTCGTCGAGCACGACCTCGACGTCATCCGTCGCGCCGACTGGGTGGTCGACATCGGTCCCGCGGCCGGCGAGGGCGGCGGACACGTCGTGTACTCGGGTCCGGTCGACGGACTCCGCGCGGCGGAGGGCTCCGTCACGGGACGCTACCTCTTCGCCGAGACGGCGCCGGTGGAGCGCGAGCCCCGGACGCCCCACGGATGGCTGCATCTCACGGGCGTCACCCGCCACAACCTGCGCGACGCATCCGCCGACATCCCGCTCGGTGTCATGACCGCGGTCACGGGGGTCTCGGGTTCGGGCAAGTCGACGCTCGTGACGCAGGTGCTCGCGCAGATCGTGCGCGATCGTCTCGGGGCGACGCCCGAGGATCCAGAAGACGCGGCATTCGAGGTCGACATCGAAGCGGTGTCGGGGGCTGAGGCGTTCGACCGCCTCGTCGTGGTCGATCAGCGGCCGATCGGGCGCACCCCGCGGTCGAACCTGGCGACCTACACCGGGATGTTCGACGTCGTCCGCAAGCTCTTCGCCGCGACCGACGAGGCGCGCTCACGCGGCTACGGCGCGGGCCGGTTCTCGTTCAACGTCGCGGGCGGGCGATGCGAAACATGTCAGGGTGAGGGATTCGTCTCGGTCGAGCTGATGTTCCTGCCCGGCACCTACGCGCCCTGCCACACCTGTCACGGCGCGCGGTACAACGCCGAGACCCTCGAAGTGACGTACCGCGGGAAGTCGATCGCGGATGTCCTGGGGATGACCGTCGCGGACGCCGCGGAGTTCTTCTCGGACGTCGCGGGAGCGTCGCGCAGCCTCGAGATGCTCCGCCAGGTCGGACTCGGTTACCTGCGCCTCGGCCAGCCCGCGACCGAGCTCAGCGGCGGCGAGGCGCAGCGCATCAAGCTCGCGACCGAGCTGCAGCGGGCACGCCGGGGCCACGCGCTCTACCTGCTGGACGAGCCGACCTCGGGCCTACACCCCGCCGACGTCGAGCTGCTTCTCGATCAGCTGCAGCAGCTGGTGGATGCGGGCAACTCGGTTGTGCTCGTCGAGCACGACCAGTCCGTGATCGCGGCGAGCGACTGGGTCATCGACATGGGCCCAGGAGGCGGCGACGCGGGCGGACGGGTCGTCGCGACCGGCACGCCCCGGGAGATCGCGCGGGGCGACGGCGCGACCGGAACGCATCTCGCGCAGTGGATGGCCCGAACAGACCGGGCCTGACCGCGCCTGACCGCGCTTGATCGCGGCTGATCCGGCGGGGTCAGTCCCAGTCGAGGTAGTCCTCGATGGCCCACGAGGTCGCGCCCACGTGAGTGGTGGGGAACAGGTGTCCGCCGCCCTCGACGGGGACGACGCTCACGAGACCCGGCGCGGATGCCTGCAACGCCTCGCCGTTGGCCGGGGGCGTCACATCATCCTCGGTACCCTGCACGACGAGCACGGGCAGTCCGTCGGCCAGCGGCGGGGCCACATCCGCCGCCTCCACGCCGAGCAGCAGCACCCCGTTCACCCGTGCGTGGTGATCGAGCGAAACCCGACGCGCGACAGAGCCGCCGAACGCGTGACCGCCGACCCAGGCGTCCTCGATGCCGAGGTGATCCATGACGTCGACCACGTCCTGTGCGAGGTCACGAGCCGCCCCACCCACGGCATCCGTTTTGTCGGCGGAATGGCGCAGACCGATCCGGACGACGCGGAAGTCCTCCTGCGAGACGGAGTGCGCGAGCGAGCTCAGCGCGTCGATGTCCGAATCCCGGTCCGCGATCAACACGAGAGCCGGGCCCTCGCCCTCGGCTGCGTAGGGAACGGCGCGTGCGTCGGGTTCGAAGATCTGAGTCTCGGTCATCGTCGTGGGCTCCTCTGTTTCCAACTACCCAGGGTATCGCCGAGCGCGACGAGGGACCGCCAGAGGTGCTCAGCGTTGGGGCGGAATGTAGAAGTTCGACTGGTGGCTGTAGACGACACCCCGCTCATCGCCAACGCTGGTGATGGTGTGGGCATCGAGGTTCAGGGTGTCGCCGGGGAAGATTTCGAACGGGCCGTCCTCCCCCGTCGTCCAGTCCCATGCGCCGTTGCGGCGCACGGAGTTGATCCACTCCAGGTACATCGGGAACTGGACGCAGAAGCGCTCCGAGATCCCATAGAGCGTGTCCCCTGAGGCAACGACGTACGATGCTGGAGTGCCGTCCTCGTTCACCAGGGCATCGCCCGCGGCGTACTCGGTGGCGCCGGTGTCACGGAGTTCGGGCAGCGCGTAGCCAGAAACGTACACCGCGTCACCCGGAAGCCCCTCGCCAAGAATGCGCTCCACGCCGTCCGCCGGGGCGGAGTTGCTGATGGAGCGAAGGCCTGCACATGCCTCACCCTGCACCTCGTTGACCGTGACGGTCGGGGGTTCCGGCGATGTCGCGACCGTCGGTCCCGCGCTCGGAGTAGCGTCCGCGCCCGGGAGGGAGGTGTCTGCCGGAGCCGGTGCTGCGGCGCATCCGGTGAAGGCAAGCAGGGTCACGATGGCTGCACCAGCCATGGTCACAGTTGTGCGACGCACCATGCGGCTCCCGGGGTCTGCGTGGTTCGTCAGCGTTGGTGACGGATGCCGAAGAGGTAGTACGCGGCGGGGCCGATCCAGTTGACCAGGATCACCGGAATCCACACCGGCTTGGGGCCGACGACCTCGTCCGCGTCTCGCCGGGCGAGGTCCCAGAACGCCAGGAACGCGAACACCACCTGCAGGACGCCCACGACGGCGAGGCCCACCTTGGCGCCTGCCGAGACCGCCTTGACCTCTGCGACAACCTTGACACCTTGGGCGAGAACCTCTTTGACCTTGGTTGTGTCGAGCTTGGCGTTGTTGGTCTTGGCCATGTCGATCTCCTTCGATGGCGCGGTTCGCGGGGGTGGGTTCCACCGTAGTCCGGGAATCGTGTAATCAGACGGTTCCGTTGGCGAAGCGGACCGCTCCGGCCCTCCCGGCTCAGACGCCGGTCTCGGCCGGGAGGCGTCCGGACGCAACCGCTTGACGCAGCAGCTCGAAGTCGGCCTCGGCGACATCGGCGTAGGCGGCCGACCATGCCGCCGTCGCCTCGGCGAACTCGTCTGATCGGCCGAGGTAGCCCACGATCGCGGCCGAGGCGGGCGACTGCCCGTGCGCCCGAGCCAGGAGTGCCGCGCACAGCGCGCTGTATGAGCGGAATTGATCGGCGTTGAGCGTGGCCGGGTCGATCGACCCCTTCATGTCGCGGAACTGCCGCCAGTAGTAGTCCACCCGATAGCGGTCCGCGGCGTCACCGGCCCAGCCGCGCATCCATCCGACGAACAGGTCGGAGTTCGCCTGCAGGATCCGCTGGGCAGCCACAACGCGGTGACCCTCGATGAAGTCCGTCACACCGGGGCGACCCGGGATGAGCGACCGCCGACCCCCATACGTCGACAGGACCGACGGCGGGGCCTCCTTCACCTGAAGGAACAGGATGTCGCCGGTGGGACCCTCGACGGCGATCAGGTAGCAGCGCGTGCCGACGCTGCCGACACCGACGACCCGCAGGGCGAAGTCGACCACGCGGTACTGCTCCAGCAGGAACGCGATGTCTTCGCGCAAGGTCGCGCGGTATTGGGTGAACAGGTCGGTGACCTCGCCCAGGGTCGCGTGGTCGACGTGGCGCAGGACGGGAGGTTGATCGACGATGCGGATGCCGCCGTCGATCGAGATCGTCGTCAGGCGCTGCAGGAGCCGCTCCGACGTGCGGGCGCGGGCCTTCTTCGCCGCTTTGCGGACCGTCTGCTCGCCTTCCTCCCCGAAGTGACGCGCGACCGAAGACATATCGACCCGGGTGTAGTAGCGCTCCCGCGTCGACAGGCGGCAGTAGTCCCGCAACGTCGAGCGGTATGCATCGGCCGCCGCGAAGGCCGCGGCGCGGCATGCGTCCTCGCTCAAGCCGATGTAGCGCCCGGCGATGTGCACGCTCGCGCTGAGCCGGCGCACGTCCCACTCCCAGGGCGCGACGCCGCCCTCGTCGAAGTCGTTGAGGTCGAAGACGAGCGCGCGCTCGGGCGAGGCAAAGAAACCGAAGTTCGAGATGTGCGCGTCGCCGCAGGAGACGACTTCGAGATCGGTGGTGGGCGCACGGCGCAGGTCGGCCGCCATGACCGCCGCCGTACCCCGGTAGAACGCGAACGGCGATTGCAGCATCCGTCCCACCCGCACGGGCACGAGATCCTTCAGCCTCGACGCGTGCTGTTCTTCGAGAATGGCGAAGGGATCCCGGTCGGCGGGAAGGACCAGCTTGGCCAATTCTCGCCGCGGCAGACGCTTACGCAACCGGCGCCCGGCTTCGTACGCGGATGACCGTCGCTCGACGTTTCCCATGTCGCAGGCTACCGCGTGACGGCGCGCGACGGGGGGTCACATCACCGGTTGCCACCCGCCCGACGCGCGAGCCGCTCAGAGCGCGCCGAGGCGACTCTTATCCACGCTCAGTCGGCGACCGAACGGACGATCTCGACGATGCGCTTCTCCGTGGCCTCGTCAACGTCCTCGAAGTACCACGCCGCCGGCATCAAATTCCCGTCGTGGCCGCCTCCGGCGCGAAAAGGCACCTTCTCCGTCAGGGCGAGATTCAACCGCTCGTCGTTGCGAAGCGTCACAAGCGCGGGCGCGCTGGCCGACGTCGCGTAGGCGGGCATTCCGTACCAGATCCGCGGCTTCAGGTCGGGGGCTGCGGTCACGATGATGCTGTGCACGCGTTGCATCACCGATCGCCGCGGCTCTTCCACGCTCGCGATCTTGTCCATCACGTTCTTCAGGTTTTTTTCGTCCTTCGACGACATGTCATGTCCTCTCGTCGGCCGATGCCTGGCATCGGCAGAATGAAGTCGGCGCATCTTCGCGCCGCACCCCATTCGGACATGTCCTGATGTGATCAGGCCTCTCCGCAATGATTCACGTGACTCTTCACGTGGAAGTGCAATCGGTGGCATGCCACCGCGATTAGGGTAGCGAATATGGCGACGGATTTCATCGTCAGCTCCGCTGTCTTGGTCAGTTGTTGAAGCGGAACTCCACGACGTCGCCGTCCTGCATGACGTAGTCCTTGCCCTCGAGCCGCGCCTTGCCCTTCGCACGGGCCTCGAGCACCGACCCCGTCGCAACCAGGTCATCGAACGAGATGACCTCGGCCTTGATGAAGCCCTTCTCGAAGTCCGTGTGGATGACGCCGGCGGCCTGCGGTGCCTTCCAGCCCTTGCCGATCGTCCAGGCGCGCGACTCCTTCGGACCCGCTGTCAGGTACGTCTGCAGGCCGAGCGTGTCGAAGCCGATGCGCGCGAGCTGGTCGATGCCCGACTCGTCCTGACCCGTAGATGCCAGCAGCTCGGCGGCGTCCTCGGGGTCGAGGCCGATCAGCTCGGACTCGATCTTCGCGTCGAGGAACACGGCACGGGCAGGCGCTACCAGGGCGGCGAGCTCGGCGAGCCGTGCGGCATCCGTCAGCACCGCTTCGTCGACGTTGAAGACGTAGATGTAGGGCTTGGATGTCATCAGGCCGAGCTCTTTGATCGCCGCGAGGTCGAGGCCCGAGTGGCTCAGCAACACGCCGCGCTCGAGGGCATCCTTCGCCGCGACTGCCGCCTCGAGCACCGAGGGGTCGGCCTTCTTGCCCTTGACCTCTTTCTCGAGACGCGGAATCGCCTTCTCGAGCGTCTGCAGGTCGGCCAGCATCAGCTCGGCATTGATGGTCTCGAGGTCGTTCTTGGGATTGACCGCGCCCTCGACGTGCACGACGTCGTCGTCGGTGAATCCGCGGACGACCTGAGCGATCGCATCCGCCTCACGGATGTTCGCGAGGAACTGGTTGCCGAGCCCCTCCCCCTCGCTCGCGCCGCGGACGATACCGGCGATATCGACGAACGAGACCGTCGCGGGCAGGATCCGCTCGCTGCCGAAGATCTCGGCGAGCTTCGTCAGACGCGGGTCGGGCAGGTTCACGACCCCGACGTTCGGCTCGATCGTCGCGAACGGATAGTTCGCCGCGAGCACGTCGTTCTGGGTCAGTGCGTTGAAGAGGGTGGACTTGCCGACGTTGGGCAGGCCGACGATGCCGATAGTGAGAGCCACGGGCATCGAGTCTACGGCGGCGGGCCGGGCGAATCCTCCGTGCCCGTGCGCTCAGCCGCGTAGGACAGCCCGGAAGGCGTGCGTCACGTACGGCATGTCGATCGAGCCGTCGGCTTCGGGGGACGGATGCCGCGCCAGATGATCGGCCACCTCGCGCTCGATGCGCGCACGTTCCTCGGGCTCTGCCGTGATGACGTAGCTGCGTGAGCGGACCATATCGAGCACGGCGTGGGGAGACATCCGCCGCGTCCACGTCCACTCGCGGCGCTCGAGGGTCTCGAACGGCTCGGCCACGCGCGGGCCCCCGTCCGCGATGAGCTGCTCGGCGTTGCTGCCGTGCATGATCTCGGTCAGGCGCGCCACCCACGGCACGTTCTCGTCGCGGATGTTCCACACCAGCCCGAGTACGCCGCCGGGCGCGAGCACGCGCCCGATCTCGCGCGACCCGGCGTCGGGATCGACCCAATGCCAGGCCTGGCCCAGAACGACCGCGTCGACGGATGCGTCGGGCAGAGGCATCCGTTCCGCCTGTCCCTCGACGGTCCGCACGTCGGGGAGCCCGGCGCGCAGCTGGTCGAGCATCGCGGGGTCGGGGTCGACGGCGACCACCTCGGCCCCTCCCGCGAGCACGGCGCGCGTGAGCTTGCCCGTGCCTGCACCCACGTCGGCGACGCGCAGCGGGGAACGAGCGACGACGGGCTCGAGCAACCACTCGACCGCCGCCGCGGGGTACTCGGGGCGACCTGCCTCGTATATTGCGGCGGCACGCCCGAACGACGTCGACATCTGCTCGCGATCGCTCATGCGCCGAGCCTACGTCGGGCGTCCGAAGCGCGACCCCCGCCGGACTCGCCGGGGTCGGCGGTAAATCTGAAAGGAATATCGCCTGCCGCGGTAGCCGTATCGACCCTCAGGCGGCCTATCGCGCTCAATATTCCTTTCAGATTTACGCCGAAACCCATCAGCCACGTCAAGCCAGATCGCGCGACACGCCGGGCCTCCACGCCGACCCCGGCGCGCCTCCGCCTCCCGCGGCTCCGGCCGCGCGAGGGTGGGGTCGTGCCCCTGGATTTCACCGCCATCGACTTCGAGACGGCGAATTCCAGCCCCGCGTCCGCGTGCGCCGTCGGTTTGGTCCGGGTCCGCGCCGGCCGGGTGGTCGCGAAGGCCGGGTGGTTGATCCGCCCACCCGCGGGCCACGACGAGTTCAATCCGTTCAACACGCGCATCCACGGCATCCGGGTCGAGGATGTTGCGGGCGCGGCCGAGTGGACGCACCAACTCGACGCCCTCTGCGCATTCGCCGGCGCCGACGTGCTCGTCGCTCACAACGCCGGGTTCGACATGAACGTGCTGCGCCGAGCCTGCGCCGCCACGGGCGACGACTGCCCGCCCTACCGTTACCTCTGCACGCTGCAGCTCGCCCGCAAGTCGTACGTGCTCGACTCGTACCGGCTGCCGGTGGCCGCGGCTGAAGCCGGCTTTGCCGACTTCGCGCACCACAACGCGACGGCGGACGCCGAAGCGTGCGCGCACATCGTCATCGACACCGCGCGGCGGCACGGAGTGACGGATGTCTCGCACCTGGCCGAACTCGCGGGCATCAAGGTGGGTCGGCTCGAGCCTTCGGCGCCCGTCTCGGCTGGCCCGACCTTCGCCCCGATGGCTCTCGAGGCCGCCGTAGCCTGAGGCCGTCGCCTGACGGGTTCGTCCGATCCGCCAGCACGAGGCGCGCGGCGCTCCGGGCGATGTCGCACCCCCCTGCGACCATGGGCGCATGGACATCTTGATCCTTCTCGGACTGCTCGCGGCGCTTGTCGTCGGCGCTCTCGTCGGCTGGCTCGCGCGGGGTGCTCGTGCGCAGACCGACATGGCCGCACTCCGCGCCCGCACGACCGGAGCCGAGTCCCTCGTTGCCGGGTTGCGCGAGCAGCTCCAGCTTCAGCGCGGCGCCGATGCCGAGCGGGCCGAACGAGAGCGGCGCGACCAGGCCGTGTTGCGCGCCCTCGCGCCCGTGCAGGAGTCGCTCGATCGGATGCAGCGGCAGGTCGTCGACCTCGAACGAGAGCGCGGCGCTCAGTACGGGGCCATCTCGGCTCAGCTGCGTCAATCCTTGGAGTCCGACGAGCAGCTGCGGCGCACCACCGAGTCGCTCGCCGGCGCCCTGCGCTCGAACGGCACACGGGGCGTCTGGGGCGAGACGGCGCTTCGCCGCGTGGTCGAGGCGGCCGGACTCACGCGTCACGTCGACTTCACGATCCAGACCTCGGTGACGACGGATGCCGGAACCGGCCGGCCGGACATGGTCATCCGACTGCCCGGCGGCGCGTCGGTGCCGGTCGACGCGAAGGTCCCGCTCGATGCGTACCTCGAGGCATCCGCGATCCCCGCCACCGCGACCGGCGAGCAGGCCGAGCGTCGCCAGGCCCTCCTGCAGCGGCATGTACGAGCCGTTCGTGCACACGTGGACGCCCTCGCGAAGAAGGCGTATTGGACGGGTGTCGAGTCGAGCCCCGAGTTCGTGATCTGTTTCATCCCGAACGAATCACTGCTCGCCACCGCTCTCGACGAAGACCCGACCCTGCTCGACTACGCCTTCTCGCGACGGGTCGCACTGGCGTCCCCGGTCAACCTGTGGGCCGTGCTCAAGACGGTCGCTTTCTCGTGGACGCAGCAGGATGTCTCGGCCGAGGCCAAGCGTCTGTTCGAGCTCGGATCGACCCTGTACCAGCGGCTCGGCGCCCTCGCTGGGCACGCGGACTCGCTCCGTCGCGCGATCGAGCGCACGGTCGAGAGCTACAACCGATTCGCGGGTTCGCTCGAGACGCGTGTGCTGGCGACCGCGCGCCAGTTCCCCGGCATCGACGACACCCGGCTCTTGCCCGAGGCGACCTCGATCACCACATCGCCCCGATCCCTGACCGCGGCGGAGCTGATGGATTCGGTCGAAGACGACGATTCAGATGGTGCGGATCGCCCCGAAGACGACAGCGACGGCACGAACACCGACGTACCGGTGGCGGTCGCCGACCTCGGCGAGCTGCGAGATCGGCTTACGATCCCCCGCCGGGAATGAGGCTCATGAGGGCGACAACCGTGCCCGAAATGACCACGAATGCGCCGATGAGCCACCAGGCGTTGACCTCGTGTCCCTCTTCGCGACGAACGCGCAGCAAGACGTCCTGACGTCGTGCAGGGTCGATCGCATCGGCGACGACAGCCTGGGCGCCGGTCTGCGGGTGAGCAACGGTCGACGACGCCAAACCGGTCGCCGAGCCGGGAACCGCCTTCGTGTTGGGCGCCGCTGACGAGCCCTGAACTGCCGTGAAGCCCTGTGCAGTCATGAAAAACCGTCCCGTGTGTGCTGTGGATGGACCACCGTCAACGCTGACTGGCACGATCCATTCTGCCAGACCGATCCGAAAAGGGCCTGGCGCCGCGGCCCACGGGAGTGGTCTGCGTTACAGCCACTTCGACGTGAGGTGCTCCGAAGTGATCCGGCGAAGGGTGCCCGAACGGCCGCGCAAGACGACACTCTCGCTGTAGATGAAGTCACCCTCGCGCCGCACACCCGCCACCAACTGACCGTCGGTGACGCCGGTCGCCACGAAGATCGTGTTGTCTCCGGTGACGAGCTCGTCGGCCTCATACACATAGCCGTCTGTCTTCAGCCCGGCATCCGCGCCCTTCTGCTTCTCGACGTCATCGCGGGGCCACAACCGTCCCTGGATGTGTCCGCCGAGAGCCTTGATGGCACACGCCGTGACGATGCCCTCCGGGCTGCCGCCGACCCCGACGCACATGTCGGTGCGGGCGTTGTGTCGCGCCGCGTTGATCCCACCGGCGACATCTCCGTCGGACATCAGGCGCGTTCCGGCACCGGCCGCCCGGATGTCTGCGATGAGCTGCTCGTGGCGGGGCCGATTCAACACCGACACCACCATCTCGTCGATGGGCTTGCCCAGTGCTTTCGAGAGCAGGCGGATGTTCTCACCGATCGGCAGACGGATGTCCACCACGCCCACGCCCGCCGGCCCCGTGACGAGCTTGTCCATGTAGAACACCGACGACGCGTCGAGCATCGTCCCGCGATCTGAGACCGCGATGACCGAGAGCGCGTTCTGCCGCCCGGCGGCGGTCAGTGAAGTCCCATCGATCGGATCGACGGCGACGTCGCACTGCGGTCCACGCCCGTTACCGACCTTTTCACCGTTGAACAGCATCGGCGCTTCGTCTTTCTCACCCTCACCGATCACGATGACGCCATCGAAGTTCACGGTCGTGAAGAACGCCCGCATGGCATCGACCGCGGCGGCGTCCGCCGCGAGCTTGTCTCCGCGGCCGATGAACGGCACCGCTCGAATGGAGGCCGCCTCCGTCGCTCGCACGAGTTCGAGGGCGAGATTTCGATCGGGATGCAGGGGGCTCATGTCGCCGGTGATGCTGACCATGTCGCCAGCCTAACGACGGGGGCGCGCAACACCGCGGGCTTTCTCGGTCTCCGCAGGCGAAGGAATCGCGCTTCTTTACCGTCGGGCAAACGACGGGGCGATCGCACGCCGATAGCGCCGGCCAGGACCGAGCCGCCACCCGATCCTGGCACCGTTTCCGGGGTCGAGAGACGAGCTTCGCTAGAGTGAATACGCACCCTCCCGATCTGTGAGAGCCGCACCCTCCCGATTCCTAAGGAGCACCTCGATGCCCGTCGCCACCCCCGAGCAGTACGCCGACATGCTGGATCGAGCCAAGGCTGGAGGCTTCGCCTACCCCGCCATCAATGTCTCGAGTTCGCAGACGATCAACTCCGTCCTGCAGGGCCTGACCGAGGCGGGCTCGGACGGCATCCTCCAGGTCACCACGGGTGGCGCCGACTACTTAGCCGGCCAGACCGTCAAGGCCCGTGCCACCGGTGCGCTCGCGTTCGCCCGGTTCGTCCACGAGGTCGCGAAGAGCTACCCGATCACGGTCGCCCTGCACACCGACCACTGCCCGAAGGAAGCCCTCCCCGGCTTCGTGCTTCCGCTCATCGAGGCGTCCGAAGAAGAGGTCAAGGCCGGACGCAACCCGATCTTCCAGTCCCACATGTGGGACGGATCGGCCGTGCCCCTCGACGAGAACATCGAGATCGCCGCGGAGCTCCTCCCCCGCATGAAGAACATCAACGCGATCCTCGAGGTCGAGATCGGTGTCGTCGGCGGCGAAGAAGACGGCGTCAAGCACGAGGGCTCGAACGAGGCGCTTTACACGACGGTCGCCGATGTGACGAAGGCCGTCGAGGCCCTCGGGCTCGGCGAGAAGGGCCGCTATATCGCCGCCCTCACCTTCGGCAATGTGCACGGGGTCTACAAGCCGGGCAACGTCAAGCTCCGCCCCGAGCTGCTCGGTGAGATCCAGGCCGGCATCGCGGCGAAGTTCGGCACGGGCCCAAAGCCGCTCGACCTCGTTTTCCACGGCGGCTCGGGCTCGACGTCGGAAGAGATCGCCCTGGCGGTCTCGAACGGCGTCATCAAGATGAACATCGACACCGACACCCAGTACGCGTTCACGCGTTCGGTGGCCGGCTTCATGTTCACCAACTACGACGGCGTCCTGAAGGTCGACGGCGAGGTCGGCAACAAGAAGGCCTACGACCCGCGTGCGTGGGGCAAGGTCGCCGAGTCGGCGATGGCCGCGCGCGTCGTCGAAGCGACGCAGCAGCTCGGCTCCGCGGGTAAGTCGCAGGGCTGATCCCCCGCATCCGGCGACCGGATGCCCCGGGCCCTTCCCACAGGAGGATCGCGCCCGGGGCATCCGTCGTTCTCCTGCGGCGCGCGATGAATTAGCGGCTTCGAGATCGCGTCCGGCGGGCGGAAACCGTCAGTGACAACGCTCCGAATCCGACGATGATCGTTCCGCAAATGAGCGGAATCGGTCGACCGACGGTCACTCCGACGATCACCAATGCTGCCCCGACGAGGATCTGAGCTATCGCAACAGCTATCGCCGTGCGCAGGTGCAGGCGAAGGAAGTCGTCCATTCGAGCCCAAAGGGGCGGTCGCGAACCGACCGCACTCAGATCCGACGCAGGCCCGACCATTGCGCGCTCCACGGCAGAAGCAAGCCCGGCCGGACGCACGATTCGGCTTCCCGCCGGCCGTTCAGCCGCGACCATTGCCTCAACAACCTCAACGGGCAAGCCCACAGCAAGGAGTGCAGCCCGGGTCCGAGAATCTGGATCCGCAAAGCCGCCGATCGATCGCGGTGCCAGCGAAAGGGCGAGCGCGTCGCGGTCGAGTTCCAGTGCTTCGTTGAACGTCCGGTGTTCCTCCAGAAGATCGGCAACATCTCGAACCGACGAGAGAAGACGGCGCATGAGATCCGTGCCCTCTTGATCGAGGGTCGACAGTTCGACGCTCGGAACCATCCCTGCATCGGCGCTCGGCTCCAGCGTCACGGTGGCCGCATGGCCCGTGCGCACGCTGAGCGAGCTGAGCTGGATAACGATGACGTCGATGTCGCCACGGAAAAGACGAATGAGAGGGAGTTCGCGACGATTTACGAAGACTGAGGGCACCTCAGAGAAGGTGGGGTCATCGAACCTCATGATCGACCAGCCGCTTACTATCGCGATCTCCACATCTGTATGCAGCTTGTTCGCTAGGAGCGGCGCCCACGCCTGCCCCAGACGCGACGCGAGCGCAGAGCGAGGAACCAGGACCTCCGCTTCCCGCTCGTCGACCTGTGGCTCGAGCGAAACCGTTTCATCCGCCCGCTCGTCGAAGGGCACCGTGTCCTGCGTCTGCTCTTCGAAGAAGTCCTCGTCGTCGCCCCGCACCTCGGGCACGCCGTCTATCGTTACGTCGAAGCCGTTCTGGCGGAGCAACTGAGCAAGCGCGTCGACATGAACGCCGACACCGAGCCCTCCATAGTTTCGTGGCGCCGCGGTCAGACCGTTCTCATCGACACCCAGTCGAAACACGGTCTCCCCATCAGAATCGAGATCGACCGCAGCAAGGATGCTCCTCTCGCTCAAGAAGCGCAGCAGACTGCTCGGCTCTGCGTCCCAGACAACACCGTTCCGTGCCTCGAAGACGATGTTCACGAGGCAGGTGCGCGATACCCGTCGAGCAGTCCCGGCGCGCCCTCCGGCGCTGCCACGACCTCGATCTCATCGCCCGGCCGCACGACCCCCGAACGCACAACACGAAGATAGGGGCCGAGGCGGCGCTCCGCGGAGAAACGTTTGACCCATCCGCGCTCGTCGGGCCCGCCGAGCCAGCGGGCGAAGGTCTGGCACGGGGTTCGAGGCATCGTCACCTCGAGCACGAGTGCGTCACCGATGCGCCACCGCTCACCGATGCGCGCGGCGTTGACGTCGAGCCCCTCAACCCGCAGATTCTCGCCGAACCAGCCGGGCGCCAGTTCGCGGCCGAGCTCGCGCTCCCAGTACGCGGCGTCCTCCTGTGCGTACGCGTAGACGGCCTTGTCGAGTCCGCCGTGGTGCTTGCGGTTGACCTGCACGTCACCCCGCAGCCCGAAGGGACCGACCTTCGCGCCGCGCGCGAGGGGCCGCTTGTCGATCGCGGTCACGCCCGCGCTGCCGGCCTCGGGTCGTAGCTGATGGACGACGCAGACGGCGAGCACTCGACGCATCCGCCCATCGTAAATGGCGTGACGAGCGGGAGTCAGCCGACGGAACCGACCAGCGCGTTCCAGATCGCCGGGTCGCTGAACAGCGGCACCATCATCAGCGCGCTCGCGGTGAGGGTGAACACGACTCCACCGACGAGCGGGATCCACCACGTGATACGCCCGCGGCGGAGGTTCAGCCACGTCAGCGTGGCGGTCAGGAGCCACCCGAGTCCGAGTACGAAGGCGGCGGCGAGGCCCCATCCGCGACCCGCGCCGGTGAACTCTGCGTCGACACCCATGATCTCGAGCAGCGTGTTGGCGTACGTGGAGTACTCGGTGAAGGCCGGGATGGATGTCAGGACGTTGAAGAGTCCATAGCCGAGCAGAGCGAACGTGACGATGCGATCGACCGTGCGCGGGCGACGAACGGGGCGAGCGGGGCCGGATGCCTCCGGCGCCACGGGAGCGGGAGCGCCCGGTTGCAGCACCGGAGGTGTCGTCGATGCCGTGCCGTACGGCGCAGCAGGCGGCGCGGGTGCGTCCAGCGACTGCCCCGATGACAGTGCGTGCGTGGCATCCGGCTGCTGGATACGAGCGCGCTGCTCTTCGGGCGTGGCGTACTCGCCGTACTCGGGACGTGCCGGACGGTCGGGCGCCGCACCCGTCACGCGGTGGTCCCCCGACCGCCGAGCGCGCGCTCGTCACGCTGGCCCGCCGAATCGTGTCGGAGCTCCTTCGGAAGCGAGAAGATGAGGTCCTCTTCGGCCGTCTTCACCTGCTCGACATCGCGGTAGCCGGCGGTTGCCAGGTCGGCGAGGACCTGATCGACGAGGACCTCGGGAACGGATGCCCCGCTCGTGACGCCCACGGTCTCGACACCGTCGAACCACTCCTGACGCATTTCGTCGGCGTAGTCGACGCGATACGCGGCCTTCGCGCCGTACTCGAGGGCGACCTCGACGAGGCGGACGCTGTTGGAGGAGTTGGCCGAGCCGACAACGATCACGAGGTCTGCGCCCCGCGCGACCTTCTTGATCGCAACCTGACGGTTCTGTGTGGCGTAGCAGATGTCGTCCGAGGGCGGGTCCTGCAGTTGCGGGAAGCGCGTGCGCAGGCGACGGACGGTTTCCATCGTCTCGTCGACGGAAAGGGTCGTCTGCGAGAGCCATACGACCTTGGACGGGTCGCGCACTTCGATCGTGTCCGCTTCTTCGGGCGAACCGACGAGCGTCACATGGTCGGGCGCTTCGCCTGCGGTGCCCTCGACCTCTTCGTGCCCCTCGTGACCGATCAGCAGGATCTCGAAATCGTCGCGGGCGAAGCGCACGGCCTCGCGGTGGACCTTCGTGACCAGGGGGCACGTGGCATCGATCGCCTGCAGGCCACGGTCGGCCGCGGCCGACACGACGGCGGGCGAAACCCCGTGCGCACTGAAGACGATGTGCGCGCCGGGCGGAACCTCATCGACCTCGTCGACGAAGATCGCCCCGGCTGCCTCCAGCTCGGTGACGACGTGGACGTTGTGGACGATCTGCTTGCGCACGTACACCGGTGCACCGAAACGCTCGAGAGCCTTCTCGACGGCGATGACGGCTCTGTCCACACCCGCGCAGTATCCACGGGGTGCAGCCAGCAGCACCCTCTTGTGTCCGGTGACCGGGATATCCTGAAGACGCCCTGCGCGACCCGGTACTCGGGGCAGGGGCATGCGGACGACGGGGGTGCTCACTCCTCGATTCTACGGGGGCATACCTGCGCCCCGGCCGGGAGGACCCAGATGACGGATGCTTCGACAGCCCTGAGCGGGACGGGTCCGGCATTCGCACCGCCGGGCGGCACGGTTCACCCGCGCGACTCGAGCCCCGATCAGCCGTGTTCCGTAGCGGCGCTCGGCACGGTCGTCCGCGACTATGTCGCCAAGCTCGGTTCGCCCTGGATCGAGGGGGAGGTGACCGAGTGGAACGTCCGGAACGTCGGCACCTTCGCCCGTCTGCGCGACCTCGAGGGCGATGCGGTCATCTCGCTGACGATCTGGTCGCGCGTGCGCGACCGATTGCCGAAAGACATCAAGCCGGGCGACCACATCATCGTCTGCGCGAAGCCCGAATACCGCGTCAAATCGGGCGATCTCTCGTACACCGTCTCATCGGCGCGGCACGTCGGTCTCGGTGACCTACTCGAGAACCTCGAGCGGCTGCGCTCGAAGCTCCGCTCCGAGGGGCTGTTCGACCCCGACCGCAAACGCCGCCTGCCGTTCTTGCCGCATCTGGTCGGACTCATCACGGCCAAGAATTCGGATGCCGAGAAGGACGTGCTTCGCAACGCCGAGCTGCGTTGGCCGCACGTGAGCTTCCGCGTGGAGCACGCGACCGTGCAGGGAGATCAGTGCGTCCCGTCCGTCCTCGCGGCGCTACGCAAACTCGACGACGACCCAGCGGTCGACGTGATCGTGATCGCGCGCGGGGGCGGCGACTTCCAGGACCTCCTGGGCTTCAGCGACGAGCGCCTGTTGCGCGCCGTGGCCGAGGCGCGCACCCCGGTAGTGAGCGCGATCGGGCACGACGCGGATCGACCGCTGCTCGACGACGTGGCGGACCTGCGAGCATCCACCCCGACCGACGCCGCCAAGCGCATCGTCCCCGACGTCGCTGAGCAGCTCGCCATCGTCCGTCAGGTCCGTGGTCGCCTGGCCGCCCGGGTCGCCCAGAAGCTGCATCACGAGAGCGTGCACCTCGAGCAGTTGCGCTCGCGTCCGGTGCTGAGACAACCCGAGAGGATGCTGCACGATCGGGCATCCTCGATCGAGCAGCACCTCGCCCGGGGGCGCGCGGCGACAACCCGGGCGCTCGCCCGCGGCACGACGGACGTGGCGGAGCTGCGCGCAGGGCTCCGAGCGCTGAGCCCGCAGCACACGCTCGATCGCGGATACGCGATCGTGGAGGTCGGCGGTGAGATCGTCCGGGACGCGGCGAGTGCACCGCAGGGAGCGGAAGCTCGCGTCACCGTCGCCCGGGGGCGGTTCGCCGCCACGTCTCTCGGCGAGGTAGAGCCGTGATCGCGCGCCGTAGGATGGACGTATGACCGAGCAGGGAGCCGATATCAGCGCGCTCTCTTTCGAGCAGGCACGGGACGAGCTGCAACAGGTCGTCGCCCGCCTCGAGCAAGGCTCGGCGACGCTCGAAGAATCGCTGCGACTGTGGGAGCGCGGCGAAGCGCTCGCACGCCGGTGCGAGGACTGGCTGCTGGGCGCGAAAAAGCGTCTCGACGCCGCATCCGCATCGACCGATGCGCCCGCGGCCGGCGGTGAAGCGGGATGACGCCGGAAAGCAGTCGGCAGCGTGTCGTCGCCGAGCTGGGTCGCCCCGAAACGCCCGACGAGACCGCGGCCCGCAAGGCGGAATCGTCGCGGGTCTACCGATCGAGCCAGACGTTCCGCAACCTGATTGCGGCGATCATCGTCACGGTCGTCGTCGTCTTCATCGTCATCTTCGGCGTCCCGCGGGGCGAACTGCCCGAGCGTGAGAGCATCGACCCGGCTCCGATCGCCGAGCAGGCCACAGAAAGCCTGGGGCGGAGCATCATCGTGCCCGCCGTTCCGGCGGACTGGCGCGTGAACATCGCCGAGGTGTCATCGGACGGCGGATCATCGTCCTGGTCGATCGCGTACGTGCCCGACGATGAGGGTTTCATCCGGTTCGCGCAGGCTTTCAACACGGACGAAGCGTGGGCGCGCACCGCGCTCGCGGGTTCCGCACCCACTGACACGCTGCAGATCGACGGCGTCGAATGGGATGTCTTCGAACCGGCGGATCCGAGTCGCGCCGCGAACATCTCGTATGCACTCGGGACGCAGGCGGGCCCCGATTACGTGCTGCTGTATGGCGCCGTGAGTCCCGAACAAGCCGCCGAACTAGCGACGGTCGTTACACCCGATGTGAAAGAACTCCAGGGAGTCAGTCGATGAGCGATACCCCGACGCCTGCGCGGGCCTGGGCCGAGATGCTGCGCGGCAACGCCCGTTTCGTCGCGGGCGAACCCCGCCATCCCCGACAGGATGTCGAGCGTCGCCACCAGACCGCCGCCGCCCAGAAGCCCCGCGCCGCGCTCTTCGGATGCTCGGACTCACGTCTCGCGGCCGAGATCATCTTCGACAAGGGCCTCGGGGACCTGTTCGTGGTGCGAAACGCGGGCCAGGTCATCTCGGATTCGGTCGTCGGCAGTCTCGAATACGCCGTTGCGGTGCTCGAGGTGCCGCTGATCGTCGTCCTCGCGCACGACGAGTGCGGTGCCGTCCGCGCCGCGATCGACAGCACGGGCGTGGACGCCCCCGCCCTTCCCGCCCAGGTGTGGCGCCAGATCGCCCCGATCGTTCCCGCCGCGCGCCGCGTTCTCGCCGCCGGTGCCGCCGAGGGTGTCACACCCGCGACGATCGACACCGAGGCCGTGGGCCGCGAACACCTGCGCGCGACGGTCAGCGAACTGCTGCGCACGTCGGAGCTGATCAGCGAGGCCGTCGCCGAGGGTCGCCTGGCGATCGTCGGGGCCAACTATCGACTTGCCGAGGGCACGGCCGTGCCCGATGTCCTACTGGGCGCCGCGATGGACGCGACCGCCTGATACCCGGAGGAAACGAAGACGTGACTGATACCGCAGCCGGCACCGAGTACCGCATCGAACACGACACCATGGGCGAGGTGCGGGTTCCCGCAGCGGCGCTCTATGGCGCCCAGACCCAGCGAGCGGTGGAGAACTTCCCGATCTCGGGCGACAGCCTCGACCCCGCGCAGCTGGTCGCTCTCGCGCGGATCAAGAAGGCGGCGGCGCTCGCCAACAAGCAGCTCGGCACGCTCGACGGTGCCATCGCGGACGCCATCGCGGGCGCCGCGGATGAGGTCATCGGCGGCGGAGCGGCCGATCAGTTCCCCATCGACGTGTATCAGACGGGCAGCGGCACGTCGACGAACATGAACATGAACGAGGTGCTTGCGACGCTGGCGTCCCGCGCCCTCGGCTCGCCCGTGCATCCCAACGATCACGTGAACGCTTCGCAGTCCTCGAACGACGTCTTCCCGACGTCGGTGCACGTCGCCGTCACGCAAGAACTCCTGAACGACCTGATCCCGGCGCTCGATTACCTGGCCGTCGCGCTCGAAGCGAAGGCCGAGCTGTGGAAGGGCGCGGTCAAGTCGGGCCGCACGCACCTGATGGATGCCACGCCGGTCACCCTGGGGCAGGAGTTCGGCGGCTACGCCCGCCAGATCCGTCTCGGAATCGAGCGCGTGCAGGCCGTCGTCCCTCACGTCGCCGAGGTTCCGCTCGGCGGCACCGCCGTCGGCACGGGCATCAACACGCCCGTCGGGTTCCCCCAGAAGGTCCTGGAGCTTCTGGTGACCGAGACCGGACTGCCGATCACCGAGGCGGTCGACCACTTCGAAGCACAGGCCAACCGTGACGCCCTGGTTGAAGCATCCGGAGCGCTCCGCACGATCGCGGTATCGCTGACGAAGATCAACAACGACCTGCGCTGGATGGGCTCAGGGCCCAACACGGGCCTCGGCGAACTGCACATCCCCGACCTGCAGCCCGGATCGTCGATCATGCCGGGCAAGGTCAACCCGGTGATTCCCGAAGCGACGCTCATGGTGTGCGCGCGGGTCATCGGCAACGACGCCACGATCGCGTGGGCGGGCGCCTCGGGCGCTTTCGAGTTGAACGTCGCGATCCCCGTCATGGGAACGGCGTTGCTCGAATCCATCCGTCTGCTGGCGAACACGATGCGCGTGTTGGCGGACAAGACGATCGACGGCCTCGAGGCTAACCTCGACCGTGCCGCCGCGTTCGCCGGGATGTCGCCGTCGATCGTGACGCCGCTCAACAAACTCATCGGGTATGAGGCTGCGGCGAAGATCGCCAAGCACTCGGTCGCGAAGGGCATCACGGTTCGCGAAGCGGTCGTCGACCTCGGCTACGTATCCCGCGGCGAGATCACGGAAGAGCAGCTGGACGAGAAGCTCGACCTGCTCTCGATGACCCACCCCGGATGAGAGCTTCCCTCCCTGTGCACACGGGAGCGCCGCGGGGCCGGATAATGAGCGCATGACACGCGAGCGGCGGCCGATTCCGGCGAGGGCGCTGATCGTCGGCGCCATCCTGGCCGTCGCGGCGCTCGGTCTCACGATCGTGGGTGGCGTGACATTCCTCGCGCAGAGGGATCGGACGCTCACCGACATCGACGAGCGACTGATCTCTCAGATCGACGCGCTCAACCAGGTGGACGAGCTTCGTGTCGTCGTCGAGGGCGGTGCGGTCGCCGCCACGCAAGACACACCCGATGACTTCACGGATCTGTCGGCGTACCTGCGGGCGGCGGTTTCGCGCCTCATCCCCGGCCGGAACGAGGCGTCGATCGCTGTCATCGACGGCCGGATCGCATTCCGCAGCGCCAACGCGCTGAGTCAGCAGATCGCCGACGACCCCGACTTCGTGGCCGAGGCCGTCGAACAGGCACGACCGGCCGACCAGGCGGTCATCGCGAGCACCAAGATCGACTCGACCGACCTGCGCTACATCGCCGTCCCCACGCCCGTGCCGGGCGATGACCGCGTCGGCGTCTACATCCGTGCTGTCGACGTCACACGCGAACTCGAGCCGGTGACGCTGTCGCTCCTGACCTACACGGCCGCGGCGCTTGCCACGCTCGCCGCGATCGGAATCGTCGGATGGTTCGTGGCCGGACGCATCCTCTCCCCCATCCGGCGCATGCGCGAGACGGCCGATTCCATCACGCCGACCGACCTGCGGGCCCGCATCCCCGCCGACGGCAACGACGACATCTCGGACCTCAGCCGCACGGTCAACTCGATGCTGGACCGGCTCGAGGGGTCGATGGACAACCAACGCCAGCTGCTCGACGACGTGCGGCACGAGCTCAAGACGCCGATCACGATCGTGCGCGGACACCTCGAGATGATGGATGTCGCGAACCCCGCCGATGTCGCGAGCACCCGTGACATCGGGATTGCCGAGCTCGATCGCATGACACGCCTGGTCGAAGACATCGACCTGCTCTCGTCGGCCGAGGGCGACCAGTTCGAGATCTCTCTGGTCGACGTTCGCGAGCTGACGGAGCGAATGGGTGACCTCGTGGGGGGATTCCCCGGACACAGCTGGAGCGTCGCCGGCATCGCGCGGGGCGTCATAGAGGGCGACTACGATCGCCTCCTGCAGGCGTGGCTCCAGCTCGCGGACAACGCCGCGAAGTACACGCCGCAGGGCTCCCCGATCGAAATCGGCAGCACGCTGGACATCGATTCGGTGCACCTGTGGGTGCGGGATCATGGCCCCGGCATCCCTCCCGCGGCACGACGCAGGATCTTTCATCGCTTCGCGCGCGCAGATCACCGTACAGTGGGGGGATCGGGGTTGGGCCTCGCGATCGTCGATGCGATCGCGAAGGCACATCTGGGGACGTGCGCCGTTACTGACACCGATGGGGGCGGCGCGACTTTCACGATCACCCTGCCGATCACGCAGGGACGCAGCGAACTGCTGCCGTCCCCCGTACGCGCTGGGGACGTGGTGTTGCAGAGGGAGGCAACGGGGTGACGCACATTCTGATCGCGGAGGACGAACCGCGCATTTCCGCATTCGTCAGCCGCGGGCTCGAGTCCGCCGGCTACACGACGACCATCGTCGAGAGCGGTGATTCGGCGCTCGAATTCGCCCTCGGCGGCGATGTAGACCTCGTCCTGCTCGACGTCGGACTTCCCGGTATGGACGGGTTCGAGGTCCTCCGTCATCTGCGCGGCCAAGGGGCGAACGTACCCGTCGTGATGCTGACGGCCCGCAGCAGCACCCGCGACACCGTTCAGGGTCTGGATGCGGGGGCCAACGACTATGTCGCCAAGCCCTTCAAGTTCGACGAGCTCCTCGCCCGCGTCCGCTCACGGCTGCGCGAGAGCGTCAACACCGGTTCCATCGGCGTCGTGCACGGCGACATCAGCCTTGACCCACTCACACGCCGCGCGCGGGCCGGAGGGCGGGAATTCGACCTGTCCGCCCGCGAGTTCGCGCTCGCCGAGCAGTTCCTGCGGCACCCGGGCCAGGTCCTCAGCCGCGAGCAGCTCCTCAGCCGCGTGTGGGGACTGGACTTCGATCCGGGCTCCAACGTCGTCGACGTGTATGTGCGGTATCTGCGTAGCAAGTTCGGCCCGGAGCACATCGCAACCGTACGCGGGGCCGGCTACCGCTGGGAGTGAGGCCGCGGCCCCCGGTCACCGCACATCCGCGTCCGAATCCCGCCCAACCCGTCGTCCAACCGGGCACATCGATGACCCGAGAATCCGTCCCCGGAAACGATGAAGCCCCCGGCGCTGGGGGGTGCACCGGGGGCTGAGGCGCGATATCTGGGGGACGTGCGCCTCGTTCGTCAGCCGCACCCCTCGGGATGGGGTTTGGCTGGCATTCCAATGATCAGCCACGAACTGGGGGGATCTTCGGCGGATCATCGTCCCGCTCTCGCGGGCATATTCAGATTTCTCTTCCACAAATATGACAAGCGGGAATGAGAGGAGGCGGGGAAGGCGATGAGAGTTCTCTCATTGCCTTGAATACATCTGCCTTCCCCGCCCCGTCACATCAGGCTCGGTCCCGTCAGGCCAGTTCGCCCGCCTCGAGAAGGTCCGTCACAAGCGCTGCGATCTCTGAGCGCTCGGACCTCGACAGCGTGACGTGCCCGAACAGCCCGTGCCCCTTGAGCGTCTCGATGACCGAGGCGACACCGTCGTGGCGACCGACGCGGAGATTGTCGCGCTGCCCGACATCGTGCGTCAGGACCACCCGCGAGTTCTGGCCCATGCGGCTGAGCACCGTCAGCAGGACGTTGCGTTCCAGGGACTGCGCCTCGTCCACGATCACGAACGCGTCATGCAACGAACGCCCGCGGATGTGGGTCAGGGGCATGACCTCGAGTAGCCCGCGCTCGACCACCTCTTCCAGGACGTTGCCCGACACGACCGAACCCAGGGTGTCGAAGACCGCCTGGCCCCACGGGTTCATCTTCTCCGCCTGGTCGCCCGGCAGGTAGCCCAGCTCCTGCCCGCCGACGGCGAACAGCGGACGGAAGACGATGATCTTCTTCTGCTGCTGCCGCTCGAGCACCGATTCGAGACCCGCGCACAGGGCCAGCGCCGACTTTCCGGTGCCCGCCCGGCCTCCGAGCGAGACGATGCCCACCTCGGGATCCAGCAGCAGGTCGATCGCGATCCGCTGCTCGGCCGAGCGTCCGTGCAGGCCGAAGACCTCACGGTCACCGCGGACGAGACGGAACTCGGACGGTCCGGTCATTCGCCCGAGCGCCGACCCGCGTTCGGAGTGGATGATCAGGCCGGTGTTGACCGGCAACCCGGTGACGGTCTCGTGGCTGCCGACCTCGCTCTCGTAGAGGTCGCTCAGTTCATCGCCCGAGAGGTCGATCGAGGCGATCCCCGTCCAGCCCGAGTCCACGGCCTGCTCCGCGAGGTACTCCTCGGCCTGGATGCCGAGCGATGCCGCCTTGACACGCATGGGCAGGTCCTTCGAGACGACCGTGACGTGCTGGCCGTCCTGCGCGAGATGCATCGCGATGGCAAGGATGCGGCTGTCGTTGTCGGCGAGCCGCATGCCCGAGGGCAGGACGCTCGGGTCGGTGTTGTTGAGCTCGACGCGCAGCGTGCCGTCCGCGCCGACCGGCACCGGGAAATCGAGGCGTCCGTGCTCGATACGAAGTTCGTCGAGGTGACGGAGAGCTTGACGGGCGAAGTATCCGATCTCGGGATCGTGCCGCTTTCCCTCGAGCTCGGTGATGACGACGACGGGGATCACGACGTTGTGTTCGGCGAATCGGAAGTACGCCCGTGGATCGGACAGCAGGACGGATGTATCAAGCACATACGTGCGCAGAGCGGAATCCGACTCGATCGAGTCGTCACGCTCGTAGCCCGTGTCATGCGTGATTGCCGCGCTGCTGGAAAGCGTGTCCTGCTGGCGTGCTGCCCCTGTAGTCACAACCTGCTCCCGACCCGGGTTTGTACCCGGCATCCGCAAAGTCGACCACCGTGAGGTAGCGAGTCGCACTCTGGTGGCCGACTCGACCGGGCTACTTGCCCGATGAGATGAACGTACGACCGCGCCTCTCTCGGTTGCGAATCGACACGCCCCGCCGGAGGTTACGCCTGCGTTAATTCCGCGCGGCTACCAGGTGCGAGCGTGTGCGAAATCAGCGAGCGCGTCGCCGAGCATGACCATGCTGTCGGCCGCGGTGCCCACGTGCGGCGCGATGCGTACGGCACCGCTGCGCGTCGTGCACGTGACACCGTGGTTCGCGAGCGAGGCTGCCAGAGCTGCGACATCCTGTGCGGGCGGCGCGAGCGTGACGATTCCGGCACGGTGCACCGCTTCGCGAGGTGTGAGAGTGGGGATGTCGTAGCGCTCCGTCAAGAACAGGACCTCGCGGGTGCGGGCGGCCAGCGCCTCTTCGATCTGCTCGACGCCGGTGTCCAGCACCTCTCGCAGCGACGCGGAAAGACGTGCGGCTGCGATGTGGTCGGGAACGCTCACGGTGAAGGCGTTGGCTCCGGCCGACGCGGGCGGCACGTCGTCGATCGGGAGGGCGACATCCGTCCCCGTCGCACCCGAGAAGACCGGCGTGAGTTCGGCGAGCGCACGGTCGCTGAACCAGGCGAAGCCCGTGCCGCGGCCGGCACGCAGCCACTTGTAGCCATTGCCGCAGACGACGTCCGCCGCCTGGTAGTCCGCGGAGACCATGCCGAACCCCTGCACGGCGTCGACGATCAGCAGGCGATCGCCGATCACGTCGCGGATCCCGGCGAGGTCGGCCCGGTAGCCCGTCCGGAAATCGACGAGGCTCACCGCGACCGCCGCCGTGGAGGAGGTGATCGTGTCGCGCACGACCTCGGGTGTGACATAGCCCGCGGGCGGATCGATCCACTGCGGTTCGACGACGTGCAGGGCCTCGTGGGCGCGGGTCGCGGCGACCGTCAGGCTCGGGTACTCGCCTCGCGAGACCAGCAGACCTCCCGTGACGCCGAAGACCGCCTGCATGATGCCATGCGTCGTGGACGGTTGCAGGGTGACGTTGTCTACGTTGCCACCCAGCAACTCGGCGACCAGCGAGCGAGCGGATGCCGCGTGCTCAACGACGTTGTCGATGCTCGATCGGCGGCCCGTCGCGAGCAGTTCGAGGTCGGCGGTGTTCTCTTGCCGAACCCCGGGCGACAACGGGCCGAACGACGCCCAGTCGAAGTAGCCGGGCTCGAGGTCGAACGACGCTGCGTAATCCTCGATGGTTGCCACCGGCCTATTCTGCCACGCCGACAGCGACGCAGGTCAGCTACCGAATCGGCGCTCTCTGCGCGCGTAGTCGCGGATCGCGCGCAAGAAGTCGACCTCGCGTAGATCGGGCCCCAGGGCCTCGACGAAATAGAACTCGCTGTGAGCGCTCTGCCAGAGCAGGAAGTCACTGAGGCGCTGCTCGCCCGAAGTGCGGATCACGAGGTCCGGGTCGGGCTGGCCGCCGGTGTACAGGTGCTCGCCGATCTGCTCCGGTGTGAGGCTGGCGGCCAGCTCCTCCAGGGAGCCACCGCCCTGATCGTGTTTGGCGATGATGCTCCGCACGGCATCCACGATCTCGCTGCGGCCGCCGTATCCGACGGCGAGGTTGACGTGCATCCCCGTGTTCCCACGGGTGCGCTCGCTCGCCTCGTGCAGCACACGGGCAAGGTCCGGTGGCAGGTTCTCGGAGCGCCCCACGTGTTGCACGCGCCAGTCGCGTTCGCGTGAGAGCTCATCCGCGAGCTCGGCGATGATGTCGAGCAGGTCCGCGAGTTCACGCGACTCGCGCTTGGCCAGGTTGTCGTGCGAGAGCAGGTACAACGACACCACGCGCACTCCGACGTCGTCGCACCAGGTCAGGAACTCGCGCATCTTCGCCGCGCCCGCACGGTGCCCGTGGGCGGCCGACTCATAGCCCAGCTGACGGGCCCACCGACGGTTTCCGTCGATCATCATCGCGAGGTGGTGCGGGACGGGGTCATCGCGCAGACTCCGGCGCAGCCGCCCGGTGTAGAGACGGTACAGCGGCCCTCGCCCCTGGTTCGACCCGCCCGTGCTCACCCCCCTACGGTAACGCTTACGCTGGATGCGTGAGCCGTCGCCCGCGTTCCCACTCCCCCGAGGTCCCGTCGCTCCCCCTGATGGAGGCCGCCGCCGTCGACGCGCACGTCGACATCCGACCCACGTGGCGCGGCTGGATCCACGCGGCCACCTTCCCCATCGCGATCGTCGCGGGCATCGTCCTGATCGTCCTCGCCGACGGCACGGCCGCCAAGTGGGCGTCGGCGATCTTCCTCGCCACGTCGATGCTGTTGTTCGGCACCTCGGCGCTGTATCACCGCTTCGACTGGAGCCCCCGCGCGAAAGCGGTGCTGAAGCGGATCGACCACGCCAACATCTTCCTTCTCATCGCCGGAACCTACACACCGATCGCCGTGCTCGCGCTTCCCCCCGAGAAGGCGACGCTGCTGCTGTCGCTGGTATGGGGTGGGGCGCTTCTCGGCATCCTGTTCCGCGTGTTCTGGGTCGGCGCGCCTCGCTGGCTCTACGTCGCGCTCTATCTCGTGCTGGGCTGGGCCGCGGTCATGTACATCGGCGACCTCTTCGCGGCCAACGCGATCATGATGACGCTGGTGCTCGTCGGCGGGCTGCTCTACACGGCCGGAGCCGTCGTCTACGCGCTCAAGCGGCCCAACCCGTGGCCGGGGCACTTCGGGTTCCACGAGATCTTCCACGTGTGCACGGTGCTCGCGTTCCTCTGCCACTGGACCGCGGCGCTGATCATCGCGCTGCACCCCGTCTACGGCTGACGCGACTTCGGCAGCCGGCACTCACACGCGGGGCGGGACGTCCCCGTCGGCGCGATTCTGCTCGTCGTCTGCGGCATCGACGAACTGGTCGTCCGTGTCCGGCGCTTCGACGGCCGCGCCCGCCTGCTGCTCGGCATCGAGTTCCGCGTCGATCTCGGCACGGTAGCGGGCGCGACGGATGCGACGCTGCATATCCCACACCAGGAGCACAACGGCGACGACCAGGACGGCGACGATCGCGAACCCGAGGAATCCGGGCGTGACGAGCTCGGGATCCGGCTCGACGACCGGTGTCGGTGAGGGCGTAGCGATCGAGACGATCCACGAGAACGCGAGCATGGGGTCCTTCCGCACGGCGACCGATCCCGAGATGGCACGGGCGGCACCCGGCAACGCATAGCCTGGTATCACCAGCCTAACCAGTCCATGAGCCAGTCGCCGAGCCGGCACAGAAGGGGCCAGACGATGACCATCCAAGCCCGTCTCGACGAGCGGTACGGTCGCGGCCGGAGCGGTCGGCGTCGGTTGCTCGCCTGGATCACGGTAGGGGTGCTCGCCGTCGCTGCGACGGGCGCGCTCGCGTGGTCGACGGTGTCGACGGCGGCATCGGATGTCGACGCGGATGTCCTGGGATTCTCGCTCGTCGATCAGCACACCGCGACGGTGACCTTCCAGGTCACCGGTCACGCGGATCGCGAGGTCGCGTGTGCGATCGAAGCCCTCGACGAGGACTTCGGAATCGTCGGGTGGAAGGTCGTCGTGTACCCCCCGAGCGGCGAGGAGACGCGGGCTTACGAGGTATCCGTTCCGACCGTCAGCCTCGCCACGACCGGTTTGGTGAACTCCTGCTGGCTCCCCTAGGCTGACCGGATCACAGTGTGCGCCCCGGCTCGATGCCGGGGCGTTCGGCATATGGGCGACGAGTCGCCCTGACCCCTCACACCGCCGCATGAACACGAACCACAGAAGGAGAACGCCGTGTCTACTGACGCACCCGTGACCTTCCTCACGCAGGACGCCTACGACCGCCTCGCGGCAGAACTCGAGACGCTCGCGACGGACGGCCGCGAAGAGATCGCCAAGCGCATCGAGGTTGCCCGCGAAGAGGGCGACCTGAAAGAGAACGGCGGATACCATGCCGCCAAGGACGAGCAGGGACGCATCGAGGCGCGCATCCGCAACCTGCAGCAGCTGCTGAAGACCGCGGTCGTCGGCGATGCCCCGACCTCGACAGGCAAGGTCGTGCCGGGAACCGTCGTGACGGCAAAGGTCGCCGGGCGTGAACTGCGCTTCCTCCTCGCCAACCGCGAGCTTGCCTCGGACTCGTCGCTCGACGTCTACAGCGAGGCGAGCCCCATCGGCGCCGCGATCCTCGGCAAGAACGAGGGCGACACGACGAGCTACGCGACGCCGAACGGCCGCGAGATGGCCGTCGAGATCATCAAGGTCGAGACCTACACCGGCCAGTAGGGGTGATCAGTCGGGGACGACGACCGGGTGGAAACCCGCATCCTTCAATGTCTGCAAGGTCAGCGCCTTGTGCTCTTCGCCCCGCGTCTCGACGCTGATCTGCAGCACAACTTCGCTGATCTGAAGCCCCTGGCCGTGGCGCGTGTGCAGAACCTCGATGACGTTGGCGCCCGCCTGTGCGATCAGGTCCGACACGCGCGACAGCTGTCCCGGACGGTCGGGTAGAGGAATCCGCATGCTCATGTAGCGTCCGGATGCCGCGAGCCCGTGTGCGACGACCCGCTGGAGCAGCAGGGGGTCGATGTTGCCCCCCGACAAGACCGCGACGGTCGGTCCGTGCGCCTCGACCTTGCCCGCGAGGATCGCGGCGACACCGACGGCGCCGGCCGGCTCGACGACGACCTTGGCCCGCTCGAGCAGCACGAGCATCGCGCGGGCGATGTCGTCATCCGTCACCGTCACGACGTCATCGACGAGTTCCTGGATCATCGCGAACGGGATGTCGCCTGGGCGGCTGACCAGGATGCCATCGGCGATCGTCGGGCGCGTCACGACCTCGATCGGATAGCCGGCCCGCAGGGACTCCGGGTACGGGGCCGAGTTCTCGGCCTGCACCCCGATGATCCGCACGGTGCGGCCGGCAGCCGCTGCCATCGCTTTGACGGCGCCGGCGACACCGGCGATGAGGCCTCCCCCGCCGACGGCGAGCAGGATCGTGTCGACGTCGGGCATGTCCTGGACGATCTCGAGCCCGAGCGTGCCCTGGCCGACGATGATGTCCCGGTGATTGAACGGCGGGATGAGGACGGCGCCCGTGCGCTCGGCGAACTCCGCCGCAAGTCGCAACGACGTATCGACGGTCGGGCCCTCGAGGATCACATCGGCTCCGTACCCGCGCGTCGCGAGCAGTTTGGGCACGGGGACGCCGAGTGGCATGAAGATCGTGGCCGGGATGCCGAGGGCCTGGGCGGCGAGCGCGACGCCCTGCGCGTGGTTGCCGGCAGACGCGGCGACGACACCGCGGGTACGCTCCTCGGGCGTGAGGCGGGACAGCCGGTAGGCGGCACCGCGGATCTTGAAGGAGCCGGTGCGCTGCAGGTTCTCGAGCTTGAGGTGAACCGGAACCCCGAGGACCTCGCTGAGGTGCTGCGAGTACTCGAGCGGGGTGTGGCTGACGACGCCCCGTAGCCCCTCGGCGGCATCTTCGTATTCCGAGAGCAGCGGCATGGTCAGCTCGCGTGGTTCGACGGAGGTCATGCCTGGGTCCCCTCGGGTCGGGTAGTCGGACGAGTTCTGGGTCGCGTGTTCCTCGTTCGTGGCACGGTACTCCAAATCAGTTCGCCGGCCACCGCGCTATCCGGTCTCTCCCACCCTCGGGACCCGATGTACACGGCGAAGACATTGACGAACGCGGCGAGCGGCACGGCGAAAAGCGCCCCGGGAATGCCTCCGACCAGCGCGCCGCCGGCGACCACGAGCACAACGCCGAGCGGGTGCACCTTGACCGCCGCGCCCATGAGGATCGGCTGCAGGACGTGGCCCTCGAGTTGCTGCACGCCCAGCACGACGATCAACATCAGCACGGCGATGAACGGGCCGTTGTAGACCAGCGCCAGGAAGACGGCGACGGCTCCCGTGACGACGGCTCCCACAATGGGGATGAACGCGCCGAGGAACACCAGAACAGCAACAGGAATCGCGAGCGGAACGCCGAGGAGTGCTGCACCCAGCCCGATACCTACGGCATCGATGGAGGCGACGAGCAGCTGCGTGCGGGCGTAATTGACGACCGTGACCCAGCCCGCGCGTGCGGCACCGTCGACGGGCTGACGCGCGGCACGCGGGAACAAACGCACGGTCCACCGCCAGATTCCGCCGCCGTCGGCGAGCGTGCAGAGCAGGATGAAGATCGCAAGAAGCGCCCCGACGGCGACGTGCCCGAGCGTGGAGCCGACCGCGAGCGCGCCCGAGAGCAGCAGCTGCGCCTGCTCCTGGGCGAACGTCCACGCCTGCGCGAGCGCGTCGTCGATCTGCCCGGATGTCAGGTGCAGGGGCCCATCGATGAGGTACTGGCGGAACTGCTCGATCGCCTCGACGGTGCGATCTTGCACGCTTCTCCACTGCAGGCCGACCTGCCAGACGACCAGCCAGATGAGCCCCGAAACGATCGCGAGTGTGCCCACCAGCGAGATCACGATGGCGAGCCAGCGGGGTACGCCGTGGCGCAGCAACCAGGTGAAGGCGGGCCAGAGCAGTGCGGTGACAAGGATCGCGATCAACAGCGGGATGACGATGACCTTGAGCTGTATGACGACCCACACGACAATCGCGACCGCGGCGGCGATGACGATCATGCGCCAGGTGTATGCCGCGGCCAGGCGCAGCCCACGCGGGACGGCGGGGCTGAGGTCGCTCGAAACGGTGCGCTCCCGAATCACGTCGACGGGTCGTCGGCGCGGAGATTCGGGGGTTTCGTTCACTCGGCAAGTCTAGGAGTCGTATCGGGCTCCGGCATCCGCATCGGTGAGCGTCGGAGATCCGCGGAAACTCGGTGGCTACGCACTCCACCGATCCGACGCTGCCCCGATCTCCGACGCCCGACGAGCGCCGAGAGGGATGTCGTAGGCCGGGGATAGGCTGGCGCCGATGAAACAGTCGCTGAGCGCGCGCGAGGCGCGGCGGATGGCGCTCGCCGCTCAGGGGTTCGGGCGCCGCGTCCCGGCGACCCCCGGCACGCGCCAACTCAACGCGACGCTGGGGCGGATGCACACGCTGCAGATCGACTCGGTCAACGTCTATGCGCGCTCGCACTACATGCCCCTGTTCTCGCGCCTGGGTCCGTACGACACGGCCCTGCTCGACCGTCTGCTCTTCGCCCGGCGAGCCCCGTACGTGGAGTTCTGGGCGCATGTCGCGGCGTTCATTCCGGCAAGCGACTGGCAGCTCTTCCGCTTCCGGATGGATGACCACCGCGCACGTTTCACGGCGCCGGGGACCTGGTTCGCAGAGAACCTGCCGATCGTGGAGTGGGTGCGCGCCGAGCTCGGTACACGCGGCCCCCTGCGGCCCGCCGAGATCGAGCACGATTCGCGGCGCGGCGGTCGCGGACCATGGTGGGACTGGGACGGGGTCAAACGGGCGCTCGAGTATCTGTGGCTCATCGGCGAGGTGGCGGTGGCGGGGCGCCGCGGCTTCGAGCGCCGTTACGCCCTGGCCGCGGACGTCATTCCTGCGGCAGCGCTCGAGCGCGAGATCGCGCGTCCCGACGCGATCCGCGAGCTCGTCGTGCGCGCCGCGGCGGCGTACGGCGTTGCGACCGAGGCAGATCTGGACGACTACTGGCGACTGCGCGACCGCAAGGCGGTCAAGCGCGCGACGGCCGAGCTGGTGGAGGAGGGTGAACTCGTGCCGGTCACCGTCGAGGGCTGGGACCGCGGCGGCAAGCCGCTGCCCGCGTGGGCCCATCGCGACGCCGCGCTTCCCCGTCGCATCGACGCGGCGGCCATCCTGACGCCATTCGATCCCATGGTGTGGTTCCGTGATCGGGCGCAGCGGATGTTCGGCTTCGACTACCGGATCGAGATCTACACACCCGCTCCTCAACGCCGCTACGGCTACTACTCCTTGCCGATTCTGCTCGACGACGAGCTCGTGGGGCGCGTCGATCTGAAGGCCGACCGCGCGGGATCACGGTTGCTCGTGCAGTCGGCATGGTGGGAGGACGGTCCGATCCGTCCCGATGCCGCTCCCCGTGTCGCCGAGGTCTTGCGCGACGCGGCGAGATGGCAGGGTCTCGACGGGATCTCGGTGGCGAACTGGGGTGATGCGACGGGCGCATTGGCCGATGTGCTCGGAGCACCCCGGCACGAGGCGGGCCCGGAATCGATCGCACTCGCGCCGGACGAGCCTCAGACGGATGAGCCGGATGCCTCGTCGGCCCTCGAGCAGGGATCAGACCCGTGAGCCCCCGACAACGCCTGGGTCGCGGGTTGATCATTGCGATCACGGCGGCGGTGCTCGTCGTGATCGGCGCGGGGATCGCTCTCGTCGTGTGGTTCACGGCCCGCTCGGATTCGCCGGAGGCCGGCGCACAGCGGTACCTCGACGCGCTCGCCTCAGGGGACGCGGACGACGTCCGTGCAACGATGACCACCGACGCGGCGCCGGACACGGCGACACGTGGCACCTTCGAGGCTGCCACCGCGTACCTCACGCAGCCCAGCATCACGGGCACGGAGGCGATGACGGGCGAGAGTGTCACGGTGTCGGCGTCCTACCTGCTCACGGGCGACACCCACGAGGTGACGTTCACCATGCGGCTGGAGGACGGGCAGTGGTTGGCCGCTGCGGACGCACTCGGAACCATCTCGGCGACGACGACGATCGGCGACGCGGTGACGATCGGTGATGTCGTGCTCGAAGCATCCGCTCCCCTGCTCGCCCTCCCCGCGGCGTACGACGTCGTTGCGGCACCAGCGGGGATCGTGACGGGCACGGCCGAGGTCGTCGTGGATCCCGGGGCGACGGCGGACGTCGCCGTCGAGGCAGCGCTCGCACCGGACGCGAGCGTGACGGCGCAAGCCGCGGTGGATGCCTACCTCGAGGCGTGCACGGCATCGTCGGCGGAGTCACCAGCCGTGACGAGCCCGCCGTCGTGCGGCATCAGCATCCCGTGGGGCGCCGATCTGGCGAGCGCCGACGGTTTCGTGTTTCGGATCGAGACGCTCCCCATCCTCGCCCTTGACGCCACCGGCGGGTTCATCGCGAGCGGCGGCTCGTACGTGGCGACGGTGTCGGGTCAGACCCGCGCGGGCACACCCGCTGCTTTCACGTACCGGGACGATGCATGGACGCTCCGAGGTGCCTTCACCTTCGAGGCCGGCGAGTTCGTCCTGCAGGCCTGGTGACGGTCAGAAGTTGCCGCCCATGGTGTGCAGGCGTTCGATCCGGTCCGGGATCGGCGGATGCGTCGAGAAGAGCCGTGTGAGGGCGTTCGGTCGCAGCGGATCCGCCAGCCACAGGTGCGCCATCGAGGTGTTCGTCTTCTTCAACGGTTGAGCGTGTGCCTGAAGTTTCGCGAGCGCCGACGCCAGGCCGTCGGGGTTGCGCGTCGTGAGCGCAGCCGTCGCATCCGCCAGGTATTCGCGTTGGCGCGAGATTGCGGCCTGAACAGCACCGGCGAGGAGCGGCGCGATCACGGCGGCAACGATCCCGAAGATCAGGAAAACGATCTGGGCCTGTCCGTTGCCGCCTCGACGCGCGCCCCCGAACAGCGTCAGCCGCAGGAAGACATCGGCGAGCAGGCCGATCGCGACGACCAGGCCGAAGACGATCAACGAGACCCGGATGTCGTAGTTGCGGACGTGGCCGAGCTCGTGCGCGAGCACTCCCTCGAGCTCCTGATCGGTCATGATGTCGAGCAGGCCGGTCGTGACCGCGATCGCCGCCCGCTCGGGAGTCCGACCCGTCGCAAAAGCGTTCGGCGCAGCATCCTGCACGAGATGGACCTTCGGCATGGGCGTACCGGTCGCGATGCACAGGTTCTCGACCATGTTCCAGAGGCGCGGGTTGTCGGCCTTCTGAATCTCCACCGCACCGGCCAGCGCGAGTGCCTCGCGGTCGGCGATGAAGTACTGCAGCGTGGCGTAGCCGACCGCCCCGATCACGACGAACGCGGTGATCCACCAGTTGTTCGAGGCGAGCCATCCCGCCAGCAGTCCCAGCCCGCCGATGATCAGCACGAACGCGATCATGATGAACCACGTGTTGCGCTTGTTGCGCGCGATCGCGGAGTACACGGCTTCTCCGCCCGATCAGGCCGTGACGGCTGTCACGTCAGAACTGAACGCGCGGCGGCTCGGAGATCGCGGCGCCGTTCTCGACCTCGAAGAACTCGCGTTCCTGAAAGCCGAGATTCCGAGCGAAGAGGTTGTTCGGGAAGATCTTGATCTTGGTGTTCAGCTCACGCACGCCGCCGTTGTAGAAGCGGCGGGATGCCTGGATCTTGTCTTCCGTGTCGACGATCGACTGCTGCAACTGGAGGAAGTTCTGACTCGCCTGCAGTTGCGGGTACGCCTCAGCGACGGCGAACAGGGACTTCAGCGCCTGCTGCATGTGCCCCTCGGCGACTCCTGCGTCCGCCGGGCCCTGCGCCTGCAGAGTCTCGGCTCGCGCCCGGGTGACGCTCTCGAATACGCCTCGCTCATGCGCGGCGTACCCCTTGACCGTGTCGATCAGGTTGGGCAGCAGATCAGCACGCCTCTTGAGCTGCACGGTGATGTCGCTCCACGCCTCGTCGACGCGCACGTTCAGCTGCACCAGCGAGTTGTACGTCGCCCAGAGGTAGATGCCGACGATGGCGACCAGGGCGACGACGATCAGGACCGGAATGAGCCATTCCCACATGGGTGTCTCCAGAAAGCGAGGTAGTCAGACGCGAGTTGTCGTACGTTCGCCCATCCTACCGACGCATCCCGGCGAACCCCTGGGAACTATTCGCCCAAAACCCGTTCCAGGTAGACGTTCGTGAAGCGCCTGTCGGGGTCGAGTCGGTCCCGCAGCGCCACGAAATCCGTGAAGCGCGGGTAACGCTCGGCGAAGTCGGCGGCACCGAGCGTGTGCATCTTTCCCCAGTGCGGCCGCCCGCCGTGCGCGAGCATGATCGGTTCGATCGCCGCGAAGTACTCCGTCGGGTCTTCCCGCCAATAGCGGTGCACGGCGATGTATCCGCTCGCGCGTCCGTGGGCTGTGGACATCCAGGGGTCGTCCGCCGCCGCCGCGCGCACCTCGATCGGAAACGACACGCGCAGATCGGATGCATCGATCGCGGCCTGCACGTCGCGGAACGCCGCGGCGAGGTTCTCGAGGGGGACGGCGTACTCCATCTCGCGGAAGCGCACGGTCCGGTCTTGCGTGAACACGCGCGTCGATAGATCGGTGTACTCGCGATCGCCCGTCAGGCGCGTCGCGAGCCGGTTCATCGGGGGTGCCATCGCGGGAACGAGAGACGCCGACCCGCAGGTCACGCGGTAAAGACCGTTGGCCAGCAGCGTCTCATCCAGCCAACGCGAGGCGCGCGGCAGCGGTGAACGGGGCGCACTCTCGGGCAGGCGGGTGTTGGTCTTGGTGAGCGCGACATCGGTGTGCGGAAACCAGTAGAACTCGAAGTGATCGGATGCCTCGACGCGGGCGGGCAGCTCCGCCACCACATCATCGACCGGTTCGGGACGCTCGACCGCGCGCAGCACGAACGCGGGCACGCATTGCAACGTGACGTCGACCAGGATGCCGAGGGCGCCGAGCCCGAGCGCCACCGCGGGCAGCATCTCGGCGTTCTCGTCGTCGCTCACGGTGAGCAGCTCGCCCGTGCCGGTGACGAGGGTTGCCCCGACGACCTGGGTCGAGATGCCTCCGAAGCGCAGGCCCGTGCCGTGGGTCCCGGTCGAGATCGCCCCCGCGATGGACTGGCGATCGATGTCGCCGAGGTTCGCCATCGCGAGTCCGAAGGGGGCGAGCAGCCGTGGCATCTGGTGCAGCCGCGTGCCCGCGAGGACGCGAACGCGCGCCCGCTCGCGATCGACCTCGACGACGCCGCTCAGCTCATCGAGATCGAGCAGAACGCCTGGCGCAACAGCGATCCCGGTGAAGCTGTGGCCGGCGCCGACCGCCTTGATGCGCAGTCCTCGCGCGATCGCAGCCTGCACCGAGCGGACGACGGCGGCGGTATCGGCGGGACGCTCGACCCGTTGCGGCCGCACCTGCGCGGTTCTGGCCCAGTTGCGCCAAGTGCCGCCGATCCGGGTCACAGGAACGCTCGCCCTTCGCCGCGATAGGTCGGAAGCGCCCGCGCGATCGAGTCGCCGTCCACGAGCTGGACCTCATCGATCCGTTCCAACTGCTCGCCGCTCTTGGAGGGTCGCAACCACACCCGGTCGCCGACGGCGAGCGCTCGCGCACTCTCGCCCTGAAGCGGTGTCTGCACCTCACCCGCACCCTCGCGGTCGAGCGCGCGTAGGCCCGTCGGCCAGACGGGCAGCGGCTGACGGGAGGCGAGCGGCGGTCCCGAGGCGATCCACCCGCCGCCGAGGATCGTTGCGATGTCGGGCGTCGGACGCCGCACCACGTCGCACGCAAAGGCGAGGGCCGGAGCCGGTGCGAACGCGCGGTAGCGGTCGAAGAGGTGGCCGGCGAAGAGCCCGCTGCCCGCGGTCACCTCTGTCACGGCGGCGTCGGCGGCCGTGAGTTCGAGCGATCCCGTGCCGCCCCCGTTCACGAACTCGAGGGGTGTGATGTCGCGGAGCGCGGCGACGATCGCGCCGCGTCGCTCCCGCAACTCCGCGATCGACCGACCCTGCATCCACCGGATGACCCCGTCGCCGCGGCCGTCGTGGTCGGGCTGCCCGGCGATCTGGGCTTCGTACATCATGAGCCCGACGAGGTCGAAGCCGGGCCGCATCGCGATCGTGCGAGCGAACTCCCGCACCTCGGCGACGGTGTGCAGGGGCGACCGGCGCACACCGATGTGCCCGAGCGCGGGTGCTCGCCACGAGGCATCCGCATCGATCGCAACCCGGATCCGCGGGCGCTTTCCGGCGGGGGCGACGGCATCGACCAGATCGAGCTGCGCGGGATCGTCGACCATGAGGGTCACACGGGACGTCAGCTGGTCATCGGACGCGAGTCGAGCAAGGCTCGCACGGTCGGCGCTCGGGTACCCCATCACGACGTCGTCGTGCGTCTCGGCGAGCCAGAGTGCTTCGGCGAGGGTGAACGCCAGGATGCCTCGGTAACCCGGCAGGCGTAGCACCGCGTCGATGACCTCGCGAACGCGCACAGACTTGCTCGCCACGCGGATCGGGGCGCCGCCTGCACGCACGAGCATGTCGAGGGCGTTGTAGCGCAACGCGCCAAGATCGAGGGCGGCGACCGGCGCCGGCAGGTGTGCGGTGGCTGTCGTGAGCCGGGGCCAATACGCCGTCGGCCTGGTCCAGGGCGTGGGATCGCCGACCGGGTCAGGGGGCGTGGGCGCCGTCAGATCGAGCACGCCCCCAGCCTAGGGCCGGGGTCGGCTCCTTTGAGGATCGCGTCTGCTGAGCGGACTGTGGCGCCCACGCTCGCGACGACTCGCTTGTTTCGCGGGCCCGACGCAAGATGTGAGAAGTCTCATCTACTGGGCGCGATTTCGGCGTGATTCGGGGGCTTTTCGGGGTTCCGATGTCGGTGGTCATCCGTAGAGTTTCGAACATGCATTCGAATCATGGTGACGTCGAGACGACGGGGGTGGACGCGATCGCGCGCGAGCTCGCTGGGGAGGGCCTCGACGCTCGGCGTGCGAATGCGCGCACCGAAGCCGCGCTCGCGCGAGTGTTCGCGAAAGCGGCACACGTGGGTGCGCGCCGCGTCGCGGAGTTGGCCTCCCCCTCGTCGCGCGAAGCCGAGCTGCCGTATCGCGCTTTGGCGGCAGAGCTTGGCGCAGCGATGAACATGTCCGACCGGACCGTGCAGCGTCGCATGAACGATGCCGCGGTTTTGGAGGAGTCGTTCCCCGCCACGTTCGACGCGTGGGACGAGGGGCGGATCACCGGTGCGCATGTTGCGGTAATCATGGAACACGGCACGCCCCTCACCGACCCGGAAGCGCGAGCGGCGTTCGAGGCCGAAGCACTGATTCGGGCCGAGGGGACCACGCCGGGGCGTGTCGGGGCCTCGTTGGCGCGGCTCGCGGAGTCGTTGCAGGCGCGCCCGCTCGCGGAGCGCCACAAGGAGGCTCGGGCATCGCGGGGTGCGTGCGTGCGGGATATCGGGGACGGGATGGCGGAGTTCATCTCGACCCAACCCGCGGTGCTCGCGCACGCGATGCACGACCGCATCACGCAACAAGCCCAGGCGATGAAGAACGCCGACCCCACCGACACGCGCACGCTGGATCAGATCCGCGCGGACATGGTCGCGGACATGCTCCTCACGACGACCCCTTCCGTGGAAACGGGTGCCGGCCTCTCAGACGGGGTCGGCGGACTGGGCGCGATTCGCGGGATCGTGAACGTCACGGTGCCTGCGTTGGCGTTGGCTGGAGTGACCGATGAACCAGCCGAGCTCGTGGGACGGTGCCCGATCGACCCGGCCACCGCCCGCCAGCTCGCGGGGCACGCGACGGGATGGGACCGAGTGTTGGCCGACCCGATCACCGGGTGTGTTCTCGCCGTCGACCGCTACACACCATCCGCGGACATCAAACGGTTCCTGCGGGCCCGGGATCAGCACTGCCGATTCCCCGGATGCCGACAACCGGCACATCGGTGCGATCGCGACCACACCCTCGACTACGCCCTCGGCGGCGCCACGGACGTGTGCAACCTCGCCTGTCTCTGCAAACGACACCACACGCTGAAAGGCGAAACAGCCTGGACTGTCCGGCAACTCGGCGGTGGGGTCCTCGAATGGACCTCGCCGGGCGGTCTCGTTTATATCGACAAACCACCCTCGGCCATCCATTTCACCCCAAACACGGATCCGCCACCCTTCTGAGGGCCCCCGTCACTGAGCCTGCCGAAGTGACCCGTTGTGCCGTGCGTGCGCGGTTCCGGTGTGCTCCCTTCGACAGGCTCAGGGAGCGCGCTGTCCCCGGTCACTGAGCCTGCCGAAGTGACTCGTTGCCGCGCCAGTTCATCGCGCCCGGTTCCTGCGCTCCCTTCGACAGACTCAGGGAGCGTAGGCCCCACGGCAGCTTCTCCGTCACCCAGAGCGGTACCCCCGGTGGGACTCGAACCCACACTGAAGCGATTTTAAGTCGCCTGCCTCTGCCGATTGGGCTACGGGGGCGTGACCGTGCGGTCGCTTTCGGCGCCACGTCTTTCGTGTGCGCCGTCCCCTCCAGTATCCCCGACCGCCGAGGCATCCATCCCCTGCGTCTCGCGTGCCGTCTTCGCCCACGATGTGCGTCCCGACAGCTGTCGGAACAGCCCGACGGCGAGCACGGGGAACACGATCCACGAATAGGCCGTGTAGGGAATCACGAGAACGAGGGCGACGAAGGGCGAATACCAGCGACCCCCGCGCAACGCGAGCGTGACGACGCCCGGCCCGAACGACAGGGTCATGAAGAAGATCAGGATCCACCAGTGCGAGGGCCGGTAGGGCACCCCGCTCGCAAAGGCGAGGACCACGGACACGACGAGGGCGAAACCCGTCAGGAGCTGAAGCGCCGGCGTGAGCAGGTAGTACACGCTGTCGACGCGGGCGAGGAACGGCACCCGCAGGCGCGGGATACCGCGCAGCAACTCGAGGGCCTGCCAGCTGCCCTGCGCCCAGCGCACCCGCTGGCGATACAGGCGTCGGAGCGAGTTGAGGCCCTGCTGGTCGATGGCGACCGAGTTGTCCTGCACCCCGGCCCACCCGGCCTGGATGAGGCGCACGCCGAGATCCTGATCCTCGGTCAGCCGATCGCGCCACGGGCCCGACCCGTCGTCGATACTCGCGAGCGCGGACAGGCGGTTGAACTGTCCGTTTCCGCCCATGTTTGCCGTTCCCCACCAGGCACGCCCCGCCTGGAAGACAAGGCCGAAGGACGAGAACTCCACGTCCTGCGCCCAGGTGAGCCATCCGCGCCGGTTGTAGATGCGGACGAGGGATTGCACTCCCCCGACGCCGCCGTCGTGAAAGTGGCGCGCGGCCGATCGCGGAGCCTCGGGATCGAGCCGGCCGTCGGCGTCCACCACCACGACGATCACGTGGTCTTCGTCCCACATCGAGAGGGCGGGGTCGGCGCGAAGCTCCGAGCGGACATGCGCGTACGCCGCGTTCAGGGCGGCGGCCTTTCCCTCCCGGGCGTGCGGGGCGGTGCGGGTCAGGACCTTCAGGCGCGGATCGTCCATCCCGTCCAGGATCTCGCCGGTGCGGTCATCGGAACCGTCGTTGATCACCAGGAACATCACGTGCGTCGCCGCGGCCTGTCGCAGGCGCGCGACGCTATCGGCGATCGTGACCTCTTCGTTGAGCGCGGGAACGAGGAACACCCAGAGAAATCGCTCCTCGCTCATCCCTCCGGGGTCGCGACGCACGTCACCGCGCACACGAGCCCGAAACCGTGCCGCGAACACGAGGAGCGTCGTGACCGACACGAAGGACGAAACCGTGATCGCCAGCACCGCCCAGAACAGCACTTGCACCCAGAGCGGCAGGCCCGTGAAGATGTCAAAAAACACGAGACACCTCGCTCACCAGGAGTCGCCCCACGGATGCAACCGGCCCTGTTCGACCGGATCCTCGCTGCCCGCCGCGCGCAGTACCGAGAGTCGATCGAAGCCCGGAGGCCCGAACGGCTGCGGCGGTCGCGTATTGAAGATGACGTGCTCGAGACCGCGCACGATACGCTCGGCGGCCTTCCCATCGCCGTACGGATTGCGGCGGGTCGTCGCCAGCGCATAGGCACGCTCGTCGTCGAGCAGGCGGGATGCCGCGGCCACGATCCGCGCCGTGTCGGTGCCGACCAGCTGCACCGTTCCCGCCTCGACGCCCTCGTGCCGCTCGGTACTCTCACGGACGCAGATGACCGGTGTGCCGAGCGACGGCGCTTCTTCCTGAATGCCCCCGGAGTCGGTGATGGCTATCGTCGAGCGCTTCAGCAGCTTCGCGAACTGTTCGTAGCCCATCGGCCCCACGAGCGAAACGTTCTCTTCGTTCGAAAGTCGCGCGACCATGACGGCCGCGACATCCGGGTTCGGGTGTAGCGCGACGACAAAGCGGACATCGCGGTGCGTCATGGCCAGGATCCCCACGGCATCGGCGATGCGCTCGAGCGGGGCGCCCCAGTTCTCGCGCCGGTGAGCCGTGACGGCGACCACCCGCGGGCCATCGGGATCCTCGATGTCGGCGAGCTGCGGATAGTCGTAGGGCACATCGAGACCGGCCGCGATGTGCAACGCGTCGATCGCGGTGTTGCCGGTCACGAAGATGCGGGAGCCGGCGATGTGTTCGCGGATCAGGTTCTCTTTGTTCCGCTCCGTCGGGGCGAGGTGCCACGCGGCGATCCGGCTGATCAGCTGACGGTTCAGCTCTTCGGGGAACGGCGACAGGGTGTCGTTCGTGCGCAGACCCGCCTCGACGTGGACGACGGGAAGGTGCAGGTGGAACGCCGCCAGAGCGGATGCAGCGGCACTCGTCGTGTCGCCGTGCACAAAAGCGGCGGCCGGGTAGCCGGTTGCGTAGGGCGCCTCGGCGGGCGGAAGCGGCGGACCGAATCGATCGTGCAAGAACGCCTCGAGCCGCACCAGCACGGCCGAGAACAGGGTGTTCAGCGTGCGCGGGGCCGGTGGCAGATCGAACGTGACGTCCGGTGTGATGCCGCCGATCGCGAGCACGTGCGCAACGAGCTCCGCGTGCTGCCCCGTCGACACGACGATCGGCTCGAAACGCGTGCTGTCGCGCACCGCCACGATGAGCGGCAGCATCTTGATGGCCTCGGGGCGCGTGCCGACGACGAAGACGGCATGCAGCTTGTCGTGAGGCGTGGTCTCTTCCATGCGCACACGTTATCGACTCGCGAACCCGCGAGCCGGGAGGTCAACGGGAAGCCGCCGCCTTCGCAGGCGCCGTCTTGGCGTCCTTCGCGGGCTCGGCCGGCTTGTCCGAACCGGATGCCGCGGCATCCGTCTTCGGTGCTGCCTGAGCCGGCCGCGGACGCGCCGCGAACTCCTCGAACACGTAGCGCGGGTGCTGCACCGTCTCGAGGTTCACGAGGTCGCGACCCAACCAGAAGTTGTTCCACCAACCGCCGAAGACGCGGAGCTTGCGCTCCCACGACGGGATCGCCAGCATGTGGTAACCACGGTGCGCGAGCCACGCGAGAAAGCCCTTGATGGCGATCTTGTTGGACTGGAACACACCGTTGTAGAGGCCGAGACCCGCGACCGCGCCGAGGTTCTTGTGGATGTAGTTCTCGGGAAGCTCGCCCCGCAGCACGGCGGTGAGGTTCTTGGCGAGAAGCTTGGCCTGACGGACGGCGTGCTGAGCGTTGGGCACGCAATAGCCGCCCACGCCCCCACCTGTCAGGTCGGGAACGGCCGAGACGTCACCCGCGGCCCAGGCACCCTCGACGATCTCGTCGTCGGTACCCACGCGCAGGTCGGGACGGGTGCGGATGCGTCCGCGCTCTTCCACCGGCAGGTCGCCGCCGCGGACGACCTCGGGGTTCGCCATGACGCCCGCGGTCCAGATGATGATGTCGCTCGGGATGACCTCGCCCGTTGACAGCTCGACGTTGCCGTCGACGGCTCCGGTGACCTGCGTGTCGAGGTGCACGTATGCACCACGCTTGGCCAGGTCGGCGAGCACCCACTCGCTGGACTTGAGCGAGACCTCGGGCATGATGCGCCCCATCGCCTCGATCAGGTGGAAGTGGGTCTCGTCGAAGGTCAGCTCGGGGTAGTTCTTCAACAGGGCCGAAGCGAACGAGCGCAGCTCGGCGAACACCTCGATACCGGCGAAACCGCCACCGACCACGACGACCGTAAGCAGACGCTCACGCGCCGGGCCGGGGGGAAGCAGCGCCGCCTTGTCGAAGTTCGACATCAGCTTGTCGCGGATCGCGACCGCCTCTTCGATCGTCTTGAGCCCGATCGCGTTGTCGGCGATGCCCGGGATGGGGAAGGTGCGCGACACGGCGCCCGCGGTGATGACGATCTGGTCGTACTGCTCCTGCCACGGCTCGCCGACGGCCGGCGTGAGCGTGGCGGTCTTGTGCGCGTGGTCGATCCCGGTCACCTTCGCCGTGACGACCTTCGTGCGCTTCAGGTGACGGCGCAGGGCGACGACGGAGTGGCGCGCCTCGATGGAGCCCGCCGCGACCTCGGGAAGGAACGGCTGGTAGGTCATGTAGGGCAGGGGGTCGACGATCGTGACGGCGGCCTCACCCTTGCGCAGGTGCTTTTCGAGCTTCCACGCCGTATAGAAGCCTGCATAGCCGCCGCCGACCACGAGAATCTTGGGCACGGTGTTCGTTGGCCCTGAGTTCGTGGGCTCGGCGTTCGTCACGGGCACGGTGTTACTCACGTGAAAGGGACTCCTTGACAGTTCAACTGCTCGGCGTGCGTAAATCGCGCGCCGTTCTGACTCGCCGGGCAGCTGCAGTGACGCCGAGCGCCACCAGGATACCAGCCAGGGTGATCGCGAAAAGCGGTAGAGAGCCGTAGACGAGGGATTCGCGTGACGGCAGCAGCGGCGAACGGGCCGGTGTCGCCGTATCCGCGGGGGGCAAAGCGTCCACCTCGACCGGAACCGCGGTCTGATCGGGCGCCGGGCCCGAGTCAGCACGGCGGTAGAGCCGAATCCACTCCTCCAGGCTCCCCATCGGGTTCTCGGTCACCGAAGCGACGCTGGCCGAAACGGCGCCCGCCGCATCCACGATGCCGGCACCGTAGAGCCGGGGGTCCGTGCCGGCGGCCGGTCTGGCCGTCTCGATGATCCGGTTGATGACGTTGGCGACGTCGAGCTCAGGATGCGCCGAGCGCACCAGCGCGGCGATGCCGGCGACGAGGGGCGCCGCGCCGCTCGTGCCGCTCCACTCGACGATTCGGCCGTCCGCCGATACGCCCAGCAGCTTTTCGCTCGGTGCCGAGATCCCGATCGTGATCCCCTGCGTCGACGCTTCGACACTCGCGTTGCCCTGGGGGTCGACACCGCCGACCGTCAGCACGCCGGGAATGGTCGCCGGAGCGCCGACGCGGGTCGTACCCGTGCCGCGGTTGCCGGCCGCGACGACCACGACGACGTCGTTGTCGAACGCGTACTCGAACGCGCTGTCCCAGAGCGGGTCCCAGCCCAGGGTGTTCGTCGTGAAAGAGAGGTTGATGACGGTCGCGCCGTTATCGACCGCCCAACGGATCGCCTCGGAGACCTGATCCACGAACGGGACAGGGGCGGATGACCCGAACCCGAGCGACACCGAGAGGAGTTTCGCGTCGGGCGCGACCCCCACCATTCCTTTACCGTCGGCCGTTCCCCGCGCGGCGGCGAGGGACGCAACCCACGACCCGTGGTTGGAGTCCACGACCCCGACGGGCGTGCGGCCATCCGAGCTGCCGAGACCCGAGACATCCGTTCCTCCCGCTACGGCGCCCTGGAACTCGGGCGGCCCCGAGCCGATGCCCGTGTCGATGATCGCGATCGTCTGCCCCGCGCCTCGGGTCGTCTGCCAGGCGGTACGCACCCCCAGCGAATCGAGCCAATACTCCGCGGCGCGGACCGGGTCTGCCGTGTCATCGGGGACCGGCGATGCGGCGGCGGGAGGGCCGAAGAAGACGGGCGTCGCAGCGATCACGGCCGCGAGCAGCAGCGCGAGGGCGCGCGAGGTCTTCACGAGGCCGAACCCGGCGTCTCGCACTCGCACACGCCCGGCGACCAGCGCGAGCGCTCGAGGGCTCGGTCTCCGATCGGGTTGACGCCCGGTCCGGCGGCGAGCGCATGACCGGCCAGGGCGTGCAGGCACTTCACCCGGACCGGCATACCGCCGGCGGAGATGCCCGCGATCTCGTCGACATCGCCATAGTTCGAGCGGTCGGCGAGGTACGCGGCGTGGGCGCGGGCGTACTCGGCCGAGATGTCGTCGTCGACCAGCAGATCCTGCAGCTCGGCCATGACGTGCGTCGCCTCGAGCTCGCTCATCGCCGCGGTGGCGGCCGGATGCGTCAGGTAGTAGAACGTCGGGAAGGGGCTGCCATCGGGCAACCGTGGCGATGTCGCGACAACCGTCGGATTTCCACACACGCAGCGTGCGGCGATGCCGAGGACTCCGCGAGCGGGCCGCCCCAATTGCGCGCTGACGACCGCGAGTTCGGCCTCGGTGGGCGCGGCGAAGGGCGGTGTCGTCACCTGACCAGGGTAACCGCCGAAGCTGCCGAGGACGGCCCGTCTGCTACGGGGCGGGACTCTCGGTCGACGGTTCGGGGTCGGGCACGCCGATCGTCGGTTCGGTCACGGTCTGGGCGAGCCCGGCGGTCGTCACCGATGCCAATAGCTGCGTCATCCAGTCCGTCGGCGTCTCGACGACATCCGCGCTCACGGGCTTCTCCGCCGTCGGCTGCAGATCGGCAGGCAGGTCGTTCACGACCAGGTAGACGACCTCGCCGGGACGCATGTAATACAGCCGCTCGCGCGCCTGTGTCGTGATGTAGGCGGGGTCGCCCCAGCGTTCCTGCTGCTGCGTGAGCTGCTCGACCTCTTCTTGGCCCGCGACGACGGATGCCTCGAGCGCTGCGATCGTCTGACGCTGCTGCACGAAGTTGCCGAAGGTGGGCACGAGGACGAACGCGGCGAGTACCACCAGACTCATCATCACGACCATGAACCCGGAGAGCCGCACCCCGCCGAGCCAGCCCCGCACATCGACCCGGCGCGCACCGGATTCGCGGTCGGCCGGACGCGACCGTGCCTGCCGTGACGAAGCCTGCCGTGAAGATGGCTGCTGTGAGCCGGATGGACGGCGGGCCGAGCTCCGAGAAGCAGCCGGGCGGGAAACGGAAGAGGGGGGAACCGGTCGTTTCGCCACGGTTCCCCCCTCCTTCAGTCCTGCTTCGGTGCGTTACCCCTGGTAGCGGGGGAAGGCCGAGCGGCCCGCGAAGATCGCGGCGTCGCCGAGCTCTTCTTCGATACGCAGAAGCTGATTGTATTTCGCGACGCGCTCGCTGCGGGCGGGCGCGCCGCTCTTGATCTGACCCGACCCGGTCGCGACGGCGAGGTCGGCGATCGTGGTGTCTTCGGTCTCACCCGAGCGGTGCGAGAACATCGTCGTGTAGCCGGCGCGGTGCGCCATGTCGACGGCGTCGAGCGTCTCGGAGAGCGTGCCGATCTGGTTGACCTTGACCAGCAGCGAGTTGGCGACACCGCGGTTGATGCCATCCGCCAGGCGGGTGGGGTTGGTCACGAACAGGTCGTCGCCGACGAGCTGGATTTTCGATCCGAGCTTCTCGGTGAGGTGCTTCCAGGCGTCCCAGTCGTCCTCGGCGAGGGCGTCCTCGATCGTGATGATCGGGTAGGCGTTCGCGAGCTCGATGTAGTAGTCGGTGAGCTCTTCAGCCGTCCAGTTCTTACCCTCGAAGACGTACGCGCCGTCGCGGAAGAACTCGGTCGCGGCGACATCCATGCCGAGCGCGATGTCGGTGCCGGGCGTGAATCCGGCCTTCTCGATGGCCGTGATGAGGAAGTCCAGGCCCTCGCGGTTGCTCGGTAGGTCGGGGGCGAATCCGCCCTCGTCGCCGAGGCCCGTGGCGTAGCCCGCCTTCAACAGCTCGCCCTTGAGGACGTGGTAGGTCTCGGTGCCCCAGCGGAGGGCCTCGGAGAACGTCTCGGCGCCGATCGGCGCGAGGAAGAACTCCTGCATGTCGATGCCGTTGTCGGCGTGCGATCCGCCGTTGATGACATTGAACAGGGGAACGGGAAGGACGTGCGCGTTCGGACCACCCAGGTAGCGGAAGAGGGGCAGATCGGCCGAGTCGGCCGCAGCCTTCGCAACCGCGAGGCTGACGCCGAGGATGGCGTTGGCGCCGACGCGGCTCTTGTTCTCGGTGCCGTCGGTCTCGATCATGATCTCGTCGACGATGCGCTGCTCGCTGGCTTCGATGCCCTCGAGGGCCGGGCCGAGCTCGTCGATGACGGCGTCGACGGCCTTCAGCACGCCCTTGCCGCCGTAACGGCTCTTGTCGCCGTCGCGCAGTTCGTACGCTTCGAATGCTCCGGTGGATGCGCCGGAGGGAACAGCGGCCCGCTGAACGATTCCGTCGTCGAGCAGCACCTCCACTTCGACTGTCGGGTTGCCTCGCGAATCGAGGATTTCGCGGGCGCCTACTGCCTCGATGAGTGCCACGTGTTTGACTCCTTGCTCGTGCACTGCGGGTGGTTTTCGGAGCGTCGTCGGTCCGCGGTCAGTCTAGCGAGGTGGTCGCGTGCGCACAGGGCGCGAGCGCGTCGTTCACCGCGCGTTACGGTGCCGATGCCCCCGTGACGACCGCGAGGGCGAATCCGTCCCACCCTTTCAGCCCGACCGTCTGCAGGGCCGTTGCGTCGAAACGCGCATCGGCACCCAGCATCTCGAGGGCAGCGCGCGTGCCGGCGACACGGGGGTCGGTCGTGTGCGGATCGACGATCTCACCCTCGCGGCCGATGTTGTCGAGCACGACCACGGTGCCGGGCCGTCCGAGGCGTGCCGCCCAGTCGAGGTAGATCGTGTTCGATTCCTTGTCGGCGTCGATGAAGACCAGATCGAAGGGTTCCGTACCCTCGAGGGTCGGCAGAACCTCCACGGCTCGCCCAACGAGGATCTCGACCCGCTCCCCTACCCCCGCCGCGTCGATGTTGGCACGCGCGACTTCTGCGTTGCGTGCCTCCGCCTCGATCGTGATCACGCGACCGTTCTCGTCGAGCGCACGAGCGAGCCAGATGGTCGAGTATCCGCCGAGTGTCCCGATCTCGAGCACGCGTCGAGCTCCCGCTATCCGAGCGAGCAGGTGAAGCAGCTTTCCGGCGACCGGAGCCACCTCGATCGCGGGAAGACCGGCCGCGCGCTGCGCCGCCACCGCTGATTCGAGCGCCGCGTCGTGTCCGACGAGCGAGTCGATGAGGTACTCGTCCGCGCTTCGCCAGTTCGCGGGGGTCGATTCGGCCATCAGGTGTCGTGCTCGATGATGCCGGCGGCCTCGCGCTCATCGTCCACCGCGCCGGGCGGGTATTCGGCGAGTTCCGGCCGATGGCGCAGAAACAGGATGCTCGTCAGCATCCCGCCCCAGACGATCAGGATCGACAGGATCAAGAACGCGATCGCGATCGGGGTCATGACCGTGCTCCCTTCGCGCCGCGTGATGTAGCGCCCGGCGCCGCACGCTCAGCAGAAAGGGGCGGATACTCCGGCCACGCGGTGAAGTCATCCGGCGAGCGCTTCCACCGCAGAACCGAGAGCACGACCGCGCCGACGACGAGAACGAGCACCGTGCCCCAGCCGAACACGAGCAGGTACCACGGAGGCATCCCCCCGTAGCCCTCGGTGATGAGGACGACGATGCGGGAGACCAGCATGTAGCCGAGCACGAGCGGCGCCAGAACGCTGACGAGCAGCACCCAGACACGGCCGACGCGGAAGGTCGACAGGGAGTCGAGGTGGTAACGCAGCTCGGGGCCCTTGCGCGCGACCCACAGCACCAGGACCGTCGTCAGGATCGCGGATGCCACGATGCCGATGTTGTTGGCCCACTGGTCGACGACATCGAGAGCGAGAAGCCCGGTCGTCGTCGAGAAGATCAGCATCGACAGGATGGCCGAGACGATACCGACCGAGAGGGCGGCGCGGCGGGTCGAGAGCCCGAACTTCTCCTGCACCGCGGCCGAGACGACCTGCAGGACCGACACGAGCGACGTGAACCCGGCGAGGGTCAAAGACCCGAAGAACAGGCACCCGAATATCGGCCCGCCCGGCATCTGCGACACGATCGCGGGGAACGTGATGAACGACAGCCCCACCCCCGTCAGCCCCTCGAGTTCGTCGATCGCCACGCCCTGGCTGAAGGCGAAGAATCCGAGGGTGGCGAACACGCCGATCCCCGCGAGGATCTCGAACGAGGAGTTCGAGAACGCCACCACGAGGCCGGGCGTCGTGAGGTTCGAGCGGCGCTTGCGGTACGACGCGTAGGTGATCATGATGCCGAACGCGATCGACAGGGAGAAGAAGATCTGGCTGTACGCCGCGATCCAGACGTTCGGGTCGGCGAGCGCCGTCCAGTCGGGGGTGAACAGGGCGTTGAGGCCTTCTGCCGCGCCGTCGAGGAACAGGGCACGAACGACCAGGATCAGGAATGCGATCACGAGCACCGGGAGCGCGATGACGTTCACGCGCTGCAGTCCCTTCGCGACACCGGCGGCGAGCACGGCGATGGCGAGCACCCAGACGGTCGCGAGCGGGATCAGGACGCCCGGCACGAACTCGAGACTGAAGCCCGGGTCGCCTGTCTGCAGGTACTCCCCCGTGAGGAACGCCGCGGGATCGTCGCCCCACCGCAGGTCGAAGGAGAAGACGAAGAAGCTCAGCGACCAGGCGATGACGACCGTGTAGTACAGCCCGATCACGAACGCGATGGTCACCTGGAACCATCCGAGCGATTCCATCCACCGGCCGGTCTTTCCACCGAGGCGCCGGAAGGCGGTCGGTGCGGCGCCTCGGAAGCGGTGGCCGATCGCGTAGTCGAGGAACAGGATCGGGATGCCCGCGGTCAGCAGCGCGATCAGATAGGGAACGAGGAACGCACCGCCACCGTTCTCGTACGCGACGCCGGGAAAGCGCCAGATGTTGCCGAGCCCGACGGCCGACCCGATCGCCGACAGGATGAACCCGACCTGGCCCGTCCACTGCTCCCGCGGTCTGCCCTCGGGGGCCGGGGATGCGGCCGTCTGCTGGTCTTTCTCGAACCGCGCCATGTTGCTCCCGCGTCGTCAGTGTCCGTGTTCCCGCATTCGTGGTGAGCACGCTATCAGCCGCGTCGGCGCTGCCGCGAGGGCTTGCGTCACACCGTGTCGGTTCCCGCTCTCCGGCCCTCCACGGTCGCGACGACGACCGGCAGCAGCGCCTCGGCGGTCCGCCGATACCCCAGGGCGCTCGGGTGGAAGCGGTCGACGCCGAACATCTCATCGGGCTGATCGAAGAACACCGCGCCCACCGCGCTGCGCAGCGACACGGCGGTCGCGCCCGATCTTTCGGCCACGGCCGCCTGGGCCGCGGCGAGCTGCCGGGACATCTGCGATCCCAGTATTCGCAGCGGTTGGGGCACCGGACGGAGCGCCCCGAGGTCGGGGCAGGTGCCCACGACGACAGGTATGCCACGAGCGCGCAGCCGCGTGATCGCGGCGCGCAGGTGCTCGGCCGACACCGACGCGGGGATGCGGTGGGTCACGTCGTTGCCGCCGACCACGATCACCGCGACATCGGCGACGTAGTCCCCGGGCAGGCCGTCGATCTGTTCGGCGAGCGCGGATGATTCGGATCCGACGATCGCCGCGGTGCGGAGGCGCACCGGACGGCCGAGGCGGGTCGCGAGTCCCTTAGCCAGGCGAGCCCCGAGGGTGTCCTTGCGGCGATCGGCACCGAGCCCGGCCGCGATCGAGTCCCCGAGCACCAGCAGCTCGACGATCTCGCCCGTCAAACTCTTCCGCCACACCCGATCCGAGCGCGGCGCGAGTTCACCGAGCGGCTTGCCGATCCGCCGCCGGGCCACAGCTGCCTGACGCGTCAGAAGCATCCGCGCACCCACCGCGACACCGAAGCTCACGGCCGCCGCGAGAGCGAGCGCCGCACCGACCGTCAGGGCGATGCGGGAGCGGCTCATACCCGCGATCACACCCCGCCGAGGTGAACGCCGTCTGTCGCGCGGGCGACGCGTGCGTTCCGCGGCGCTGTTCGTCAGGCCGTTCGCTACGCCAGCGGCTTCAGCGTGAGCGACGAGCGCTCGGCTCCGGAAGCAACCGTCGCGAACTCCGTGTATCCGTCGGACACGGCGCGCTCGAGGGTCGGCTTGAGGTTCTTCGTCCGGCGCTCGAGCCGTACGCGTGCGCCCTCGGCGAGGAAGGACGCCTTGAGCGCGAGGAGCTCGGCGACAGGCACATCGGCGTCGTGCACCAGGACGACCGCTGTGACCGCGGCATCCTCACCCGCCTCGACCAGATCGACGATGCGCTCGAACCCGATCGAGAACCCGACGGCCGGGACATCCGAGCCGAGGAACCGACCGATCATGCCGTCGTAGCGCCCCCCGCCGCCAAGCGAATAACTGACGCTCGGGTGGGCGAGTTCGAAGATCGTCCCGGTGTAGTACCCCATACCCCGAACGAGGAACGGGTCGAAGACGAGGGGAATCTCGGATGCGTCCGACGCCGGTCGTGCCGCGGCGACCGCCTCGCCGAGACCGACGAGGTGCGCGATGACCTCGTCCGGGATTCCCTCGGGCAGCGACTTGCGGATCTGCCGCTCGCCGTACGGGTTGTATTCGCGGGTCTGAGGGCGGCGCAGGAACGCCTCGAAGGCGTCCACGGCCGCGGGCGTTGCGCCCCGCTCGCGGAGTTCGCCCGTCACGCCGTCCGGCCCGATCTTGTCGAGCTTGTCGATCGTGATCAGGACGCCCGCACGCTCGGCATCCGCAAAACCGAAGGTCGCGAGCATCCCGTCGAGCGCACGTCGGTCGTTGATGCGCACCGTCGCACCCGCGAGCCCCAGAGCGTCGAGGGTGTCGAGCGTCGCGGCGATCAGCTCGGCCTCGGCGCGGGGAGTCGCATCGCCCAGAACATCGATGTCGCACTGCACGAACTGGCGGTAGCGGCCCTTCTGCGGACGCTCCGCGCGCCACACGGGCGCGATCTGCACGGCACGGAACACGCTCGGAAGCTCGGCGCGGTGCGACGCGTAGAAGCGGGCGAGCGGCACCGTCAGGTCGTAGCGGAGGCCCAGGTCGGCGAGCGCCGCGGGATCGTCCGCTGCGGCACGGATGCCGTCGGCGTCGAGACCTCGGCGCAGGATGCTGAACGACAGCTTCTCGTTGTCGCCGCCGAGCCCTGAGTGCAGGCGATCGTAGTCCTCGACGACGGGCGTCTCGATCTCGTCGAATCCGTGCGCGCGGTAGCGGTCGCGGATGACGGCGAGCACACGCTCGCGGCGAGCCTTTTCGGCGGGGAGGAAGTCGCGCATGCCGCGCGGCGGGTTCACGGATGCCACGGCCCTATCCTTTCATCCGCCGCCGGGCACCTCAGTCGCCAGCCTTTGCTCGCGGTCGGAGATCCGGCCAGCGTCGGAGTCCGCGGCGCCGGATGCTCCGACGCTCACCGGATCCCCGATGCTCAACGAGCGGCTCAGCCCGCCTCGGCGGCGCGGATGTCGGACTCGAGCGTGCGCAGGCGCTCCCGCAGGGCCCGCTCGGCATCCCAACCCCGGGACCGGGCCTGCGCTACGAGGGCAAGAAGCGCGTCACCGAGCTCGGCCTCGCTGTCCGGAGCGGTCGCGACGAGCTCCGGCGCGGGTACAAGCCCCGACCCCTTCCCGAGCAGCTTCTGCGCCAACGCCAGCGAGGGCATGCCTCGAGCTACGCCATCCAACACGCTCCGCCGCTCGCTCTTCTCGGCCGCCTTCGCCGCATTCCAGAGCACCAGCACCTGCTCGGGCGTCTCGGCGACATCATCACCGAAGACGTGCGGATGCCTGCGCACCATCTTCTCCGTCAGCCCTTCGGCGACATCCGCAATGTCGAAGGGTTCAGCGTCGTCGCGCGACGCGATTTCGGCGTGGAACAGCACCTGCCACAGCAGATCGCCGAGCTCCTCACGCAGTTCCGCACGCGAGCCAGCCTCGACAGCGTCGACCAGCTCGGCACTCTCCTCGATCAGATACGGCACGAGGTCGCGGTGCGTGATCCGCTGGGTCCAGACGCACCGATCGCGAACCACCCGCATCGTCTCGGCGGCCGCGGCCAGCGCCTCGGCGCGGCGCGCGGCAACAGCATCCTGACTCTTCATCGCCCCATCCTGCCCCACGGCTCAGGCGAGCTGGCCACCCGTCGGCGTCGACGTCGGTGGCACTTCGACGTCGTCGGACTCGACGTGCGCGAGACGACGGAAGTGCCGGGCCCGCAGCGACACCAGCACCGCCGCGATGACGAGCGAGATTCCGGAGCCCGCGAGCACACCGAGAGTCGCCTCGTCCCGGACGAGGGGGTCACCCGCGAACGCCAACTCGGACAGCAGCAGCGAGACCGTGAAGCCGATACCACCGAGCGCACCGGCCGCCAGAAGATCGGCAAACGACAGGTGGGGCGTCGCTCCGCGATTCGCGAGGCGCAGCGAGATCCAGCTGAACAGCGAGATGCCGATCATCTTTCCGACGGGGAGCGCGACGAGGATGCCCCAGAAGGCGGGCGAGAGCTGCGCGGGCGACACCATCGGGATGACGACGAGTGCGGCCGAGAACGCGAACAGGGGCAGCACGAGGCCGTTGACCCAGGGCTCGAGTGCGTGGCGCGTGCGGAGGGCAGGGCTCTGCGCGAATGCCAGCCCCAGCGCAACGCCGGCGATCGTGGCGTGCACACCGGAGAGGTAGACCAAAACCCACGTCGCGATGCCGAGCACCACCAGGATCACGGCGATCGGCACGCGCGCACGGGTGTCGAGGCGGCGGCTCAGCAGACCGAAGATCACGACGAGCACGGCGGAGATGCCCAGCAGAGCGAAGTTGACATCGGTCGTGAAGAGCACGGCGATGAACAGGATGCCGACGATGTCATCCAGAATCGCGAGGGCGAGCAGGAAGATCCGGATGCCGGAGGGCAAACCCTTGCCGAAGACCGCGAGCACCCCGAGGGCGAAGGCGATGTCGGTCGCGGTCGGGATGGGCCATCCGCGTGACGCATCCGATCCCGCGGCAAAAGCGACGTAGATCGCGATCGGGATGAGAACGCCACCCGCTGCCGCGATAGCCGGCTGGAGCGCCTTGCGCGCGGAGTTGAGCTCGCCGGCGGTGAGTTCGAACTGCAGCTCGATCGCGACGACGAAGAAGAAGATCGCGAGCAGGCCGTCCTGGATCCAGTGCCCGACCGACATCTCGAACACGCCCGGGATACCAAGGTAGGTGTCCTTGATGGCGTCGGCGCTCGCGCCGAGCGGCGAGTTGGCGACGATCAGCGCCGCGACGGCGGCTGCCAGAAGGATGATTGCGGGGAATCGGGCAGAACGAAGGAGGGCCACGGGGTCCTTTCGGTTGGGGGCCACGCGGTTACCCGCGATGGTCGGTGGGCGCGCTCGCGCGGCCGCCGACCAGACTTCCCGGCACACCAGTGGCCCAGTCTACCGGGCGCCCCGGCACCTTCCCCGAGCACTGTCGGTGCGCCCATACCGAGCGTGACGAACCGGTAACACTCCCGCACTACCCTGAAACCCATGCCCGAACCCACACCCACCGAAGCGATCGATCTCGTCGGGCGCTTCGACGCCGGTCAGGAACTGCCCCAGTCGATGCGCGCGGACGTGCGGATGCTGGGCGCTCTGCTCGGCCAGGTGCTCCGCGAGAGCGGCGCACCCGGCCTGTTCGATGACGTCGAGCGGTTGCGCACCGCGACGATTCAGGCCTACACCGACCCGAGCCCCGAGGCGTTCGAGCGAGCCGAGGCCATCGTCGAGTCCTTCTCGGTCGAGCGTGCCGACGAGGTCGCACGCGCCTTCACCTGCTACTTCCACCTGGTCAACCTCGCCGAAGAGCACCAGCGCGTTCGTGTCCTGCGCGAGCGCGACGGGCGCCCCGAGAAGGAGAACGCGACGGACTCGATAGCCGCCGCGTTCGCGCGTCTCGCGGAAGAGGTCGGCGACGAGACCGCCCTCGACCGGCTGCAGGGCCTGCGGTTCCACCCCGTCTTCACGGCGCATCCCACCGAGGCCCGCCGCCGCGCGATCTCCTCGACCGTGCGCCGCATCGCGACGCTGCTCGAGACCCTGGACTCGTCGCTCGACGGCGGTGCCGACGAGCGACGAGCGCGCCGCCGCATCCTCGAAGAGATCGACACGCTCTGGCGCACGGCACCGCTTCGGGCCGAGAAGCCCTCGCCGACCGATGAGGTCCGCGCGATCATGGCGGTGTTCGACGAGACCCTCTACACCGCGGTGCCGCAGGTGTACCGCCGCGTCGACGACGCGCTCCAGGGCCCCGATGCGGGCCGCCGAGCGCCCATCGTGCGCCCGTTCGTGCGCGTCGGCTCATGGGTCGGCGGAGACCGCGACGGCAACCCCTTCGTCACGGCGAAGGTCACCCGCAAGGCCGCCGCGATCGCCTCCGAGCACGTGCTGCTCGGCCTCGAGCGCACGGCCTCCCGCGTGGGTCGATCACTGACCCTCGACGCCGAGACCACTCCCCCGAGCCCGGCGCTCGTCGCCCTGTGGAATCGACTGCGCGCGGCGGACGAAGACGCGGCGGCCGACATCGCCAAACGCTCGCCCAACGAGCCGCACCGACGCATCCTGTTGATGCTCGCCCGCCGCATCGCCGCGACCCGCACACGAGATGCCGACCTCGCTTTCCGCGACCCGGATGAACTGCTCGCCGATCTGCGGGTCGTGCAGGATTCGCTCGTCGCCGCCTCGGCCGAGCGCCACGCGTTCGGCGGACTGCAGCAGCTGATCTGGCAGGTCGAGACGTACGGCTTCCACCTGGCTGAGCTCGAAGTGCGCCAGCATTCCCAGGTGCACCGCAAGGCCCTCGAAGAGCTCGAGGCCGGGGGGGCGCTGAGCGACACGACGGACGAGGTCGTCGAGGTCTTCCGGGCCGTCGCCTTCGTACAGGAGCGCTTCGGACCGCGCGCGGCCGGTCGCTACATCGTCTCGTTCACGCAGTCGGCTGAAGACCTCGCAAACGTCCGGCGCCTCGCGCGATACGCCGTGGGACCGGATGCATCCGGTCCGGTCCTGGATGTCATCCCCCTGTTCGAGACCTTCGCCGACCTGCAGGCGGCGCCGAAGATCCTGGCCGAGATCGTCACGCACCCCGAGTTCGCCGCGCGACTGGACGAGACGGGTCGTCGCCTCGAGGTCATGCTCGGATACTCCGACTCGTCGAAGGATGTCGGACCCGTCGCCGCGAACCTCGCGCTGTACGAGGCCCAGGCCGCGATCGCCGCCTGGGCACGCGAAGAGGGCATCGAACTGACCCTGTTCCACGGTCGCGGAGGCGCGCTCGGACGCGGCGGCGGCCCTGCCAACAGCGCGATCCTGGCGCAGCCGCCGCACTCCGTCGAGGGCCGCTTCAAGCTCACCGAGCAGGGCGAGGTCATCTTCGCCCGCTACGGCGACCCGACGATCGCCATGCGGCACATCGACCAGGTCGCGGCGGCCACACTGCTGGCGTCGTCGCCGTCGATCGAGCGACGCAACGAGGCGGCCGCCTCTCGGTACGCGGACGTCGCGGCGACAATGGATTCCGCATCCCGTGAACGTTTCTTCTCGCTGGTCCGCGCACCCGGATTCGCGCCGTGGTTCGCGACCGTCACACCCCTCGAAGAGGTCGGCCTGCTGGCGCTCGGCTCACGGCCGGCCCGCCGCGGACTGTCGGTCGAATCGCTCGAGGACCTGCGGGCCATCCCGTGGGTGTTCGCGTGGACGCAAGCGCGCATCAACCTCGCTGGCTGGTTCGGGCTCGGCACCGCGCTCGATGCGGTGGGGGACGAAGCCCTGCTGCGCGAGGCGTACGACGAGTGGCCGCTCCTTCGCACCATGATCGACAACGTCGCGATGAGCCTCGCCAAGGCCGATCCGCGGATCGCCCGCCGCTACCTCGCGCTGGGCGACCGGGACGAACTCGCCGAGTTGGTGCTCGCCGAGATGGAATCGACGCGTGACTGGGTGATCCGAATCACCGGCGGCGGCGAGCTTCTCTCGAACAAGCCCGTGCTGCAGCGCGCGGTCAAGATGCGCAGCCCGTACGTAGACGCGCTGTCGATGCTGCAGCTGCGCGCCCTGCGCGCCCTGCGCGCGTCGGCCGCCGCCGGTTCGCGTGCCGACGGTTCGGGCGCCGATCCCGAGCAGCAGCGTCTGCTGCTGCTGTCGGTCAGCGGCGTCGCGGCCGGCCTGCAGAACACCGGCTGAGCCCTCCCCGACTCCCCCGACCTCCGCGCGAACGGACGCAACACGCCGCGCGGCGGCGAATCGGACGGCGTGTTGCGTCCGTTCGGGAGGCAGGGCCGATCGGTTCACGAACCGAGAGGACGCAACACGCCGCGCGGCAGCGAGGCGGACGGCGTGTTGCGTCCGTTCGGGAGGCAGGGCCGATCGGTTCACGAACCGAGAGGACGCAACACGCCGCGCGGCAGCGAGTCGGACGGCGTGTTGCGTCCGTTCGGCGACGGGCGAGCGAGGCCATCGCGTGGCGGTCGGATGGATGTCGGAGGCCCGGCCTAGCGTGTGGTCATGATCAAGACACGAGAAGACGTCAGCGAACTCGACGCCGAGATCTGCCCCGTTTGCGACGACACACGTGTGCAGGTCGTGGAGGTCAAATGGTTCGTCCTCGAGCTCGACCGCGACGACGAGCTGCGCGGCGAAGAACACCGCAGCGCCAAGCACGGCGGCCAGAGGCACGCTGGCAGCAGGCCCATCGACGACGAGCTGTACGAAGACGAGCCTGGCCTCGAGTTCCGCTGCCTCTCCTGCGGCGCAAACTGGGTCTGACCCGTCCGCTCAGTCGACGCGACGGTCCTGCGCGTGGCGCGACAGGCTGCGGCCGTAGCGTTCGGTGAGTTGGACCATCACGTCGGGTGTGTCGCGATCGAGACCGAAGACGTAGCCCGGAAAGTCGAGCTCCTTCTGCGCGGCCCAGATCTCGTCGTGCCGGTCGGGTGAGTACAGCCCGAGCGGGTGTCCCACCGCGATCCAGGCGATCGGCACAACGGTCTCGGGCGGAAGGGTCGTCCGCAGGTGCACGATCGCACCGATCCGCACCTCGCAGCGGTCCCCGATCCGCGCACCGTTGAACACGCGCGTGCCTGTCGCGAGGAACACCTCGGAGCCGATGACCGCGCCGCTCACCGTCGCGCCCGGGCCGATGAGCGTGTGATCGCCGATGTGCACGGCGTCGGCCGCCGTGGCGCGGATGACGGCGTTCTCCATCACGACGACGCAGGCGGCGAGCGTGATCGGGCCGCCCTCGGCCGTGATCACGGCGCCGTGCAAGACCTGGCAGTCGGGACCGATCTCGACATCACCTGAGATGACCGCGGTCTCGGCGATCACCGCCGACGGGTCTATGCGGGGCCGCGCCCCGAGGTGCTCGAACAGCATGCGCTCAACCTACTCCGCTCGGCGGCGGCAGAAGGGGCACTTTCGTCCGGTAGAACGGGCACCTTCGTGCGGCAGAACGCGCACCCTCGCTGTCTGGGCAGCCGGGAGAACGGTCAGGCGGATGCCGCGGGCGCGGACTCCTGTGCCACACCGGTGGCCGGAGCCTCGGGCGTGGGCTCGGGGAACAGCGCCGTCAGCAACTGCCCCGTCCAGGCGATCAGCTCGTCGTCCGGTAGCGCGTCGGCGCCCGACCGCGGCATCGGCACCACGAGTGCCTCGCCGCCCGACATGAGCTTCGCGCCGGGGTAGAGCCGCTGCATCCGTACGCGCAACGAATCCGGCAGATGTGCCGGAGCGACCCGCAGATTCGGGCCCATCGCGACGACATCCGTCAGGCCGGAGCGTGCCGCGCGGCGGCGCAGGCGAGCGACCGCGACGATACCCGTGACCTCGGCGGGCGGCTCGCCGTAGCGGTCGCGGAGCTCTTCGACGACCAGGTCGATCGCGTCGGGTGCCGCCGTTGCCGTCGCTGCGGACGAAAGCTTCTGGTACGCCTCGAGCCGCAGACGCTCGCTGTCGATGTACGACTCCGGGATGCGCGCCCGCACCGGCAGCTCGAGTCGCAGTTCGGTCTGCCCCTCCACATCGTCGCCACGGAACGTCGCGACGGCCTCGCCGATCATGCGCAGGTACAGGTCGAATCCGACGCCCGCGATATGGCCTGCCTGCTCGGCACCGAGCATGTTGCCTGCGCCACGCAGTTCGAGGTCCTTCAGAGCGACCTGCATGCCCGACCCGAGGTCGTTGTTGACCGCGATGGTCTCCAGTCGGTCGGCCGCGGTCTCGGACAGCGGCTTCATGTCGTCGTAGAGGAAGTACGCATACGCCCGCTCGCGCGCACGGCCGACGCGACCGCGCAACTGGTGCAGCTGCGACAGGCCGTACTTGTCGGCGCGGTCGATCACGATCGTGTTGGCGTTCGAGATGTCGAGGCCGGTCTCGATGATCGTCGTGCACACGAGGACGTCGAACTTGCGCTCCCAGAAGTCGTCGACGACCTGCTCGAGCGCGTGCTCGCCGAGCTGTCCGTGCGCCACCGCGATGCGCGCCTCGGGAACGAGCTCTGCCAGGTGCGCCGCAACCCGCTGGATCGACGAGACCCGGTTGTGGACGTAGAAGATCTGCCCCTCGCGCAGCAGCTCACGGCGGATCGCGGCGGCGATCTGCTTGTCGTTCCGCGGTCCCACATACGACAGGATCGGATGCCGGTCCTCGGGCGGCGTCGCGAGCGTGGACATCTCGCGGATGCCGGTCACCGCCATCTCGAGCGTGCGCGGAATCGGCGTCGCGCTCATCGCCAGGATGTCGACGTTGGTCTTCAGCTTCTTCAGGGCGTCCTTGTGCTCGACACCGAAGCGCTGCTCCTCGTCGATGATGAGCAGCCCGACATCCTTGAACGACACCTTCTCGGTCAGGATGCGGTGGGTTCCGATCACCATGTCGATCGAGCCGTCCTCGAGCCCCGCGACGATCTCGCGCGCCTCTTTGTCGGTCTGGAACCGCGAGAGGGCGCGCACCCGCACCGGGAACCCGGCGAACCGCTCCGTGAAGGTCTCGAGGTGCTGCTTGACCAGCAGCGTGGTCGGGACGAGCATGGCGACCTGCTTGCCGTCCTGGATCGCCTTGAACGCGGCGCGCACGGCGACCTCGGTCTTGCCGAAGCCGACATCGCCCGAGAGCAGGCGGTCCATCGGGATGGGCCGTTCCATGTCGGCCTTGACCTCGTCGATCGTCTGCAGCTGGTCGGGCGTCTCGGCGAACGGGAATGCCTCTTCGAGCTCGCGCTGCCACGGGGTGTCGGGACTGAATGCGAATCCCTTGGCCGACATACGCGCCGAGTAGAGCTTGACGAGCTCGACGGCGATGTCCCGGACGGCCTTGCGGGCCTTACCCTTCGCCGCGGCCCAGTCGCTGCCGCCCATCTTCGACAGCGTCGGGGCCTCTCCCCCGACGTACTTCGACAGCAGGTCGAGTTGATCGGTCGGCACGAAGAGCTTGTCACCGGGGAATCCGCGCTTGCTGGGGGCGTACTCGACCACGAGATATTCGCGCTTGGTCTTGACCGGATTGCGCCCGCCCGACGACACCTCGCGCTGCACGAGTTCGACGAAACGGCCTATGCCGTGCGTGGAATGAACGACGAAGTCGCCCGCCTTGAGCTGCAACGGATCGACGACGTTGCGCCGGCGCGACGCCAGCTTCTTGACCACGCGCGAGTCGGCGCTGATGGTGCGCCCGTAAAAGTCGGATTCGGTGAGCACGGCGATCTTCGCGTCGGCGAAGGAGAACCCCGCCTCGATCGGGGCTTGCACGAGCATCGCGACGCCGGCCTCGGGAGCATCGACGACATCGTCCACGACACGCGCCGCGAAACCCCGCTCGGACAGCACATCGCGCGCTCGATCGACCAGACCCGCACCGGCGGCCGCGACGACGACGCTCCAGCCGTCCGCCAGCAGGTCACCGACGTGCGCCGTCGCGCCCTCGACGTTGCCGTGGAACGAGGGGATGCCGGCTCCGGCGAATCGGATGACCGAGGTGTCCCCCGCGTCGAACACACCATCGGCGACCGCATCCACGGCGCCCGAATCGAACGCGCTCAGCGTCCACCAGACGCCACCGCGCTCGGCCGACGCCTGCCGCAGGTTCGGCAGGGTCAGGAAGTCACCCTTGCCGAGGTCGATCGGCGTGTCGGCGCCCGCTGTCGCGGCACTCCAAGCCGCCTCGAGGAACTCGCGGTTCGTGTCCTGCAGCGTGATCGCGCGCGCGACGGCGCGTTCCGGATCGACGAGGGCCACCGCGGTGCCCGCCGGGAGGTAGTCGACGAGCGGAACGATGCCGTCCGCCAGGACCGGCGTGAGGGACTCCATGCCCTCGACGGCGATGCCCTCGGCCATCCGCTCGAGCATTCCCGCCAGTCCCGGCAGCTCGCCCTGCAGCGCACGAGCACGTTCTCGGACCTCGGCCGTCAGCAGCAGCTCTCGGCTCGGCGGCAGGGCGATCGAGTCGATCGCGCCCGGCAGCGAACGCTGATCGGCCACAGCGAACGCGCGGATCTGATCGACCTCGTCGCCGAAGAACTCGACGCGGCACGGGTGATCGGCTATCGCGGGGAAGACGTCCAGGATGCCTCCGCGCAGCGCGAACTCGCCGCGACGCGAAACCATGTCGACGCGCGTGTAGGCGAGTTCGACGAGTCGTTCGGCCAACGACGTCAGGTCGTGGCCGCGTGTGCCGACGGCGAGCTCGACGGGCCGGACGTTCTCGAGGCCCGACGCGATCGGCTGGAGCGCGGCGCGCACCGACGCCGTCACGATGAGCGGCCGCGACCCGTCCCACTCGGCGACCCGGCGCAGCACCTCGAGCCGGGCACCGACGGTCTCGGGACTCGGGCTCAAGCGCTCGTGCGGCAGGGTCTCCCACGCGGGGAACGACAGCACGAGCGCGTCGGGCAGATAAGCCGCGAGGGAGGGTCCGAGCTGGTCCGCTCGACGACCGGTCGGCGTGATCGCGAGCAACGCGGGCGGACCCCCCGCCGCCGCGCGACGCTCGACCAAGGCCGAGAGCACGGGGGCGACGAGCCCTTCGTTGAGCGAGAGGTCGGCGTCGCGGGATGCCTCGTCGAGGCCATCACGGAACGCTTCTGAGCGCGCCAGGGCGCGCGTGATTCCGTGAATTGACACCTGACCAGTCTACGAGCCCCCACCGACACCGCGCCGTCGGCGACCCTAGGATGAGGGCATGAGCGACCAGACGCCGCCCACGGATGCGCCCTCCTCGGGCGGCTTCCCGCCCCCACCGTCCGCGCCGCCTACAGAGGCCGCCGGTCCGGTGGCGCCGCCGGTCACCCCACCCGTCGCTCCTCCGGTTCCGCCGTACCCGAATCCGCCGTACGCGGGCGGGCAGTATCCGGGCCCCCAGCATCCGGCCGCTCCCGGTCCGTACGCCGGCTACCAGCCCGCCGGCTCCTACCCCGCGGGCGGGGCACCCGCCGCCGCGCCCGTCGCGAAGAAGCCGGGTGGCCTCGGACTGGTCGCGTTGCTGATCGCGCTCGGCGCAGCCGCGGTCGCGCCGATCATCGGTGCCGTCGCCGCATTCCAGGTCGGCAACGGCAGTTGGAGCTGGTCCAGCCTGGAAACGATGCCGAGCAGCGCGTGGGAGAACCTCTCATTCCTGTCCCCCGTGCGCGAGTGGGTACTGCTCGGCGAGATCGCCTTCTGGGCCGGCACGGTGCTGGGCATCTGGGCGATCGTGCAGGGCATCGTCGCGATCGCGAAGCGCCGCGGGCTCGGCACCGGCATCGCGGCCGTCGTGGTCGCGGTCGTCGGGTTCTTCATCTTCGTCACCACCGTCTACGGTGCCGGCCTCGCCGGGATCGCGACGGGCGCCAGCGCCGGCATCGGCGTCTGACGCCCCGGGGGTAGGAAGAGGGCTACTCGCGGGGCGCGTGGTACCGCTGCTGTGCGGCGAGCAACCCCTCGCCGACGAGCAGCTCGACAGCGTCCGCGGCGTCTCCGATGAGCAGCGGCAGCTGCACCCTCTCGGTCGCGCCGAACGGGTCGAGAACCCAGTCCGCCGCATCCTGGCGACCGGGGGGACGTCCGATCCCCACGCGAACGCGCGTGAACTCCGGCGTATCCAAGGCCTTCGCGACATCACGCACGCCGTTGTGACCGCCGTGCCCGCCGCCGATCTTGAGCTTGATCGTGTCGAACGGGATGTCGAGCTCGTCGTGGACGACGATGACGCGATCCGGCTCGATTCCGAAGAACGCCGCAAGGCCCGACACCGGACCGCCCGAGACGTTCATGAACGAGTTCGGCTTCGCCAGCACGAGCTTGGCTGAGCCCGGGCTGAGCCACGTCTCCGCCACCCGGGCGTTGGACCGATGGGATTTGAACGTCGCACCGCGGCGCCGGGCGAGTTCATCGACGACCATCTGCCCGACGTTGTGTCGCGTGCTCTCATAACGGGGACCGGGATTGCCGAGCCCCACCACCAACCACGCGTCAGCCACGTCCACTCCCTCTGTCGATGCCCTCATGCACGGAGCCCGCCCCCACCGTATCGGCGAGAGCGGGCTCCGGTTGCGCGGTTGCGCGGACGCTTATTCGGCGGACTCGTCCTTGGCTTCCTCGGCCTCGATGGCCTGCGCCGCGGACACGGCGGCATCGAGCTCGGCGATCTCGTCCTCGGCCGCAAGGGTCGAAGACGGAACCGAGATCGCGACGATGAGCGTCTCGGGATCGACGATGAGCGACGCACCCCGGGGCAGCTTCAGGTCGGCAGCGGTGATGTGCGTGCCATCCTCGAGTCCCTCGACGTCGACCTCGACGCGCTGCGGGATGTGCGTGGCTTCGACCTCGAGCAGAACCGTGTTGGCGTCCTGGGCGGCGATCGTTCCGGGCGCGGACTCGCCGATGACCGAGATGGGCACGTCGACCTGGATCTTCTCGCCCTTCTTGACGACGAGGAGGTCGATGTGCTCGATGATCTGGTGCACGGGGTCCTTCTGGACGTCCTTGACCAGCGTCAGCTGGTTAGTGCCTTCGACATCGAGCTCGAGCACCGCGTTGGCGCGACGCAGCAGCAGCGCGACCTGGTGGCCCGGGAGGGCGACGTGCACGGGCTCTTCGCCGTGGCCGTAGATGACGGCCGGGATCTTGCCGGCGGCGCGGAGGCGACGGGCGAAGCCCTTGCCGAAGCTGGTGCGAAGCTCGGCGTGAACCTTGGCGCCGTCCTGGGCGTCGGCCTGGGTGTCTTTCGACATGATGAATCTCCTTGTGGGCACGCGGCGGGATGCGTCGCGTAGGTCTGGGGTTCTCGACTCATACGCCAACGCGGGAGGAGTGCCACCGGGGCCCACATCGCCACGTCGATCACGGATGCCTCGCGCAGTCGGACGACCGCACAACAACATCCCTCGCCGAGGGTGCACACCATCTTAGCGGAGTTGCCTGTAGCGTGATGACACCCCGACCCACCACCGGAGCAGATCATGATCGACGGCGCATTCCTCTCCCACGTTCTCGTGTGGTCCATCGGCGCGTTGACCGCGGTGGGTGCGGTCCTCACGGCCGGCGCGTTCTGGTCGATGGGCCGATCGGGATACCGCAAGGACTGACCTCCGCCGCGGCTCGTTCTGCCCCTGCCGCGCGGACTGGCCTCTACCGCGCGGCGCGAGGGACGGCGCGATAGCCTGGATGCGTCCCCTCTTGGAACGCAAGGAGCGCGCGTGTCGCAGAACGATCCGTCCCCGCAGGTCAACACCTCGACTGACCGGGAGGACTCGCCCGGCTCGGCACCCGAGCACGAGGGTGCACCTCGCCCGGAGAATGTCGACCGCGATACCGCGACTCCCACCGGCCCCGGTGAGGATGGCGCAGCCGTCGCAAACATCGGCGTCGTCGGCCTCGCCGTCATGGGCTCGAACCTCGCGCGCAACCTCGCTCGCCGCGAGGGCAACACGGTCGCCATCTACAACCGCAGCCGCGACAAGACCGAACACCTGGCCGAACAGCACCCCGAGGCGGGCTTCGTTCCCGCCTTCGACTACGCCGAATTCGCTGCCGCGCTGCAGAAGCCGCGTGCCGCGCTGATCATGGTGAAGGCCGGCGGCCCGACGGATGCCGTGATCGACGAGCTCGTCAACGTGTTCGAGCCGGGCGACATCATCATCGACGGCGGCAACTCGCTGTTCACCGACACCATCCGCCGCGAGCGTGCCGTGCGCGAGACCGGCATCAACTTCGTCGGGATGGGCGTCTCGGGCGGAGAAGAAGGAGCCCTCGAAGGGCCCTCCCTCATGCCCGGCGGTTCAGACGAGTCGTGGGTCAAGCTCGGCCCGATCCTGCGATCCATCGCGGCGGTGGCCGAGGGCGAACCGTGCGTCACGCACATCGGTCACGACGGCGCGGGGCACTTCGTCAAGATGGTGCACAACGGCATCGAGTACGCCGACATGCAGCTCATCGCCGAGGCGTACGACCTGATCCGTCGCGGCACGGGCAAGAGCCCCGCCGAGATCGCGGATGTCTTCGCCGAGTGGAACACCGGCGAGCTCGAGTCGTACCTTATCGAGATCACCTCCGAGGTGCTGCGCCAGGTCGACCTCGACACCGGCAAGCCGCTCGTCGATGTGATCCTCGACCAGGCCGGGGCCAAGGGCACCGGTGCCTGGACGGTTCAGACGGCTCTCGACCTGGGTGTTCCCGTCTCGGGCATCGCCGAGGCGACGTTCGCGCGTTCGCTGTCGTCGCACCCCGAGCAGCGGTCGGTCGCCCGCGACCTGCCGGGCGCCGAAGAAGAACTCGAGCTCGAGGACGAGGACGCGTTCATCGAGGACGTGCGCCTCGCGCTCTTTGCCTCGAAGATCGTCGCGTACTCGCAGGGCTTCGACGAGATCCGTGCGGGCGCCGCCGAGTACGACTGGCAGATCGACCTCGGCGCGGTCTCGAAGATCTGGCGCGCCGGCTGCATCATCCGTGCCCAGTTCCTGAACCGGATCGCGGATGCCTACGCCGAGACGCCGGACCTGCCGGTGCTGCTCACGGCGCCGTACTTCGTCGACGCTCTGACCCGCGCCCAGGGCGCGTGGCGCCGGATCGTGTCGGCGGCGGCGACCGCGGGCATCCCCGCCCCGGCGTTCTCGTCGTCCCTTGCGTACTACGACGGCCTGCGCGCCGAGCGCCTGCCGGCCGCCCTCATCCAGGCCCAGCGCGACTTCTTCGGAGCGCACACCTACAAGCGCGTCGACAAGCCGGGCACGTTCCACACGCTGTGGTCGGGCGACCGCACCGAGGTCGAGGCGACCGACACCCACTGACCTGGGTCTCGCTGACGCATCCGTGTCCCCCTTCCGCTCGTTATCAGCCCCGCTGAACGAGCGGAAGGGGGACACGATTCGTTGAGGCCGGGACTAGGGTCGACCGCATGCGTGTGCTCTTCATCGGCGGAACCGGAACAATCAGTGCGGCCTGTGTGCGGGCCGCAATCGACGCGGGACACGACGTCAGCGTGCTCAATCGCGGCTCGGGGCGGCGCTCGCTGCCCGGGGACGTGCGCGAGATCGTCGCGGACATCCGGGACGAGGATGCCACACGCGCGGCGCTCGAGGGCATGTCTTTCGACGTGGTCGCCGACTTCCTCTCCTTCACCCCCGAGCACGTCGCGACGGCGCTCCGACTGGTCGAGGGGCGCTCCGCGCAGTACATCTTCATCAGCTCGGCGTCGGCGTACGACAAGCCGCCCCGGCGCCTGCCCGTGACCGAGTCGACACCCCTGCGCAACCCGTTCTGGAAGTACTCGCGCGACAAGATCGCGTGCGAGGACGTGCTGGTCGGCGCGTACCGCGAGCGGGGACTGCCGGTGACGATCGTGCGCCCCTCGCACACCTACGACCACGCCCTTCTGCCGACCTCCGGCGGATGGACCGACATTGCGCGGATGCGCGCCGGCAAGCCGGTCGTCGTGCACGGCGACGGCACGAGCCTGTGGACCCTGACCCACAGCGACGACTTCGCGGTCGCCTTCACCGCGCTGCTCGGAGCCCCCGAGTCCATCGGCGAGGCCTACACGATCACGGGTGATCACGCCCCGACGTGGGATCAGATCTACGGGTGGCTCGCCGATGCCGCGGGCGTCGCGGAACCGCGCCTGGTGCACGTCGCGTCCGAGACGATCGCGGCATTCGTCCCCGACCTGGGGCCCGGACTCGTGGGCGACAAGGCCCATTCGATGGTGTTCGACAACACCAAGATCCGCGCCCTCGCGCCCGCTTTCCGGACGACGATCACGTTCGACGAGGGTGCGCGACGCATCCTGGCGCACTACGACGCGAATCCCGAGCTGCAGGTGGTCGATCCCGAGCTGGACGCCGCGTTCGACCGCATGGTCGCGCACGCGGACTCGGCCGGCTAGGAACGCCAGCACCGGCTGGCTCGCCCGCCCGCCCGCCCGCCCGCCCGCAGAAGTCGGACAATCCCGAACGACGATGTCCCACTTTCCCTCGCAAAGAATTGCCTATAGCGAGCGAAAGTGGGACACACACCCGGCAAAACGGGACATGAAGGATGGATCAGCGTGTGATGTCTCGCACAGAACCCTTCTCGAGCCGGAGCCGACGCTTGGCTCGTCGCGCGACGGCCGAGTCGTGCGTCACCACGATGAGCGTGAGCCCCGAGTCGTGAAGTCCTTCGAGCAGGCGCAGGATCTCGTCGCGCATGCTCTCGTCGAGGTTCCCCGTCGGTTCGTCGGCCAGCAGCACGCGCGGGCGTTTGACGATGGCTCGCGCGATGGCAACCCGCTGCTGCTGGCCACCCGATAGCTCGCCCGGGCGGTGATCGCCGCGGTCGGCGAGACCCACATGCGCCAGCGCCTCGGTCACGCGCTCCATCCGGTCGGCCTTCGACAGACCCAGGGGTTCGAGACCCATGTCGACGTTCTCGCGGGCCGTCAGGGTCGGGATCAGGTTGAACCCCTGGAAGACGAATCCGATCTCGCGCGCCCGCAGCGCCCCGAGAGCCGCGTTCGAGGCGGACGCCATATCTGTGTCACCGAGCATGACCGACCCCACGGTGGGGCGGTCGAGGGCGCCGAGCAACTGCAGCAGTGTCGACTTTCCGCCACCGGTCGGCCCCTGGATCGTGATGAAGTCGCCCGGCTCGATCTCGAGGTCGACCTTGTGCAGCGCGCGCACCTGACGACCCTTCTGCGGGTACGTCTTCCCCACTCCGGTGAGGCGATACAGCACGGATGCCGGGGCATCCGGGTTGGTGTGGGCCTCGGTGTCGATCATGGTCATCGTCTTATCTCCTGTCGTGTCAGTCATGGATCAGCCCACCGAACGCAGAGCTTCGGCCGGGCTGAGGCGGGCCGCGCGCCAGCCGCCGAACGCTCCGGCGATGAGCCCGCCGGCAACGGCGAGCCCAATGGCCGCGGCGATCACCGCGGGGGTCAGGGGCGCGCTCAGCACGATCTCCGTGGCGGTCTGCGTCGCGGCCGGGCCGCCGAAGCCGCCCACACCGCCACCGCCCGTGCCACCCGGACCGGCCTGCGTGGTCGTCTCGGCCGCCGTCGAGATGGTCGGCGAAACGATGTTGATCGCCAGCACGCCCGCAAGTCCGATCGCGAGTCCCACGGCGCCGCCGATGAGCCCCTGGACGAGGGACTCGCCCGCAACCTGGCCGACCACGCGGCCGTTGGACCACCCGATCGCCTTGAGCGTCCCGAACTCGCGGGTGCGCCGGGAGACACCCGAGATCGTGAAGAGCACCGCGAGCATGATCGCGACGGCAAGAACGATGATCGAGAGCCACGTGCCGAGGTTGCTGATCAGCGCACTCGCGCTCGACAGCGATCCCGAAACAGAGGAAGCCAGGTCGGACTGCGAGCTGACGGTCGCATCCGGCAGCGCTTCGGCGAGATCTGCCTGGACGGCGGCGATCGCGTCGGACGACTCGGCCTGCACATAGATCGTCGAGATGACGTCCCCGACCCCGGAGAGGGTTTGGGCGACATCGAGGGGCAGGTAGACGTTCGCCGCGGTGTCGGCCTCGTTCGAGGCGGACGCGACGACCCCGACGATCTCCATCTCGGTGCCGCCCACATCGATCATGTCGCCGACCGCGAGTTCGTTCGTCGCGGCATACGTCGAGTCGACGATGGCGACGTTCTGTCCCACGTCGTCGGCGTCGAGGGCACGACCGCCTTCGAGCGTCACAGCCGAGAGGGGCCCGACGGAGACGGCCGAGGGGTCGATGCCGAGCACCGTGAACGACTCGATATCGAAGGCGCTGCCACCCCCGCCATCCGCTCCTCCTGCGGGGGGCTCACCGCCCTCGCCGGGCTGTCCCATCTGCGACCTGTCGGGCATCTCGCCCGAGAAGGTCGTGTTGGTCAGGCTCAGCGCGCCCGATGCGCCCGAGACGCCATCGAGCGCCTCCGCGGTCGTGAGGGTCGAGGCGTCGAGCGTTCCCCGCATCCGATCCGTCATGAGGCGCGACTGGCTGAGCGCGGTGGTGCCGTCGGATGTCTCCCCAGCGCCATCCTCGAATTCGAACTGGGGTCCGCCTCCCTCGCCTGGTTCGGCCGTCGCTCCGGTGACCGTGAGGTCGGTGCCGACCCCGTAGATCGACTCGAGCGCCTGAGCCTGCGCGTCGCGCACCCCGGCGGATAGCGAATTGACGATGATGACGAGCGCGATCGCGACGCCGAGCCCGGCCGCCACGATGATCGTCTGCTTTCGGCGGCCCGCGAGCTCGCGGCGTAGATAAGTCCCGTACATGTCTCTCCTCCTGACCGGCCCCGCGACCGGATCGGGATCGACGCTAGGGAGAGCACTGATGTGCGGGTGAGGATCCGCTTGTGGGTTCCTTATGTTCCGCAGTCCGGGGCCGAACTGCCCGAATCGGGGTCTCCTCGGTACCCGGACCGGCCGCGCACAACGACGCAAATCGGGTGCCCAGAGCCGACCGACGAACCCAACCGGGGCCCGACCCGCGCGAGATGGAGACGTTGTGCGCGCCGGGCGGCGGACATTCACAGCGAACGCATATCCGGTCGCATAGCAAGCACATAGATTCCGGCTGGACAATAGGCCCATGACAACCGCCGCGCCCGCCCTGCACCGCCCCGACGGCTCCCCCCTGCGCATCGCCGTCGTCGACGACGAGCAGATGCTGACGGACCTGCTCTCGATGGCGCTGCGCATGGAGGGCTGGGAGGTCAAGACCGCGGCAAGCGGCTACGAGGCGCTCCAGCTCGTGCGGGATTTCGAGCCGGATGCCCTCGTGCTCGACATCATGATGCCGGACCTCGACGGCATGGCGGTGCTGCATCGTCTGCGCCAGTCGGGCGACGACGTGCCCGTGCTCTTCCTCACGGCGAAGGATGCCGTCGCCGACCGCGTCGCAGGCCTCACGGCGGGCGGCGACGACTACGTCACCAAGCCCTTCAGCCTCGAAGAGGTCGTGGCCCGACTGCGCGGCCTCATGCGCCGGGCCGGATCGGCGTTCACCGATGAGGCGGAGCCGATCCTGCGCGTCGCGGATCTGTCCCTGAACGAGGACAGCCACGAGGTCGAGCGCGCGGGAAACCAGATCGAGCTGACCGCGACCGAGTTCGAGCTGCTGCGCTTTCTCATGCGCAACCCGCGCCGCGTGGTCTCGAAGGCGCAGATCCTCGACCGCGTCTGGAACTACGACTTCGGCGGACGCTCGAGCGTCGTCGAGCTCTACATCTCGTACCTGCGCAAGAAGATCGACGCGGGTCATCCGCCGCTCATCCACACCGTCCGCGGCGTCGGGTACATGATCAAGGCGCCTCAGTGACGAGCCCCTCCCCTGTCGCGCCGAAAGCGGCCGACACGGATGCCTCCGCGGAGGCATCCTCCGAGAACACCCGCCGTCCGCACGCGCCATGGACGCTGGAGCGCCGGCTGATCCTGACCGTCGTGGGGATCGTGTCGATCATCCTCGTGCTGGTCTCAATCGTCACGAGCGCCGTGCTCGGGCGTGTGCTCGAGGGCAACGTCGATGCGCGCCTGCGAAGCCTGGGCACGAACGCGCTCTCCCTTCCGACCGGGTTCCCCGGCAGCGAGGCCACGGCGTACCAGATCCTCGAGGCCGGGCGCCAGGAGCCCGGATTCCTGCTCGTCATCGCCGACTCGAGCGGCACCTCGACGGGCGCTGTCGTGGACGATACGCCCGAGGTGAGCACCCTGACCCCCGCGCAGATCGCACACGTGCTCGACACCGTCTCGGCGGAGGGCCCTACGACCGTGGACGTCGGCGACGAGCTCGGCGACTATCGCGTCTACGCCGTCGTCAACCGCGGCACCCGCGATGTCGTCGGGGCGGTGGGGCTGCCGCTCGAAGAGGTCCAGGAGACGATCGCCAGCCTGCTCACGGCAACCGCGCTGCTCACCGCCGGCGGCCTCGTGCTGCTCGGTGTCGCGTCGACCTGGACCATCCGACGCGGCCTCAGACCCCTCCGCGCCGTCGCCGACACCGCATCACGGGTCGCCCGCCAGCGGCTCGACCAGGGCGAGGTGTCGATCTCGGAGCGCGTGCCGGTCGACCAGGTCGACGACCGCACCGAGATCGGTCGCGTCGGCGTGGCGCTGAACACGCTGCTCGACCACGTCGACGCGTCCCTCGACGCACGCCAACGCAACGAAGAGCGGATGCGCCGGTTCGTCGCCGACGCGAGCCACGAGCTGCGCACGCCGCTGGCCTCGATCCGAGGCTATTCGGAGCTGTCGCTGCGCGACCGCACGCTGAGCGAGACCAGCGAGCAGTCGCTCCAGCGCATCCAGGCGCAGTCGCTCCGGATGACGGGGATCGTCGAGGACCTGCTGCTGCTCGCGCGACTAGACGAGGGGCAAGAGCTCGTCTACGGCACATCCGACCTGTCGCGGCTCGTGGTCGAGGCGGTCGGCGACGCGCAGGTCGCGGCGCCCGACCACGAATGGAGCATCGAGGTCGACGATGAGCCCGTGCTGATCGCGGGAGACACCGCGCGGCTGAACCAGGTCGTCGCGAACCTGCTCGCGAACGCCCGCACGCACACCCCGGCGGGGACGCACGTCACGGCGAGCGTCGTTCGCGAGGGCGCGGAGGCGGTCGTGCGCGTGCACGACGACGGGCCCGGGATCGATCCGTCCCTCCAGACCGAACTGTTCGAGCGCTTCTCCCGCGGCGACACGTCCCGCGCACGGCAGACGGGCGGATCGGGGCTCGGGCTCTCGATCGTGCGCGCGATCGTCGAGGCGCACGACGGCACGATCACCATGCGGAGCGTCCCGGGCGACACTGAGTTCGAGGTGCGCCTGCCGGCGAAGCCACGCGACCCGGAGGCGTGAGGCGCGAGCAGAACCCCGCCGACCTGTCACAGACTGCTGCATCCGGGCGCTGGATGGAGCGTTCTGTGACAGCTCGGTGGTTAGCCAAGGGCGGCCTGCGATGCGGGCGAACGCGGAGCGAGCCAGCCAGCCAGCCAGCGAGTCAGCGAGCCGAAAGGACGAAGCGCGCGAAGGGTCAGTACCCGGCGAATGCGTCCGTCGTGAGGGACCGCGCCTCAGCCAGTGCCGGCGCCAGCTCGGCGATCAGCTGCGGGGGCCCCGAGACATAGGCGTGGCGCGACGAGAGGTCCGGCACGACCCGCGGCAGACCCTCCGCATCGAGGCGAACACCCCGCGCCCACACCCAATTGCGGGGAAGATCGCGCGGCTGATCGCGGGTGAAGACGATCACCTCGATACCGGATGCCTCGAGCTCGTCGCGGAACGCCAGCTCCGACGCCTCGGACGCGACGTAGATCAACACCGCATTCCGCTCGACGCCGCGCGCCCGGTCCTCACGCACCTGCGAGATGAAGGGTGTGATGCCGATGCCCGCCGCCACGAGCAGCACGGGGGCGTTCGGGTTGCTCGGCATCAGGAAGTCGCCCCACACACCCGTCGCCGAATATTCGGCACCCGGCGAGGCGACCGCGAGCGCCCTCTTGAACGTGCTCTCTCCCGAGCCCGACCCCTTCCCGGGCTTGACGCGATACGCGACCCGCACGGTCGGCGCATCGCTCGGGGCCGACACGATGCTGAACTCCCGCCGGGTACCGCGGGCATCGGCCCTGGTGTGCGGCACATCGAGTTCCAGGTACTGTCCGGCCACGAACCGCACCGGACGCCGTGCCTCGAACGTCAGCTGGCGCACGGAGGGCGTGATCATGCGCGCATCGGCCAGGCGCAGCCGCACGGCATGGTGGGCGACCCACACGAACGCGAGCAGGTTGCCGATCAGCAGCGCGCGCTCCTGACCGAGCGTGAAGTATCCGAGCGGAATCGGCCAGCCCGCGAGCACACCGACGACGGCCGCGACGGTCATCTGCTGCCAACGCCGAGGCGGCAAGGTCAGGGGCTCCGACAGCATGAACGCACCGAGGAAGAGGAACGGCGACGACCCCAGCGCGAACGACAGAGTCTGCCCCGGGTCGAGCTCGAAACCCGCCGCCTGCGATTGCACGGCAACACGCAGCACGTACACCCCGACGGCGATCACGAAGAATGTCGCGACGATGCGCAACCTCTCCGTGCGCACCAGCACGAACAGGCCCAGCACCAGCACCGGCGCGGCGAGCACGGGCGAACCGACCCACCAGGCCGACGCACCGAGGCCGGAGATCGTCAGGACGGTGGCGCCCACCGCGGCGGGATTGAGGATGTGCCGGCCCCGCCACGCGATCAGGTACTTCGATGCGGCCGCGACAGCACCGGCGAGCGCGATCCCGAGAAGCTGCAACGGGTCGAGACTCGGCCGCAGGATGAAGACCAGGATGGCCGCCGTGATCAGCGATGACTCGTGCCGGATCGGCAGCTTCAGTATCCGCTGCGCGAGGGCATTCACTCCGACGGTCGCGGCGGCGAGTACGGCGACCGTCACCAGGAGCTCGAGCGGTGCGGGCACCACGAGCTCGAAGAAGGACAGCACGAGCGCCACCACGGTCAGGACGCCGAGCGCCATCAGCACGAGGCGATACATCGACAGGCGACCGAGGTATCCGCGGATGCGCGTCCAGCCGCCCACCACCATTGCGATCACGCGATTCTCCTCTGTCGATCAATCGTCGGGTCCGTTGGGCGAAGGGGCGGGGCCGAGCCACCCAGCCACGCGACCTCACGCCACGCTAGCGGTCCGCGTGAACAGCTCCGCGGAGCATCCGTGCGACCATTCCACGCGCCCGTTCGTGAGCATTCGCACCCATTCCGCACCCCACCGGTGAGCGAGTTCGTCGCCACCGTCGAAGAAGAGCGCGGTCGCCAGTGCATCCGCTCGCATGGCCGTCTCTGCCACGACCCAGGTCGCCGCGACGGTGCGGACGGGCACCCCGGTGCGCGCATCGAGCACGTGATGCAGCCCGTCGCCCCACGCGCGTCGGTTCGCGGCCGAGGCGCAGAGCGCGGCATCGCGCACCTCCCACACGCCGATGGCGCGCTTCGCATCGAACGGATGCTCCAACCCGATGCGCTGCATCACCCCGGTGACCAGCAGGTCACCGCTCGCGTCGACGACGGCCCGGCCCTCGGTCCACGGCTCGAGAGTGCGTGCCACGACATCGACGAGGCGCCCCTTGCCGAGCGCGCCCACGTCGATCATCGCGGGCTCATCGAGCACCAGGCGTTCGTCACGCCACCGCACGCGCGCGGGCCAGTTCGTGGGCGCCGCGAGCGGATCCCCCGCCCGAAACGAATAAGAGGCGTCGTACCCCAGGCGATCGAGGGAGGCCCCCACGAGCGGGTTCACGGCACCGGATGTCGCAAGCGACACCTCCTCGAAAACGTCGAGCATCGCGGCGGCATCCGTCGGTACCGGAACGGGCCCAGCCCCGCGCGCGAGCAGCGAGACGAGCGAATCGGTGCGGAAGCGGGACCATGTGGAATCGAACGCCTCGATGACGCGATCGACCGCCGCACGCGCGTCGTCCGGCATCTCGTCGACCGTATCGACACGCCAGCGCGTGCCGATCGCGTCGAACTCCCACGTCTTTTCACGAGGCACGGTCGCCGCGAGCTGCCCCGGGGAGTGCGGCAGCGGGGACACGATCAGGCTGCCGCTTCGTCCTTGATCGCGGCGATCGCGTCGTTGAAGCCGCCGCTCGTCAGCGAAGAACCGGCAACCCTGTCGACCGAGATGTCGTCGATGTTCTCGCCCACGACTTCGTCGCTGATGCCCCCGATGAACTCCGACTGGTAGCGCTCGGATTCGGATGCCTGCGGGTCGCCCGACACCTCGACCGCGGTGATGACGTCGTCCGCGAGGGTGATCGTCACCTCGATCGTCTCGACGGTTTCGGGGGTCTGGTACGAGCCCGTCGCCGTGTATGTGCCGTCGACGTACGGGGCACTCGACGTGCCGGACCCGTCGTTGCCTGCGGTATCCGTCGAATCCGTCGCGGCGGTGCTGCATCCGGCCAGCGCCAGGGTGCCGGCGACGCCGATCAGGGCGGCACCCGTTCGAATCGGACGGGCACGTGGCGGACGAGGGGCGAGAGTGTCGCGGATCATCGGGGGCTCCTTCGGGGAATGGACCGGAATGCTCTGCCGTATCTCCGAGCGTAGAGCGGCCTGGGTCCGATACTCCCCGAGGAGCCTATGAAGATTCTCGGAACCGCAGCGGCGGTCGCGGATCAGGCGGCGCCGTCGAACATGCTCGTGACCGAGCCGTCCTCGAAGACCTCGTGGATCGCGCGGGCGAGCATCGGCGCGATCGGCAGAATCGTCAGGCCCGGGAAGCGACGACTTTCGGACAGCGGGATGGTGTCGGTGACGACCACCTCGTCGATCGAGACGTCCTGCAGACGCTCGGATGCGGGATCGCTGAAGACCGCGTGGGTCGCGGCGACGATGACGCGCTCGGCGCCCGCGGCCTTGAGCGCCTGGGCGGCCTTCACGATCGTGCCACCGGTGTCGATCATGTCGTCGACGATCAGGCAGACGCGTCCCTCGACATCACCGACGATCTCGTGCACCGTGACCTTGTTGGCAACCTTCGGGTCGCGACGCTTGTGGATGATCGCCAGCGGCGCACCCAGGCTGTCCGACCAGGTATCGGCGACGCGGACGCGGCCCATGTCGGGCGAGACGACCGTGAGCTTGGTGCGGTCTTCCTGCGACAGCGTCCGCTGGAAGTACTCCAGCAGAACCGGCTTGGCGAAGAGGTGATCGACGGGACCGTCGAAGAAGCCCTGAATCTGGGCGGCGTGCAGGTCGACACTCATGACGCGGTCGGCTCCCGCGGTGCGCAGTAGGTCGGCGACGAGGCGCGCGCTGATGGGCTCGCGTCCCCGGCCCTTCTTGTCCTGACGGGAGTAGGGGTAGTACGGAGCGACGACGGTGATGCGCTTCGCGGATGCACGCTTCAGGGCATCGAGCATGATGAGCAGCTCCATGAGCCACTCGTTGACCGGGTGACCGAACGACTGGATGACGAAGACATCGCACCCGCGGATCGAGACCTCGAAGCGGGTGTAGATCTCGCCACTCGCGAAGGTACGGTGCTCGGTCGGTGCCAGCTGGATGCCCAGCGCTTCGGCTACCTCGTCGGCGAGAGCGGGAGCGGAGCGTCCCGAGACGACGACCAGCCGCTTCTTCGTCTTGGCGACGAGTCCGGGCGCGATGTCCAGGTCTCGATCGAGGTCAACCGTCTTCTTCTTGCGAGCCATTGGGGGCCTTCTCTGCGGCCTGAGCCGCTGCAGTGCCAGGTCGGTTGCGTGCGACCCAGCCCTCGACGTTGCGTTGCGAGGCCACGGTGAGTGCGAGCGCGCCCGGCGGAACATCCTTCCGCACGACCGTACCGGCACCGGTATAGGCCCCATCACCGATCCTAACCGGCGCGACGAACACGTTGTGCGCCCCGGTGCGGACGTGGTCGCCCACCTCGGTGCGGTGCTTCTCTACCCCGTCGTAGTTGGCGATGATCGTGCCGGCACCGACGTTCGCACCCACGCCGACCTCGGCATCGCCGAGGTACGACAGGTGCGGAACCTTACTACCGTTGCCGATGCGCGCGTTCTTCGTCTCCACGAAGGTGCCGATCTTGCCGCGCGAGCCGAGGTACGTCCCGGGACGCAGGTACGCGAACGGTCCGACCGTCGCGCGGGCGCCGATCACCGCGAGCGTCGCATCGGTGCGTGTGACCGTGGCGTCCTCGCCCACCTCGCAGTCGACGAGGCTCGTGTCGGGGCCGACGATCGCGCCCTCGGCGATGCTCGTAGCGCGGAGGATGTGCGTGTTGGGCAGCACCGTCACGTCGGGAGCGAGGGATGCGGTCACGTCGATCCAGGTCGTCGCGGGATCCTGCACCGTGACGCCCTCGAGCTGCCAGCGGCGAACCGTACGGGCATTGAGCTCCGCCGCCGCCGCCGACAGCTGCACGCGGTCGTTGATGCCGAGCGCGGCCGTCGGGTCGGGGGCGAGGGTCGCGCCGATCGTCATACCGGCGGTGTGGAACAGTGCGACGACATCCGTCAGGTATCGCTCGCCCTGCGCGTTGTCGTTGCCGAGGGCACCGATCTCGCGCCGCAGCGGCGCCGACTGGAAGATGTAGACCCCGGCGTTGATCTCGGCGATCGCACGCTCCTCGGGCGAGGCATCCCGCTGCTCGACGATGCGCATCACGCCGCCGTCGCCCGAGCGGATGACGCGCCCGTACCCCGTCGGGTCGTCGACGCGGGCGCTCAGCAGGGTGACAGCCGCCGCCGCGGCACGGTGTCCGGCGACCAGCTCCGCAAGCGTCTCCCCATCGAGCAGCGGCACGTCCGCGCTCAGGATCAGGATGTCGCCGCCGAACTCGCTCAGGTGCTCGAGCGCGACCTGCACGGCGCGCCCGGTGCCCGGGATCTCGTCCTGATCGACGACGATCGCCTCGGGTGCGACATCCCGAACCGCGTCCGCGATCAGATCGCGTTCGTGGCGCACCACGACGAGCAGTCGATCGGGGTCGAGCGTGCCCGCCGTGTCGAGCACGTGCTGCAGCAGGGACCTGCCGCCGATGCGGTGCAACACCTTGGGTGTTCGCGATCTCATCCGTGTGCCCTGGCCCGCGGCGAGGACGACGATGGCGAGATTCTGATCAGTCATGCTCCGCCGCCAGGATTCGAACCTAGACCTAACAGCTCCAAAGGCTGTCGTGCTGCCGTTACACCACGGCGGACCGCGGCCGCTCCCGACCGCACCCCCAAGTCTGCCAGAGCCGGACTTGACGCACTCCCGCTCGCGCCCCTCTCCTCGATGTCCCGACTTTTCACCCCATGGCACCGCTTGGGGTGAAAAGTCGGGACATCCGCGATGATGGGGGGATGCCACGCGAGAGCGACGAAGTCGACCGGATCGTCGCCGCGTGGACGGCGCAGCGCCCCGACCTGGATTTCTCGCCCCTCGAGGTACTCTCCCGGGTCGACCGGCTCTCGCGACACCTCGACCGCGCACGCCGCGCCGCGTTCGGACGCAGCGAGCTCGTCTCGTGGGAGTGGGACGTGCTCTCGGCCCTGCGCCGCTCGGGCGAGCCGTTCCAGCTCAGCCCCAAACAGCTCCTGCAGCAGACGCTCGTCTCCAGCGGCACGATGACGAACCGCATCGACCGACTCGTCGGCCGGCGGCTTGTGCGCCGAGAGGCCGACCCGGGCGATGGACGCAGCGTGCTCGTGACCCTCACCGACGAGGGGCGCACGCGCGTCGACGCCGCGATCACGCGCCTCGTCGATGCCGAATCGCATCTGCTATCGGAGCTTTCACGCTCCGACCGCGAGAGACTCGCGGGGCTGCTCCGCAAGCTCAGCCTGGGTTTCGACGCGGAATGACCGACGCGGATGACCGGACCGACCGAGGGGAATCTGCCATGACGAACGCGACCGATTCGAGCGCAGCAGGCTTTGGCGCGTGGCTCCGCCGGGTCTTCGGCGGCCCGTCGGCCGTGTACGGCCTGATCCTCTACTCGGCACTCATCGCGGGTGTCTCGGATGAGTCGACCGACGCCCTCGAAGTGCTGTTCGTGTCGCTTTTCTCGCTCATCATCTTCTTCATCGCCCACGTCTTTGCGCACACGCTGAGCGACCACGGCGAGAAGGGCTTGCGGGATGCGTTGAGGGGCGGACTCGCGCATTCGGCGGGCATGCTCTACGCCGCGATCCCCTCGACGCTCGTTCTGATCGTGGGTGCCACGACGCGGATGGACGCGGAGGATGCCGTCAGCATCGCGCTCCTCATCGCCAACATCGAACTCGGTGTGCTCGGCTACTCGGCCTACGCACAGCGCGGCGCCCCCCGGATCGTGCGGGTTCTGGGCGCCGTCGGCACGGCGATCCTCGGGTTTGCGATCACGGTTCTGAACTACGCCGTGCACTGACCGAGCTGCGCGCGCGGATTCCCCCGCGGCCCGACTACTCGAGCTGTTCCGAAAGCTCGAGCCAACGCTCCTCGAGACTGACGTTCTCGGTCTCGAGCTGCCCGATCGCCGCCATCTTCGCCCCGAGGCCCACGAAGTCGGACTGATCGTGGTCGGCGAGGGCCGTGCGTTTCGCCGTGATCTCGGCATCGACCTTCGCGATCCGACGCTCGATCGAGGCCAGTTCCTTTTGCGCCGTGCGCAGGTCGCCCCCGCTGAGTCCCGCGGCCTTGGCACCGACGGCGGCGGACGTCTGGCTTCCGCCGGCCTTCTGCTGCTCGCGGCGACGGCGCAGGTACTCCTCCACGCCACCCGGCAGGTGGCGCAGCCGCGTGTCGAGGATCGCGTACTGCTGATCCGTGACGCGCTCGAGGAAGTACCTGTCGTGGCTGACGACGATGAGCGTGCCGGCCCACGAATCGAGCAGGTCCTCGATCGCCGCGAGCATGTCGGTGTCGAGATCGTTCGTGGGTTCGTCGAGGATCAGCACGTTCGGCTGGTCGAGCAGGATGAGCAGCAGTTGGAGGCGGCGCTTCTGGCCACCCGAAAGGTCCTTGACCGGCGTCGACAGCTGCTCCGACGCGAAGCCCATCCGTTCGAGCAGCTGACCCGGGGTGAGGTCCTGCGCCTTGGATCCAGTGCCGATCGTGTAGCTGGTGCGCAGGCCCGAGATGACAACGCGGACGGGGTCCCCCAGGTGGGGCTCGAGCGAGTCCATCTGCTGTGTGAGAGTGGCGACCTTCACGGTCTTCCCGCGCTTCACCCGGCCGGTGGTCGGTTCCAGCGTGCCGGCGACGAGCCCGAGCAGAGTCGATTTGCCCGCCCCGTTCACTCCGAGGATTCCGGTGCGCTCGCCCGGCGCGATGCGCCATTCGACGTCGTTCAGCACCGGCACGCCGTCATACGCGACGGATGCATCGAGCAGGTCGACGACGTCCTTCCCGAGCCTCGTCACCGCGAGCGACTGCAAAGAGACCCGATCGCGGATCTCGGGCACGTCGGCGATCAGCTCGTTCGCCGCGTCGATGCGGAACTTGGGCTTGGTGGAGCGGGCCGGCGCCCCGCGGCGCAGCCACGCCAGCTCTTTGCGGGCGAGGTTCTGCCGGCGCGCTTCGATCGTCGCCGCCTGGCGGTCGCGCTCGACACGCTGCAGGATGTACGCGGCATAGCCACCCTCGAAGGGGTCGACGATACGGTCGTGTACCTCCCAGGTGGTGTTGCAGACCTCGTCCAGGAACCACCGGTCGTGTGTCACGACGAGCAGCCCACCGGAGTTCGCGGACCACCGGCGCTTCAGGTGCTCGGCGAGCCAGGCGATGGCCTCGACATCCAGATGGTTCGTGGGTTCGTCAAGCGCCAGGATGTCCCAGTCCCCCGCCAAGAGCCGCGCGAGGGCGACGCGGCGGCGCTGACCACCCGACAGCGTGCCGAGCTTCGCCGCCCAGGGCAGGTCGCCGAGCAAGCCCGTGACCACATCGCGGACGAGGGGGTCGCCCGCCCACTCGTGCTCGGGGGTGTCGCCGATGACGGCGCCCCCGATGGTGTCGTCATCGGCGAGGGTCTCGCCCTGGTCGAGCACACCGATCCGCACGCCACCGCGCACCGTGACGCGCCCGCCGTCGGGTTCGAGACGCCCGGCAAGCATGGCGAGCAGGCTCGACTTGCCGTCGCCGTTTCGGCCGACGATGCCGATGCGATCGCCCTCGTTGACGCCGAGCGAAACGGAGTCGAAGACGACTTTGGTGGGAAATTCGAGGTGCAGGGCCTCAGCCCCGAGAAGATGAGCCATATCGGCTCTAGGCTATGCGACCCGTCTGAACACACCCGCAGACAACACGAAGCGCCCGGGGCGGATGCCGCCGGGCGCCTCGTGTGCGGAAGGTTCCGCGATGGATATCAGACGAGGCCGTTCTCCTCGAGGAACTGTGCCGCGATGTCGTCCGGCGACATCTCGTCTTCCGTGCTCTGGACGTTCAACGCCACCAGGGCGTCCGCCGTGAGAGCCGCGCTGACGGCGTTGATGACGTCCGCGATCTCGTCGGCCACGTCCGCGTTCACGACGGGGACGACGTTCGAGGCGAGGAACAGTCCCTCGGGGTCTTCGAGCACGAGCAGATCCTGCGTCTGGATGCGCGGGTCGGCCGTGAAGACGTTCGCGACGTTCACCGTTCCGGCGACGAGGTTCTCGACCGTCGTGTCACCCGTCGGCGAGAAGGTCACGTCGACGCCGTACGTGTCGGCCAGGCCTGTCGGACCGTAGGGACGCTCGGCGAGCTCGGGCGGACCTCCGAGCGTCAACGGGACGGTCACGTTCGCCAGGTCGGCGATCGTGGTGAGCCCGTTCTCCTCTGCGAACGCCGCCGTCACGGTGTACGAGTCCTGGTCGCTCGCCTCAGCCTGATCGAGAACCGTCAGGTTCTCGGGCAGGGCCTCCTGGAGGGCGGCGTAGACGTCCTCGGACGTGCGCGCCTCGGTCGCTTCGTCGAAGTACTGGAGCAGGTTTCCGCTGTACTCGGGGAAGAGCGTGATGGCACCGGACTCGATCTCGGGCATGTAGGCGTCGCGCTGGCCGATGTTGAACTGACGCTCGACCTCGAACCCGGCGCCCTCGAGCGCCTGAGCGTAGATCTCGGCGATGATCTCGTTGGAGTAGTACGCCTGTGAACCGATGACGATCGTGTCACTCGACACGTCGCCACCAGCGGATTCCTCTTCGAGCGGGTTGCTGGAGGAGCAACCCGCGAGCACGAGCGCCGCTGTCGCCGCGAGCGCGCCGAAGGCAAACCTCTTTTTCGCTGTGTTCATGGTGCTGTTCTTCTCTCTGTGGGTGGGACGGTGATAAAACGGGGTGTTGGGCTCGGCGTTCAAGCGGGTGAGGGCTGCACGGATGGCCGCGGTGCTGCACGATCACGGCGCTTCTCACGGCCCGGGCCAGCGCCGCCGCCCCGTCCGGCGAGCACGCCGCGCGGGACGACCATGCGCTCGGCGATCGCGAACAGCGCGTCGAGCACCAGCGCGAGGGCGGCCACCAGGATCGCCCCCGCAAGCACCTGGTCGAAACGATTGAGGTTGATGCCCTGGATGATGTACAGACCGAGGCCCCCCAGGCCGACATAGGCGGCGATCGTGACCGTCGCGACGATCTGCAGCGTCGCGGCGCGCAGGCCGGACACGAGTAGAGGAAGACCGAGTGGCACCTCGATGCGCCAGAGGATCTGCCACTCGGTCATGCCCACGGCCCGTCCGGCGTCGATCACGCGGCGATCGATCGCCTCGAAGCCCGCGTAGGCGCCCGCCAGGATCGAGGGGATGCCGAGCAGCACGAACGTGATGACGGCCGCGGCCTGCGTCTGCAAGACGCCCATGAGCAGGACCAGCAGGACGAGCAGGCCGAAGGACGGTATCGCGCGCGCCGCGCCGGAGATCGCGACCGCGATCTCGCGTCCCTTGCCCGTGTGGCCGATCGCCCAGCCCGCGGGGATGGCGATGACCGCCGCGACCAGGACCGCGAGGAACGTGTAGCCCAGGTGCTGGGCGATCGCGACGGGGATGCCGAGCGGCCCCGACCACCGTTCGGGGTTCATGAGCCACGCCAGGGTCTCGGCGAAGAGGTTCATGCGACTACCTCCGCCGGGGCGATCGCGCGACGGGCGCGGCGCTCGGCGCGCCGCGCATCGCGGCGGCCGGGCTTGCGTGCCCAGGGCATGAGCGCCCGACCCGCGAGCACGAGGAGATAGTCGAGGATCAGGGCGATGATGACGACGGCGACGACGCCAGCGAGAACCTCGGGGATGATGCGCCGCTGCAGCCCGTTCGTGAACAGGTAGCCGAGGTTCTGGACGCCGATCAGGATACCGACGGTTGCGAGCGAGATCGTGCTGACGACCGTCACCCGAAGTCCCGCGAGGATGACGGGCCCCGCGAGCGGGAACTCGACGGCCCAGAACCGGCGGAACGATCCGTATCCCAGAGCCGTGGACGCCTGGCGGATGGCCGGGTCGACCGACTGCAGGCCGTCCGAGACGGAGCGGGTCATGATCGCGACGGCGTAGATGGTGAGCGCGATGATCAGGTTCGTCGGGCTGATCGCGCTGTAACCGAACAGGGCCGGCAGAAGCATGAGCAGCGCGAGCGAGGGGATCGTGTAGAGCAGTCCGACGACGGTGATCAGACCGCTCCTCAGAAGCTTGTACCGGAACGCGACCCACCCGAGCGGCACAGCCAACACGAACCCGATCACGATCGCGATCACGCTCTGCTGGAGGTGCACCAGGGTCAGCTCGCCGATCAGGTCGAGGTTGTCGAGCACCCAGTTCACGTCGGCACCCGATTCACGAGCGCGCCCTGCGCGCGGCCCTCGGCGTCGATCACCACCGTGCCGTGCGGTGTCTCGCGCAGACTCAGCGCGCGCTTGCCCTTGTCTGAGCCGATGAAAGTCGAAACGAAGTCGTTCGCGGGGTTCTCGATGATCTCGTCGGGGCTGCCGACCTGGGCGACGGTCGCACCCTTCTCCAGCAGCACGACCTGGTCGCCGAGGAGGAAGGCCTCGTCGATGTCGTGCGTGACGAAGATGATCGTCTTGCCGAGTCCCTCTTGTAACCGGATGAGCTCGTTCTGCAGCTCGGCGCGCACGATGGGGTCGACGGCGCCGAAGGGCTCGTCCATCAGCAAGATGTTGGGGTCGGCAGCCAGCCCGCGAGCGACACCGACCCGCTGCTGCTGACCGCCCGAGAGCTGTGCCGGATAGCGGCCGGCGAGCGAGGCATCCAATCCCACCGTTTCCATCAGCTCACGCGCTCGCTCGCGAGCCTCGCGGCGCGGCGTACCCTGCAACACGGGCACGGTGGCGATGTTGTCGATCACCGTGATGTGCGGGAGCAGGCCCGAGTTCTGCATGACGTAGCCGATGCTGCGGCGCAGTTCGACGGCGTTGCGCGAACGGATGTCTTCACCGTCGATCTCGATCGTCCCCGCGGTGAGGTCGACCATGCGGTTGACCATCCGCAGCAGCGTCGTCTTGCCGCAGCCCGACGACCCGACCAGAACGGTCGTCTTGTGCGCGGGCACGACGAGCGAGAAATCATCGACGGCAGCGGTGCCGTCCGGATACTCCTTGGAGACCGAGCGGAACTCGATCATCGCCGGGGCTCAGCCGTCACGGGACGACCGAGACATCCTTCCCGAACGCGACGTGGCCGGCGAAGTCGCGGCCGACGCGTTCGACGGCGCCGTCGTACAGATCGGGGTAGCTCCACGCCGCGTCCTCGACCAGTCCACCATCGGTCTGGAGGTGCCAGTACTGTGCTGCACCCTTCCACGGGCAGGTGTACGGCGTGGGGCTCTCGACGAGCAGCCCCTCGGTCACGCTCGACTGCGGAAAATACCAGTTGCCTTCGATCCGGACCAGGTCCTCTTCGGGTGCTTCTGCGACCACCAGGTCGCCTACGACTGCGCGCATCGTTCCTCCTCGGAGAGCGGTGCGTCCGAGCCTAGCGGCCCCCGCCGACACGAGGGCCAGGCTTGCGAAACCCCGTCCTAACCGGCTACGGGCTCAAGACTGGGCGTCGACGACCTCGCGCCACGGACCCCACTCGGGGTCGTGGCCTACTCCATCGCATTCCCGACTCTCTCCTCGCCCTCCCGTCTCGCGTCTCGCTTCTCTCCCTCACCGAGCGCGCCATCCCTTCCTCCCACCGAGATCGCCCGTTAACCGCGAGTCCGCTGCTTATGCACCGTAGGTATCCGGCGGGCTCGGCGACAAGCGGCGATCTCGGCAAGGCGGCGCCCGGCGCGGGGCGCGGGGGCCGCGCGCGGGTCAGGGGATGACGCGGGCGCCGGGTACCGGGCCGTGGGCGCTCAGGGCGACGTGGCCCGAGGCCGAGAGCGCGACGCGCACATCGAGGGCGGCCTCGGCGTCGGCGCAGAGGAACGCCGTCGTCGGGCCGGAGCCCGAGACGATTCCCGCGAGGGCCCCCGCGCGCTCACCCTCCTCGATGCGCGCCACGAGATCCGGGCGCAGATTCTGGGCCGCGACCTGAAGGTCGTTGCGCAGCGCCGCCGCGAGCCGGAGAGGATCGCCCGCGCGCAGCGCGTGCAGCACGTCCGGATCGACGACGGGCTGGCGGACCGCCGGCGCGATGTCGGTCTGGGCACGCTCGCGATGCGCGTCGAGTTCGGCATAGACCTGCGGGGTCGACAATCCCCCGCCATCCGTCACGAAGACCCACTCGAACCGCCCGCGTGCGAGCGCGGGGCTCAACTCGTCACCGCGACCGGTACCGATGGCCGTGCCGCCCTGCAGCGCGAAGGGAACATCGGCCCCGAGCCGTGCGGCCAGCCCCTGCAACTGCGTGGTCGTCAAGCGCGTGTCCCACAGCGCGTCGCACGCGACGAGTGCGGCGGCGGCATCTGCCGAGCCGCCGCCCATGCCTCCCGCAACCGGCACGCCCTTGCGGATCTCGAGATGCACACCTCCCTTATAGCCCGTTTTGCTCGCGAGCAAGCGCGCGGCGCGAAGCGCGAGGTTCCGATCGTCGATCGGGACGCCGGAGGTGTCGACGGACCCGTGCACCGAGACCGAGAAGTCATCGGATGCGGTGGCCCACACATCCTCGAACAGGGAAACCGCCTGAAAGGCCGTCGCCAGTTCGTGGTAACCGTCGTCCATGACCCGGCCGACCTCGAGGAAGACGTTGACCTTGCCCGGTGCGCGCACATGCACGCGCGCCGCGTCGGGCCGCAGGGGGCCGGCGGTGCTCACAGCGCAGACGACTCCGCCCAGAGATTGACATCCAGAGAGTCCGACAGCGCGTCGATCTGCTCGAGTTCCTCGGTGTCGAAGGCGGGGCCCGCTAGCGCCGCGATGTTCTCGTCGAGCTGCTCCGTGCGGGATGCCCCGATGAGCGCCGACGAGACCACGCCGTCCCGCAGCACCCACTGCAGCGCGAGTTGCGCGAGGGTCTGACCGCGTTCCTTCGCGATGACGTCGAGGCCACGCAGCTTCGCGACGGCGTCGTCCGAGAGTCGTCCGCTCGGGAGCGAACCACGCTTCTGCGCACGCTCGGCCGAACCGTCACCGAGGTACTTGGACGTCAGCAGACCCTGGGCGAGCGGCGTGAATGCGATCGCACCCATGCCCTCCTGGCGGAGCACCCCGGTCAGGCCGTCCTCGATCCAGCGGTTCAGAATCGAGTACGACGGCTGATGGATGACGAGCGGCGTCCCGAGCGAGCGGGCCACGGCGGCGGCCTCGGCCGTCCGCTCCGCGCTGTACGACGAGATCCCGACGTACAACGCCTTGCCCTGACGCACCAGGGTGTCGAGCGCCCCCACGGTTTCCTCGATGGGCGTCACCGCGTCGGCTCGGTGCGAATAGAAAATGTCCACGTAGTCCAGACCCATCCGCGTGAGCGACTCCTCGGCGGAGGCGATCAGGTACTTGCGCGAACCGTGGTTGCCGTACGGGCCAGGCCACATGTCGTAGCCCGCCTTCGACGAGATGATGAGTTCGTTGCGGTACGGTGCGAGGTCCTCGCGCATCATCCGTCCGAAGTTCGTCTCGGCGGTGCCGTAGGGGGGGCCGTAATTGTTGGCCAGATCGAAGTGCGTGATGCCGCGGTCGAAAGCGCCGCGCAGGAGCGCACGCTGGTTGTCGAACGGGATGTTGTCGCCGAAGTTCCACCACAGGCCGAGAGAGATCGGCGGAAGGAAGAGGCCCGACGTGCCGACCTGGCGGTAGTCGGTACCGCTGTAACGGTCTTCCGCCGCCGTGTACGGGCGGTGGAGTTCGGACACGGAGGGGAACCTGACGCTTTCGCTCATCCGTCCAGGCTAGCGATGCCGACGGATCCCGGCGCCACCTTGCGCAAAGCCGCGGCGATGCGTTCGAACTCGTCGATGCCGAGCTCTTCGCCCCGTGCCGTCGGCGCGACGCCCGCCGCCGTGAGGATCGCCGAGGCATCCGCAGCGCTTCCGCCGAGAACCACGGCGAGCGCCTGGCGAAGCATCTTGCGTCGCTGCTGGAATGCCGCATCGACGATGGCGAACACCGCGCGTCGGTCGTCGTCGCTCCCCCGCGGTTGCGCGTCGCGCTCGAAGGCGACGAGTACGGAGTCGACGTTCGGCACGGGCCAGAACACCTGCCGCGACACCATCCCGGCCAGCCGCCATTTTCCGTACCAGGCCGCCTTGACGCTCGGCGCGCCATAGACCTTCGATCCGGGGGGCGCCGCGAGCCGCTCCCCCACTTCCGACTGCACCATCACGACGCCACGCTCGAGATCCGGAAAGTGCTCGAGCAGGTGCAGCAGCACGGGCACCGAGACGTTGTACGGCAGATTCGCGACCAGCACGCGCGGGTCGCCCGGCAGCTCGGTCACCCGCAGCGCGTCTGCATCGACGACCGTGAGCGCGCCGTCGGCGACCCCGTGTGCCGTCGCCGTTTCGGGCAGGCGGGCCGCGAGACGATGATCGATCTCGACGGCGGTGACGGATGCCCCGGCCTCGAGGATCGCCAGCGTCAGGGACCCGAGCCCGGGTCCGACCTCGACGACCCGGTCGTCCTCGGTGACGCGCGCGATCTGCACGATCCGGCGCACCGTGTTGGCGTCGACGACGAAGTTCTGACCGAGCTTCTTGGTGGGCGTCACATCGAGCTCGGCCGCGAGTCGGCGGATCTCGGATGCGCCGAGGAGGGTCACCGACATGCGCCCAGCCTAGGCCGTGGGTTCCCGGGCATGGTTCGAATCGCCCGGAGGGTGATGCGTCCCGCCCTACACCGTCCGGGGTAGTGTGTCCGTCGTGAGCACCGGAGCCATCCCCACGCAAGCGTTCTCGATGAAGAGCCCCTTCGGGCGACGGGCCGTGGGGCTCTCCATTGCGGCGGCGGTCGGCGGGTTCCTCTTCGGCTTCGATTCTTCGGTCATCAACGGCGCTGTCGCATCGATCGAGAATCAGTTCGGCCTCAACGCGGTCGTCACAGGAGTCGTCGTCGCGATCGCGCTCCTGGGTTGTGCTCTGGGCGCGGTGCTCGCCGGAGTCCTCAGCGACCGGTGGGGTCGCCTCCGGGTCATGATGATCGGTGCCGTGCTGTTCTTCGCGAGCGCCATCGGCTCCGGACTCGCATTCAGCGCGGTCGACCTGACGGTCTGGCGCTTCATCGGTGGCCTCGGCATCGGAATCGCCTCTGTGGTCGCGCCGGCCTACATCGCCGAGGTCGCGCCGCGACAGATCCGCGGCACGCTCGGTTCGCTCCAGCAGCTGGCGATCACCCTCGGAATCTTCGGCGCCCTCCTCTCCAACGCCGTTCTCGCGGGAGTTGCGGGTGGCGCGTCGTCGCAGTTGTGGTTCGGACTCGAGGCGTGGCGATGGATGCTGCTCGTCGAGGCCGTTCCGGCACTCGTCTACGGCGTGCTGGCGTTCACGATGCCCGAATCCCCCCGCTTCCTCATCGCGAAGGGGCGTTACGACGAGGCCCGCGCGGTCTACGCACGGCTCGTGCCCGAGGCCGACCTCGAGCAGACCATGCGCGAGCTCGACCAGAGGATCCAGCAAGACAAGAAGTCACGGGGCGTTTCGCTCCGCGGCAAGGCGCTCGGGCTTCAGCCGATCGTCTGGACCGGCATCATCCTGTCGGTCTTCCAGCAGTTCGTCGGCATCAACGTGATCTTCTACTACTCGACGACCCTGTGGCTGGCCGTGGGCTTCACCGAGCAGAACTCGCTCCTGATCGGTGTGATCACCTCCGTCACCAACGTGGCGGTGACGATCGTGGCGATCGTGCTGGTCGACCGCGTCGGACGCAAGCCGATCCTGCTGACCGGTTCCGTCCTGATGGCCGTCTCCCTCGGGGCCATGGCTCTGTCTTTCGCCTTCGCCGAGACGGTCGATGGAGAGGTGTCGCTCCCCGGCGCGTGGGGTCCGATCGCGCTGGTCGCGGCGAACCTGTTCGTGATCGGTTTCGGTGCGTCGTGGGGCCCGCTGGTCTGGGTGCTGCTCGGCGAGATCTTCCCCAGCCGCATCCGCGGCAAGGCGCTGGGCGTCGCCGCCGGGGCGCAGTGGATCGCCAACTTCCTGATCACCGTCAGCTTCCCGGCGATGTCCGGATGGTCGCTTCCGCTCACCTACCTGATGTACGCCGTGTTCGCGACCCTGTCGTTCTTCTACGTACTCCTGCGCATCCCCGAGACCAAGGGCATGGAGCTCGAGCAGACCGAGACGCTGTTCACCGTCGCGGCCGACGACCGCGCCGCCGCGAAGGCCGCCCGCGCGCGGTAGGTCAGAACTCGCCATACGCCGCGACGGTGTTGGCGGCGAGCTGCGCGCACAACTCGTCGACGTCGACACCGAGTTCGGCGGCCATGAAGCGGACCGTGACGGGGATCAGGTAGGGCGCGTTCGGACGCCCGCGGTGCGGCACGGGCGTCAGGAACGGGGCATCCGTTTCGACCAGGATCCGCTCGCGCGGGGTGACCGCAAGCGCGTCGCGCAGGTTCTGGGCATTCTTGAACGTGACGTTGCCCGCGAACGAGAGGTAGTACCCCCGGTCCGCGGCGATGCGCGCCATCGCGTCATCGCCCGAGAAGCAATGGAACACGGTGCGATCGGGTGCGCCGACCCGCTCGAGCGTCTCGAGCACGGCGTCGTGAGCGTCGCGGTCGTGGATCTGCATCGCGATGCCGTGCTTCTTGGCGAGCGCGATGTGCGCCTCGAAGCTCTCGAACTGCGCGGGCAGCCCCTCCTCCTCCGTGCGGAAGAAGTCCAGGCCGGTCTCGCCGACGGCGCGCACGCGGGGCTGCGCGGCAAGCTCGTCGATGACCGCGATCGCCTCGTCCAGCCGACCGGCCGCGGCGTAGGCCGGGGCCTCGTTCGGGTGGATCGCGACGGCCGCGAGGACTCGCACGTGTGAGACCGCGGCCCAGGCCGACCAGCGGCTGGACTCGATGTCACCCCCGGCCTGCACGACCCCGATCACGCCGACCTCGGCGGCGCGCTCGAGCTGCTGCTCGAGGGACAGCGGATCAGGGCCGTCCATGATCTCGAGGTGGCAGTGGTTGTCGTACACCGCGACGGCGAGAGGCTCGGGAGCACCCGGATACCGGATGTCTTTTCGCCCTTCTTGCGTGCGCTCGCGCACGTACTGGCTCGGGTCACTCACGTTGCTGTGTCTCCTCGAGTCACGCGAACGGACGCAACACGCCGCCTCGAGCCCGCGTCAGACGGCGTGTTGCGTCCGTTCGCGGTGGTCCGGCTCGTCACACGCTCTGCTCGACGCGCGGGAACAGCGGTGCCAGGCCGTTGACGCTCGTGCCGGGACGGAGGATTCCCCAGGCGCCGGCCTCGCGGATCGGCTGATCGCGGAGTCGCCCGAGGCTCTCGGCCGCGCCGAGCGCGATCCAGAGCTTCTCGGTCGACTCGGGCGTCACGGGCGAGAGCAGCACGGCGAGCGCGCGCAGACCCTCGGCGGCGGTGTAGAGCACCGTGCCGAGCCGCTCGCGCTGGGCATCGTCCTTCGCCAGGGCCCACGGCGCGTTCTCGGTGATGTACAGGTTGAGCGCGTCGACGATCGTCCAGATCGCGGCGATCGCCTCGTCGATGCGGAATCGGTCGATGGCCGCGTCGGCGGTGGTAACGGCATCCGAAACGATCTTCTGCACGGCGAGGTCGCCCTCGGTGTACTCCCCCGGAGGCGGCACGATCCCCTCGTAGTACTTCTCGATCATCGCGATGGAGCGCGAGGCGAGGTTGCCGAATCCGTTCGCGAGCTCGGCCTGGTAGCGGGCCGACAGGTCCTCCCACGAGAACGAGCCGTCCTGCCCGAACGCGATCGCCGAGAGGAAGTAGAACCGGTACGCATCCGAACCGAAGACATCCGTGATCTCGGTCGGCGCGATTCCCGTCAGATTGGACTTCGACATCTTCTCGCCGCCGACGAGCAACCAGCCGTGCGCGAACACTCCGCGCGGCACGTCGAGCCCGGCCGCCATCAGCATGGCGGGCCAGATCACGGCGTGGAAGCGCAGGATGTCTTTTCCGACCACGTGGTACGCCGGCCAGCGGCGCTCGAACGTCTCGGGATCGGCGCCGTAGCCCACGGCGGTGGCGTAGTTGAGCAGCGCATCCACCCACACGTAGATGACGTGCGAAGAGTCCCACGGCACCTCGATGCCCCAGTCGAACGTCGACCGCGAGATGGAGAGATCCTTCAGACCACTGCGGACGAACGAGATGACCTCGTTGCGCGCGGACTCGGGGCGCACGAAGTCCGGCTCGTCGCGGTAGAGCTCGAGCAGCCGGTCGGCGAACTCGCTGAGCTTGAAGAAGTAGTTCTTCTCCTGCAGCAGCTCGAGCGGCTTCGAGTGGATGACGCAGACCTTCAGGCCCTCGAACGGGCCGGTGCCGTCGACGATCTCGGACTCGGGCTTGAACTCCTCGCAGCCGACGCAGTAGAGCGCCTCGTATTCGCCCGCGTAGATGTAGCCGCGGTCGTAGATCGCCTGCAGGAACGTCTGCACGCGGGTCTCGTGGCGCTCCTGCGTCGTACGGATGAAGTCGTCGTTGGCGATGTCGAGGGTCTCGAGCAGGGGGAACCACGACTCGGTGACGAGCTTGTCGACCCACTCCTGCGGGGTGGCGTTGTTCGCCGCCGCCGCGCGGATCATCTTCTGGCCGTGCTCGTCGGTGCCCGTGAGCATCCAGGTGTCATCGCCCGCCTGGCGGTGCCAGCGCGCGAGCGCGTCGACCGCCACCGTCGTGTACCCGTGCCCGATGTGGGGCACGTCGCTGGGGTAGTAGATGGGGGTGGTGATGTAGAACGAACGGCCGGAAGTCACCCGTCGATTCTAGGCGGGACGGATGCGTCGGCTCCGCGGTGTGACGAACGCCCGGGTAGCGGGCCCGGCAACGGGATTCATCCGGTGATGGCGGTCAGCGCTCCGCCTGCGACCGCGCGTGCGACGTCGGGTTCAACAGGAGCGACCAGCGCGATCCAGACATCGTCCACGAAGATGTACACGAGCTGGTTGATGAAGAGCTCGTCCGAAAACGTCGAGGTGAAGGCCAGTTCGCCATCGATCGTCGTCTCGGTATAGAGCGTCGAGGTGCGGAGCCCGTCGACGAGGGCGCTCTGCGCCGCAGCGCTGGTGCGGAAGACGAAGAGGGGGAGCGTGCTCTCCCACACGTCTTCGACCCACCACAGGCACGCCAGTGCTTCGTCGGCCCCGGCCGCCGTCTCGCGGGCGAGGGGTCCCGGGAGCGTCTCGACCGACGGCACCGTGGGTGCGAGGTACTGGGGCGCTCCGGTCAGTTCGCTGATCTCGGCGTCGGAGAGCACCTCCCCGCACGCGGCGGGCACGACGATCGCCGGGGCCGTCGGGGCGGATGCGTCGGGCGCAGAGGCCTCGGCACTCGGGTCCCCCGCGCCCATCGTTGTCGCCTCGCCCGGGCCCGCGTCGCCCGGCTCGGGGGCGCATCCGGCCAGGACCAGTCCGATGATCAGAAGGAGGGCGACCCCACCGCGGCGGCTCATGCCCGCAACGCTACTTCGGCTTCGCGTCGGACTTCGGTTTTGCGTCGGACTTCGCCGCGAGCGCCGCCTGATACAGCTCGCGCGAGGGATGTCCGGTCGCCGCGGCGACCTCCGTGCAGGCATCCTTCATCCGTCCGCCCGCCGCGACGAGCTCGAGCACCTGGGCGACGGCTTCCGCGAGCGGCGGGCGGGCGTTCGATGCCCCGCCGACCACGATGACGCATTCGCCCCGGACGCCACCCTCGGCCCAGTCGGCGAGCTCGGCGAGTCCGCCGCGCTTGACCTCTTCGTACATCTTCGTCAGCTCGCGGCACACGGCGGCGGGACGGTCGGCGCCGAAGACTCCGGCCATATCGGCGAGGGTCGCGGCGATCCGAGACGGAGCCTCGAAGAACACCATCGTGCGCGGCTCGCGCGCCAGTGCCGTGAATGCCGAGCGGCGCTCGCCCTGTTTGCGTCCCGGGAAGCCCTCGAAGGTGAAGCGGTCGGTCGGCAACCCCGCCACGGCGAGCGCCGTCAGGACCGCACTCGGGCCGGGCAGTGCGGTGACCGTCACCCCGCGCGCCGCGGCCTCGGCGACGAGGCCGAAGCCCGGATCGCTGACCGTCGGCATGCCCGCATCGCTCAGGACGAGGACGTCCTGCTCCGCCGCGAGGTCGACGATCTCGGCGGCGCGCTGCTTCTCGTTGTGATCGTGCAGGGCGATCAACCGCGGGCGATTGGTGATGCCGAGGCCCGCCAGGAGGCGCTGCGTCGTGCGGGTGTCTTCGGCCGCGATGATCGTCGCCGCCTCGAGCGTTTCGACCAGACGGCGCGAGGCATCCCCGAGGTTGCCGATCGGGGTCGCGGCGAGGATCAGCATCCGGTCAGTCTCGCATCCGTACCCACACGACCGAACATCTGAGAGGTACGACGGGCCCCACAGTGCCCGACACGCCGTGTTTGGGACCGTAAACCCGATCCGTACCTCTCGGATGTACGCAGCGGCTGCGCAAGGCACCCGCCGCATAGGCTTGTCGCGTGCAGCCGGCCAGCGACCTCGACCCCGAACGCACCGGCCCCATCCCGACCGACCCCTTGCAGCCCCTCGCGCGGCCCACGGTGTTCGAACGACTCGTGCTCTGGCTCCGGACCCGACCCGGCGTCGGGGGGCTCTGGCACTGGCTCGCGCCCGCCCTGGTCACGCTGCTCGCGGCAGTGCTGCGCCTGTTCAACCTGGGTCATCCGCACGCTCTGGTCTTCGACGAGACGTATTACGCGAAGGATGCCTGGACGCTCTCCCGCCTCGGCTACGAGTCGAAGTGGCCCGACGGAGCCGACGAAGCATTCCTCTCCGGCGACACGATGGGCTTCCTCACCGACGGCAGCTTCGTCGTGCATCCCCCTCTCGGCAAGTGGCTGATCGCGCTCGGCTACGGCGCGTTCGGCGCGGACACCGCCTGGGGATGGCGCTTTGCGGCCGCCCTCGCGGGCACCGCTGCCGTGCTGGTACTGATCCTCATCGCCCGCCGCCTGACGGGTTCGACCGTCTGGGCGTGCATCGCCGGACTCCTTCTCGCCGTGGACGGGCTCGGGATCGTCCTCGGCCGCGTGGCCCTGCTCGATGGCTTCCTGATGCTCTTCGTGCTGCTGGCATTCTGGTTCGTCCTGATCGATCGCGACAGAATGCACACCCGCATCGCGCTCGCAGCATCCGGCGAGGACCCGCCGAGCTGGGGCCCGGTGATGTGGTCGCGTCCGTGGATCCTGGCCGCCGGCGTCGCGCTCGGCGCCGCGACCGCGGTGAAATGGTCGGGCCTCTACGTCCTGGCGGCGCTGGGAATCTACCTCGTCGTGACTGACACCCTGGAGCGACGGCGCGCGGGGATCCGACGCTGGTTTCCGGATGCGGCGCTTCGCCAAGGGCCCGTGACGTTCCTGCTCTTCGTACCGGTGGCGGCCCTCGTCTACCTGTCGACCTGGACCGGTTGGCTGGTCACCCAGGGCGGTTATGACCGCGATTCGGATGCGAATCCCTTTCTCGCGCTCGGGAACTATCACCAGGCGATCTACAACTTCCACGTGGGATTGACCAGCGGGCACTCGTACGCCTCGCCCGCGTGGCAGTGGCCGCTCCTGCTGCGTCCGACATCGATGTACTGGCAGAAGACAGACTCCGGCGTCGATGGATGCGACATGGCCGGCGGGTGCGTGCAGGCGATCTCGAGCATCCCCAATCCGCTGATCTGGTACGCGGGAGTCGCCGCGATCGTCTTCCTGGCGGTGCGTCTGGTCTGGCCGGGGTCGGGACGCTCACGGGACTGGCGGGAGGCATTCGTGCTCACGGGGGTCGGGGCGACCTATATCCCCTGGCTGCTCTACGCCGAGCGGACGATTTTCCAGTTCTACACGATCGTGATCGTGCCGTTCCTCATCCTCGCCCTCGTCCTGTCGCTGCGCCGGATCGCTGGGCCATCGGATGCACCGACCGACCGTCGCACGAGCGGTCAGGGCGCGGTCGCGGCATTCCTGCTCGTCGCCGTTGCGGTCTCGGTGTTCTGGTACCCGCTGTGGACGGCCATCGAGGTGCCCTACGAGTTCTGGCGTTTGCACAACTGGATGTTCAGCTGGATCTGACCCGCGTGTCGGATCCGCCGCCCGCGCAGATTTAGGTAACTTGCCTAGTAACTATCCGTTCTATGCAACTACTCCGTGCAGCACGTGCGCTCCGGGAGGTTCGATGGCACTCGTCGAACCGCCGATCGCGCCCTCACGGATGCGCACGGTCTGGGTATCGGTCGGGCCCGGCCTGATCGCCGGCAACCGCGGCGGCAACTTTCTGGGGTGCATCGACGAGGTACTCGGGGGCTTTGTCGCGACCGATGCGCAGGGTGAGCCCGTGGGTCGTTATCTCGAACTCAGCGATGCGAAGGCGGCACTCGGACGGCGCTCGAGCGAAGCGCTCCTGCGCCGCAAGCCGCGCATGGCGCGTCTGGGTTTGACGGCCGCAACCGGCATGGGCGTCGTCGCGCTGGGGGTCGCGCTCGCGGCCGTCGCGCTGACGACTTTCCGCTAGAAGGTCTACTCTCTCGATTATTTAGCTAAATTCAGAAGCTAATCTGTCGTAGGCTGTGGGATTCGCACGTTCGTCCATCGCCGAGAGGGGCCCCGCCGTGTACGCCGACACCCGCAGCGACCCGCTCCACGCGCTCCTCGGCCTCGAGGCGGCCCTGGCGGGTGAAGAACGCGAGCTGCGCGGCATCCTGAATCTGGGCGCCAACGACATCGTCGTGCTGCGCCTGCTGCTCGCGGCCGAGCAGGCCGGCGACCTCGTGCGACCGAGCGAGATCAGCCGCACCCTTGCGATCTCGACCGCGGCGACGACGGCGCTCATCGATCGGCTCGAGACCCGGGGGTACCTCGCACGCCGGCCCCACGAGTCCGACCGTCGCAGCATCCGTGTCACGGCGACGATTCCAGACGACTCCCCCGTGCGCGCCGCCTTCGCCACCTCGCGCGGGCACCGCGCCGACGCGCTCGACGGCTTGCCGCCCGAGCAACGCGATGCCGTCGCCTCGGCGTTCCGACGGCTCAGCGATGCGATCGGACCGAGCGAGTAGCCGCTGCTCAGTCCGAGAGATCCCGCGGGTCCGTCGTCGGCAATCGACAGACGAACGCGCGGCAGTCGTATGCGGTCGGCCGCGCGTCGGTGGGCGACTTGCCCTCGAAGAGGGAGAATCCCGCGCCCGCGAACTGCGCGGCTCGCTGCACCGGCACGACTGCCACGATGTCGGCGGTGACCGCCCGTGCCGCACGAGCGAGCGGGTCGTCCGCGTCGTCGGAAACGACGACGATCTGCCGCGGGGCCGTGGCGAGTCCCACGGTGACGGCGAGTAGCGCGCCGTAGCCGAGCGGACGGCCGAGCGCCTCGGCGACCCGTGAGCCAACGATGCCGGATGCGCGAGCGCGATATCCCTCGCCTGCCCCGAGCAGCCAGAGGTCCAGGCACGCTCCCGCGATCGCCGCGTCGCCCGAGGGCTCATCGCCGTCCGACTCCCCGCCGCCCGTGTTGATCCCCTGAGCCGCGAGCACGGGGTCACCCCCGCCCGGCGCACGCACCGCGAGGGTCTCGGTGTCGACACACAGGTCGACGAGTGTTCGCGCGACCACGGCGTACGCCGGTTCGGCCGCCGCGACAGAGAGTGCCAGCAGGCCCGATGCGAACTGACCGTAGTCCGCCAGCACGGCCGGGGCGCGCGAGGGGATCTCATCGAGCGAGGCGCGGACGAGGGTGCCGTCCGGGCGCAGGTTGTTCTGGATCACGTCCTCGGCCGCGCGCGCCGCCGCCTCGATCCAGCTCGGCTCGCCGAGACGAGCTCCGGCACAGGCGAGCGCACCGATCGCCAGGCCGTTCCAGCCCGTGACGACTTCCCCGTCGACGGCGGGCGGCGACAGCTGCCCCCGGCCCGCCGCATCCTGTGCGTAGTAACCGCCCTCGCTCCGCTGTCCCTCGATCACCGATTCGGAGTCCTGGGCTGCGCCGAACCCTCCGGATGCCTGTTGCAGCACATCGATCAGGAACGAAGCGATCCCCGCGGCCACCGATGCCTCGCCCGCGCGGACGGCCGCGTCGAGCAACTGCGCGTTGTCGGTCAGCATGCGCTCGTAGTGCGGCACGGACCAGTCTCGGCGCGTCGCATAACGGAAGAACCCGCCCTCGACCGGATCGCGCAGGGGCGACGCGGCCATCGTCTGCACGGTGCGTGCGGCGAGTGCTGCCGCCTCGGGCGCGTGCTCCGCGAGCCCCGGCGCCTGGAGGAACCGGAGCGCCGTCGCGATCGGAAACTTCGGGGCATCCGCCGAGCCGCCGGAGATGAACCCCCCGTGCGCCGGATCCTCCGCCGCGGCGACCGCGCGCGCAGCACCGGCGAGATCCTCGAGCGTCGGAAGCGACCCGTCGGCCCCCTGCGCCGCGGTGCGCAGGGCCTCGGCGATCGCGTCCGCGGTCCCGTCGACCTCGTCCCGCCGCTCGGTCCACGCCTCTCGCACCGCCGTCAGCACATCGCGGAATGCCGGGACCGGCGGCCGCGCCTCGGGCGGATAGTACGTGCCCGCATAGAAGGGGACGCCGGTCGGCGTCGCGAAGACGGTCAGCGGCCAGCCCAGGTGCGGCGTGAACGCCGCGGCCGCGGAGAGATAGGTGGCGTCGACATCCGGATGCTCCTCCCGATCCACCTTGATGGCGACGAAACCGTCGTTCAACTGCTCCGCGATCGCCTCGTCCGAGAAGGACTCGCGGGCCATGACGTGGCACCAGTGGCACGTCGAGTACCCGATGGACACGAGTACGGGCACATCCCGCCGCGCCGCCTCGGCAAAAGCCTCGGGACCCCAGGGGTACCACGCGACGGGATTACCCGCGTGCGCGCGCAGGTAGGGGCTGCGTGAGTCGTCCAGGCGAGAGGTCATCGGCCGTTCCTTCCCGTGCATTGCGTTCACAATTCAGTCTCTGCGGCCTGCGGATGTGGGGCCGTGCCCGTCTTTCCAGACCGAATCCGCCGTGCCCATACTCGAAAGACTGAATTGTGAACGGCTCGCCATCACGAATGACTCGACGCTGACTAGTTGACGTCGTTCGGGTGTGCGCTCACGCGACCCGATCCATCGCCCGGGTCCAGCGCGTTGATCGCGGCCATCTCGGCATCCGAAAGCGCGAAGTCGAAGATGTCGGCGTTCTCGCGCAGCCGCTCGGATCGCACCGACTTCGGGAAGACGATGAAGCCCTTCTGGACGTGCCAGCGCAGCACGACCTGGGCCGGGGTCTTCTCGTGGGCGACGGATGCCTCGTGCACCGGTGCGAGTCCGAACAGGTCGTACTTGCCCTGGCCGAGCGGCCCCCATGCCTCGATGTGCATGTCGTTCTGCTCACCCCACGCGACGATGTCGCGCTGCTGGTGTGCCGGGTGCAGCTCGATCTGGTTCACGGCCGGCACCTCGCCCGTTTCGGCGACGATGCGGTCGAGGTGCGCGATCTCGAAGTTCGAGACGCCGATGCTTCGGGTCAACCCGGCGTCGCGCAGCTCGATGAGCTTCGCCCACGCGTGGACGTAGTTGTCGGCGGCCGGGGTGGGCCAGTGCACGAGGTAGAGGTCGACGTGATCGAGTCCGAGCTTGTCGAGGCTCTCGCGGATCGCGGCGTTCGGCTCGTCGCCGTCGTGGCGGTCGTTCCAGAGCTTGGTGGTGATGAAGAGCTCGTCACGCGGGATGCCGCTGCCCGCGATGGCTGCACCGACACCCTCTTCGTTGCCGTAGATCGCGGCGGTGTCGATGTGGCGGTAGCCGATGGACAGGGCCTCCGAGACCGCTCGCTGGGTGTCGCCCGCGGGAACCTTGAAGACGCCGTAGCCGAGCTGCGGGATGTCGTGGCCGGACCGGAGAGTGAGGGTGGGAATCGTCATCGTCCCAGCCTAGGGAGCGCACGAGCGCCGGGCACGGGGTTGACGGGGAATGGCAAGAGCCCTACCGCGGACCGAGCGGAACGGGTCTACCGCGGACCGAGCGGAACGGGTCTACCGCGGACCGAGCGGAACGGGTCTACCGCGGACCGAGCGGAAGCGGTGCGCGCAGGCCGTAGATGTGCAGTGCGCCGGGCCCGCCCGCGAAGAATGTGTCGAGCGTCGGCGGGGCTGTGACCGGCACCACGGTGACCAGGTCGTCAGCGAACCGGGCGAGCTCGGCATCCGAGGCGCTCGGCGAACGTCCGTCGTCGCCGACCGCCGCGCTCACGACGCCCGCGAGCTGGGTGTGCGCGCGGTACCGCGGGTTGGCCGGGTCGACGTAGTTGCCGTAGGCGCTCCGTACCCCGAAGACCGATCCGGAGCCCGCGGGCAGGATGCTGTCGCCGACCGCAAGCTGACCGTCGACGTTGAAGGCGTAGCCGCCCGCGGTCGACGCGATCGATCCGGGCGCGAGGGTCGCACCGCACGAGGGGACGATCTGCAGGTCGATCCCGTCATCTCCCCTCGGCCAGCGCGTGCGCGACATCGCGCCCCGCAAACGGGCATCAGCGTGATCGAGACAGATCTCGACCGCGATGTCGGTGGCGGGTCCATCCGTCGTCCCGAGCCGCAGGATCGCGTGGGCATCGAACGGGTCGCGCTTGAGGTCGCCCGCCGACAGATCGACATAGGGGTGTGCCGACATCTGCTCGGTCACGACGTCGTCGCGACCGGTGACGTCCCAGAGCACGAGGTCCTCGGCGGAGTCGAAGACCTTGTCTGTCGTGGCGGTGTGCGCGGCGAACGTCGCCCCTGCGGAGCCGAGCGGGGTGGCGCTCACGATCAGCGCGCGGTTGCGTACCTGGACGACCGGATGCGCGTGGCCCCACTGCAGGTAGTCGTCGATCATGTCGAAGACCTTCGCCGCGTCGTCAGCCGCCGCCTGACGGTACCGGTGCGCGAGGTCGGCGACGACGCCGTTCCGCACCGTCGTCGTGGCGCGCGAGAACACCTCGCGCGGGTCATCCGCCGCCGCGGTGACCGCGGTGCCGAAGACGAAGACCCAGTTCGGGTACTCGTCCGGCGGGAACTCCGCGGCCAAACGCTCGAGGATGTGGTCGACCGGGTCGGGCGCGCCGGTCGCGTGCAGATACGGGCCCTGGGGCCCGTGCCAGAAGAACTCGGGGGCGACGAAGACGTTCAGCACATCGGTCTCGCCCTCCGGCAGCGCATCGCGGGCCGCGTGGACGGCCGCGCGCATGACCGAGAGCCTGCCCCCGACATCCGCCGCCACATCGCCGAGACCGAGGTACGTGCCGCCCATCGCGGACCCGCGGTCGGGGTTGCCGAGGGGCACGATCATCGCCGGGGCGGTCGGGATCGCGTAGCCGATAAAGCGCACGTGTGCGAAACCCTCCGAGCCCATGCGGTCATCCTAGGGTCGCGGGCGTAGACAGCCCGGGATCCACGGCCCACGACCTACGGCTGACCATGGCGCGCGCGTCATACGATAGAGGGCTATGCCCGCGCCCGTCCCCGTGATCTCGTTCCCGCCGGAGCTGCCCGTCAGCGCCGCCCGGGAAGAGATCGCGCGCGCCATCGAGGGCAACCAGGTCGTGATCGTCGCCGGTGCCACCGGGTCGGGCAAGACGACGCAGTTGCCGAAGATCTGCCTCGAACTCGGCCGCACCCGCATCGCCCACACGCAGCCGCGGCGGCTCGCGGCGCGGACGATCGCCGAGCGCATCGCCGAAGAGCTCGAGGTGCCCCTCGGCACCCTCGTCGGATACAAGGTGCGGTTCACCGACAACGTGTCCGACCAGACCCTCGTCGCGCTGATGACCGACGGCATCCTGCTGAACGAGATCCACCGCGACCGGTTGCTGCGCCGCTACGACACCATCATCATCGACGAGGCTCACGAGCGCAGCCTCAACATCGACTTCCTGCTGGGGTACCTGACGCGGATCCTGCCGGAGCGCCCCGACCTCAAGATCATCGTCACGTCGGCGACCATCGACCCGCAGAGTTTCGCCGCGCACTTCGCGGATGCCGCGGGCACACCTGCCCCGATCGTCGAGGTGTCGGGGCGGACGTTCCCCGTCGACATCCGGTACCGCCCTTTGGTGGGCGAGGCGGACATCCCGAAGGATCGATCGGGCCGAGCGGGCGCGGAACGGGCCGACGAGGCGACGTCAGCCCCATCGCACCTCCGAGATGTTCGGGGCGGGGAGGTCCCTTCGACAAGCTCAGGGACCGAACACGGCTCACCCACGGTCCCTGAGCCTGTCGAAGGAACCAGCCGCGCCCCGGTCGACGAGCGTGCGTACGACGTCGACGTCGACGAGGTCGCCGGGATCGTCGCGGCGCTGCGCGAACTCGACCGCGAGGCACCGGGCGACGTGCTGGTGTTCCTGCCGGGCGAGGCCGAGATCCGAGATGCCGCCGATGCCGTCCGGGGCGCCTACGCGCAGGGCGCGGCCCCCACCGAGGTACTCCCGCTGTTCGGACGGCTGTCATCGGCAGACCAGCACCGCGTCTTCGAGCCCTCGCGGGTCGCGGGCGTGCGGCGCCGGGTGGTGCTGGCGACCAACGTCGCCGAGACGAGCCTCACGGTGCCCGGCATCCGTTACGTGATCGACGTCGGCACGGCCCGAATGTCGCGCTACAGCAATCGCGCGAAGGTGCAGCGGCTGCCGATCGAGGCCGTGTCGCAGGCGTCGGCGCAGCAGCGTTCCGGCCGCGCCGGACGTACGAGCCCCGGCATCGCAATCCGCCTGTACGCCGCGGACGACTTCGCCAAGCGCCCCGAGTTCACCGAACCCGAGATCCTCCGCACGAGCCTGGCCTCGGTCATCCTGCAGATGCTCTCGCTCGGCTTCGGCGACATCGAGGCCTTCCCGTTCCTCACCCCGCCGGACTCCCGCGGCGTCAAGGCCGCACTCGACTTGCTCGGCGAGCTCGGCGCCGTGGAACCCGGGCGAGGCGCCCCGCGCCTCACGCGCATCGGGCGCGACATCGCGCGGATGCCGATCGACCCCCGCTTCGCCCGCATGCTGATCGAGGCGCAGCGCACCGGCGCCATTCACGAGGTCCTGCCGATCGTCGCGGGCATGTCCATCCAGGATGTCCGCGAGCGCCCCGAAGAGCGCCGCGAAGAGGCAGACCGGTTGCACGCGCGCTTCGCCGATCCGACGAGCGACTTCCTCGCGCTGCTCAACCTCTGGAATCACCTGCAGGAGGCGCAGCGCGAGAACGGATCGAGCGCGTTCCGGCGCCTGTGCCGCGCCGAGCACCTCAACTATGTCCGCGTGCGGGAGTGGTTCGACGTGCACCGGCAGATCCGCAGCCTCGTCCCCGCGCAGAAGCGCCCGCGCGAGGGTGCCCGTTCCGACCGCGCCGGTTCCACCGCCGACGAGCAGGCCCTCGACCCCGCCGCGATCCACCGCGCGATCCTCGCGGGTCTGCTCTCACACATCGGCCTGATCGACGAGCGCGCCGCGCAGAAGGGCGCCGCCCCAGCCCGCCCCGCACCGGCCTCGGAGTATCTCGGAGCCCGAGGCATCCGATTCGCCATCTTCCCCGGCTCGGGGCTCCGCAAGGCCCGACCGAAGGCGGTCATGGCCGCCGAGCTGGTCGAGACCTCACGTCTCTACGCCCGCACGGTCGCCGCGATCGATCCCGCCTGGGCCGAGCCCCTCGCGGGTGATCTGGCGAAGCGCCAGGTCAGCGAGCCGCACTGGTCGAAGGATGCCGGGGCCGCCGTCGCGTTCGAGAAGGTCACGCTCTTCGGGGTCGAGATCATCCCCCGCCGTCGGGTGCAGTTCGCTCGCATCGACCGCGCTGGCGCACGGGAGCTCTTCGTCCGCCACGCCCTGGTCGAGGGCGAATGGGATCCGTCGACGATCGACAAGCGCCTGACGAGTTTCGCGCGCGCGAACGACGAGCTGCGCCGCCGCCTCGAGCGGGTCGAAGAGCGCGAGCGTCGGCGCGACATCCTCGCCGGCGACGAGGCCGTTTTCGCGTTCTACGACGCGCGCATTCCGCGGGAGGTCTTCGACGTCCGGTCCTTCGAGAACTGGTGGCGTGAGGCATCCGCTCACACGCCCAAACTTCTCACGATGCGCGAGCAGGATCTGCTCGAGGGCGAGGCGCGATCGGATGCGGCGGACTTCCCGACCCGTTGGACCCAGGGCGATCAGACCCTCACCCTCGCCTACCGGTTCGAGCCGGGTGCACCCGATGACGGGGTCGCGGTGATCGTGCCCCTGGCGCTCCTCGCGAGCGTCCGCCCGGATGGCTTCGACTGGCAGGTTCCCGGGCTGCGACCGGATCTCGTGACGGCGCTGCTGCGAGCGCTGCCGAAGTCCATCCGGCGACACGTCGTGCCCGCGGCGGACTGGGCCGCAAGATTCGCCGAAGACCTGGCCGGCGCCGGCCCCGAGAACCACGCGGGTCTTCCCCCGACGTCTCTCGCCACGGCGCTGGCGAAGCTCGTGCAGCGGGTCGCCAACCAGCCCGTGACGGTCGATGACTTCGAAATGGACCGGGTTCCCGCGCACCTGCGTCCGACTTTCCGTGTCGTGGACGAGCGTGGACGCACGGTCGGGTCGGGGCGCGACCTGCGCGAGTTGCAGGAGACCCTGTCGGGCCGTGCGCGCGAGAGCGTCGCGACCCGTCTCGCGGCCCCGCCATCGACGGGGAAGCCTCGGCGTGGCGCGGGTCCGGCCGCGCTGGTCGATCCGTCGCCGAGCACCGGCGCCTCCGTCCGCGAGCGCGAGGGAATCACCACCTGGGACCTCGGTGACCTACCGTCCGTCGTCGATACGCGTGTCGCGGGAGGTGTCGTCCGCGGCTATCCGACACTCGTCGATGACGGCGCGAGTGTTTCGCTCCGCATCGAGACGACCCCGGATGCCGCCGAGCGAACCTTGCGGGTCGGCATCCGCCGACTCGTGCTGCTCGCCGTGCCCTCGCCCGTTTCGTACGTGCAGGAGCACTTGACCGCGAACGAGAAGCTCGCCCTCGCCGCCTCGCCGTACGCCTCGGCGAAGGCGCTGATCGAGGATTGCCGTGCGGCGGCTGCGGACACGCTGATCGGCACGGTGGCGCCGACCGGCGTGGTCCGCAGCGCTGAGGACTTCGCGCGCGTGCGCGATGCGGTCTCGGCCGGGATCGTCGACGCGATGTTCGCCGCCGTATCGCTGACCGCCCGCATCCTGTTGGCCGCGCGCAACGTCGACAAGGCCCTTCGCGGGCAGAACGCCATGACCCTGCTGGGTGCTCTCGGCGATGTGCGCGCGCAGGTCGCGGGCCTGATCTATCCGGGATTCGTGCTGCAGACCGGCACCGCCCGTCTGCCCCATCTGCTCCGGTATCTCGAGGGCGCGCGCCTGCGACTCGAGGAGCTCGCCGACACCCCGGGTCGCGATCGCCAGCGAATGACCGAGTTCGAACGGGCTGCCGCCCTGTACGCCGAAGCGGGTGGGACGATCCCGGTGAGCCCGGATGCCTCGCCGGCCCTCGTCCACACCCGCTGGTTGCTCGAGGAGTACCGCGTCAGCCTGTTCGCGCAGCGCCTGGGCACTGCGGAGCCCGTCTCGCTCCCCCGCATCACGAAGGCCCTGCGAGAGGGCTCCTGACCGTCAGGCCCGCCTGAACCCCGCCGCGGCAAGAAGTGGGGCATGTCGAGTGCTGTGGGGCACGACAGAACCTGCCCCACAGCATTCAACCCGCCCCGGTTCGAAACGGGCGGGCCCCGCGCGACGCGAGGTCTACGCTCGAGACAGATCGCCATCCCCGACGAGGAAGAACGCATCACCATGACCCGCGCTATCGTCTACACCGAGTTCGGCGGCCCCGAGGTTCTCGCGGTCACCGAGGCCCCGACCCCCGAACTGCGTCCCGCCCACCTGATCGTCCGGGTCGAGGCCGCGGGCGTCAACCCGATCGACGCCAAGTTGCGCGCGGGCAGGCGCGGCGCCGCGCCTCTCGAATCTCCGAGGCACATCGGCCGCGACGGCGCCGGCGTGGTCGTCGCCGTCGGCGATGATGTGCAGGGCTTCCGGGTCGGCGACCCTGTGGCCTTCCGCGAGACGTCCGGCACCTACGCGAGCGAGGTGCGGGTCGCCGCGCACAACGCGATTCCCCGCCCGCCCTCGGTCTCGGCCGCCGCGGGTGCCGGCATCGGCATCCCGGTGGGAACGGCGTACCAGGTGCTCCGCTCGCTCGATGTGGGCGCGGGCGACACCCTTCTGCTGCACGCGGGATCCGGATCCGTCGGCCAGGCCGCCATCCAGTACGCCCGGCTCTGGGGAGCCACCGTCATCGCGACCGCGAGCGAGCGCCGTTTCGACCGCGTGCGCGAACTCGGTGCCACCCCGGTGGCCTACGGGTCGGGCCTGCTCGAGCGCGTTCGCGAGGCGGCACCTCAGGGCATCACGGTCGCGTTCGATGCCGCAGGAACGGATGAGGCCCTCGAGACATCCCTCGAACTCGTTGCCGACCGCAACCGCATCGGCACGATCGTGCGAGGACGGGATGCCGCGGACTACGGCCTGCGTGCCTTCTCGGGCGGAAGCTCGGTTCCGCTGACCGACACCGAACTCGGGTGGCGCGCCGAAGCATTCCCCACCACGATGGCGCTGCTCGCCGCGGGCGTGTTCTCGATCGAGGCGGGCCCCTCGTTCTCGCTCGAGAACGCGGCCGAGGCACACCGCGCGATCGAAAGCGGTGTCGACGGCAAGATCGTCATCGTCCCGTAGTGCTAACCCGGATTCGGCCTCGTGACGACGGGACGCTCCGGGTGATTCGACCACTGACTCCACGATCCCGGGTACAGGGTGGGCGCGAGACCCGCGATCCGCAGGGCGACGAACGCGTGCGATGCCGTCACTCCCGATCCGCAGGACACGGCGACGGGCGACGCGTCGTCGACGCCGGCCTCCGCGAAGCGGGCGCGCAAGGCCTCGGGCCCCAGGAATCGTCCGTCCGCGTCGACATTGCCCGTCGTCGGCACGTTGATCGAGCCCGGGATGTGGCCAGCCCGGGGGTCGATCGGCTCGACATCGCCGCGATAGCGTTCGGGCGCACGGACGTCGAGCAGGGCACCGGATGCCGCGAGCTCCGCGGCCTCGTCGATCGAGACCTGAGCGAGCTGCCCCGCCACAAGGCTCACGGACCCGGGCTTAGGCACGGCGTCTCCTTCGTCGAGCGGCAGCCCGGCGTCGGTCCAGGCCCGCAGCGATCCGTCGAGGATCCGCACGTCCTCGACACCCGCATCGGTGAGCACCCACCACGCCCGCGCCGCAGAGAGCGACTTCAGGTCGTCGTAGACGACCACGGTGTCACCGTCGTTGATCCCCCATCGACGCGCCGCGGCCTGCAATGCCGAGACGTCCGGAAGCGGGTGACGCCCGTCCGTCGGTTCACCGTGCGCCGCCAGGTCGTCGTCGAGACTGACGTACACGGCCCCCGGAATGTGCCCCGCGAGGTATTCGGGGCGCCCGTCCGGTCGATCCAGGCGCCACCGCACGTCGAGCACGCGCACGGGCGCACCCGCGGCGATCAGGGCGGCGAGGGCGTCGGGGGTGATGAGGATGTCGGACATGGTTCTCCCGTCTACAGCTCCAGGGTAGGTCGCGGCGCCCGGGCCCCGCTCGTGCCATCCGCGCGAAGACTCGAGCACCGCGCGATACCCCCCGCGGCACGTCCCACCCCGCGGGTAGGCTCGGGGCATGAGTGGACTGCGCTGGGGAATCCTCGCGACGGGCGGCATCGCCCGCACCTTCACCCACGACCTGCACGTCGCGGGCCGAGAGATCGTCGCGGTCGGGTCGCGATCGGATGTCTCGGCGCGGGCGTTCGCCGAAGAGTTCGGCATCCCCCACGCGCACGGTTCGTACGAGGCCCTCCTCGCCGACCCGGACGTGGACATCGTCTACGTCGCGACGCCGCATCCGTCGCACGCAGAGAACGCGCTCGCGGTCATCGCCGCAGGCAAGCACGTGCTGGTCGAGAAGCCGTTCACCCTGAACGCCGCCGAGGCCGCCGCCGTCCGCGACGCCGCGGCCGCGCGCGGCGTGCTCGTGCTCGAGGCGATGTGGACGCGCTATCTGCCCCACATGGTGCGGATCCGCGAACTGATGGCCGAGGGCGCGATCGGTGAGGTGCGGGCCGTCTTCGCCGACCACACCCAGCAGATCTCCGATGACCCGGGTCACCGCCTGAACGCGCTCGAGCTCGGCGGCGGCGCGCTGCTCGACCTCGGGATCTATCCCGTTTCGTTCGCCTGGGACATCCTGGGGCACCCCGAAACGATCGTCGCGTCGGCTCGCAAGAGCGAGACCGGCGCCGACACCGAGATCGCGACGATCTTCACCCACGCATCCGGAGCGATCTCGACCACGATCACGTCGTCGCGCGCGGCCGGGCCCAACACGGCGCACATCGTGGGCACCGAGGGTCGAATCGACGTCGATCGCACCTGGTACAACGCGACGTCGTTCCGGCTGACCGGACCCGACGGCACGCTGCGCGAACACTACGTCTCGCACGTGCAGGGTCGCGGCATGCAGTATCAGGCCCTCGCGGCCGAGCGACTCGTCGCCGAAGGCAATCTTGTCGGCGACCTCCTGACGATCGATGAGACGGTGGACATCATGGCGACACTCGACGAGATCCGGGGCCAGATCGGCCTCGTCTACCCGGGCGAGGCCTGACGTGGCCGAGGACGGCCGCGTCGCGGTCTATCTCGACTTCGACAACATCGTCATTTCCTGGTACGACCGCGTGCACGGACGCAATGCCTACGGGCGCGACCGCCAGCGGATCGCCGAGAACCCGGCCGAGCCCGAGATCGCGGAACGCCTCAGCCAGGCCGTCATCGACGTGGGCGCGATCATCGACTACGCGGCATCGTTCGGCACGCTCGTGTTGACCCGCGCCTACGCCGACTGGTCCTCACCGGTCAATGCCGTCTACCGCAGCCAGCTCGTGGCACGCGCCGTCGACCTCGTCCAGCTCTTCCCCGCCGCGGCATATGCCAAGAACGGCGCCGACATCCGCCTCGCGGTCGATGCGGTGGAGGACATGTTCCGACTCCCCGACCTCACGCACGTCGTGATCGTCGCGGGCGACTCCGACTACGTACCTCTGGCCCAGCGCTGCAAGCGGCTCGGCCGCTTCGTCGTCGGGGTCGGCGTCGCGGGGTCCACGGCCAAGTCGCTCGCGGCGGCGTGCGACCAGTTCGACGCCTACGACGCCCTGCCGGGCGTCTCCGCCCCGAGCGGCAAGGCGCAGCAGAAACAGGATGCCCCGGCATCCGATGCTCCCGTGCGTCAGCGCCGCCGCACCGCGAAAGACCCTTCGGCCGACCTGCTCGAGCGCGCCCTGCGCCTCGAGCACGAACGCACGGACGCCGACTGGATGCACAGCTCGGTGATCAAGAACCTGATCAAGCGGATGGATCCCTCGTTCAGCGAGAAGGGGCTCGGTTTCAAGTCTTTCTCGGACTTCATCAAGGCGCACCCCACGATCGTCGAGATGAACGAGACCGACAACATCCGCCTCGTGCGCCTGGTTCCCGACAAGCGCTGACCGCCGCGGTCACTGAGCCTGTCGAAGTGACCTACCGCGCCCGGGTCGACCAGAACGCCCACGCCACGAGGGCGGGCTGGAAGAACAGCCGCACGAGCCGCTTGCGGTCGGTGTCGAGACCGAACCCGTCGCGCTTCTTGGCGTACTGCTCGACGTTGCCCGGGAGCACCGCGACGAAGAACGCCGCGAGCAGCAGGCCGATGCGCGACCTCTCTTTCGGCAGGGCGATCAGGGCCGCCCCGAGCATGATTTCGACGGCTCCGGATGCCACGACCACGGCATCCTTGTCGAGAGGAGTGCGCTCGGTCGTCCAGTCCGGAACCTGCGCCTGGAACTCCGTGCGCGCCCAGAACAGGTGCGAGATTCCGGCGAAGGCGAGCGCGCCGCCCAGTGCCCAGCGAGCGATCGTGCGCGGGGGCGAGGATGCGATGTGGGTTGCGACCATCCCCTCAGTCAACACCCGGCACGCGGTCAGTGGTACCGGTCAGTGGCGCCGGGTCAGTGGTACCGGCCGCTGTACGCGTTCAGCGCGGGCTGGCCGCCGAGGTGCGCATACAGAACGTTCGCGTCGCGCGGGATCTCGCCCGAGGACACGAGGTCGATGAGTCCCGCCATCGACTTGCCCTCGTACACCGGGTCGATGATGACGCCCTCGAGGCTGCCCGTCAGGCGCATGGCCTCGTCCGTCGACGCGACCGGGATGCCGTAGTAGTCCCCCGCCCACCCCTCGAGGACGGTGATCTCGTCGTCGCGCAGGTCCCGGCCGACGCCGATCATGTCGGCCGTGCGCCGCGCGATCCGGGCGACCTGATCGCGCGTCTCGTCGATCTTGGCGGACGCGTCGATGCCGATCACCCGACGCTCGCGGCCGCCGAAGTTCTCGACCAGGTCGGCGAAGCCCGCGATCATGCCGGCGTGGGTCGAGCCCGTGACGCTGCAGACGACGATCGTGTCGAAGAAGACGCCGAGTTCGGCCTCTTGAGCGGCGACCTCGTGCGCCCAGTTGGCGAAGCCGAGTCCGCCGAGCGGGTGATCCGACGCCCCCGCCGGGATCGCATAGGGCGTGCCGCCGGATGCCTCGACGTCCGCGATCGCCTGCTTCCACGAGTCCTTGAACCCGATGCCGAAGCCCGAGGCATCCAGTCGCACGTCCGCACCCATCAGGCGCGAGAGCATGATGTTGCCGACCCGGTCGTTCACGGAATCGGGCCAGTCCACCCAGTTCTCCTGCACGAGGACGGCCTTCATGCCCAGGTGCGCGGCGACCGCGGCGACCTGCCGGGTGTGGTTGGACTGCACGCCCCCGATCGACACGAGCGTGTCGGCGCCCTGCGCGATCGCGTCGGGAATGAGGTATTCGAGCTTGCGCACCTTGTTGCCGCCATACGCGAGGCCGCTCGAGACGTCCTCGCGCTTCGCCCACACCCGCGCGCCGCCGAGGTGATCGCTCAAGCGGTTGAGCGGATGCACGGGGCTCGGCCCGAAGGTGAGCGGATGACGCGGGAAGTCGCTGAGCGGCATGGTTCTCCAGAAGGTCGGGAATGCAACATATTACACATTGGATGAGGAGCCCCTCGCCCGGACGTGGGGCCGCGGCGGGTCAGACCGGGTCGGTCGGGTTCACCTTTTCGACCAGCAGCGGATCGACCGGGGTGAACGGGAATGCGGGCAGCTGATCGACCGCGACACCGAAGGCGGCGGCCAGCACGGGGCGGGAGAACGCCGACACGGACTCGCGATAGCCGATGTCGCCGGGCGTCGGCTGATCGAAGAAGATCAGGAAGTGGATCTCGTCGTCCCCGATCACCTCGATCTGATGCGGGTACGCGGGCGGGACGAAGTAGCAATCGCCCGGCTCGAGCAGGTACGTGTCGACGGTGCCGTCGGGGTCGAGGATCGACATCCGCGCGCGTCCCTGGTGCACGTAGCCCATCTCGGCGGTGCCGGGGTGCCAGTGCGGTTCGCGCATCCCGTCGTCGCGGATGGTCAGCGAGTACATCGACATGCTCGCCAGAGCGGGCCAGTACTGGCTGCGCGCGAGCTTGACTGCGGCGAACGGATGCCGCAGCGGTGCCTCTTGCGACGCGATGTCGAACTTGTGCGGGTTGCCGTAGCCTGCCGTGTCCGGGACCACCGGCGGGCCCTCCCGACGGACGATGTCGCGAGAGGTCGTGTCGCGGGGCAGGGCTGCGAAGTCCGACGCCGGGAGCCCGTAGGTGTTGCCCAGCACAGCATTCGACATCTCGCCGAACGCCGCGCGCAGCGAGAAGTCCTCGGGCGCCTCGTTCGAGAAGGCCACCACGATCTCGGCCTCGGCGTCGCCGATGTTCTCGATGTGATGCAGGGCCCCGGAGGGGATCGTGAACATCTGCCCCGCCGTGATCGTGAACGCCGAGAAGACGCTGCCGTTCTCGACGATCGACACCAGGACGGACCCCGCGAGGCAGTAGCCGAGCTCGTCGGCGTTGGCGTGCCAGTGCGGCTCACGGACGCTGCCGGGCGCCAGCACGAGCCGCTTGATGGAGAGCCGTCTCAGGATCGGGAAGTCATCGACGGTCAGGCGACGGATACTGCCGAGGTCGCTGTCGTGCTGGGCCTCGGCGGTGCGGAGGGAGCGGACGTGTCGGGAGGATGCGGTGGTGCTCATCTGCGGCCTTTCTGCGAGCGCGGGGACGGTCGGGACGGCGATGGGGAGGAGGGTGAGGGTGTGCTCCAGAGCGCCCAGGCGACGAGCGCGGGCTGCAGCAGCAGCCGGATGAATCGGGCACGATCTGTGCGCATGAGGGGTGCCGGGCGGCGGGTCCGCCACTGGTGGACGTTGCCCGGGAACACAGCGACGAAGAAGGCCGCGACGACCGCACCGATGCGGCGGCGCTCGCGCGGCAGGACGACGAGTGCGGCACCGAGCATCACCTCGACGACCCCGGAGCCGATCACGATCGCGTCTTTGTCGAGCCGCAGCATCCGGGTGGCCCACTCCGGCACGACGATGCGGTACCCGCGACGCCCCCAGGTGAGGTGCGACACCCCCGCGCCGATCAACAGGGCCGCGAGCGCCCCGCGCCCGACCGTACGTGCGATCCCCGCGGGGTCTGTCGATGCGCGTTCCACCACGTGCTCAGTGTTCCACGACGGCGGCCGTCGAGGCACCGCGCGAACGGTCGCGACACGCCGCTCGCGCCGATCGCACACGGCGAGTCGCGACCGTTCGATCGAGGCGTCTAGCTCAGCCGACCCGCTCGACGGGCTGCCGCAGGATCGTCCGGAGCTTCTCGGGCGCCGTGCGGCGGGGATCGCCGAGGTAGATCTCGTGGTGGCTCCCGGTCATCCGCAGGCCGTGGCCGGGGATGAAGTCGTCATGCATCGCCTCCAGCACGGGCCCCTCCGCGTCGTAGGGCCCGACGTGCAACGTCTGGACGCAGAGCCCCTCGTCGAGGGCCTCCACCCGGAGCGCGTCGATCACGGGCGCCGCGCCCTTCGCCCGCACCCGCTGCACGGCGACCTCGACATGGGCGTCGTCGATCCAGTCGGGCACGAGGATCATCGCGGTCCAGCGCCAGCGGGTCTTGTCCCGCGCGAGGGTGAAGGCGGCCATGTCGTCCGACCACCAGAGAGCCTCGAGCGGCATGACGACGTAGTCGCGGTCGAGCTCGCGCTTGCTCAGGAACTTGAGGGCATACGCGACCGGATACAGGGTGGTCAACGCATCCGCGTACGCCTGCGCCGTGTTCGGGTCGCCCGCGCCGTCGACCGCGAGGTAGCGCAGGGGCGGAACCGTCACGATCTCGAAGCTGCCGCGCGTCGCGCCGTACGCCGCCAGCTGCTTCTTCAGGTCGACCTTCATGTCGCGAGAAGCCCTTCATCTCACGAGAAGCGTAGCCAGACCGACGCCGGATACGCCACGTGCCGGCACGGATGTTTTCCGTGCCGGCACGTGCGTTCGGTTGGCGTTATGCCGCCTGGGCGAGGGCGAGGCTCGTCACCGCGAGCTCGCCGCCCGAGGCATCCACGCTCACCGCTCCCCCGTCGCTCAGGGCGCCCGAGACGAACAGGTCCGCGATGCGGTCGTCGACCTCGCGCTGGATGAGGCGGCGGAGCGGCCGCGCCCCGTACTCCGGCTCGTACCCGTGCTCGGCGAGCCAGTCGATGGCGGCGCTCGAGACCTCGAACGACACCTCGCGAGCGGTCAGGCGGCGCTCGGTCGCACCCAGCATCAGGCTCACGATCTCGCGCAGCTGGGCCTTCTCGAGCTTGCGGAACAGCACGATCTCATCGATCCGGTTCAAGAACTCCGGTCGCATCGCCTCACGGAGCTTTCCCATCACCCGATCGCGCAGGTCCTTCTCGCTTCCGAATCCGGTCGATCCGCCGCCGTCGGCGATGAAGCCGATGGCGCCCGACCGCGATGCGAGGAACTCGGACCCGATGTTCGAGGTCATGACGATCACCGTGTTGCGGAAGTCGACCGTGCGCCCCTGACCGTCCGTCAGGCGACCGTCGTCCAGCACCTGCAGCAGCAGATTGAAGACATCCGGATGCGCCTTCTCGATCTCATCGAACAGCACCACCGCGTAGGGGTTCCGCCGCACGCGCTCGGTCAGCTGACCCGCCTCGTCGTAGCCGACGTATCCGGGAGGGGCACCGACCAGGCGCGACACCGTGTGGCGCTCGCCGAACTCGCTCATGTCGAAGCGGATCACGGCGGACTCGTCATCAAAGATCGACGAGGCGAGCGCCTTGGCCAGCTCGGTCTTTCCGACACCCGTGGGCCCCAGGAAGAGGAACGATCCGATCGGTCGGTGCGCGTCGCCCATGCCCGTGCGGTTGCGCCGCACCGCCTTCGCAACGGCCTCGACCGCGCCATCCTGTCCGATCACACGCCCGTGCAGCTCGCCCTCCAACTCGGCGAGGCGCTCGCGCTCGGTCTCGGTCAGACGGTTCACCGGGATGCCGGTGGCCCGGCTGATCACGGCCGCGATCTGCGCCTCGTCCACGACGGCGTCGGTGCTGGCACCCGCCCTCGTGCGCGACGTGGCCTCGTCGATGCGCTGCTGCACCTCGGCGATGGCGTCACGGATGCGGGAGGCCTCCTCGTAGTGCTCGGCCGACACAGCGGCGTTCTTGTCGGCCTCGAGCTCCGCGAGCCGCTCGATGAGGGCGCTCACGTCGACCGTCACGCCGAGCCGCAGGCGCAGTCGCGCCCCGGCCTGGTCGATCAGGTCGATCGCCTTGTCCGGCAGCACGCGCTCGGTCAGATACCGGTCGCTCAGCTCAACGGCCGCACGCAGTGCGTCGTCGGTGTACTCCACGGCGTGATGCTCGGCATAGGCCGGGCGGAGTCCGCGCAGGATCAGCACGGAGTCCTCGATGGAGGGTTCACCGACGCGCACAGGCTGGAAGCGGCGCTCCAGGGCCGGGTCCTTCTCGATCGTCCGGTACTCCTTGAGCGTTGTCGCGCCGACCAGGTGGACGTCGCCGCGCGCGAGACGGGGCTTGAGGATGTTGCCCGCGTCCATCGCGCCCTCGCCGCCCCCTCCGGCGCCGACCAGGGTGTGCACCTCATCGATGAAGACGATCACCTCGCCCTTCCGGGCCGAGATCTCGTCCATCGTCTGGGTCAGCCGCTCCTCGAAGTCGCCGCGGTAGCGCGTGCCCGAGAGCATGGCGGGCAGGTCGAGCGAGATGACGCGCTTGTCGCGCAACTGCTCCGGGACCCCGCCGTCGACGATCGCCTGGGCCAGGCCCTCGACGATCGCGGTCTTGCCGACCCCCGCCTCGCCGACCAGCACCGGGTTGTTCTTGGTGCGACGGCTGAGGATCTCGATGGTCTGCTCGATCTCGTCGACACGACCGATCACGGGGTCTAGCTGGCCCGCGCGGGCGCGCTCGGTGAGGTCCGTCCCGAACTTCTCGAGCATCGGGGACTGAGTCTCGGTCTCGGCCTGTTCGGTGCGCGTCTCGCCCATCGGTCCGACGGTTTCGCGGGCCCCCTGGGTGAGGGCTTCGGCGGTTACCCCGGCTTCGGCGAGGACCTGCCCGGCAGGGGCATCCTGCGCCAGAACGAGCGCGAAGAAGAGGTGCTCGGGGTCGACGTAGGTGGACCCGGATGACCGCGCCACCTGGAAGGCGTGGAAGAGCGAGCGCTGGACGGACGACGTGATGACGGCGCTGTCGACCGACGCGGGATCACCCGCGGCGGGCAGGCGCCCCTCGGCCGCGCGCACGATCGCCGACGCACTGGCACCGACGCGCTCCACGGCCTCGCGAGCCGGGGACTCGTCCACGATCACGCGAAGGATGTGCAGGGCGTCGAGCTCGCGCTGTCCGCGCTCGAGGGCGTACCGTCCCGCGCGCTGCAGGATGTCCTGCGTGCGCGCGCTGAGGAATCGCGCGAGGTCGATCGACCGCTCCGCGCGAGCGCGCTCACCCGCCATGTAGCGGGAGAGGAATTCGTCGAAAGCACCGGCACCGCTGTCGAAGCCGTCGCTGTTCGGGGGTGTGACGTCGTTGGGCACGAGGCCTCCTGATCAACATGAGTCTTGAGCACTCAACTTTAGGAGTTGAGTGCGTTCGTATCAAGTTGAACGCGGAGGCGCCGCAGGTATTCCCGGAGTCGTGGGGTCATCCATCGCGGTGAGCGAACGGATCAGACTTTCGGAATCGTAGGGACCGATGTGCCGCTTCTCACCCACGAAGAACGACGGCGTCGAATGCAGGTCCATCATCTCGGCGTCCAGCCGATCATCGTCCACGCGGCGCACCACCTCGGCCGACCGGAAGTCGTCGACGAACCGATCCATGTCGAGTCCGAGCGAGGTCGCATAGCCACGGATGTCTTCCTTGGTCAGCGCCTTCTGGTTCGCGAAGAGGGTCCGTGCCATCTCGAAGAACTGGCCCTGCAGCCCCGCCGCCTCCGCGGCCTTCGCCGCGTCCTCGGCGTGCGGGTGCACCGCGACGAGGGGGAGGTGGCGGAACACCCAACGCACTTCGCCCGGCAGACGGTCGAAGACCGCGTCGATCGATCCGGTCGCACGGCTGCAGAACGGGCATTCGAAGTCCCCGTACTCGACGATCGTGTAGCGGGCATCGACCGGCCCGAGGATGTGGTCCCGCTCGGGGTCGACCGGGCGGACGAGATGCGCACCGACGGCGCGGGGCGGTTGCAGCCGATCCGCGATCGTGAAGATGGCCCAGCCGACGAGGAATGCGAGCACGGATGCCGCGAGCACACCGACGCGCGCCAGATCCTGAGCCTCCGCATCATCGATCGCGATCGTGACGATGAACAAGGAGATGGTGAACCCGATGCCGGAGAGCGCCGCTCCCCCGGCGATCCGAGGCATCCCGAGTCCCGGCGCGAGCTTGCCACCGCCGAAGGCCCGCACGAGGGCCGTGCCACCCAGAATGCCGACGAACTTGCCGACGACGAGCGCAACGATGATGCCCCAGGTCAGGGGTGAGGTGAACGCCACCCCGAGCACCTGGCCGTCCAGGTGCACACCGGCGTTCGCGAGCGCGAAGATCGGCAGCACGAGGAACGAGATGTACGGCGCCCACGCGGTCTGCAGACGCTCGTTGATCGAGAGGGACTCTCGCAGGCTCCGCGTCACGGCGGCGGCGTACAACGTATTGGGCGACTCGCGAAACGCCTGGGTGAGCTCGGCCGTGCGTTCGACGTCGCCGCGCCGGGGGGCGAACACCGGAATGAGCAGGGCCACGGCGACCCCCGCGAGCGTGGGGTGGATCCCGGCGTAGGCGAGGGCGATCCAGAGCCCGACACCCAGCACTGCGTAACTCAGGCCCCGCGCCGCGCGCAGCAAGCGCACGCACGCGAGTGCCCCGATCAGCATGATTGCGACGAGCAGCGGGAGCCAGCGGATGCCCTCGTTGTAGAACAGGCCGATGACCAGCAGCGCCCCGACGTCATCGACGACGGCGAGGGTGAGCAGGAAGGTGCGCAGGCGCGCGGGGAACTTCGGACCGATGATGGCGAGCGCACCCAGCAGGAAGGCCGTGTCGGTCGAGATCACCACGCCCCACGCATGGGCATAGTCAGTCGACGCGGCGAACGCGAGGAAGATCAGCGCGGGCAGGATGAGTCCGGCTACGGCCGCCGCGATCGGTACTCGTGCCCGCGCCGGGTCGGTCAACTCACCGATCGCGAACTCGCGTTTGACCTCGAGCCCGACGAGGAAGAAGAAGAACGCCATCAGGGCGTCGTTGACGACACCGTGGAGCGTCGCGGAAACGGACATGTCACCGAGCGAGACATCCAGATGCATGTCCCAGAACTGCTCGTACGTATACCCCCACGGGGAGTTCGCCCACAGGATCGCGAGCGCCGTGAAGATGAGCAGGAGGGCCGCGGCCTTGCGATCCGTGGATTCGTGCTTGCGCTTCAGCCGCAGCGGTACCGGGGGCTCGACGGTGGCTGACCGGGGGTCGCTCATGCCGCCCAGCCTAGGGCCGCACGGGCCCGCCGCGTCATGGCCCGAAGAACCCGTGCCGGGAGCGCCTAGCCTGGTCAGATGCGAGAGTTCCTGACGGGTGTGCGGATGCTCGGGCGCGGCCTCGCACACTGGCGACGCATTCCGGGCACCATGGCGCTCGGGCTGGTCCCCGCGGCGATCGTCGGCATCGTCCTGTTCGCGGGCCTCGTCGCTCTGTCTTTCCAGCTTCCCTCGCTCGCCGAATTCGTCACCCCGTTCGCGGACGGATGGCCGGGGCTCTGGGCGGGCGTTCTGCGTGTCGCCGTCGGCACGGCCATGCTGGGGGCCGCGCTCGTGCTGATCGCCATCTCGTTCACCGCCCTGACGCTGCTGATCGGCGAACCGTTCTACGATCGCATCTGGCGCGCGGCCGAGCGCGAACTCGGCGACGCTCCCCCGGACACCCCCTATGGATTCTGGCGTTCGGTCGGCGACGGCTTCTCCTTCGTCGTGCGCGGCGTCCTGATCGCCATCGCGGCGGGCCTGCTGGGGCTCATTCCCGTGGTCGGCGGGTTCGCGGGTGCCGTCGGCGGCATCCTGCTGACCGGGTGGCTGCTCGCCGATGAGCTCTCATCACGGGCGTTGTCGGCCCGCGGTATCGACCGCGCAACGCGCCGCGCGTTGCTCGGCGGCAACCGCGCGCGGACTCTCGGCTTCGGCGTCGCGACGCAGCTGTGCTTTTTCATTCCGCTCGGCGCGGTGCTCATCATGCCCGCGGCGGTCGCGGGTTCCACCGTGCTGGCGCGGTCGTTGGTCGCTCCGGATCAGCGTGCCGCGGCCGAGGGGGGTTCCGAGCACGGGCGCGAACAGGGCTCCTAGTCGCGGCCACCCGGCGGGCCGACGATCAGCAGCACCACGAAGATCACGATCACGAGCGCCGCGACCAGCACGGCGAGGATCCACGGGCGACGCAGCAACGCACGCATCAGGCGATCGTGCCAGGCGCCATCGCGCGGGTCGGCGCCCGCTTCGAGGCGCCAGGCACCCTGCAGACGACCGCTGCGGTGCAACCAGATCTCGGTCGGGATCGTGGCGTAGGGCACGATCGCACTCGCGATGGCGACGATCGTGGGGACGACATGCCACCGCTGGTTCTTGGCAACCAGTACGGCGGTCGCGCCGTACGACAAGAACACGAACCCGTGGATGCCTCCGCCGATCGAGACGGCGATGTCGAGCTCGATCGTGGCCCGCAGGATCAGGCCCGTGATCAGCAGTGTCCACGAGATGGCCTCGGCTATGGCGAGGGTACGGAACAGAGCGAGCGGGGTGCGGAACACGGTGGAACTCCTCGGGGTCGAACCTCCATCTCATCATGGCGAGGGCGAGGCATCCGTTCGCTATGCGGACACTCGATGTCCGTGATTCTTCATAGCGTGGGCGTGAGGCATCCGGAGGGGTGCGCAGAGAGGACTTGGGCCATGGACGGGAAGATCGAGCTGATCTTCATGCCGGTGACGGATGTCGACCGTGCCAAGGAGTTCTACGAGCGGATCGGATTCAACGCCGATCACGACCAAGTGCCGTTCGAGGGCTTGCGCTTCGTGCAGATGACGCCGCCGGGTTCGGCCTGTTCGATCGCGTTCGGGGACGGCCTCGAAATCGACCTCGAGCCGGGCCGGCAGAACACGATTCAGGTCGTCGTGCCCGACGCCGACGAAGCTCTGGCGCATCTGCGGTCGGTCGGGGTCGAGGCATCCGGCGTCGATGACCAGGCCTGGGGGCGCTTCGTCACGTTCGACGATCCCGACGGCAACTCGTGGACGCTGCAGCAACTGCCCGTCGCACTCTGAACGGGCCCGACACAGCTGTCACTGCTAACAGTCGGCGGGTTTGCTGTCCTTGCCGCCGAGCCAGAGCCGATCGCTCTCATCCGAGTGTGTGCCGCCCGACCCCACGTGCTTCGACGCGATCCGATCCCCCTTCGTGATGACGTGGACCATCGCCATCGCGTGACCGCGGCCGAGCCCGTAGTCGGCCTTCAGCCATTCGACGATCGGTGCCGCCTTGGTGTCGGGGCCGAAGCCCTTCTCGGTGGCGATCGCGACGAGTTGCGCGGGCGTGAGCCCGGTCTTGGTCTCGACGGCGTCGAGATAGGCCTGGAACGACATGCGTCTCCTCCTGTACGCGTATTCAGCCGCGCAGCATCGCGCGCACCGTTTGGATCGTATCGGCGTCGCGGGGTTCTTTGTCGGGCCGGTACCCCTTGACCCGGGCGAAGCGCAGGGCGACTCCGCCCGGGTAGCGGGACGAACGCTGGACGCCGTCGATCGCGATCTCGACGACGGTCACGGGTTCAACCCAGAGTACGTACGGATCGCGGCGCACCTCGATCGTCGGGAAGTGCGCGGTCTGCCACGCGAGCGTCTCATCGGTCATGCCCTTGAACGTCTTGCCCACCATGACGAATCCGCCCGGCGGCCCGAATTCTCCTGTTGCGTCGAGCGCACCCAGATGGATGTTCGACAGCATGCCTGACCGGCGCCCCGAACCGGGCTCGACAGCCAGCACGACGAGGTCGAGCGTGTGCACCGGCTTGACCTTGACCCAGCTCGCACCTCGCCGCCCGGCGGCGTAGAGCGAATCAATGCCCTTGACCATGACGCCCTCGTGTCCTGCGGCGAGCGCCTCGCGGCCGATTCGCTCGGCCATTTCGGCATCGGCCGTGATCTCGCCGGGAATGCGGTGGTCCGGCGCGATCACGGCCAGAACGTCCAGCCGCGCGTTGAGGGGCTCGTCGATCAGGTCGTGCCCGTCGAGGTGCAGCACGTCGAAGAACCAGGGCCGGAGAGCGACCTCGCGCGCCGTTTCTGCGCCGAAACGTGCCATCGTGTCCTGGAACGCGCGCGGTGCATCGTTCTCGTCCAGCGCGAGGGTCTCGCCGTCCAGCACGACCTCACGCACCGGCATCCTCCGCACCACCTCGACGATCTCGGGCAGACGGTGCGTGATGTCCGCGAGGTTCCGTGTGAAGATCCGGACGTCCTCACCGCTCCGATGCACCTGGATGCGCGCGCCGTCGAGCTTGTACTCCACGGATGCCTCACCCACCGTCGCGATGGCCTCGGCGATCGAGGGGGCCGTACTCGCGAGCATCGGCTGGACGGCACGCCCGACCACGAGCCCCGTGTTCGCGAGGTCCTCCGGCGTGCCGGTCAGGGCGACTCGCGCTGTGCTCGCGAGATCCCCGGACAGCATTGCCGCACGGCGCACGTCCGCGACGGGCCGGTCGGCGGCGCGGGCGATCGCATCAGTCAGCACACCCTCGAGCGCGCCGGTTCGCACCTCGCCGAGTAGCGCGCCCCGCAGCGCATCGCGTTCCCGCTCGGTGGAGGCGTCCATCAACTCGCGCAGGATCATCGCGCGTCGGTCCGCGGACCCCGAACCGGATGCCCCCGCGAGCCGCGTGAACCCGGCGTCCACATCCGTGATCGTGAGCGTCGGTGCGGCGGCGGCCGTCTCGAGCGTCGCCGCCAGGCTCCGCCACCCCACGCCGACCTTGCCCTGCCGGGGTCGACCGAGCAGCAGACCGACGGCAGCGACGATCTCGTCGGGCTCGAGCGCGCGAAGGAAGGTGGCGAGCACGTCGACCTTCGCGAGCCGAGAGCGCGTGGCACCCGCCGCGGCGGCCGTCGCCGCGAGTTCGTCGAACAGCATGGCGTCAGTCTGCCACCGGCCCCCGACACCGGGGCGATGGTCGCCGGGACTGGTCTGCGCGCTGTCCTCCCCGGGATAGCGTGGGTGCGGTGACCCTCGACCTCGACACGCTGCGCCCGTTCCCCGATTCCGACGACCCCGACCTGCGCGCGCATGACGCCGCGGATCGCCTCCTGCTCGACGAGTCCGCCACCGCGCGACAGGGCCTCGAGCGGCAGGACATCGTCGTCATCGGCGACACGTACGGCGCGCTCGCACTCACGGTCGCGAGCGAGACGGATGGCTCCCCCGGCGTGGTCCGCGTGCACCAGGACCCCCTGTCGTCCGAGCGCGGGCTCGATGCCAATGCGCGGTCGATCGGCCTCGAAGCGTCCGTCGTCGCACTGCCGCTCGACGCCGAACTCGTGCGCGGCGCCCGCGTGGTGCTGCTGCGGCTGCCGCGCTCGCTCGAGGCGCTGCACGACATCGCGGGCCTCATCGCCGCTCACGCTGCGCCCGACGTCGTCGTGTTCGCGGGCGGGCGGCTCAAGCACATGAGCCTCGGCATGAACGACGTACTGCGCGAGTATTTTGCGACGCTCGACGTCTCGCACGCGCGGCAGAAGTCCCGGGTGCTCATCGCGCGTGCCCCGCAGAACGGACACGACCCGGTCCCCACGCGCGCGCATCACGACGGCGTGATCGTCTGCGCGTTCGGGGGCGTGTTCGCGGGTGCGAGCCTCGACATCGGCACGCGGCTCCTGATCGACAACCTGCCCGACACGATTCCCGGCGAGGACGACGACGCGGCCATCGATCTGGCGTGCGGCAACGGGATCGTCGGCGCAACGCTGGCGCTCCGGTATCCGAGCCTGCGCGTCTACGCGTCGGACGAGTCATCCGCCGCCGTCGCCTCCGCTCGCGCGACCGCCGTCGCCAACGGGATCGAAGACCGGATGTCCGTGGCCCGTGACGACGCTCTGTCGGCGTTGCCCGACGCGAGCGCGTCGTTCATTGCTCTGAACCCGCCGTTCCACCGCGGCGCGGCGATCGACGAGACGATCGCGCGCCACCTGTTCGCGGACGCCGCTCGCGTGCTGCGCCCGGGCGGCGAGCTCTGGACGGTGTGGAACTCGGCGCTGCAGTACCGCCAGCCGCTGGAGCGCCTCGTCGGCCCGACGCGTCAGGTCGCCCGCACGTCGAAGTTCACCGTGACGTTCTCAACCCGCCGCTGACCTCCATCCGCAACACCGAAACACCCCTGCTGCTACGAAACACCCCTGCTGCGCTGAGACACCCTGTGTCGCGGGGTGTTTCGACGCGTTCGGGGTGTTTCGCCAGGCCGCCCAGCGTATGCGCCGTTACGCGCGGGTGCGGCGCCTGTTCGACAGACCCGATACGAGGCCGTAGACGATCAGGCCGGCACCCATGGCCGTACCGAAGTGCCACCAGTCGCCGCCGCCGTTCACGTCGGCCAGCACGGACACGACGATGAGCACGGCGCCGAGCACGGCGGTGATGATGGACCACATCGATACGCTGTTCACCCGGTCAGCCTAGGTTCCGCCACCAACCGACCGGCGGCACCCGATTCGTCGGCGTGTCGGCTCGTTCAGAAGACCTGAACGCCGGCGTAGGGAAGGAAGAACAGCAGCGCGAGGATGCCTCCCACGACCTGCAGCGCGAGGAACACGAATCCCAGGATGATGGCCACGCGAGCGGGCGTGTTGGGCACGCCCGCCGCCTTGCTCTGAGACTGCGCGACGAACCCGAGGATGAGCCCGAGCAGCGCGATGAAGAAGACCGCGACGAGGGCGACGATCCCCAGCGTCTTGCCTGCTTCCACGGGGCGAACGGGCTGTGCGGATTCGGTGTAGGTCATGCGGGGCCTTTCAGGATGTGAGCGGAGCGTGCCGGAGTGGATCATCGGCGCGCGCAGGCTTGTCTACCCGCCCCTGCACATTCCCCCGTACACAGCTTGGCGAAACCGTAGCAGCAACGCCCGGCCTGCAGCGATTCACACGGACGGCGCCCGCCGCCGCGCGAAACACCCCTTCCGTGACGAGACACCCCGCGTAGGCGGGTGTCTCGGCGCAAAAGGGGTGTTTCGGCGCGAAGAGCGGAGAGCGGATGTCGGGGTCAGAAGTCCCAGTCGTCGTCTTCCGTCGCGACGGCCTTGCCGATGACGTACGACGAACCCGACCCGCTGAAGAAGTCGTGGTTCTCGTCCGCGTTCGGCGAGAGCGCCGACAGGATCGCCGGGTTCACGTTCGTGACGCTCGAGGGGAACATCGCCTCGTAGCCCAGGTTCATCAGGGCCTTGTTGGCGTTGTAGTGCAGGAACTTCTTCACGTCTTCGGTCAGCCCGACCTCGTCGTAGAGATCCTGCGAGTACTGCACCTCGTTGTCATAGAGCTCGTACATGAGCGAGAACGTGTAGTCCTTGATCTCGTCACGCTCGGCCTGCGAGACCCTCTCGAGCCCCTTCTGGAATTTGTACCCGATGTAGTACCCGTGCACGGCCTCGTCGCGGATGATGAGGCGGATCAGGTCGGCCGTGTTCGTCAGCTTGGCGCGCGACGACCAGTGCATCGGCAGGTAGAAGCCCGAATAGAAGAGGAAGCTCTCGAGCAGGGTCGAGGCGACCTTGCGCTTGAGCGGGCTGTCGCCACGGTAGTACTCCATGACGATCTGAGCCTTCTTCTGAAGGTTCGGGTTCTCGACCGACCAGCGGAACGCCTCGTCGATCTCCTTCGTCGAGCAGAGCGTCGAGAAGATGGAGGAGTAGCTCTTGGCGTGCACCGACTCCATGAAGGCGATGTTGGTGTACACGGCCTCTTCGTGGGGCGTGATCGCGTCGGGGATGAGCGAGACGGCACCGACGGTGCCCTGGATCGTGTCGAGCAGCGTCAGTCCCGTGAACACACGCATCGTCAGCAGCTGCTCCTGCGGCGTGAGCGTGTTCCACGACTGGATGTCGTTCGAGAGCGGGATCTTCTCGGGCAACCAGAAGTTGTTGACGAGGCGGTTCCACACCTCGACGTCCTTATCGTCCTGGATGCGGTTCCAGTTGATGGCCTGGACGGAGTCCAGGAGCTGGAGCTTTTCGCTCATCGGTGTTCTTCTCTCAGATCCAATAGGAGGATTACAGCGTGCAGCTGACGCATTCCGACATGTCGGTGCCCTCGAGGGCCATCTGACGCAGGCGGATGTAGTAGATCGTCTTGATCCCCTTCTTCCATGCGTAGATCTGCGCCTTGTTGATGTCGCGCGTCGTGGCGGTGTCCTTGAAGAACAGCGTCAGCGACAGGCCCTGGTCGACGTGCTGCGTCGCCGCCGCGTACGTGTCGATGACCTTCTCGTAGCCGATCTCGTAGGCGTCCTGGTAGTACTCCAGGTTGTCGTTCGTCATGAACGCGGCCGGGTAGTAGACGCGGCCGAGCTTGCCTTCCTTGCGGATCTCGACCTTCGCCGCGATCGGGTGGATCGACGACGTCGAGTTGTTGATGTACGAGATCGAACCGGTCGGCGGCACGGCCTGCAGGTTCTGGTTGTAGATGCCGTGCTGCTGGATCTTCGCCTTCAGGGCGGTCCAGTCATCCTGCGTCGGAATGTGGACGCCGGCGAACATCTCCTTCACCTTGTCGGTCTCGGGAACCCAGGCGCGCTCGGTGTACTTGTCGAAGAACTCACCCGACGCGTACTTCGAGTCCTCGAAGCCCTCGAAGGCCTGTCCGCGCTCGATCGCGATCTCGTTCGAGGCGCGCAGCGCGTGGAAGAGCACCGTGTAGAAGTAGATGTTCGTGAAGTCGATGCCCTCTTCGGAACCGTAGAAGACGCGCTCGCGGGCGAGGTAGCCGTGCAGGTTCATCTGGCCGAGGCCGATCGCATGCGTGCGGTCGTTGCCCTCTTCGATCGAGCGGACCGAGCGGATGTGGCTCTGGTTGCTCACCGCGGTCAGACCCCGGATGGCCGTCTCGACCGTCTTGCCGAGGTCGGGCGAGTCCATCGCGAGCGCGATGTTGAGCGACCCGAGGTTGCACGAGATGTCCTTGCCGATCTTCGAGTACGAGAGGTCCTCGTTGTACGTCGTCGGTGTGTTCACCTGCAGGATCTCGCTGCAGAGGTTGGACATGTTGATGCGGCCCTTGATCGGGTTGGCCTCGTTCACCGTGTCCTCGAACATGATGTACGGGTAGCCCGACTCGAACTGGATCTCGGCGAGGGTCTGGAAGAACTCGCGCGCGTTGATCTTGGTCTTCTTGATGCGCGGGTCATCGACCATCTCGCGGTACTTCTCGGTGACCGAGATGTCGCCGAACGGCACGCCGTAGACCTTCTCGACGTCGTACGGGGAGAAGAGGTACATGTCCTCGTCGTTGCGGGCGAGCTCGAACGTGATGTCGGGCACGACGACACCCAGCGAGAGCGTCTTGATGCGGATCTTCTCGTCGGCGTTCTCGCGCTTGGTGTCGAGGAAGCGCAGGATGTCGGGGTGGTGCGCCTGCAGGTACACCGCGCCCGCGCCCTGACGCGCGCCGAGCTGGTTGGCGTAGCTGAAGCTGTCTTCGAGCAGCTTCATGACCGGGATGATGCCCGAGGACTGGTTCTCGATCTGCTTGATCGGGGCGCCGGCCTCACGGATGTTCGAGAGCAGCAGGGCGACGCCGCCGCCGCGCTTGCTGAGCTGCAGCGAGGAGTTGATGCCGCGCGAGATCGACTCCATGTTGTCTTCGATGCGCAGCAGGAAGCAGGACACGAGCTCTCCGCGCTGCGCCTTGCCCGTGTTGAGGAACGTCGGGGTGGCGGGCTGGAAGCGGCCCGAGAGAATCTCTTCGACGAGTTCCATCGCGAGCTTCTGGTCGCCGTCGGCCAGGCCGAGCGCCGTCATGACGACGCGGTCCTCGAACCGCTCGAGGTAGCGCTTGCCGTCGAACGTCTTGAGCGTGTAGCTCGTGTAGTACTTGAACGCCCCGAGGAACGTCTCGAAACGGAACTTCTTGCCGTAGGCGAAGTCGTTGAGCTCCTGGATGAACTCGAACGGATACTTCGCCAGGACGGCCGGCTCGTAGTACTCCTTCTCGACCAGGTAATCGAGACGCTCCTTGAGGGAGTGGAAGAAGACGGTGTTCTGGTTCACATGCTGCAGGAAGTACTCCCGCGCGGCGCGCTTGTCAGCGTCGAACTGGATCTTCCCGTCGGCGCCGTACAGGTTCAGCATCGCGTTCAGGGAGTGGTAGTCCATCCCGTCGTAGGTCGCGTTCTGCTTGAAGGGGGTCTCCGTTAGTGCTGTGTCCACCATCGTTCCAATCCGTCGCTCACGCGATCGATGTCTTCCGGCGTGCCGAACAGTTCGAGCCGATACAAGTGCGGCACGTTGCACTTGCGGCTGATGATGTCGCCGGCGAGTCCGAATGACTCACCGAAGTTGGTGTTGCCTGCGGAGATGACTCCCCGGATCAGCTGGCGGTTGCGCTCCTCGTTGAGGAAGCGGATCACCTGCTTGGGAACGGCGCCCTTTTCTTCGCCCCGGCCCTTGCCCCCGCCGTACGTCGGGGTGACGAGCACGAACGGCTCGTCGATCACGGGCGTGGACTCCCCCTGCAGAGGGATTCTGACCGCCGGCATCCCGAGCTTCTCGATGAACCGGGCGGTGTTGCCCGACACGCTCGAGAAGTAGACGAGCAGGGGCGTTTTCGTCGCCAGCTTGCTCACGTCGCACCTCCCGTGCGCCGGGCCTCAGGCCAGGCGCGTTGCGAGTTCGTCGATCTTGTCGGGACGGAAGCCCGACCAGTGGTCGCCGTCGGTGATGACGACGGGCGCCTGGAGGTAACCCAGTGCCTTGACCTGCTCGAGTGCGGACGGATCCTGCGACAGGTCGAGTACCTCGTATTCGAGGCCCTTCGAGTCGAGGGCGCGGTAGGTTGCGGTGCACTGGACGCAGGACGGCTTCGTGTAAACGGTGATTGCCATTTCGGCCTTCATCCCCTTATTCATCGGTCTTCTTGGTTGCTTGAGCCGGCGTCCCCCCACCGGGAGTCCAATACTACATATGGGTACCGACACCGGAAGGCACCACAAGGGGTAGTAGTTACATTCGTGTAGTTCTCCACCGCCTCTCCCCTTAACAACACAGGTTGTCCACCGATTCATCCACAGGCAGCCGATTGATTTCGAACCTGAAGAATCGCTGAATAACGCCACATTCGGATGCCCCGGCCCGAGCTATCCACAGGGGTGACGATATGGGGGACCTCCGACATCCGGATTCCTGTGGACAACGTCGACACGGCGTGTCGCGTCCCTCCTCGGCGTGTCGCATGCAGTGTCGGCGTGTCGCACACCGGGACTACGATTGACCTCTCGTGGGCGCATATCGGGAACTGCTGAAGACGCCCGGCGTCGGCCGGATCATCGCCGCGCAGCTGACGGCGCGATTCCCGAACGGGATGATCTCGCTCGCTCTTCTTCTGCACATCGAGCACCTCACCGGTTCGTACGGCGCTGCGGGCCTCGTGCTGGCGGCGACATCGGTGGGTCAGGCCGTGGCCGGACCCGTCACGAGTCGCTGGATGGGCGTCTGGGGAATGCGCCGTGTCCTCACCTTGACGACCCTCGTCTGCGCCACCGCCATCCTGGTGCTCGGACTCGTTCCGATGGTGCTGCCGCTCACCATGGCATTCGGTCTCGTCGCGGGACTCGCCACCCCGCCGGTGCAGTCCGCGGTGCGGACGGTCTACCCCAAAATGGTCAACTCGCGGCAGCTCACGCCGCTCTTCTCCCTGGATGCCTCTCTGCAGGAGCTGATCTGGGTCTTCGCGCCCGTCGTCATCACGTTCGTCGCACTCCAAGCGGGCACGACCACCGCGATGCTCCTGATCGTCGTGATCCTGCTGGGCGGATGCGCGTGGTTCATCATGTCGCCCGAGATCGGACGCGTTCGCATCCCGCGCAGCCGTCGCAAGATCGGAAAGGTGCTGGCCAAGCCGCCCGTGCTGCTGGCGACCGTCGTCGGGTTCCTCCTGATCGGTGCGTGCGCGGCGGTCGAGGCCGGCGTCGTCGCGACGTTCGGTCACGGCGGGTTCGAGGCCGGCATCGTGCTCGCGCTGTTCGCCATCGGGAGCCTCACGGGTGGTCTCAGCTTCGGCCACATCCCGATCGGGTCGTGGGCGATGGCGCGCCGCCTCACCGTCGTCGCGGTGGGCCTCATCCTGACAACGATCTCGCTCAACGTGTTCTGGATCGGCGGCACGCTCCTGCTCGCCGGCATCGGGATCGCCCCGGCCCTCGCCGTCGTGTTCGCGATCACGAGCGCGAGCGTGAAGTTCAGCGACACGGCCGAGGCCTACGGATGGATCGGCACGGGGCAGCTCATCGGTGCCGCCGCGGGCTCGGCGATCGCGGGCTTCGTGATCGATGGCGCGGGCCCGACCGCCGCCTACTGGGCCGCGGCGATCTTCGCGGTGTTCGGCGTGATCGTCTCGGTCGTCTGGGTGCGCTCGTTCCCCGACCTGCGCGGCCGCGACGCGAGCCCCCAGCCCGACACGGAGCCCGTGCACACCATCACGTGACGCTCGAGAGTCGCTCAGACGATGCGAAGCAGCACGTGCAGCAGCGCGAGTGCGTAAGCATCCGCCGGTTCCGGATGCGTGAACACGACCGACTCACCCGCTATCTCGATCTCTATCTCGTGCGTGTCGGCCAGCCGCCGCAGCACGCGGAAGGTGCCACGCAGCAATTCGCGTAGCTGATCTTCGCGCGGCAGCCAGAGCGCATCCTCGAGCGCGACGGAATCCAGGGCCCACTCGGTCGTGCCGTTGAAGGCCAGGATGACTCCGGTCGGGTACTCCCGCGGCTCGATCGTCATCTCGCTGACGGTGAAGATATCGGCCTCGAACTCGGGTTCGTCGAGCTGGAACCGGTCCCCCGAGGCCGGATGCCAGACGAGTCCCGTCTCGCGCAGCGCGATCGCCAACTCGGTCGAGATCATGCATCCATCTTGCCGTCGCGGATGGGCGGAAGGGCCGAACCGACAGCGCCCCGCGCACTTCCGCCAGGTACGCGCCGTTTTCTGCCGAACTCGGCCGACAGCGCGTGCCCCCGGCTGCGCGTTCGTAGGCTGGATGCATGACCGCACCCCTCGCGCTGCCCGCCCTCTCCTGGGGCACCATCGACGCGCCCCGCCGTGCCCTCCTGATCCACGGACTCGGGTCGAGCGGCGCCCTCATGTGGCGGCTCGGCACGGCGCTCGGCGAGGCGGGCTGGACGGCGAGCGCCGTCGATCTGCGCGGGCACGGCTCGGCGCCCCGCGCGCTGGACTACACGATCGACGCGTTCGCAGCGGATGTCGCGGCCGCCACTCCCCCGCACGGCGGCGCCTGGGACCTCGTGATCGGGCACTCGCTCGGCGGTGCCGCGGCCGTCGTCGCCTCGGCGGGGCGACCGGGCTGGGCGCGGCGGCTCGTGCTGATCGACCCGGGCATCGTGGTACTGGGCGCCGATGCCGAGGCCGTGCGCGCGAGCCAGGAGCAGGCCTTCGCCGACAACCGCGAAGAACTCGTGCGCGCCGAGCACCCGGAGTGGCATCCGCAGGACATCGAGCTGAAGGTCGACGCGGTCGCGCGGGCGAGCCGCTGGGCGGTCGATCAGGTCGCCGTGCAGAATCCCGACTGGGACGTCCGCGACGCGAGCGCGCGCGTGTCCGTGCCGACGCACGTGATCGGCGCCGACCCCGAGGTCTACAGCCTCTTCACGGGCGACGTGGCCGCGGGCGTGCTCGCGGCGAATCCGCGGTTCACGATGTCGATCGTGGCGGGTGCCGGGCACTCGCCGCATCGCGACAAGCCCGACGAGACGATGCGGCAACTGCTCGGGGTGCTCGAGAGCTGATTCTGCTCGGTCCGGTCGTCGCGAACACACGGCCCGCGATCGCCCCGAGCGGCGGGACAATAGAGGCGTGCCCGACTTCGACCCCACCGCCTACCTGTCCGACGACCTGATCGAGCGCATCCGGTCGCGGGCGGGAGCACACGACCGCGAGAACACCTTCCCCGAGGACGACCTCGCCGATCTGCGCGCGGCGGGCTACCTCGCGATCCTCGTGCCCGAAGACCGCGGCGGCGCCGGACTCGGCCTCGGCGAGGCATCCGTTCTGCAGCAGCGTCTCGCGGGCGCGGCACCCGCGACCGCCCTCGCGATCAACATGCACCTGGTGTGGACAGGGGTCGCGAAGGTGCTGCAGGACCGCGGCATCGACGACCTCGCGTTCGTGCAGACGGGCGCCGCCGCGGGTGAGGTCTTCGCCTTCGGCATCAGCGAGGCCGGCAACGACCTCGTGTTGTTCGGCAGCGACACGGATGCCTCGCCGCTCCCCGACGGCGGCTACACCTTCACGGGCACGAAGATCTTCACCTCGCTCGCACCCGTCTGGTCGCACCTGGGCCTGCACGGCCTCGACACCACATCCGCCGACGGCCCGAAGATGGTCTACGCCTTCGTCTCGCGCGACGAAGAGACCGCGGGCCGCATCACGACGCGGGACGACTGGGACACCCTCGGCATGCGCGGCACGCAGAGCCGCACGACCGAGCTGCACGCGGCCGTTGCGCCCGCGGACCGCGTTGTGCGCCGCATCGACCCGGGTCCCCAGCCCGACCCGTTGGTGTTCGGCATCTTCAGCGTCTTCGAGATCCTGCTCGCCTCGGTCTATACCGGCATCGCGCGCCGGGCACTCGACGTCGCCGTCGCGACAGCCCAGACCCGCACGTCGAAGAAGACCGGCACGACGTACAGCCAGGATCCCGACATCCGCTGGCGCATCGCCGACATGGCGCTCGCGTACGACGCCCTGCCGCCGCAGATCGCCGCGTTGGCCGCCGACATCGACGGGCTCGCCGACCACGGAGCGAAGTGGTTCTCGTTGCTCGCCGGGCTCAAGCACCGCGCGGTCGTGACCGCCAAGGCAGTCGTCGACGACGCAATCCTCGTCGCGGGCGGGTCGTCGTACTTCGCGGGGTCCGAGCTCGCGCGGCTCTATCGCGACGTGCTCGCAGGCCAGTTCCACCCCTCCGACCCCGAATCGGCGCACTCGACCGCCGCGACCGCCTGGCTCGGCCCGATCGCGCGCTGACCCGTGATCCGCCTGGCAGGATCGGAGGCATGCCTGCGGACTCCCTGCCCCCTGTCGCCCTGCCCTCGGTGGAACTCGGCGACGGACTGACTGTCACCGCCCTGGGATACGGGGCGATGAGCCTGACGGATGTCTACGGCCCGGTCGACGACGACACCGCGCTCGCGACGCTCACGCACGCGATCGATTGCGGCATCCGCTTCATCGACACCGCAAACGTGTACGGCGACGGCCGCAGCGAACGGATCATCTCGCGGCTGCTGCAGACCCGCCGCGACGAGGTCGTGCTCGCCACCAAGTTCGGCATCCACGGCGGCACCGCGGGCAAGCGCGGGGTGCGCGGGACGCCCGAGTACGTGCACGAGCAGATCGACCTCAGCCTGCAGCGCCTCGGCACCGACCACGTCGACCTCTACTATCAGCACCGCGTCGACCCCGACACCCCCATCGAAGAGACCGTCGGAGCGATGGCCGAACTCGTCGCCTCCGGCAAGGTGCGCCACCTCGGGCTCTCCGAGGCGACGGCCGACGAGCTGCGCCGCGCCAACGCCGTGCACCCGATCGCCGCGCTCCAGACCGAGTGGAGCGTGCTGAGCCGCGATGTCGAGCGCGCGGTGATCCCCGCCGCGATCGAGACCGGCACCGCGTTCGTGCCCTATTCGCCGTTGAGCCGGGGATGGCTCGGCGACGACTTCGACGCGACGCGCATCGGCCCGGGCGATATGCGTTCGAACTTTCCGCGATTCGCGCCCGAGAACCTGGCGGCGAACGCAGCGCTTCGCGACGAGTATCTGCGGGTCGCGCACGAGGCGGGCCTCACCGGCACCGAGCTGGCCTTCGCCTGGCTCTTCAGCCGCGCCGCCAGCCTCGGCATCCCGATCGCCCCGATCCCCGGCTCGCGCTTCGCCGCGCACGTGGACGGATGGATGGGTGGGGTCGGTGTGACCCTCGACGTCGAGACGATGGCACGCCTGGACGGCTTCGCCGACCGGGTGCAGGGCGCGCGCAGCTTCGACCGCAACTGGACGAGCCTGCGCGGTGAGCCCGTGTAGGAGCGCGGCTCAGCGCTTGTCGAAGTCGAACGCGCGCAGCAACTCCGCGACGGCCTGCTCGCGCTCCGTGCCGCCCTGCTCGAACATGGTCGTCACGTGGGTGCGCAGGTGGTTCTCGAGAAGCAGACGGTTGAGAGATTCGAGCGCCTTCTCGATGGCGCGGGACTGCGCGATGATGTCCATGCAGTAGTCCTCGTTCTCGATCATCTTGGTCAGCCCGCGCAGCTGCCCCTCGAGGATGCTCGTGCGGTGCAGGGCGCGCTTCTTGATGTCATCGATCACGCCGCAAGATTACCGCTGTGGGCGTGCGGGCCGGGCGGCGCAACCCCCGCCGTGGCCACGGTTCGCCGTGCGAGGATGACCGGATGGCACGCACCCCGATGGCCCTCCTGAGCCCCGCCGACCAGGCTCGCCGCCGCTCATTGACGCGCATGAAAGCCGTTGCGCTCGGCGCTCTGCTGTTCATGGCCGTCGTTTTCGTGTTCGCATTCGCGTTCCAGCAGGAGGTGCCCTGGTTGGCATACGTCCGCGCGGCGGCCGAGGGCGGCATGGTGGGTGCGCTCGCGGATTGGTTCGCGGTGACGGCGCTGTTCCGCCATCCACTCGGCATCCCGATCCCGCACACGGCGATCATCCCCCATCGCAAGGACGAGATCGGCAGCACCCTCGGCGAATTCGTCGAGACGAACTTCCTGTCGGCCGAAGTCGTGCGCGAGAAGCTCGAGAGCATCGGTGTCGCCTCGCGGCTCGGCACCTGGCTCGCACAGGATCAGCACGCCGAACGCGTGGCCTCGGAGGGTGCTGCGCTCGCGTCGGCCGTGCTCCGCGCCGTCAGCGACGACGATGTGCGGGACCTCATCGCCGACCTCGCACGCTCGCACGTGATCGAGCCCGAGTGGGGCCCCGCGGCCGGTGCCTGGCTCGGCCGCATCGTCGAGACCGGGGCGCATCACAACGCCGTCGACCTCGCCGCCGACTCGATCTCGACCTGGCTCGAGGGCAACCAGCATGCCTTCGCCGGTCTCGTCTCGCGGCGACTGCCCGGTTGGGTGCCCTCCATCGCGCACCGACTGGTGGACGACACCGTCTACAAAGAGGCCGTGAACTTCGTGGCGGCGATGCGGGCCGACCCCGAGCATCCGGCGCGGATCGCGATCGATGGATATCTCGCGCGTCTCGCCGACAACCTGCAACACGATCCCGACACCATCGCCCGGCTCGAGAACGCCAAGGCGACGGTCTTCGACAGCCCGCGCGTGCGTGAACTCGCCGCGCAGCTCTGGGACACCGCGAAGAACGGCCTGCTGTCCTCGCTCGCAGACCCGGAGAGCGGGCTCCGGCTGCGCGCACGAGCGGCGTTGGCGGAGATCGGGGGACGCCTCGCTTCGGAGCCCGCACTGCAGCGCCGAGTCGACACCTGGGTGACGGATGCCGCGACGTTCGCCGTCGACCGCTACCGTCACGACATCGCCTCCGTCATCACCGACACGATCGAACGGTGGGATCCCGAAGAGACCACGGAGAAGATCGAACTGATGGTCGGTCGCGACCTGCAGTACATCCGTCTCAACGGCACCATCGTCGGCGCGCTGGCCGGGCTGACGATCTTCACGGTGGCGCACGCGGTCTTCGGTGCATGACGCATGGACCGAAAAGCCTGGCCGCGGCCAACGACGATCGCTAGCCTGATGCCGTGACCCGAGGCATCCGCTGACATGGCCCGCTCCGACCTGACCCGTCCCGACACCGCCGCGCCCGCTGTGGCCCTCTTCAGCTACGGCACGCTCCGCCTCCCGGGCGTGCAACTCGACACGTTCGGTCGGCTGCTCTCCGGTGAACCCGATGTCCTGCCGGGCTTCACGACGGACTATCTCGAAATCGGGGACGCGCGTGTCGCGGGGGTCAGCGGCCGCGACGTCCATCCGATCGTCCGCCGCACGGGAAACCACCTCGACAAGGTGGTCGGCGTCCTGCTCTGGGTCACGGAGGCCGAGCTCGAAGCCGCCGACGAGTACGAGGTCGAACAGTACAACCGGGTGTCGGTCACCCTCGGGAGCGGGCGCGACGCTTGGGTGTACGTCGCGCGCTGACTCTCCAGGATGCGGGTCGCGCCGAGCATTCCGCCACGTCCGCTCAGTGCGGGGCCGAGGGGTGCAACCTGGGGGTGGGGGGTGCCTCGAGGTTGCACCCCTGCCCCCCACTGGTATTGCGGGGACCTGCCGTCCGGCATCCGTCGGTTCGGGTCCGACGGGAGGCGCGGCAGGCGATCGAGGGGAGATGCGACACGGCGTCGTGGCTCCGCAGATGGTGCTCTCCATAGGTATCGCACCGACACGGGGCCCGTCCAGCACCATGGCGATATATCTGGGCGCGTCGTGTCGGGCCGGGTCCCCGAGCCCGGGCCGCTCGCTGAGCCTGTCGAAGCGACCCGCTGGACCTCGTAAGGTGGCCGCATGAAGACGCTTGCTCTGGTCCGCCATGCGAAATCGAGCTGGGACCACCCCGGCGTCGACGACCACGACCGACCCCTAAACGCACGGGGCATCCGTGACGCGCCCCGGATGGCCGCGGTTCTGGCGGCTCAGCATCCGAACCTGAGCGGTGCCGCTCTGCTCTCGAGCACCGCGCTCCGCGCCGTCACCACCGCGGATGCCTTCGCCTCCGCGGTCGACACGACCGTCCGCCTCGACGAGCGCCTCTACGGCGCCACCCCGCGCCGCATCGTCGAGCTGGTCTCGGCGCGCTCCGAGGCCTCCGTGATCGTTGTGGCGCACGATCCGGGCTTGTCGGATCTCGCTCGGCATTGGTCGAGATTTCCGGACGATGGCGGTATCCCGCACATGCCGACCTGCGCGGTGGCGGTGTTCGACTTCGGCATCGACGACTGGCGGGACCTCGAAGCATCCGTCCCCGAGCGATGGACATACGACGTTCCGCGCGACTCCGACTAATCGGTCTTCGGCACCGACGGCCTGCGTCCTAGTCGACCTTCGTCACGGCGCCGCCCGTGATGCGCACGAGCTCGTCGAACGACAGCGGGAAGACCGTGTGCGGTGTGCCGGCTGCGGCCCACAGCTCCGGGTACGCGGCGAGGTGCTCGTCGACGATCGTCGTGAGCTGCGCGGGGTGTCCGGTCGGGGCGACTCCCCCGATGGCCTGACCGGTGGCCTCGCGTACCTGATCGGGTGTTGCTCGCACGATCGACTGCCGGCCGATCCGTGCCGCCAGGGCATCGGTGTCGACCCGGTGCGAGCCGCTCGTCATGACCAGCAGCGGCTCGCCGTCGCTCCAGAACACCAGGCTGTTGGCGATCGCCCCGACATCGACGCCCAGCGCCGCTGCGGCGAGCGCGGCGGTCGATGCGGCATCGGGCAGCACGACGATCTGACCCGGGACGCCGGCCTCGGCGAGGCGGTCGGCGACGATTCTGCTGCGGGGCGAGAGGTCTGCGTTCACGGATCCACCCTAGAGGGGGGTTCGCGGGGTCGTGCAGCGACGGCGCCACCTCGTCGCGAACATCTCGAAGGGACGATCCGCGATTTTCGCCCGGATTCGTGCTGATTCGGGCCTCAAACGCGTGTGGCACCTCCGAGATGTCCGCTTCGGCCCGCGCGCAGCATCCCGGCGATGGCCTCGATGACAACCTCCGGGCGGTACAGAATGTCCTCCGCGGCAGGACGAATCCTGACGTACCCGCGCGCGGCGAGCGCGAGATCCCGACGCCTGTCGTCGAGTTGCTTCTGCCATTCCGAGTGGTACGCGCGACTGTCGCACTCGATCACGAGCCACCCATCGACGACCATGTCGACCCGCCCGACACCCCGGATTCTCACCTGCAGATCGACACTCCCGCCGAGCGCCCGCACCATGAGACGAACCAGCGTCTCGGTTCCGGCTTCCGCACGGCCATCGATGTGTTGCCGGATCTCACGACGCCTGGCGGGGATCACGGCGAACATCTCGTCGAGTTCATCGGCCCGCACGATTCCACAGTTCAGAGCCGAGTCGATCGAGGCGATGGCCGCGTGCGGTGACTGGCAGATCACGGCTTGCCGGAGCGCGTCGAGCGGCTCGACCACGAGCGCGCGGGGATGCACGACGCGTAACAACCGCCCCCAATGCCGAACGGTGGCGTCGCCCGGACCGCGGATCGCCCCGTTCGTCCGCATGTGCGCATGCACCCCGTGTCGCTCCTGAACGAAGACATCCCAGAGCTCCAACGCCGACACGCAGCCGACAAGCCCGCCCGCGCGCGCCGCTGTTTTGATCGCCTCGGGTTCGCTCGCTGCGACGTACACATCGTTCCGCGCACGAACCAACGACCCACTTCTCAGCTCGTGAGAAATCTGGCGACGGCTATGACCCGCCGCCCTCAGGTCGGCGTAAGAGCGGGAGCGATGGGCGACCCGGACACTGTTCATGGCGACAGGCTGGCGACCCCCGAACATCGACACACGTCGAACCGGTGCAATGGTGGACAGGCCTTCTCCAGCCCCGGTTGTGGAGGGACAACCGCGAGACACAGCGAGCGCACGCACAGCCGGCGGGGTGACGCGACGCGAGCATCCGAGAGGTGCCGTGGTGCGCACGACGTCTGGTGTGCAACAAAAGCCACAAGAACAACGCTTGGTACCTCTCGGGTGTTCGCCGCGGCGCCGAACCGGCGCGCGGGGCCGGGAATGTACATGCGCGCACATGCGTTTAACCCCCCATGCACCGCAAACGCATCGGGTTCCTCAGCTTCGGCCACTGGCACCCCCACCACTCGAGCCAGACGAACACGGGCGGCGACGCGCTGCTTCAATCGATCGAGCTGGCCGTCGCGGCGGAGGAACTCGGCATCGACGGCGCCTACTACCGCGTGCACCACTTCGCACGCCAGCTCGCGAGCCCCTTCCCGCTTCTCGCCGCCGCGGGCGCCCGCACGAGCCGCATCGAACTCGGCACGGGCGTCATCGACATGCGGTACGAGAATCCCCTGTATATGGCCGAAGAGGCCGCGGTAGCCGACCTGATCAGCGGCGGCCGACTGCAGCTCGGCCTGAGCCGGGGGTCACCCGAGCCGGCACTCAACGGATCACACGCATTCGGCTACGTCCCCGCTGAGGGCGACACCGAGGCAGACCTCGCGCGCCGCAAGACCGAACTGTTCCGCACCGCGATCAGCGGCGAGCGGATCGTGCGAGCCGACCCGCGCATGAGCGGCGACGGGGCCCTCGTGATCCAGCCCCAGTCCCCTGGCCTTTCGGACCGCATCTGGTGGGGCTCCGGCACCCGCGAGACCGCCGTCCGCACGGCGGAACTCGGCATGAACCTCATGTCATCCACCCTCCTGGTCGAAGACACGGGCGTGCCCTTCGACGAGCTGCAGCTGGAGCAGATCGAGATGTTCCGCGCGGCCTGGGCCGAGGCCGGCTGGGACCGCGAACCGCGCGTCAGCGTGAGCCGCAGCGTGATTCCGATCACGAGCGACCTCGACCGCCAGCTCTTCAGCTCCCGCGAGGACAGCCAGGATCAGGTCGGAATCCTCGAGGGCGTGCGAGCGCGGTTCGGCAAGAGCTACACCGGCGAACCCGACGCGATCGCGGCCGAGTTGGCGCAGGATGCCGCGGTCCAGGCGGCCGACACCGTTCTGCTGACCGTGCCCAACCAACTCGGGGTCGAGTACAACGCACGCATGCTCGAGACGATAGCCCGCGAGATCGCCCCGGCGTTCGGGTGGTCGAGAGAGGAAGCTGCGGAGCCCGTAGGCCGCGGGCGGTAGGGCCGCCCCGCTGGCTCCACCTCACACGAAGCGCCTCACGAAGGCGAGTGCGGTATCGGCGACCTCTCGCCACCCGTGATCGATGGTGAGCGAGTGTCCGCGCCCCGGTATCTCGACGATCTCGGTGACGCCCGGGTTCTTGCTCTGCTGTTTGTGAGTCGCGTGCGTGATGGCGAGCGGTACCGTGTTGTCGCTGTCTCCCGCGATGATCAGCATCGGACCGCGGAGCGGGTTCTTGGTGTCGACCTTCGTCTCCGAGAACGGATTGAGGTTCGCCGTCGCCGCCTGGAAGAGCGGCACCCCGCTGGCCGGCACGTGGTAGTGCTCGTAGAGGGCGCGTCCTTCGTCTTCATCGAGGTTGTTGACCCAGCCGAAGGCGAACTGTTCGTACGTCAGCGACACCGCTCGTCCGGCATTGGCGGGATTGGCAAGCACCGGCGAGGCGGACTTTAGTGCCGAGATCGGGAGGGGCAGCACTCCGCGGAACGGTGCGTTGTCGATTGCCACGGTCGCCGCGGATGCGCCTTCGCCCGCGATCTTCTGAGCGATGAGACCCCCGAAGGAGTGCCCGATGACAGCCGGCTTGATCCCGAGGTGCGAAATCGCCTCGAGGTAGTGGTCGGTGACCTGCTGCACCATCTTGTGCGCGAAGACTTCGGGGTCGGTCCGCGCCTGCTCGACGCCCGCGGGGTCGTCGGGCCAACCCGGCGCGATCGTCGAGTAGCCGTTCTGTTCGAAGAGATCGCGCCAGGCATCCCAACTGCTCGAGAGCAGCCAGAGTCCGTGCACGAAAACGACCGGCACACGTCCGGTCTCGTTGGCGCGGCTGATCTCATCGAGCTCACGTTGGGTGAGCGTGGAACCTTCGGATGCGGACATGAGCGGGCCTTTCGTCGTCGGCGAGGGTGTCTGTCGACCCTGTCGCGCGAGAGACCCCACGTCTTGAACTCCGACGCACTCGCCTGTTCCCGTTCTGTACCGGCCGGGTTGGGATCGCTACCATCGTCGCAGCGGCACACCAATCGGCGTGCGCGATCGGAGGGGCCGTGGCAGCGGTCATCGAACTCGAGGGCCTCCCGGCTACCGACCGGGTGGACATCCTTCGCGAGCACATGCTCACGGCACGCATCCCCCTCGAGTTGCGCCCCTACCCCGGCCTCGACATTCGTGTGCGCTCTTTCGTCGCAGACTTCGGTGATATCCAGCTGCTGTCCGTCCGGGCCGCGGGCGGTCAGATCGAGCGCACGGCTCGACTGGCTCAGGATGCCTCGATCCCGAGTCTGCTCATCAGTGTCGTCGAGAGCGGCACGACCCTCCTCGCCCAGGCGGGACGGGTTGCCCGTCTCCGGGCCGGCGATATGGTGCTGTACACCTCGTCCGAGCCGTATGTGATCCGATTCGCCCCGGGTACCGTGCGGCTGACCTACCAGGTTCCGATCGACAGGCTGGGGCTCCCCCGTCGGCTCATCCGTTCTCGGGTTGCGCGCGCTCTCGATCCGCGTGAGACCCTGGTCTCGGTGACCTCGGCTTTTCTCGCTCGCGCGGCGTCCGTCGCCCGCGGCGCGTCTGCAGAGGAACGGGGCGCCCTGCAACAGCCGATCATCGAGCTCGTGCGCGCGTTGCTGACCGTGAACGTCGCCGACGAGCGACCCGGGCGCGACGCTCTTGGCACATCCCTGGGCGTGCGTATGGCCGAGTACCTCGAAACGCGGATCTCGGATTCCGACCTGTCGGCGGCGTCCATCGCGGCGGAATTCGGAATCTCGGAGCGCTACGTCTACCTGGTGCTGAGCCGGATGGGCATCTCGCTCGGGGATTGGGTGCGCACTCGGCGGCTCGAGTTGGCAGCCGCGGCCCTCGCGAAGGACACGAGCGGGCTGTTGTCCATCTCGTCCGTCGCCTACCGCTGGGGTTTCGCCGACCACGCCCACTTCAGTCGCGCGTTTCGTGCGCACCTCGGGATGACGCCGACCGAGTGGCGCCGACAGTCGGCGACTCAGGGCACGCGGTGACCTGCGGCGCGCGCGAGTTCGTACCACTCGGCGCGTGTCAGCGGGATGTCCGAGCCGAGGGCAGCCCCGGCGACGCGCTCCGGTGAGGTCGTGCCGAGCACGACCTGCATGTTCGCCGGGTGGCGGGTGATCCAGGCCGTCGCGATAGCGATTGCGGGAACCCCGTACGACGCAGCGAGCCGGTCGATCACGGCATTCAGCTCGGGATAGTCGGGCGAACCGAGGAATACCCCGGAGAAGAATCCGGACTGGAACGGCGACCAAGTCTGCACGGTGATGTCGTGCAGACGGCAGTAGTCGACGATGCCGCCGCCATCGAGCACGACCGACTGGTCGACGCCCTGCATGTTGCTGGCGAGACCCTGGACGACGATCGGCGAGTGCGTGATCGACAGCTGCAGCTGGTTCGCGACGAGCGGCTGCGTGACGGCCGACTTCAGCAGATCGATCTGGCGGGGCGTGTGATTCGAGACACCGAATGCGCGGACCTTGCCGGAAGCCTCGAGCTCATCGAATGCGCGCGCGACCTCGTCCGGCTCGACCAGCGCGTCGGGCCGGTGCAGCAGCAGGATGTCGATGCGATCGGTGTCGAGCGCGCGGAGCGATCCCTCGACGGACGAGATGATGTGCTCGTACGAGAAGTCGAAGTAGGGCCCCTCGCGAACGATGCCGCACTTGGTCTGCAGCGTGATCTCGTCGCGCTGGGCGGGCGTGAACCGCATCGCCTCGGCGAAGCGCCGCTCGCACCCGTGCAGGTCCGAACCGTACACATCGGCGTGGTCGAAGAAGTCGATCCCGGCGTCTCGTGCCGCAGCGATCAGCTCACGCACTTCATCGTCGGTCTTGTCCTGGATGCGCATCAGGCCCAGTACGACGTTCGGTGCTGACGTGCCTGCGAGGGTGATGTTCTTCATGATCGTCTCCGAAAGCCGTATTCAGCCGGAAAGTGAGGCGAGCTCGTCGTCGCTCAGTTCGATGCCGGCCGCAAGCACCGAATCCTGGATGCTCTTGGCTCGCGAGGCCCCGGGGATGGGGATGACGATCGGGGCGAGCGCGAGTTCCCACGCCAGCGCGATCTGCTGAGGGCTCACGCCCCGAGCATCCGCCACCGTCTGGAATGCGTCATGTTGAGCGCCCACGTCGGCCGCCCGGGTGATACCACCGAGCGGCGACCAGGGCAGGAACGCGATACCCAGGCGGGCGCAGTGCTCGAGTTCTTCGAGGCTCGAGCGGAATGCCGGCGAGAACTGATTCTGCACCGAGACGAGCCGGCCGTCGAGGATGCGGTTCGCCTCGTCGATCTGAGCGGTCGAGGCGTTGGAGATTCCCGCCATCTCGATGACGCCCTCGTCGAGCAGTTCGCGCAGCGCCCCCACCGACTCGGCGTAGGGCACAGAAGGGTCGGGCCGGTGGAACTGGTACAGGCCGATCGCCTCGACCCCGAGACGACGAGCGGATGCCTGGGCCGCTTCCTTGATGTACTCGGGCCGCCCGTTGAGGGTCCAACTACCATCGCCCGGCCGCAGGTGTCCGCCCTTGGTCGCGACCAGGACGCCAGACGTGTCCCCGCCGTACGAGCCGAGTGCCTCGGCGATCAGCGTCTCGTTGTGGCCGACCTCGTCCGCGTGCTCGTGGTACGCGTCCGCTGTGTCGATGAGCGTGACGCCCGCATCGAGCGCGGCGTGGATGGTCGCGATCGACCGGACCCGATCGGGCCTTCCCTCGATCGACATCGGCATGCCGCCGAGTCCGATCGCGCTGACGGTACGGGATCCGATGGGTCGCTGCTGCAAGGTATTCCTTCTTCCGGTTCTGGAGTCGGCGACAACTCTAGGCCGAACCACCGACACCCGAATGGGGGTTGCGGCGTGGGCCCACCCAGGGTTCTCATCACCGCAACACGACGAAACGACAAACGCCCCACGAGGGGGCGTCTGTCGTTTGGTGGACCTGAGGGGATTCGAACCCCTGACCTCTTCATTGCGAACGAAGCGCGCTACCAACTGCGCCACAGGCCCGAGAACCTCAGAAAGATTATCACGGTCCTTCAGCCACGCCCGCCGCCGGTGTGTCCGCGGCAAGTGAGGCTCACGGCGACTCGGAGTGACTGTCCGTGGCGCCGAAAGAGCACAGGATCCTCGGGACCTATCACGAGCCCACCCGCGACCACAACCCGGTTTCGTCCCCGGAGCACGTCCCGCATGCTGGGGTGACATTGATCGAAAGGAGCTCATCATGAGCATGGGAGACAAGATCAAGCACGGCGCCGAAGACCTCTCCGGTAAGGCGAAGGAAGGCGTCGGCAAGGCGACCGACAACGACAAGCTCGAGGCGGAGGGCAAGGCCGACCAGGCCAAGGCCGACGTGAAGAAGGCTGGCGACAACGTCAAGGACGCCGTCAACTAAGCAGACCTGCAGGACGAAGCGGCTCGCACCCACGGGGGCGGGCCGCTTTTGCGTGCGCGGCTTTTAGGTGCGCGGCTTTTAGGTGCGCCGCTCTTAGGTGCGCCGCTCTTAGGTGCGCAGCCGCGCCCGTCGCGAACGAGTTCCGTCAGCCCGCGCGCTGGCGCAGCAGGGCGCGAACGTGGGCTTCGATCTCGGCGTCGTCGACGACTCCCATGCCCGCGTACGGCGAGCGTGCCGGAGCAACGGATGCAGCGGGCGCTTCGCCGCGTGCGACCGGGCGCTCGGTCCTCTGCGGGCGCGCCTGTTCTGCCTGCTGGCGCTCGATCTGGGCGCGCAGGGCCTCCTCGCGAGCTGCGTGGCGCAGAGCCTCGCGGGCGTCGGCCGCGTCGAGCTGAGCGGCCGCGCGCGAGCCGTTCGACGACACCAGGGGCTGCGGAAGCGTCCTCGGCGTCCACTCGCGCTGCGGCATTTCGGGCGCGAGATCTTGGACGGATGCTTCCCGCCGCACGACGACGGGCTGCACCGCTGCGCTGTCGGCAGCGGCAGCACGAGCGGCGACATGCGCCATCCGCTGCAGCACGATCAACGAGAGCCCGATCGAGGCCGCGCCAGCCCACAGGAACGTCTGCGCACCGCCCTGAACGACCTGCCAGATACCGAATCCGGTACCGCTCAGCCCGAGGAGAAGGAGTGACGTGGCGACGAGCCGTGCGCGGCGACGTGCGCGGGAACGACGAGCAAGCGGTGCGGATCGCGCCTGGGCGACCTGCTCCCGCAACTCCTCGAGCTCGGCGGATTGGTGCTCTGCCTGGAGGCGTCGCGCCAGGCGCTGCTGCTGAAGTGCCGTGCGAGCGTTGAGTTCGAGGCGGACTTCACCCGGCGTTTCGCTCGTCTCGGCGAGGACGCGGATGGCCTGGTTGAGGCGAACGGCGTTGCGTTCGGCGGCGTAGAACTGGTGCCGACTGTGCCACGTGGGCACGAGATAGACGAGCCAGAGCGCGACGGCGACCAGAAGGATCACTCCGCCGCCCAATACCTGCCCGCCCATGCCGACCACGGTATGCGAGGCCGCCGTGAACACCGGGATGTACCGGGCGTGTCGCGCCGCTCAGGAGCAACCCGTGACGCCCAGACCGTTCAGGAGTCCGACGCTGCCGCGTTCCGGTCCGCGTCGGGGATGTGCGCGGCGTCGCGAGGGGTCTGTCCGCTGACCCAGCGTTCGAGCACCCCGTAGGGGACGTCCTCACGGGTGAGGGCGAACGCGTAATGGTCGCGCCAGTCGCCGTCGATGTGGATGTAGCGACGACGCAGGCCCTCGTATCGGAAGCCGAGCTTCTCGACCACACGGAGGCTCGCGGCGTTCTCCGGGCGGATGCAGATCTCCATCCGGTGCAGCCGCAATTCGGTGAAGCACAGGTCGGTCGCCAAGGCGACCGCGGTCGGGGTGATCCCGAGCCCGGCGAAGCTCTCGCTCACCCAGTAGCCGATCGTCGCCGAGGCGAGCGACCCGCGCGCGATGCCCCACACGTTCAACTGGCCCGCGACCGCGCCGTTGTGCTCCATGACCAGGGGCACGCCGAGTCCGTCGCGATACTGCTGCAGCAGCCGGCGAATCCCGAGCCTCATGTCGAGCGACACGACGCCGTCAGGACTCGTCGCCTCCCACTGCTCCAACCAGCCCCGGTTATCGAGAAGGGCCTGCTGCAGGACGCGGGAGTCGCGGGATTTGATCAACCGGATCGAGATCGGTCCGTGCTCGCGCGGAAGGGACAACTCCATGCCCACTCCTCTTGCGGGGCAGCGAATCCGGTAAGACCTGAGCCTTACAGACCCGCCGCGAACTCCTTGAACCAGGGACGCAACTCGGGACCGAGATCGTCACGATCCGCGGCGAGCTGCACGATGGCCTTGATGTAGTCCACCCTATCGCCGGTGTCGTACCGACGACCGCGGAACACGACGCCGTACACGCCGGGACCGGTCGGGTCTGCAGCGACCTCCTGCAGCGCATCCGTCAGCTGGATTTCGCCGCCCTTGCCGGGCTGGGTGCGCTCCAGCACCTCGAAGATCGCCGGGCTCAGCACGTAGCGTCCGATGATGGCGAGGTTCGACGGGGCATCCTCACGCTGCGGCTTCTCGACCAGGCCCTTGACCTTGACGACGTCGGGGTTGTCGGTCGCCTCGACGTCCGCGGCGCCGTACAGGTGGATCTGGTCGGGGTCGACCTCCATCAGGGCGACGATCGCCGCGCCCGTGCGCTCGTGCTCGGCGAGCATCGTCGTCAGCAGCACGTCACGCTCGTCGATCAGGTCATCGCCGAGCAGCACGGCGAACGACTGCGTGCCGACGTGCGCCTTGGCACGCAGCACCGCGTGACCGAGACCCTTCGGCTCGCCCTGGCGGACGAAGTGGATGTCGGCGAGATCGCTCGACGCCATGACCTTCTGCAGCTTGGACGTGTCACCCTTCGCACGTAGCTTGTCTTCGAGCTCGGGCACCGAGTCGAAGTGGTTGGAGAGGTTGTTCTTGTTACGACCGATGATGATCAGCACATCTTCGATGCCGGCCTGAACGGCCTCTTCCACGACGTACTGGATCGCGGGCTTGTCGACGACGGGCAGCATCTCCTTCGGCATCGCCTTCGTGGCGGGAAGGAAGCGCGTGCCGAGACCGGCAGCAGGAATGACGGCTTTGAACTTCATAGGAGGCATGTCGGCCATCGTAACGGGAAGGTGAGGCGGAGAACCGCGCGTATTACCGGGGTTGACATTCGGGCCGGCCTTCCGCTGATGCGGCCCCGCCTAAGATGGTGCCCGTGTCTACAGACGTCGATCACGTCAAGCGGGCGCTGCGCGCGGACCTGCGCGAGCGCCGTCAGCTGCTCTCCGACGCGCAACGGGCCGACGCGGAGCACGCGCTCGCCGACCGTCTCGACCATTTGGTGGAGCAGCACGGCGCACGCTCGATCTCATGCTTCCTGTCCATGTCGACCGAGCCGGGGACCCACGAGTTCGTCGATCGTGCGGTGGCTCGCGGCATCCGCGTCCTTCTTCCGATCAGCCGCTCCGACGGACTGCTCGACTGGTCCGTCGCCGTCCCCGGGGGCGACGTCGCCGAGGGCATGTTCGGGCTTCCCGAGCCGGTCGGAGAGCTACTCGGTCCCATCGCCGTCAACGATGTCGACCTGATGATCATCCCCGCGGCCGCCGTCGACGCATCCGGCATGCGCATGGGTTGGGGACGCGGATACTTCGACAAGACCATCGGCTCGATGGAGCGCTGCCCGCCCGTGTACGCCGTCATCTTCGACTCGGAACTCGTTGACGAGGTGCCTCACGAGGTCCACGATCAGCCCGTCTCGGGTGTGGTCACCCCGTCGCGAACCGTCACCTTTGCGCCCTCCGCGCGCTGAAACACGCCTGAACCACGCCTGAACCAGGAGCACGATGCCTACCTACGCCTACGCCTGCAAGACCTGCGGCCACCGTTTCGACGCCGTCCAGGCCTTCACCGACCCGACGCTGACCGAGTGCCCCGAGTGCGGCGGCGCGTTGCGCAAGCAGTACGGCTCGATCGGCGTCACGTTCAACGGGAGCGGCTTCTACCGCACGGACTCGCGGGCCGGCGAGGGCAAGGCATCCGCGGGCAAGTCCTCCGGCTCTTCGGATTCGTCCGGCTCTTCGGCGAAGTCGGACTCGGGGTCGTCGAGCTCCTCCGGCTCCGCCGCGAAGTCGGGCTCGGGCTCGGGCTCGGGCTCGGGCTCGGGTGGCGGATCGTCGTCGTCTTCGTCAGAATCGACATCGGGGACGAAGTCCTCGCCCGCCTCGACGGGTTCGTGAAGCGGGCCCCCGGGCACGCAGGGAGGAGCAACGCATGATCAAGGGTTTCAAGGAGTTCATCCTCCGCGGCAATGTCATCGACCTCGCGGTCGCCGTCGTCATCGGAGGTGCCTTCACCGCGATCGTCAACTCGATCGTGTCGAGCATCATCAATCCGATCGTCGCGCTCTTCTACGAACCGAGCGAAGACGGTCAGTTCGGTCCGACGATCCAGGGCATCTATGGCCAGGACGTGACCTTCCCGCTCGGTGAACTGATCAGCGCCGTCATCAGCTTCTTCGCCGTCGCGATCGTGGTGTATTTCGTGTTCGTGTACCCGATGAACCACATGAAGGCTCGCGCCGCCGCGAAGGCGGGCCTCAGCAAGGTCGAGGACGAGCCGAAGCTCCCCACCGAGCAGGAGATCCTCGTGCAGATCCGCGACCTGCTCGAAAAGCAGCAGTCCACGCCGCGCGCCTGACCCGCGCTCCCGTGCTCCCAAAACAGGAGATCCGCCGAAAACAGGACGTTTCGGGCGCAATCGTCCTGTTGCGGGCGACTCTCCTGTTTTCGGGCGACTCGGCAACGTGAGCGAGGTCAGTAGTGCGGGGGCACGTCCTGGCGTAGGCGGTCGTCGTTCGGTCCGGCGGTGCTCGCGTCAGGCGCGGGAGCGGGATCGGATGCCTCGTCCCGGGGGGCCGGCTCCGGTGTCGCTCCCGGTGCGGGCGTCAGCTTGGCTCGGCGCGCGCCGGGAACTCTCACCACGTGTTGGCGCGAGCCCGCCGGCGGGTCCGGCTCGCCGGAACCGTCAGCCGAGGCCATCGATCGGCTGGGTCGACGCCTCGACGGCGGGTGCGTCGGGCTCGACCCCCAGGATCGATGCGATGCGCGCGGCGACGGCCGGGGCATCCGTGTACAGGTCGAACGAATGCACACGCACGTAGTGCCATCCGAGCCGCCGGAGCAGCTGGGGACGCAGGCGCAGTGATTCGCGTAGGGACTCGTCGTGCGTCTCGGGGTCGCTCTCGACGACGACGGCCTTGCCCGCGTGCTGCGCGACGAGGGGCAGAAGGCCGCGATAGTGCACGTCGACCGAGACGCCCAGGCGGCGAAGCTCGGACGCCAGGCGGCGCGTGAGCGGGTCGGCCAGGTCTTCGAGTCGGGCGTCGCGCTGGCGCGCTGCCATGCCGCCGAGGATCGTCATGAGGGTGGCGGCGCCGTACTCCAGGCGTCCGTCATCGAACGCGGAGGGACGGATGGATGACACGATCACCATCGAGCGGCGCGCCCGGGTCATGCCGACCGTCAGCAGGCGCTCACCGTCGGGGGTCGACAGGTCGCCGAAGTCGCTCAGCACACGGCCGTGCTTGGTCAGCCCGTAGCCGAGCGAGAAGATCACGCGGTCACGGCTCTCGGCGACCGACTGCTCGAGCGTGAGCACCGCGAACGGCTCGGCGGTGTCGCGCAGGGCGAACTCCGAAACATCCGATCGGCTTGCGAAAGCCGCGTTGACGGCCGCACGCACGCGCTCCGCGTGCCGTGCGCTGGCGGTCACGACCATGAGCGACTCGTCCGGCCGGTTGAGCGCGTGCTCGAGCACGAGCGTCACGACCCGCGTCACCTCGGTGTCGGGGCTCTCGACGGCGCCGCTGATCGGGTCGGGCGCGCCGAAGCCGCCCTCGACGTAGTCCACGGTCAGGCTGCCGCGGCCGAGGTACGAACCGGCCCACGGCCACGACACGATCTCGCCACCGTAGAAGGCGTCGTTGACGAGCTCGGCGAGGTCTTCGCCACCGGCGCGGTAGCTGCGCGTGAGCGTATAGACGGGCAGCAGGTCCCCGAGCTTCTCGAACACCGAGACGTCGTCGAATGTGACGTCGGCTTCGGGCTGCGGAGCCGAGCCGGCCGCGAGCGTGAACGGCGAGGGACGCTGCGTCACGGGGTCGCCGAGCACGACGACCTGACGGGCACGGCGGATCGCGGGTGCGGCCTCGGCGAGGCAGATGGCCCCGGCGTCCGCGATGATCACGGTGTCGAACATGACCGAATCGGGGATCTTCGGCACCTCGTAGGGCGACGCCAGCCACACAGGCGCGAGCGCGCGACCGAGCGTCGGGGCGCCGAGAGAGAGCGTTGCGGGCGTCGCGGTTCCGCGGGTCAGAAGCGCCTTGAGGTTCTCGGCCTCGCCCGGCTCATCGACGATGCCGATCTTCCATTCGCGGGCGAGCTGCCACGACAGGATCGATCCGGATGCCGCGGCGTGCGCCTCGTCGACCAGTCGGAAATCACGTTCCAGGCGGTCGACGACGCTCGTGTTCGCGCCGAGCAGAGACTTGTCGGAGCGGAGCATGTGCTCGAGCGCGGACTGCCACCACGCGTATTCGAGCTCGGCCGCGACACGGTCGGCGGGAACGTGTCGCACCGACAGCTCGGCGAGCAGGCCGCCGAGTCCGAGACGGGCGAGCTCGGCGCGGAGGGCCGTTCGCTCGATCAGGTTGTCGAGGACATCGGATTCTGCGGCCAGGCCGGCGAGCGTGCGCACCAGGGTGTTGATCGACAGCGAGGCGAGGCGCTTGTCGCGGTCGCGCCCGAGCGGGGCGTCGAGCTCCGCCAGCTCGGCCGTGACCCGCTGCCAAGCGACGTGCACATCGGCCAGGCCGAGGGGAACCTCGGGGGCCACACCGATGTCGACGAACTGCTGCCACTGCGTGCGCTGACGCTGGATGCGCACGAGAGCCTCGTGCATATCGGCGACGTGGACGCCCGGGCGCACGTACTCGCGCGCCAGGCGACGCAGGCGGCGCCGCTCCCCCGCCTTCATGCCCGCGGAGTCCCGACGCGAACCGAGTGCACGGATGAGGTCGGCGAGCGGACGTTCGAAGACGGTGGGGCTGAAGCGATCGAGCGAATCGCGGATGTCGATCAGCAGGCGCAGGTATTCGCCGAGTTCGTCGATCGAGGCGAAAGGACGCATGCGCGTCTGCGCGATCAGCTCGAAGCCGCGCTCGAGCAGCCGGGGAACCTCGGTCGTGTGCAGCCTCTGCGCGAGGGCGTGCGCCGACTGCGCGGCATCCGTGCTCGCGAAGTTGACGCCGTACCAGGGGGAATCGCCGGGACCGAAGCGGAATTCACCGAGCGTGGCGGCGAGCACGAGCATCCGCGCCGCTTCCGTGCGGTCGTTCGCCAGCTTCGTCAGCGTCGCGAAGTCGAACCGCGTGTCGACGGGGGCGATGCCGTCGGCTGCGGGCAGCGCGGCGAGAGCATGGAGCGTCTGCAAGGGACTGACGCCGAGACCCGGGACGGGCGTCGTCAGCGCCTTGCGGTACGACGTCAGCAGGGCGCGCAAACGCACCAGCGCGTCGTCGACGTCGCCGAGCTGGGGCGCGCTGGCCTTCTCGTTGCGGGCGATCGCGCGCACCAGGTCGCGGGCGGTGTTGGTCGGCGAGCAGGCGAGACCGGGCAGACCGACCTGGCCGAGTCGATGCCGCACGCCCTCGATCGTCGAGCGGCGCGCGCTGACGACCAGCACGCGACGGTGCTCGTGGACGAGGGCGCCGATGGCGTTGATGACGGTCTGCGTTCCGCCCGTCCCGGGCAGCGTCGCTACGGCGATCGAGCGTCCCGCGGTGATCTGGGCGAGCACGCGCTCCTGCTCGGAGTCGGCGTCGAGCAGGAGCGTGTCGGCGGCGGGCGGACGGTCATCCGGCCCGACGGTCTGCACTTCGCCCGGCTGCGCGGCGAGCGTCTGCCGATCTGCCTGGTGCCCCGCGAGGGCGTTCAGCACGAGCCCGCCGGCTCGGGAGGAGTCGCGGGCCATGCCGCGCGCGACATCGGCGAACGTCGAGACGATCAGACGCGGATGCACAGTGAACGTGTCGATGTGGGAGGTGACGGACCGGAGCCTGTCGATGACGCGCTGGGGCTTGAAGACGCCGCCCTCGTGGGCGAGCGCGGCGAGCGCCGGACCGTCGAGGGCGATCCCGAAGTGCTCGCGTGAGACCGAGTCGAGCTCCGGATTGATGTGGAAGCCGCCGTGCAGCTTCAGTTCGAAATCGGCACCGTGACGACGGATGGCGAGGGGGCGGAGCAGAACGGGCGCACTGTAAGAAACGCCGCCGATGCGCCAACCGGCGAGCCCGACGGCGAGGTGGACGGCCTCGATCGAGCGGACCGTGCGCAACTCGACGTTCTTCGCCGTGATGGCCTCGGCGGCGAGGCGAGCCGTGCGCAGGGCGACCTCATCGCGGAAGAGCCCGGACAACAACGTCGACTGCCCCGTGATGAACTGCGGCAGGCTGCCGGGGTGCGCGTTGGTGATGTCGATTCCCGCGTCCGCGACATCGACGAATTGCAGCAACGGAGAGCGTCCACCGAGCTCGGATGCCTCGGCGCGCAACCGTGATCGGAGCACGTCCGCGACATGCGCGACCTGCACGTCGGGCTCGGCAACACTCAGACCATCGGGCGCGACGCTGCGGTTATCGGGCGCGCCAAGCGACGGGGACCCGTCTTCGCCCAGGTCCACGGCGTTGCCGTCTGCTCGCCACACACGGTCACCCTACGTGCGGACGGCGCGTCGACCGGTCAAGCGCGGCGGGTTTCGCGGGATTGCCGGGTTGGACAGGCCATCTCTCCTCCCCCGCCGGGGTCTTCAGGCATCCGTCCCCCGAACGCCCCACGTTCCCTCAGATGTCGCGAGTCAGCGGCAGGATGGGCGTCATGCCGCTCCGCTACACGACAACACCCACGCCGATCGGGATCGCGCTCGCCGTCGAGTCCGATGACGGGCTGGTTGCGCTCCGTTTCGCCGAGGCGTCTGCCGAGAGCCTGCTGGATCAGATCATGGCGGCGCGGCGGGAGCCCGCTGTGCGCGACGACGAGGCGCTCGATCCCGTGGCGACGCAACTGGAGCAGTACTTCACGGGCGAGCGCCGGTCGTTCGACATCCCGCTGGATCTCGCGGGCCTGACCCCCTTCACCCGCGCCGCGCTCGGGGCGATCCGTGAGATCCCGTACGGCGAGACCGCGGGCTACGGGGAGGTCGCGATCACCGCCGGCATCCCGCGCGCAGCACGTGCGGTCGGCTCCGTGTGCGCCAACACGCCCATCTCGGTCGTGATCCCGGTGCACCGCGTCGTCCGGTCGGACGGATCGCTCGGCGAGTACGGCGGACGACCCGAGGTGAAGCGCGCGCTGCTCGCCCTCGAGTCGGGCATCGAGGGGGTCCTGCCGTGACCGACGCAACCGCGACGCCCGCGTCCGATCTCGTGGTCGGCGAAGACGGCCTGGCTCGCCCTCGTTGGGCGGCGACCGATCCCCTGCTGCGGAGCTACTACGACGACGAGTGGGGTATGCCCGTCCGCGACGAACGCGGGCTGTTCGAGCGTCTGAGCCTCGAAGGGTTCCAGTCGGGATTGTCGTGGGCGATCATCCTGCGGAAGCGCCCGGGGTTTCGAGCGGCCTTCGCCGATTTCGACCCCGACACGGTGGCCGGATACGGCGACGAGGACGTGGAACGCCTGCTGCAGGATGCCGCGATCGTGCGCAATCGCGCCAAGATCCTCGCGACGATCACCAACGCCCGCGCCACGGTCGCCCTCCGCTCGGACGGCGGTCTGGCCGACCTGGTGTGGTCGTACCGGCCCGAGACCACGCCCTCACCGCTGAGCTTCGCCGACATCCCCTCCACCTCTGATGAATCGCGTGCACTCGCGAAGGCGCTGAAGGCACGCGGGTTCCGCTTCGTCGGGCCGACGACCGCGTTCGCCCTGATGGAAGCCGTGGGGATCGTTGACACGCACCTCATCGGCAGCCACCGGCGCGGGTCGAGCGGCGTCTGGCCCGCCTCGGCATAGCCGACGCACACAGGGATGCCCCGACCCAGCGGCCGGGGCATCCCTCGCTGTCTTCGCGCCGCTAGTGGCTCGTCGCCTTCTCGGCGCCGTAGCCGGTGAGCGAGCGCACATCCATCTCCGCGGCGAGGCGCCGGTCCTCGGCCTTGCGTGACGTGACCGAACCGAGCCACCCGAGGAAGAACCCGAGCGGGATCGACACGATGCCGGGGTTGTTCAGCGGCCACAGCGCCGTTCCGACCGGGAACACGCTGGTCTCTGTGCCCCAGAAGACCGGCGAGGCGACGATCAGGATGACGGCCGCACCGAGCCCGCCGTACATGCTCCACACCGCGCCGCGCGTCGTGAACCCGCGCCAGAACAGCGAGTACAGGATCGTCGGCAGGTTCGCCGACGCCGCGACCGCGAAGGCCAGCGCGACGAGGAATGCCACATTCTGACCCTGCACCCCGATACCGCCGATGATCGCGAGCACACCGATCACGATCACCGTGCGACGGGCGACCTTCACCTCACCGTCCGGGGGCACATTGCCCTTCTTCACGACGTTCGCGTAGATGTCATGGGCGAACGACGCGGCCGCCGTGATCGTCAGACCCGCGACCACCGCGAGGATCGTCGCGAACGCGACCGCCGAGATGAACCCGAGCAGGATCGGACCACCGAGCGCCAGCGCCAGCAGCGGTGCCGCCGAGTTGACCCCACCCGGGGCCTCGCGGATCACGTCCGGACCCACCAGCGCCGCGGCGCCGTACCCCAGCACGAGCGTCAGCAGATAGAACAGGCCGATCAGCCAGATCGCCCACACCACCGAACGCCGCGCCTCTTTCGCCGTCGGCACCGTGTAGAAGCGCATCAGCACGTGCGGCAGACCAGCCGTGCCGAGCACGAGGGCGAGCGCCAGGCTGATGAAGTCCCACGGGTTCGCGCCGTACTGCAGGCCCGGTGCGAGGATCGCGTCCGGCGGCGTCGTGGTCGAGGCATCCACCGCTGCACCGAGCAGGGTGTTGATGTTGAACCCATTGATCGCCAGAACCCAGATCGTCATGACGATGGCGCCACCGATCAGCAGGAAGGCCTTGACGATCTGGACCCAGGTGGTGCCCTTCATGCCACCGATGAGCACGTAGACGATCATCAGCACACCGACGACGGCGACGACGATCGACTGCCCGATCTGGTCGTTAATGCCGAGCAACAGCGAGACGAGCCCGCCCGCGCCCGCCATCTGCGCCAACAGATAGAAGAAGCAGACCGCGAGGGTCGTGATGGCCGCCGCCATCCGCACCGGGCGCTGCGCGAGACGGAACGACAGCACGTCTGCCATCGTGAACTTGCCCGTGTTCCGCATCAGTTCGGCCACGAGCAGCAGCGCGACCAGCCAGGCGACGAGGAACCCGATCGAATACAGGAATCCGTCGTAGCCGTTCAACGCGATGGCACCGCAGATGCCGAGGAAGGATGCCGCGGACAGGTAGTCCCCCGCGATCGCGAAGCCGTTCTGCGGACCCGTGAACGATCGTCCCGCGGCGTAGTAGTCGGCCGCGGTCTTGTTGTTGCGGCTCGCCCGGATGACGATGAACAACGTGATGGCGACGAACGCGCCGAAGATCGAGATGTTCAGGACGGGGTTGTTCTCGACCGTCGTGGAAGCGGCCTCGAGCGCCGCGAAGATGTCGTTCACGAAGTGGGCTCCTGCTTCTCGAGGGCGTCACGAATGGCCTCGGCCTTCGGGTCGAGCTTGCGGTTCGCGAAGGCGACGTACGACATCGTGATCGCGAACGTGGTGACGAACTGCCCGAGACCGAAGATCAGCCCGACCGTCACATCACCCCAGACGCGTGTGCCCATGAAGTCCGTGGCGAACGACGACAGCAGAACGTAAACGAAGTACCAGAGCAGGAATGCGACCGCGAGCGGGAACACGAAGCTGCGTTGCGTGCGCTTGAGTTCCTGAAACGGGGCGGACTCCTCGACCGCTATATAGTCGATGCCGCCGGGTGGGGCGGTCTCTTTTCTCGGATCACTCATGTGGCCTCCTTGCCATCAGTGCACGGTCTGCGCGAAGCCCGAAAGACGGCCAAAAGTCCGCCACGAGGACATGACGGATAGGCCCGATCCCGAGCGCTTTTCTTTCGCTTCGGCAGGTGTAGGGTCGACGCTACGAAGGCGGCGAGGATGCCGTCACCCCCGAAAGTAGGTAGTGATGCTTACCCAGGATCGGACTGACTCAGAAGCTTCGGCGCTGACGGGCGCCGTGCGCGAATTGGCGCGCCGGACGCACTTTCCGGTGTCGTTCGGCGGACTCGTCAACGACGGCAGCGCGCGCATCGGCGCCATCTACGGCAGCCGCACACGCAGCCTCGACGGCCTCAGCGTTCAGGTCATGCGCGGACTCGGCGGTCGCGCCATGGCCGAGCTGCGTCCGCGCGCGACGCCCGACTACGGATCGGCGCGGCACATCACGCACGACTACGACCGGCACATCCTGGGCGAGGGCATCTCGACGTTGTTGGCGGTTCCCGTGATCGTCGGCGGGCGCGTGCGCGGGCTCCTGTACGGGGGTGCGTGGGCATCCGCGAACGTCGGCGAAGTGGTCATGAAGCCTGCGTTCCAGGTGGCGGATGCCTTGGCCACCGAGCTGCGTGTGCGCGATGAGGTCGAGCGGCGTCTGAGCGCCCTCGATGGCGCCACGGGTCCCGGCGCCGGGACAACCGGCGGCATCGGCGCCGGTGTGGCGGGCGTCACGGCGACGTCACCGACGCAGCATCCGTCATTGCCCGCGGCCCATCGCGAGGAGTTGCGCGAGAGCTACGCCGAGCTGCGCACCATCGCCTCGGCCATCACCGACCCGGCCGTCCGGGCCCGTTTGGAGCAGGTCGAGCACCGCTTGGCGGCACTCTCGGGGGATGACGACCCGCATCATCAAGCCGCCGCTGTGTCCCTCTCCCCCCGCGAAACGGATGTGCTCGCGTGCGCGGCGATCGGCGCCACGAACGCGCAGATAGCGACGCAACTCTCGCTGCGGGAGGGAACGGTCAAGGCGTACCTGTCGAGCGCGATGTCCAAGCTGGATGCGTCCACCCGTCACGCGGCCGTGACGAAGGCGCGACGAAGTGGACTGCTTCCCTGACGCCGCGCATTCCGACCGCACGAACAACCCACACACGATCCCGTTGAACACGGGCCACACGCGCTAAAGTGGCCTGATGGCCCGCAGAATCGTGCATCAGCTCGTCGACGACCTCGACGGCACCGTCCTCGACGCTGGAGAGGGTGAGACTGTCCTGTTCTCGCTCGACGGCATCGCGTACGAAATCGACCTCACCGAAGCCAACGCCTCGGCGCTGCGCGACACCCTGCAGCCTTACGTCGCAGCCGCGCGTTCCATCTCTTCCCGCACGTCCGGCTCGCAGACCGCGGGCTCACGTCCCCGCCGCCGGTCGGGTCAGCAGGACTTCGGCGCCATCCGTCAGTGGGCGCGCGAAAACGGCCACCAGGTCTCCGACCGGGGCCGCGTTCCCGCGAACGTCATCGAGGCTTTCGAAGCCGCACAGGAGTCCTGAGCGGCGCACGAGCGCAACATGGGAATTCCCTCCGTATGAGCGCGTGAGCTTGCATGCCGCTCGAATTCTCGGAATCGTTGCCACCTCGACGAACGGAAGGAGAGCAGCATGCTGACACTCACCGAGAACGCGAGCATGGCCGTCAAGTCCATCGTGGAGCAGGTACCCGACGCCCCGGCGGGGGGTCTCCGCATCCGCGACACGGGATTGGCCGAAACCGGATTCGAGCTCGGCGTTTCGCCGCAGCCCGAGACCACTGACGCGGTGGTGGAAGTCGAGGGCGCACGCGTCTTCCTCGACGCCGGCGCCGCACTGGCACTCGAGGACAAGATCCTCGATGCGCAGATGGAGCAGGACGGCTCCGTCCGTTTCGCTCTCGCCGTACAGGGCTAGACCCCCGTACGACATGACGCGGGCCCCGGTGCGAAAGCGCCGGGGCCCGCGTCGTTTGTCCCCCGCACCCCTGCGCTTATACACGGCTGCGAGCCGACCGGCAAGGGTGCTTACGACAGCGCCGCCCCGGGATCGAATGGTCCTCGGTCATTTTGCCGAGAGCTGTCAGGGGAATGTGTGTCGCAGTCGTCAGTCCTCACCGAGGGGCGCCCTGTCGCGCCCGGAACGAAACCCGCCGCGGGCATCAAGGACTCCGCCGAGCCGCGAACGATACGGGTCGCGTCGATCCCTCGGGGTCATGTGTACGTCCGGCATATCGACGCGGACGACGCCATGCCGGGTTATCCGCGTATCGAACGTCTCGCCGATCCCGATCCCGCGCAGCCGGGCCGGGCGGCCCAGTCTCAGTGGTGGCCGCCGGCGATGCTCGAGGCGGCGTGGGTCCGTTCGCACAGCGAGTTCGATCTCGTGCATCTGCAGTTCGGGTTCGACGCTCGGAGCCCCGAGCAGCTGCGCGAGTGGATCGAGGCGCTCGACGAGACGGGACGTCCGCTCGTCTACACCGTTCATGACCTGCGAAATCCCCACCACGACGACTCCGCAGAGCACGACGCTCAGCTCGATGTCCTCGTCCCGACGGCTGCCGCGCTGATCACCCTCACTCCGGGTGCCGCAGCTGAGATCCGTGAGCGTTGGGGTCGCGAAGCTCACGTGCTGCCGCATCCGCACGTCGTCGACGTCGACACGATGGCACGGATGGCACGGGGCGCATCACGAAGCGCGGGCGAGTTCCGCGTGGGCGTGCACGTGAAAAGCCTCCGCGCGAATATGGACCCACTGCCGGTCCTCCGCACACTGCGCAGCGCCGTCGCGGATCTACCGGGCGCGGTACTTCAGGTGAATGGGCACCGCGACGTTCTTCTGGAGGACGGGGCGCGATACGAACCGACACTCGCCGCCTTCCTGCGCCGGGCGGCGTCCGACGGCGAGATCGACCTGCGCATCCACGACTTCTTCGACGACGCGCAGCTGTGGGAGTACCTGGGATCGCTCGACGTCTCGGTGCTGCCCTACCGATTCGGTACGCATTCCGGCTGGCTCGAGGCATGTCGGGACCTCGGCACGGCGGTCGCGGCACCCACCTGCGGTTACTACGCGGAGCAGGGCGACGTGTTCTCGTATGAGCACGACGTGCGGGGCCTCGACGAGACTTCGCTCGTCCGCGCCATCCGAGAGGCCTATGACCAGGGGCGCGCAGAACCCCTGTCGATCAGCGCTCGGCGAGCGCAACGGATGCGCATTGCGCAGGCTCACGCGCGCATCTACGAGGGGTTGCTAGCATGAGGCGGCTGCGCGTCTGCCTGATCGCATCGAGCCGCTTCCCCGTGCGCGAGCCTTTCGCGGGCGGACTCGAGGCGCACATCCATGCGCTCGCCCGGAGTCTGCGCGACCGCGGGCACGAGGTGAGTGTCTTCGCGGCGCCGGGATCGGATCCCGCCCTCGAAATCCATCCCCTCGATGTCGAGGAGTTCGATGCCTCGAGCGCGGCGCGAGCGGATGTATCCGCTCCCCCGGATGCCTGGATGCGCGAGCATCATGCCTATCTTTCGCTCATGATCTCGCTCGCTCGCTCGGGCCACGAGCGATTCGACGTCGTGCACAACAACAGCCTTCATCACCTGCCCGTCGCCATGGCCTCGACCCTCTCGATCCCCATGGTCACGACACTGCACACGCCTCCGACGCCGTGGCTGGAGTCCGCGCTGAAGTTCGCGCCGACCCATTCAGCGTTCGCCGCGGTGAGCGAATTCACGGCAGAGCAATGGAGGCATGTCGTCGACGCGGTCGTCGTCCGCAACGGCATCGACCTGACGCGCTGGCCGGAGGGGCCCGGCGGCACGGATGCGGTGTGGTTCGGTCGCATCGTGCCGGAGAAGGCACCGCATCTCGCGATCGATGCCGCACGGCGCGCGGGTATCGCCATCAACCTGGCGGGTCCCGTGTTCGACAACGACTACTTCGCGCGTGAGATCGAACCTCGCCTCGGGTCGGGCGTGCGGCTTCTGGGACATCTGCACAGCTCACAACTTTCTGAGGTGGTTCGCCGCGCACGGGTCACGGTGCTCACGCCGCGGTGGGAGGAGCCGTACGGGCTCGTCGCGGCCGAGTCGATGGCAAGCGGCACGCCGGTGGCCGCCTTCGCCCGGGGCGGTCTGACTGAGGTGGTGGGCGATGGCGGTGGGTTCCTGGCGGGGCCCGACGACGTCGATGAGCTTCCGCGTACGATCGTGCGGGCAGCCGAATTGCCGCGCGCCGCGGTGCGGGCACACGCCATGCGGTACCACTCGCTCGACACCATGGTCGCGCAGTACGAATCGATCTACACACATCTCGCGTCCGATAGCCGCGCCGCGTGATCGGTTACTACATTCACCACCACGGCCGCGGTCATCTCTCGCGGGCCACCGCCATCGCGCGCGAGCTGGGAGAGAAGGTGACGGGGCTGTCGTCGTTACCGCGGCCCGATGATTGGCCCGGCGATTGGGTGCACCTGCCCCTCGACGACGCGACGCCGCCACGGGATCCGGAGCCCTCGGGGCGCCTGCACTGGGTACCTCTCGGATCCGTTGGACTGCGGCAACGGATGTCCGCCATCTCGGGGTGGCTCGGCGCGCATCGCCCGCGCGTCGTGGTCGTCGACGTTTCGGTCGAGGTGTGTCTGCTCGTCCGCCTTCACGGCGTGCCCGTCGTGACGTTTGCCCTGCCGGGGCACCGTGCCGATCCGGCGCACGAGCTCGGCTTCGACGTGGCGACGACGATCCTCGGCGCGTGGCCCCGCGAGGCGGCCGCTGACATCGTCACCGGCCTGTCCGCTCGCGTGATGAAGCGCATCATCCCGGTCGGGGGCATCTCCCGGTTCGCTCCGTCAGACGACGACGCTCGAACGGACCGAATCCCCCGGGTCTTGGTGCTCTCGGGGGCGGGCGGGGGTGACTTCTCGGCGCTGTCGATCCAGGAGGCAAGCCGTTCCACCCCGGACTGGGAGTGGGCCCATCTCGGTGGCTCGTCCTCGACCTGGGTCGCGGATCCCTGGCAGCACCTGCTAGCGGCCGACGTCATCGTGACGCACGCGGGGCAGAACGCCGTTGCCGAGGTCGCCGCCGCGCGCAGGCCCGCCGTGATCATCCCCCAGGACAGACCGCATGCCGAGCAGCGGACGACGGCACGCGTGCTCGATCAGGGCCCGTGGCCCGCGGTGGTACTGGACGCGGTTCCCGACTCGGGCTGGTCCGACATCCTCGAGCGCACGCGGCGGCTCGACGGCAGCGCCTGGCGGGCGTGGAACGACGGAGAGAGCGCCGCACGGGCAGCCCACCACATCCGCCGCACCGCCGAGATCGCGGAGAACGATTGATGCGCACGGCGATCGTCACGATCGCGCACGGCCGCCACGATCACTGGCTGATGCAGCGCGCGGCCCTCGCCCGGACGGACGTCGCGTTCGACGAGCAGGTCGTGGTCGCGATCGCCGATCCCGCTTTCGAGACCGTAGCCCGACGGGTGCGAGATACGCCGACGCGAGTCATCCACCTCGATGCGCACGCGGAGGGCCTGCCGCTCGCGGCCGCGCGCAACGCCGGCGCTCGAGCGGCGCTCGGCGCGGGAGCCGACCTGCTCATCTTTCTGGACGTGGACTGCCTGCCCGGCCCAGAACTGGTCGGCGGATACGTTGACGCGGCCACCGCTGACGCGACGCGCGGGGCCCTGCTCTGCGGTCCCGTCACGTACCTCGACCCTCCCGGCCCGACCGGGTACGAACTCGAGCTCCTGGATGACTACGACTCGCCGCATCCGGCGCGGCCCGCCCCGCGGCGCGGCGAAACCCTGCTCGGTGGCCCTCACGAGCTGTTCTGGTCGCTGTCGTTCGCGCTGGACGCCTCGAACTGGGCGCGGATCGGCGGCTTCTGCGAGGACTACGTCGGCTACGGCGGCGAAGACACGGATTTCGGCCAGCGCGCCCGCTCATCCGGCGTTCCGCTGGCGTGGGTAGGGGATGCGCGCGCGTACCACCAACACCACCCCACGACCGATCCTCCGGTGCAGCATCTGGACGCGATCCTGCGCAACGCGGCCGTCTTCGAATCCCTCTGGGGGTGGTGGCCGATGCAGGGATGGCTCGACGGATTCGAACGGGCGGGCCTCATCGAACGTGAAGCCGCGGGCACCTACCGCCGCACCAGCACGGGGTAGGACCGGTTAGGCGGGGGCTGGATCGCCTCGGTCGGCATCCACCGGGTCCGTGCGGAAGCCGCTGAGTTTGTGCGTGCCGTCGCACCACGGCTTGATGAGCGAGGCTCCGCACCGGCACAGGGCAACGGTGCGCCGCTGAGGCTCCAAGACGAGACCGTCGGAGTCGACGATCTCGACGTGCCCGCGAACGATGAGCGGACCGTCCGGATAGGCCTCGATGGACGGAGTTCGCGCCGCCGAGTCGTTGCTGCTCGTCATCCGCCCGCCCTCACACATCGCGGAGCGAACTGCGGCCGCTCTCGAAAGCCGCGAGCATCTCGTCCCCGACCCAGCCGTCGACGGTCAGGCAAGCGGCAGCGCCGAACATGATGTCTCCGAGAAGATCCGGTCGATCCTCGGCGAGTCCACCCGCAAGGTCTCGCCCCGCGATCTGTTCGTGCACCGCGTCGGCTTCGACATGCTCGTCGAAGTAGTGAGTGGCTTCGGGTCCGAAGCCGAGGCGCCGGAATCCGTCGCCGTACATGCGGTTCGGCAGCGACGAGGTCATCTCGAACGCCGCGAGATGACCCACGATGGCGCCGACCAGGCGTCGATTCAGACCGAACATCGACATCATGTTCAGCGAGGCCAGGGTGACGGCCGGCACGGCGTCCAGATACGCACCGTAGGTGTCATCGAGCCCTGCCGCGCGCACGGTTCGCGCGAAGATCCGCGAGTGCATCCGCGAGAGGTCGCCGCTGCCGTACTCGTCCGACTGGATCTCGACGAGGGCCGCCTTCGACGCGCCCGTCAGGCGAGGGATCGCCCAGGAGTGCGGGTCCGCCTCGCGAAGCGTGTAGACACTGCGCTGAATCAGGAACTCGCGCAGCTGTTCGCCCGTCGCCTTCTTCGCGACGAATCGCGACAGGCTCGGACCCGGTGTCGGCGCGGTCAGCGCGAACAGGGCGCGCGCGACCCCGTCGCGGGTCGGTACTGGTGGCGCGGGCGTCTCGACACGCTCGCGCAGCATTTCTTCGAAGGCGCGCTCCAGCATGCCGCGCGTGGCGATGAGCATGGGATGCCACTCCCAGCCCGCGTCGATGACGTCGAGGGATCCGTAGTGGCTGGCGTAGAGCAAGAACAGGGCGAGTTGGACGTCGTCGTCGCGGGCCAGGTCGGATGCCTCGGCGAGCGCCCGGGCGGCGAACCCGACCACATCGCCGATCTCGGCCGTAGCGGGGTTCTGTGCCATCAGATCCATGAGGTGGGCGCTCAGAGGTCCCCGTGGTTCGAACGGACGGGCCTCAAGGAATGTGTCTGTGGCGACGATCGTGTTCACGTGGTCCATCGTCCCCCGCGAACGGGCATCGCCAGGGGGGCTTGACAACAAACCGCGCGTGCGAGCTGCGCTCGTTCCCCGCTCGGCCACACCCACAGTGCGCCCGCGTTATCGCACAGGCTCGCCATCCTGGCAAGCCCCAGCCCGGCCGCGGACGAGGCGCGTATGAGTTCGTCAGGCGGCGGTCCGATAGGTCGGGCAAAGCCAAGGTCGAGGGCAACCCCCTTGCGGTAGGGCTCATCGCCTTCGGCGTGGGATTGTTGGCGGCGACGCTGGTGCCTGCTTCCTCTTCCGAGAAGAAGTTCGCCGCCACGGCGCGCGAGAAGGCCCAGCCGCTCATCGACGAGGCCACCGACGCGGCCCGCGAGATGGGCGCCAACCTCAAGGAGCCGGCTCAGGATGCCGTCGCCGGTGTCACGGAGTCCGCGACCGAGGCGGTCGATCACCTCCGCGACGACGTGAGCACAGGCAAGGACGAGGTCACCGGGAGCGTCCAGGACGCCCGCGACCGCGTCGCCGAATCCTGACCCAACCGGTCCGTGCCCGGACGGCAGCCATGCCGCCGTCCGGGCACCCGGTTCGAGGAGACGCCATGAAGGCCATCACCGAGCGGGTCGTGCGAACCGTTCGCCGCGCGTGAATGAACGACCCCTGGAAACGAGTGAATGGCCTCGGAAAACAGGTGAACGGGGTGTGGTTGTCAAGCCCCCGACATTCGTTCCGAGCGCCGCCTAGTGTTGCACCACTCCGTCCTGACGGGCGGTGCGATCGACACGAGGAGGAACGCTATGAGCGGAAACACCGGCGATACGCACAACAGCCACGGCGTCGCAGAACAGGGTGCACCGGGGGCGAACGGCGAGGCCGACTCGGCTTCGGGCGGTGCGCCTGAACAGCCCGACACGACAGACGATCAGGGTCGTCCCGTGGACAACCCGTCGGGAGGATGAGCTGTGAACGCAGACGACAAGACCCGCTTCGCCGCGGGTGAGAACGACGAGGGCCCACCCCCGCCGCGGTCGACGGATCTGCCGGACTCCGGCCTCTCGGAAGACGATGCGGTCGGGAAGGACCGGTCCTACAGTCCGGCGAGTGAAACCGAGACCGAGCACAAGCAGGACGATCCGCTGCCCGAAACCATCGATGACGACATCGACGAGGACGACATTCGCGTCGTGCCTGGCACCGGAGGACCGGACGATGTCGGCGATGTCGACGTCGACCCGGCCGACCTGAACATGCCCGGCCGCTCGTAAACACCGCGTCCGAGAGCGGACCTCCGCACCCACCCACGAAACAACTCCGAAGGAGCAACACCCATGAGCCAGATCATCGAGACCATCGACGTCGACGTTCCTGTCCGTACGGCCTACAACCAGTGGACGCAGTTCGAGTCGTTCCCGCACTTCCTCGACGAGGTCGAATCGATCACGCAGAAGGACGACACGCACACGCGCTGGAAGGTCAAGGTCGGCGGTGTCGAGCGCGAGTTCGATGCCGAGATCACCGAGCAGCACCCGGACGAGCGCGTTGCGTGGAAGAGCACGGGCGGCGACACCCACCACGCCGGCGTCGTGACGTTCCACAAGCTGAGCGACAACGAGACGCGCGTGACCGTGCAGATCGACTGGGAGCCCGAGGGCCTGCTCGAGAAGGCCGGCTCGCTGATCGGTGTCGGCAAGCACGCCGTCAAGAAGGACCTCGAGAACTTCAAGAAGTTCATCGAGTCCCAGGGCACCGAGACCGGTGCGTGGCGAGGCGACGTCGAGGCGTAACCCTCACGGGAGCTTCGGCTTCCCTGTACTGAATCGTCGCGAATGGCGGGTGTGGATGTCTCACACCCGCCATTCGCGTCGCGCGAGCCACTCTCGGGCGCCGGGAGCGCCGTGTCCGCACGTCTGCGGCCTGTCCCGCTGACAGAATCAGCTCATGCCGAGCTGGCTCCTCTTCACCATCATCGTCGTGGTCTTCTCGCTTATCGCGACGTGGATCGTCCGTCGCCTGCTTGATGTCGAGGTGGGATGGGTGCGCACTTTCCTCACCGCCCTCGCCGTCTTTCTTCTCGCGTCGCCGGTCGCCATCTGGACGCTGAAGGAGGCCGACGTCTACTCGGACGGACGATTCGTCGCGTCCGGAGGAGTGGCGATCGCGTTCGTCGCGCTCACCGTCGGCTGGATGTTCGCCGCGGTCGTGATCGCCGTGCTCACGCTCGAGTTCCTGTGGCCCTCGCACGGATGGCGCAATCCGATCCGAGTCGTGCGGGACGCCATCCGCCGTCGCGACCGAGCACGGCGCTATGCGCAGATCGTGACGATCGGTTCACGCCATGGCCTGACGTTCTACGAGCGTCGACGCCGCGGGGACGCGGAGTTGCCCACGGCACTCGTCTCGGCGATGAACGAGGCAGGGGTGACATTCGTCAAACTCGGTCAGGTGCTCTCGTCCCGTGAGGACGTTCTGCCGCCGGCTCTGATCGACGCGCTCTCGACCCTCCAGATGGACTCGTCGCCGATCCCCTGGCCAGAGGCCCAGGCGGCCATCATCGATCAGCTCGGTGCGCCCATCGAGCAGGTTTTCGCCGAGATCGACCCCGTGCCCCTGGCCGCGGCATCCGTGGCGCAGGTCCACGTCGCGCGTCTGCGGAGCGGCGAGGACGTCGTGGTCAAGATCCAGCGACCCAGAGCACGTGCGCAGGTCACGACCGATCTCGACATCCTGGAGCGGCTCGCGTCGGACGCCGAGGCGCGCACGGACTGGGCCAAGGACTACGGTCTGCACGCCCTGTTCACCGAGTTCGCACGCGGCCTGCGCGAAGAGCTCGACTACCGAACCGAGGTCGCCAACAGCGAGATGTTGCGCGCGGCGATCGCCGGCTCGCGCGATTCGCACCTGCGCATTCCTCGACTCTTCCGCGAGCACTGCACCGACCGGATGATCGTGCAGGAGCTCGTGAAGGGCACCCCCTTCAGCCGCCTCCGGCCCGGGATGCTCCCGGACGACTTGGCGGTCGAGATCGCCGATGGTCTGGTCGACGCGGTGATCGACCAGATCGTGGTTCGCGGGATCTTCCACGCGGATCTGCACCCGGGCAACCTCATCCTCGACGACGACCGCGACGGGGACGATGCGACCACGATCACCCTGATCGACTTCGGGGCGGTGGGCATCGTGGAGAGCAGCATGCGGCGACTGCTCGTGCCGATGCTGGTGGGGATGGCGAACGAGGACGACGTCGCGGTCACCGACGTCGCACTGTTGATGTGCGGCCGGCCGGATGGCGAGTTCGACGCGGTGGCGTTGCAGCGCGACATCGGTGTCATCCTCACGCGCCTACACAACTCCCGAGCGGACGAGAACGTCTTCCGCCTCTTGCTCGACGTCTTGCGACGCAACCGGATGGCTCTGCCACCGTCGCTTCTTCTCGTCTTCCGCACGCTCGCCTCGCTCGAGGGCACGCTGCGCAAGCTCGTTCCGGGCTACGACATGGTCGGGCGCGCGCTGCACATCGCGCCGCGGTTGGCGCAGTCGCTGCTCTCGCCCACCAAGGCGCTGCTGACCGCGCAAACGTGGTCTGCTCTCCTCATCGAGCAGTCGCGCAGACTCCCGCGACGACTCGAGAATCTGACGCAATCACTCGACGACGGCACGCTATCGGTGCGTCTGCGCACGTTCGAGAGCGAAGAGGAACGCTCCTGGGTCGACAGCCTCCTCGGTCGCGTGACGATGACCGCGATCGGCATCGCGCTGGTGATCGCGGGCATCATCCTGAGCGTCGACGAGGGCGGTCCGATGCTCACGGACGACGTGCCGGCGTTCGCTTTCGTCGGCAGCGTCATGGCGCTCGGCGGACTTCTGCTGCTGCTGCGCAGCCTCCGCGCGGCGCTCCGACGCGCGCGCTGACCGGGCGCCTGTTCGACGGGACGTTCGGCCCCCACAGAGACGTCCCGGACGGTGGAGGCTGAGAGCGATGGCAACGGAAGGAAGGACCATGAACACCCTGATCGTGTACGAATCGCTCTTCGGCAACACCCGGCTGATCGCGGAAACGATCGCCCAGACGCTCCGGGCGTCCGGCGATGAGGTCACCGAGGCATCCGCGGCGGAAGCGCCCGCTGATGTGACCGGCTTCGACCTGGTCGTCATCGGTGCCCCGACGCACGCGCACAGCCTTCCCCGACCCTCGTCCCGAACCGAGGGAGCGAAATGGGCCGATGACCCTCACAAGGATCTGACGCTCGAACCGGGGGCCCTGCAATCCGGTGTCCGGGAGTGGCTCCAAGACGTGACCTTCTCCGAGCCGAAGCCCCGATTCGCGGCCTACTCGACGCGCGCCGACACGCCGCGTATCTTCGCGGGCGACGCCTCCGCAGCCATCGGGCGATTGCTCGGCAAGCTCGATGCCCGGATTGCCACGCACGAAGCATTCCTCGTCGATTCGGGCAGCCGGTTGCTGCCGGGCGAGCAGCAGCGCGCCCGGGAGTGGGCGCTGACCCTGCTGCCGGTGCGATCCGACCGGGGCTGAGTGTTCCGCGGCCTGCGCGTCCGGGTTTCGGCAGGTCCTCCGCTTCGCTACACGACTCGGTCAGCGCTCGAGGCGAACAGTTGGGCAACGAGCGTGTCGGCGAGCCACCGCTCGAACCGTTCCGGCGACCAGCCCGAGTCCATGACGAGTTCGCCGAAGACCCCGCCGGCGGCGTAGGCGCGGAAGACAGCCTGCGCGTCGGCGAGCGACATCGATAGATCCTTCTCGACTGAGGCGATCAGCGCGTCCATGACACGGTTGCGGCCACGCAGCTTCGCGCGAAGGACCTCGCGCGTCTCCGCATCCTCGTCTATAGCGGAGTCCAATATGCGCACCACGTCGAAGTCGGTCGCGTAGAGGGTGCTCAGCCACCGGGCGGCGCCGCGCAGCCGCCGGAGGGGATCCGGATCGGCGAGGATTTCCCGGGCCAGAGATCGGGCACCAGCCCGCTCGAGCCAGATTTCGCAGATCAGATTCAGGATCTCGCGCTTCGCGCCGAACGCGGCGTAGACGGTCCTGTTGCCCACCCCGGCACTCTCCGCTATCGCGGTCATGCTCGTCGCCGCGTAACCGTCCCGTGCAAACAGTCGCTGGGCGGCCTCCGCGATGCGCAGCCGCGTCGATTCCGCTTGCGACTGTCGGTACGACAGCGCGGGGGTCTTGACGGTCGGGTCCACGAGGTCCAGACTAACGACTGCGTTGAATGCAGCGTCACTGCGCTCAGTGCATTATTAGTGCATCTAACGAGAGGATCGTCATGAATGATGGAGGGGCCGGCTCGCCGGCAGTGCGCGTTCTCGAGCGGATGCTGCACGAGGGGTTTGCCGGCGGCAACCAGGACATCGTCGACGAGTTGTGCGCGCCGGAGATGATCGAGCATCAGTTCGGCCTCGCCGGCACAGGCGCCGACGCGATCGCGAAGATCAAGCAGGGCATCGCCGATGTGCATCGCGGCATGCCTGATCTGACCTTCACGATCGAGGACTGGGCCGAACACGACGACATCGTGTGGATCCGCGCTGAAGGAACTGCAACGAACACGGGCCCGTTCTTCGGTCCGCCCACCGGAAAGCCGGTTCACTTCACCGTCATCGACGTGGCCCGGGTGGGGGATGGGCGCATCGTCGAGCATTGGGGCGTACCCGACCGGTTCGCGATCCTCATGCGTCTCGGTCGGCTGACCGTACCGTGATGCGTTTGGGGACGCATCCGGTCCTGTCGTCAGCGTCCCCTCTCGGGTAGATTCCGGTCAGCGCGATCGCGATCAACCTCGAAGGGTCCCGGATGCCTGACACCACCTGCCACGTCTCGATCTCGCTCGACGGATACATCGCCGGGCCGGACCAGAGCCTCGACAACCCCCTCGGCAGGGGCGGACTCGCGTTGCACCGGTGGCACCTCGGTGACGCGCGAGCCAACGCAGCCGATGCAACCGCGAGCGCCTGGCTGGGTCGTCCGCGCGGTGCGTACGTGATGGGCCGCAACATGTTCGGGCCGATCCGCGGTGAATGGGACGAGGACTGGCGCGGATGGTGGGGCGCGGATCCGCCGTATCACGCACCGGTTTTCGTGCTCACGCACCACCCGCGACCGTCGATCGAGATGGAGGGTGGAACGACCTTCCACTTCGTCACGGACGGCTTCGACGCCGCATACGCGCGGGCTCGAGAGACGGCCGGTGACGACGGTATTCATATCGCCGGCGGAGCGTCGACCGTTCGGCAGGCGCTGGCGGCCGGTGTCGTCGACGAGCTGACCCTGGATATCGCGCCCGTTCTGCTCGGGTCCGGGGAGCGAATCTTCGATGGGACGGATGCCTTCGCCTTCGAGCCCGCCGAGGTCTTGCACTCGCCGCTCGCGACGCACATCCGTTACGTGCGCACGGGCTGAGCGCGCCACCCGGCACCATGCTTCAGACGCAACACCCTCCGCGGCGTCGCCGCACGAGGCACTCTCCGCCCGGCATAGACCACCCCACCCCGCAAACGCGCGGCGAACGCGAACCACACAGTCACGGCGCGCTCGAGCATCCAGAACGGTGTCCAGAGGATTGTGTCGGCCGGGAACCGCGTTGCGCCGCCATCCCGACGACGACCGAACTCTGCGATCGCGATCGGCATCAGCCCGAACGCCAACAGCGACGATCGCGCTTTCCGCGCCAGGGCGAACGCGAACAGCGGCAGGATCGCGAGCTCCACCATCAGGCGCGCGGGCTGCGCGAAGTCGTCGTAGGCCTGCCTGACACGCTGACCCCGGAAGTGGCGGCTCGTGGGGGGAATTCGCGGGACGAAGATGTCTCGCGCCACGACCACCTGCCCACCCGCAGCGCGAATCGTCCGCTCGAGTTCCAGGTTCTCGAACAGCACATCCGTGTCGTACCCGCCCGCATCCTGAACAGCGGAGCGACGGATGCCGAGGGTTCCGCCGAAGTCGCCGCCCAGCGCGCGACCGACCAACATCCGTGCCGTGTCCCATCGTGCGTGCCACGGATGCGCGGTGTAGATGTTCTGCGGGCGCACCAGGTCCGCCCGATCCAGCCGACCCAGCACAGCATGCAGGCTCTCGTCGTCGTAGCGCACGTCGTCATCCGCGATGATGACGTGCTCCCACCGTGCGACATCGAGGCCCGTCATGACTCCTCTCGCTTTGCCGTTGAGGCCGGCGTAGTGCGGGGCACGGTGCTGCACCCCGGCGGGGAGAGCCTGGTGCAGGGCGGTGAAGAGCGGACCATCCGACGCGTCGACGACCGTCACATCCACTCTTCTGCTGAGCCAGTGGATGTACCTCAGCAGTTCTTGCTCGTCCTCGCGACCCCGTCGCAGGATCGGCAGGACGTATTCCGCCTCGATGTCCGGCAGGTGACTCGGCCCGAATCCGCAGTCTCCTGGCGCTCGTTCGTCCACGCTCGATAACCCATCCCCTCCACGAGAACGGTCACCGCGAACGGCGTGACGTGCAGAGCCGGAGGGGCCTGACCTCGGGGCCTGCCCACGAAACGCACGCTCGATGCGCATGGCGGCCTCAGTCGCCATCGTCACCGGGGATGGGAACGAGTGCGATGGGCACTCCCGCATCCAGCCAGAGGTACGCCTCCCGCCGAGCGCCCTCACCGTCGTTCACGAGGAGCCATCCGCCTGCGCCGCGAAAAGACGCAACCTCAGATTGGATATCGGCGAGCTCTCGTCCGCCGATGCTGAACAGGCTCCCGTTGTAGAGCACGTCAATGCGTTTCATATGCCACCTTCACGTTCGAGAGTCTCGACGAGCGTCTTGCGCCGATGACGAGCTGCTGATGCACCCCCATCTTGAAGGAAAGCGAGCTTGTCACCGGACCGGGTTCGGGTCTGGGGGGTTGACAAACGGGTGTTGGCGCGAGCGAAGTGTCTCGAATCCCCGACTCAGGGGGTCGGCCTCCGGCGCGTGTCTAGCGCGCGATCTTCGTTTGAGCAAGGCCCGCCCCAGAAGCTCTCTCGGCGCGTATAAATGCACGTATGAAGGTGATCAGCTACGCCGGGGGCGACTACATGACGGGCGATGACATCGCCCTCGCACTACTGGAGCTGAGCGAGGGTCTGGCCAATGCGGATGCGTCGCAGACCGTCGGGATACCGATTCTGCACGAGGACGGGTCTCGGGGTACGGCGACGTTTCTGGTCGGCCCCGCCAGCCAGATCGTCGCGGTAGACATAGACAGCGAATTCGACGAGCTGATCGACGAAGGGGCGGTTACGGATCTGAAACGCCTCACGGTCGCTCTGAATTCGGTCGCGCGAACCGAGACGGAACGAGAGCCCACGGGCTGGGCGGATGCTGACGACTACTAGGTGAGGATTGCGGAGCGCGAGCCGTCGCCCGGCGACGCACGCACCACGGATGCTTGTTCGTGCTCGCCGCACGATCGTGCCACCTCATCCAGCGCGTCGCGCAGAGTCTCGAAGTTACTCACGTCGCGACGCTCGCGCACCCACACGACATCGACGCGGTGATCTCGGTGCTCAATGTAGGCGATGACCCGCCGCGCGTCGTCGTCCGACAGATCTGGATCCCTGGCGACCCACGCGCCGTGACCGACCCAGACGAGTTCCGGGTTGCGCGCCTCGGCGCCCGGACATTCGGTAGGCATCTGCCCCTCCCTAGGTGCATCCGCATCGTCGCGGATCCAACAGATTCACCGTGGACCACACCGGCGGATTCGGCGCGGGGCTTGACGACGAGCGAGCGAGTAGCTAGTCGCGAGATGACGGGCTGAACGGCCTGCCCGGGCAGTACGCCCGCTCGACGAAACGCTCGACGCGCCCGTCCTCAGCGACGTCGAGCTCCCACAGGTCGACGTACTCCTGCTCGGGTTCGGAGTAGAGAACCTTCACACGGACGACCGCGTGAGACCCATCTGCGGTGATGGATTCGACGGCCATCGTGAAGGGTCGCGGGTCGTTCCACCGCCCGCATCCCGAGAGCGTAGGAGCGTCTGTTTGGAGGATCAATCCCCTTCCGGACGCCAGATCACCGCACGCCAGGCATCGAGTGTGTCGAGTTCATTCGCGCTCGACGGGCAGCCACAACTCGCAGGTTGCAGTACTGAAGTCGTCGGCGCGGTCCAGCACGGCGACGATCGAGGGACCGGGGCGGAGTCTCCAGGGGTTGGAGGGGAACCAGCCGGTTGCGGTTGCCGCCCACATCTCCTGCAGCGCCTCGGGGTACGCACCTGTTGTCCGGAAAACCGCCCAGCTTCCGGCCGGAACGTCGATGGTGTCGAGATCCGCGGGCACCGCTGTGGTGTCCGCGATGGCGACACCGTGCAGGTAGGTCAGGTCCGTTCCCTCGGTGTAGTCCGGATCCACGTCCGCGCTCACTTGGAGCAATCCCGCGGGGTCGGTGTCGCCCAGCGCTTTGAGCCGAGCGTGCTCCTCCGCGGGCAGCGAGGCGACGTGAGCCTGGATGTGCGGGTTGATGCCCTCGTGAATCAACGGCACGCGAGCGGAGTGGCCGATGAGGCGGAAGCCGGGCCGGTCGGCAATGCGGGTGTCCATCGTGGAATTCCCTTCTACGGTCAGGCGAAACCTGAGCTGCGGTTGGCTGCGAAGGGGGCCGCCATCGCGACGCACGTCGCTCGGACCCACACCGTGGACTGCCCGGAAAGCCCGGCCGAACGCCTCGGTTGAGCCGTAGCCGTATCGAACCGCGATGCCCAACAGGTCACCGTCACCGAGCACGTCCGCCGCCGCGACCGACATGCGGCGACGCCGGACGTACTCCGACAGCGGCATGCCCGCCAACGACGAGAACATCCGTCGAAGGTGGTACTCCGTCGTGCCGAGACGGGTCGCCAGCGAGGCCACGTCCATCTCGTCATCGAGGTGCTGCTCGATGTGCTCGATGACGCGATTGAGAACGGCGATCATGGCTTCCCCCTTACGACGTCCAGCATGCTCGTCCCCGCGCGTCGGTGCCCGATCGTTGAAGACCGATTCGGTCGGGTCTGCACGAGACCCGTGGTCGACTTCCTCAAGCTGGGCGCGGGTGATCTTCCCTGTCAGGACGGGCCCGCCGCATGATACGAGCCGTCGCCGTGGGGTCGAGTCTGTGCATGACCGATTCGGGCACGATCACCAGCTCCGCGCCATCCATCTCTTCGGCGAGACGATCGGCGGCGGTGATGAGAATGGGGAACGTCTGCGCACCGCGCAGGATCGTCACCTGCTGCGACACCGCCAGCATCTCGGGCGTCGGCGTGGAGAGTTCCGCCGCCAGGCGCGCGTCGTAGACGGTCGACTGCGCGATAGCGACGAGTCCCGCGAACATCGCGCTTTGGCGGATGGACTCGACCATCTCGCGGGGCAGGCCTACGCCCTCGAGCTGGAAGGTCACGACTGCCTCGTCGCTCTGCCCCTCATCGACGAGCCGCTGAAGGCGGTCCGCGAGCGGGGGTTCCGGATCGCCGATGTCGAAGTGGAACGGTGGTTCGGAGAGAAAAAGTGCACGGATCGAAGCCCCCCGCGAGGCTGCGAACAGGGCGAGGATGGCCCCGGACGAGTGGCCGAGGACGAACGCGTCGCCGCCGATCGCCGCGATCACCGCGGCGACGTCGTCGGCCTCGTCCTCCGGGGTCGACCCGCGCTTGTCGCCGCTCGCTCCGCGGCCGCGTCGGTCGAGCGTGACCGCCCGGAAGCCGACCTCGACGAGAGCTGCGGCGAGCGCTCCACCGTCGGCTGCCGTCGAGAACGCACCGCCGACGATGACGACCGGCGGTCCCTCGCCGATCTGATCGAAAGCGATGACCGTCCCGTCCGCGGAAGTTGTCGTCTCCATGCCGTCACCCAACCACGAGCCGCCGACGCCGACAAGGTCGGCTTACCCTGGGGAAGGCCGCCAACCGAAGGAGCCCGCCGTGACTATGGAGAATCAGGATTCTTCCGCCGAGAGCATCCCGGCTCCGGACGAGCCGAGCGTTCCCGAGATCGTCGAGGACGAGACGGTTCCGCCCCGGCCCGAGGAAGACATCGCCGACGTTCTCCGGGCGAAGCCCGACACCGAAGACCACGCCGAGCACGCGGACTGACGCTTCCGGGCCAACGGGACGATTGCGGCCGTGTCCCTTGACGGGGCCAGTTCAGGGGGCAGTGTCTACTCGACACTAGCCACCTCCCACCCGCTGGCAATTCTGGGTGTCGTTCTGATGATCGCCCGCGCCGGCGCGATGTGCGTGCAGATCAATCTCACCGTCGGATGACGCTCCGCATACCAACGCGCGAGGCCAGCGCGGCGATCAGGCCCGCTCGCGACGGTTGCGGGCCCGTCATTCCGTTGCTCGCGCGGGCCGATATCGCACCGCGATCGCACCGGAGCGGAACTCGTGGCGGTCCACGAGCTCGAGAGCGATGCGCTCGCGCAGACCGGCGAGCAGCGTCGGCCCGTGTCCGGCGAGGACGGGCTGGACGAGGAACAGGTACTCGTCGATCAGTCCCCGATCGGCCAACGCCAGCGGCAGCGTCACGCCGCCCACGAACAGGCCCTTTCCGGGCTGCTGTTTCAGTCGCGCAACCGCTTCCGCCAGGTCGCCCGGCAGCAGCTCGGCGTTCCAGTCGACCCCGCTCAGCGTGCTCGACACAACGTGCTTCTTCGCCCGGTCGATGGTTTCAGCGAACGGGACTTCCCACTCTTGCATCCAGTCGGGCCACCCGCCCGTGGTCGGCCGCCGCCACGCGGCCTCCATCATCTCGTAGGTCACCCGGCCGAAGAGGAGCGCATCCGCTCGTTGCATCTCTGTGACCCAGTAATGCATCGACTCGTCGTCGGGTGCGACCCCCGCCTCGTGATGAACACAGCCGTCGAGCGTGACATTGATCGCGTACCGCAGTGGTCTCATCTGTTGCACTCCCTCGATACAAGCAAGCACGGCAAGGCACGCCACGGCACGTCGCTTCGGACGGTCTCAATCTATGCCCGGCACCAATTCTGAGCGAGGAGGGATGCCCGATCCACGCAGAGGCCGACGCAGACCCGTCAGTATCATTCGATTCATGGTCTTTGCGAATGCTGGTTCCCTCGGCGCTGTCCCCGGCAAGCGGGACGCTCTCGTCGCTCACCTGACGCGGAGAAGCAGCGCCCTCGAGGAGGTCGGGTGCCTCGCCTACGAGGTCGGCACGAACACAGACGATTCCGACACCGTCTACGTGATCGAGTTGTGGGAAAGCGCTGACGCCCACCGTCGATCGCTCGCGCTGCCAGAGGTTCAGGCCTCGATCGCCGAGGCGCGGCCGATGCTCGCAGGCACGTTCGGGGGCTTCCAATTCGAGGTCGTGGGCTCGCCGCTGCGGGATTGAGCACCGCCGTTTCCCCACGTCAGGAGCGAACCCGGACTCCGAATCCGCGGGGCTTCAGCCGGCCCGGGTGAAGACGCCGAGCCCGTTCGGCTCCTGGTGCTCGCCGGGGAACTTGTTGAAGTACGTCAGGGTGACCCCGGTGATCTGACCACCCTCGCGGACGAAGACCGCCGACGAGAGCGACCCCGGCAGTGCGTTCTCACCGGTCGGAACGAACGACATCGTGTCGCCGTCCCACGGATCGATTTCGAACGTGTAACCGCCCTCGGGACCGAGCGCACCCGTGAGAGTGCCGTTCTCGTCTGTCACGACGAAGTCGCCGAAGTACGGGCTCGTGTACGTCCCGACGTAGTCGGCGGCAGGTCCCGCGGCCGCGGCCCCCGTGGGAGGATTCTCGCCGACGAGGTCGCCCGCGGGGTCGGCGAAGCCGGCGAACCGCTGGGGCCAGAGCTCGAGCCAGGGTCGCGTCTCTTCCCCGAACTCGATGAGGTCGACGAACTCCGAAGCGATCGCCTCAGGTACTCCCGACGGCGCTCCGTTCGTGAGCACGACGATGCCGACGTTCAGGTCGGGGATCATGGTCGCGTTCGTGGCGGTGCCCCACCCGAATGCTCCGGAGTGGTTGATGTTCACGCGGCCGGTCACGGTCGAACCGACGTTCATGCCGAAGCCGTAGTGCGAGGTGCGCGACGTCAGGTTCTGGGCATCGCCGCCGGTGATCGAATGGGCGGAATAGGTCTTCGCGAGCACGAGCGGGTCGATGAACTCCGCGCCGTCGACCTCGCCATTCGCCAGCACCATGTTCATCCACTTCGCGATGTCACCGGCGGTGGAGGCGACACCGCCGGCGGGAGCCTCGGCATCCGCGTCGCGGTCGAAAAGCTGCTCATACTGACCATCGCCGGTGCGTGCGTGCATCGCTGCGCGATCCTCCGCGGCGAGGTATTCGTCGTGGATGGTGGTGGTCGACGTCATTCCGAGCGGCTCGAACAGCAGCTCGTGCGCCGTATCGGCCCAGGTCTGCCCGCGCGACGCGGCGACCGCCTCGCCACCCACCGTGAGCCCGAAGTTGGAGTACTGGTACGTGTCCCGGAACGACGCCAAAGGGATCTGATCCATGTGGGCCATGATGTAGTCGACATCGAAGCCGATGTCTTCGAGTTCGTCGCCGCCACCGGTCGGGATGCCCGTGCGGTGCGAGAAGAAGTCGGCGATCTTCGCGTGCTCGGTCACGTACGGATCGTTGAGCGCGAAGTCGGGCAGGTACTCGATCACCGGATCTTCCCAAGACAGATCGGCGTCTTCCGTGATCGCCTTGGCCACGATGCTGGATGACAGGGGCTTCGACAAAGACGCGATCTGGAACACGGTATCGACGTCAACGGTCTCGTTCGTCGTCATGTCCCGCACGCCGTATGCCTCTTCGAACACGACCTCGCCGTTCGAGACCACGGCGACTGCCGCGCCGGGCACACCCGTCTGCTCGAGCGCCTTCTCGATGAACTCGGGAAGCGCCTCGACGGCGACCGACACCGCCGTGTCGCGATCCGTGTAGAGCTCGACGACGTCCTGGCTGGGTGCCTGCCCGAGGGCGACGGCCAGCGCGCTTGCGGACGCCTTGTCGTCGTCCGACGCGAAGGTACACCCCGTGATTCCCAGCGCGAGTGCTGCCACCGTCGAGACGGCGAAGACGCGGACGATGCTCGTGCTCGTGCTGCTGCTCATACCGTTCATGTGGCTGGCTCCCGTCGAGTGTGTGGTGGCGGACCCATGGCTCCCTACGTCCACTTACGAAGCCATGGGCCCCGATCCCCCTCTGTCAGTGTGAGTGGACGGAACCGGACACGACAACCTCCGCTTCCGGTCACGACCTCAAGAGGACGTCCGGATGCGGTCACATGCGCCATGATGGTGTGCACACGCGCCCCGCCGAAGGTGGATATGGAAGATAAAGCCCTGCTCGAACTGATCTATCGCAGCCGCCCCGAGACGGTGGCGGAGCTCGCCACCACCGCCCACGCGGATGAGGGCGAGACCGCCGACGCCGTGGCGCGGCTGGCACAGACAGACGCAATCTCGGTGCGCGATGGCATGATCGCGTACGCGACGCCCGCGAAGTGGACGTCCGTCGCCGTCAAACGCGAGGTGCGTGCGATGCGCCAGTCGGCGGACGAAGCGGCTGCGCGAATCGAGGCGCTCGTTGCAGATATGCCGGCTCTGCTGCGCCACTGGGCCGTGGGCGAGGCATCCGGTGACATCGTCCCCGTGTTCGTGAGGCACGGTCCGCAGGCGGCGGAAGACCTCTGGTACGACATTGCACGGGAGCAGAGCGACACGGCCTGGGCGGTACTTCCCGATCTCGAACGTTTCTTGCAGACCGACCCCACACGCGCCAGCCGTTTCGCGGAGGTGTTCGCGGGCCGTCGCTCGGTGCGAGCACTCGTCCCGCGTTCGATGGCCGACAACCCCCGCCTGGTGGCGATCGCCGAGCGCTACGCGGCCGTCGGGGTGGAGTTCCGTCTTCTCGACGACCTGCCGAGCTGGTTCTGGATCGACGGCGAGGTGCTCGCCTTGCCGATCGAATGGGGCGAGGGGTGGCCGGCGAGTGTGGTCGGGGTGCGGAGCGCATCTCTCGCCGAGCTGGGGCGCTGCCTGTTTCTCGAACTCTGGCGACGTGCCGAGCCCGTCGGCGGGTTGGAGGAGCCGTGGGCGCCGCTTCTGGTCCTCATGAAGCAGGGCATCACTCTCGACGCGGCGTCTCGCCGTCTGGGCATCAATCCGCGAACGGGTCGGCGGCGCGTTGCGGCGGCGATGGAGCAGTACGGCGTTTCGACGCTGTTCGCCCTGGGTGTCGCGTGGGCTGCGGATGGGAAGCCCACCGCGCGCTGAGCCGCCGCGCCGGGAGCGGGAGCCGCGTCGAAAGCGGCCGCGCAACAGCACGAGCGCAGCAACTGATCAGGATTCGAGAAGCGCTGGCGGATGGCGCGTCGTAGCGTGATCGTGGGCGCTGGACCCAATCCGAGATCGAACAGGAGTGAGCATGGCTGAGAAGACCGCCGGGCTGTCGAAGGATGAGCGTGAAGCCGTCAAACAGCGCGCCGCCGAACTGCGCGCGCAAGAGAAGGCGGGCAAGTCCCGCGCCGCCGGCGAGAAGGCGGTTCGCGAGGCCATCGCCGCGATGCCCGACGACGACCGGGTTCTCGCCGAGGGAATCGACCGCATCGTGTCGCAGGTCGCCCCGCACCTCATGCCGAAGACCTGGTACGGCTTTCCCGCGTATGCCGACGACGCGGGAAAGATCGTGGTGTTCTTCAAGGCCGCCTCGAAGTTCACCACGCGCTACGCGACGCTCGGGTTCGAGGAAGCGGCGCAGCTCGACGATGGCGACCTGTGGGTCACCTCGTTCGCCATCATCACGCTGACGCCCGAGACGGAGCGGACGATCGCGGAGCACATCCGCAAGGCGGCGGGCCGAGAGTAGAACCAGGACCGAGGTTCCGATGACGCCGCTCTACATACTGGTCGGCGCGGCGGAGGGGGTCCTCCGCGCATCGTCAGGATGACCCGAACGGGCCTTACGGTCGCCCGTCCGCGGCGCCAGGCTTCGGGGTATGAGTGACTTCGAGTATCAGGCGGCCCTGGATCGTGCCCACGCGCATTCTCTCGAGTGGATCGGTTCGCTCGGCACGAGAGCGATCACCGCACGGGTCGGGATGGCGGAGATCGAGACTCATCTCGGTACGCTGCCCGACGGTCCGACCGAAGCGGCCGTCGTCATCGACGAACTCGCACGAGCAATCGAACCGGGTCTGGCGGCGCACGGCTCCGGGCGCTTCTTCGGGTTCGTCATCGGCGGAGCGCATCCCGTCGCGATTGCGGCGGACTGGCTCGTGTCTTCGTGGGATCAGAATGCCGGAATGCTCTCGCCCACGCCCGGTGTCAGCGCCACCGAGCGGGTCGCGGGTCGTTGGCTGCTCGACCTGCTCGGATTGCCCGGTGACGCATCCGTGGCATTCGTCACCGGCGCGACGACCGCAAACCTGACTGGGATCATGGTCGGCCGCAGCGCCCTGCTCCGTCGCGCGGGGTGGGACGAAGACCGTGGGCTCGCGGATGGTCCGCGCATCCGAGTCCTCGCAGGCGCAGAGGTGCACACATCGGCTCTGCAAGCCGTGCGGTACGCCGGCCTGCCCCGGCCGGAACTCGTCGCCGTCGATGATCAGGGACGGATGCTGCCCGCAGCGCTCGAGGCTGCTCTCGAAGCCGCCCCCGGGCAACCAACGATCGTGCTCCTCCAAGCGGGCAACATTCACTCCGGCGACAGCGACCCCTTCGATGCGCTCATCCCCGCTGCCCACCGCCACGGTGCATGGGTGCACGTGGACGGGGCGTTCGGGCTCTGGGGCGCGGCCTCGCCGGCGCTGCGCCACCTGACACGGGGAGTCGAGCTCGCCGACTCCTGGGCGACCGATGCTCACAAGACTCTCAATGTTCCTCACGACAGCGGGGTGGTGATCGTGCGAGATCGAGCAGCTCACCGTGCCGCAATGTCGATGCACGCGCCGTATCTCGCCCACTTCGATGACGGTGGAGGAAACCCCTACGAATATGTACCCGAAATGTCCCGGCGCGCTCGTGGCGTTCCGGTGTGGGCGACGCTGCTAGCCCTCGGGCGCTCAGGCGTTGCAGACCTCGTCGATCGATTGAGCCTTCGAGCGCGGCAGCTCGCCGAGGGGATCGCGGCGATTCCCGGTGCGCGCATTCTCAACGAGGTCGTCTTCACCCAGGTGGCGATCGCGTTCGAGCACGACGAGCGAACACGAGCGGTGACGGACGCGATCCTCGCGGACGGCGAGGTGTGGATGTCGGGATCCGAGTGGCATGGCAGAGCCGTGCTGCGGCTATCGGTCTCGAACTGGCAGACGAGCGAGCGGGACGTGCACCGCGGCATCGAGGCGGTGCGTCGCGCTAACGCTGTCGTGGATTGAAAACGAAGAGTGTAATCCACAACTGCCCGTTTGTCTGTAGGCCGAAGTACCGACAGCGCGATAGAGCATCAACTACATAATGTCAAGGGGTGTGCTGCAGCCGCGGCGCCCTGATACACGGAGGACCCGCCCCCCCATGACGATACTCCTTTTCCTGGCCAGGACGATGAGAATTTCGCTCGCGGCTGTGACTGCCGTCGTGGTCGCCGCCGTCGTCGTAGCACCCACGGCGTATGCCTCCGAAAGCGGTCCGAAGGCGATCACCGCCCTGTCGCCTGAAACCGCTGTGGCGAACCCGAATCCTCTCCCCAAGCTCGGGTTCTCCTTGAACGGTGAGGCCCTGTCAGGTCCACCCGCGCAAGCGCACTACAACACGCTGGCCCGCATGTCGCCCGACACCTGGGCGCGGGTGGGATTCAACGGTGACGGCAAGTGGCGGGACGAGGTCGACAAGTATCTGGGTCCCATCCGTAAGGCGGGGATGAAGGTTCTGATCCGCGCGTCATTCCGCGAGGCAGTGCTGCTCAAGCGGGTGCCTCTGAACGCGACAGAGCAAGAACGGTATGGGGATTTCGTTCGGGAGCTCGCCCAGTACGTCAAAACCAAGTACGCGCTCAAGCCCAATGAAGTCGTGTTCGAGCACCCGAACGAGAGCAACCGGCAGGTGTCTGGGGCGGCCTACGCGGGTGCAGCCAAGAACGCATACCCCAAGCTGAAGTCCGTCGATCCGGGATACAAGATCATCGGCGCCAGCGAGAACGTCTACGTGTCCAACTGGAAGTCCTGGCTGAGCGAAGTGTATGCGGCCGGCTACGCGTCGGCGTCCGACGGCGTCAGCTTCCACAACTATGACGCCCAGGGCAGCCACGAAAGGTACGCGTACCTCGAAAGCATCATGAAGAAGCACGGTCACTGGGGCTCGATGGTGTGGCTCACCGAGTTCGGCACGACCACCCCTCCCGGCGCGAAAGGCAACGGGAGCGCGGCATCGGGTCGCTCAAGTCAGACCGAAGCGGGTCAAGCGGTTCGACTCACCGGCGTCCTCAAGTTCCTGCAGACCGACTACCCGTGGATCACGCACGCGTTCGTCTACGCCGACGAAGACATCCATTCCCGTAAGTCCTCGAACAAGTTCGAGGCGCACTTCGGCATCTTCGCGAACGATCAGAACGGAACGGTCACGCGCGAGAAGCCGGCAGTCCAGGCGATCCGCAACCTGTACGCGACGCAGGCTCCAGCCCCGGCGGCGCCTGTGGTCAAGCCGCCGGCGGCGAACCCGGTCGGCAGCCAGTCGCAGACCCTCGCCTCGTTCCCTCTGAATAGTGCGGCGCCCGCCGCAACCGGCCAGGGCGTCACGGTGTCACCCATCAAGGGCACCGGCTTCGCGACCGGTCCGCGGTACGGCGACTTCGCCCCGGCATACAAGCGGGCTGTGATGCAGATGAACCCGACCACGAAGACCGCCAGCTCCAGCGCGGCGTACGTCGAGACCGCGATCACGCCATCCGTCGCAGGACAGACCGTCACGGTGGAATCGATCCAGCTCAAAGCAGCGCGCGGCGGGGACGCAACCAACCGCGGACTGCGGATCGTCGCCCACGTCGACGGGGTGACCACCACGCTGCTCTCCAAGCCCATCGCGACGCAGCGGCCGATGCTGAGCACCTTCACCATGAGCGGCCTATCGCTGAAGGGTAAGGATGTGCGCATCCGCATCTACCCGTTCTCGCCCGTCTCGACCGCGACGGTCGAGCTCGCCGACCTCGTGATCACCGGTCGAGTCACAGCGGCGTCTGCTGCCCCCGCATCGAACGTCGCTCCGGCACCGCCGGCTGCGCCAGCACCTACCGTCGCCCCCGCCGAACCGGCGGCCAACCCGGTCAAGAACCAGCTGCAGACTCTCGCGTCATTCGCCCTGAGCAGCGCGGCGCCCGCCACGGTCGGCCAGGGAGCCACGGTGACGCCGATCACGGGCGCCCGGTTCTCGTCCGCCCCTCTGTACGCAGATTTCAGCCCGGCCTACAAGCGCAAGGTGCTGCAGACGAATCCGTCCGCGAAGACCCCGAGCTCCGACGCGGCGTACGTCGAGACCACGATCACCCCATCTGTTGCGGGTGAGACCGTCTCGGTGGAATCCATCCAACTCAAGGCGGCGCGCGGCGGGGATGCAACCGTCCGCGGGCTGCTCATCGTCGCCGTGGTCGACGGAGTGGCGACGACGGTACTGTCGCAGCCCATCACGACGCAACGACCGACGCTGAGCACTTTCAACGTCACCGGGCTGTCGCTCGAGGGAAAGGAAGTGCGCATCCGCGTGTACCCCTACTCCCCCACCCCGACGGCGACGGTGGAGTTGGCTGACCTCGTGATCACGGGCAGCATCAACGGCTGAGGTGGGAGCGCGCCTGTCTTAGTCCCGATCGGTAGCGCGAAGTCGTCCATAATCGACGCATGTCATATTCCGTCGAACGCCGTTCCAATCCGACCGCCTGGGCTGCCTTCTGGATCGCGTTGGCCGGCCTTGTGCTCATGCCCATCCCGCTGTTCATCGGCCTGATCCTGGGCGGCGGTCTCTCCGTCGTCGCCGCGATTCTCGGCGTGATCGCCCTCTTGAAGGGACTGGCCCGCAGCGGCAAGGGCATCGCCCCCGTCGTCTTCGCCGCGATCTTCATCGCGCTGACGTGGGGCGGCATCTCGATCGGCGGCGGCACGATCTGGTAGGTCGCCTGCGCGAACGCTCGTCGCCCGCGTTCCATGTCTGACGACGCGCGGTCCGCGGCGATCGCCGAGCGCTAAGCCGCCATCGTGGGCCGCGGATGGGAGACCCGTTGACGCGAACGATCGCTTCCGCATCAACACCAAGGCACTCGGCGGCGTGATGGAGGCCGAGAGCGGCCGCAACCTCGCGTTCGTGATCATCATGAACCAGGGCTTCGCGTCCGACATCAACGGGGTCTTCACAGCGAACAACGATGTGGGCGCGGTCGTGGCGGCGATCCAGCAGGCGTACTGACGGTTCTCTCGTCGCCGCGACAGACGCGAGCGGCGCGTTCAGGTCGCCCCCCGATTTCATGTGGAGCCGCAGATCCGCGAAGTCCTCGAGTGTAGGAGTGAGCAGCGTGAAGTCGCTAGGTACGGAACCGAGAAGTGTCCTTCTAGAGCCGCGTTGAGTGGGCCTCGATCCAACCCACGGCTTCGTCAAGCTTGATCTGGTTGCCAGCGACCGCGCGAATGAACTCGTCCCCTTCACGAACCGAATCGGCGGCAAGATGCTCCCCATTGAGCGCCAGGAAGGCCTTGGCTACGATCCACGACAGCCGCTTGTTACCGTCCGCCAGAGGGTGGTCGCGGTTGATCGCGATCATGAGCGCCGCAGCCTTGCTATGGGCGCTCGCGTAAACCTCCTCGCCGAACACGGGCAGCGGTGCGGCGAGCGCCGACAGCAACAGATTCCTGTCACGCAAATGGAAGCCCATCGAGGCAATGAGGTCCTCGACATCGACCGGCTCGAGGTAGTCCGTCATTGAGAGAGAGCGTCTAGGAGAGCTGCGTCCTCGTCCCGAATTCGCTGGAAAATCGCCCTCGTCCGCGCGCTCTTGTCCGCGCGAGCGGCACGCTCCTCTATCGCGAGCTTGACGATCTCGGTCTTGGTGCGCCGCTCCTGTGCGGCGAGTGCCTCGAGGAGTTCTTCGTGTGCGGCGTCGAGTCGCAAGTTCATTGCCATTCGGGCCTCCGAGTTCGACAGTTGTTGATTCAAGGTACCAGCAGGTACCTGCCAGTCGGCGCGAGTTGCCGAATGGCGCCTCGTAGGCTCGGACCATGGGCCCAAAGGTGCACGGGTGGTTGGTTGGCGGGAGTGCGCTCGTCGCACTCGCGGGGGCGATAGTCGCCGTCGTTTACTTCTTTCAGCCCTGGCGCAGTTGCGAGTACGAAGATACGTCGGCGGGATGCGCAATGCTCCCCCTCGATGCAACCGTCATGGGCGCGGCAATGGTCGTTACTCTCGTTGCAGTTGGTGTGCTCGTCTTCGCGCTCCTCGCCAAGGGGCGTTCTGCTGCCCGGTGAACAACCGCTATGAGAACACCGGGGAAAGGAACCGACGTTCGTAGCGAAGGATGCAGCCGGTCGTGCGGGCGAGCTCGAAGGCCGCCTGACAGTCGGGAACTGGCGCCGTCTTCGACGCCTCCGCCGCCTACGTCGTCCCCCTCATCATTCGCACCTCCCCCGCCGGGCGTCGGAGCCGCCCCTGCCGCTTCGTCACCCGCACCTGGTGGACGGAAGAAGTGGATCATTGGCGGCGGAATCGCTGGGGTGATCCCGTGTGGCTCGCTCATGTGCGCTCCTTCCGAGGGCGGTATCGCATCGCGACGGCTCCCGACGAGAACTCGCGACGGTCGATGAGTTCGAGCCGGATGCGCTCGCGCAGACCCGCGAGCAAGGTCGGCCCATGCCCGGCCAGCACCGGGTGCACAACGAACTCGTACTCGTCGATCAGCCCCAGATCTGCCAGGGCGAGAGGCAGCGTCACACCGCCCACCGACAAGCCTGCACCCGGCTGCTCTTTGAGCCGTTCGACCTCACGCCGCAGATCGCCGGTGACCAGTTCTGCGTTCCAGTCGACCCCGCGCAATGTGCTCGACACGACGTACTTCTTCGCCCGGTCGATGGCGTCCGCGAACGGAATCTCCCAGGCGCTCATCCAGTCGGGCCACTCCCCCGAGGTCGGCCGTCGCCACGTCGACTGCATCATCTCGTAGGTCACGCGGCCGTAGAGCTGAGCATCGGCCCGCTTCATCCCATCGGTCCAGTACTGCATCAGCTCCTCGTCGGGAGCAACGCCTGCCTCGTGGTGGACGCAGCCGTCGAGAGTGACGTTGATGGCGTACCGAAGTGGTCTCATGACCTGTCTCCTTCGTGATGCGCGGGCGGATGATTCCGCGCATCCGGCGACGTGAACGCGCTGACGTAGCGCGATCAGTCGCCTCCCGTTGGAATCTTGCCCGAAGGCCCGCTCCCTTGGGAAGACATCGCGACCTTGTTCCGCAATCTGCGCAGTACCGAACGGCCGGCGCCGCGTTACTCCCACCACTATCTGTCGCAGGGCGTGAGCGGTATGGTGTGGCACACATGATCGCCGTGCAAAGGTGCGGGCGCGTGGCCGGGACGAGGGGATTCCTCATATGTCTACGTACGGCAAGGACGAAGCGAGCCGCGGCACCGAACGGGTGGGGGTCGCCGCGAGCGACGTGATCGCGCGCGAGACCTATCGGCACCTCCGGCTGATGCTGATCGCTCTCATGGCGCTTCTCTTGGTCGCCGTCATCATGGTCGCGATCGCTGATTCCGTCCAGGGCTCGATAAGTGCCTACTACCTGGGACCGATTCGGGATGTCTTCGTTGCGACCCTTGTGGGCATCGCGGTGTGCCTGGTCGTGTACCGCGGCTCCTCGGCAATCGAGGATTACGCCCTCAATCTCGCGGGGTTCTTTGCGTTCTTCGTGGCCTTCGTGCCGACTGATCTCGCTGAGACTCTCGCGACTCTGGGACCAGAGGAACGCGCGGAAGCCCTCACTGCCGTGCGCATCTCTACGGCATCGGTGATTCTCGTGTCCGCTCTTTTCATTTTTGCCGAGTCGCGAACGGACCATTTCAGGTTCCCTGGGCTGCTGAAAGGTCGTCGAACCAAATGGATCGTAGGTATTACGTACCTGCTCCTTGCCGCCTTCTTCGTGCTCATCGTGGTTACGGGGTTCTTCAACGACTCCTTCCAATGGGTGCATCTATCTGCGGCGATCCTGCTTTTCGTCGGCATGGCCTTGGCCGTGGCCAGCCACAATTGGCTCGCGGAGCCTGAAGTCATCGCTCGAGACGGACGCCGGTACCGTTTTCTTGTCGTTCTCATGGGCGCCGGCGTCCTGATTGCAGTTGCGTTATGGCAGTGGCCGTACGTTGTTTTCGCTCTGGAGGCGTACGAAGTCGCTTGCTTCGCGACCTTCTGGATCATGGAGGCCATACGCACCTGGCGCCCACCGATCGGCCGGTGAACCGCACGCCCCAGTAGGGCTTCGTCCCCCGCCAGGCGACGTCCGATCCGTGGCTGATCGCGATCAGAGGCCCTCGGCAGCTCGGATCGTCTCCGGCTTCAGGAGTCGCCTCAAGCCCGAGCCCTGAGCGGGACCTCCTCAGACGACGAGGAAGTCGAGCAGCCGCTGGGGTTCTTCGCGCACGACGGCGGCTGGTGAATCGAGCACGATCGCGCCCTTCTCCATCGCCAGGACGCGTGTCGCGAATTCCACGAGCGGCTGCGGCGATTGGTCGACGAGGATGATGGCGACTCCCGCGCTGGCGAGCTCCCGGAACGCTGCGAGCACGTCGCGTACGAGCGACGGCTGCAGGCCTTGGGAGAACTCGTCGACCAGGATCGACTTTTCCCCCGCCAGGATCGCACGCGCGAGACCGACCTGCTGCTTCTGCCCTCCCGAGAGGTCACCCGCGTTGACGTTCATGCGCTCACGGATCACGGGAAACAGAGCGGTGACATCCACCGGCGGCTCGTAGCCGCGCCGCCGCGCCAGGGCGAGGTTCTCTGCGACCGTCAGGCGGGGAAAGACGCCCCGGTCGTCCGGCAGGAATGACAGGCCGGCGCGCGCCGCGAGATCTGCGCGCCCCGGGCGAAGGGACAGCCCATCCAGGACCACTCCCCCGTCGATCGACGGCAGCTGGCCGGCCAGCGTGCGCATCACCGTGGTCTTACCCATGCCGTTGCGGCCCAGGAACGCAACAAGTTCCCCGGCGGCGATGACCAGCTCCAGGCGCGGAACGACAGCGACTCCGTCGTAGCCGGCCGAAAGTGCATTCACCTCGATCACGTCGCTGCTCCCAAGTACGCATCCTTCACGTCGTCTCGCGCCGCGATCTCTTCCATGGTCCCCTCCGCGAGGAAGCGTCCGTTCGCGAGCACCACGACGCGGTCCGCGAGTTCACGGACGATGTCCATGTCATGCTCGATGATCACGAGCGTCGCCCCGGTCTCGGTCGCGACGCTGCGCAGCAGCCGCGCCAATGCGACGGACTCCTCGTGCGACAGCCCCGCGGCTGGCTCGTCCAGGATGACGACCTCTGGACCCCACACCAGCACCATTGCGAGTTCGAGCGACCGGCGATCCGCGAGCGGCAACTCGGCGGCCGACCGGGCGTCGTCGCGTTCGAACCGGGCGAGCGCTTCAGGAAGCGCGCGCGCCTGGAGGGCTTCGCTGCGTGCCAGGCGGACATTGTCGGCCGGGGACAGCTCGGTGAAGACGCTTGGGATCTGGAACACCTTGCCCATTCCCGCGAGTGCCCGGCGATGGATGCGCCAGTTCGTCGCATCCGCATCGAAGATCGCCACCGTTCCGGTGGTCGGGGCGACGTCTCCGGCGACGATGTTGAGCAGCGTCGTCTTGCCGGCGCCGTTCGGCCCGATGAGGCAGAGAACCTCCCCCGCCGGAACCCTGAGGTCCACACCCAGCAGCACTTTCGTCGCGCCGAAGGACTTGCTGATGTCGCGAGCCTCCACGGCGTACTCCGCCTTGGCAGGCAGCGTCCGCCGGAGCATGGGGCCGGATACCCGCGCATCCTGCCTCGCCGAACGGAAGGCCGGGATGCGGATGACGCGACGCACGAGGCCGACGAGGCCCCCCGGGGCGAACCGCACGACGATGAGGAAGATGACGCCCAGTACGAGCAGGTACCACGAGCCGATCGCCTCGCCCAGGTACTGCTGACCCATCGTGACGATGACAGCCCCGGCGAAGGCGCCGATGAGCGTGCCGCGGCCACCGACGGCCAGCCACACAAGAACCTGCGTGGAGAGCATGATGCCACCGGCCGATGGTGAGACGAGGCCCATCACGGGGGCGGCGATCGCACCCGCCGCCGCGGCAACGGCCGCGCTGACGACCAGCGCCGACAGCCGCGTACCGCGGACGTCGATGCCCAGGTGGGCGGCGCGGTCTGGATTGAGATTGACGGCGAGTGCTCGGCGACCGAGGCGCCCGCGGAGCACGAAGAGCCAGACCACGGCGACGATCAGCACCACCAGCGCGGCGGTGATGTAGTAGTCGGGGATCAACCCGCGGGAGCGCACGACGATACCGTTGCTGCCGTTCGTCAGATCCGACCACGTGCGCGCGAGCTGCTCGAACAGCAGCGTCAGCGCGAGGGTGAGGATCGCCATCGTCGAGGGCAATGCGCGGCGTCCGAGGCCGGCGAGTCCGATGACGACCGCAACGCCGGCGGCGACCAGGATGCCGCCCACCGCGCCGACGACGCCGGGCAGTCCGCCACGTTCAGCAATGGCCCAGCCGTAGGCACCGAGCCCGAAGAACGCAGCGTGGCCGATGCTCACGATCCCTGCGCGCCCCCACGCGATGTCCAGCCCGAAGGCGAACAGGCCGTAGACCAGCGCGAGGGTCAACAAGGCGAGAGGGTACGGGGGCAGGAAGAACGGGGCGAGCCCGAGCAGTCCCACGGCTGCAGCGAACCCGAGGGCTCGCCGCAGCCGCAGGCGCGGTTCGACGGAGTGCATCACGAGCAGGTGCGCGCCGTCGTGTCGTCGATCGGGGCGAGCACCTCGACGGTCGAGTAGACGCCGCCCTCGTCGATCTGCACGAGAACCATGTCGCTGCTCACGTAGTGGTTGTCCTCGCGGAAGCCCAGGTCGCCCAGCAGCCCGTCCAGACGGATGGTCGACATCTGCTCGCTGATCGCGTCCGCGTCGTAGCCGCCGGCCTCGTTGACCGCCGCGGCAATGAACCGCACGGCTTCGTACGCGGTCGCGGCGATGGCAGAGATCGATCCCTGGTCACCGTGCTCCGCGCGGTAGGCCTCGACGAACGCCTCGTTCTCGGCGCCCGGCGTCTGGTCGGAGTACTGAAGCACCGTCGTCCGACCCTCCAGGATCGGGCCGAGGGCACCGTAGAATTCCTGCTGCGACGTGGTGCCGGTGACTCCGCGGTCGGTGAGCAGCCCGAACTGATCGGCCTGCGTCATGAACGACACCGCGTCGCCACCGACGACGGCCGTCAGGATCCAGTCGGGGTCGGCGTTTTCGAGCTTGCCGATCACCGGCTGCCAGTCGGCCGTTCCCAGGGGGCTGTACTCCTCTGCGACGACCTCACCACCGTTTTCGGCGATGATGTCGCTCGCCACCGAGTGGTAGGTGCGCGGGAAGATGTAGTCGTTGCCGACCAGCCCGACGCGCGGACCGTACTGCTCGATCATGCTCGGGATCAGGTCTTCGACCATCATGCGCTCGCTGGCGCCGAACGGCCAGAAGTGCGGGCTGCAGAACTCGACGGTGCCGTTGACGACGGTCGAGAACGGCACATCCGCCTCGGCCGCAACCGATCCCGCGGCAACGGACGTGTCACCGGCGATCGTGCCGAGCACATAGTCCACGTCGTTCTGGCGGATGAGCTGCTGCGTCACCTGCGTCGAGGTCGCGGCGTCCGACTTGTCGTCCACGACGAAGACTTCGATCGGGTGTCCGAGCACGCCGCCATCGGCGTTCACGGCCTCGATGGCGAGCTCGGCGCCGGCGACCAGCGAGTTGCCCTCGAGTGAGGCGACACCGGTCGTCGGCGCGACCAGGCCGAGACGGAAGGCGCGGTCCTCCGAACCGCCAGCCCCCTCGCCGCCGCCGAAGGATCCCCCGCCGCACGCGGTGAGTGCCAGCGTGGCGACGGCCAGTGCTGCGATTCCGGTGGTTGCGCGGCGCCTGATCAGGCGACGCGCCGTTGAAGCGGTTTCCATAGTGTGAACCTCCAGTTGGGGCCTTGCGGCTGCAGGGCGATCAGGACGATGAGAGCGATGAAGAAGACGACGCCGGCAACCGACTCGGGGAGCACTGTGCGCAGCCCGATGTCCAGCACGGCGACGACGAAGGCGCCGAAGATCGGCCCGCCGATACTGCCGGGACGGCCCAGCAGCACCGCGAAGAAGGTGGGCGCCAGCAGTGACACCCCGACCTGCGGCGTGATGCCCAGCATCGGGCTCTGCAAGGCACCGGCGAGCACCGCCAGCGCGGTGCCGACGGCGAAGGTCCCGGTGACCATCGCCCCGGTCGGGATGCCGAATCCGGCGGCCATCGCACGGTTGTCGATGGAGGCGCGCAGCCGCAGCCCGAGGCTCGTCCGGTACATCACGAGGACGAGGCCGGCGAGGATGAGGAGCGAGATGGTCGCGCTGACCAGACGGAAGATCGGGTAGTCGACCCCGAGGACCTCCACGGTGCCGGTGATGGGCGCCGGAACGGACGCCGGTGTGGGCCCGAAGATCGCCTCGGCGGTCTGGCGCAGGACGATGCCCGTTCCCCACATCGCGAGAAGGGTGGCCAGCATCCCGTGCTCGTACAGTCGGCTGAGCAGTCCTCGCTCGATGAGCGCGCCGAGGACCAGACCTCCGATGACCGCAAGCAGCAGCCGCAGCGGGAAGGCGACCGGTGTCAGTACGACCATGAGGTAGGCGCCGACCATCGCCATGTCGCCGTGCGCCACGTTCACAACGTTGAGTTGCCCGAAGATGAGCCCGAGGCCCCACGCGAGCAGGGCGTAGAAGCCGAAGGCGGTGAAGACCGACAGCGCGAAGAGGACAAAGGGCTCCATCAGCTCACCACGCCAGAACGGGGACGGGAAGGCGCTCCTGGAGGGCCAGGGCGATGGCCAGAGTGTGGGTGTCGGCTTCGCCGGGCCCGACGACCGATACGCCGACCGGCAGTCCGGTGCGACTCCCGATTCCGGCAGGGAGCGCGGCGACGGGGAAGCCGGTGACATTCCAGGTCGCGGTGAAGGCTGTGAGCGGATCCGTGCCGCCCATCGGACGACCGGCGTCGTACCCGTGTCCGCGGAGGGGAGCCGTGGACGCGGCCGTCGGTTCGATGAGCGCGGCGATGTTGTTGTCGGCGAACCAGCGCTGCCACGCGGCCGTAACCCCTGCCCGGCGCTCCTGGGCAGCCAGGTAGACGTCGACGGTGATGGGCGGCAGGTCGTGAGCCAGGAACTCGCGCACACTCGGGCGGTACTCGCTCGCGCGGTCGGCGTATTGCGCGTGGTAGCTGCGAGCCTCGGCCAAGAAGATCGTGTCGTAGTCGGCTTTCGACAGATCAGGGGCGGCCGGGACGGTGACGACGGTCGCGCCCAGCTCCCACAGAGCCGCGACGGCCCGCTCCAGTCCCTCGCGGACGTCCGGTTCGACATCGACGGCATCGGGACGATCCGTCACGGCCACCCGCACACCGCGCAGGTTGGCTGCGTGCGGCGCGATGATGCCGGGACGCGCGCTGACACCGAACGGGTCTCGCGAGCGCGAAGCGGCGCTCACAACCTCGAGTGCAACCGCGCAGTCGTCGATCGTCCGGGCGATCGGACCGGCGTGGTCGAGCGTGGTCGAGAGGGGGATGACGCCGTCCGTCGGCACACGACCGAATGTTGCTTTGAAAGAGGAGACACCGACGAGGGCCGCGGGGATGCGGAGCGACCCCGCCGTGTCCGTGCCGAGCGCCAGAGGCACCATGCCGGCGGCGACGGCGGCAGCCGATCCTCCGCTCGAACCCCCGGGGCTGTGAGCGAGGTTCCAGGGGTTGCCGACCTGGTCGGTGGTGCCGCCGGCCGCGAACTCGTGGGTGTGGGTGTGACCGACGTAGACGGCGCCGGAGTCCGACAGGGCTGCCCAGGCGGCGCTGTCCGACTCCGCGATGTCCGTTGCGCGAAGGCGGCTCGAAGCCGTGAGTGGCTTGCCTGCGACGCCGAACAGATCCTTGAGCCCGACGGGAATACCGGCCAAGAGGGACGTGTCGCCCGCTGCGATGCGCCGATCCGCGGCGTCTGCCGCAGCCAGTGCGGCATCGCGGTCGATACGCACCCACGCGTTCACCACGTCGGGGGTTCCGTCGAAGTCCGGCTCCCCGCCGTTTCGCGCGTCGATCCTGTCGAAGGCGAGCGTCGTCAGCTCGCGCGAACTGAGGCTGCCATCGCGCAGCCGTTCCGCCAGAGAGCGGATTCCTGAATCCAAGGGATGAGCATCATTGTTCGACACGCGATCGATCATGCGAGCGCACCGCGGTGCGTGCGCTCGAAGTGAGAGAACTACCGCGAATCTGTTGCAGATGGATGATCAGCGCGGTTGGTGCACCGTGCGCAGGAGTCGTTCGACGTCGACCTGCGGCGCAACGAACCCGCCGACGACCGTGGCCAGCATGGGAGTGCGACGTTCCTTATTACGGATGGAGCCGACGAGCTCGACCGCGTCCCGGGGGTCGGCCCATCGGCGAACGGATCCCGACTCCTTCGCGGCGTTCCACAGTTCGCTGAAGCGCGCATCGAAGATCTCGCGGAAGGGAGCGATGGCTGTGGGGGTGGTTCCCACCTTCAACCCCGCGGCCTGGATGAACTGCGCGTCGTCGCTGACGAGTTGCGAGAATCGGTCGAGGACGAGAGCGATGTCGAATACCGCCGCCCGCGGCTTGCGCGACCCGCGCGCCCACTCGCTCATGCGCTCCCACCGGTCCACGGAGATGCCGTCGACCAGCGCCTGCTTGCTCGGGAAGTGGCGGTAGAGCGTCGCGGAACTCACACCGGCACGATCGGCGATGTCGCGGGCACTGATCTCATCGGTGCCCACCTGCGCAATCAGGTTGCACGCGGCATCCAGCAACAACATGCGATTCTGTTGGGCATCGCTGCGGAGCATCCGGGAACTCCCTCGACGAGATGGTCAGTTACGCTACCACCAACCCGCCGGCGGCACTTTACCGCACTGCACGCTGTCACCCTGTTTCGGCCTCAACGTGCCGATTTTCGGTCCGGGGGGCGGAGCTCATCCTGCGGAATGGACCCCGTCACGTTCGGCCGCGAGGCGGCGGTGCCGTTCTCGAGCGAAGTCCTGTGCGCGAGGACCCGAGCCGAGAGCGCGTTGCGATACCGCGAGCACGAGGCGCGTCGCCGTCACGACGGGCAGGAGCGTGCGACGCACACCGAGCAGCTGTCGGTACGGCCGCGGCAGGCTCGCGACAGCGGCTGCGAACAACACGCGATAAGCAATTCGCATCGAGCCGGTGAAGGGCACGTCGCGCAAGAATCGCACCACCTCGTCGACGCGCTCGTCGCGGCGGAGCTCTCCATTGACGAGGAACCCGCGCATCCGCTCGCGCAGTTCCGCCTCGGTCTCGGGCGGCTTGTGCAGCCGCATGAGGCGCCCGGCGGTCGCCCACTCGCGCACATACTCGTCGGCACCGCCCGGAATTGGACCGCCCCAACGCTCGTGCGCGCCCAGGAACGCCTCTGTGAACGCGAGGTGCACCCATTCCACGAGACGGGCGTCCGACGCCGAATAGGAGCGAGCGCCGGCATCCGTCTCGTAGGTTCCAGCGACTCGCTCGTGCATCCGGCCGACGCGCGCCGTCTCTTGCTGGGCCTGCGCCGTTGAGCCGTACGTGACGCAGATGATCCAGCGCACGGTACCGGTCAGGCGCCCTATCGGATCCTCGCGGTAGCGCGAGAAGTCGTGCACACCGGCCATCGCGCCGGGATGAAGCGCTTGGATGAGCAGCGCCCGGATGCCTGCGACGAAGGTCGCGGTTCCCGCGTGGACCGTCCAGGCCGCGCCCCCGTCGGGGAAGTACCCGTCGTCGTCGCCGTCGGCGATCTCACGCACCCACCGCGGCGTGCCGTTTGGATCGCCCGCGAGCGCGGTGAGCAGCCGCGCGCGAAGTGCGGGACGTTTCATAGTTCCAGCGTGCCACGCCCACCGGACGGCGGGGCGGCTGGAGCACTACTGCAGATCAGCGGATACGGCGACGTTCGGTGGGTACGGCGAGGCGGCGACGCCACCATGCACCCCGTCGGCCAGAGGGTGTCATACGCGACCGCAGATCGAGTTCGTCTTCGTAGGCAGCCAACCAAACAGCTGCCAGTTCGCGGCGACGATCCAGTCACTAGATCCCCACGGAACCAGGAAGAGGACGAACATCGCAATCACAGTGGCGATAGCGGTCGCGATCAAGATGCCTACCGCGAGCCGAACAGGATCGTTCGCGAGATCAACGTCGAACAGTCCGGAACTAGGCGCCACGATAGCCACGATGATCGCGATCGCGACTCCCACAATCGCCAGTTCTGTGCTGCTTGAATCCGCAGCCCGCTCCCTAAGCACGGCGAGGGTGGAGAGCTGGACATCGATTTCGGCGTCGGCGAATGCGTCCAAACGTTCGGACGTGACGGCGATGTCCAAGTGAATGTGTGGGTCTGCCGCACTTCGAACCTCCCTATTGACGCGCTCGCGCGCCCGCACCTCGGCCCACATCTTGATCCCAATCCGTATGCGCACTCGTCACCCTCGACGCTAGCTGACGACCACGATCTTCCCGCGGATCTGCGTTCGAGACAGATCGGTCAGTTCACCGGCAACCTCAACGGCAACCGGCAAGAGCGTGTGCAGACTGCCGCATTCGCGAATGATCGAAGAACCAGGACACCGATCAGAAGCAGTTCGCGAGAGAAGCCCCTGGAGGGACTCGAACACGTTTTGAGCATTGTGCTCTGCGACTCCGAACGACAATTTCCGCGGAATTACGCGGATTCTGCCAACTGCAACGACACCGATCGACGTCCGAAAACTGCCATCGGCAAATAGGATGCGGGCAAAACGCGGGCAAAAATGGGGCCGTTTACCGCGTATTCAGAGGCCTTCGGAGGGGATGTTCATTCATCGGCATTCGGAGTCAAATTCCAACATAGCGATTTTGAGCAGTTTGCTCACCATCCACGATGAGAAACCAGCCACGATGTGCAGAATGCTAATCATGGCTAGACCTCCTTCTGGCAACGGTGCTACAGCGCGCTACGCTACGTCCCGTGGAGACCGTGACACATCGCGAGATGCGCAACCGCAGTGGCGAGATCCTGCGCAGGGTTGAGGCAGGCGAATCGGTGCTGGTCAGCAACAACGGCCGCCTGGCTGCCCTCATCGTCCCCGTGGGAGGCGAGCCCCTTGACGGGCTCATCGCGCGAGGCGAAGCAAGGCCGGCCCGCACCGGTAATGAGGCACTGGCAGAGATCACGCGGACGGTTTCGCCAGTGAGCACACGGCAACTGCTCGATGACAGTCGAGGCCGCTGGTGACGGTGGCCTACCTGGACACCTCGGCCGCCGATGAAACTGGTGATCGAGGAGGCCGAGTCTGAAGCGCTCGTCGCCGCTCTCACTGATTCCTCTCGACGCCTGGCGGCGTCCTGGCTACTGCACACCGAGTTGCATTGCGCCGCGGGCCGACATCCGGCGATCATCTCAATCGACGCGATCACGGCAGTGCTCGATGCGGTAAGTCTGGTTGACATAACTCGCGGGGATCTGCTCGCTGCCGGCACTCATGCTCCGCTGTGTTCGAACGACGCGATACACCTTGCGACCACAATGAGGATCGGTGCCGACGAGTTCGCCGCGACGGCCGGGATCCGGGTAGTCGCCCCGGCGTGAGGGCGCGAGTGTCGCCCAGGTGCGAGCCGAACCAATTGAAGACCACCTGCAGCACCATGTGCAGCTGGGCGAGCGACAGGCTGTCGTCGACATCGATGGTGCGCCAGATCTCCGGCTCGATACCGACGATCGATGCCCGCAAGCGAAGAATGCGGCGAGAAGGGCGAGCGGGCACGAACCAACGCTACCGGGCTGCCCCAGCAGACCTCGGCGCCCAATACCCAATCGTCCTCACAGCGTGCGCGGAGAAAGCGTGTGCGGAGACGCATACGCGAGCGCCGCCTGGGCCCACTCGCGACGCCATCGCATCATCGCTTTCTGGTCGGCCTTGGACAGCTTGACGAGCTGCGGGACGAGTCGGAACATCTCGTCGACGTATCCGGGGATGTCCCCCGGTGGTCCGGCGGTCGCCTCGGACAGGATTCGAAGCGCGAGGGCCGGATCAACGCCCTTCTTCAACAGAGCGAGAACTTCCCGGGCATCCTTGGTTCCCTTCTCCGAACGGAAGCGATCGAAGAGTGCAGCGAGCTTAGTGACGAAATGCGCCTCGATCGTCAGAAGCAACCAGGGCGGAGCAATGTCGTCGTCGACGTACTCAGCGAGCACTTCGACCTTGAGCTTGAGCCTCGTGCCGAGTTTCGACTCATGCGGGAGGTAGATGTCCAAATGCACCCCTTCCACCTCGCCGCGAAACTTACGGGCCAGGTGGACCGAGTTGTCCGTGAGACTTTCGACGACCGAATCGAGTAGGTAGCGAGAGCTCGGAGTAACGATCAGGTCGATGTCGTGACTGATTTCACCCCCGACCCGCAGGTGCGTCGCCCATCCGCCGATCAAGATCGATGGGTCGAGGTCGCGCCCGACGTGGTCGAGGACGCGGCGAATCTTCTCGTCTGATTCGTTCAGGGATTCAGACATGCGCTTCCTCCGCGGGCTGTTCCCAATCCGCTCGCTCGAAAAGTCTCGAGTGGAGGGCTGCGCGAAACTCGCTGGCCTGCCACCCGGGCATCGCAAACAGGTCGGCGTAGGTCTGAGCGACGCTCGAGTAGCCCTCCCGCCACACTCGAGCGGCGACCCGGTCGCGCGAGACCACCCGAACCTCTTCGCCGTTGGCGAGGCCTTGGGTAACGCCCGCGTCGGCGTAGATCAGCCGAGTCCCCTTGTCGGCGATCGTGTTGACGCCCCCTAGCCAGTGCAGCGCGGCATCCGTTCCGCCAAAGGCGACAGCCGACGGATGCTCGTTCGTCAAACTCTGGGCTGCGCTCAGCGTGGTCATCGCGACGGTGTCGCGAATCAAGTTGCGATTCACCGCCATCGTGAGCACAACCTTCTCGGGGCTGACGACAATGATCCCGCCACGACGCCGAGTTTGGACCGCGCCGATCTCCACCAAGCGACCAAGTGCCTGGTGAGTGCTGGAGACAGGGGCGTCGACCGCAGCCGCAAGCGCGCTGAGGTCTGGCCACTCGCGACGACCAGCAAGGGCACCCTCGGCCAGCGTCCGCCACACGATCTCGTTCGTCTTCACGAGTCAAGCTTGGCATAATTCGTAAATATACGGAACGTATATCCGTTAATTTATGGAAATGGTGTCCGTGTGACTACGGAGGTCAATCACCATCGCGCCTCGGTCAGCTGTTCCTCGGAAACAAAGCCCTGAGCCGACCATAAACAGCGTCCACGTCGATCGCAGCTGGGGCAGCCGCGGATATTCGCTTGGTGAGCAGACGCGGCCACATCACCGCGATGTCGCGCACCGTGAAGTCACCACCGAAGAGGGGCCAGTCGGCCTCGAGAAAGCAGAGCACGCCGCGAACGACGACATCCGGGTCCGCCACAACACCGGCGACTCGTTCGACCTGAGACTGAACTCCATCGACGAGTTTGGTCTGGTCGCGACCACCCACGCGAAGCGACTCCACACGAGGCCGGAGGATCCCGCCTTCGACGCGCAGTTCGGGACGTTTCCCCTTGTACCGTTTCGCGTCGATCACCCACACCCCCGCGGAAGAGACGACGATGTGGTCGATGTTCGCCCGCGAACCAGGGACCCGGCGGTCATGAAGAACACGCATATCGCTCGGGAGATCCTTGAGTCGCTCGGCCAGCAGCTCCTCGCCGATGGCACCGCGCTCCCAAGCGCGAGTGCTCTGGGGATCATCAGACAACGCCAGGATCAGACCGCCGAGCTTCGGATGAGCGGCTCGGATGCGCTGCTCCCGACCCGTCTTGCGACGCTCATACTCTCGCCGCGCAGATCCACCTGCCACGTCGATGTCGACCTCGGACTGGGGCTTCGGTCCGCGCCCCGTCTCGATCTCGGCCTGGGTCTCGGTCTCGGTCGCAGCAATTGTCACGTCGGGGCACTGAACACAGCGCACGGTCTTCGTCTCGCGCTCGTAGATCCCATGTTGCCCGGCCGGCAGCTGGATGTCGCAGAGCCGACAAGAGCCCGAGTACCGCAGCCGCATCCGCTTTTCAGCCGGAAGCGGTTCACTCGTCACGCGCTGAACGTATCACCGGTATGCGACGCCAACGCCGCCGAAACCAGTGCCGCGTAATCCGTCAACGAATGAGCGATCACGTTACGAATTCCGCCGCCGCAGAGAGCGAAAGCGCCTACTCGCACGCCAATCCATCGCCTTCACCGTCACCATTGTTGCCAGTCCCATGAGCGAACCAATCGTAGATCGCTGCTTCCGAGGGGTTATCGCGCGAGAACGGACCTGTCGGGTGTCCGTTGACATTCTGCTTCAGCTTCGTACATGACGTGTATTGTCTCCACCACTCATCGACCGCTGGCGGCGGGGCCGCAGCCTCCGCGGCCTGCTGCTCGGCCACGATTCTCGCCTGTTCTGCCGCGTCGGACGCACCTTTGCAGGCGACAGTTGTCACTGCCCCATCTGCGGCGACGGTCGCGACCTGCGCGGCGTGGTAGTCCGACTCGCGCGGGTGTGCGGGGTAGCCGTCCGTCGAGTCGAATCGGGCAACCGCGAGACCGGCCGTCAGCAACGTCAATCCAACGTCTACGCCCTCGTCCGTGCCGACGTAACGCAAGATCCTCCCGTACTGGTCCTCATCGTTCTCCCCGTCCGGAAGCTCCAAGATGATCGCATCACCCTGGCTGAGGAGGGACGATACGAGCGTCGATGCTTCCGCGTGTCCGCAGGCGCCGCGCTCTGGCGCATCGATACCGATGATGCGCACAGTGCCGGCGCTGGTCTCGACGGTGTCGCCGTCAACGACGGACTCGAATGTCACCTGCGATTCAAGCGTCGAAGTCGCCGAGTCAGCGCCGTCAGAAGCTGATCCCGCTGCACATCCGATAAGCGAGAAAGCGACGACAACAATAACTCCACACAAAGCTCCGCGCATAAGGCTGAGCCTAGGCCGCACTCCCCCTCCGAGTTGATAACGGTGTGCAGCTTCATCGCGACGCGCAGCTACCGCGTGCGCCATCGCATGCCGGATCGCACCGGAACGTTCGGCACGTCGCGCCCGTTCTCCCAGGCGAAGACTTCTCTGCTCGTGACATCCCAAATAGACATCACTTCGCGTGCATCGGCCGCGGGCCTGCTCATCGCCCGGCCGACGGCCCCCCAGGCCCAGAAGGCCCGGTGTGGGGCGCCGCAGGGTCATATGGCCTCCCCGGGTTGTACGGGTCAACCGCCGGCGCCCGCCGAGGCTCCTGGATCCGCACTTCCGGCGCGAGACCCGCATCACGGGCGCGGGTCATGAGGCGGGTCGCGGTGCTCTGGCTGATCTTGAGGGTGTCGGCGACGAGCTTGAGCGGCGGGTAACTGATCGCCGTCGCGACGCGATAGACGGCGATCGAGTCGTCCAGCGCCTCCGAGGCGCCACGTTTCGCCGCCGCCCGCATGCGACTGAGGAACTCTCGCACCGGGATGCGGTCGCGATCGCTGACGCCGTCCCCGCCGACGTCGACCGTGACGACGTCGAGTGCTGAGGTCGTCATGATCCAGTGCGTGCGCACCTCGCGGAGCATCTGGCTGGTGATGTCGACGCCTTCCCCCTCGCGCTCGAGGGCGGCGGACGCGACGGCGGTGCGGCCGAGCGCAGCATCCCACTCCACGCGCACGGTGATCGTGCCGGGCACGTCCTGCTCCCCCGATACGCGCGCATGCCAATACTTCGGCAGCGTGACGCGGCTGCCGAGATCGATGCGTTCGTCGCTGATGTCATATGCCTCGACGTCTGCCATAGAGCCCACTATTCCAGGTCACCGTCGATTCGCGAAGAAGACTGTCGATCTTGGCTCAAAGGTGTGCTACTTTGCGATGAACGGAGACTGACGCTGCTAGCTCAACGAAGGGAACGGATATGAACCGCTCACCGGAGCACCTTGCTCTGACAATGAAGGATGCCGCCAAGCTCGTCGGCGTCGACTACCGCACGATCAAGCTCGGCATCGAGAACGGGACGATCCCCACGGTCCAACTTGGACCGCGCCGGATGATCCCCCGCGTTCCGCTGCTCCGCGTGTTCGGCATCAATACGTAACGACTAGTCGGCAACGGTGCGGAGTGTCATTCTGGCCCACTGGGATCCGATTTCGGGCAACGCAGGGAAGGCGCAGACCGTGTGCAAACCGGCCGGGGCGTAGCAGGGATGCCCCGCGGCGCACCATATACACCGAGCTGCGATGTGGGCGCGGCGGGGCGACGAGACACAGGTTTGGCTGACCCGGTCCAGTTCTAGTTCGATGTAATCATCGCGCCGCCGCCGGGCGTCAGGTCGAACTCACCGCCAAGAATCGCAGCCCACCCATTGTGAATATCCCCGGAATCGGACAGCGCGGACATGTCGCCATGTTGCCATTGCGCTACGAGGTTCTCGAGCGCATGCAGTCGCCATTGGGCGCGGACGACATCGAGCACAGCATCGCGTAGGGCAGCTTCATCGACTTGCTTGACGTGCTTGGGTGGAAGCGTGTTATCGAGGCTCAGGCGATCCCACTGCCCGAGATCTGTGACTAAGAGGTGATCATGTGCAAACCGGTTTCGTTCTCCATAGATCCTCCGAATATCTAGCAGCGCCGAGTGAGCCAAACCAGCGGACGGAAATCCGGCCATCCTGAGGTAGGTCTCCGTCTCCTTGGCGAGTGCACCGAAGGCGTCTGGACCATTTCGCAATTCATCCGGGCGGACGGCTTGGAGGCGAGCGTGAACATCGCGGAGCGTTCGTTCCATGACCACAGTGAGCCGCACGATCTGACCAACCCGGAAGGTGGCGCGGTGGTCCACGGAAAGGGAATTCAGATCGGGCAGATATTCCGCCGCGATCGTGCCTGGGTACGCCGCATCAGTCATATCTGAGTCCATCCATGTGCTTTCGTTGCACGAACCGGTCAGGCGCGACAGCATATCGCCGTACCGCAGCTGATGCGCCGTCCAGTTTCCTCACAGCGCGCGAAACGGATCCTATTACGCGATGTGAGCACGACGGCCGTCAGCGGCGCGGCACTACTGCGCTGTCGCCGGCATCGCAGCGGATGCGTGATTGCCGACCGGAGCGAATGTCCCCTGGGTCCGATACGCTCACCGGCGTGAATGAAATGTGGTCGGCGATCATCGGGGCGGTTGCGCTCGTTGGGATACCACTGAGCGCGTGGCTATCTCGGCGGTTCTCTAAGGAGGGTCGATTCCTTCTTCGCATTGAGCGACTCGCTGCAGTCCACGCGATGCTGCCTCATTCCACGCAACGCGACGCCCTCGGCCGGCGCCTCCTGCTCCTTGTCGCCGAACTGAATACTTGGATCGACGTGCCGAAGGAGAAGCTGCGCGTGGCGCAACGCGCGCTGGCTTTGTGTGTGTTTCTGGTCGGCCTCGCCGTGACTATCGCCGTGACGTCTAACATCACGGATTCGTCACTCGTGGTCGTGATTCAAATCGCTGCCGGCGTTGGAATCGCGTTCGCTTCGATCGGCGTCTCAACCATTCTCGAACGCGGGGCGAGCAAAGGCGAAGCCTCGCGCCGATCCGCAGAGGCGGCGGCAGCGTCGACAGCAAGGTACGACGCACTCATGCGCGGCGAGCACCCCGACTCGGGTCACTAACACGGCCTGTGATCCGCACGAGCGGCGCATCTGCGCAGCGTGTTCCGGCATGTGTCCGCGAGGGCCATCGGTATTGAAACGAGCCACGCTCGCAGGCACCTCAGGAGCATAGGTTGCGCCGGCGTCCTCGCGCCCCCACTACGCTCAGCCGATGATCTCCAGGAGCGACCAGCGGCCGCGCGATGCGATCTGCGGCAGGCGTCGTTCGAAGGCGGCTTTGTCCGCCGACGGATTGTGGCGCAGGCGGAATTCAACAAGGTCTCGCAACCCATGCGGTGCGAGAACACGGACCCGGCCACGGCTGAGTTGGACAGCAACCGCACTCGCTGTCTCGGGGTATCTAGCGATCGCGTCTTCTAGCGAGGCATACGCTTCTTCGCCATTGACGAGGTGCATCCTGGCCTGGTTCTTTACCGACCACCGCACTGAAGGTGCTCTTGCCGCGAGCCGACCTTGCATGGCTCGCTCCGCTCCCTTGGTCGTGTTGTTTGGGTCGTAGTAGATCACGTCGACGTCGTCTCGCGGGCTCACGGCGGGCAAACCTGCAAGCGAGTCCCATACGGCCTCGCGCACGAAACCGCCAGCGATCCAAGCGCGAGAACCGAACTCATCCTCTAGTGCCCTGAGTGCGGCCGCGCGTCTCGCGTCCGTGACGAGAATGTACGCAACGCGTCGCGCTGCGCGCATATTGAATCTGGTTCTTGCCTTCCGAGGGAGGAGCTTCGGCGCCTTGAACGCGCCGCCACGCGGCCACGCCGCGACGGTTTCCCCTCCCCTGCCACTCGCTGACGTTTCGCGCTTCTTTGCGTCGTCCGCCTTAGCCTTTTTGTATTCTCTGTCGGTTGACGGCGGGAGCGTCGTGAGAATGCCCTTGTATCGAGTCCTCACGATGTCCAGATCGGTCGGTCGTAAGCGCCTCACGTTCGAGTCATGCATCACCACTTGATCAGTGCAGTCGCGCATGAAGTCAGTGAGCACCTCAAGCGATCTGTAGTGGCGATTCGCCCGCTCCCCGTATCGAAACACGAGCCCCACGACCGTCACGACAAGAATGAGCAACACCGCAACGTTGAATATGGATTCGACAGATGGGATGGCCTGTTCGGCCGGGACGATAGCGCTGAGCAAGCTCGCGATCCTTTCGGCCCCGGCGAAGCCGATCACACTGATAACGGTTGCGATGACGACAGTCACCACAAGGTAACCGCGTTCCCATTTGTCGGCCGCGTTGGCTTTGTTGCTTTGAATCTGTCGCAACACCCTGGCTCGCCCGACGTATGCGTGAACAGCGTCGCGCAATTGAGATCGCCCCCGGAACATCATCGCGTGATCCTATCGCGCTGACCATTCGGAACTTCGCCATCTGCGGTAGCGCGGTTCGTGCCCACTCCTACAGCGCGGCGGTCCAGTTCCGCTCGGGCAGGTCGTGCCCCCTCAGAGCAGGAATTGGAGAGCGGGTATGGCTCGTCTCGCTGAGGAACGCCTGTTGGCAATCCGAATGCGAGGGACGATCGCACGGCGGGCGACGGGCAACCTCGACAGCGACTTCGCCATCACGCTGCACAAGCATCGCAAGCAGGGGTGCAGCGACTAGCGAACAGCAGGGAGTTCGCGTCCCATGTGATTCGATGCTCCTGGCCGCTTCCCTTGCATACGGCCCGCTCATCGGCAGATAACGCGCGCTACCGGGCCCGAACTCGTAGAGTCCGGCGACCGACGAGCCGCTACCGCGGTTCCGGAGGGCACGGACAATCAGCTCTCGCGCAGCGTCGCGCCACTCCGAAGTTTCAGCAGGTTCCGAACAGTGGGGAGGCGACTATCGTGGTGTTTGCTCAGGGCGGGCCTTCCACTCTCGACGCACTAGGCGAGTACTCACTGTCATGAGTACCAGTTCGATGAAGAAACTCGCTAAAGCCCGTGGGGGAAACAGAGCGTGACAGGCAACGAGGAAAGTACTGCCGCGAGGAAGCGGTTGGGACTGCTGCACGAATAGGTGACATCTGATCTGGCTTGCCCTCGAGGGTGGCCTGGAAGGATGTTGCTGTGCCCAAGCCCTACCCGACCGAGTTCCGTGATGACGTCGTGCGCGTCGCGCGGAACC
>NZ_JBIITF010000026.1:0-17667 GCF_044340635.1 Microbacterium sp.
CCAGGTCGCGGTGCTGCCGCGCGGCACGGCCGGGCTCGACACGGGAACGTTCGACTCCCTCAGCGAGGCCACGGAGTTCATCCGCACGGTCCAGAAGCGCCAGGGACTCTCCATCGGAAGTCCCGAAGAGGTCGCGTGGCGACTCGGATTCCTCTCCGACGACGAACTCCGCGTCCGCGCGGAGCCGTTGGTGAAGAGCGGTTACGGCCGCTACCTGCTCGAGATCCTCGCGCAGGGTCAGCACAGGTAGCCAGGTAGAATCTCTCTGGTCGGCGATACGTCCGCCGCTGTCATCAGCTTGTGCGCGACGATCGAGTTGCCGCATCGAGGAGTGAGCTTTTGCATATCGAGCAACGCGCGGATGCCGTGGAGCCCGTCCCTTTTCCGGCGGATGGACGACGGGTCGTCTTCTACCTCCTCCACGACAGCCGCGGTGACGTCGACGACTACATCGTCTACAAGCTCTCCGAGCTGCGGCCGTTCGCCGAGCACATCTTCGTCGTCGTCAACGGCGATCTGACCGAGGCCGGCCGCGCGCGGCTGGAGGGCGTCGCGGACACGATCTGGGTTCGCGAGAACGTCGGGTTCGACGTCTGGGGCTACAAGACCGCCATGGAGCACTTCGGCGCGGAGCGGCTTGCCCAGTACGACGAGCTGATCCTCATGAACTACACGTGGTTCGGACCGATCAGGTCGTTCGCGCCGGTCTTCGAGCGCATGGACGCCGAGCGCGTGCACTTCTGGGGGATGACCGACTATCCCGGAGAGAAGCCCAACCCCTATACCCGCACGGGTGAGATGCATCGCCACATCCAGTCGCACTGGATCGCCGTGCGACGAGCGATGTTCACGAGTCCCGAATGGCAGGAATATTGGGACACGATGCCGATGATCACGACCTACGTCGAGTCGATCCTGAACCACGAGTCCCGGTTCACGCATCACTTCGAGGTACTCGGCTTCGTGGACGGCGTCGCATATTCGTGGGAGGACTACCCGTCGCGGCATCCTGCCCTCTTCAACGCGGATCTGCTGGTCGATGACGGATGTCCCGTCCTCAAACGCCGGGCCTTCTTCCACTACCCGCCGTACCTCGATCAGCACGCCGTCATCGGCCGGTGGACGATCGAGAAGGTCGCCCGCTACGGCTACCCGGTCGCGATGATGTTCCAGAATCTCGTGAAGAACTCGCCGCCGAAGGCGCTGTACACGGACGCTTCGATGATGGAGGTGCTGCCGGACGTCGACGTGTCGTACGACCCGGCGAAGCCGCTCCGGCTGGCTGCGGTCGTCCACATCTTCTACGAAGAGATGACCGACGAGCTGATGGATCGGCTCGTGATGCTCCCCGAGAACTTCGATCTGTACATCACGACGACGAACGCCGCCAAGTCGGAGGCCATCCAGGCCATCCTCGACCGTCGCGCGGACGACAAGGTCGCGCACTCCGAGATCCGCATCCTGCCGTCCAACCGCGGGCGCGACCTCAGCGCGTTCTTCATCGCCTGCCGGGATGTGCTCGAGCCCGGCCGCTACGACCTGGTGGTGAAGATCCACTCGAAGAAGACCGTGCAGGACTCCTTCAACCACGGCCGCTACTTCAAGTACCAGCAGCTCGACAACGTCCTGAACTCACCGGGCTACGCGGCGAACGCGGTCGCCCTCTTCCAGAAGGAAGAGGGTCTCGGCCTCGCGTTCCCGCCCATGATCCACATCGGCTACCCGACGATGGGTCGAGGGTGGTACGCCAACAAGGCTCCGGCCGCGGTTCTCTGCAAAGAGCTCGGCATCAAGGTGCCGTTCGACGACATCTCGCCCCTCGCGCCCTACGGCTGCATGTGGTTCGCGCGTCCCGAGGCTCTCAAGATCCTGGTGGATCGGGAGTGGAAGTACGAGGAGTACGCGGCGCCCAACAAGCACACCGACGGCAGCCTCGCCCACGTTCAGGAACGCATCATCGCGTATGCAGCGGCCGAACTCGGATACCACTCGCGGACGATCTCGACCACCGAGCACACGTCGATCAGCCACACCGCGCTCGATTTCAAGCTCGACCAGATGGGCGCCACGATGCCCGGCTACCCGATCGACCAGATCCAGTTCCTGCACCGGGCGGGCTGGCTCGGGCACGGCGGAATCGTCGCGCTCACGCGGGTCTACCTGAAGCTCAACCATCCCCGGATCGCCACCGCGCTGCGTCCGCTCGACCGGCCCGCCCGCATGACGCACGCGTGGCTCTGGCGTCTGCGCCACCGAAGCGAGTTGAAGAAGTATCGCGAGGAGGTGGAAGGTGACCTCACTGAAGGCGAGCTTCGACCCTCGGAATAACAGCATCGGATTCCTGCGGTGGCTGATGGCCTTCATGGTCATCTTCTCGCACGCGGGCCCGCTCGCCGGCTTTTACGGTGGACACGATCTCGGGACCCAGTGGAGCGACGAGCAGTCGCTGGGCGGGGTCGCCGTGGCGGGGTTCTTCTTCCTCTCCGGATTCCTGATCACGAAGAGCAAGATGGGACGCGCGTCGACCCCGCGCTACTTCTGGCGACGCATCATGCGCATCTTCCCGGCATGGTTCCTCGTGCTGATCGTGACCGCTTTCACGCTCGCGCCCATCGCGTACATCCGCGAGTCGGGGTCGATCGCGGGGTTCTGGGATGCGACCGAGAACTCGCCGCTCACATACTTCTCGAACAACATGTGGCTGCCGCTGAACCAGCACACCATCGCCGACATGGGCACGACGATCCCCTTCTATACGATCCACGGCGGCTTCGAGTGGAACGGGTCGGCGTGGACCCTGGCCTTCGAGTTCGGCTGCTACATCATGGTCGCGATCCTCGGTGTCGTCGGGGCGCTGACGAACCGGCTCCTCGGTGGCATCATCGCGACCGGGATCATCCTGCTGGCGATGATGCAGTGGTTCGGCATCGGCAACCTGTCCGCGCTCACGCCCGCGTTCGGCGACTTCCGGGTTCTTCTGCTCTACGCGCCGTTCGCATTCGGCATCCTGTTCGCCCTCTTCGGCGAGAAGATCCCGATCGACAATCGGCTCGCGCTCGCCTGCATCGTCATCGCCGGCTACACCTACGCTCGGGGCGGGTGGCTCGTCGCGGGACAGTACGCGTTCTGCTACGTGCTCATCTGGTTCGCGATCAAGGCGACCAAACTCAAGAACTGGGACAAGCACGGCGACTTCTCGTACGGGATCTACATCATCGCGTGGCCGCTCATGCAATTCAGCGCCTATTTCGGATTGCAGGACGCGGGATGGCTCGTCTATCACCTGGTGATCGTGGCCGGATGCCACGCATACGCCTATCTCAGTTGGCACCTCATCGAACGCCCCGCGCTGCAGCTGAAGGACTGGACGCCGAAATGGCTGACGGCGCTCCTGCACCGCACGGCGAAGCCGCGGGGTGTCGCGATGGACTGGCTCGATCCGAACCACGCGGCGGCGAAGGCGGCGCGTCCCGCCCTTCCGCCGGCGCCGGATGCCCTCACCCGCCCGGTGGCTGAGGTCGCGCCGGTGGGATCCGCGGCCATGACCTCGGCTTCGTCCCGCGGGGTCGGGGCATGAGTGGCACCGGTGGCGCGGACATCGTTCATGGAGTCGGTATTCCGAGTCCGCGATGGTGGCGCCGGTACCGCGATATCCCGCTGGTCATCCTCATCATCCTCTCGCTCATCGCCGCGGTCGTCGGCTGGGTCACGCAGTACCGGATAGACGCGGAGGGCTCTGTCCCCGCAGCGGTCGCACCGACCACCGGAGCAGACGCCGCCGGTGCCGCGGTCTGCCGCCCCGAGGTGGACCAGCCAGCAACGCAACCATGGATCGACGGCGACCCGGCCGCCACGGACACCTGGGCGTCGAACGCCGATCTGCTGGCAGACCCGGTGGTGCTCGGCCGTGACGGGTGGGCCTTCTACAACGATCAGGTCGAAGAGAACTTCTCGCAGGCGGTGGGTCGCCGCTTCCTCACCGTCGCCGAGGTAACCGCGTGGCGCGACTACTTCGAGACGCTCGAGTCTGCGCTCGCAGAGCGGGACATCGAGCTCTCGATTCAGATCAGCCCCTCGGCAACGAGCGTCTACCCCGAGCAGCTTCCCGAATGGACCGACGGCATCGTCGGATCGACGCCGCTCGACCAGTTCTTGGCGGCGTCGCCGGATCTGCCCATCGTCGATTTCCGCCAGGACCTCCGGGACGCGGCGGAATCGGACGCCGTCTATACGCCGGTGAACAGTCACTGGACGGACTGGGGCGGCTACGTCGCCTGGCAGACATATGCGGCGTGCCGCGACGCGATGTACCCGGACGAGGACCCGCTCTGGGTGCCGGCCGTGGACGGCGTCGAGAGCACGCGCATCTTCAACGAGTACGCCGCCTACGGTGTGCCCGACGCCGACCCGGCGTGGACCGCTCCGGTCTTCTCGGAACCTCTCGCCGAGGTGGAGGTCGCCGCGGCCGACGGCACGTCAGCCACGACCGACGGCGAGACACAGGTCGATCTGTCGAAGCTGCCGGCGTCCACGACGACCGAAGGCGCACAGACATCTCGGGAAGCCCTGATCCTGCGCGATTCCATGGGGAACGCACTGACCCCGTACTGGGGCCAGGCGTTCGCGAAGACGTGGCAGGTCCAGCATCGCTACGACGACTGGTCGAACCCGCCCAACTACCGAGCTCTCGTCGACCAGTACCAGCCGGACGTCGTCATCGTGCAGCTCGCAGAGCGGCATCTCGTCAATGCACCCGCCCCGGGAATCGGAACGGGCTACTGACCCGTCGGTCGGCTCAGCCCTGAGCGGTCGCCGTCGACCTGTCACGGGCGACGATCTCGGTGATCGCACCGGCGTCCCCCCACACACCAGGGGAGTCGTAGGCGCGATCCGGGAACGCGCCGTACTGCAGCGTGATGGCCAGGTCGTTCTCCGTGATGTAGGCCTCGATCTGCTCAGCGAGAGATACGGGCCGTCCCGACGAGCAGTTGAGGGTTCCCGTGACGTCTTCCGCGTCGGTCAGGGCGGCGATCTGACGCCCCAGTTCCTCGACGCGGATGAAGTCGTAGAGGTTCTTGCCCATGGTGAAGGGGAACTCGGTCTTGCCCGAGTCGGCCGCATCCAGGAGCTTCCGGAAGATCGAATCGGCGCGGCGATCGTCGCCGAAGATGTAGTACGCCCGTGCCCAGGCGAGCGACGTCGTCTCGGGGAGTGCCAGGGCGAGGGAACGACGCAGGGCGTCCTTCGCGATGCCGTACTGCGACAGGGGGTTCGTCGGAGTGTCCGCGACGATCGCGCCCTCCCAGTAGCCGACCTCGTGCATCGTGCCGAGTGCGACGATGCGCGCGACACCGCGCTCCGCGAGACCCGTCAGCAGCGTGAAATGCGCCGAGAGCTGGGACATGTGCGCGGCAGAATTGTGGCGGAAGCCGTCCTTCCAGGCGAGATGGATCACAGCGTGCGGGGTCGGGCCCCACACGGCGGGATCGAAGTCGGGTGCCAGGATGTCGGCCTCGACGACCTCGGCGCGGGGGTCGAGATCGACGCCCTTCGCCGAGCGGACCGCCGCAACGACCTCGTGTCCTCGGTCCAGCATGGCGGTGACGACATGCGGGCCGAGGTAGCCCGCTGCTCCGGTGACGACGACTCTGGACATGACGATGCATCCTTTCGCGCGAAGCCATGGCGGCTACAGTTCGAGGATAGCGTCGGTGGTGCGTGCACCGATTTGCCAGGCGCCCGGCCGGTATAGTGATGCAGTTGATTGACGTAGGTGGAGCACTTGGACACGACTGATCGGTTCGCCCGTCTTGCCGTGACCCCGTTCACGACGACGGATGCGAAAGGGCTCGAGCTCCCGGTACGCGGCGGGAAGATCCGTGAGATCTACGAGCGTCGCGATCTGCTGGGATTGCTCGTTCGCCGCGATCTGCAGGCGCGCTATCGCGACAGCGTGCTGGGCTTCCTCTGGACGCTGATCCGTCCGATCGTGCAGTTCTTGATGTACTACCTCGTCCTCGGCCAGTTCCTGAGAGCCGCGGAGGGTATCCCGCAGTTCGCGATCTTCCTCTTCTCCGGCCTCACGATCTATGCGTTCTTCGCCGAGATGGTCCAGGGGTCGACCTCGTCGATCCTCAACAATGCGGGCCTGGTCAAGAAGATCTACCTTCCTCGAGAGATCTTCCCGCTCGCCAGCGTCGGCGCGGCCGGGTTCATGTTCCTCGTCCAGGTTCTGGTCCTGCTCAGTGGAGCGATCATCTTCCAGGCGCTGCCCGCGCCCGTCGAGATGCTGTGGTTCATCCCATCCGTATTGCTGATCCTGGTGTACGGCCTGGCGCTGGGCATTCTGCTGTCCGCGCTCAACGTTTACCTGCGTGACGTGCAGTACGTCACCGATGTGGTCATGATGCTCGCGATGTGGGGATCCCCGATCGTCTACGCGTGGACGATGGTGAGCGATGCGTTCCGCACGCTCGGCCTGCCGGCGTGGGCACTCGAGGTGTACACGAACAACCCGATCACACTGGGCGTGCTCGGGTTCCGGCAGGCGTTCTGGGGTGAGGGAACCCCCGGCGACTACCCCGACAACCTCCTGCTCCGGATGCTGATCGCCGGCGTCATCGGGGTGGTCTTCCTGTTCATCTCGCACCGAGTCTTCACCCGGCTCCAGGGCAACTTCGCGCAGGAGATGTAATGGTCGTCTCACCGAGTCCCGGTCCCGTTGTCGTGCGCGTCGAAGACGTCACGAAGCAGTTCATCGTCCGCAAGGACAACACGCTCAAGGAGCGCGTCGTGCATGCGGGACGTCGTGGACGCGTGCACAAGCAGGAGTACACGGCCGTCAGCGGCGTGACCCTCGAGATCCAGGCGGGGACCACGGTCGGTCTCCTCGGTCCGAACGGGTCGGGCAAGAGCACCCTCCTGAAGTTGATCGGGGGAATCGTTTCTCCGACGACGGGGCGCGTGCTCACGCGCGGCAGGATGGCGGCGCTCCTCGAACTCGGAGCGGGGTTCCATCCCGATCTGAGCGGTCGCGAGAACGTCTATCTGAATGCCTCGATCATGGGGATGTCCCGCGCCGAGACGACCGAGAAGTTCGACGACATCCTCGAGTTCAGCGGTATCGGGGACTTCATCGACACCCAGGTGAAGTTCTACTCGTCCGGGATGTTCGTCCGACTCGCTTTCGCTGTGGCCGTTCACACCGATCCGGACGTCCTGCTCGTGGACGAGGTGCTCGCCGTCGGAGACGAGGCCTTCCAGCGCAAGTGCATGGCGCGGATCGCTCGGTTCCGCAAGGAAGGGCGCACGATCGTCCTCGTGTCGCACTCGGCCGCGCAGGTCCAGGAGCTGTGCGATCGCGGTGTCGTCCTGAAGGACGGGGAGATGGTCTTCGACGGTGGCGTCAACGACGCCGTCTCGGCCCTGCGCGATGTGCTCGAGGGGCGCCGTGTCGGCGAGAAACCGCCTCCCGAGCCGGAGAAACCGATCGAGGTGACCCGCATCGACGTGCTGGACGCGGAGGGCAAGAAGCGCAAGACCATTCCCGTGGGAGAGCGCATGACCATCCGCGTGCACGTGCGTGCCAAGCAGCCCATGTCGACGTGGGCGACGGGATTCAGCATCGACACCCCGATGGGTCAGATGGTGCTCGCCTCGAACACCGAGCGGTTGGGAATCGATCTGCCCGCGATCCCCGCCGGAGACTCGTCGATGGAGTTCGCGATCGACAGCGCCAACTTCGGCGCCGGACAGTACTTCGTCAACGCCAACGTGTCGGAGATCATCGATATCGACACGCACGTACTCATGCAGGGCGCACGCTTCACGGTCGCGGGTAACGATCGCAACCTGGGCACGGTCGCGGCGACGATCACCGCCGCGTGAGAGAGCCGGACGCGGCAGTGGACGTCGCCCGTCACCGGGACATCGCCCCGACGGTGTCGATCATCGTCCCCGTGTTCAACTCGGCCCGCTACCTCGAAGCATGCGTCTCGTCGCTCCTCGATCAGGACTACCGCGACATCCAGGTAGTCCTCGTGGACGACGGGTCGACCGACGGTTCCGAACGAATCTGCGACCGGTTCGCGGCGGAAGACGAACGGGTCGTCGTCGTCCACCGCGAGAACGGCGGCATCGCAGCCGCGCAGAACTCCGGGCTGGATGCGGCAACCGGCGATCTGATCACGTTCTGCGACAACGACGATCTCATGGATGCCCGTATGATCGGTCGCCTCGTCGAGATCCTGCAGGCGACCGGTGCCGACATGAGCTGCTGCCGGTGGCACAACGTGGGGGCGAGCTCCGCCGCCGCTCTGCGTCAGCAGAACGCGAGCGCGCCCCTCGGCCACTACATCGCGTTCGGCGACCCCGGACGTCGCTATCAGACCGTCTTCAGCGCTCTGACGCGTCGAATCACCCGCAGCGAGCTCACCTACTTCAGCGAGGCCAACTGGGGAAAGCTCTACCGCCGACGGCTATTCGACGGCATCCGCTTCCCAGAGGGACACTACGCGCAGGACGTCGCAGTGGCGATGGACCTCTATCAGCGGATGAACGTCGTCGCCTCGTGCCAGGACAAGCTCTACTACTGGCTGCAACGTCCCGACAGCGTCTCGCACGATCTGCGATCCACGCGGTACTACCACGACATCGTGCGGGCACACGGTCGAAGCTTCGACATCGCGCTCGCCGCGGGGATCCTCCCCGCGCGCGCCTTCTTCGGTCTCACGGCGCTGCGGTTCGAGAAACGCAGCATCCTGTCCTCGGCCGATCTCGCGCTCTACACAGAGGACCGCGCGTTCGTGGCAGCCCGACTGGCATCGCTCACCCCCTGGCAGCGCGCCCGGTGTGAGATCCTCAACGCCGCCCGGTGGCTCGAGGTCCAGCTCTACAACCGCACGATCCACCGGCGCCGGTGACGGAGTCCGGCAGGTCGGGGCCCGACCGCGCACGAGGTCGCGGCTACGATTCACTGATGCACACAGGCGGAGGACGCTGATGGACCTTCTCATCGTCGGATCGGGGTTCTTCGGCCTCACGATCGCGGAGCGCGCCGCTGCCGCCGGGCGGAAGGTCGTCATGATCGACCGACGGAGCCACATCGGGGGGAACGCGTACAGCGAGGACGACCCCGACACGGGAATCGAGGTGCACCGGTACGGCGCCCACCTCTTCCACACTTCCAACCCCGCGGTCTGGGAGTACGTGAATCGCTTCACGACGTTCACCGACTACGTCCACCGCGTGCACACGACCCATCGCGGTGTCGTCTTCCCGATGCCCATCAACCTCGGCACGATCAACCAGTTCTTCGGTGCCGCGTTCTCGCCGTCCGAGGCCCGCGCCCTGATCCAGCGGCAGGCGGGGGAGTACGCAGCGCAGGATGCGGCGAACCTGGAAGAGAAGGCGATCGGACTCATCGGCCGCCCCTTGTACGAGGCCTTCATCCGGGACTACACCGCGAAGCAATGGCAGACCGACCCGCGCGAACTGCCCGCCGAGGTCATCAGCCGGTTGCCCGTGCGCTACACCTACGACAGTCGTTATTTCAACGACACGTGGGAGGGGCTGCCGACGGACGGCTACACGGCATGGCTCGAACGCATGGCGGATCACCCGAACATCGAGGTGCGGCTCGAGACGGACTTCTTCGACGACACCCAGGCCCTCAACAAGGGGGCGACGGTCGGCCAGGTTCCGATCGTCTACACCGGCCCGGTCGACCGCTACTTCGATCACGCGGAGGGTGAGCTCTCGTGGCGCACGCTCGACTTCGAGCGCGAGGTGGTTCCCGTCGCGGACTTCCAGGGCACCTCCGTCATGAACTACGCGGATGCGGACGTGCCGTACACACGCATCCACGAGTTCCGGCACTTCCACCCTGAGCGCGCCGACCGGTACCCGCGGGACCGGTCTGTCATCGTCCGGGAGTACTCGCGGTTCGCGGCCAGGGGGGACGAGCCGTACTACCCGGTCAACACCCCCGACGACCGGGCGGGTCTGCTGGCATATCGGGACCACGCCCGGGGAGAGAAGGACGTCCACTTCGGCGGCCGCCTCGGGACATACCAGTACCTCGACATGCACATGGCCATCGGGTCCGCGCTCGCCATGTGGAACAACCAGCTCGCCTGAGTTCGTCGGGGCCATCGGGGCCAGGACCGCCATTCCGGGGTCGCCGGAGGCCGTGCGGTAAACTTCACCGGGCGCCAGGGCCCGCCAGCAATTTCGAGGAGCATTCGCTTGTCAAGACGGACCATCAGCGTCGTCATTCCCAGCTTCAATGAAGAACGCAGCGTGCAGGAGATGGTCGACCGTCTCAGCGCCGTGTTCCGGAACGAGCTGCCGCAATACGACTACGAGATCATCTTCGTCGACGACTTCTCCACGGACGGCACTCGGGCCGAGATCCGTCGTCTCGCGTCGCAGGACGCCCGCATCAAGGCCGTTTTCAACGCCCGGAACTTCGGTTTTCACCGCAACGTCTTCTCGGCGCTGACGTACGGCAGCGGTGACGCCACCTTCATGCTCTTCGGGGACATGCAGGATCCCCCCGAGAACCTGCCGGCGTTCGTGCGTGCGTGGGAGGCGGGGCGCCAGGTCGTGATCGGGCAGCGCCGCAGCAGCGACGAGGGCTTCGTCATGACCGGGCTCCGTCACCTGTACTACGCGGTCATCCGCTCGTTCTCGGATACCGCGCAGATCCCGCGATTCACGGGGTACGGGCTCTACGACCGCGAATTCGTCCGGGTCCTCGAGGGCATCGACGACATCCAGCCGTTCTTCAAGGCGGTCGTGGCCGAGTACGGGTTGAACGTCGAGATCATCCAGTACGACCAGGCGAAGAGCGCTCGGGGCAAGTCGAACTTCAACTTCCTGCGGAACTACGACTTCGCGATGCAGGGCATCACCTCGTCGACGAAGCTCCTCATGCGACTCGCGACCTTCATCGCGGCGATCGTCGCGATCATCTGCCTCGGCGTGGCCCTCTTCGTCCTGATCAACAAGCTCATCGACTGGGACACCTATCCCGTCGGTGAGGCGTCGACCACCGTCGGCATCTTCTTCCTCGGCGCCGTCCAACTCTTCTTCATCGGGGTGCTCGGCGAGTACATCCTGAGCATCAACACGCGCGTCACCGCGAAGCCGCGGGTCGTCGTCGGTGAATGGGTCAACTTCGGCGAGCCCGACGCGGCGCCCATCGCCGCTGAATCGGTGCAGTCCGCCCCGCTGCGACCGGCGGCTCCCGACGTTCCCGCCCCGGGTGTCGCGGTGCGTGCGAAAGAGGATGATCCGTCCGAGAACCGAGCATGACGCGAAGGGTACGGCGCAACCCGGACGGTGAGCGGCGACTGCGACGTCTCGCCTGGCAGTTCACACGATTCCTGATCGTCGGTCTCGCCTCGTTCGCTTTCGACTACGGGCTCTTCTTCGTTCTGTACACGTACGTCGGTGTTCAGTACATCCTGGCGAGCACCATCTCGTTCTCGTTGTCGCTCGTGCTCAACTACGTGCTCAGCCTGAAGTTCGTCTTCGTTGCGAAACCGGGCCGGAACATCGCGCGAGAGTTCGCGATGTTCATCGGGCTGAGCGTCATCGCGCTCGGCCTGAATCAGTTGATCCTCTTCATCTCGGTGGACGGACTGGGCGCCTCACCCCTCGTCGGAAAGCTGATCGCGACCGCCGTCGTGCTCGTCTACAACTTCATATCCCGCAAACTCCTCATCGAGCGAATGGGCGGTGCGCGTGCCGTCGTCCCGCCGCTGGACGAGTCAGGACCCTCAGAAACAGGCGGTATCAGGACATGAACGAAGAAGAGAACGCGTTGCGATCGACCCCGCGCACGGGGACTCGCGCCGGGCAGCTGGTCGACCGCGGCTGGGCCCGGGTCGAAGGTGCGTGGACGTCGGTGAGCGATGCGGCGGCGAGAAGCACCGTGGGACGCTGGTTCAAGGGCGTCGAGCAGCCGAACGTCGCCGACTGGGCGCTCTTGGGCGCGATCTGCGCGCTCGCGTTCATGACCTTCCTCTACGGCGATGTGAAGGCGACGTTCGAGCACTCCTTCAACTTCCTGGATGCGGTGGCGGCCGGTCGTCCGCAGGACTTCTACCAGATCGCGATCGAGAACTCGACGTTCGGCCATCCCGCCGTCTATGACGTGCCGATCTACGCGGTCTTCGGGATCTGGAACATCCCGACCTGGCTGCTCTATCGATTCGGTGATTTCGATTATTTGAACTCGACGCCCGCGCAGCTCTGGTTGAAGCTGATGCTCGTCCTGTTCGCCCTGGTCGCCGCGCGGCTGATGATGGCGATCGCGAAGACGCTCGGCATGACCGTCGCACGATCGAAGTGGGTCGCGTTCTATTTCCTGTCGTCGATGGCGCTCTTCGTCCCCGTCTTCGTCATCGTGCAGTACGACATCATCTCGGTGACGTTCATGCTCGCCGGGTTGCTGGCATACATGAAGGGCAGAACGCGGGCGTTCCTGTTCTGGTTCCTCATCGCCATCACGTTCAAGCTCTTCGCGCTCTTCATCTTCATCCCCCTCGTCCTGCTGCGAGAGAAGCGGATCCCGCGCGCGCTCGGCCAGATACTCGTCGGGGTGCTCGGGCTCCTGCTCTGCCGACTGTTGTACCGCGGGGACCTCGCCTTCGAGGTGTCGACCGGTGGATTCACCGATCTCATGCTCGATCGGCTCCGGGTCGCGGGCTTCACCTGGCAATCGAGCATCCCGGTGCCGCTGTTCGTCGTGTTCATCGTCGGGCTCGCGATCTTCGCGTATGCCAAGCGCGCCTCGAGCACGCGGGAGCTGCAGGCGTTCGCGATCTACCTGTCGCTCGCGGCGTTCCTCGTCTTCTGCGCCATCGTTCCGCTGAACCCGTACTGGATTGCGCTCGTCGCGCCGTTCTCGGTGCTCATCATCTTCGCCAACCCGAAGTACCTGACGCTGAACTCGCTGCTCGAAGTCGCCATCGGCACCACGCTGTTCCTGATCTACATGCTGGTCGGGTACTCGATGTACAACTCGGGGATCTTCAAGGACCTGGTGTTCGGCCAGTTCATCCCGCCCGCCTCTCCGCAGAGGTTCTACACCCCGGGTGAGATCCTCAACGCGGTCGGCATCAGCGGCAACAACGTCATCTTCCTCGTCGGATTCATGATCGCGTGCGTGCTCGCCGTCCTCATCATCAACTATCCCCGGGCTTCGTTCATCGAGGGGATGCCCAACGCCGAGCCCATCAAGCGCAGCGTCGTGTGGGTTCGCCTCGCGGCCATGGCCGGGTTCTGCGCGCTGCTCTTCGGCATGTACCTCATCCCCGCGCGACCGACGGCCTATTCCTCGGTGTCGTCGGCGCCGACAACGACCGCTGTCGACATCCTCGCCCCGGATTCGTTCGTCCAGGAAGAGATCGAGTTCGACGACACCTTGCGCGTCGACACCGTGCAGGTGGGTATCGACGCCGGTGGTGTCACCTGGATCAACTCGGCCGTCATCACCGCGACCATCACGGACTCTTCGGGCGCGACCGTCTTCGAGGGCGAGACGCCCGCCAACGCGATCGGCGTGGGCCTGGCGTCATTCCCCGCGGGCGGCCTGATCCTGGAAGCAGACGAGGTCTACACGCTTCGTCTGAGCGGGATCCAGTCCGAGGGTGAGCCCGCCTACGTGCAGGTGAACCCCGACGTGGACGAGTTCTTGACGATCCAGAACAACGAGATCGTCGACGGTGACCTCGTGATGGTCCTGCAGGGCACGACGGTGGACTGAGGGAACGCGCCGCGCCTCGGGCAACGAGGGCGGCGCGTTCCGGGGTCGGTCGGCCCTCACACCCAGAAGCCCGCGTGCGCCTCGGCGGCCTCGTCCTCGAGCAGTGGCCCGACGACCTGGACCGTGCGCTGCCCGCGCGCGAACACCTCGCGGCACGGGAGGGCGAGCGTCGGGTTCTCTTCGTGCGCGCCGGTAAGTGAGAGCAGGCGCGTCTCGGAGAGGGCATAGACGACGCGGTCGATGCCCGTCCAGTAGGCGGCGCCCGCACACATTGCGCACGGTTCGGCACTGGTGAACAGGGTCGAGCCGCGCATCCCGTCCGGGCCGAGAAGGCGCGCGGCAGCGGCGACGGCGCGCATCTCGGCGTGTTGCGTGGGGTCCCCGTGGGGCGGCAGCGAGTTGTTGCCGTACGACGAGACGATCCGGCCGCGGACGTCGACGACCAAGGATCCGAACGGATGCGATCCCTCGGCGCGCGACCGCTCAGCGACGCGGAGGCTCTCGCGGAGGTGGCCGAGGTCCTCATCGCTCAGAGTTGCAGACATGAGGCTCCTCGTTCGTCGGGGGAGGGGCGGGCACCCGGTGTCATCGCCGTGGGCGGGTGGGTGCTCGGCGCGTGCTGACCGGCCGGCATCTCAGAACAGATTGTAGGCCGACTGCGAGATGGTGAATCCCCGCCCCGTCGACGAGATCGTGCACGTCACGCCCTCATCGTTGACAGAACACACAGTCCCCTCGAACCGTATCGTCTTGCCGTCCGCGAGGACGGGGATATCCCGCGCGGGGTGGGCGAACCGGTCCGGGTAGAGGAAATACGATCCGGTCACGGGATCTGCCATGACGGACTTGACGAATGGCTCGCGGTCTGCGGGCTGGGGAATGACATCGCGGTAGGAATCGATTGTGCACGACACCGTACCGGCCTGTGATGACAGGTGACCCCACGTCAGAATCCCGCAGATCGTGAGGCCGTCCGCGGTTCGGAAGGAGACACCGGGGAGCGGGATGTTTCCGTTCTGGCCGTCGAGCGCGGACGAGGTGTATTCTGCGGGATCGACGTCGTTCGGGCCCCTCGTCTCGGACGGTACCGGCGCGGGCTCCGGGAGCGGCGCATCCGGAGGATCCTGCGAGGTCTGATCGTCTTCGACGGGCGCGGTGGTCGCAGCTCCCGGGGAAGGAGTCGTCGCTGGGCTGGGACGAGGGGAGCCGGAGGCTGTCCCCTCCGATGTGGACGCGGCGATGCCGGGATCGGAGCCGCACCCCGTGATCACCAGGCAGATCGCAACCAGAACGGCGGGGAAGACACGGCGCATAGCGCGAGTCTAAACACGCGGGCGCTGTTCGCCCGCGCGATGTGAGTAACGATCAGGATCCAGGCACATCGGAGCGGCGGCACGCACCGAACTAGACTCGCATGCGTGACCACCGCCGCCGTCGGTAGCCCCGGCTCCGCCCGGCGCTACCTGCACTCCCTCTGGCTGCTCTCGGCCCGCGACCTTCGCGTTCGCTACGCCACGAGCGCGCTGGGATACCTGTGGTCGATCCTCGATCCACTCGTCATGAGCGCGATCTACTGGTTCGTCTTCACGCAGATCTTTCAGCGCACCGTCGGGCACGATCCGTACATCGTGTTCCTGATCACCGCGCTGCTGCCGTGGGTGTGGTTCAACTCCGCCGTTTCGGACTTCACGCGTGCCTTCAGCAAGGATGCGCGACTTGTCCGCTCGACGGCGATTCCGCGTTCTATCTGGGTCAATCGCATCGTGCTGAGCAAGGGCGTCGAGTTTCTCCTGTCCATCCCCGTGCTGGTCGGGTTCGCTCTCATCGCCGGCGCGCCGGTCGGGTGGGGGTTGCTCTTGTTCCCCGTCGCGATCCTCCTGCAGACCTCGCTTCTCGTTGGTCTGGGTCTGCTGGTCGCGCCCCTATGCGTGCTGTACACGGATCTCGAACGCACGACCAAGCTCATTCTCCGGGTGCTGTTCTACGCCTCCCCGATCATCTACAGCGTGGGTGACCTGCCCGGCATCTTCCCGCAGCTGGCCGCGTTCAACCCCCTGTCGGGCATTTTCACGTTGTACCGTGTCGGCTTCTTCCCCGAGGTGTGGGACACCCTCACCGTCCTCGTCGGTGCCGCCATGAGCCTCGCTTTCCTGGGCCTCGGAATCCTGGTGTTCCGGGGGCTCGAACGACCCGTCCTGAAGGAGCTCTGATGAACGGGCCAGCCATCGAGGTCCGCGATCTCGGCATCCGATTCCGGCGCAACCGTCGCGGGCGTCGCAGCTTCAAGGACCTGTTCGCCGGAGCATCCCGTCGCGTCCGTCCGAACGAATTCTGGGCGTTGCGAAATGTCTCGTTCGATGTTCAGCCCGGGGAGTCCATCGGGGTGGTCGGACGCAACGGTCAGGGCAAGTCCACGCTGCTGAAGCTGGTCGCTCGGGTGCTGCTCGGCGACGAGGGCAGCGTGCAGGTCAACGGCGGTGTCGCGCCGCTCATCGAGATCACCGGTGGATTCGTCGGCGATCTGACGGTGCGCGAGAACGTCCGCCTGACGGCGGGTCTGCACGGGATGTCTCGGGCAGAGGTCGCGCGCAGGTTCGACGGCATCATCGACTTCGCAGAACTGCACGACTCGGTCGACACCCCGTACAAGCACCTGTCGAGCGGCATGAAGGTGCGCCTGGCGTTCGCGGTCGTCTCGCAGCTCGAGGAGCCGATTCTGCTCGTCGACGAGGTGCTCGCCGTGGGCGATAAGGCCTTCAAAGAGAAGTGCTACAAGCGGATCGATGAGCTGCTGGCAGAGGGACGGACACTGTTCTTCGTCTCGCACAACGAGCGGGACCTGCGTCGCTTCTGCACGCGCGGCCTGTATCTCGACAAGCACCGGCTCGTGCTGGACGGACCGATCAACGAGGTCCTCGACCGGTACAACGCCGACCACAGCCAGTGAGCGCGAAGATCTCGCCGATTCGATCTGACCGGGCACAGGGACATAAAATCGACCCAGCTGGGGGTCGTCGGGGTCGTTTAATGAGGTTTATCGTGCGGCCTGGCAAGCTGTCAGCTGTGGGTGTGGCCACGCTCCTCATCCTGTCCTTGGGTGTTCCACCCGAAGCGCGTGCTGCTGATCCAGCCGTCGTCTCTCAGACGCGGGCCACGTCAGCCTCCGGGGCCGGTGCTTATGACGAGGTTTCCGCGCGCCGCTACATTCTGGACGCGACCAACCGGGCGCGCGTAGCAGCGGGACTTGCGCCGGTGTCCGGCGATTTCGATCTAGACGGTGTGGCTCAACACTGCTCGCAGACGCAGGCGGCCAATGACACGATGGCGCACTGCACCGGCTTCCAGACGCTCTATCCCTCGGGGTGGACCGCCGCCTCGGAGAATGTCGCGGCGGGCTATTCCGTGGAGTCGGTCGTTGACGGATGGATGAATTCCTCTGGTCACCGAGCCAACATCCTGCGCACGGACGCCACTCATCTCGGGATCGGATACGCTCTGTCGTCGCGGGGCCGGCCCTACTTCACGCAGAATTTCGCCGCGTACCCCAACCGCGTGGTCACCGAAAGCCCGGGCGCGCCGGAGGCGGCGGGTGGTTTCGTGAGTGTGTCGCCGTCTCGTATTTTGGATACTCGGACGGGGAACGGGGCGCTTCGGGCAGCGGTGGCGGGGTTCGGATCTGTTGATGTGCAGGTGACGGGCCGTGCTGGTGTTCCCGTGTCCGGTGTGACTGCGGTGGTGGTGAACGTGACTGTTGCCGGGGCGTCGACGGGTGGATTCCTCACGGTGTATCCGTCGGGCGTTGATCAACCGACGGCGTCGAATGTGAACTTCACCGGGGGGCAGACGATCGCGAACCTGGCCACGGTGAAGCTGGGCTCTGACGGCAGGATCAG
>NZ_JBIITF010000016.1:0-70420 GCF_044340635.1 Microbacterium sp.
GTGCGTCGCGAGCGCTCGATGACGTCGGGGGAGTGGCTGCCGGCGGCGCTCCCGGCGGTGCGCGAGGCGATGATCGCGGGTGCGGTGGGGAGCGACGGTGTGGCTGCGGCATCCGTGCTGGTGGAGGCATCCGGTCGGGTCGATCGCGACGCGCTGCTGCTGGCAGACGCGGCCGTCGGGGACGCGGCGTGCGGGATCACGCGCGATGTCGGGACGGGTGCGGTCGAGACCGGCCCGCATGCGTCGGCGAACGAGTTGCGGGTGTTGGCGCAGGTGTGGGCGAGTGTGCTCGATCAGGATGGCGCGGAGCCGGTCGAGGCGTCGGCGATGCGACGGCGCGGTCTGACGGTCGGGCCCGTGCGCGATGGGCTGGCGCGGGTCAGCGGAGATGTGCTGGCGGAGGTCGCTGCGCAGTGGCAGCGCACCTGCGACGCGCTATCGAACCCCAAGGTGCGCGGCGGGGTCGGGGTGGGGTTCGGTGTTGGGGTCGGGTTCGCGCCGGACGGTGCTGATGATGATGGTGCTGGCGGCGGTGGCGGTAGTGGTGCTGGCGGTCTGGACGATGCGATCGCCGACCCCCGCGACACCCGGACGCGCGCGCAGAAGATGCACGACGCGCTCGCGACGTCGCTCGACGTCGCGGCTCGGTCGGGCGAGCTTCCGACAGTTGGTGGCGGTGCGCCGACGCTCGTCGTCTATGCCCGCGAAGAGGACGTCCGTGCGGGCGAGGGGTGGGCCGAGCTCGAGGGCATCGATGTGCCTGTGGGTATCGGGGTGGCGGAGCGGGTCGCGTGCTGTGGGAGCGTCCAGCGTGTCACCTGCGACGACCGGGGCCGGATCGTGAGTCTTGGTGTGGTGGATCGGGTCTTCAATGCGATTCAGCGCAAGGCGATCAGTCTGCGCGACGGTGGGTGTGTGATCCCGGGCTGCCATGTACCGGCCGGGTGGTGTGAAATCCACCACGCGACAGACCATGCGCTGGGTGGACCGACGCATACGGACAACGGTGTCTTGCTGTGTTGGCACCACCACAGGACCTTGGCGACATCTGGATGGTCGGTGATGATGATCGACGGGGTGCCGCACGTCCGCGGACCCGCCTGGTGGGATCCGGAGCGAAGATGGCGACCGACCGCGGGGTCGCGACTTCGGCAACGGGTTCGCGTCGGAGCGGCGGCTCGGTATCGAGAAAGCGCCGGAACGGGATGATGGCTTTGGTCGGAGCGGATGAGGGCGTCAACCTGAGCGGATGAGGGCGTCAGTCGGAGCCCGGTGCGAGCGTCAGTCGATGACGAAGACGTCCAGTCGCACGCCCAACGGCGCCCGCTCGCCGACCCCGACGAACATCCGCGAATTCAGCCACTCCCACGGACCGGCCGACGCGAAGATCTGCGGCTGCGAACGGAAATAGACCCGCGACGGATCGACCCGCTCACCCTTCGCGATGCGATCCAGGTCCTCTGCGGAACCGGCGCGAAGCCCACGATTGTCGACATACATCCGCACGCCGTCCTCGGTCTCGATGCCGTACTTCGCCTCGCTCGCTCACCGACCGGCGGTTAGGCGCCGACCAGCACCAGATCGCTCACCGAGTGCCGCGTGCGCGGGGCGAGCTCACGCTCACGCGCGTCCTCGTCGACCTCATTGATGTCGCCCAGCGCACCCACCGACATGACCGTCAGGGGCACGAAGCGGGACTCGAGCCGGAACGCATCCGCGATCGCCTTGCCGTCGAAACCACCCATCTGGTGGGTGTGCAGACCACTCGCGTGCGCCTGCACCGTGAAGTGCGCGGCGGCCTGGCCGAGATCATAGGCAGCCATGCGCTGCGCCTTGCCGTCCTCGGTCTCGGTCTCGGCGACGAACACGACGAGAGCGGATGCTGCCGCCGTCCACGACTGGTTGAACCCGCGCAGGGCAGTGTGCACCGTCTCGAACTCGGGCGTTCCGCGACGCGCGACGATGAACCGCCACGGCTGCGTGTTGTTCGCCGACGGAGTCCACCGCGCCGCCTCGAGCGCGCTCTGCAGAGCGGACTCGTCGAGCGGAGCATCCGCGTCGTACACCCGCGTGCTCCACCGCTCAGACAGCACGTCCAGGATCGGGGCCTCGGTCAGTGCGGGGTTCGCGTGCGCGGTGATCATGGTTCTCCTGGTGGTGCGGGTGCGTTCAGAACGGGGAAGTGCTCCCCACCCGCAAACCCCCTGCCGGGCGCAACTATTCCCGTGAATGGATCCGGATGGGGCGCTCAGGCGAGAGCGATCCGCAACACCCGCACGACCTCGTCCACCGCGGGCACCAACTGCGACGCCGACAACTCGTACGTCTTCCACGAGCGGCGGTACGGGTCGATCACGTCGTCGTCGGCAGCATCCGCCGGCGGTTCCACCTCGCTCCGCATCGCGGACACCTGAGCCACCGCCAGGCGAAGCGCGTCACGCGGATCCGTCGCGTCGGCGACAGCCCGGGAGATCGACACATCGGTCGCGTGCCGTGCCAGCCGCGCGAACTCGCGGACGGTGAAGGTCGCGCGCATCCGGCGTGGCGAGAGATCGACGATCGCCCGCCGATGCTCGCGCGACATGGCGAAGATCAGGTCGGGAGTCCTCAGCAACCCCTCGGTCAGGTGGCGCGCCCGATGCGCGGCGGCATCCGGAACGCCCAGATCGTCGGCGAGCCGCTGCGCCTCGGGCGTCATGCCCGACCCGACGAGCGCCCGCGTACCCGCACTGCTCACCCGCACATCGAGCGGCGCGAGGTGCTCGCGCAACAGTGATTCGGCCAGGGGCGAGCGACAGATGTTTCCCGTGCACACCGTCAGCAACTCCAGCATGACGAGGGGCCTCCCGGGTGACGTGGCAGCGTGCCCACCGAGCCTAGCGGTGACGGCTAAACACCTGTGCTGCGACGACACCCCCCGCGTCAGAGGGTGTATCGCGGCACGAGAGGTGTCTCGGGGGGCCGAGGGGGTGAGGGGGCCGCGGGTCGCCGCGGATTACGCAGACCGCCGCGTTTGGCCGCCGCGTTTGGCCGCGGGCACCGCCTGCGCTAAGCTGATTCCTTGGTGCCTGTGCCCTGCTGGCCTGGTTACCGCGAACGTGAGCCCTCCACTGGCTCGTTGCCCGGACATCCGTCTGGAGACAACAACCCCGGAGCGGGATTCACGAACATCTCCGTTCGAACAAGAAAGCAGCACTACTGTGACGCGCACGTACACCCCCAAGGCTGGCGAGATCCAGCGCGAGTGGCTCATCATCGACGCGACCGACGTCGTTCTCGGCCGCCTCGCAAGCCACGCTGCAGCGCTTCTGCGCGGCAAGCACAAGCCCACCTTCGCCAACCACATGGACACCGGCGACTTCGTGATCATCATCAACGCCGACAAGGTCGCGCTGACGGGTCAGAAGCTCGAGAAGAAGAAGGCCTACCGCCACTCGGGCTACCCGGGTGGACTCAAGTCCGTCACCTACGGCGAGCTCATGGACAAGAACCCCGAGCGTGCCGTCGAAAAGGCGATCCGCGGGATGCTTCCCAAGAACAGCATCGGACGCGCACAGCTGGGCAAGCTCAAGGTCTACCGGGGTGCCGAGCACCCCCACGCGGCCCAACAGCCCAAGACGTACACCCTCGACCAGGTCGCCCAGTAAGCGCCGCACTCACTTCAAAGGACATACTCGTGGCGAACATCTCCGACTCCACTTCCTCGACTGACGAGGCCCCCCAGAGCTACTCGACCGAGACGCCCGCTGACCAGACGGCAGCAGCCGTCGCAGCCGAGCGTCCCGTCCTGACCGTTCCCGGCGCAGCCGTGGGCCGTCGCAAGCAGGCCATCGCCCGCGTGCGCATCGTCCCCGGCTCGGGCACGATCACGGTCAACGGCCGCGCGTTCGAGGACTACTTCCCGAACAAGCTGCACCAGCAGCTCGTCACCGACCCGTTCACGGTTCTCAACCTCACCGACGCCTACGACGTCATCGCCCGCATCTCGGGCGGTGGACCTTCGGGTCAGGCCGGCGCACTGCGCCTCGGCATCGCGCGTTCGCTCAACGAGATCGACGTCGAGAACAACCGCGCCACCCTCAAGAAGGCCGGATTCCTCTCGCGCGACGCTCGCGTCAAGGAGCGCAAGAAGGCCGGACTCAAGAAGGCCCGTAAGGCGCCTCAGTACTCGAAGCGCTAACCAGCGGTCAGCGCTCCGATGCCACTTTTTGGCACGGACGGCGTTCGGGGTCTCGCAAACGGGACCCTGACCGCCGACCTTGCACTTTCGCTTGCCCAGGCGACAGCAGTCGTCCTCGGTCAAGGTCGCACCGCCGAAGCACGGCGTGCGCAGGGACGTCGCCTGACCGCCGTCGTCGCTCGCGATCCGCGCGTGTCGGGGGAATTCCTGACTGCCGCCGTCGCCGCGGGACTCGCCTCTTCGGGAGTCGACGTGCTCGAGGCCGGCGTTCTGCCGACCCCGGCTCTCGCCTTCCTCGTGGCCGACCGCGACGCCGACTTCGGCGTCATGGTTTCGGCCTCGCACAACCCGGCACCCGATAACGGCATCAAGATCTTCGCCCGCGGCGGGATGAAGCTGCCCGACGCCGTCGAGCAGCGCATCGAGCAGGCGATGTCGGGCCCCAAGCTCCAGCCCACGGGCGCGGATGTCGGGCGCATCGTGCGCTTCTCGGATGCCGAAGACCGCTACGTCATGCACCTGCTGGCGTCACTGCCGCAGCGCCTCGAGGGTGTGAAGGTCGTTCTGGACTGCGCCCACGGCGCGGCATCCGGTGTCTCGCCCGAAACCTTCCGCGACGCGGGCGCCGAGCTGGTCGTGATCGGTGCCGACCCCGACGGCTGCAACATCAACGACGGCGTCGGCTCGACACACCTCGATGTGCTCGCCGCCGCCGTGCTCGAGCATGGCGCGGACATCGGCATCGCCCACGACGGCGACGCCGACCGCTGCCTCGCGGTCGATGCTTCGGGCGCTGTCGTCGACGGCGACCGGATCATGGCGATCCTTGCGGCATCGCTCCACGAGCGCGGGCGCCTGCGCGATGACACACTGGTCGCGACGGTCATGAGCAACCTGGGCCTGCATCGGGCGATGTCGGAGCGAGGCATCCGCGTCCTCCAGACCGCCGTCGGCGACCGCTACGTGCTCGAAGAGATGAGTCGCGGCGGGTATTCGCTGGGCGGCGAACAGTCCGGGCACCTGATCATGAGCGACTACGCCACGACCGGTGACGGACTGCTGACGGGTCTGCACCTCGTGGCCGAGATGGCGCGCACGGGCAAGACCCTCGCCGAGCTGGCCTCGATCATGACGGTCTTCCCGCAGGTGCTCGTCAACGTGCGCGACGTCGACCGTTCGCGGGCCAACACAGACCCGGACGTCGTCGCTGCCGTGGCCGCGGCATCCGCTGCTCTGGGCGACTCGGGACGCGTGCTGCTGCGTCCCTCGGGTACCGAACCACTCGTGCGCGTGATGGTCGAGGCCGCCGACGAAGAGACGGCTCACCGCCACGCAGACGAGCTGGCCGATGTGGTGCGCTCGGCGCTGGCGCTGGCGCTGTAGCGGGAGGCTTCGCGAGACCGTTTCGCGTTCTCAGGCGTTCTCAGGCGTTCTCGCCGTCGGGCGGCGTGAACATGATCAGGCTGCACCCGCCCGCGGCCGGCATCTCGGCTTCGAGCCTGCCGCCGATGGCGCTCACCTGGCGGCGCAGGTTGTCCAGGCCCGGGGGCTCGTCCATACCGGCGCCCCCGGTGCCGTCGTTCGTCAGCGCGACGCGCACCATTCCGGCGACCACGCCGACCGTGATGTCGATGCGCTGCGCGTGACAGAACTCCAGCGCATTCAGAACACCCTCGATGATCGTCTGGAGCAGGATGGCGCGTCGCTCGATGGTCCGCGAACCCGTACCCGTCGCGGCCAGAACCTCGGCGGAGTCACTGACTCTCAGCCGCACGGCGATGGGGTTCGGCACCGTCGAGATGAAGGCGCGAACGGCGGGGATCAGCCCGTGTTCGAGCGCCTCGGGGTAGCTGAACAGCGCCAAGCCCCTCTGGCCGGCGATCCCGACATCCGCCAACTCGTGTCGCACGGACTGCAAGCGCAGTCTGACAAAGGGGTCCGCGTCGGCGGCGATCTCGGCGATCTCGGCGATCACGTGCCGGAATCGCTCTCTCAGCGCCTCGTGTGTGTTCAATGCCAGCCTGTGACGACCCCGTGCCTGCGTGCGCAGCATCTGGACGAGCGCCTGGGAACTCTGCGCCGCGGGCAGGTGGGAAGTGCGTTCCGCCCGGCGGACGCGCTGCTGCGAACGCGTCACGAAGAGCGCGAACGCGATGATCAAGCTGATCATGGTGCCGGCGACCGCGGCATCGGCGAGCGCGGGCACCACATCGTGCTGCGAATAGACGCCGATCGCGATCTGCATCACCGCGCGGAGCGCCGCGACCCCCACCCCGGCCGTGAGGACCAGGGCCGCCGCGGGCAGGGCGCGACGCGTCTCGATGCGCAGCTGGCTGACGATGACGAGGGTCGAGATCACGGTCAGCAGGTTGATGAAGATGCGCCGGCCCAGATCCCACCCGAACGGCACCGGTTCGCCGAGCGCCATGTCGCCGATGCCGAGCACGATGACGGCCTGTGCCGTGGCAGCGAGCGCGACAGCACCGCCCAGCACTCCGACGGTGATGACCATCGTGCGCATGTCTGCGTGACGGTCGGCCGTGGTCAGCGCCTTGTTCCGTTGCGCCTGCGTCACGGCGAGCGGGATGGAGGCGGTCTCGGGTTCTTTCGAGGCTGTGGTCGCGGGGCCCTCGGCGGTTCGATCTCGCGGAGGAGCGGTGGCGCGGCCGGAGCTAGAGGGGGCGCGGCCAGGGCTGGAGGGGGCGCGGCCAGGGCTGGAGGTGGCGCGGCGTTCGTCGGTCGACACGTGGTACCTCCGAGATGGCTGGCGGGACTGGCGTCCCCCCGCCGAGGCCGATTCTAGCGCCCCTGTGCCGATATTCCGCACAGTGCACGCTATTGCGCTGCTCGGTCAGCCCCAGGTCAGCGACTCGATATACCGCAGCAGCACGCCCTCGCGGAGGGCCCACGGACTCACTTCGAGTTCGTCGACGCGCAGGGCCGTCATCGCCTCGTGCAATACGACCGCTCCCGCGACGATCTGCATCGTGCGGTCGGCGGTGATCCCCGGCAGTTCCTGCCGCGCGCTCGCGGGCAGGCGCGCGAGCCGCGGAATCCAGGATGCGAGGGCGGCGCGGGGGAGGACCATCCGGTCGATGCCCGACCAGCCCGGCATGGGATACCCGGCGAGTTTCGCGAGCGAGCGGATGGCCTTCGAGGATCCGACGACGTGGTCGGGCTTGGGGAGTGCGCGGAATTCGCGGGCGACCGGCGCGAGCACGTCGGCGGCATGTGCACGCAGGCGATCGACCGCGGCCTCGCCGGGCGGATCGTCGGGAAGGAACCCCAACGTCATCCGTCCGGCACCCAGGGGGACGGATGCCGCGAGCTCCGGTAGCTCATCCGAACCCGACGCCAACTCGAGCGAGCCCCCGCCGATATCGAAGAGCAGGATGCGTCCGGCCGACCAGCCGAACCACCGACGGACCGCGAGGAACGTGAACCGCGCCTCGGTCTCGCCACCGAGCACCTGGAGGGGCTGACCGAGCGCCGCCTCGATCCGTTCGATGACCTCGGCGCCGTTCGTCGCCTCGCGCACCGCCGAGGTGGCGGTCGCCAGCAACTCGTCGACGGCCTCGGCGGCGGCACGATCGCGCGCCTCGGCCACGGCAGCCTCGAGCGCTCGGATGCCGTCTTCCGTGATCGATCCGTCCGGCGCGACGTACCGCATCAGCCGCAGCACGGTGCGGTGGCTCGTCGTGCCGAGAGGCCGTCCCCCGGGTCGCGCATCGGCGACCAGCAGGTGGACGGTGTTCGAGCCGATGTCGAGGACTCCCAGGCGCACCGGTGAAGCGTAGCGCGGTCGAGGTATCCGTCTGCGCGGCCGGGCTCCGTCGACCGGCGCGATAGCATCGAACGGTGCCCGCCGAGGAGACCACGACCACGTCACTGCTGACTCCCTACCGTGAAATCGAACGCGCCGAATGGGCGCGGGCGGCGGCCGGGATGGCTCAGCCGCTGTCCGAGAAAGAGATCGTCCAGCTGCGCGGGCTCGGCGACCGCCTCGACGTCGACGAGGTACGCGACGTCTACCTTCCCCTCAGCAGGCTCCTGAGCCTGTACGCCAACGCGACGAAGCGACTCGGCGTCGACACGAGCGGGTTCCTCGGCGAACCCGACACCACGACGCCCTTCGTCGTCGCCGTCGCGGGTTCGGTCGCGGTCGGAAAGTCGACGATCGCCCGCCTGCTGCGCGAGCTGATGAGCCGCTGGCCCGGCACCCCGCGCGTCGAGCTGGTGACGACGGACGGCTTCCTGTTCCCCAACGCCGAACTCGAACGCCGGGGCCTGATGAGCCGCAAGGGCTTTCCCGAGTCCTACGACCGCCGCGCCCTGATCCGCTTCCTGACCCAGGTCAAGAGCGGCGCATCCGAGGTCCGAGCGCCCTTCTATTCGCACATGCGGTACGACATCGTGCCCGACGCGAGCGTCGTCGTCCGGCGCCCCGACGTCGTGATCGTCGAGGGTCTGAACGTCCTGCAGCCGCCGGCTTCGCCGAACGACGTCGCCGTGAGCGAGCTGTTCGACTTCGCCGTCTACGTCGACGCCGAACCCGAGCACATCGCGCGATGGTTCGTCGAGCGCTTCCTGGCACTCCGGCGCGGCGCGTTCGCCAATCCCACGTCGTATTTCAACGTCTTCGCGCACCTGAGCGACGAAGAGGCGGTCGAGACGGCCATGAAGTACTGGGACGAGATCAACATGCCGAACCTCGTCGAGAACGTCATGCCGACACGGCACCGGGCGACCCTCATCCTGCAGAAGGGGCCGGAACACGCCGTCGACCGGGTGTTCCTCCGCAAGCTGTAGGCGCTCGGGCCTGGCGCACAGCCGCGCCGACTTAGGATGTCCCTCATGTGTGGAATCGTCGGATACGTCGGCCCGAGGCCGAGCCAGGCCATCCTTCTCGCCGGGCTCGCGCGTCTCGAATACCGCGGTTACGACTCCGCCGGGATCGCCGTCATCGACGGCACGGGTGAGCTCGGGATGCGAAAGCGCGCGGGCAAGCTGAGCGTCCTCAGCGAGAACCTGGCCGCGGACCCGCTCCCCGCGGGCACGACCGGGATCGGACATACGCGTTGGGCGACCCACGGTGGCCCGACCGATGTGAACGCGCACCCGCAGCTCGCCGACGACGACCGCCTGGCGGTCATCCACAACGGCATCATCGAGAACTTCTCGGAACTCAAGGCCGAACTGCTTGCGGAGGGTTACGCCTTCCAGAGCGAGACCGACACCGAGGTCGCCGCTGTTCTGCTCGGGCGTGAATACCGCAAGACCGAGAACCTCACCGCCGCTTTCCGTGCCACCGTCGCCCGGCTGGACGGTGCCTTCACTCTGCTCGCGATGCACGAGGACCACCCGGACCTCGTCGTCGGTGCCCGCCGCAACTCGCCACTCGTGATCGGGCTCGGAGAGGGCGAAAACTTCCTCGGGTCGGATGTCGCGGCATTCGTCGAGCACACACGCCGGGCCCTCGCGATCGGGCAGGACCAGATCGTCGCCATCACTCCGGACGGTGTCTCGGTGACCGATTTCTTCGGATCGCCGGTCGAGGTCGAGCCGTTCGAAGTGATGTGGGATGCCTCGGCCGCGGAGAAGGGCGGATGGTCGTCGTTCATGGCGAAGGAGGTCTCGGAAGAGCCCGAAGCCGTCGCCAAGACCCTCCTGGGTCGGACCCGCGACGGCCAGGTCGTCATCCCCGAACTCGATGGGCTCGATGAGCTCTTCGCCGGCATTTCGCGCATCGTCGTCATCGCGTGCGGCACGGCCGCCTACGCGGGTCTCGTCGGCAAGTACGCGCTCGAGCAGTGGGCCCGCATCCCCGTCGACGTCGAGCTCGCGCACGAGTTCCGCTACCGCGACCCGGTGATCGACGCCAGTACCCTCGTGGTCTCGATCAGCCAGTCGGGCGAAACGATGGACACGCTCATGGCGGTCAAGTACGCGCGCGAACGCGGCGCCAAGACGCTGTCGATCTGCAACACCCAGGGCGCGACGATCCCGCGCGAGTCCGACGCGATCGTCTACACGCACGCCGGACCCGAGGTGGCTGTGGCATCCACCAAGGCCTTCGTCGCCCAGATCACCGCGCTGTACCTGCTCGCCCTGCACGTCGGACGCGTGCGGGGCGCCCTCAGCGCGACCGAGGCGGCGCAGCAGGTGCTCGAGCTCGAGGCCGTGCCCTCGAAGATCGCGCAGATCCTTGAGCGCGAGCAGCCGCGCATCGAGCAGCTCGCGCACTGGATGGCCGACACCCGCTCGGTGTTGTTCCTCGGGCGTCACGTGGGCTACCCGATCGCCCTCGAGGGCGCGCTCAAGCTCAAGGAGTTGGCCTACATTCACGCCGAGGGCTTCGCCGCCGGCGAGCTCAAGCACGGGCCGATCGCGCTGATCGAGCCCGGACAGCCCGTGTTCGTGATCGTGCCCTCGCCGCGCGAGTCCGCGTTGCTGCACGCGAAGGTCGTCTCGAACATCCAGGAGATCCGGGCCCGCGGCGCACGCGTCATCGCGATCGCGGAAGAAGGGGATGCTGCCGTGCTGCCCTTCGCCGACGAGGTGCTGCGCATCCCGCTCGCCTCGCCCTTGTTCGAGCCGCTGCTCGCGGTCGTGCCGCTGCACATCTTCGCGATGGGCCTCGCGACGGCGAAAGGCCTCGACGTCGACCAGCCCCGCAACCTCGCGAAGTCCGTCACCGTCGAGTAGCCCGCGGCCGGCGTCGCGCGCGTCGAAACGCCGGCGCATCGGTCGATCCGGGTCGGCTCGGTGGATCTGTCCCGCCGAGTCAGCCCAAAACGACCGAGTCGCGCGCGGCGCCGCGCGGGCGGGGTGCGGGGATAGGGTGGCGAGGTGAAGTTCGGAGCCCACGCGTGATCGTCGGGATCGGCGTGGACATCGTCGACATCCCCCGCTTCGAGCGCACGCTCGATCGCACGCCGCGTCTGCTCGAGCGCCTGTTCTCACCGACCGAACGGATGCTGCGCCCCCGGTCGCTCGCCGCGCGCTACGCCGCGAAAGAGGCGCTGATCAAGGCCCTCGGCGGCTCCGACGGGGTGCACTGGACCGAGATCGAGGTCACACCCGAGGCATCCGGACGTCCCTGGTTCACCCTCGTCGGCTCGACCGCCGACGTCGTCGCCGCGCGGGGCATCACGGCGATCCACCTTTCGATGTCGCACGACGCAGGGCTCGCGACGGCGTACGTCGTCGCGGAGTCGGATGTCCCGGCATCCGCCGTCGCCGCCGCACAGCCCTCATCCGCACCGGACACATCGACACAGCCCCCACCCACCCAACCCCCACCCACCCAACCCCCATCGACACAGCCCCCACCCACCCAGCCCTCATCGACCCCTGAGGAGACCCCGTGACCCAGCTGCCGGCCGGCGTCATGCGCGAGGCCCTCATCGATGTCGGTGCGATCACCGCCAACACGCGTCACCTTCGCCGGCTGACGGGCGTCGAGGTCATCGCCGTCGTCAAAGCCGACGGGTACGGCCACGGCGCCGCGCGCGCGGCGGTCGCGGCCCTCGAGGGCGGGGCGACGCGACTGGGGGTCGCCGACGTCTCGGAGGCGCTCGCGCTGCGCCGCGCCGGAGTGATGGCCCCGATCGTCGCCTGGCTGCACGCGCCGGGAGCGTCGTTCGCCGAGGCGGCGTCGGTCGGGGTCGAGCTCGGCATCTCGAGCTTCGATCAACTGCTGCAGGCGGCGGCCGCGGCATCCGTCGACCGTCCCGTCGGCGTGCACCTGAAGCTCGAGACCGGGCTTTCGCGCAACGGCATCGCGCCGGGGGACTGGAACGTCGTGTTCGTCGAGGCCGCGCGCCTCGAGCGCATCGGCAAGCTGCGCGTCGTCGGGCTGTTCAGCCACCTCTCGAACGCGAGCCGCGAAGACGACCTCGCGGCGCTCGCGACGTTCGAGGGCGGGGTCGTCGCCGCCGCGGGCCTCGGCCTCAACCCGCCGCTTCGACACATCGCCGCAACGCACGCGGCAATCGACCTGCCCGAGGCGCGCCTGAACTGCGTGCGCGTCGGCATCGGTCTGTACGGCCTGTCGCCGTTCGCCGGGCGGTCGTCGGCCGAGCTCGGCCTGCGTCCCGCCATGACGCTCCGCGGAGCGGTTGCGGCCGTCCGCCGGGTGCCCGCGGGGCAGGGCGTGTCGTACGGCTACGACCACCGAACAACCGCGCCGACGACCCTCGCGCTCGTCCCGCTCGGGTATGCGGACGGTGTGCCGCGCGCGGCATCCGGTCGCGGACCCGTGACGATCGGCGGCACACGCCTGCGTATCGCGGGACGCATCGCGATGGACCAGTTCGTCGTCGATGCGGGCGACACCCCGGTCGCGGTGGGGGACGAGGTCGTGCTGTTTGGTGACCCGACGCTCGGCGTGCCCGCGGCGGATGAGTGGGCGGATGCCTCGGGCACCATCAACTACGAGATCGTGACGCGGATCGGGCCACGGGTGCCGCGCCGGCAGGTGTCGTCGTGAGCGTGCTCGTCGTGAGCGGGCTCGTCGTGAGCGGAGTGCGGTCATGACCGTCGCGGATGACCTTCTCGGCCGCCACGACATCGTGAGCGCCGACGACATGGAGCAGCTCGGGCGTCGGCTCGGCGCCGGGCTCGTCGCGGGGGACCTGCTCGTGCTGACGGGGCCGCTCGGCGCGGGCAAGACGACACTGACGCGCGGAATCGCGGAGGGACTCGGCGTGCGGGGGCCGATCCAGAGCCCGACGTTCGTGATCGCGCGGACGCATCCGTCCCTCGTCGGGGGTCCACCGCTCGTGCACGCCGACGCGTATCGCCTGGGCTCGGCCCTCGAGCTCGACGACCTCGACATCGACGCGGACGGCTCGGTCGTGGTCGTCGAGTGGGGACGCGGGATGGCCGAGGGGCTCCGCGAGGTGTGGTGGGAGCTCGAAATCGAGCGGCCCCTCGGCGGGCGGGGTGCCGACACGATGTGCGGCGATCTGTCCCGTTCGACCGAGGCCCTGGACGACGACGCGCCGCGCGTCGTGACGATCTCGCGCCGCCCCTAGCGCCCGCCAGGGGCTGGACGGATGTCGGGGGTGCGGTCGAAGATCGACCCATGCACACGACGAACTACTTCGACACGTTCATCGCGGTCGCGGAAGACACCGCGGCCGTGGCGGCGGCCGAGCCGCCCACGCGCGCGACGCCGACCATCGCCGAGCTGACCTACCGCATGATCGCCGAGAATCCCTACCGGTACACCTCGGACGACGTGATCTTCGCGGTCTGGGCCGATCGGCGCGACGTCGCGCCCGAAGAGCGCGAGTCGGCACGTGCGGAGTTCTTCGCGAAGGGTCAGCCGTGCATGCGCTCGAGCGACCTCGGCAAACGCTACGGATGGGGCGTGCACACGGATGCGGAGGGACGAATCGCGCTCGTGCCGGTGGAGTCCGCGGAGTACGCGCGGCTGGTGGCCGGGGAGGGCGGTGTCACGGTCACCCGGGCGATGCGCTCGAAGCGCTGAGTCTGCCCGCCCCCGACTACCCTGGAGGGCGTGATCCTCGCCATCGACACCTCCCTCGGCTCTGCCGTCGCGGTCGTCGACCTCGACGGGATCACGCGGGGCGAAGCCGCGAGCCCCGATGCGCTCGGCCACGCCGAGATCATCGGCACGCTGATCGCGGGCGCCCTGGCCGAGGCATCCGTCGACCCCGGTGACGTCACGCACGTGGCCGCGGGCATGGGGCCGGGGCCCTTCACCGGCTTGCGCATCGGCATCGCCGCAGCGCGCACCTTCGCGTTGGCCCGCGCCGTGCCGGTCGTCGCGGTCGCGAGCCACGACGCCGCGGCGCTGTCCGAGTTCGAGGCGGATGCATCCGGTCCGATCGCGATCGTCACCGACGCTCGCCGCCGCGAGTTCGCCTACACGGTGTACGCGGGGTTGGCCGAGGGGCTTCCGGTCCGGACCACCGAACCCGCGCTCGCCCCGCGCGACGACCTCGACGCGCGCCTGCTCTCGCTCGGCCTGCCCGCGCACCCCATCCGGCGCGTCGATGTCACGTCGATCTCCGCGGGAGCACTCGGTCGCATGGCGGGACGGATGCTCGCTGCCGGAATCGCCGCGGACACGACCCCCGACGCCGACGCATCCGCCGAGCCCCTCTATTTGCGCTCGCCCGATGTGACCCTCGCTCACGCACCCAAGCGGGTGGGCGTATGACGCTGCGGACGGCCACCCCCGACGACCTCGACGCGATCATGGCGCTCGAGCGCGCCTCGTTCCCGACCGACGCGTGGTCGGACGCGATGATGCGCGAAGAGCTCGCCTCCCGCCACGGCCGCTACCTCGTGCTCGAAGAGGCCGGGCGCCTGATCGGCTACGGCGGCATCCGTGCGGTGCAGGGCGGGACGGATGCGGACATCCAGACCATCGCGCTCGTCGCAGGCGCGCGGGGGCGCGGGCGGGGGCGCGGGCTGCTGCGCTCTCTGCTGACCGAGGCGGGGGAGCGCAGGGTACTCGAGGTGTTCCTCGAGGTGCGGGCCGACAACCCGGTTGCGCAGGCGCTGTATGTGTCGGAGGGGTTCGTCGAGATCGCCCGGCGCCCGAACTACTACCAACCCGACGGGATCGACGCGATCGTGATGCGCCTGGACCTGCGCGGGTGGCTCGCGGAGCGTTCCCGTGTGGACGCCGTCGATCCGGCGTCGGAGATCCGGTCGGGGTCGGCGTCAGAAGCCCCGGATGCTCCGACCCTCGCCGGATCTCCGACGCTCGATCGCGTGCCCGGCGCCGCATCCGAGGCGGGGGCGTGCACATGAGCCCCGCAATCGCGAACCACGAGCCCCTCGTGCTCGGCATCGAGACCAGCTGCGACGAGACCGGCATCGGCATCGTCCGGGGCCGCACCCTCCTCAGCAACACCATCGCGAGCAGCATGGACGAGCACGCCCGCTTCGGCGGGGTTGTACCCGAGGTCGCCGCGCGGGCGCATCTCGAGGCGCTCGGCCCCGCGATCCAGGCTGCCGTCGCCGAGGCGGGCATTCGGCTCGACGATCTCGACGCCGTCGCGGTCACGAGTGGCCCGGGACTCGCGGGCGCGCTCATGGTCGGCGTCGGTGCCGCGAAGGCCCTCGCGATAGCCCTCGACAAGCCCCTGTACGCGGTCAACCACCTCGTCGGCCACATCGCGGCGGACCTCCTGGACCCCGACGCGCCGCCCCTCGAATACCCGACCGTCGCATTGCTCGTCTCGGGCGGGCACACCTCGCTGCTGCTCGTGCGCGACCTGACGAGCGACGTCGAACTGCTCGGCGAAACCATCGACGACGCCGCGGGCGAAGCCTTCGACAAGGTCGCCCGACTGCTCGGCCTTCCCTACCCGGGCGGACCCGAGATCGACCGAGCAGCTCGCACCGGAGATCCCCGCGCGATCGCGTTCCCGCGCGGACTGTCCCGCGCATCGGATCGTGAGAAGCACCGTTACGACTTCTCGTTCTCGGGCCTCAAGACCGCCGTCGCGCGCTGGACGGAGCAGCGCGAGGCCGCGGGTGAAGACGTGCCGATCGCGGATGTCGCCGCTTCCTTCCGCGAGGCGGTCATCGATGTGCTCGTCACGAAAGCCCTCGACGCCTGTGCGCAGTACGGTGTGCCCCGCCTGCTGCTCGGCGGCGGCGTGATCGCCAATCGCCGCCTTCGCGAGGTCGCGCTGGCTCGCGGCGAGGAGGCGGGCGTGGCCGTTCGCATCCCCCCGCTCTCGCTCTGCACCGACAACGGGGCCATGATCGCCGCGCTCGCCGCCGAGCTGATCGCGTCGGGCCGCACACCGTCGACGCTCGAGTTCGGCGCCGACTCGACCCTGCCCGTCACCCAGATTCAGGTCGCCGCAGGGGACGTTTCGACCGAGCCCGTTTCGACCGGAGCCGTCGCGGTAGAACGGGTGCGCGCATGAACGATGAGTCGACGGATGCCGTGGCCCCCGCGCCCACCCGACGCTCCATGCAGGCCGCCCGGCCCGTGCCGCCACCGCTGCCCGTGGCCGAGCCCGTCACCGTGTCGCGGGGCGTCCCCGCCGGTGATCATTCCGAGCCCGGTGGCAACCCGCACAGCGACCGCCGCGCCAGGTTCGCTCCCGTTGACTCGAGCGCTCCCGTCGACCCGACCGCTCCCGTCGATCCCAGCGCTCCCGTCGATCCCACCGTTCCTGCTGAGGCCGCCGTTTCTGCTGAGGCCGCCGGCACCGCGCCGCGCGCCGCCGCGCCCGCCACCGCCACCGAGACAGAGCCAGAGACAGAGACAGAGACAGAGACAGAGCCAGAGACAGAGCCCGACCCCGACCCCGAGCGAGAGCTCGCCTGGGCCCCGCCCACCCCGCGCCGCCCGCCCGCCCTCGCCGGATGGGCGCTCGCGGTCGCGATCATCGGGCTGATCGTCTCGTTCGTCGTCGGCTGGGGGTTCCCCGTCGGCATCATCGCGATCATCACGGCGATCGCGGCGCTGCGCCGGTCGGGCGGCAGACGTCAGGCTGCGGCGTGGGCCCTGGCCCTCGGCATCCTGTCGATCCTGTACAGCGCGCTCTGGATCGCCGTCGCGCTGGGCAGGGGGCCCCTGTTCTGACGTATCGCTCATCGAGCGAGCCGTGGGCGAGTCGAAACGCCGGAAGTACGCTAGACGCGGTCGGCGAGCACCGCGATGCGCGTCGATCCGATACGCGTCAGCAGCAGCGTTCCGGATGCATCGCCCTTGAGCCCGAGCTTCGTGCGCAGAACGGCCGGGTCGACGTCCACGCCGCGCTTCTTGATCTCGAGCCGACCGATGCCGCGCTCGCGCAGTGCCCGCGCCAGCTTCTTCACATCGGCGGGCAGCTGCTCGCGCACGCGGAAGCTCGACACGAACGGGCTCGTCAGTGCGGCGTCGCCGGTCAGGTAGGCGATCCCGGGCGCGATCGGCCCCGCCTCCAACGCCCTGGCGACGTCGCCGACGAGTCGCGCGCGGATGACCGACCCGGCCGGTTCGTGAATGAACGTGCCGAGGGGATGCACCGGCTCATCCTCGCTGTCGGCCGGCGCGGTCAGTTCGTGCGATTGACCGTCGGTCATGACGACGGCGGCTCGGGTGATACCCGGCCGTGCGAGCTCGCCCGACCAGAGCACGAGTTCGAGCGTCGAGCCATCCGCGGTGATCCACTGCGCTTCGGCGAACGACGGCAGGCGCTCGCGGTCGAAGCCGGGGCCGAGTTTCACGCCCGTCGGCTTCTGAGTCGCGAGCGCGAACGCCCAGTCGAGCGACGGCGAATAGTCCTCGGGACGCGAGAGGCGGGATGTCTCGGTGTGGCCGGCGGTTCGACGTGCCGGGTCCAGCCAAACGCCCGCGAAGCCCGTGACATCCACGTCCTCCGCCTGGGCGTGGCGTACTTCCGCCGCCGAGCCGAAAGGCGCGAGGTTGTACGCCGCGATCGCGGCCGTGACCTCGTCGGTGTCCACCGCGAGGATGTTCATGCCGATGCCGGCGAACCCGAGGGCGTCGCCGCCGATCCCGCTGCCGAGGTCGGCGACGCTTGCCAGCCCCGCGTCACGGAATCGCCCGGCGTGCAGGGCGGCGACGGGCAGCCGCGTCGACTGCTCGAGGCCGGCGCGGGTGAACAGCATGCGGGCCGCGAGGGGCCCGAACTTCGACTCTGCACGCGTCCGCAGGCGAGCCTGGCCGACGACGGCCGACACCAGGTCGGGGGAGTGCCCGGCGGCGCGCAGGCGCGTCACCTCGCGGGCGACGTCGGCGGATGTCGTCACGGCCGGGGTCAGATCGAGCAGCCGCAGCCCCTCGGGCGTCAGCAGCGCCCTCAGTTCGGCCGTCTCCACCCGTCCAGCCTAAGCGCGAGGGTCGCGAACCCGCAGACTCGGTCGATTCGGGCCGACTCGGCGGATCGGTTCTGCGGGCTGAGCCCGAATCGACCGAGTTGCACCCCAGGCATCCGCCCTCGCTGGCACTCGCGTTGCGTGAGTGCCAGCGGTTGCCTACACTGGCATTAGCACTCTCGCATCGAGGTTGCTAATCAGTCTTGGATCAAGAAAGAGGTAGACCGTGACGGTTTCCACTCAGGTTTCCATCAAGCCGCTCGAGGACCGCATCGTCATCCGCCAGGTCGAGGCGGAGCAGACGACGGCTTCTGGCCTGGTCATCCCCGACACCGCGAAGGAGAAGCCCCAGGAGGGCGAGGTCGTCGCGGTGGGCCCGGGTCGGATCGACGACAACGGCAACCGCATCCCGCTCGACGTCGCCGTCGGCGACCGCGTGATCTACAGCAAGTACGGCGGCACCGAGGTCAAGTTCGGTGGCGACGACCTGCTCGTGCTCTCGGCCCGCGACGTGCTCGCGGTCGTCGTTCGCTGAGCGACTGACACACACGAAGGACCGGATGCTTCGGCATCCGGTCCTTCGTCGTTCCACGGGTGTTCCGCGGGTGATCTGCGGTCGCCCCCGACGCCCGTAGGCTGTTGAGGTGCCACAGGATCCGCTCGAGACTCCCCGCGGGTCGGGCGGACCCACCGCCGCGAGCACCGACGCGAGCACCGACGCGAGCACCGACGCGAGCAGGAGCACCGCCGCGAGCAGGAGCACTGCCGCGAGCACCGCTGCCGAGACAGCCGCCGCCGCCGAGACAGCAGCGGTCGCCGAGGTGCGCGAACGCAGCATCGGCGTCGCGTCGGCCATGGGTGCCTATCTCATCTGGGGCTTCCTGCCCCTGTACTTCCTGTTGCTCGTGCCGACCGGGCCCTGGGAGATCGTGGCCTGGCGCATCCTGCTGGCCTTCGTCTTCTGCGTCCTGCTGTTGACGATCACGCGTGCATGGCCCGCGTTCGGCCGGATCGTGCGACAGCCGCGGCTGCTGCTGCTGACGGCGATCGCCGGCGTCGTCATCTATGTCAACTGGCAGGTCTACATCCTCGCCACGCTGACCGGGCACGTGATCGAGACGAGTCTCGGATACTTCATCAACCCGATCGTGACGGTGCTGCTCGGAGTGCTCGTTCTGCGCGAGCGGTTGCGGCTGACCCAGTGGATCGCGATCGGCATCAGCCTCGTCGCGGTGCTCGTCATCGTCCTCGGCTACGGCGCATTCCCCTGGGTGTCGCTGACCTTGGCTTTCTCTTTCGGGATCTACGGCCTCATCAAGAAGCAGGTCGGTCCCGCGGTCGATGCGGTGGGCGGCCTGACGCTCGAGTCGTTCTGGTTGCTGCCCGTCGCGATCGTGCAGCTCATCATCGTCGGAGTGACGACGGGTATCACGATGGGTACGGTCAGCCCGGTGCACACGGTGCTGCTCTCGCTCGCCGGGATCATCACCGCGGTCCCCTTGCTGCTGTTCGCCGCCGGGGCCAGGCGGGTGCCGCTCACCGCGATCGGCCTTCTGCAGTTCATCGCGCCGGTGCTGCAGTTCATCATCGGGGCGTGGGTGCTCGGTGAACCCATGCCGCTCGAGCGATGGATCGGCTTCGGACTCGTCTGGGTCGCGCTGATCATCCTCTCCGTGGACTCCGTGCTGTTCTCCCGCCGCGGTCGTGGCGTTTCGGATGTCGCTTCCCTCACGTGATCGTTCCCGCGAACTCCCCGCCGCAAACTGCCCGCCGTTCGGGGGATGGGAGCGTTATCACGCTGTGACCGTACTGTTTCACATCGTTAACGCACCGCAACATCGCGGAGACGCCGCGCCGCATAGTGTGAAGCCAATAGGGTCGGCTTCAGCCCGGCCCGGAGTTCGTCCACAGCTAGGAGCAATATGAACTTCTTCTCCCGTTCGCGTACGGGCAAGGTCCTCGGCGGTATCGCCGTGGTCGGTGTCAGCGCGCTGGTTCTCGCAGGTTGTGCCGGTAGCGGTGGAGACACCGAGTCGTCTTCCGCTGCACCCGCCGGCGATGACCTCGCCCTCAAGATCGGCACGGCGCTGCCGCAGACCGGAAACCTCGCCTTCCTCGGCCCGCCCGAAGAGGCCGGCGTCGCGTACGCCGCGTCGCAGATCAACGAGGTCTCGGCCGACACCGGTCTGACCCTCGATGTCGTCTACGGCGACTCGGGTGACACCGACAACAAGGCATACGAGACCGAGATCCCCCGCCTGCTGGGCGAGGATGTTTCGGCCATCATCGGTGCCGCATCGTCGGGTACGTCCCTGCAGTTCATCGACCAGGTCGTCGGCGCCGGAGTCATCCAGTTCTCGCCCGCCAACACCTCGGATGCCTTCACCACGTACGAGGACGACGGGCTGTACTTCCGTACCGCTCCCTCCGACGTTCTGCAGGGCGAGGTTCTCGGTAACCTGATCGCCGAGGACGGCAACCAGACCCTCGGTCTGATCGTCCTCAACGACTCGTACGGCACCGGACTCGCCAAGTACGTGACCGAGGCCTTCGAGGCCGCGGGCGGCGAGGTCGTTGCGGCCCCGACGTACAACACGGGTGACGCGACGTTCGACGCTCAGATCAGCGAGGTCCTCGCGGCCGACCCCGACGCGATCGCCCTGATCACGTTCGACGAGGTCTCGACCATGCTGCCGAGCCTGTTCGGTCAGATTCCCGCCGACAAGCTGTACTTCGTCGACGGCAACCTGAAGAACTTCGCAGACGCCTTCCCGGCCGGTTCCCTCACGGGCGCCAAGGGCACGCTCCCGGGCCTGTCGATCGACTCGATCGCGGACTTCACGGGCGAGCTCGACGCGTTCCTCGAAGCCGAAGGTACCGCAGCGCTCGAGGACTACAGCTACGCTGCCGAGTCCTACGACGCGACCATCCTGCTGGCTCTCGCCGCCCTCGCTGCCGGTTCGACCGACAGCGCGGCCATGGCCGAGAAGCTCATGGAGGTCTCGGGTGGTTCCGGCGAGGGCGAGACGTGCTCCTCCTACGCGGAGTGCGCCGACATCATCCTCGGTGGCGGAGTTGCCGACTACGACGGCATCTCGGGTCCGATTACGTTCGATGAGGTCGGCGACCCGACCGAGGCGTCGATCGGCATCTACGAGTTCGGTGAGGACAACACCTACACGGCATACATGGGCTAAAACCCACGCATGTGGCCTCGGGGCCCCGGTCTTCGGACCGGGGCCCCTTGTCGTGCGCATGCCCCGGTCTTCGGACGGGGGCCCCTTGTCGTGCGCGTGCCCCGGTCTGTCGACACTTCTCCGGTGAAAAAGGGTCTGCGGGCCTGGCAAGCACGCCCGCAGAGCCCGGAGCGCGCTTTCGACCGGAGTACTGTCCTCTCCGGGCCACCAACGTCACACACGGTACGTCCTCCCCAGAACCCCTTCCCGTGCCAACATCCCCCGTTGCGGACCGACGCGGGTCAGGTCGGTGAACTGCGCGCAAAGCTGCGTAGGTGCTCGCCCTCCATCCGGATCACGTCTACGTCCACGCCGACCTCACGTCCGCGGGCCTCTCGCAGGGCAGCATCACCCAACTGGTGCGCAGCGGTGGCATCCTGCGAGCGCGGCGGGACACCTATCTGCATCCCGCGTCCTCGGTCGCGGGGGTGACCGCTGCGCGATCCGGCGGCCGGGTGGCGTGCACGAGCCTGCTGGCCGAATACGGAGTATTCGTTCTGGAGAAGCGGACCGTGCACGTTCAGGTTCCCTCCCACGCGACCCGGCTGCGGCCTCCGACGGGGGTTCGACTGCACTGGGCCCCTCTGCACCGTGCTCCGTCCCCGCGCTCGCTGCGCGTGGAGATCTTCGACGCGCTCCTGCAGTCCGTGATCTGCCAATCGCCGCGCGCAGCAGTCGCGACGCTTGACAGCGCTCTGCATCTCGGCGTGATCGACGAGGACGGACTCGACGAACTGTTCCGGTTGGTGCCGCGCCGCCGCCGCGCACTTCGGGCCCTGGTGGATGGCCAGTGTGAATCCGGCCCCGAGACGTTCGTGCGACTCTTGCTTCGTGCTCTCGGTCTGCGGTTCCAGTGCCAGGTGTGGATCGACGGGGTCGGCCGAGTGGACTTCGTGGTCGAGGGCTGGCTCGTTATCGAGTGCGACAGTCGTGCCCATCATGGCGGTTGGGAAGCGCAGGTGGCGGACCGCCGACGGGACCTGGCTTTGGCCGCCCTCGGCTACGCCAGCATCCGTCCGATAGCGGCGGACATCTTCGCCGACACGCCCGCGCTCGGCCGGGTCATCATCGGCATGCTTCAGCGACTCGGACCCCGGACGGACAGTTCTCCGGCAAGACCTGCGCCGCGGGCCCGGCTAAGGTCGGCCCGGGCCTGATCTGCCTCTTTGTTCCGGAGTTGTGTCAGGGAGGGCGGGGCGGAACGGAGAGGGACCGGATGCCGAGGCATCCGGTCCCTCTCCGTTCAGAGCCTGCGGGTCAGGTGCCGAGGGTGCCCAGGTACAGCTCGGTGACCTTCGGGTCGCCGAGCAGCTCGCGGCCCGTGCCGGTGTAGGCGTCGCGGCCCTGGTCGAGCACGTAGCCGCGGTCGCAGATCTGCAGGCAGCGCCGCGCGTTCTGCTCGACCATGATGCAGGTCACGCCTGCCTTGTTGATCTCGGAGACGCGGATGAACGCTTCGTCCTGCCGGACGGGGGAGAGACCCGCGGACGGTTCGTCGAGCAGCAGGACCTTCGGGTCCATCATCAAAGCGCGGCTCATCGCCACCATCTGACGCTCACCACCCGAGAGCGAACCCGCGCGCTGCTTGAGGCGCTTGCCCAGCTCGGCGAAGATGCTGGTGACGAACTCGAGGCGCTCCTTGTACGCCGACGGGCGCTGGTAGAGGCCCATCTGCAGATTCTCTTCGATCGTCAGCGTCGGGAACACATTGTTCGTCTGCGGGATGAACCCGACCCCTCGCGCGACGAGCTTGTTCGCCCGGAGCCCGGTGATGTCGTCGCCCTGCAGCGTGATCGATCCCTCGCGCACGTTGACCTGTCCGAAGATCGCCTTCAACAGCGTCGACTTGCCGGCGCCGTTCGGGCCGATGATGCCGATCAACTCGCCCTGGTTCGCGACCAGCGAGCAGCCGTTCAGGATGTTGACGCCCGGCAGGTAACCGGCGTGCACGTTGTCGACGAAGACGACGGGGGTCTCGGTGGCTACGGCGCCGTCTGTGGAGCGTGTGCTCATGAGCGATTCTCCTCGTCTTCGGCAACGCCCTCGTCGACCAGCAGGGTCGCGCTCGCCTGAGCGGATGCCGCGGCATCCGTCGTCGGATCGGCCTCGATCGCCGTGATGCGACCCGTGACGACACCCAGGTCGAGCTCCTGGTGCGCTCCGAGGTAGGCGTCGATGACCGCAGGATTGCGCATGACACTGTGGGGATCACCCTCGGCCACAACCTTGCCCTCGGCCATGACGACGACCCAGTCGGCGATGTGGCGCACCATGTGCATGTCGTGCTCGACGAAGAGGACGGTCATGCCCTCTTCCTTGAGGTCGAGGATGTGGTCGAGGAGCGACTGCGTCAGGGCGGGGTTGACCCCGGCCATCGGCTCGTCGAGCATCACCAGCGTCGGGCGGGTCATGAGCGCCCGCGCCATCTCGAGGAGCTTGCGCTGCCCGCCCGAGAGGCTTGCGGCGAAGTCCGACGACTTGGCGTCGAGCTTGAACTTCTTCAGCAGCACCATGGCCTGGCTGTCGATGCTCGAATCCTGCTTGCGCCAGATCGCGGGGATGAGCGCCTGCCAGAACTTCTCGCCGCGCTGACCCGTCGCCCCGAGCTTCATGTTCTCGAGAACCGTCAGGAGCCCCAGAGCTTTCGTCAACTGGAACGTCCGCACCAGACCCATACGTGCCACCCGGAAGGCGGGGACGCCCGACAGCGACTTGCCATCGAAGCTCCACGTGCCCTCGTCGGGCTTGTCGAACCCCGTGAGTAGGTTGAACAGCGTCGTCTTGCCGGCACCGTTCGGTCCGATCAGCGCCGTGATGGCGCCGCGGGGGATCTCGAGGTGTTCGACGTCGACGGCCGTGACACCACCGAAGGTGCGGCGAACGCCGTCGGCGATGATGATCGGATCGACCTTTTTCGCACCCGGCACGGCCTCGCCGACGTGAAGTCCCGTCGTCTTGGGACGCTCGACGGGCGCCGTGAGAGGCGCGCCCGAAGCCGCCTCGCCGAGCTGGCCGGTCGTGGCGTGCTCGGCACCCGACTGCCCGCTCAGCGACTGCCCGTTACTTGATTGCCCGTTACTTGACTGCCCATTATTTGACAAAGGTCAGCTCCTTCTTGTTGCCGAGGATTCCCTGCGGCATGAAGATCACGAGCAGCATGAGGGCGACGCCGACGAGGATGAATCGGAGCGTTCCGGCCTGGATCTGCGACATGAAGGGAAGGACCCCGGCCGAGACGAGCGCCGGGAGGAAGTTGCTCAGGAAGGTCTGCAGCACCCAGAAGATGAGCGAACCGAGCAGGGGGCCGAAAACCGTCGCCGCGCCGCCGAGCAAGAGCGCCGTCCAGACGAAGAACGTCAGCGAGGTGACGTACACGCCGGGGCTGACGGCCGACGGCAGGGCGTAGACGATGCCGCCCGCCGCTGCGAGCACACCGCCCAGCACGAGCGACTGCATCTTGTACGCGTAGACGTTCTTGCCGAGCGCGCGCACGGCGTCTTCGTCCTCGCGGACACCCTTCAGCACGCGACCCCAGGGGCTGCGCATCAGCATCCAGACCACCAGCACGGCGAATCCGAGCGTCAGAAGGCCCATGATGCGGACCCACCACTGCGTTTCGTTGTAGGTGAAGGGGCCGAAGCCGTACGTGCCCTCGGGGAGGGGGTTCGACGCGCGGAAGCTCGAGTGATAGCCGCTCAGGCCGTCGGCCGAACCGGTGTACTCATCGAACGCGGTGGTCAGGAACAGCAGACGCACGACCTCCGCAGCGGCGATCGTTACGATGGCGAGGTAGTCGCCGCGTAGACGGAGCGTCGGGATGCCGAGGATGACGGCGAAGATCGCGGATGCCACGAGGCCGGCGATCGCCGCTACCCACCATTCGAGACCGAAGGTGAGCACGCCGATGGCGTACCCGTAGGCGCCGATGGCCATGAAGCCGGCGATACCCATGTTGATCAGGCCGGTGTAGCCGAAGTGCACCGCAAGGCCGAGGGCCGCGAGTGCGTAGCCGATCGTCGCGGGGCTGAGGATCGACGAGGCGGAGTTCGAGAGGATCTGGAGCAGGTCCATGGTGCGCCTAACCTATTCTCTCGCGTCGGCCGAGGATGCCCTGTGGTCGGAACAACAGGATCACGATGAGGATGAAGAGCGCGCTCGCGTACTTCAGGTCGGCGGGGATCCAGAGGCTCGACACCTCGACGAGGAGCCCGACGATGATGGCGCCGACGAGAGCGCCGTAGGCCGTGCCGAGACCACCGAGGATGACAGCGGCGAACATCAGCAGCAGCACCTGCGAGCCCATGTCCCACTTGATGCCGGGGCGGTAGTAGGCGTACAGGATGCCCGCGAGGCCCGCGAGCCCGCCCGCGATGACCCACACGATCCGGACGACGAAGTCGACGTCGATTCCGGATGCCGCGGCCAACGACGGGTTGTCGGAGATCGCCCGGGTCGCCTTGCCCAGGCGGCTCCGCGTGAGCCAGACCGCGAACGCGATGATGACGATGACGGAGATGGCGATCGAGACCATGTCGATGATGCTCATCTGCACCGACCCGAACAGGGGGATCTTGGGCTCGGAGGCGTAGGGGAGCTGGCTCGTGCCGCCCCCGATGAAGAACTGGAAGGTGTAGCGGAGGGCGAGCGACAGACCGATGCTGACGATCATGAGCTGAACCACGCCCACCCGCCGTCGGCGCAGGGGTCTCCACAGGATCATGTCCAGCACGAGCCCGAGGCCCGCGCTCAGGATCACCGCCAGCGGGAAGCCGAGCCACACCGGCAGCGCGAGGCTTGCCGGCCCAACGAGTGTGAGCGCCACGACGGCGCCGAAGGTGACCATCTCGCCGTGCGCGAAGTTGGAGATACCCGTGGTGCCGAACACGAGCGACAGGCCGACGGCAGCAAGGGCGAGCATGAGACCGAAGCTCAGGCCCTGCACGATGCGCTGGATGAGCTGGTCGGCGAAGCTCGTGACGCTGCGTTCACCCTCACCGATGAAGAAGTTGACCGTGACGCGCCCTCCGGCGCCCATCTCGACTTCCTGCTCGTTGGGGGTGTCGTCCTCGTCGTTGACGACCGCGATGCCCTCGGGCAGCGTGTCTTCGTCGAGGGTGACGGTGTAGGTCTCGCCGCGCTCGGGCACGCCGACACGCCACTGACCCTCGGCATCCGTCTCGACTTCCTGCTCGCCGCCGGGGCCGTCGATGACGAGGCGGATGCCCTCGAGCGGCTCGCCGTCGAGCTGCACGTTCCCGCTGATGCGGTACGGGTCATCCTCGGCCGCGAAAGCGGGGGAAGCGGTCAGGCTCATCAGCGCGAAGAGCACACCGAAGAGCGCTCCTATGGTGAGCAGAGTCCCCCCGCGGGAACGTCTCGCCGTAGCGGTCGTGGGACTCACAGATCCTCCAGTCGGGCACCATTAACCGATGGTCGCGTCGCATCGGCATTGATGGACGACGGTACGAGCGTAATGTGTCGGCATTGTTTCGCCCATCGCTCAAACGTCAGCCGTTACCGATGCGCAATGGGAACGCTCCCGGAGGAATGTTCGCACACCTGCGCCGCTTAGACTTCATCAAGCGGATGCGTCGCACACGATCGCGGCGTTCTGCACCCCGATCTCACCGCACGAGGAGCGCGACATGCCCGATTACGATCCGTTCGGTTTTGTCGGACTGACGTACGACGATGTGCTGCTGCTGCCCGGCCACACCGACGTGATTCCGAGCGAGGCAGACACGTCGTCTCAGCTGACACGACGGATCACGGTGGCGACGCCCCTGGTGTCGTCGGCGATGGACACGGTGACGGAAGCCCGCATGGCGATCGCGATCGCGCGCGAGGGTGGCCTGGGCATCCTGCACCGCAATCTCTCCATCGAGGATCAAGCCGCACAGGTGGACCGGGTCAAGCGCAGCGAGTCCGGCATGATCACCGACCCGATCACCACCCGCCCCGACGCGACGGTCGAAGAGGTCGACGCGCAGTGCGCGCAGTACCAGATCTCGGGCCTGCCCGTCGTGGACGACGATGGACGGCTCGTCGGCATCATCACGAACCGCGACATGCGCTTCGTCTCCGGCTTCGAGCGCCAGACCACGCTCGTCCGCGATGTGATGACGAGCGAGGGCCTCATCACCGCCAAGGTCGGCATCGGCGCGAACGACGTCATCGCGACGTTCGCCAAGCACCGCGTCGAGAAGCTGCCGCTCATCGACGATGACGGCAAGCTCGCGGGCCTCATCACCATCAAGGACTTCGACAAGAGCGAGAAGTACCCCCTCGCGACGAAGGACGACCAGGGTCGCCTGCGCGTCGGCGCGGCGATCGGATTCTTCGGCGATGCGTGGGAGCGCGCCGAGGCGCTCCGCGACGCCGGGGTCGACGTGCTGGTCGTCGACACCGCCAACGGCCAGTCGGCCGGCGTGATCGACATCATCACGCGGCTGCGGGCCGACGCATCCTTCGCCCACATCGACATCATCGGCGGCAACGTCGCCACCCGCGAGGGCGCGCAGGCGCTCATCGACGCGGGCGTGGACGCGGTCAAGGTCGGCGTCGGGCCGGGCTCGATCTGCACCACGCGCGTCGTGGCGGGCGTCGGCGTGCCGCAGGTCACCGCCGTGTACGAGGCGTCCCTCGCCGCACGTCCCGCCGGTGTGCCGGTCATCGCCGACGGCGGCCTGCAGTACTCGGGCGACATCGCCAAGGCCCTCGTCGCCGGAGCCGACACCGTCATGCTCGGCTCGCTCCTGGCCGGGACCGACGAGTCGCCGGGCGAGATCGTCTTCCAGGGCGGCAAGCAGTTCAAGCAGTACCGGGGCATGGGATCGCTCGGCGCGCTGCAGACCCGCGGCAAGAAAACGTCCTACTCGAAGGACCGTTACTTCCAGGCGGATGTCCCCTCGGATGACAAGCTCATCCCCGAGGGCATCGAGGGGCAGGTCGCGTACCGCGGTCCGGTCTCGGCCGTCGCGTACCAGCTCGTCGGGGGACTCCGCCAGTCGATGTTCTACGTCGGCGCGCGGACGATCGATGAGCTGAAGGCCAAGGGCAAGTTCGTCCGCATCACGTCGGCCGGGTTGAAGGAGTCGCACCCGCACGACGTGCAGATCATCGTCGAGGCGCCCAACTACAAGAAGTAGTCTCGCTTCGGCGTCGCTACGCTGGGCGGCATGATCCGCGGAATGATCCGGCAACGGCGGCACCCGGCGGCGACCCAGGGCACGAGTCGCCTCGAGGGGTTCACCGACGGGGTCTTCGCGATCGCGGCCACCCTGCTCGTGCTCGACCTCACGAGCTACGCCCTCGGTCCGATCACGTCCGATGCCGAGATGTGGGCGGCCCTCGGCGGCATGTGGGAGTTGTTCGTCAACTTCGTTCTGAGCTTTTTCCTGCTCTGCCTGCTGTGGATGACCCACGTCCAGCAGTTCGAGCACGTGGCTCGGGTCGACGCCACGATCGTCTGGCTGAACAACGGTCGCCTGCTGTTCATCGTGCTCGTGCCTTTTGCGACGAGCCTGACGACCGAGTACTCGGAGTGGACGGCCGGCCGGATGCTCATGCCGCTGACGTTCTCCTTCGCCATCCTCTGCAGCTACCTGCAGTGGATGTGGGCCGTCCGGCACCGCGCGATCATGCTGCCCGACCTGTCGGACGCCGATGCGAAGGCTTATGGACGCGCTGCGCTGAGTGCCATGGTCATCTCCGCGGGCGTGGTCGTGCTGTCGCCGTTCATCGGATCGATCGCGTTCGCCCTGTTCCTGCTCGATCCGGTCGGGACGCGTTTGTTTGGCGGCAAGAACAGCTGACATCGAACCGTGACGGATGTCCCGACCGGGCGTATTTTGTACGCATGTGCCGGAACATCCGAACCCTTCACAACTTCGAGCCCGCGGCATCGCACGACGAAGTCCACGCCGCGGCTCTGCAGTATGTCCGCAAGATCGCGGGCACGACGAAGCCGTCGAAGGCCAATCAGGAGGCCTTCGATCGCGCCGTGCACGAGATCGCCCACATCACGGGCCACCTGCTCGAGGACCTGGTCGCCGTGACCCCGCCGAAGAACCGCGAAGAAGAGGCGGCCAAGGCACGAGCCCGAGCCGTCGCATCCGGCCGCTACTCGGTCGCCTGAACGCCCCGCGCGGGTCGAACTGTCACAAACCGCTCGATATCCGCGGCGGATCGAGCAGTTCGTGACAGTTCGACGCGCGGCAATCCGCCCGGGGGCGGTGTCGGGGTCAGCCGGTAGGCTGGGCGGGTGAGCATGGAGATCGAACTGGGGCGCGCCAAGCGAGCGCGACGCGCATACACCTTCGACGACATCGCGGTGGTGCCGTCTCGACGCACGCGCAACCCCGAGGATGTCTCGACCGCCTGGTCGATCGACGCCTTCCAGTTCGACATCCCGGTGCTGGGCGCCCCGATGGACTCGGTCGTCAGCCCCACGACCGCCATCATGCTGGGCCAGCTCGGCGGCCTCGGTGTCCTCGACCTCGAAGGACTGTGGACGCGCTACGAAGATCCCGAGCCGCTGCTCGCCGAGATCGCCGGTCGTGAAGACGGCGACGCAACGCTCCGGATGCAGGAGCTGTACTCCGAGCCCATCAAGCCCGAGCTCGTCACCGCGCGTCTCGCCGAGATCCGCGAGGCCGGTGTCACGGTCGCGGGTTCTCTGACGCCCCAGCGCACGCAGGAGCTGTACGAGACCGTCGTCGCCGCCGGTGTCGACATCTTCGTCATCCGTGGCACGACCGTCTCGGCCGAGCACGTCTCGAGCGTCTCGGCTCCCCTCAACCTCAAGAAGTTCATCTACGACCTCGATGTCCCCGTGATCGTCGGGGGAGCTGCGACCTACACGGCCGCGCTGCACCTGATGCGCACCGGCGCCGCGGGTGTCCTCGTCGGGTTCGGCGGGGGCGCGGCGTCGACGACGCGCGTCACCCTCGGCATCCACGCCCCCATGGCCACCGCCGTCGCCGACGTCACCGGCGCTCGCCGCGACTACCTCGACGAGTCGGGCGGACGCTACGTGCACGTCATAGCCGATGGGGGAGTCGGAACCTCGGGTGACATCGTCAAGGCCCTCGCCATGGGTGCGGACGCCGTCATGCTCGGCGTTGCGCTCGCGCGGGCGACGGATGCCCCGGGGCAGGGTTTCCACTGGGGACCCGAGGCGCACCACCCGAAGCTGCCCCGCGGCCACCGCGTCCGCGTCGACCAGGTCGCCTCGCTCGAGGGCATCCTCTACGGTCCCGCGCCCGTCGCGGACGGCACGGCGAACCTCATCGGGGCCCTCCGCAAGTCCATGGCGACCACGGGCTACTCCGACCTCAAGGAATTCCAGCGCGTGGAAGTCGTGGTCGCGCCCTACTCCGCGGTGTGACCTGACCCGCCGGATGAATTCGTGAGCGGTGTGAGCGCGGCGCCCGGTCCCGGGGCCTCGGCCCCCGACGAGCCCGAGGTGTTCCCGCCGACGCTGCGAGAAGTCATGCTGCGTCCGCAGTGGCTCCTGATGCTCGGCCTGTGCCTGCTCGTCGCCGGTGCGTTCGCATGGCTGGGCCAGTGGCAGCTGGAACGTGCGATCGACTCCGACCCGCCCGCCGTCGGCGCGACGGAGGAGGTCCGTCCGCTCGATGAGGTGGTCGAACCCGGTGCGTACCTCGAGGAGCCGCTCGTCGGCCAGCAGGTCACGACCACCGGTACCTGGGTGCCCGAAGACTTCCTGGTCGTGACATCGCGCTTCAACGACGGCGTCGAGGGGTATTGGGTCACGGGTCAGCTGCGCATCGAGGGCACGCTCTACCCGACCTCGATCGCCGCCGCGATCGGATGGGCGCCCACCCTCGAGCGGGCGGAGGCCGCGGCGTCCGAACTGTCCGAGAGCGCCGCAACGACGGCGGCCGGCCTCGCAACCCAGGTGATGGGCCGCGTGATATCCGACGAGGGACCGCAACTGCCGCCGCGCGGCGCGGATCCCCACGAGATGACACGGATGTCGCCCGCAGCCTTGCTCAGCGAATGGCACGACATCGATCGGCTGATGGTCTACCGCCCCTACCTCGCCCTGCTCGAGCCGGGCGGGACCGCCGAGGACGCCGGGCTGGTACCGATCTCATCCCGGGCGCCCGATGAGGCCTCGACGGTCAACTGGCTCAACATCTTCTACGCCGCCGAGTGGGCCGTGTTCGCGGGCTTCGCGTTCTACCTCTGGTACCGCCTCGCGCGCGACGCGTGGGAGAAGGAACTCGAAGATCTGGAAGACGCCCGGGCCGAGGCATCCTGAGCCGTCCGGCGACATGCCGGTATCCACCGAGGTCGCACTCGCGCGAAACTCGTGCCCGTCTGGCGTCGGTAGACTGGGGCCATGCCACGTGCCCCCAAACTCGCCTCGTTTCCGGCGATCCGGGGGGCGCTGAAGTTCTACCAGATCGCGTCGATCATCACGGGTGTCGGGCTGCTGCTGCTCGTCGCCGAGATGATCCTGAAGTACACCCCGATCCACCTCGAGCTCTTCCTCGGCGGATCCGGCGGCTTCCTCTGGTTCGCGACCGTCATCGCCGGCGTCGACTGCGAGTGGTACTCGCTCTTCTTCCCCGGCAGCGCCTGCGAAATGGTCTCGACGGGGGACGGCATCAACGTCTCGCTCGCGATCCTCGTCGCGCACGGCTGGTTCTACGTCGTCTACCTCTTCGCGTGCTTCCGTATCTGGAGCCTGATGCGCTGGCCGTTCCTGCGCTTCATCGTGCTCGCCCTCGGCGGCATCGTCCCGCTCCTGTCGTTCTTCATGGAGACCCGCGTCGCGCGTGAGGTGCGTTCGTACCTCGCCGAGCGCGAGGCATCCGAAGCTCCAGCCGTTGCCGTCTCGACCCCGGAAGGCCCCCGTTGACCGAAGCCACAGAAACCTCGCAGCGACCTGTCCTGGTCGTCGACTTCGGCGCCCAGTACGCGCAGCTGATCGCCCGGCGCGTGCGCGAGGCCGGCGTCTACAGCGAGATCGTGCCGCACACCGCCACCGCCGCCGAGATCGCGGCGCGCAACCCGGTCGGCCTGATCCTGTCGGGTGGACCGTCGTCGGTGTACGAGCCCGGGGCTCCGGCGCTCGACCCCGGGGTGTTCGACCTCGATGTGCCGACGCTCGGCATCTGCTACGGCTTCCAGGTCATGGCCCAGGCCCTCGGCGGCGAGGTCGCGAACACCGGCCTGCGTGAATACGGGGCGACGGATGCCGCGGTCACGGGCGACGGGGGAGTTCTGCTCGCCGGCCAGCCCGCCGCGCAGAACGTGTGGATGAGCCACGGCGACCAGGTCTCGCGCGCACCCGACGGCTTCGCGGTGCTCGCCTCGACGACGGCGACCCCGGTTGCCGCGTTCGGCAGTGACGAGCGCCGGATGTACGGGGTGCAGTGGCATCCCGAGGTCAAGCACACCGACCACGGCCAGCGCGTGATCGAGAACTTCCTGCACCGTGCCGCGGGTCTGCCCGCGGACTGGAACAGCGGAAACGTCATCGCCGAGCAGGTCGCGCGCATCCGCGCCCAGATCGGGTCGGCGCGGGTCATCTGCGGTCTGTCGGGCGGCGTCGACTCCGCCGTGGCCGCCGCCATCGTCCACGAGGCCGTGGGTGACCAGCTCGTGTGCATCTTCGTCGACCACGGGTTGCTCCGAAAGGGCGAGCGCGAGCAGGTCGAGAACGACTATGTCGCCTCCACGGGCGTCCGCCTCGTCACCGTCGACGCGCGGGAGAAGTTCCTGACCGCGCTCGCGGGAGTCTCGGACCCGGAGCAGAAGCGCAAGATCATCGGGCGCGAGTTCATCCGTGCCTTCGAGGCCGCCGAGAAGGACCTCGTGCTCGAGGCCGCGGCCGACGGCGAGCCGATCCGCTTCCTCGTACAGGGCACGCTGTACCCCGACGTCGTCGAGTCCGGCGGAGGCTCCGGTACCGCGAACATCAAGTCGCACCACAATGTCGGCGGCCTGCCCGAAGATCTGCAGTTCGAGCTCGTCGAGCCGCTGCGCACCCTGTTCAAGGACGAGGTGCGGGCCATCGGCCGCGAGCTCGGCCTGCCCGAGGTGATCGTCGGCCGACAGCCCTTTCCGGGGCCGGGCCTCGGCATCCGGATCGTCGGTGAGGTTACCGCTGACCGCCTCGAGATCCTGCGTGACGCCGACGCCATCGCCCGCGAAGAGCTGACTCGCGCCGGCCTCGACGCCGAGATCTGGCAGTGCCCCGTCGTGCTGCTCGCCGATGTGCGCTCGGTCGGTGTGCAGGGCGACGGCCGCACCTACGGCCATCCGATCGTCCTGCGGCCCGTCTCGTCCGAGGACGCGATGACCGCGGACTGGACCCGCCTGCCCTACGACGTGCTGTCGAAGATCTCGAACCGCATCACCAACGAGGTGCGCGAGGTCAACCGCGTCGTGCTCGACGTCACGTCGAAGCCGCCGGGCACCATCGAGTGGGAGTGAGCTGACGCGGGGCTTCGGGCCCTCAGCCGGACGACCTCAGTACGTCGGCGCGGGAGGCGCGCCGAGGTAGTCCTCATAGGTTGCGACTCCGCCGTCGTGCATCTCGCGGGCGGTGATGCGTCCGACGTAGCGGTAGTGCCAGGGCTCCCACACGTATCCGGTGGTCGCCGTGTATCCCCGCGGGTAGCGCTGGATGAAGCCGTATCGCCAGGCGTTGGCCGCGAGCCATTGCCCGGCGGGCGTGTATCCGAAGCACTCGGCGACATCGCATCCCTGGCCGAAAGCGGCGATGTCTGCGGCGAGCCCGGCCTGGTGCTCGGAGTGGCCGGGGCGTGCCGCGATCGTGTCCGCGTACGCTTGGCCGCCGCGGGCTCTCTGCGAGTTGTACGTCGCCACCTGGGTGGAGTAGCTGCGGTATCCGCTTGCGACGCGGAGCGCATGACCGGCCGCGCCCGCATCCGCGAACATCCACTGCAGGTGCGAGGCGGCTTCGGAGCGCACGCCGATCGGGTGGAGATCGGGTGGTGTGTAGGACGGCGGACGGAGCGCGTTGCGTTTGTTGACCAGCACATCCGTGCTGTTGGGGTCCGTCGTCGAACCGAAGGTGGGGGTGGTTCCGCGTGGGTCGAAGTCGCCGCACGCGAGCCACGAATTCGAGCCGGTTCCGTTGTTCAGCCCCAGCACGCAGATGTTCACGGGCCCGCTACGGGTGAGAGGCGGCAGCCGTAGGTCCACACCCTTGTTGTAGACGCCGTACGCCGCGAGTTGCGGGGTGCCGGCGGTCGCATACGGCGACGCCGTGAGGGTGCTGTTCTGGAACACGGCGATGCGCACCGGCTCGCCCAGGTTCGAGCGATCGAACACGTACCCGCTGATCGAGAACGATCCGTTGGCGTTCATCGACAACTGGACGGATCCCTCGGGGTTGTGCGCGGGGACGACGATGCTCACCTGCTGGCACCCGATGACGATATCGCCACCGGGAGCGCGGTCCCGCGCGCGCACGCACACGGTGTGGTCGCCGGTCGCCACGGGGAACGCCGCCGCAAAAGCGTGTCGGCCGGGGACCCCGTAGGCGTACAGGTAGGAACTGTCGAGACCGGCGCGAATCGGGCCGCTGACGCGACCGTCCACCGATATCTCGACGTCGATGCTCGCGGAGAGCTCGGAGTGGTCGAAAGCCCACCCGACGACGATGAGGTGCCCGCTCTCGGGGGCAGCCTGAACGGCGAAGTCGCCCTGGGGCCAATCCTGCGCGGCCCGTGCGGGGATCGAAACGGTCTGGCAGGGTGCGTGGGTGTCCGCACCCGCGCCGACGTTGGCGTAGACGACGCACACCTCGTGGTCACCCGGGGCGAGTGACACGGCGGTCCAGAACGCGTGGCGCCCGGGAATCCCGTAGGCGTAGAGGTAGTCGGAGGGCAGGTTGGCCATCGCGTAGGTGAAGAGCATCCCGTCCACCAGGACGTTCGCGCGAATCGCGGCGCCGAAGTCGCTGCTGTCGAACACCCAGCCCATGACCTGCACGGTGCCGCGGGGATCGACGGAGAGCCCCACATCGCCCTGCGGCGACCCCTCGACCGGAGTGGTGTTCGCGGGCGCCTCCGTCGCTGCCGGGTCCGTCGCTGTCGCCTCCGTCGCTGTCGCCTCCGTCGGGCTCACCGCCGCGGCGGGCGTCGTGAATTCGGCCGGCGCCGCGACCGCGACAGCGGTGGAAGGCGTGACGAGAGACAACGCCACAGCCGCGAAGATCGCGGCGGCGAAACGATGGGTCATGGCTTCCCCTTGCTGACCGATGCGCTCAAACTAGCAGTCGACATCATCGGGGCGCGAGGTCAACCCCATCGTGCTCCTCGACCATGGGTCAGGAGCGACCGGGCCAGGTGCGACCCGCCCACGGGTCGTAGTCGGCCAGCAGGGGGCCCTGCTCGGGACGCTCCTCCTCCGGCACGTGTTGCAGATTGACCCGCACGCGGTACCAGAGCGACGAACTGCCGCGCATCCCGTCGACGAGTTCGTCGGCCGGGTGCAGATCCGCCGCCGCGGAGGGATGCGCCGCCCTCCACCGCTCGAGTGCTTCCAGCGCCTCGGCCTTGGTCTTCGTGCGCGCCACCTCGATCAGCGGCATCGTCGAGACCCGGCGCCCGGACCCGTCGCCCGCACGCGGCGGCTTCTCGGCGGGCCCCAGGCTTTCCGAGAGCGCGAGCAACCCGTCGAGCGTCCCCGGCGCGTCATCGATCCCCGCGTGCGGATCGCCGATGTCCCGGAACCGCGGCACGACGGTCGCGACGGTGAACTCCTCGGGCCGGCGCGTCCGCAGCTCATCCCAGCCGAGCGGGGTCGACACGCGCGCATCCGGCAGGGGACGGATCGAGTACGCGGATGCCACGGTCCGGTCTTTCGCGTTCTGGTTGAAGTCGACGAAGACGCTCTCCCCGCGCTCTTCCTTCCACCAGCGCGCGGTCGCAAGGCCCGGTGCCCGCGCCTCGACCTCGCGGGCCAGCGCCTCGGCGGCGCCGCGCAACTCGCGAAACGTCCAGCGCGGCTCGATACGCACCAGGATGTGCAGCCCGCGCGAGCCCGACGTCTTCGGCCACCCCACCAGGCCGTGGTCGGCCAGCACCTCGCCCGCGATCATCGCAACGTCGACGATCTGCTCCCACGCCACCCCCGACATGGGGTCGAGGTCGATGCGCAGCTCGTCGGGGTGCTCGAGGTCCTCGGCGCGCACCGGATGCGGGTTCAGGTCGAGGCATCCGAGGTTCGCGATCCAGGCGAGGCCCGCCGCATCCCGCACGACGGCCTCTTCGGCGGAGGTCCCCGACGCGTATCGGAGGGTCGCGGTGTCGATGAAGTCGGGGTGATTCTCGGGCACGCGCTTCTGGAAGAAAGCTTCGGCGCCGATGCCTTTGACGAACCGCTTGAGCACCATCGGCCGACCGCCGGCACCCCGCAGCGCTCCGTCCGCCACGGCCAGGTAGTACCGGACGACATCGAGCTTGGTGTGCCCCGGCTCGGGGAAGACGATCTTGCTCGGGTTGCTGACGCGCACCTCGTGGCCGTCGATGTCGAGGATCTCAGCGGGAGCGGAAGAAGCCATCACCTCAGGCTAGGTGGGACGGATAGCTCGGGCCAGACCCGCTCGTGCCGACCCCGCACGAAATCGTGCGAGCCCGACGGCAGCGAAAAGGGGGCCGCCCGAGAACCGGACGACCCCCTTCACGAAAGCGGTGCTAGTTGCTGCTGCGGGCGATCGCGATGATGCGCAGGATCTCGACGTACAGCCACACGACCGTCACCATGATGCCGAAGGCGCCCATCCAGGCGAACTGACGGGGGGCGCCGTTGCGGACGCCCTGCTGGATCTGGTCGAAGTCGAGCACGAGCGAGTAAGCGGCCAGGATGACCACGAACACGCCGATCAGGACGCCCCACGGAATGCCGAAGAGCGGGCTCGGCTCGCTACGGAGGCCGAAGGCGCTGTCGGAGACGCCGGTCCACATGAGCACCAGGTTCAGCAGCGAGAAGGCCAGGTATCCGACCATCGCGATGAGGAAGATCTTGGTCGCCTTCTTCGACGCGCGGACCTTGCCGCTCGCGAACAGTGCCAGGGTCACACCGACGACCGCGAGGGTCGCGAGGGTGGCCTGGACGACGATGCCCTCGAACTGGAACTCGAAGATCGCCGAGATGCCGCCGATGAACAGGCCCTCGAGCGCCGCATAGGCGAAGATCAGCGCGGGGCGGATCTTCTTGCGCGACGTGAAGATGATGACCATCGCGAGGACGAAGCCACCGAGGCCACCGATGACGAGCGGCAGGATGTTCTGGCTGGTCGACTCGGCGGGAGAGAGGGCGCCGAGCGTCCAGACCCAGCCGACGACGGCGGTCACGAGAAGGATGGCGAAGAGGCCGACGGTCTTGACGACCGTGTCTTCGACCGTCATGCGGTCGGTCTGGTGGGCTCCGGCGGCGGGGGCGGCGTACGCGCCCTCCATCTGGGCCTGAGCGCCGACGTCGAGGCCTGCGCGCGAGGCGGAAGCCGTCGACGACGCACCACGGAGGTTCGCGGCCTGCGATCCACCGGGGTAGGTCTGTACGGCGCGGGGGTCCTGGAACGCCGGGTTGTTGAACGCGGGGTTGTTGAGGGCCATGGCCTGGCTCACACTCCAAAATCGGGGTCCACAGCGGTGTGCTGTTTATCAACGATATCCGACGCCCACCGGGCGGTCACGGTCCTCGGCTGTGAGAGGGCTATGAGGGGCGCCCCGCATCCGTCATTCGCGCGGTCGGGCGGATGCCCGCGGATAGCCTGGAACCATGCGTCTCGACCGCTCGCTCGGCCGCCCCCTCGTGATCGGTCACCGTGGTGCCCCCGGGTATCGCCCCGAGCACAGCCGGTCCTCGTACGACCTGGCCGTGGCCATGGGTGTGGACGCGGTCGAACCCGACGTCGTGCCGACGCGCGACGGCGTGCTGGTCGTGCGGCATGAGAACGAGATCTCGGGAACGACGGATGTCGGGGCCCGACCTGAGTTCGCCGATCGCCGGACGACGAAGACCGTGGACGGCACAGCCTTGACCGGCTGGTTCACCGAGGACTTCACGTGGGCCGAGCTCTCGACGCTGAAGTGTCGCGAGCGGCTGCCGAAGATCCGTCCCGCCAGTGCGAGCTTCGACGATCAACAGCCGATCCTGCGCTTGGCGGACGTGCTCGACCTGGTTCGCGCGGCGTCCGTGGAGCAGGATCGTGAGATCGGCGTCGTGCTCGAGATCAAGCACGCGACGTACTTCGAGGGCGTGGGTCTCGATGTCGTACCGCTCGTCGAAGCAGAACTGCAGAGAAGCGGATGGGCCGACTCGGCCGCACTCGTAATCGAGTCGTTCGAATCGACCGTGCTCGAGCGCCTCCGAGCGGGCGGGTTGCGTGCGCAATACGTCTATCTGATCGAGGCGGGCGGGCGACCCTGGGATCTCGTGGCCGCACGGGGCGAGGACGCCCCGACCTACCGCCAGACCGTCCAGCCGGCGGGGCTCGATGCGCTGATCGGGCGGTTCGAGGGGATCAGCGTCGACAAGCGCGTGATCCTGGCGCCGAACAAGCTCGGGCGGATGACGGGGCCGACACCGGTGGTCGCGGATGCCCATGCCCGCGGCCTCAAGGTCTTCACGTGGACATGCCGGCCCGAGAACACATTTCTCGTCGCCGACTTCCGCGGTCGCGGCGGCGCGAGTGCGCTGGGTGATTACGAGGCCGAGTGGCAGGTCATCCGGGATGCCGGGGTGGACGGCGTGTTCGTCGACCACCCCGACCTCGGGATGGACGTGTTCGCGCGCTGACGCGAGCACATCCGTCGATCACATGGCGCCGAATGTGTTCTCGATATCGGCCATCTCCATGGCCGCCGTCGCCTCGATGAGCGCGCGCAGCGGCGATCCTGTCTGCACTCGTATCCGCGGATGAACCGCGGGTCAACCCCGCACACGGCGACCCCGCACCTGTCAGGCTCGGTCCATGCGGCAGACCGAGTTCGACATCGATGGCGGGCGCTTTCGCGCGTACTCCTCCATCGCGCCGCGAACCGGCGGCTCGCACTTCGATGCTGACCTGCCCGTCGTGCTGATCCACGGGATCGGGATGTCGCAGCGCTACTTCGTCCGTCTGCACGACGAGTTCGCCCGCACGCGCGACGTGCACTCGATCGATCTGCCCGGCTTCGGACGGTTCGGTCGCCCGCGCGAGCCGTTCGAGCAGGAACGAATGGCACGGGCGCTCGCCGAGGTCCTCGTGCAACTGAACGTTCCCCGTGCCGTGCTCGTGGGGCATTCGATGGGTGCGCAGTGGGTCGTCGAACTCGCCCGGCAGCGCCCGGACCTCGCCGCGGGTGTCGTGCTGATCGGGCCGGTCGCGGACGACGAGCATCGGACGCTTCGAGCCCAGAGCGTCGCGCTCGCCCTCGACACGCTGGGTGAATTGCCCCTCGTCAACTCGATCGTGTTCGCGGACTACATCCGGTGCGGAATGCCCTGGTACCTGACCCAGCTGCGCCACATGATGGCGTACCCGACCGAGGAACGGGTCGCCGAGCTCAGCGCCCCGGTGCTCGTTCTGCGCGGAGGGAACGACCCCGTCGCCGGCCTTGAGTGGTGCCGACGGCTGCGCGATCGGGCTCGGGACGGCTCGCTCGTCAACGTGCCCGGGCACCGACATGTCGTGCAGTTTGCGGGGGCGCGAGCCGTGGCGTCCGCGATCGACGCTTTCCTCGCACAAAATCACCGGGTCGACCGCGAACGCGAGCCGACGATATGACGCCGCGCCGCGTGTCACAGGTGTCGATGCTCGGTGCCTGGGTGCGCGATTATGCGTACGCCGTCCTCCGTCAGATCCGTGCGGCGTTCGATCGAACGGACCCCTCGGCATTCCACGCCGGACCCCGCACACCGATCGTCGTGCTGCCGGGCATCTACGAGTCGTGGCGGTTCATGCTGCCGCTCATCTCGGCGATGCACGAGCGGGGCCATCCGATCCACGTCATCGACGTGCTGCGCCGCAACGGACGGCCGGTGACCGACTCGGCGGTCGATGTGCTCGCGTACCTGCGGGAGCACGAGCTGCGCGGCGCGGTCATCGTCGCGCACAGCAAGGGTGGGCTGATCGGGAAGCAGGCGATGATCTCGGGCGCGATGCCCGAGCACGTCACCGGGATGCTCGCGATCGCGACGCCTTTCGCCGGGTCGACCTACGCGCGGTTCTTCCTGGGCCGGGCGCTGCGTGGGTTCTCGCCGCGCGACGCGACCATCCGTGCGCTGCTGCTCGAGACAGCCGTCGACGCGCGCATCGTGTCGGTCTACGGTCGCTTCGACCCGCACATTCCGGGCGGCAGCGCTCTGCCCGGGGCTCGCAACGTGGTGCTCGACATGATGGGGCACTTCCGCGTGCTCGCGGACCCCCGCATCCTCGAGGAGCTCGAGACACTCACGGGTTGAGCCCGGTCCCGCGACTCAGCGCTTGTTCTCCTGCACGCGGATCATGTTGCCGGCGGGGTCGCGGAAGGCGCAGTCGCGCACGCCGTAGTCCTGATCGATCGGCTCCTGCACGATCTCCGCGCCGCGTGACTCGAGCGTCGCGAACAGGCTGTCGAGATCGTCGGTGGCGAGGTTCACCCCGAAATACGTGCCCTTCGCGATGAGTTCGAGCAGCACGCGCCCCTCGTCCTCGGTGACGCCCGGATTCGCCGCGGGCGGGTGCAGCACGATCGCGGTGTCGGGCTGACCGACCGGGCCCACGGTGATCCAGCGCAGGTTCTCGTAGCGCACGCGCCGCAGAAGCGCCAGGTCGCGCAGTTCGGCGGGGTGGGCGTCGTCACGCTGACATGGTGTCAGCCCCGTGGCCGGGATGTCGAGGGGTGGCAGGGGTCATACATCGCGGCGAGCGGCAACCTGCTGGCCGACTTGACCGCCAACGTTCACGCGGTGAGCGCGGTGCGCAACGATCGGGCGTTGCGCACCGCGTTTCCGTCTCCGTCGTTGTTGAAGAAGGCCCAGACGCGTCGCCCCTGACCCTCCCACTCCCGGATGCGATCCGCCCACCACGCGAGCGCGTCGTCGGAATACGAACCCCCGTAGAGCGCGTGGTCGTCGGGGCCGTGCAACCGCACGTAGACCAGGTCGGCGGTGGCGCGCAGGATGCAGGGCAGCCCCGCGCCGCTCATGACGCAGTACGCCGCTCCTCGCCGCTCCAGCAGGCGGAAGACATCCTCGTCATTCCAGGACGGATGCCGGAACTCGAGCGTCGGCTGCGTCCACGGCGGCAGCTGGGCGAGAAACCAATCCAAACGATCGTCGTCGCGTTGCATCGTCGGCGGAAGCTGCACGATCAGAGGCCCCCGACGGCCGGCGAGTTCGTGGAGCCCTGCTGACATCCGCTCGATCCAGCGTTCCGGCTCGAGCAGCCGACGCGCGTGCGTCAACCCGCGCGGCGCTTTGACCGCCATCTCGAACCCGTCAGGCAGACGCCGGCGCCACGAGGCGAACGTCGCCGGGGGCGGCCACCGGTAGAACGAGGCGTTCAGCTCGACCGTGTCGAACTCCTCGACATAGCGTGCCAGCCGCTCGCGCTGCGGGAGGCCGGGACGGTAGAGAACCCCGTCCCAGTGCTCGTAGCTCCACCCCGAGGTGCCGATGCGTGCCATGGAACCAGTCAGCCACGAACCGACGTGGGGCGCGACGGGGTTGATTCCGCGGTTGTCGGACCATAATGTCCGACCCCGCGGGGCGTCCCAGGGTGCCGGATACTAGCTGCCCCAGCAGCTCGGCGATAGGCCGGCGAGGGCGGACCGGGTGGTGTTCATACTTACCGGATGCTGACACCGCTCACCCGTCGGGGAGGCCGCGTGCTGCGGGCCCTGTTCGCGGGGCTTCTGCTGCTGCGACGCCCGCGCCCCATCCACGTTCGTGGTCGCGTGCTCGAGGGGCATATCACGTGGCTGCCCGGCGCCGAGCCCTCCGGCATCGCCTGGGTGGATGAGGCACCATCCGTGCCCGTTGCTGTCGTCGCGCGCCTCTCGCGCTCGGTCGGTCTGCCGTGGCTGCTGCCCGACGTGATCGGGCTCGCTTTGCGGATCGATGCGGGGGATCTGCCCGCCGACATCGAGCTCGCTTCGACGGGCCGTGGTGTGCCCGGCCGGTTCATGCTTGCGGTGCAGAGGTCGGCATCGCGGGCCTGGTTCGGCACCCTGTTCCCGTACCGCTCATCGCGCGGACCGGTGCTCCTCAGTGCTCGGCAGACCTCGGACGGCACCCTGCCCGCCCGGGGCGACGCGCTCGACGCCGTGCTGACCCGTGCGGGCTGGGGCCTTCGGCTGTACCACGCGACGCCGACCGGCCTGTGGCATCCGTTCGCCGACGTCTCGCTCCGCATGCGTGCGGGGGCGGACGATGCCGCGAACCACGGCACGAGTCAGGACGATGCGGGCCTGCGGTTCGATTCGGTGCGCAATGCCCTGCCGGGAGCGGGCACGTACCCGTGGGTGCGATCGCTCCGTCAGCCGTCGTATCGTCTCGTGCAGGGAACGGATGGCGTGACCCCGGGCTGAGGCGACGCGCGAGAGGCCGTGAGGTCAGTTGCCCTCGTCGATGACCGCGTCTTCGGCGTCCTCCATGGCCGCTGCGCCCTCTTCGGGCGACTCCGAGCCGGCGTCCGCGGCGGCATCGTCCGTCTGCTGCGGCTGCTCGTCGGCGTCGCGTGCTGATTCTGGGGTGGATTCGTTCATGTCGTGCTCCTTTATCGAGGATGTGGTGGGGGTGCTCAGATTTCGTAGGTGCTCGCCACGATAGGGCTCTCTTCGAGGTGTGCGAGCAGATCCGCGACATCGTCGTACACGGCGGCGGCGCCTGCTTCGAGAAGTTCTGCCGAGCTGTACCCGCCGCTGCGCACACCGATACTCCGGACACCCGCGCGGGCTGCGGAGTAGATGTCCCACACCGAATCTCCCACCAGCAGTGCCCGGTCGGGAGTGACCTCGGCCCGTTCGACGGCGATGTTGACGAGGTCGGGTTCGGGTTTGGCCGCCTCGACGTCTTCGCCGGAGGTGACCGCGTCCACGGCATCCGCAACATCGAGCACGGCGAGGAGCGCGTCCAGCTCTTCCTGCGGTGCCGAGGTCGCCAGGACGACACGATGACCGCGCCGCGAGAGTTCGTCCAGCAGTTCCCGGGCGGACGCGAACGGACGGAGGCGGTCCGACATCTCCGAATAGTTCCGCGCGTGAGCCTGCTTCACAGCGTCACTGAGATCCGCTGCATGATCCCCGAGCAGGCGTTCCAAGAGCTTGCCGGAGTCCATCCCGATCGAGCGGTGGATGCGCCACACCGCGACCGGATGCCCCGCTTCGGCGAACGCCCTGTCCCAGGCATCGATATGCAGGTAGTTCGAGTCGACGAGGGTTCCATCGATGTCGAACAGGACGGCGATCGGGTCGGCGGGGGTCGGGGACATGCTTCAAGCAAACAACATGACAGCGGCGATGCCGAGGGGCTGGCGCAATAGTCCCGAGTGTGCGACCTCACCCACGGGAGCGCGCCGCACCTGGACGGGATCCAGATGCGGCGCGCTCAGGGAGTGGACTCAGATGAGCCAGGGCTGGCTGCGCACAATGGCGAGCTTGCGCCATGGAACTCCGAAGCCCCAGGTGTCGCCGGCGTAGGTCGCGGCGACCGCGATCAGGGCGAGGGCGTAGATGATGTGGTAATCCACGAGCGGGTTGGTCGACGATGTGAGTGCTGCGAACGGCCACTCGGCCAGGTACATGAACACCATGATGACCGAGCCGGCGACTGCGCTCACACGGAGGCCGATTCCGAGGATGACGGCGACGCCGATTCCGAGCATGCCGGCCATGAACAGCACGTCGGTGAGAGGGCTGGCGATGCTGGCGAAGAAGCCCTTGAGGGGTCCGACCACGGCGTCGCTGTTGAGGAAGCCCTGGCTGGGCGTTCCGCCGTTGATCCAGGCCCGCTCGGGCGGGGTCGAGAAGCCGAGGCCCAACGTCTTGTCGAGGAAGGCCCACAGGAAGATGAATCCGGTTCCGAGCCGGAGGAGCGCGAGGGCGTAGCGGCCGGGACCCGTGACGCGGACGTCGTCCTCGCTCGAAAGCGCGCGAGTCTGGGTGGAACCGGCCGGGGAAGTGTTGGTACGTGCGCTGGTGATCGTCACCGGGTGCTCCTCAATAGTGTTCCCCGGCACATCTGTTGGAGCGCCGGGGCTGATGAGCCAACGCTCTCGCAGGCGACGACGATGAAGTAGTGCCGAACGTCCCGTCGCGCGTCGTCAGGGCCGACTTGCCTCGTGATGACCTCGCGCGTGACGTCTGACAGTTTGCGGCCGGTCGACGGGGCACGATCCGCAGGCGCGCGAAGGCGTTTCCGGGTGGATGCGATAGGTGCGGGTCAATGCGCCTTGACGACTCGCGAGGGTCCACCGCGTAGGTACTCGGAAACGCAACCCCCGCCAACACACAGACAGAGTGAGGTAAAACCATATGAGGGGGAATGTAACGACCTCCTGAAGGAGACTCTGTGCCCGGCAATGCCACCTCTCGCTTCAGCAACGTCGCGTTGCTCTCTGTCGCGAGCGTTCTTCCCGGTCGTGTGACGACCTCCGACGACATCGAAGACCGCCTCGCCCCGTCGCTGAAACGCCTGAAGCTCCGCAGCGGGCTGCTCAAACGCGTCGCCGGGGTGCTCGAGCGCCGCAACTGGGCCGCGGGCGAGACGGTCGACGACGCCACGATCACGGCCGGCCAGCGTGCGCTCGCGGAAGCGGGCGTTGATGCGTCCGAGGTCGGCCTGCTGATCAACACCTCCGTCACGCGGACGAATCTCGAGCCATCCGTCGCCGTCGCTCTGCACCACGGCCTCGACCTGCCGAGCTCCGCCGTGAACTTCGATATCGCGAACGCCTGTCTCGGCTTCATCAACGGCATGTCGCTCGCCGCGACGATGATCGAATCCGGTCAGATCCGCTACGCCATCGTGGTTGCCGGAGAAGACGCGGACGAGATCCAGATCAACACGATCGAGCGCCTCCTGCTCGCCGAGAGCGATCGTGACGGCTTCATGAGCGAGTTCGCTTCTCTCACGCTCGGTTCGGGCTCTGCCGCAGCCGTGCTCGGCCGTGCCGACGAGCACCCGGAGGGCCACCGCATCCTCGGCGGTGTCACGCGAGCCGCGACCGAGTTCCACCGGCTCTGCGTCGGCAGCGTCGACGGCATGTTCACGGACGCGAAGGCGCTCCTCAAGGGCGGGCTCGACCTGGTCGTCTCGGCCTGGAAGGACGCCGCGACCGAGTGGGATTGGAAATCGATGAACCGGTACATCACGCACCAGGTCTCGTCGATCCACACGCATGCGATCGTGAAGGCGGTGAATCTGGACGCCTCCCGCGTCCCGACGACCTTCCCGCACTACGGAAACATCGGTCCCGCGTCCGTTCCGATCACGCTGGTCGAAGAGCAGGCGTCGCTCCGCAAGGGCGATCGAGTGCTGCTGATGGGTGTCGGCTCGGGTTTGAACACGGCCATGATGGAACTCGCCTGGTGAACGACGCGGTCTCGCGGACGCTCGCAGGGTTGCCTGATTTCGACATCCGCTTCAGCCGCACCCGCCTGGTTCGCGATCGGACATCGGATGTCTCGCGCGAGTGGCACTATCTCGACACCGGCGACGAGCTGGAGCGTCTCGCCCGTGCGGGCGGCGTCGAGGTCGTCGGGACGATCCTTGCCGTGCACGGCAACCCGACCTGGTCGTATCTGTGGCGTCGCCTTGCGTCGGCCTCGCTCCGGGCCGCCGAAGCGGGTCAGCCGGCCTGGCGCGTGATCGCGGTCGACCAGCTCGACATGGGCTTCTCGGCGCGCACCGGCACGACCCGGACACTGCCGCAGCGCGTGACCGATCTCGCCGACTTCACGGACGACCTGGGCCTTGGGGGCCCGGTCATCACGCTCGGCCACGACTGGGGCGGTGTCATCTCGCTGGGCTGGGCGATCGATCACCCCGAGCTCCTCGCCGGGGTCATCACGCTCAACACGGCCGTGCACCACCCGGACGGGGTGCCGATCCCGGCCCCGCTGCGCCTCGCCGGCGCTCGCGGTGTGCTCGCGGCGTCGACGGTCGCCACCCCCGCGTTTCTCGAGACGACGCTCTCGCTCGCGCACCCGCCGCTGGCTCCGGAGGTGAAGGACGCCTTCCGAGCGCCCTATCGTTCGGCCGCGCAGCGGCACGGCATCGGCGCGTTCGTCGCGGACATCCCGGTGGATGCGTCGCACGGGAGCTTCGCGGAATTGCAGCGCATCGCCGCCGGTGTCGCCGAGCTCGAGGTGCCGGCTCTGCTTGTGTGGGGCCCGAAGGATCCGATCTTCGGCGACCGCTACCTCGACGACCTGATCGACCGGCTGCCGCACGCCGACGTGCACCGCTTCGAGGGTGCCGGGCACCTGATCGCCGAGGACCGGCCCTACGCCGACACGATCCTGACGTGGCTCGGCGACAACGCCGCCGCGCTGATTCCCGGACACAATGGTGGGCCGGATGTCTCGGGCGCGGATGTCTCGACCGCTGCGGATTCTGACGCCGAGTCGTTCACCCCGTTGTGGGCCGCGCTCGAGGCACGACGCGACGACGACGATGTCGCGATCATCGACATGGCTGCACGCGGAGGTTCCGCGCGCCGCGTGAGCTGGCGGCAGCTCGACGACCGCGTCCGGAGTCTGGCGGCCGGTTTCGCCCGTGTCGGGGTGCGGAGGGGGCAGCGCGTCTCGGTGCTCGTCCCGCCGGGGCCCACCCTCACCGCTGTCGTCTACGCGTGTCTGCGCCTCGGCGCGGTCGTGGTCGTGGCCGACGCCGGGCTCGGCGTGCGCGGCTTGTCGCGCGCGGTGCGCGGCGCCTGGCCGGATGTCGTCATCGGCGAACTCCCGGGGCTCTCTGCGGCACGCGTTCTGGGTTGGCCTGGCGCGCGCATCTCGGTCGAGCGCCTGGCCGCGGCATCCGAACGACTTCTCGGTGTCTCGCATGATCTCGCAAACGTGGCCGCGTTGGGCGCCGCGGCCCTCCGGGCGGGCGTTCCGATGCCCCCCGAACCTGCGCCGGACGACCCCGCGGCGATCCTGTTCACGTCGGGCTCGACGGGCCCGGCGAAGGGCGTCGCATACACGCATCGTCAGCTCTCGGCGCTTCGCGATGTGCTCGCGGCTCACTTCGACGTGGGTGCGGACACGGGGCTCGTCACCGGTTTCGCGCCGTTCGCCCTGCTGGGACCCGCGCTCGGTACCCGATCGGCGACGCCCGATATGGATGTCTCGGCACCGCGGACCCTCACCGCGCGGGCCGTCGCGGCAGCGGTCCGAGCCTCCGATGCGCGCATCGTCTTCCTCTCGCCCGCGGCGATCCTGAATGTCGTCACCACCGCCGGCGACCTGTCCGGCGACGATCGTCGCGCGCTCGAGGGCGTCCGCACCTTCCTGTCGACCGGCGCTCCCGTCGGCGAACCGCTGCTGGCCGCGGCGGCTGAGCTGATGCCCAACGCCGAGCCCCACACTCCCTACGGCATGACCGAATGCCTGCTCGTCACGGACGTGACCCTCGCGGGCATCCGCGCCGTGTCGAACGCCGCGGACCGGGGTGTGTGCGTCGGCTCGCCCATCGGGTCGAACCGGGTGCTCATCAGCGCCTTGGACGCCGAAGGTCGCGCGGTCGGCGCGCCGAGCGACGAGCCCGGCGTGTTGGGCGAGGTCGTCGTGTCGGCCGCGCACCTGAAGACGTCGTACGACCGGCTCTGGCTGACCGACCGCGGCGCGGTGTGCGAAACGCCTCGCGAGGGTCGCTGGCATCGGACGGGCGATGTGGGGCACCTCGATGCCGAGGGTCGGCTGTGGATCGAGGGGCGTCTTCCCCACGTTCTCGCCACGGCCGATGGCCCCGTTGCGCCGGTCGGGCCCGAGCAACAGATCGAGGGTGCGGCAGGGGTGCGCCGCGCGGCGGTCGTCGGGGTCGGTCCGGAGGGGCTTCGCCAGGCCGTGGCCGTCGTCGAGGTTGCCGTCGAGGTCGTGCCCTCCGCCGCACGCCCCGGTTTGGCTTCGCCCGAGTTGACGGCGGACGTTCGGGCACGCACCGCCCTGCCCCTGGTCGCGGTGCTGGTCGTGCCTCACCTGCCCACCGACATCCGTCACAACTCCAAGATCGACCGCACGCGTCTGTCCGAGTGGGCGGAGCGCACGCTCGCGGGCGGACGGATGACCCGGCCGTGATCGTCGCGGTCACGGGAGCGTCCGGATACCTCGGCCGCGCCGTTGCTGCCGAGCTCGTCGCATCCGGGCACCACGTCCGCACCCTGCAGCGGCGGCCCTCGGGGGTCGAGGGGGTCACCGACATCCTGGGCTCGATCACCGACCCCGATGCTGTTTCGCGCCTCGTCGACGGGGCCGAGGGGATCGTTCATCTCGCCGCGAAGGTGTCGCTGGCGGGCGACCCCGCGGAGTTCCGTGCTGTGAACGTCGAGGGGACGCGGGCCGTGCTCGATGCCGCCGCGCGGGCCGGAGTATCCCGGTTCGTGCAGGTGTCGTCGCCGTCTGTGGCGCACGCGGGTTCTGCGCTCGCCGGGGTGGGCGCGGAGCCGGCCTCACCTGCCGATGCGCGTGGAGAGTACGCGCGTACGAAGGCCGAAGCCGAGCTGATCGCGCTCGGCCGCGACTCGGACGCGATGCGCATTGTCGCGGTGCGCCCGCACCTCGTGTGGGGCCCGGGGGACACGCAGTTGGTGGGCCGGATCCTCGACCGCGCGCGCCGGGGACGCCTGCCTCTGCTCGACGGCGGACGGGCCCTCCTCGACTCGACCTACGTCGACAACGCCGCGACCGGGATCGTCGCCGCGCTCCACCGGGCCGACACCGCGCGCGGACGGGCGTTCGTGATCACGAACGGCGAACCGCGCCCCGTCGGTGAACTGCTTGCGGGCATCTGCCTGGCGTCGGGCGCGCGTCCCCCGCGATGGAGCATCCCCGCGGGCGTCGCGCGCGCGGCGGGATCGCTGATCGAACGGGTTTGGGCGCTCCGGCCGGGCGAGGACGAACCCCCGATGACGCGCTTCTTGGCCGAGCAGCTCTCGACCGCGCATTGGTTCGACCAGCGCGAGACGCGGCGGGCCCTGGACTGGGCTCCGTCGGTCAGCATCGACGAGGGGCTCCGCCGACTCGCGGCGCACGCCACTTCCTGAACGTTCGCCGCGCCCGACGCTGCTCGAGCACGGGCGGGCGGCGTGCGTAGGCTGACCCCATGACGCCCGGTATCGAGGTCACCTCCGTCCGCCGCTCATTCGCCGAGGTTCAGGCCGTCCGCGATGCGACACTCGTTGCGCACCCCGGCCGGGTGACGGCACTCGTCGGACCGAACGGGTCGGGCAAGACGACGCTGCTGCTGATGCTCGCCTCGCTGCTCAGCCCCGATGCGGGCGAGGTGCGAATCGGGGGAGTGGACCCCGTCTCGGATCCCCAGGGGGCCCGCGCGTTGCTCGGTTGGATGCCCGACGCGCTGGGGGCCTGGCCCTCGCTGACCGCCCGCGAGACGCTCGTGACGACCGCTCGGCTCTACCGGATCCCGCACGAGCGGGCCGCGGCTCGGGCCGGCGAACTGATCGAGCTGGTCGGGCTCGGCGAACTCGCGGACGCCCCGGCCCGAGTCCTGTCGCGCGGGCAGAAGCAGCGCTTGGGTCTGGCCCGTGCTCTCGTCCACGAGCCGAGTGTGCTGCTCCTCGACGAACCGGCCTCGGGACTCGACCCCCGGGCGCGCGTCGAGCTGCGACACCTGCTGCGCCGGCTCGCGGCAGAGGGCCGCACGATCCTCGTCTCCAGCCACGTGCTCTCGGAGCTCGAAGAGGTCGCGGACGACGCCGTCTTCATGGTGCGCGGCGAGACCGTCGGCGCGGATCGTGTAGCCGCTGCCGCATCCCGGCTCAGCGACTGGCGCGTGCGGTTCACCGCGGCGGGCGGTGCGGGCGCGGATGCCGTGGGTCGCATCGTCGCGGCCTTGCCGGAGATCGATGGGGCATCCGTGCGCAGTGAGCGCCGCGACATCCTGATCCCGTTCGCGTCGGAATCGGATGCGGCGGCCGCTCTGGCGCGCCTCGTCGCGGCCGGCCTGCCGGTCGCGGAGTTCGCGCCCGCCACCGGTGCCCTCGAGCGGACCTTCCTCGACCTCGGAGAGGATCTCGATGCGGGCCCCGGCAACAGGCCGGGCACCGAGCGAGGGGAGGCGCAGTCATGAAGAACTTCGTCTCGGGCACCGCCACGGTCGCCGCCCTCGAGCTGCGGCAGCGCGTGCGGAGCGTCGCGTGGTACGTGCTGCTGTCGCTGTTCGCCGTGATCCTGCTCGTGGTGTCGCTGCTCGCGAGCATGGTCTTCTCGGGGTCGACGGACCAGTTCCGCGGCGCCTACTCGGTCGTCGTCTACATCGTGCTGTTGCTCGTGACGTTCGTCAGTCCGGCGCTGAGCGGCAACGCGATCAACGGCGACCGCGACCAGGCGACGCTCGCACCGGTGCAGGTCACCCTCGTCTCGACCGCCCAGATCCTGACCGGTAAGTTCGTGGCCGCGTGGGCGACGGGTCTGGCGTTCGCGCTCGTGGCCGTGCCCTTCATCGTGTTCATGTCGCTCGCGGGCGATGTGCCGGCGGGCGTGGTCGCGGTCTCGCTCGCGGTGCTCGTCGTCGAGATCGGCGTCATCGCCGCCCTCGGGGTCGGGTTCTCGGGCATCCTGAACCGTCCGCTCTTCTCGGTTGCGACGACCTATCTCGTCGTGGCGGCGTTGACGATCGGCACCGTTATCGCTTTCGGTCTGGGCGGCGCGGCCGTGCGCACCGAGGTGACGGACCGCTACCGGACCTACATCTACAACTCCGAAGGTCTGACGACGACCAATCCGCCCACCTGTGGTCCGTGGCAGGAGTCGCAACGTGAGACGCCCCGGTTCGATCACGTGTGGTGGATCCTGGCCGCCAACCCGTTCGTGATCTTGGCCGATGCCACCCCGATCGCCTTCTCTCGGGAGGGGTACCCCGTCGACACGTTCGGCCAGATCGCATGGGGCGTGCGTGCTGCTCAGCTGCCGCCCGAGGGTTCGTCGTGGGACGAGTGCGACCCGCGGGCCGGGCTCGCCCCGGGCGAGACGCCCGAAGAGGTCTATTCGCGCACGGTGCCGAGTTGGTTCGCGGGCCTCGCCATGCAGATCGTGCTCGCGGGCGGCGTGCTCATATGGGCCGGGATGCGCACCCGCACACCCGCGAAACGTCTGCCCCGCGGCAGCCGCATCGCGTAGCGCGTTTTGCTGAACCCGGTATCGGGTCAGTCGCGGATCAGCGCACGCTGAGGCGCAACGGGTCACTTCGACAAGCTCAGTGACCGAGAAGGCGCACGCTCCCTGGGTCCGTCGACGGGAACACCGGAACCTCGCGAGGTGGAGGGCAGGGCAAAGCGGGTCACTTCGACAAGCTCAGTGACCGAGAAGGCGCACGCTCCCTGAGCCCGTCGACGGGAACACCGGAACCTCGTGAGGTGGAGGGCGGGGCAAAGCGGGTCACTTCGACAAGCTCAGTGACCGAGAAGGCGCACGCTCCCTGAGTCCGTCGACGGGAACACCGGAACCTCGCGAGGTGGAGGGCGGGGCAAAGCGGGTCACTTCGACAAGCTCAGTGACCGAGAAGGCACAGCGGCGTGCCCCTAGAACGGGGGTGGATCCGTGTTCGGGACGAATTGGATCGCCGAGGGCGGCTTGTCGATGTAGACGTGCCCACCCGGCGAGGTCCACTCCAGAACTCCGCCGCCGAGCTGGCGGACCGTCCAGGCTGTTTCGCCTTTCAGGGTGTGGTGTCGTGTGCAGAGGCACGCAAGGTTGCAGACATCCGTGGCGCCGCCGAGGGCGTAGTCGAGGGTGTGATCCCGGTCGCACCGGTGTGCGGGTTGTCGGCATCCGGGGAATCGGCAGTGCTGATCCCGCGCGCGGAGGAACCTCTTCATATCCGCCGAGGGCGTGTAGCGGTCGACGGCGAGCACACACCCCGTGATCGGGTCAGCCAGGACCCGGTCCCATCCCGTGGCGTGTCCGGCCAATGCGCGGGCCGTGTCGGGATCGATCGGACACCGGCCCACGAGCTCGGCGGGCTCGTCCGTCACGCCAGCCAGCGCCAAGGCGGGAACGGTGACGTTCACGATCCCGCGAATCGCGCCCAGACCGCCCACCCCGTCGGAGAGACCGGCACCCGTTTCCACGGAAGGCGTCGTGGTGAGCAGCATGTCCGCTACCAGGTCTGCCCGGATCTGGTCCAGGGTTCGCGTGTCCGTCGGGTCGGTGTTCTTGATCGCCCGGGCCTGCTGCGTGATGCGGTCGTGCATCGCGTGTGCCAACACCGCGGGCTGGGTTGAAATGAACTCCGCCATGCCGTCGCCTATGTCCCGCACACACGCGCCCCGTGACGCGCGTGCATCCTTGTGACGCTCCGCGAGCGGACGCGGCTGCAGCGACTCGGCGAGCCGCGCGAGCGCGGCGCCGAGGCGTCCGGGCGTTGTCCCCTCGGCCCTGATGAGCGCTTCGGTTTCGAACTTCCCGCGCGCTTCTGGGTCGGTGAGAGGGAGTCCGTGTTCCCTGATCACCGCAACATGCGCACCGGTGATCCGTCCCTCGTCCCACGCCTCGAACGTGGCCGGGAACGACTCCTCCAATACCGCGGCGTCGTTCATGCGGCGTTGCACGGTGCGGTCGGACATGTTCATTGCGGCGCCAAGTTCTGCCGCCAAGGCACGATACGGCAGCTCTGCTTCGCGGGAGGAGGGGGACGCCAGTTCCGCGACCCGGCGCGCACCGACGTGCGCGGCTTTCGCGAACACTCGCGCGAGCGCGGCTTCCGTACGCGCGTTCGCGCGCCGGGCGTCGAGGCCCTCCCCAGCGAGTTCGCGCGCGATCGCGTCCACCCCCGTCGTTTCGACGTCGTCATAGTTCGAATGCATGTTCGAAACTCTACGGACGACCACCGACATCCGAACCCCGAAAAGCCCCCGAATCACGCCGAAATCGCGGCGAAAAGATGAGAGTTCTCACATCTCACGACGCCTCGTAATCGCGGCCGCACGGGAGGAGAAAGCGGCGTCGGGACCTGCACAGACTCTGTCAACCCCATACCGCACGGTTTTCGTCCGGACGATCCTCGGTGCATGACATTCCAACCCACTCGCGCAATCGTGACCGGCTCCGATTCGGGTATCGGCAAGGCGACCGCTGTCGCGCTCGCCGCGGCCGGAATGGACGTCGGTGTCACCTGGCACTCGGATGAGGAAGGCGCCCGCGGCACCGCACGCGAAGTCGAGGCGCTCGGTCGGCGGGCGGTGGTGCGCAGACTCGATACCTCGGACATCCCCGCGTGTGGCGACGTCGTCGACGAGCTGACGGCCGAACTCGGTGGGCTCGACGTGTTCGTGAACAACGCCGGCACGGGCGACAACGCACCGTTCCTCGACCTGACCCTCGAACAGTGGCGCCACACGGTGAGCGTCGACCTCGAGGGGGCCTTCGTCTGCCTGCAGCGCGCAGCCCGGCACATGGTCGGGGGCGACGGCGGCCGGCTCATCGCGATCACGAGCGTCCACGAGCATCAGCCCCGGGTCGGCTCGGCGGCGTACGACGCTGCCAAGCACGGTCTCGGCGGCCTCATGAAGACCATCGCCCTCGAGCTCGGACGCGAGGGCATCACGGCCAACGCGGTCGCTCCGGGCGAGATCGCGACACCCATGACCGGGCAGGAAGACGAGGATCCGCGAGGCACGGATCGTCCGGGTGTACCGCTCGGTCGGCCGGGCGATGCCGGCGAGATCGCTGCGGTCGTCGCGTTCCTCGCGTCACCCGCGGCGTCGTACGTGACGGGTGCCTCATACGCCGTGGACGGCGGGATGCTGCAGATGGGGCCTCAGGCCGGGTCACACATCGAATCGGATGACTGGCGCCAGGCCTGACCCGCTACCGGGGTAGCGGGTCGAATGCGCTCCCTGGCGGGACGCGCTCGAGGGAGGCTGTCCGTAGCGTTTTGATATGGCTACTCAGGGGACCCTTGACCGCGCGACCGGGATCGGTCCGACCTCGACAGGCGTGCGCACCACGGTTCCGCGACGGGTCGCGCCCGGGGGAGCGCAGGAGCGCAACGGCAGCACTTACGCCGAACTTGCGAGCACCATCAAGGGCATGGGGTTGATGGAGCGCCGCCGGGGCTGGTATCTGGTTCGCAGTCTGATCCTGCTCGCCGGCTATGTCGGCGGATTCGTGGCGTTGTTCAGTCTGGGCTCGTCACCGTGGCAGCTTCTGGTGGCCGTCTTCTTCGCGGTGCTGTTCACCCAGACGGCCTTCCTCGCGCACGATGGCGCGCACAAGCAGATCTTCGCCTCGGGAAAACGCAACGAATGGGTCTCGCGCATCTTCGGGAACCTTCTGGTCGGCCTGAGCTACGGGTGGTGGATGAACAAGCATTCCAAGCACCACGCGAACCCGAACAAGGTCGGTAAGGACGGCGACATCATGCCCGGTGCCATCGTCTTCACACAGGAGGATGCTGCGAAGCACACCGGCTGGCGCGCGGCGATCATGGCGCGGCAGCACTGGTTCTTCTTCCCGATCCTCACGCTCGCCGGGGTCGACCTGCACATCAATGCGGTGAAGGCCGTGGTCGGCCGCGAACCCGTCAAGGCCCGCGGCCTGGAGGCGGCGCTGCTCGCCATCCGTTTGATCGGATTCCCGATCCTGGTTCTGCTCGCGGCGGGGCCGCTGATGGGACTTGCATTCATGGGGGTGCAGCTCGCGATCTTCGGTGTCTACATGGGAGGCAGCTTCGCCCCCAATCACAAGGGCATGGCGATCATCCCGAAGGACATGTCGATCGACTTCCTGCGCCGGCAGACACTGACGTCGCGCAACATCAGCGGTGGCCCGCTGGTGGCGACCGGCATGGGCGGACTGAACTTCCAGATCGAACACCACCTCTTTCCCAGCATGCCGAGCGTGAACCTGAGCCGGGCCCGACCCGTCGTGCGCGCCTTCTGTGCCGCGGAGGGGATCGCGTACACCGAGACAACCCTGGTCGGGTCGTACCGGATCGTGCTGAGGTACCTGCAGAAGGTCGGGCTGAAGTACGCCGATCCCTTCGACTGCCCTCTGTCGACCCAGCTGCGCTGACGCGGTGGCTACGATTTCGGCCGCGTGACGGTTTTCGTCCGCGTACCATTTCGACCGCGTGACGGTTTTCGGCCGCGTACCATTTCGGCCGCGTACCATTTCGGCATGGTCACCCCCAGGCTCTCCCGCCGCCGCGAGGCGTGGTTGCGCATTGCGGCGGCAGCGGCGGCGATCGTCCTGGTCGTGGTCTCGGTCGCCCTGGGCGCCAGCCTCTACGACGGCCTCCTGCTGGTGCTGTTCGTCGGGGTGCTCGCCCAGGTCGCGTCGCTTCCCCTCGCGCTGATCCGCCCTCGAGTCGCCGCGATGCTCTCGATCGCCGGGGCACTGGTGATCATGGGGTCCGCCCACGCCGGAGCGGCGCCCTGGCCGTGGGCGGTGACGACGATGATCACCCAGGCGCTGGTCCTGGCCGCTCTGGGATATCGCGCCAGCTGGCTGCTCGGTGCTGGGACATTGATCGGGGTTGTCGCGCTGTCGGGTGTGCTGGCGCTTCTCGTCGTCCCGTCGCGCGATCAGGAATCGGTGGCGGTCAATCTCGTGGTCTTCGCCTGCATCGGGGGGATCGCCGTCGCCGTCGGCAACCTGGCGCGCGAGTGGCAGGCGGTCGGCCAGCAGTTGGTGCGTGAGCGTCGGCTGACCGAGGATGAGCGCGCGCGGCGATTGGTCGCCGAGGAGAAGACGCGGATCGCCCGTGAGCTGCACGACATCGTCGCGCACAGCATGTCGACCATCACGATCCAGGCCACGAGCGCCCAGGCGCGGCTGCCGCAGGTGGACGCCCCCACTCGGCACGAGTTCGACGAGATCGCCGCGCTGAGCCGCAAGGCGCTGAGCGAGATGCGCTCGCTGCTCGGGGTGCTGCGCGAGCCGGACGTCCCGATCGCCCGCACCCCTCAACCCCGGCTCTCGGGCATCGCCGAATTGGTGAAGCAGTCGCAGCGCTCCGGGCTCCAGGTTCGCCTGCGGGGAGCCGACTCCCTCTCCGACGAGGGAGTAGATGAGGCTGTCGGACTCAGCGCCTACCGCATCGTGCAAGAGGCGCTGAGCAATGTGCGGCGCCATACCCGCGGTGCCGCGGTCGAGGTGCGGGTGCACCGCGACCAGAATCTCGATCTGCGGGTCAGGAATCGATCCGGCGCGAGTCGACCCGGCACGGAGCAGGCAAGCCATCCCAACCCGCCCACCACCGAGGGCAGCGGCCTGCTCGGTATGCGCGAGCGTGCGGCCGGTGTCGGCGGCACGCTGTCGTTCGGCCCGACCGGAGACGGTGGGTACGAGATCCACGCCGTCCTTCCCCTCCATGTCTCATCCGAATCGAAGGCAGAATGAGCATCCGCGTCGTCATCGCCGACGACCAGGCCATGGTGCGCGCGGGCTTCTCCGCCCTGCTCGGCGCGACCGGCGACATCCGGGTGATCGGGGAGGCCGCGGACGGCGTGCAGGCTGTGGAAATGTCCCGCGCGCTGCAGCCGGATGTGATCCTGCTGGATGTCCGGATGCCCCACCTCGACGGCATCGAGGCCACGCGCCGCATCCTGTCTGAGCACGATGCGGCCAGGCACGGTTCACTCCCACGCATCCTGATGCTCACCACATTCGATATCGATGACTATGTCTACGAGGCGATGCGAGCGGGGGCCAGTGGGTTCCTTCTCAAGGACGCCCTCCCGGATGATCTCGCCGCAGCCGTTCGGGTCGTGGCGCGGGGCGACGCTCTGCTCGACCCCGCCGTCACGAAGCGGGTGATCGAGCACTTCGTGCGCACCATGACGCCGCCGGCGCAGCCCGTCTCGCTCGACGCGCTGACTCCCCGCGAGCGCGATGTGCTCACGCTCGTCGCGCGCGGCCTCTCGAACCGAGAGATCGCCGGTGAGCTCGTGCTCGCCGAGCAGACCGTGAAGAGCCACGTCAGCCGCATGCTCAACAAGCTCGACCTGCGTGACCGAGCGCAGGCCGTCGTCGTGGCCTATGAATCGGGACTCGTGGTTCCGCGCGAATAGCCCGGGGTTCTGCCCTCGGGCGGAGGAGCGGGCCCATGATGCCTTATCCGGGCCGCGCGTGGGTGTTGAACCGGCCGGATGTCCGCCGGGCGTGCTCATCCGGCGGTGATCGCGTAAGCGACCGCAGACCGTCGCCATCTCGTAACCATCGGACGGGCCGGGTGCGTTCGGAGATGGCTACCGTTGGAGAATCGGGCACGGAGGCCCGGGATGAGGATGGATGCCATGTTCAACCGTCGGCTCGTGTGGACGCCTCTGCTGCTCGGGGCCCTTCTCCTGTAGGCCTGCGCTCCCGGCGCGTCGGGTTCGGCCCCCGAGCAAGGATCCGCCGAGCAATCGGCGTCCGGGGAAGCAGCCTCCTCGACCGCGCCGGACACTGCCGAGGAATCGGATGCCCCGGCTCCTTCGCCGGCGGGCGTATACGAGGACTACGAAGACGGGGTCATCGAGCAGACGGAGGGTGAGAAGGTCCTGTTCTTCCACGCCTCGTGGTGCCCGCGGTGCCGCAAGCTCGACGATCAACTCCGTGCGGAGGGTGCGCCCGACGGGCTCACCGTCTTCAAGGTCGACTACGACTCGCGCACGGACCTGCGCCAGAAGTACGGCGTGACGTTGCAGACCACCGTGGTCTTCGTCGACGACGAGGGTGAACTCCTCTCGAGCACCGTGCTGTACGACGATCCGTCGATCGAGTCGCTCGTCGCCGCGGCGCCGTAGCCGGATGTCTCGGCCGAAGAAGGCGGAACGGTGACCGCGACTCTGGGCCTCGCGTTCGTGGCCGGGATCCTGACGGTTGCGGCTCCCTGCGTGTTGCCGTTGCTCCCGGTCGTGGTAGGCGGCGCGGTGGTGCGCGGCGGAGATGATGAGCGCCGCGCGCGCTGGCGTCCGTTCCTCATCGTCGGTTCGCTCGTCGTCAGTATCGTCCTGTTCACCCTTCTGCTGAAGGCGACTACGGCTCTGCTGGGCGTGCCGCCCCAGGTCTGGCAGGTGATCTCGGGCGGAATCATCCTTCTGCTCGGAATCGACATGATCTTCCCGGCGCTCTGGGATCGGCTGTCGACACGGATGCGGCTGCAGTCGCGCAGTGGCGACATGCTGGATCGGTCGATGCGGCGGCGGGGCGCGGGCGGCGACATCCTGACCGGCGCGGCGCTCGGCCCGGTCTTCTCGAGCTGCAGCCCCACCTATGCGCTGATCGTTGCGGCGGTGCTCCCGGTGTCGTTCGCGGAGGGTGTCGTGTACATCGTCGCGTACGCGATCGGACTGGCCGGGATGCTGCTGCTCGTCGCGCTACTCGGTCGCGGGCTGGTGCGGCGCCTGGGCTGGCTCGCCAACCCGAACGGGTGGTTCCGCCGCATCATCGGCATCCTGTTCGTGCTCGTGGGGGTCGCCGTGATCATCGGCTTCGACAAGCAACTGCAGACCTGGATCCTCGACGCCGGGCTGTATGACCCGATCGCGCGCCTCGAAGAGATCCTCGGCGTCGGTTGACGGTCCGGCGCGCCTTCTCATCAACTCTCGGCGCGGCTTCGGCTCAGGTTGGCTCTAGGGTTGCGGTGTGCCCATCAACGATCCGCTGCCCGATCGCCCCGCCCCGGACAACCCGTCGGGCAAGCTCGTGCTTCTGCGCCACGGCGAGACCGAGTGGTCGAAGCTCGGCCGGCACACGGGCCTGACGGACATCCCGCTCACCGCACATGGCGAGGATCTCGCTCGCGGTGCGGGCGAGCTGGTCTCGGACTACAACTTCTCGTTGATCCTGACCTCGCCGCTCGAGCGTGCGCGCCGCACGGCTGAGCTCGCGGGTCTGAAAGCAGAAGTCGACCCCCTCCTCGTCGAGTGGGACTACGGCGGGTTCGAAGGACGCACGACCCGAGACATCCGTGCCGAACTCGGCTACGACTGGAGCGCTTTCACGCACGGTGTGATCCGCGGAAAGACCCCCGGTGAGACGGTCGAAGAGGTCGCGGGCCGCGCCTCGCGCGTGCTCACGCGCGTGCTGCCGGCGATGACCCACGGCGATGTCGCGCTGGTCGCGCACGGCCACTTTCTCCGGATCCTGACGGCGGTCTATCTGCGGATGGCTCCCCGTTTCGGTGCTCAGATCACCCTCGATGCCGGGTCGGTTTCGGTACTGAGTTACTACCGCGAGCAGCCCGCCATCCTGTCGTGGAACTACGGACTCGCGCTGCCCATGGCTCCGTCCGAGTCCTGAGCCGCGTGGTTCAGCGCTACGGGCACACGCGGACGGTGCGCGGGCCGAACTCGACGATGTCGTCGACATGGAGCTGGCGCCCCCGACGACGCTCGACGTCACCGTTCACCGTCACCAGACCGTCGATGATCGCTTCTTTGACCTCGCCACCGGAGTCCAGCAGTCCCGCGAACTTCATGAACGGACCGAGGCGGATCATGTCGCCGCCGATCGAGATGTCGTCGACCGGAGCTGAATTCGTCATTCCGGAAGGCTAGCCGACGGCCGGCACCTCGTTGCGGTCGGGCTGCTCACCCCCGTTTCGTTCGGCTGGTTCGCTTATCAGCCGCTCGTGGGTCCGAGGGCATCACTGATCTCATGGGCGATCTTCCGGGAGAGGGCACGTCGGTTCACAGCGGTCGATGATCGGGGCTCACTCGTTTCGTTCGCGGGTCCAGAGGCCGAGAACGGATGGCTCGAGCGTGCGTTCCACGGCCGCAGTGAGGTCGGATGCCGCGGTGTGTGGATCCGCTCGTGTCCGGAGTCGTTCGCCGAAGGCATCGACCACGCGCTCGGCATCGTATTGCGCACGGTTGAACCTGCGGTCGAGGACGCGGCGAGACACGCGCAGAACGGGGAGGAACACCGCCGCTGCGACGAGAGTCGCAAGCGCGACGCCGAGGGTGGTGGCGTCCGGGAGCAGCCACGCGACCGAGGTCACGATAACCGCGTAGATCGCCACGGCGACGGCTGTGACTATGGCGTATGTCGCCGTGCGCGAGATGATCCGGTCGATCTCGTACAGGCGATACCGGAGTACGGCGATCGCGATCGCGACGGGGATCAGCCCGTACGACACAAGCACGATGCCGGTGATCCCCATCCATGGGTCGGGTGTGACCCAGCTCGTGATCAGGATCGCGACGGCCAGCCCGACTGCCCACAGCATCCATCGCAGTTGCGCGCGTTCGACGGTGCCCGCGCGCCGGTAGCGTACGACGAGAGAGGCGAGGGAGCCGACGAAGGCGATCGCCAGAGCGCCGAACGACACCAGGATGGTGAGCGGATTCTCGACGAGTGCGGGCACGTGCGCCCGGTTCGGGATGCCGGGATAGACCTCGACCGACAGCGTCGACAGTGCGACGCTTGCGAGGACGAGCGTGGTGATCGTGTACCAGGAGAACCAGCGCCATCGCGGCGTCGGCACCGCGCCGTCGGGGAATCGGAGCGGGATCTGGGTGAGCAGGAGTCCGATCGGGGGCAACCAGCTCCACGTGTCCTCGCGGTCGTAGCCGTACCAGAACAGCCACGCAGAGACACTGGGTGCGTGATCGACCAGGGCTTCGCCGAGAAGCGTCGCGGGGGTGCCGATCGTGAACAGACCGGGGATCAGCAGGAGCAGCCAACCGATCGGGTTGCGCGGGCGCTTCCACGACAGCAGCCAGCCGACCACGACGAAGATCGTCAGGAGGATGAGGAAGGGCGCGGCGTCCGCCACGGGGCGTCCGGCGGCCGCAGAGGCAACGATCGTCACAATGAGCATCGCGACGACCACCGCGGCGGCCAGGAATGCCGGCCACGCGAGAGCGCGATCACCGCGGTAGCCACTTCCTCTCCTCATGATCGAGGTCCCGTGGTCCAGACGCCGATCGCCACGGGCTGCAAGGTCCGCTCGACCGCGCTGGTGAGGTCTTCGGCGGCCGTCAGTGGGTCGGTTCCCGTGCGCAGGCTTTCGCCGAAATCGTCGACGACTCTTTGGGCAACGTAGTGCTCGCGGTCGAACTGGCGATCAATGCGGCGCTGGATGATACGCAGCACGGGGAGGGCGACGGCGGCAGCCACGAGAGTCGCGAGCGCTACGCCGACGGTCTGCACCCCAGGCAGGAGCCACGTGACCGAAGTGACCACCGTCACATACACGCCGATCACCAGGGCTGTGACGATCGCGTACGACACCGTCCGTGAAACGACGCGACCAATCTCGTAGAGACCATGCCTGCTCACGGCGACCCATACAGCCACCGGAAGCGCGAGCGCAGCCGCGCCGAGGAAGACCGAGCCGATCAGCGCGGCCTCGCCGACCAGGGCCACGCTTGCGAGCGCGGCCACCATGCCGATCGGCAGGATCAGAAATACGAGCGCGAGCCACCGCACCTGGAGCCGCACGATGCCGTCTCCGTGTCGATATCGCAGGAACACACTGACCACGGCTAGCGCGAACAGACACAGCAGCGCGGCCAGACATGCCGTGGAGAGCGCGGAGGTCACCGACTCGGGAGGAAGCGGCGGCGGCTCGAGACCCGAGTATTCCCATTCCGACGGCGCCAGCAGTATCGCCGCGATCGACGCGGCGGCGGTGAGCGGCACGGCCCACAGCACCGGTCGCCACCGGGGCAAGAGTGCCCGGCCGTCGGGGAAGGTGAAGGCCAGCAGAAGTGGAGAGATTAGCCAGAACGGCCACGAGATCGCGTTCGGCACGACCTGCCAGAGTGTCCCGGCGAGCCAAGCGGGGAACGTCCAGACTGCTGTGATGAGTGGCACGCTGCCGAGAGCCGCCAGTTGCGCGCCGACCCAGAGATTCGGTCGCTGGATCAGCAGCAGCACGCCTAGGACCATCGACGGCGTCGTGACGACGGCTGTCACCACGACAGTCGGAACGTTCTCGACCGGCAGTCCGGAAGCCACAGCCGCGATGAGCATCATGATGGCGGCCGCGACCAATAGCGCACCGACGACGGCGGCCAAGGGAAGCGCGCGGCGCGGCGCGGCGCCTGTCATCGCGAACCTTCTGCTGTCCACAGTCCCAGGACCCTGGGCTGAAGAGTTCGCTCGATCGCGCCGATGAGATCGCCGCCGGTCGCAGTGGGATCCAGACCCGTGCGCAGGCGCTCGCCGAATGCGTCGACGGTCTTCTGCGCATTGAAGTGCTCGCGGTCGAATCGCCGGTCGATGCGGCGCTGGACAAAACGGACCAATGGCAGGAAGAGCGCAGCCGCCGCGAGGGTCGCCAGCGCGACACCCACCGTCGGAAGCTGGGGGAGCATCCAGCTCACGGACGTCACCACGCCGGCATAGACGGTGAGGACGAGTGCCGTCACAAGTGCGTACGAGACGGTGCGCGAGACGACCCGGCCGATCTCGTACAGTCCGTGGCGCGTCACGGCGATCCAGATCGCGATCGGGATCGCGTTGATGCCGAGCGTCATCACAGTCCCGATGACGGTGGGCGCATCGTCGAAGGCGAGGGTGAGACCGAGGATGGCGACGGTCATCGCCGTTCCATACGCGAGCCACCGGAACTGTAGGCGCGTGACGCCGTCCGCCCGCATCCACCGCATGACAAGCTCCACGAGGGCGGCCGCGCCGACGATGGGCACGGCGAGGAACGACTCGTCTCCCGTCACCACGGCCGACACCGTCGCGAGAGCGGGAACACTCAGAGGATTCACCCTCCCCGAGAATGCGAGGTCGCCGGACGCGACGAGAGCAGCTGCGATCACCGTCAGTGCGACGGCCGCTACCGCGCCGGCCACGAAGCGTCCGAGCTTCGTCGTGATCTTTCCGCTCGGGAAGACGACAACCAGCACCGGCAGCAGCAGCCACACCGCGTAGCCGAAGACAGTAAGGCCCAGCTCGATTCCGACTGGCAGTGCGGCCGCGACGCCCGGGATGACGAACGCCCCGTACAGACTCCAGTAGAAGGCGATGCCGAGCAGGATTCGCCCGATCGCGTTACCCGAACGTCGCAGGAGCAGCAGGGTTCCGACGATTGCGAAGCCGCCCCATGCGGCGAGCGTCCAGCTCTCGCCAGTCATGACGATCGTGAGGATGCAGAGCGCGAGGTAGCCCGCGAAGAGGGCCAGAATGCCCCCTCGGCGAACCGCCTCGCGAAGCTTCATCGGACAGAAGTCCGGGTGCGATGCGGTCGGAACGGCGCGGACAGGGTGTGGGTGAGCGTGCGGATGCCGGCGTTGTGGCGCACGTTGGTCCAGTTCGCCCAGAGCCGCCGTCGGTCGACGCACACCGTGTGCTCGCCGACCGCAACGTCCGGCAGGCCGTGCGCGGCCGCGAGGTTGCGCAGGACCCCGGGCCAGAAGACGTCCTCGCCGCGACGGGCAAGGGGCCACATGCTCTCGAAGAGAGGATCCGAGCAGCGCAGGAGCATGCGGATCTGGGCGATCGTTCGGCCCGTGGCATCCATCGCGGCAGAGAACGTGATCATCGCCGCGAACATGTGACCCTCGGGAGTGAGGAAGGTGAACGATGTGTCGTCGGCATAAAGGACCAAGATCCCGGACGTCACCCCACCCGCAGTCAGGGCTGTGACATCGCCGGGCTCGATCGCCGAGATCGAACCGTGAAAGCGGCCCATCCTCGGCCAATACTGCCCGAAGTGCGCTCGCCAGTCGGCGACGAGTGACTCGGGACTCACCTCGGTGCCGAGGTCGGCAGTGTATGTGCGCTGCCACAGTCGACCGAACCCGTTCATCGGGCCTGCCACGCGCCTGCCCTGGAGGTTGTAGCCGTGCGGTTCGGTGGGATCGCTCACCTCCAGGCGTTCGACATACTTCGCCCAATAGGCCGCGTCCCGCGGCACCGCATCGCTGTGCTCGACCATGGTCATCCTCCCTGGGCTGCGAACGCAGCAATCGCAGATGTGGTGTCATCGTGGAGGGCGATCGCCTCATCGAGCCGGGTCAGTTCGAAGATCTGCCGATAGTGCTCGGTCAATCCCACCGCCGCGATGCGCTGCTGTCGGCGCTGTCCACGGACGAGAAGCGTGACGAGCATGCCGATGCCGCCGCTGTTCATATAGTTCATGCCCGAGAAGTCGAGCACGACGAGCTTCACGCCGCCGTCGGATGCGCGCTCGTGCGCCGCCATGAGGTCGTCTTCGCACGCTGCGGTGACATCGCCCGAGATCGTGATCGCCGCCGTCTCCGGAGCCGGGTGCGTGACGTCCATGATCGCTGCGGGCGCCATATCGTCCTCCTAACTCTCCACCGGCTGAACGATTTCGATGAAGTCGCTCAATCGGGTGATCTCGAAGATGTGCCGGTAGTGCTCTGTGAGACCCGAAGCGCGGACGCCGACGCTTTGCGCGCGCGCACGTGCCAGGACGCCGACGATCAGAGCGATCCCCGTCGAGTTGATGTAGTCGACGCCGGTGAAGTCGAGTTCGATCGATGCGGGGCAGTCGAGGGATGCCGCGGCGTAGGCCGCGTCGAGGGCGTCTGCCGCATCCCGATCGATCCTGCCCACCAGCACGACCTCGACGCGGTCGCCCCGTCGCCGGATCTCATGACTCAGGCTCATGGTTCCCTCCGTTCCTCTGGACGCCGCCCGCGGCATCCCTCCCGTCCGCACGCATCGCCAGTCGGACGACGTGGCGGTCGCCGTCGCTGAACTCCTCGACTTTGTCCACGAGCTCCCGGACGAGGAACAGGCCCCACCCGCGGGGCGTCTGCAAGCCGGCGAGCTTGAGGTCGAGGTCGGGAGTTTCGGCATCGCGCCGGAGTCCGCGCCCGAAGTCGGCGACTTCGACGGTCACGTAGTCGGACGTGCGCCGGACCGCGATGAGCACATCGAGCGTGGCATCCCCCCGGTTGCCGTGCTCGATGGCGTTCATCACCGTCTCGCTCACCGCGGTCTTCAGCGCGTTCAGACGCGCCCCTCCGAGCGCATGCGCCGCGATGGATGCAACACGGTCCATCGCGTCCCGCTCGTTGCCCGGCACGCTCGCCACCGCGAACGACACGGTCTCGGCGGCTCCACCGCGACGGCCTCGTTGAAGTGTCACGAGGGTGATGTCGTCTTCCTGTTCGACACCCGTGGAGAAGATGCCGAGCTCCTGAACCGCGCCGTCGACGAGCTCCTGGCCCGTCCCGGCGCCGGCGACGAGGTCCGCGGTGCGCCCGAATCCGAACATCTCGCCGGCGGAATCGTGCTGCTCGGTGATGCCGTCGCTGTACAGCAGGACGATCTCACCAGGGCCGATCACAGTCTCGTGCTCTTCGTAGATGCTGCCGGACATCAGCCCCAGCGGCATCCCGCGGGCGTGCAGCTGCACGACGTCGTCGCCGCGTCGCACGTAGGGCAGGTTGTGCCCGGCGTTCGCGAAGTGGGTGCGCCCGCTTTCGAGGTCGAGCACCAATACCAGGCACGTCACGAACATATGGGTCGGAATCTGCGGGATCAGCAGTTCATTCACGCGACGCAGCACCTCCCCGGGAGAGGTCACGACGGCCGCCGTCGAGCGCAGCAGTGCATGAGTACTCGCCATGACGAGCGCTGCCGGCACGCCCTTGTCGGTCACGTCTCCCGTGACGACCATGATCCGACCGTCGGGCAGCTCGATGAGGTCGTAGAAATCGCCGCCGACGGTGCGGGCGGGTCGGTAGAACGCCGCCACGGTCCAGCCGCCGAGTTCGGGCAGCTCGGCCGGCAGAAACTGCTGCTGAATGAGCTGGGCGACGTGCAGCTCCTGCTCGATGCGCTCGCGCTCGCGCGCCTGGCGCTCCTGAACCCGCATCAGCTGCCCCAGACGCAGCGCGGGTGCGGCGTAGCGCGCCAGGCTGTCCAGCAACCGGCGGTCGTTGCGGGAGTAGGTCCGCTCGGACAGGCGCTGTCCGAGCGCGAGGATGCCGACGAGTTCGCCACTGGTGACGAGCGGCACGACCAGCTGCACCTCCTGCGCGATCATCTTCGCGACGGCGGAAGAGTAGGCGGGTAGGGCGCCGATCTCGACCGGGCCGGACGCGGACTGCAGGTACACCAGCAGCGGGTCGCCGGGATCGATCTCGATGTCGATGCGGCGCGCGCGGGAAGGAGCGGGGCCCAGTTCCGGGCGTCGCGCGGCCTTCGCAGCCGTGCGCTTCTCAGCGCGTCGGCGTCGGCGCGCGGCTCCGCTCGGCGCGTCGTGCGCGACGCCAGCCGGTGGGTCGGCGGGCGTCTGCGCCGCCGTCTCCAGCGTGTCGGTCATCGGATCCTCCTCGACCGGAAGCCCGCACAGCGACCGGTACTGCAACGATGATGCTCCGGCGGGCGTTCCGAAAGCGTTACGGCTACGCGCAATTTCGAGAACTCGGAACGCGCTGGGCCCCGTTCTGGCATTACGGTATGCACGAGGGGGCGATCGTGTCGGTGCGGCTCGAGCTGTTCGGACCGCCGCGGGTGCGGCGGAACGATGCCGAGGTGCGGTTCGACACGCGCAAGGCGGTCGCGCTGCTGGCTCTGCTGGCGGTGTCGGGGCGAGAGTTCGGGCGTGAGGCGCTTGCCGGTTTGCTGTGGCCCGATCTCGAGCGGTCGCGCGCTCGCGCGACTCTGAGGCGGACGCTGTCGGTGGCGGCCGCGGTCGGCCCGGCTCTGGTCGTGCACGCCGATCGCGTCGGGATGGATGCCGAGGCGGTGGACTGCGATGTCGTTGAGTTCCGTACGCTCATCGCCTCGCCACATGTCGCGGACTGGCGTCGCGCGGCCGGCTTTGCAGCCGACAACTTTCTCGAAGGCTTCTCGCTTCGGGACAGCCCGCCTTTCGAGGATTGGATGTTGGGGGTCGCCGAGGAGCTGCGGGACGAGCTCTCGCGCACTCTTGCCCGGCTCGTCGTTTCGGCCGTCGAGCGCGCGTCCTGGCCGGACGCGCTGGAGTACGCCCGGCGGCGCGTCCACGTTGAGCCGCTGTCGGAACCTGCGCACGCCGACTTGATCCGGGTGTCAGCCTGGGCGGGCGACCGACCCGCGGCCCTGCAGGCCTACCGGAGTCTGGTACGGCTGCTGGACCGCGAGCTCGGAGTGCCTCCTCTGCCCGAGACACTTGCACTCCACGAAGACATCCGCGCCGACCGACTCGCGCAGCCCACGCCGGCACATGCCTCGGCCGAGCAGCGCCAGACAGCCGTCGTGTCGGAGGTACCCGCGCCGCCGCCGACGAAGCTCATCGGGCGTGACGTGCAGCTGGCTCGCCTGACGGATGCGTGGCGCGAGGTGGCGGAGTCTGGGCGTCTCGTCGGCATCGTCGGCGAGCCTGGGCTCGGAAAGAGCGCACTCGCGGCGACGATTGCGGGTCACGCCGGCCGCCGCGCCATTCGGATCGCCGCTCGGGAGTCCGAGGCGTCGCTGGCGTACGCGGCTGCGAACGACCTCGTGCGATCGTTGCTGTTACTCCAGCCGAACCTGCCGGCGATGATGGGTTCATCCGCAGCGCCGCTCGCTGCCCTGGCCACCCAGATCGACGGAGCTGCACCGCGGACGATTCGCACCCCGGGCGACTTGCAGCGGGTGCACGAAGCCGTTCGCGCTGCCGTCGAGCAGCTCGCGACCGAGGGCCCGCTGCTTCTCGTCGTCGATGACGCGGAACTGCTTGACCGCCCGTCGGCGGCATTGCTGGGTTATCTCGCCCGACGGCTGCCGCCGGGTTTTCTTCTCGTCGTCGCGTGGGCGCCGGGACTCACCGAAGGGCCGCTCCAGCAGGCGGTCGCCGAACGCGGCGAGACACTGCAGCTTCAGCCGTTCGATGAAGGACAGATCGCCGTACTCACCGGGGGCGGCCTCGACGCGAGCGAGGTTCTGCGGCGCACTCGCGGCATTCCGCTGCTGGTGCGAGAGGTGGCCGCGGCGCCGACCGAGGCGGAGGCGGATCAGGTACGCGACATTGTCGCGGCTCGGTTCGCGGGCGCGTCCGAGACAGCACGACAGATGGTCACGGCATCCGTCGTGATCGGCGCCGTCGCGCCGCCCGAGGTGCTGCGCGCGGTGAGCGGGAGGGACGAGACCGAGACCGTCGAGGCGATCGAAGAGGCGGTCGCTCGCGGCCTACTCGTGGAACACACCGACACCCCCGGGTATGACGTGCCGCACGACCTTGTGCGCAGCGCGGCGCTGCAGGGGCTGTCCCTGGCCCGGCGCCGGCTCCTCCATGCGCGTGTCGCCGATATCTACGCGCGTCGTCATGCCATTGACCCGCGTGCGACACCGGCCGGTTCGGTGGCCCAGCACCTTGCTGCCTCGGGGCGGGAAGAGGAGGCGGCGACGTGGTTCGTGACGTCCGCCGCGGAATCGGCGAGCGTGTCCGCGTACGAGGAGTCGATCCTTCAGTTGCGGGCGGCCTTGGCCATGGGTCGGCGCGGCATCGAGGTGCATACGGCGATCGGCGCCGCCCTGGTGCGGCTCGGCCGCTACGAGGAGGCACTATCGGCGCTCGACCAGGCGTCTGCTCTGGCAGAGGGTCAGTCGGAACGTCGATCCGAGATCGAGCATGCGATTGCGGGTGTGTACGACCGACTCGGCGACTGGGAGCTCGCGCAGGTGCATCTGGAGTCGGCGCGCGACCTGGCCGCCGCCGGCGGGCCGCGCGGTCGACGAGCGCGTGCGCTAGCCGATCTCGCTCTCGTGCTTCACAGGAGGGGCCAAATCGCTCGGGCGCGGGAGACGGCGCACGCGGCCGAAGACGCTGCAGTGGCGTCAGGCGACGATGCGGCACGCACGCAGGCGGACAACGTGCTCGGCATGATCGCCCTCTCCAACAACGAGGTCGTGCTCGCGGAGCATCACCTGGAGAACGCCGTGGCTCGGGCGCGTGCGGCTGAGAACGTCGATCTGCTGATCGCTGCGCTCAACAACCTCTCGCGAGCACTCTCGGCTGCCGGTGCCGGTCCGCTCGCGCTGGAGACCGCCCGTGAGTCCCTCGCACTCGCTGAACGCCAGGGTGATCGACACCGCCTCGCGGCCCTGCACTCGCACGTTGCCGACCTGTTGCACGCCGAAGGGCAGGACGAGGAGGCGATGGCGGAGCTGAAACTCTCGGCGATGGCCTTCGCCGACGTGCAGGGCTCGGCGGGGCGACCGGAGGTATGGACGCTCACCGAGTGGTGAGTGTGGGTGTGATCCCACGTCGGGAGGCATTGCGGCCTGTCGAACCTGGACGCGACGGCGGGAGTCGAACTCAGGCGGGCGACTTCGGTCTTCTCGCTAGATTCGGGGAAAACCGCGTGATTATGCGGAATTTTCGCTTTCCTCGGTGGGACTCAATCCGGCTCGTTCGGGGTGAATCTCGACCAAGTGTGGGCAAAATGTGGGCAAATTTGAGTACTCCGGAACGCCTGGTTCTGTGCAACTGACGGAGGCCTATGACAGTGGGTCTCGGGTTTTCTGTTTGAGCCGTTCGTAGGGTGTGTTACCGGCGAGGGCTCCGTGTGGTCGATCGTAGTTGTAGTGGTCTTCCCATTGCTGGAGTCGGTCATTGAAGAGATTGACGTCGTCGATGACTTCCCCCTCGAGGAGCCGGTAGAACTCCTCGGAGTCGATGCGGTGCGAGCGCTCGACCTTGCCGTTGAGGCGGGGCGTGGCCGGCCGGATGCGGACGTGCCCGATGCCTTTGTCGAGCAGATGCCAGTGGAACGACTGCCCGAACTCGCTGCCATTGTCGGTCTGAACCTTCTCGACCTGGAACGGCAGTTTCGAGAGCACGTGATCGATGAAGCGGATCGCTGTCTTCTGATCGTGCGTCGGGTAGGCCCGCAGCACGCGCAAGCGGGTGCAGTCGTCGATGGCGGTGTATTGGTAGTAGCGCTTCTTCTTCCCGGTCTGCCCGAGCGGCTCGATGAACTTCACATCGACCTGCAGCGCATGGCCTGGGCGTTGCTTCTCGTAGCGTTTCCAGCGGGTCTCCGTGCGTTTGTATCGCTGCGATGCTGGGAGGCGGTTCAGGCCGAGCTTCTTCAGGATCCGCCAGACACCGGACGCGCTGACGGTGACGTCGTGGT
>NZ_JBIITF010000017.1:0-69990 GCF_044340635.1 Microbacterium sp.
GAAGATGCATCGGCAACCAGTAGGGCGGCTCAGCCCTCTGGGTGTCCCGACAAAGTGGGACATGGCCCGCGGAGGACGGCTTGATGGTCGTGCGATCGGTCCGCCATCTCCGCGCGACACGCCGTAGGCGACACGCCCGAGTTTGCGACACGCCCGGGCGACACGTAGACTAGTCCAGTTCCACATTCCGGCGTGCCGTACGGCGCGCGCAGGATCACTGCCAGGCAGTGCATAGACCGCGCGAAGCGCAGGACTAGGCCGCGGGCAGCAGAACACCTCCACAGCCCAGACCGCGAAAGCGGGATTCGCACGCGTGCGTGCGGGGCGGTGATCCGGATGCCCAGGCATTCGGTGTGACATCAGAACAGCGGTGCAGCAGAAAGTGCCAGAGGCGCGAAAGCGTCACATGCGTCCAATGCGCCCAGAGAAATCTGGGAACCGTACGACGCGATATAGAGAGTGAGCAGACAATGGCGGGACAAAAGATCCGCATTCGCCTGAAGTCGTATGACCACGAGGTCATCGACACGTCGGCGCGGAAGATCGTCGACACCGTGACCCGTGCGGGCGCAACCGTCGTGGGCCCCGTGCCCCTTCCGACGGAGAAGAACGTGATCCCCGTGATCCGTTCCCCCCACAAGTACAAGGACAGCCGCGAGCACTTCGAGATGCGCACCCACAAGCGTCTGATCGACATCATCGACCCGACGCCCAAGGCCGTCGACTCGCTGATGCGTCTCGACCTCCCGGCCGATGTCAACATCGAGATCAAGCTCTGAGGTTCGACATGGCTGATATCAACAACAAGATTTCGAAGGGCCTGCTGGGCACCAAGCTCGGCATGACCCAGGTATGGAACGAGCAGGGCAAGCTCATCCCCGTCACGGTGATCGAGCTCGCGCCCAACGTCGTCACCCAGATCCGCACGCCGGAGAAGGACGGCTACAACGCCGTCCAGATCGCCTACGGGCAGATCGACCCGCGCAAGGTGAACAAGCCCCAGACGGCTCACTTCGAGGCCGCGGGCGTTACGCCCCGTCGTCACCTCACGGAGATCCGGACCGCGGATGCCTCTGACTACTCACTCGGTCAGGAGCTCACCGCGGAGGGCACGTTCGAGGCCGGCCAGCTCGTCGACGTCGTCGGCACGAGCAAGGGCAAGGGCTTCGCCGGTGTCATGAAGCGTCACAACTTCAAGGGCGTCTCGGCATCGCACGGTTCGCACCGTAACCACCGCAAGCCCGGTTCGATCGGCGCATCGTCGACCCCGAGCCGCGTCTTCAAGGGCATGCGCATGGCCGGCCGTATGGGTGGCGAGCGCGTGACCGTCATGAACCTCACGGTGCACGCCGTCGACGCCGAGAAGGGTCTGCTGCTCGTCAAGGGCGCCGTCCCCGGTGCTCGTGGCCGCATCGTCTACGTCCGCAACGCAGTGAAGGGGGCATGAGCCAAATGACTGACTCGACTCTCGCGCTCGACGTGCGGGGTACCGACGGCAACAAGGCCGGTTCCGTGAACCTGCCCGCCGAGGTCTTCGACGTCAAGACGAACATTCCTCTCATCCACCAGGTCGTCGTCGCGCAGCGCGCGGCGGCTCGCCAGGGCACGCACTCGACCAAGCGTCGTGGCGAGGTCTCGGGTGCCGGCCGCAAGCCCTTCAAGCAGAAGGGCACGGGTAACGCCCGTCAGGGCTCGATCCGGGCTCCCCACATGACCGGTGGTGGCATCGTCCACGGGCCGAAGCCGCGCGACTACTCGCAGCGCACGCCCAAGAAGATGATCGCCGCCGCGCTCCGCGGAGCGCTCAGCGACCGTGCTCGCGGCAACCGCCTGCACGTCGTCGAGTCGCTCGGCGTCGCCGGTGCCCCGTCGACGAAGGCCGCGGCGACGTACCTCGCCTCGGTCGCGCCGACCAAGAACGTCCTCGTCGTCATCGAGCGTGACGACGAGATCAGCATCAAGAGCATCCGCAACCTCGCGTATGTCCACGTGCTGACGTTCGACCAGCTCAACGCGTACGACGTGCTCGTCTCGGACGACATCGTCTTCACCAAGGCCGCCTTCGATGCGTTCGTCGCATCCAAGACGGTCTCCACCACGGAGGTCTCGGCATGAGCGCCCTGAACAAGGACCCGCGCGACGTCATCCTGAAGCCGGTCGTCTCGGAGAAGAGCTACGGGCTCATCGACGAGGGTAAGTACACGTTCCTCGTGGACCCCCGCGCCGACAAGACCGAGATCAAGCTGGCCGTCGAGAAGATCTTCGGCGTGAAGGTCGCTTCGGTCAACACGATCAACCGCGTGGGCAAGGCCCGCCGCACCCGCTTCGGCACCGGCCGCCGCAAGGACACCAAGCGCGCCATCGTCACGCTGAAGTCGGGCACCATCGACATCTTCACGGCAGTCGGCTGACGGTCGGGATAGGGACGAGACACCATGGCAATTCGCAAGTACAAGCCCACGACCCCCGGTCGCCGCGGCTCGTCGGTCTCCGACTTCGCCGAGATCACGCGCTCGACGCCGGAGAAGTCGCTGCTGCGCCCGCTCTCCAAGACGGGTGGCCGCAACAACCAGGGCCGTATCACCACGCGCCACATCGGTGGTGGACACAAGCGTCAGTACCGCGTCATCGACTTCCGTCGTCATGACAAGGACGGCATCGACGCGAAGGTCGCTCACATCGAGTACGACCCCAACCGCACGGCACGCATCGCGCTGCTGCACTACGCGGACGGCGAGAAGCGCTACATCATCGCGCCGAACAAGCTGTCGCAGGGTGACATCGTCGAGTCGGGTTCCGGCGCCGACATCAAGCCCGGCAACAACCTGCCGCTCCGCAACATCCCGACCGGTACGGTCATCCACGCCATCGAGCTCCGCCCCGGCGGCGGCGCGAAGATGGCCCGCTCGGCCGGCGTCTCCGTGCGTCTGGTCGCGAAGGATGGCCCGTACGCCCAGCTGCGTCTGCCCTCGGGTGAGATCCGCAACGTCGATGCGCGCTGCCGCGCGACCATCGGCGAGGTCGGCAACGCCGAGCAGTCGAACATCAACTGGGGCAAGGCCGGTCGCAACCGCTGGAAGGGCATCCGCCCGACCGTCCGTGGTGTCGCCATGAACCCGGTCGACCACCCGCACGGTGGTGGCGAGGGTAAGACGTCCGGTGGACGTCACCCGGTTTCGCCGTGGGGTCAGGCCGAAGGCCGCACCCGGCACGCCAACAAGGAGAGCGACAAGCTCATCGTCCGCCGCCGCACGGCCGGCAAGAAGCGCAAGTAGGTAGGAACAGAAGATGCCACGCAGTCTTAAGAAGGGCCCCTTCGTCGACGAGCACCTGCTTCGCAAGGTTGTCGTCCAGAACGATTCGGGTTCCAAGAACGTCATCAAGACCTGGTCACGCCGGTCGATGATCGTGCCGGCCATGCTCGGCCACACGATTGCCGTCCACGACGGTCGCAAGCACATTCCCGTGTTCGTGACCGAGACCATGGTCGGCCACAAGTTGGGCGAATTCGCCCCGACCCGCACCTTCCGCGGCCACGAGAAGGACGACAAGAAGGGCCGTCGCCGCTAGGGCGGCGACAGAGGAGAGAGAAATGGTGGAGTCCATCGCACGTGTGCGACACATCCGCGTGACCCCTCAGAAGGCTCGTCGTGTCATCGCACTCATCAAGGGAAAGCAGGCCGAAGAGGCCCTCGCGATCCTGAAGTTCGCGCCGCAGTCGGCGTCGGAGCCCGTATCGAAGCTCGTCGCCTCGGCGATGGCCAATGCGCGGGTCAAGGCAGACAAGGACGGCGAGTTCCTCGACGACCGCGATCTGTTCGTCGCAAACGTCTATGTCGACGAGGGCACGACGCTCAAGCGTTTCCGCCCCCGTGCACAGGGCCGCGCGTTCCAGATCAAGAAGCGCACGAGCCACATCACGGTCGTGCTCGCGACGCCCGTCGCTGCTGACGCCCCGGCGTCCGCCCAGACCAAGAAGGCGAGCAAGTAATGGGACAGAAAGTCAACCCGTACGGCTTCCGCCTCGGGATCACCACGGACCACGTGTCCCGTTGGTTCTCGGACTCGACCAAGGTCGGCCAGCGTTACGCCGACTACGTCGCCGAGGACATCCGGATCCGTAAGCTCCTGCAGGTCTCGCTCGACCGCGCCGGCGTGAGCCGCATCGAGATCGAGCGCACCCGCGACCGCGTCCGCGTCGACATTCACACCGCCCGCCCGGGCATCGTGATCGGTCGCCGTGGGGCTGAGGCCGAGCGCATCCGTACCGATCTCGAGAAGCTCACGGGCAAGCAGATCCAGCTGAACATCCTCGAGGTCAAGAACCCCGAGGCCGACGCTCAGCTGGTCGCCCAGGGCATCGCCGAGCAGCTCACGGGTCGCGTGGCATTCCGCCGCGCGATGCGCAAGGGCCTCCAGGGCGCGCAGCGCGCCGGAGCCAAGGGCGTCCGCATCCAGGTCTCCGGTCGCCTCGGCGGCGCGGAGATGAGCCGTTCGGAGTTCTACCGCGAGGGTCGCGTACCCCTGCACACGCTCCGTGCCAACATCGACTACGGCTTCTACGAGGCCAAGACGACGTTCGGCCGCATCGGTGTCAAGGTCTGGATCTACAAGGGCGACCTCACCAACAAGGAGCTCGCTCGCGAGCAGGCCAACGCACCCAAGGCGCCCCGTGGCCGCGATGACCGTGGCGGCGACCGTCGCCGTGGTCCGCGCAACGACGCCCCCGTCGCAGAAGGAGCGTCTGCCTGATGCTTATTCCCCGCAAGGTCAAGTACCGCAAGCAGCACCACCCCGGTCGTTCGGGTGCGGCCACCGGAGGCACCGAGGTTTCGTTCGGTGAGTACGGTATCCAAGCCCTCACGCCGGCTTACGTGACGAACCGTCAGATCGAGTCCGCTCGTATCGCGATGACCCGTCACATCAAGCGCGGTGGAAAGGTGTGGATCAACATCTACCCCGACCGTCCGCTCACGAAGAAGCCTGCCGAAACCCGCATGGGTTCCGGTAAGGGTTCGCCGGAGTGGTGGGTTGCCAACGTCAAGCCGGGTCGCGTCCTCTTCGAGGTCGCCGGCGTCAGCGAAGAACTCGCTCGCGAGGCACTGACCCGTGCCATCCACAAGCTGCCCCTGAAGGCACGCATCATCAAGCGCGAGGAAGGCGACGCGTAATGGTTATCGGTACCAAGGAGCTCAGCCCGTCTGAGCTCGACACGATGGAAGACCACCGCCTCGTCGAGGAGCTGCGCAAGGCCAAGGAAGAGCTGTTCAACCTGCGCTTCCAGTCGGCCACCGGCCAGCTCGAGAGCCACGGTCGCATCCGCGCCGTCAAGCGCGACATCGCGCGGCTCTACACCGTGATCCGTGAGCGCGAGCTCGGCATCCGTGCCACGCCCGCTCCCGCGGAGGTCGCGACGAAGGCCAAGAAGACGAAGGCGAAGAAGACCGAGGATGCCTCGGACACCGCCGAAGGAGAGGCTGAGTAATGGCCACCGAGAAGGCAACTGAGACCAAGGCCGCCGAGGCCAAGGAGACGAAGGCCGCCGCACCGAAGGCAGCTGCAAAGCCTGCCGCCAAGAAGGCGCCCGCCAAGGCCGCCGCACCGAAGGCCGCCAAGGCCGAGGTCGCGGAGCCCCAGGCTGCCGTTCAGGCATCGGGACACGAGTCGTCCGCACACGACGTGCGCGACGCCGCGGCCCGCGGTTACCGCAAGTCGCGTCGTGGCTACGTCACGAGCGACCGCATGGACAAGACGATCGTCGTCGAGGTCGAAGACCGCGTGAAGCACCCGCTTTACGGCAAGGTCATCCGCCGCACGTCGAAGGTCAAGGTGCACGACGAGGCGAACTCCGCCGGAATCGGCGACCTGGTCGTCATCAATGAGACCCGTCCGCTGAGCGCCACCAAGCGCTGGCGCCTGGTGGAGATTCTGGAGAAGGCCAAGTGATTCAGCAGGAATCCCGAGTCAAGGTCGCCGACAACACCGGCGCCAAGGAGCTGCTCACGATCCGTGTGCTCGGTGGCTCGAAGCGCCGCTATGCGGGCCTCGGCGACACGATCGTGGCGACCGTCAAGGACGCCATCCCCGGCGGAAACGTCAAGAAGGGCGATGTCGTCAAGGCGGTCATCGTCCGTACCGTCAAGGAGACCCGTCGTCCCGACGGCTCCTACATCAAGTTCGACGAGAACGCCGCTGTCATCCTGAAGGCAGACGGGGAGCCCCGCGGCACCCGCATCTTCGGACCGGTCGGCCGCGAGCTTCGTGACCGCAAGTTCATGAAGATCGTCTCGCTCGCACCGGAGGTGATCTGATCATGGCCAACATCAAAAAGGGTGATCTCGTACAGGTCATCACAGGCAAGAAGCAGGACAAGGGCGGGGATCGCGGCAAGCAGGGCAAGGTCCTCGAGGTCCTGACCGAGCGCAACCGGGTGATCGTGCAGGGCGTGAACTACGTCACCAAGCACTCGCGCGTCGGCCAGACCCAGCGCGGCACCAAGACCGGCGGCATCGAGACCCTCGAAGCCCCCATCCACATCTCCAACGTCGCCCTCGTCGACCCCGAGACGAAGAAGCCGACCCGTGTCGGTCACCGCGTCGAGGAGCGGACGAAGGATGGCGTGAAGCGCACTGTGCGCGTCCGCTACGCGAAGAAGTCAGGTAAGGACCTCTGATGAGCACCCCCACTGCCGTGGAGGCTGGCAAGATCCAGCCCCGCCTGAAGCAGAAGTACCGCGCCGAAATCCAGCAGAAGCTGCAGGAAGAGTTCGGGTACGCGAACGTCAACCAGATCCCCGGTCTGGTCAAGGTCGTCGTGAACACCGGTGTCGGCGAAGCCGCTCGTGACAGCAAGGTGATGGACGGTGCGGTCGACGACCTCACCCGCATCACCGGGCAGAAGCCGCTCGTCACGAAGGCCCGCAAGTCGATCGCGCAGTTCAAGCTGCGCGAGGGACAGCCCATCGGCGCCCACGTCACGCTGCGTGGCGATCGTGCGTGGGAGTTCGTCGACCGTCTCGTGACGCTCGCCCTGCCCCGCATCCGCGACTTCCGCGGCCTGTCGCCGAAGCAGTTCGACGGCAACGGCAACTACACCTTCGGTCTTCAGGAGCAGTCCGTGTTCCACGAGATCGACCAGGACCGGATCGACCGCGTCCGTGGTTTCGACATCACCGTCGTCACCACCGCCAAGACGGATGACGAGGGTCGTGCACTTCTGCGCCACCTCGGCTTCCCGTTCCGCGCCGAGGCGTAAGACTCCACACCACCACCACAGGTCGTCTGCCTTGCACAGGCATCCGAAACCTGGTGAACGAAGGAAACAAACACATGACAATGACAGACCCGGTCGCAGACATGCTGACCCGGCTGCGCAACGCGAACTCGGCGCACCACGATTCCGTGAGCCTGCCGAGCTCCAAGCTCAAGTCGCACATCGCCGAGATCCTCAAGCGTGAGGGTTACATCGCCGAGTGGGAGATCGAGGACGCCCGCGTGGGCCAGACGCTCACCATGACGCTGAAGTACGGCCCGAACCGCGAGCGCTCCATTGCGGGCATCAAGCGCGTTTCGAAGCCCGGCCTGCGCGTTTACGCGAAGTCCAGCGAGATCCCCCGCGTTCTCGGTGGTCTCGGTGTTGCCATCCTGTCCACCTCCTCCGGTCTTCTCACGGACCGTCAGGCTGAGCAGAAGGGCGTGGGTGGGGAAGTCCTCGCCTACGTGTGGTGATCCTCGATGTCACGTATTGGAAGACTGCCCATCGACATCCCCTCGGACGTCACCGTCACGGTGACGGGTCGGGACGTTTCGGTCAAGGGACCCAAGGGTGAGCTCGGCCTGACGATCGCTCGTCCGATCGAGGTCATCGTCGAAGAGAACCAGGTCGTCGTGTCGCGTCCGGACGACGAGCGCGAATCGCGTTCGCTGCACGGACTCACGCGCACCCTCATCGCCAACAACATCGTCGGCGTCACCACGGGTTACACCAAGGGCCTCGAGGTCGTCGGCACGGGTTACCGCGTCGCACAGAAGGGCGGCTCGGTCGAGTTCGCGCTCGGCTTCTCGCACCCCGTCCTGGTCGAGCCCCCCGCGGGCATCACGTTCACGGTCGAGGGCAACAACAAGGTCACCGTGAGCGGCATCGACAAGCAGGCCGTCGGCGAAGCCGCGGCCAACATCCGCAAGATTCGCAAGCCCGAGCCCTACAAGGGCAAGGGTGTGCGCTACGCCGGCGAGGTCGTGCGTCGCAAGGCCGGAAAGAGTGGTAAGTAACCATGGCTCTTAAGTCGAAGTCAGACGCTCGTTCGCGTCGTCATGCCCGCCTTCGTAAGAAGGTCGTGGGCACCGAGCTGCGCCCGCGTCTCGTCGTGACCCGCTCCGCACGCCACGTGTTCGTCCAGGTCGTCGATGACGCCAAGGGCCACACCGTCGCGTCGGCATCCACCCTCGAAGCGGACCTGCGTTCGTTCGACGGTGACAAGACCGCCAAGGCGCGCAAGGTCGGCGAACTCGTCGCCGAGCGTGCGAAGGCCGCCGGCATCGAGGACGTCGTGTTCGACCGTGGCGGTAACCGCTACGCCGGCCGCGTCGCTGCGATCGCCGACGGCGCCCGCGAAGGGGGACTGAACCTGTGAGTGACAACAAGGAGACCGAAGTGGCAGCCACTGCCGAGCAGGCCGCGCCCGAGGCGACGGCTGCACCTGAAACGGCTGCTGCAACCGAGGCGCCCGCCGAGCGCGAGCGCGAGCCCCGTCGCGGTGGTCGTGAGCGCAACGCCAACCAGCGTGACCGGGGTTCGCGGGATGCCGACAAGAGCCAGTTCCTGGAGCGCGTCGTCACCATCAACCGTGTCTCGAAGGTCGTGAAGGGTGGTCGTCGCTTCAGCTTCACCGCCCTCGTGATCGTCGGAGACGGCAACGGACTCGTCGGTGTCGGCTACGGCAAGGCCCGCGAGGTGCCCCTGGCCATCTCGAAGGGTGTCGAAGAGGCCAAGCGGAACTTCTTCCGTGTGCCCCGCGTCGACAAGACGATCCCGCACCCCGTGCAGGGTGAGGCAGCAGCGGGCGTCGTCCTGCTCCGCCCCGCCGCCGCCGGTACCGGTGTTATCGCGGGCGGTCCCGTCCGCGCCGTACTCGAGTGCGCCGGCATCCACGATGTCCTGTCGAAGTCGCTCGGCTCGTCGAACACGATCAACATCGTGCACGCGACGGTCGCCGCGCTGAAGCAGCTCGAGGAGCCCCGCGCCGTCGCCGCACGTCGTGGTCTCGACTTCGACCAGGTCGCCCCCGCGCGCCTGGTTCGTGCCGAGGCCGACGCCGCTGCGGCAGCAAAGGCAGGTGCATGATGGCTGCACGACTGAAGGTCACGCAGATCAAGTCCAAGGTGAGTGAGAAGCAGTACCAGCGCGACACGCTGCGTAGCCTCGGCCTCAAGCGGATCGGCGACTCGGTCGTCCGTCCGGATGACGCCCAGAACCGTGGTTATGTCAACACGGTTGCTCACCTCGTGAAGGTTGAGGAGATCGACTAATGGCTGAAAAGGACAACGCGGCCGAGGCCGCTGAAGCCAAGGCTGCAGCGCCCAAGAAGGCTGCGGCCCCCAAGGCTGCTGCCGCGAAGAAGGCGCCCGCCGAGAAGGCTGCGGCCAAGGCATCCGCTCCGAAGGCTTCGGCTTCCGCCGATGCCCCGAAGGCTGCGGCGACCAAGGCTCCCGCCAAGAAGGCTGCCCCGAAGGACGACGCTCCGGCGTCGCGCCCCGGTGTGCTGAAGGTTCACCACCTGCGTCCGGTCCCCGGTGCCAACAAGGCCAAGACCCGCGTCGGTCGCGGTGAGGGCTCGAAGGGCAAGACGGCCGGTCGTGGCACGAAGGGCACGAAGGCCCGCAACACCGTGCGCGTCGGCTTCGAGGGTGGCCAGATGCCGCTGCACATGCGCACGCCGAAGCTGCGCGGGTTCAAGAACCCGTTCCGCGTCGAGTACCAGGTCGTCAACCTCGAGAAGCTCGCGGAGCTCTACCCGGCGGGTGGCGACGTGACCGTCGCCGACCTCGTCGCCAAGGGTGCCGTTCGCAAGAACGAGAAGGTCAAGGTCCTGGGCGACGGCGACATCGGAGTGAAGCTCGAGGTTCACGTCGACAAGGTCTCCGGCTCGGCCGAGCAGAAGATCGTCGCCGCCGGCGGCAGCGTCAAGTAATACGGACGAACTGTTCCCAAACAGGGGGTCGGAGGCATCCTCCGGCCCCCTGTTTCGGTTCTGAGGACATCTCACCCGTTGCCGCCGATCTCGGGCATGGGCCGCTCGCGGCGGCAGCCTGGGCTAACCTAATGTTTGGCCCGCCCGCGGGCATCTCCCTTCCCTTCAGGAGGATCCTTCTTGTTCAGCGCTATTGCGCGCATCTTCCGGACACCCGACCTGCGCCGGAAGATCGCCTTCACCTTGGGCATCATCGTGCTCTATCGTCTCGGTGCTCACGTGCCGACGCCGTTCGTCGACTTCGCGAACGTGCAGTCCTGCATCGGGCAGAACCAGGGCATGGAGGGACTCCTCTCTCTCGTCAACCTGTTCTCGGGCGGTGCCCTGCTGCAGCTGTCGATCTTCGCGCTGGGCGTCATGCCGTACATCACGGCGACGATCATCACGCAGTTGCTGCGCGTCGTCATCCCGCACTTCGAAACCCTCTACAAAGAGGGTCAGGCGGGTCAGGCGCGTCTGACGCAGTACACGCGCTACCTGACCATCGCGCTGGCGCTCCTGCAGTCGACGACGCTCGTCACGGTCGCACGCAGCGGGCAGCTCTTCGGCAACACGGGTGTCGCCGCCTGTGACAACCTGCTGACGAACGTCGCGTGGTGGGCCCAGCTGCTCATGATCATCACGATGACCGCCGGTACCGGCCTCATCATGTGGTTCGCCGAGCTCGTCACCGAACGCGGTGTGGGCAACGGCATGTCGCTGCTGATCTTCACCTCGATCGCCGCGACGTTCCCCTCCGCGATGTGGTCGATCTGGCAGGCCCGCGGCTTCGAGACCTTCCTGCTCGTCCTCGCCGTCGGGATCGTGGTCGTCGCGCTCGTGGTGTTCGTCGAACAATCGCAGCGGCGCGTCCCCGTGCAGTATGCGAAGCGGATGGTCGGGCGTCGGACGTACGGCGGAACCAACACGTACATCCCGATCAAGGTCAACATGGCCGGCGTCGTGCCCGTCATCTTCGCCTCGTCGCTGCTGTACATCCCGGCGCTGCTGGCCCAGTTCAACCAGCCCGCGGCGGGCGAGGAGCCGGCGGGGTGGGTCGTCTGGATCTCGCAGTACCTCACGTCGGGCGATAGCCCGATCTACATGGCGGTGTACTTCTTCCTGATCATCGGCTTCACGTATTTCTACGTGGCCATCACGTTCAACCCGGTCGAGGTTGCCGACAACATGAAGCGCTACGGCGGCTTCATCCCCGGCATCCGTGCCGGTCGCCCGACGGCCGAGTACCTCGACTACGTGCTCACGCGCATCACGCTCCCGGGCTCGATCTACCTCGGTCTGATCGCCCTGCTCCCGTTGATCGCGCTGGCAACGGTCGGTGCGAACCAGAACTTCCCGTTCGGTGGAGCATCCATCCTGATCATCGTCGGCGTGGGTCTCGAGACGGTGAAGCAGATCGACGCGCAATTGCAGCAGCGTCACTACGAAGGGCTGCTCCGATGACCCTTCGACAGGCTCAGGGCGAGCCGCCGGCAACACGTCTGCTCATCGTCGGACCCCAGGGCTCCGGCAAGGGCACGCAGGGCGTCCGCATCGCGGAGGCCTACGGCATCCCCGTCGTCTCGACCGGCGACGTCTTCCGCGCGAACATCAAGGACGGCACGGAGCTCGGCCAGCGCGTGCAGCAGATCGTCGAGCAGGGACGTCTCGTGCCGGACGAGCTGACCAGCGAGATCGTGCGCGATCGTCTGGCGCAGCCGGATGCGGCGCCGGGATTCCTGCTCGATGGCTACCCGCGCAATCTCGGCCAGGTCGGGCACCTCGACGACTTCCTCGCGAGCCGTGACGAGTCCCTGGATGCCGTGATCGAGCTGCGCGTGCCCCGGGCCGAGAGCATCGCGCGTCTCGGGCTCCGTGCCGCGCAGGAGGGTCGCTCGGACGACACCGACGACGTGATCGCCCACCGTCTCGACATCTATGAGAACGAGACGGCCCCGATCCTCGACGTCTACGGCGAGCGGGGCATCGTCGACGCGATCGACGGTGTCGGGACACTCGACGAGATCACCGACCGCATCTTCGCAGCGCTCGAGGCCCGCGGGCTCGTCCGCCGCGGCGCCTGATCGCGCCCCGTGAGGACACGCATGGCTTTGCGGCGCTCGATTTACAAGTCACCCGCCCAGTTGCGGGCGATGGTCGAACCCGGGCTGATCACGGCGCGCGCCCTCGCGGCGGTGCGTGAGCTGGTGGCACCCGGCGTGACGACGCTGGAGTTGGATGCCGAGGCATCCCGTGTCATCACGGCCGCGCGGGCGAAGTCCAACTTCCAGATGGTGCGCGGCTACCGGCACACGATCTGCACGTCGGTCAACGAGCAGGTCGTGCACGGCATCCCGGGCGCGCGCGTGCTCGCCGCGGGCGACATCCTCTCGGTCGACGCGGGTGCCGAGTACCAGGGATGGAACGGCGACTCCGCCTTCACTCTCGTGCTGCCGGATCCGTCACGTCCCGAGGTGGTCGCCGCACGCGAAGAGCTCTCGCGCGTCACCGAGGGATCGCTCTGGGCCGGGATCGCGGCGCTCGCGTCGGCCCGGCATCTGAACGAGGTGGGCGCGGCGATCCAGGACTACGTCGATGCGCAGGGTGAGTACGGGATTCTGGCGGACTACGTCGGACACGGCATCGGACGCAAGATGCACGAGTCGCCCTCGGTGTTCAACTACCGGGTGACCGACCCCGGACCCGAGGTGCGGCCGGGTCTGGTGCTCGCGATCGAGCCCATGGTCGTCGCCGGCGACCCTGCGACGCTCGTCGAGGACGACGACTGGACCGTCTCGACGGTGGACGGCTCGGCCGGCTCACATTGGGAACATAGCGTCGCCGTGCATGATGGGGGAATCTGGGTGCTCACGGCACCCGACGGCGGGGCCGCGGGCCTGGCCGCGTTCGGGATCGAACCTCGGCCCATCGGCTGAGGCAGACGTAGGAGCACGCAATGATGGCCGCAGCGGGTAAGCGCACGAACTGGTTCGCGATCTGGGTGAGCGTCGCGGTGGTCGCCGTCGTCGTCGCCGCGGGTGTCGTCGTCGTCATCATCAACAATGCCGCGACGGATCCCGGGCCGGCGCCCGAGGCTGCGATCGTCAACACCGAGACCGGTGCGATCTCGGTGGGGGACGGTCCGGATGTCGTGGCCACCTACATCGACTTCATGTGCCCCATCTGCAACCAGTTCGAGGAGATCTACGCCGAGACGCTGAACGAACTCGTCGCGGACGGTTCGATCACGCTCGAGTACCACCCGGTCGCGATTCTCGACAACCAGTCGCAGGGGACCCAGTTCTCGACCAGAGCGGCCAACGCGCTCTACTGCGTCGCCACCGCGTCGCCCGAGGCCGTCACGCCGTTCGTCTCGGCGATGTACGCCAACCAGCCGTCCGAAGGAACGCCCGGGCTGAGCGACGACGAGATCATCTCGATCGCGACGGACGCGGGTGCTGCCGACGCGGCATCCTGCATCACGGACCGCACCTATGACGGCTTCGTGGGGGAGCGCACGCAGGCGATGCCCACGACGGCGGACGGTGGGCGCGGTACGCCGACGGTCACGTTCAACGGCGAGCGCATCGACCTCACGGGTGACCCGCAGGTCGACATCATCGATCGCCTGAGCTGACGCGTACAAAATCGATGCCGCGAGCATTTGCCTCGGGCATCTCTGTCGGATACCATAGATCCTTGGTGCTTTGCGCCGTCTATCGGCGTGTCTCACGACTCCGCCGGGACAACGACGAAGCACCGAAATCCCACCCACCGCAGACCGACCGGTCTGCCCAGCGTTAGCGAGTGTATGGCCAAGAAAGACGGTGTCATCGAGATCGAAGGCGTGATCTCCGAGGCGCTTCCCAACGCGATGTTCCGCGTTGAGTTGAGCAACGGACACAAGGTCCTGGCCACGATCTCGGGCAAGATGCGGCAGAACTACATCCGCATCATTCCGGAGGACCGCGTCGTCGTAGAGCTCAGCCCCTACGACCTCACCCGCGGTCGGATCGTCTACCGCTACCGCTAGACCGGTCGAGAAGTAACGGCCCGTGCGTTTCGCATGCACGGGTACGAAGACAGCGAACAGGAAACATCATGAAGGTCAATCCCAGCGTCAAGCCCATCTGCGATCACTGCAAGATCATCCGCCGTCACGGCGTGGTCATGGTGATCTGCAAGAGCAACCCGCGCCACAAGCAGCGCCAGGGCTGAGACGCTCCCGCTCTTTCTGCACGAACAGCACCACAGCACACAACTGAACACATACGGCAGTTTCAGAACCTCGCCCTGAGGAATCGGGGCGGGGGGACACCCCGGGCGGAGGCCCGGGCACCGATTCTGCTCCACACCTCCACACACCTCCTAGGAGAGCCGCATGGCACGTCTTGCTGGCGTCGACATCCCGCGCGATAAGCGCGTGGTCATCGCCCTGACCTACATCTACGGCGTCGGCCGTACCCGTTCCGTCGAGATCCTGAACGCCCTCGAGATCGACCCTGACGTCCGCGTCAAGGACCTCTCGGACGAGCAGCTCGTTCAGCTGCGTGACCACATCGAGGCCACGTACAAGGTGGAGGGTGACCTTCGCCGCGAGGTCGCCTCCGACATCCGCCGCAAGGTCGAGATCGGGTCCTACCAGGGGATCCGCCACCGTCGTGGCCTGCCCGTCCACGGACAGCGCACCAAGACCAACGCCCGTACGCGCAAGGGCCCCAAGCGCACCGTCGCCGGCAAGAAGAAGGCGGGCCGTAAGTAGTCCTCGCGGGCTCAGGCACCGGCTCCCAGGTTTAGGAGAACAACGCAATGGCACAGGCCAAGACCGCCGTACGCAAGCCGCGGCGCAAAGAGAAGAAGAACATCGCGCTGGGTCACGCCCACATCAAGTCGACGTTCAACAACACGATCGTTTCGATCACCGACCCCTCGGGCGCTGTCATCAGCTGGGCCTCGTCGGGCGGCGTGGGCTTCAAGGGCTCGCGCAAGTCGACTCCGTACGCGGCCGGTATGGCCGCCGAGTCGGCCGCTCGCCAGGCTCAGGAGCACGGCGTCAAGAAGGTCGACGTCTTCGTCAAGGGACCGGGTTCCGGTCGTGAGACGGCGATCCGCTCGCTGACGGCCGCCGGCCTCGAGGTCGGTTCGATCCAGGACGTCACGCCGCAGGCACACAACGGCTGCCGTCCCCCCAAGCGCCGCCGCGTCTGATCCCGTAGCCGGGGCGCCTCGTGCGCTCCGGCTATCGGTCGTCGCGCCGTCTCACTGACTTCGCGGATGCCTGGACCTGCGCCATGCGCGGTGCCCCGTCATCCGCCCGAGAAAAACTCAACAACCTCACCCATGCAAGTGTCATATAGCGGGCACTTAGCCGAAAGGAACACACAGTGCTCATCGCACAGCGTCCCACTCTGACCGAGGAAAAGATCGCGGAGTTCCGCAGCCGCTTCATCATCGAGCCGCTCGAGCCCGGATTCGGATACACGATCGGTAACGCGCTTCGTCGCAGCCTGCTCTCGTCGATCCCCGGTGCAGCCGTCACGAGCATCCGCATCGATGGTGTCCTCCACGAGTTCACCACGATCCCCGGTGTCAAGGAAGATGTCACCGAGATCATCCTGAACATCAAGCAGCTCGTCGTTTCGTCCGAGCGCGATGAGCCGATCACGGCTTACCTGCGCAAGACGGGTGCCGGTCAGGTCACGGCCGCCGACATCTCCGCTCCCGCGGGCGTCGAGATCCACAACCCCGAGCTCGTCATCGCGACGCTCAACGACACCGCCAAGTTCGAGCTCGAGCTGACGATCGAGCGTGGCCGTGGCTACGTCTCGGCGACGCAGAACCGCAACGAGTACGCCGAGGCCGGTCAGGTCCCGATCGACTCGATCTACTCGCCGGTGCTCAAGGTCAGCTACCGCGTCGACGCGACGCGTGCCGGTGAGCGCACCGACTTCGACAAGCTCGTGCTGGACGTCGAGACCAAGTCCTCGATCGCCCCGCGTGACGCGGTCGCCTCGGCCGGTCGCACGCTGACCGAGCTGTTCGGTCTCGCCCGCGAGCTGAACGTCGAGGCCGAGGGTATCGAGATCGGCCCCGCGCCGGTCGAGACCGTCCTCTCGAACGAGCTGTCGATGCCGATCGAAGACCTCGATCTGTCCGTCCGTTCGTACAACTGCCTCAAGCGCGAGGGCATCAACACCGTCAGCGAGCTCGTTGCTCTCTCCGAGACCCAGCTGATGAACATTCGCAACTTCGGTCAGAAGTCGGTCGACGAGGTGCGCGACAAGCTCATCTCGCTCGGTCTGTCGCTGAAGGATTCCGTGCCCGGCTTTGACGGCGCGCACTTCTACGGCGGCTACGACGACGAGACCGTCTAAGCCGCGGCCCCCGAACCGATTCATCCTGGAGTAAAGACTGATGCCTAAGCCCACGAAGGGTCCCCGCCTCGGCGGCGGTCCCGCCCACGAGCGCCTGCTGCTTGCGAACCTCGCCGCGGCCCTCTTCACGCACAAGTCGATTCAGACGACTGAGACCAAGGCCAAGCGCCTGCGTCCGCTCGCTGAGCGCCTGATCACGTTCGCCAAGCGCGGTGACCTGCACGCGCGTCGTCGCGTGCTGGGCATCATCGGCGACCGCGAGGTCGTGCACGTGCTGTTCACCGAGATCGCCCCGCTGGTTGCGGAGCGCGAGGGTGGCTACACGCGCATCGTCAAGATCGGCAACCGCAAGGGCGACAACGCCCCCATGGCCGTCATCGAGCTCGTGCTCGAGCCGGTCACGCCGAAGGTCAAGTCGTCGAAGAAGTCGGATGCCGCGGCCCCCGCTGCAACTCCTGCCCCGGTCGACGAGCCCGGTGCTGACGAGCCCGTCGCCGACGAGACTCCGGTCGCCGTCGAAGACGCCGACGTCGAGGTGTCGGACATCGACGCCGAGGCTCCCGAGGGCGCCGCTGAGGCAGCCGCCGAGGATGCCGAGGCGAAGTAGCCCGAAAGATATGATCACACACGAGGCCCGTGCCCCTTCGGGGCGCGGGCCTCGTGTGTGCGGCCCGAGTCGTCACTCGGTGTCCGTCCGTCTGGACCGGATCGCCCCGGGGCGCTATCCTGACGAAGCCGGTACGCATGGCCGACGCTCGGGGAGGGATCGCGTCGTGCGCCTCGTCACGCGACGTTCACGCGTGGTGATTATTGTGGATCGACACCGGGGTTCTGGGGGAGCCGAATGCTGACCATCACGCTGGCCGAGTCCGCGGTGACGAACTCGCTCGGCCGCGCCATCAGCCTGAGCCTGGTCGCCGCCGAGTTCGGCGATGTGGAGCTCTGGGCGGTCGACGACGGTCCCGCATGGACGGGGGCACGGCACTTCGACCTGCCCATCCACCGCTTCCCGGCGAACGATCTCGGCGTGGTCGTCGACCGCGTCCGACGCGCCGCCCAGGACCAGCCCGTGCTGGTTTGGATATCGAAGGGCATCGCACCGCTCGACCGCCTCGCTCGCGCCATGAAGAAGGTCGGCGGCGTCACGGTGCTGGCCGACTTCGACGACGACGACGTGAGCCTGATGCAGGAGCAGGTGCGCAACTCGTTGAAAACGGCCGTGCACCTCAACGTGCTCCACCGCAAGTCGCCGGTGCAGGTGGCGCGAGCGCAGCGCCGCACCGCCGAGGCGGCGGACGCGTACACGTTCTCGAGCGATACGCTGCGCGGCGCATACGCCACGCGCGGGCTTCCGGCGCGATCCTCTGCGATCGTCGCGCATGCGCGCCCCTCGTCCTGGCTCACGGAGCCGCGCACCTCGCGGCGGCCCGGGGCGCTGCGGCTCGGTTACCTCGGCACCGTCCGCCCTCACAAGGGTGCCGACCGCATCCTCGATCTCGTTCGCGCGATGCCGGAGATCGAGTTCTCGAGCTTCTCCGGCTCGTTCCGGCCCTCCACAGGCGGTGCCATCTGGCACGCTATCGGGCCCGAGGCGACTCTTCGCGACGTTTACGCCGATATCGATTTCACCCTCGTGCCGCAGAACCCGGACTCGAGTGCGGCGCGCAATCAGCTGCCGTCGAAGATCATCGAGGCGGCGGCGTTCGGTGTCGCGCTCGTGGCGACACCGACGCCCGTGATCGAGGAGTACTGCGCGGGCGCCTACATCCCCGTCCCGGACTGGAGTGATGCGGATGCCGTCGCCGACAGCATCCGCGCCGCCGACCCCGTGGCCCTCGGTGCGGCGATGCGCGAGGTCTTCGTGGCGCGTTTCGCGACCGGCGTCTCGGCTTCGGCCGTGACGGGACTCCTCGAGTCGACGCACGCCCGCCCCCGGTCGGCGTGAGGAACACGTCGAGCGAGGGCGGGCGGTACGACCCCTGAGGTCGGCTCAGGCGGGCTGCATCACCGGAAGCTCGGCGGCCTGCTCCGTGCGGAGCTGATCCACCAGGCGTCCCGCGGGAAGCTCGACGTCGCCGTAGGTCAGGACCTCGTCCTTCGCGATGTCGCGCAGCGTCCGGCAGCCCTCGGCGATGCCGATGGGCAGCAGACGCTCGCTCGCCGTCACGTCGGCCCGCTCGGCGACGCCGTAGCTGTGATAGCCGCCGAGGCCGTCGATGACCGTGCCCGCGGGCAGATCGGTCTTCGCGACCGTGATGACCTCCACGGTCGGTGCGCCGAGCGGCTCGAGCGCCGCGTCCCGGAACAGGACGGCGCGCGCGATCGTGTTCGGCACCTCGAAGTGGCAGAGGTGGTACGGCGTGTAGAAGCTGTAGAGGGGTCCCTCGCCGAGCTTGTACAGGTTGAGGTAATGCCGCTGCTTCGGGTCGTCGTGCGTGGCGAGGACGTAGACCCCCGGACCGGGCTTCGCGCCGACGACGTAGTCGACGACACCGCCGACACGCTCGAGCTCTTCGACGTCGAACGCCGTGGTGAGCTCATCGACGTGTCCGGCGTGATCCGCGCCGCGCATTCCGCGCTTCTCGACCGTCATGCCCGTCGCGTTGGCCACGATCGCCTGCTCGAACGACACCTTCGTGCCATCGGCGAAGCTCGTGACCATGTACGTGTCCTGGCCCCACTTCGCGGCGAACGCCGCCTGCGTGGTGGGCGTGCGGTACTCGTCCTGCAGACCCTTGATGTTGCCGCACACCAGGGGCTTGAGGCCCAGTCCTCGCACGAAGCGCACGAGGTTCATCTGGACGCCCGGCTGGTCGCCGTCGGCGCCGCTGAGCACGATTCCCGCGGCTTTCGCCCGCTTGCTGAGGATGGGTCCGACGGTTCCGTCGACCTCGGCGTTCAGCAGCACGATGTCCTTGCCCTGGGCGATGCCCTCGACCACGACGTGGCAGCCGTACTCGACGGCGCCGGTCGCCTCGACGAGGGCGTCGACGGCTGACGCACCCGCCGCCGCGCGGTGATCGGTCGTGATCGCGACCGCTCCCGCGGCCGCGGCTGCGTCCACGCCCGCGGCGTCGTCGACGACGCGGATGTCCGTGATCCCGGCTTCACGCAGCGCCTTCTCAGCCTTCTCGAGCGTGCGATTGACGACCACGGTGATGCGCATGCCCGGGACGCTGTTCACGATCTGGTTGATCAGCCCGCGGCCCATGAATCCCGCGCCGATGAGCCCGACGCCGATGGGCCGCGCTTCGTCCTCGCGTGCCTGGAGCGCCTTGTCGATGAGGATCACGCGATCGCCCCCGAAACCGCAGCCAGGTCCTGTTCCGACCAGTCGGCGACGAGGGGCCAGGAGGCGTCCTTGGCGGAGATGTCGCTGATCGGAAGCGGCCACGACAAGCCCAGGGCCGGATCGTCGTGACGGAGGCCCCGCTCTTCACCCGGTGCATACTTGCCGCTCACCATGTACGTCACCTCGGTGTCGTCGACGAGAGTCTGATACCCGTGCGCGAAATAGGCGGGCACGTAGAGAGCGCGACGGTTGTCGGCGCTCAGCTCGACCGACACGTGCTGGAGTCGAGTCGGAGACCCCCATCGCATGTCGACGATCGTGTCGACGATCGCCCCGCGGGTGCAGCGGATGAGCTTCGTCTCGGGGCTCGGCGAGATCTGGAAGTGCATGCCCCGCAGCGTGCCGGCACGGTAGTTGAAGGACACGTTCGCCTGCTCGATGTGCGGGTTGAGACCGGCGGCCTCGAACTCCGCCCGATCGAACGACCGTGCGAAGAATCCACGATCGTCGCCGCGCTCCTCGAGGTCGATGATGGCGACGCCGTCGATGGGCGTGGTGCGAAAGATCACGGCTTCCTCCAGAAGAGTTCATCGTCGACCTGTCCCGTGCGGATCAGGTACTCCAGCTGCTTCAGACGGGTGAAGCCGCGCCCGGTGAAGGCTTCCTCGTCGAGGTCGATGGAGGAGAAGACGGACAGCAGCTGCTCGGCTCCCTTCCGCGCATTCCAGTCGCACTCGTAACCGGGGAGCACCTCGCGGATCTTGTCGAAGTTGACCTTGTAGCTGCGGTTGTCACCGCCGGCGGGACCGAAAGACACCTCGCAGCCGGGGAAGACGTCGCCGATGACCTCGGCGACCTCACGTACCTGGTAGTTCTGCTCGTCGGACCCGACGTTGAAGATCTGGCCATGAACGGCCTCGCGAGGCGAGAGCAGCGACATACGGATCGCCTTGGCGATGTCGAGGGCGTGAACGAGAGGACGCCACGGCGTGCCGTCGCTCGTCATCACGATCTTCTTGGTCGTCCACGCGAGGCCCGCGAGGTTGTTGAGCACGATGTCGAACCTCATGCGCGGAGACGCCCCGAAGGCCGTCGCGTTGCGCAGGAACGTCGGCGAGAATCCCGCGTCGGCCATCGGAAGCACGTCGCGCTCGACCATCGCCTTGCACTCCGCGTACACCGTCTGCGGATCCACGGGCGACGTCTCATCGACGACACCCTCGGCGACACCGTAGACGCTGCACGAGGACATGTAGATGAACCGCTCGACCCCGGCCTGCTTGGCCAGCGTGGCGAGCCGCACGGACCCCGTGTGGTTGATGGCCTGGGTGAGACCCGGATTGAACTGCCCCAGGGGGTCGTTCGACAGCTCGGCCATGTGCACGACCGCCTCGATGCCCTCGAGATCCTCGGGCTGGACATCGCGGATGTCCTTCGCGAGCGTTCGGGGGGTGGCATCCACCCCGTTGTAGAGCCACCCTGCCTTGTAGAAGCCCGTGTCGACGGCGAGCAGCTCGTGCCCGTCGCGGATGAGCTCGGGTGCGAGGACGGAGCCGAGATATCCCTCGGTTCCGGTGACGAGAACCTTCATGTTCAGGCCCACACCTTCCAGGCTGCTTCGCCCTTGTCCCAGAGCCCGTTGAGCTCCACCCAGTCGCGGTAGGTGTCCATACCCATCCAGAATCCCTCGTGTGTGAAGACGCCGAGCTCGCCGTCGGTGGCGAGCGTCTGCATCGGCTTCTTCTCGAGCAGCAGGTCGGGGTCGTCGTCCAGGTAGCGATCGACCATCTCACGCTTGTGGGCGAAGAACCCGCCCGAGACCCAGCCGTCGGCCATCGTCGGCTTCTCGTTGAACTCGCTGACGCGCTGGCCCGAGACGTGCATCTCGCCAAAGCGGCTCGTCGGGTGAACCCCGGTGACCGTGGAGACCAGGCCGCTGGCGACGTGCTGCTCGTAGAGGGCGCCGATGTCGACCGTGCCGATGCCGTCGCCGTACGTCTGCAGGAAGTACGGCTGATCGAGGTAATCCGCCACGCGCTTGATGCGCGCGCCGGTCCCGGTCTCGATGCCCGTCTCGACCAGAGTGACCTCCCAGTCCTCGGTCTTGCGTTCGCCGTACCACTGGGGCGAGCGGTCGCCGGCGAGATTCACCGTGACGTCGCGACCCTGGTCGCCGTAGGTGAGGAAGAAGTCGCGGATCTGATCGCCCTTGTAGCCGAGCGGCAGCACGAACCGACGGAAGCCGTTGGCGGCATAGATCTTCATGATGTGCCAGAGGATCGGCTTGCCGCCGATCTCGATGAGCGGCTTCGGGAGCTTCTCGCTCGCCTCGCGGATCCGTGTACCCATGCCCCCGCACAGGATGACCACGGGGATGTCGGCCCGGTCGGGCACGACGGAGTTGACGTCAGACATGACGTTTATTTCCTCTCTGAAGGTGGTCGGAGCCCCCAGGCGACGACCTTGTATGGAGATGTTGAGTTGTGAACGGCAGCCGTGCTCAGTGCGCTGTCTCTCCCGGTGCCAGCACGGCCTTGAAGGTGCGGAAAAGGATGCTCACGTCTCCGAGAAGCGTCCAGTTCTCGACGTAGTAGAGGTCGAGGCGCAGGGCCTCGTCCCAGCTGAGGGCGGATCGTCCGCTGACCTGCCAGAGGCCGCTCATGCCCGGTTTGACGATCAGGCGGCGCTCGGCGGCGGAGTCGTAGAACGCGACCTCCTCCTTGCGCTGCGGGCGCGGTCCGACCAGGCTCATGTCGCCCTTGAAGACGTTGATCAGCTGCGGGAACTCGTCGAGCGAGTGCTTCCGCAGGATGCGTCCGATGGGAGTGATGCGCGGATCGTTCTCGATCTTGAAGAGGGGCTTGTCTCCGGCGCCCTGCTCGTCGAGGAGCTTTTGCAACATGTCATCGGCATTGGGGATCATCGAGCGGAACTTGAACATTCCGAATGGTCTGCCCTCTTGCCCGATCCGTTCCTGGCGATAGAACACCGGACCGCTGCTGGAGGCTTTGACCAGGAGGGCGAGCACGAGGAAGACCGGGGCCAAGACGACGAGCAGCGCTCCCGACCCCGCGACGTCGAAGGCGCGTTTGACGAACCGCTGACGGCCCGTGTACCGGGGCGTTTCGACGTGTACGAGGGGGAGCCCGGCCACCGGACGCATGTGCATGCGCGGCCCGCCGATGTCGGTCAACTTCGGCACCATCACGAGGTGCTGCCGACCTGCCTCGAGCTGCCAGCTGATCGCGCGCACCTTCTCGACGCTGAGCGCGGCATCGCTCGCGACGATCACGGTGTCCGCACCGGTCATCGCCAACATCCTGTCGACGTCTTCGACGGGTCCGAGGAACGGGACGTTGACGCCCGCCGCCGTGAAATCGGAACGTGTGCCGGGGCCGCTCACCCCGACGACGCGGTAGCCCGCCTCGGGGGTGCGACTCAGCTCGGCGATGATGCGCGCACTCTCCTGGTCGTCGCCGATGACGAGGACCCGTGCCATGGCCCCGCCCGAACGCCGGGAGGCCCACAACCGACGCCGCCACAGAGCACGGCTGATCAGGAGCAGCACGGTTCCCAGCGGGAACGCCACGAGCAGATATCCGCGCGAGACCGGCGTCGACGTCAGGTACGAGACGATCGCCAGTGTGGCGAAGAGATAGACCGCTGCGGCGATGACCTTGCGATACTCCCCGGTGCCGAGCCCGACGAAACGCGAACTGCGCGATCCCGAGATCGCCAGCGACCCGAGCCAGGCGACGATCAGGGTAACCGAAAGCCAGGTATAGGTGACCGGTCCGATGTCGTCGACCGGTCGCGAGACCGGCTCACCCGTGAGCGTGAACCAGATGTACTGCGTCAAGAACACGACTCCGGTGACGATGAGCGTGTCAGACAGCCAGACCGCTCGGCGGTAGCTCGCGTACCAGTCGAGCGCCGCACGGGGCCGTACCCCGACGTGCGCAAGTGTTTCGGTGACCATGATCTCCCCAGACCCCTCCCCAGACCGTTCCCCAGTGCTTCCGTCTCGCCCGAAGGCGGCCTCTCACGGCCGGATGTCGCTCCCGCGAGCGCCGCGCGGACCGCCGTCTTTCTTGCGCGTGCGCTGCACGCTGCGCTCCGGCAGCTCATCGTCAGCCTGGACCGCCGCGCCCCCGGGCGTCCGGAGCATGTTCTGGAAGTCGTCATCGCCGGACGTGTGTGCCGGCGACTTGTGGGACTGGTATCCCTCCGCGAGGTAGGCCGACGTACCGCGGCCCACCAGGCGATTGACGATGATGCCCGAGATGTGCGCGTTCACCTTCTGCAGCGACGCCACGGCGCCCCGGATCGCGTCCCGACGCGTGCGGTCGCTGGCGGCGACCAGCAGCACGCCCCCGACACTGCGCGAGAGGATCGCCGCGTCCGGCACCGGCAGCACCGGCGGCGTGTCGTAGAGGACGACGTCGTAGCGCTCCTCCAGCTGCTTCATGAGCTCGCGCATCTGCTGCGACCCGAGCAGCTCGCTCGGGTTGGGCGGGATGCGGCCGGCGGCCAGGATGCTGAGGTTCGGGGAGCCGCCCGACTGGACCACATCCGCCAGCTCGACGCGACCGATCAGGATGTCGGTGAGCCCGGCGCCGCCCTCGATACCGAAGTTACGATGCACCCCGGGCCGTCGGAGATCGGCCTCGACGATCAGTACGCGCACGCCGTTCGCGGCGATGGACGTCGCGAGGTTTGTGGCCACCGTCGACTTGCCCTCGCCGCTGCCCGGCGAGGTGATGACGAAGGTCGCCGGCCCGGCGATGTCGAGGAACTGCAGGTTCGTTCGCAGGATGCGGAATGATTCCGCGGCGGGGCTTCCCGGGTCATCTTCTGCGATGAGGGCTCCGCCCCGCTTCGTGGCCTGCGGAATCGCGCCCACGATCGGCGCGGACGTGACGGCCTCGACATCCTCCACCGAGCGGATCCGCGTGTCGATGAGGTCGCGGAGGATCGCGGCGAGCACGCCGAGAGCGAGACCGGCGATGAGGCCGATGACGAGGTTGAGGGGCAGGTTCGGGCTGATGGGCGAGCTCGGAACCTCTGCGAACCGCACCTGGGTGATCTTCACCGGGGGCGTTGCCGCGGCGGGGTTTCCCGAGGCGTCGAGGATCGGATTGCCGTTCGCATCCAGCTGCGCCCCCGTGACGGCGGTGGTCTCGATATTCGCGACGACCGTCGAGAGGCTGGTGATGAGCGCGTTCGCGATGCTCGACGCGACGCTCGGCGACGTGTCTGTCACGGTCACCTCGAGCATCGTCGTGTCGACGGGAATCGAGACCGAGACCTTGCTCGCGAATGCGCTCGGGCTCATGTCGAGGTTGAAGTCCTCGATGACCGATTCCGTGACGATCGGCTCGGTCACCAGGTTCGCGTAGGTGTTGACGCGGCGCTCGGTGAAGGCGTTGCCCTGCGTCAGGTCGTTGAGCGAGCCGCCGGTCTCGCTCGCCACGAAGGCCGCGCTCGTGGCCGAGTACGTCGGTGTTGTGCTGGCGGCCAAAGCCCACCCGCTCACGATGCCCAGCACCGTTACCAGCGCGATCAGAAGCCAAGAACGGCGGAAGATCCGCGCATAATCCCGTGTCCCCACGTTGTTCCCCCAGAACAGTTGAATCGTCTTCGCGACGTAGACAGAGCCCCCCGCAGTTGCTCGTTCCGCATGAAGCGGAACACGTCGCTATTACTCATGTATAGCCGCTGGAATCGAAGCCCACTACCCCGGAAACCGGAAATTGTTGCTGCCGTAACATTCTTTTTCCCCTCGCCCCTTGTGGAACGGGGGTGAATCGCGGCTAGCATGGGCCCCCTACGCAAACTCATGACGGGGGATGAGCTATGCGATCGTTGGGGACGATTCGGAGCGGGGCCGAGGCGGATGTTATTCCGCTGACTTTGGTGTGGGTGGAACTCACGTCGGACTCGACCGCCGCCGGCGCGCAGCTGCGCGGCACCGTGCAGAGGCTGGCCGATCCGCGCTTCCTGGTGCGTCCTGTGACGCACGAGGGCGGCGGTCCGACCTGGATGCCGGGCTTCATGCAGAAGATCGCGCGGATCGCGTCCGTCGTGACGCGCGCGAGACTCGTGCCCGCCCGCGGCGTCCTGCTCGCGCGCTGGAGCCCTTTCATCGCGCTCGTGTCCGGGCGCTGGACCCGTCGGGGTCTGCCGCTCGTGCTGTTCGTGCAGGGCAACCTCGCCGACATGCACGACTCGAACCCGTGGACCCGCAGAGCGGAGTGGCTCACGCGCCTGTGCCTGGCATCGATTCGCACCGCGACGCATGTCGTGACCCCGAGCGTCGGGTTGGCGGAGTGGGTGGGCACAATTCGCGCGGACGGTCGGGAACGGGTCACGGTCATCCCGAACGGAGCGGACGTCGCCGTGTTCGATGAGGAGCGCGAGCGTGCCGCTGAGGAGGGGCCGGACGAGCCCGCACATGTCCTCTTCTTCGGAAACATGGCGAGCTGGCAGGGCATCGACACGATCCTCGACGCTCTCGCCGATCCGCGCTGGCCCGCGGACCTCGGGTTGCACGTGATCGGCGACGGCCAGATGGCGGACGCGGTGCGCGCATCGACGGACCCGCGCGTCACCTACCTGGGCCGACGCAGCAAGGCCGATGTCGCGGCCGCCGCTGCCCGCGCCGAGATCACCCTCGCGACGCGCCACGACGTCGCGGCGAGCGCCACGGGCGTGTCGCCGTTCAAGATCATCGAGTCCGCCGCCGCCGGTACCCCGAGCATCGTCACGCGTGTCCCGGGTCAGACCGAACTCGCGGTCGACATCGGGGGCTCGGTCCTCATTCCGCCCGACGATCCCGGCGCTCTCGCCGACGCGGTCGCACGCCTGCACGCCGATCCCGTGCTTCGCGGAGAGATCGCGCGGCGGGGTCACGCGGGCGCCGCGCGCTACGACTGGGCCGCCCGGGCGGATGAACTCACCCGCATCGTGCTCGGCGTCGCCGGAGCGAGCCCGGCAACCGCGTCCGTTTCCGCGGAGGAGGCGCCCGCCGCCGAATCGCTGGCGGCCGGGCCGGGGAGCAGCGCCGCATGAGCCTGCTGACCGACCGCACCCGGCGCTACCACCGCGAGGTACGCAGCGGCGCGCCCCTCGATGCTGTCAAGTACTGGGTGGTCTGCGCCGCCCTCGTCGCCGGGGCCATCATCGCGTGGCGGAGCCACTCGTTCCTCCCCCCGAAGCTCTTCCTCGATGAGTTCATCATCAAGCGCTTCATCTCGGGGGAGCTGCAATCGGACGGCCCGAGTTCTTACGGGACGACGGGATGGCTGTATCAGGTCACGGGCCTGGGGGCCATACCGGATGCTTTCCCGGTCCTGTCATACCTGGTCTTCGCCGTCGCGGTCGTCATCGCGACGGGGTGGAAGCGCATCCCCATGATGTCGTTCGCCGCGATCGGTCTGACCGCCGGCTCGCTGGTCCTCGGCGGCGTCTATCTGTCGCAGTACTCCAAGGAATTCTTCGTCCTGCCGCTGGCGATCCTGCTCCTGCTCGCACGCCGCTCGTGGAAGCTCGAGATCGCGTGGGTGGCACTCGCGCTCCTCTACGCCGCATACGTGCGGCCGTACTGGTTCCTCGTGGTCGTGCTCTACCTCGCGTTCCGGTTCCTCATTCCCTGGCTGAAATCGGCGTGGCTGCTCCTTCCTGTCATCCTGGTCGGCTTCGCGGTGCTGGTCGTGGTGTTCGACGTGGTGCTCGGGAGCCCCTTGACGTTCTTCCGCACCGACATCAACAATTCGCTGGACTACGACCGCTCGACGCAGCTCGATGATCTGATCGCGGGTTCGGCGCTGCCCACCCAATGGCTGAACGCCGTGCTGATGATGGCGTGGATCGCCTTTCCCGTCTGGATGGTCTTCTCCGGTGACATCGTCCAGCTGGCGGCCGGCGTTTTCATGGCCGGATGCTGGGCACTGGTCGTGACCCGGACCCGCTTCGTCGTCGGGCACCGCAACGCGGGGGTGCTGCCGCTCGCCTTCCTGCTCGCGTTCCTGATAGTGCAGACGGCTTTCGAACCCGACTACGGGTCGTACCTGCGGCACATCACGCCACAGTTGCCGATGTTCCTGGCGCTCTTCGCCGCCACAGCGCGTCGCTGGCGCGTCGAGCTCTGAGGAGGTCGTCGACATGAAGATCATCCACGCGACCGAGACGCTCGTCGGGGGAGTGCTCGCCGCCGTCGCGGCCCTTGCCAACAAACAGGCCGACCTGGGGCAGGACGTCACGGTCGTGTACTCGCGCAAGCCAACCGTCCCGAATGATGCCGAGCTCGTCACACGATTCCGTCCCGACGTGCGTCGCGTGGAGGTGGCCTATCGCGGTCGTGCCGCGACGATCCCCGACCTCGCCCGGGCGCTCCAGACGCACACGCGCGGGGGCGTCGACGTCGTGCACCTGCACTCGACGTTCGCCGGGTTGGCCGGCCGGCTCTCCCCGGCCGTCCGCCGGCGAGCGGGCGTCATCGCCTACTCGCCGCACGGCTGGGCCTTTCTGCGTGGCGAGTCGTCGGCCATGAGCAACCGCGCCGCGCTTCTGATGGAGCGACTGCTGAAGCCTCGCTGCGACGGTCTCGTGCTGGTCTCCGACTCCGAGGCCGAGGTGGCACGCGACCGGCTCGGCGCCGAGAAGTGCGCGGTGCTGCGAAACGGCATCCCCGTCGACCACCTGCCGCGGGCCGACGGCAGCGGCACGGATCGCCCCGTGGTTGTCTCTTCGGGGCGGCTCATGCGGCAGAAGGCGCCCGACCGTTTCGCCGAAATCGCCCGCTCGCTCGGTGACCGTGCCGAGTTCGTCTGGATCGGCGACGGCAGCGCGGAGGAACGTGAGCAGTGGATCGGAGACGCCCCGGTCCGCATCACGGGCTGGCTGGCGCACCACGACGTGGTCGCGCAGCTTCGGGCATCCGACGTGTTCCTCTTCCCGACCCGCTGGGAGGGGATGCCCATCTCGCTGATGGAGGCGCAGGCGATGGGATTGCCCTCGGTGGCCACCGACATCGTCGGGAACCGCGATGTGATCGTGGACGGCGAGACGGGGATGCTGTGCCAAGACATCCCCGAGTTGGTCGCCGCCGTCGGTCTGCTGATCGGCGATCGCGTCGCGCGTGAGAAGATGCGCGACCGGGCGCACGAGGTCCAACGCACGCGCCTCTCGGACGCGGATCTGGGCGTGGCGTCACTGGAGCTCTACGCGCGCCTCGCGGAGAAGTCTCCCGCGCCGGCTCCGGCCGCGGGCTGACGCGACCCGCCGGCCGGAGACTCCGCGCTCAGGCGCGCAGGACGAGCAGGGCATCGCTCCACGTCGACGGCCACCCGATCGTCACGTCGTCGCCCGCGCGCCCATCGGCGACGAAGAACTCCTCGCCGGATTCGGGATTGATCCAGCTGATCGAGAATCCGGCGCTCGGATCGAGCGCGGTCGTGTCGATCGCGACGGTGGATCGAGGCTCAGTGAAGTAGGCCAGCGCGCCGCGTCCGCCCGGGAGCGTCACCGCCCCCACGAAGGACGTGGTGCCGGGGGTGCCGTAGCCGTCGGGGAAGAGCCCGAGCGTGCCCGCCGCCTCGGAGACCGGCGTCAGGGGTTCGCTGGCATACTCCGCGATGATCGCCGAGAGAACCCCCATGTCGCTGGACGATTCCGAGGCGAGGGCTTCGATCCATCCGTCTGCCACGGAGAAGACGAGCGAATGGCCGTACACGATGCCCGCGGCTCCCGCCATGAGAGCCTGGTACGCCTGGGCGCGCACCTCGCGGCGATCGAGGAACGGCTCCGTGTCGCGGTCTTCGTAGTACGACTCCCACAGGACGACGGGACGCACCGTGGCTCGGGCGTACTCCGCCGCGACGAAGGGCGCGGAATCCTCGGCGCTGTAGGCGGCCGAGATGTCGTACCACTCCTCGCCGCCGAAGTACTCCTCGACGGTCATCCGTCGGGCCGTGTGGTAGGACATCAGCTGTGTCGTGCTCGCCCCGGCACGGAGCGCGCGGCCCATCGCGATCGTCTCTGCGATCACCGGCCCGCGGTCGAGGTTGCCCGGTACGCCGGACGCGGCGTTGTTCTCGGCGATGGGTTCGTTGTCCCCGCCCAGCAGCCACCAGACGTTGGTCCGGTCGCCGAACCTCTCGGCGAGGAAAGCCCCGTAGGCCGCGGCGTTCTCTTCCGTCAGGTAACCACGCCACGAGTCGCCCCATCCGCCGTACCACGACGGAATCAGGCAGGCGAGCAGCCCCATCTCGGCACAGGTGTCGATGCACCAGGCGACGTGTGTCCAGTAATCCTCGCCGCCCGCTTCGGCCAGCACCGGGTCATCGAGAGCCCCGCGTGCGCCGAACGGGGCGTGACCGTACGCGTTCTCTGCCCGGGTGTCGAAGTCCAGCACGGAGATCTGCAACCCGGTGAACCCGCTGTCGCGCCGTGCCGTCGCCAGTGTCGTGAACGATTCGCGCGTCATGCGGCTGATCGCGTTCCAGGGTGTGTCGGCCAGATAGAAGTACGGCTGACCCGCGGCGTCGACGAACGTGCGCGCGTCGGGCGCGACCGTGATCGGAAAGCTCGGCGCGGCGAGTGGCGTCGTGCTGACGGGCGCGACGATCGGATGCGGCGCCTCGACCATGGGCGCCGTGGACCGGCCCAGGGCGAAGCCACCCAGCCCGCCGACGGCGAGTCCACCCAAACCGAGCAGGCCCATGCGCATCACCTCGCGGCGGCTGACCCCGTGCCTGCGTCGGATGGCGCTGCCCGGGTTGATCAGCGGACCCTTCGCGCCGGCGTCGACGCTCTTGCGCTGCCCGCTCGCGGCTAGGTCCCCGCCGTCGTCGGCCGGCGGCGTCACCGATCCGCTCCAGTTGCTTCCCGACACCATAAAGGACCCCCCTCGTCGATTCGCGGTCGTCCCCCAGGGTGACCGCACTCCCCATGCTAAGCAGGCTACGGGTGCCGGGTACAGAGTCTCACCAAGCGTTACAGTTAGTTCACACCTGGGAAACGCCGAACCGCGTCTCCGGGGTGCACCGGGCCGCTCTGGGGGCGTCGCGGGTGGGGTGAGCGGGGGACCGCTCGGGGGTCGGGGGATGGCATGAGTCTGGATGCGTCGGGGAACACGGATGCCGCGAGTGTTGTGCGCCCGCGCTGGCGCCGTCCGCTTCCGCTGTTGCTGGTCGTCGTCGCCGTACTCGTTCTGGGCGCGACCGCCTGGGTCGGCATCCGTGCCGCTCTGACCGCCGGTGCGCTGAGCGGCATCGAGCAGTCCGTGGACGCCCTCTCCGACGATGCGAAGGGGGAGGACGCGGAGGCGGACGCCGACGGCGGGGAGGACGCGGAGGCGGACGCCGACGGCGCCGCGTGGGCCACCCTGGCTTCGCTCGCCCCCCGGGTTCCGGAACTCGCCGCCGAGGCGCGGCGCGCGGAGGCTCTCGTGGGCGACCCCGTCTGGATGGCGGCCGAGGCGATCCCGCTGCTCGGCGACAACCTGCGCGCCCTTCGCGTGCTGGCACAGGAGACGGATGCCCTGCTCGCCGGGGCCGCCATGGGGCTCGTCGACACGCTGGCCGCGGAGCGCGACACACTCGTTCGCGCGCAGACCGTCGATCTGGCGTCGCTGGCCCGCCTGGTGGCGGCCCTCGACGAGGCGGGGGTGCTCGTGGACGCTTCGGCGGCGCGTCTGGCGGAACTCGACGACACCGACCTCGACGGCGTTCTTCCCGCGACGGCCGAGGCCGCGACCAGACTCTCCGACCTCGCTACCGCCGCTGCGGCCGCATTCGGGCCCGCTCGGGCGCTCGCCGCCGAGGCATCCGTCCTGCTCGGGTCTGAGGGTCCCCGCGACTACCTGGTGATGTTCCTCACCCCGGCCGAACTGCGCGCGTCGGGTGGGCTTCCGGGCGCCGCGGCCGCCTTCCGGGTCGACGGCGGCGTCATCTCGCGGGGCGACATCTATTCGACGCGGGACTACTCACCGGCGCCCCGTCAGCCCGTTCTCGCCCTCACCGATACAGAGCTGGCCCTCTACGGGGATCGCCCCGCGCGCCTGATTCAGGACACCACGGCCACCGAGGACTTCTCGCGCGCCGCCCTGTTCGCCGGCGCCCTCACCCAGCTGCACCACGGGTTCACGCCGAGCGGGGTGGTCGCGGTGGATGTCGTCGCCCTCGGGTACCTGCTGGACGCGATCGGGCCCGTGACGATCGCGGACGGCGAGATCCTGAGCGGCGCGAACGCCTCGGATCTGCTGATGAACGAGGCATACATCCGCTACCCGGAACCCCGTGACCAGGATGTGTTCTTCGCCGATGTCGCGGCCCGCGTCCTCGATGCGGCTCTGGGCGGCGAGCTCGATCCCGTCGCCGTCGGTGGTGCGCTCGTTCGTGCCGCTCAGGAGGGGAGGGTGCTCGGATGGAGTGCGGTCGAGCCCGTGCAGGAGGCGCTCGATGCTCTGGCAACCACCGGGACCACGGGGACGACGGGTCCGGACGATGAGCCGCGCTCCGCTCTCGGCCTGTACCTGAACGATCGCACCAGCGCCAAGATGGACTACTACCTCGAGGCGTCGGCCGACGTGGTGTGGGCGGTCTGCGACGACGCGAGCCGCCTCGACCAGGTGCGTGCACGTCTCACGAACACCGTCGATCCCGCGATCGTGCCCGGGCTGCCCTGGTACATCACCGGCGGCGGGATCAATGTCCCCGAGGGCGTGATCTCGACCCAGATCGTGGCGGTGGGTCCCGTCGGGTCGACGGTGAGTTCCTGGACCGGCGGCGCGCCGGACACCGTGGTGGTCGATGAGAGCGGCCGCCCGCGCGTCGCCTGGATCGCCGATCTGGCGCCCGGGGAGGACGCGGTCCGAACCGTCGTCTTCGCGTCGGCGGGCGGCCCCGAGGCCGCCCCCGTCCTCGATGCCACGCCGGCGGCCGCGACCGAGGTGAGAAAATCCTCAGGAATGTTACGAGAAACCTGCGGCATCGGTGGATAAGGTGGGCTCGCGCGTCCACTTCGGACCGCGGGAAACCGAGGATGGTGGCCGTGCCTATCGCGTGGATCACCATTGCGGTCGTGGCAGCCTGGGTGATACTCGCGCTCGTCGTCGCCCTGGTGGTCGGGCGTGTCGTGCGCCGCGGCGACGAGGACGCGCTGCTCTACGGCAGCCTCACGGCATCCGTTGGTGCCTGGGTCGCTGGGCCGTCGGTCGCCGACCCGGGTGATGTGGCTCCGGCCGTCGATCCCTGAGACACGGCGCTCTTCATCCGGCTGCAGTCCCGCCCGCACGCACACCCCGCACGCACGCACATACACAGTCAGGTGCGGCGCATCGCTCGCACGAGGTACGCGGTCTGCACCACGGCCGCCGTGGCCTCGGCGACGATCTCGCCGATCGTCGCGCCCACCGCGCCCCAGAGCACGGCGAAGATGCAGATCGCGGGAACGCCCACGATCGCGGCCGCTACGGCTGAGACCGTGACCGCGTGTACCAGGTCGTAGCGGACGAGCCCGAGCGGGCCGAGGGCACGGTTGAGCGAAACGAGGGCGATGACGCCCCCCGCTGCGGCGGCGAGCAGGGGGTCGATGGTGACCGCGCCGGTGAAGAGGATCGTCGAGACCCACGGGGCCAGGAGGGCGAATCCGACGGCCGAGACGACGCCGAGGGCGAGGTTGAGCTTGATGACGGCGCCGACACGTCGGCGCACCTCGGCCTCGGTCTGGGCGGAGCCGAGCCAGTTCTGTAGCGCGTTCGGCACGGCCTGCAGCACGGTGAGCCCCATCCGCATGAGCCGTTCTGCCGCGGCGAAGGCAGCGAGAGCGGCCGGGGCGAAGATGCCGACGAGCGTGATGGGAAGCGCGACATAGAGCGCGGCGATGGACCTGCCGCTCATGGCGGGCATCTGCCCACGCATCACCCGGAGATCGTCGCGGAGCGTGAACCGTGCCTTGCCCACGCGCTCATGACGGGCGAGGAACAGGCTCGCCAGCGGGCTGAACAGGACAGCGACGAGGAAGGCCCCGGGGATCACCTGTAGCGGCGCCCCGTAGACGACCGCCACCGAGCCCGCCGTGACCAGCGCAGCGCGGGGGAGTGCATCGGAGGTGAGGATCCGCAGGGGCCGGCCGACGCCGGTGAAGTACCAGTTTCCCGACAGGCCTGTCGCGGCGCTTGCCAGAGCCATGAGCGCCGCGGTGATGGTGTATGCCGCGCCGGTGATACGCGTCAGTGCGATGGCGACGAGGACCGCGGCGGGCCCGAGTACGAGCAGTATCAGCAGACGTGTTCGCACAGACGACACGAGGGTCGCCCAGCGCTCCTGCGGGGCCTCGGTGGCCACGCGCTGGGGCCCGGTGAGCGGCCAGCCCAACTCCACGATCACGCAGGCGGCGGTGCCGACCGACAGCCCCAGTGCGTAGGCCTCCCATCCACGCACACCCGCCGTGCTGGTGATGGCGGGTATGGCGATCAGCGGGGTCACCGCACTGATCGCGGGGATCAGCAGAAACGAGACCAGGTAGAGGATGCGGCGCACGGACATCAGGGGACGGGCCCCTGCATCCGCGGATCTGCGGGATACGAGCGCACGATCAACCTCTCAGGTCCGCGCGTGCCACGACGTCTTCCACGTGCCCACCTCCGTGTCGCCGTTGCGGTCGGGCCGCACGGGAGAGCGGGCACCACGGATCTCCACCCTGACCGAAAGTCCATCCCGACTCAAATCGGCGCCGGTGTCTTGCATGAGCCCTCTTCGCCCGCTAGAGGTGCGCAAGGCGGACGACCCGTTCCACGACGTCCAGGGCCGGCATCAGCTGGCGTGCACAGAGCCGATAGGTCTCATCGTCCTTGCCGTAGGGGTCGACGACGTCGTCGTCCTCCGGAGCCGGCGGTGGGGGAGCGACAGCACGGTGCGCCGCGATCGCGGCGACGAGACCCTGCAGCCGCTCGTGCGGAGATGGCCCCACCGCGGCCGCCGACAGTGCCGCTTCGGGCATGGACCCCGCTATCCGGGCGAACTCCCGCACGGTGAACGTCTGCCGCAGGCGCCGGGGGGCGAGCTCGACCGCGAAACGGCGGTGGCGCCGCTTCGCGGTCAGGACGAGGTCGCTCGTTTCGATCTGGGCAGTCGTCAGAAAGGTTGCGCGGTGGTTTTCGGAGTGCCCGCCTCGGGCCCCGAACTCCCGCGCGAGGATCACGGCCTCGGGCGTCATCGGACGTCCGACGGGAGGATGGGTGCCCGCACTTCGCAGCTCGACGCCGTCGAGATCGGCCAGCCGGGTACCGAGCACGTACTGCGCGATGGGGGAGCGGCAGATGTTTCCGGTGCACACGAAAAGGATGCCGCTCACGCGGCGCACCGAGCGGCCGCGCGCGAGCATTGCGCGTGTGGAGGCATGCAGCGAGGATACCCGCGCTGCGATCCACATCGGCTGACGCGGCCGCGCGGCGGGATGGGACGGGTGGACTATGCAAAGATGGACGCGCCTCAGCGATTGTCGGGTCAAGGTAGGAGTGAGCTTGTCTAAGCGCCGTACCTGGGCGACCGTTTCCGCGGCGCTCCTCCTGGCAGCCACGCTCAGCGGCTGCGACGCCCTCCCGTGGGCGACGCCCGGGGCGTCGCCTTCGCCATCGAGCACCACCGTTCCGGCTCCGGTGCCCAACGACCTCTCGAGCGGATCGACCGCGCGCGCTCTCTCTGCGGGCCCTGTGAGCGTGTCGATCAACTACTGGTCCACGCTCAACATGGCCGATTGGACTGCCGGTGCCGTCAAACCGGTGAGCATCAGCCTGATCACCACCGTCACGCCCAATGACGGGCAGAAGGTGTACCTCCAGCGCGCGACGATGGTCGCCGTTCCGGGGACGCTGGACTCGGCCCTCGACCCGCTCTCACCCCAGACCGATCAGTCCACGGTGGCGCCCGGGTACCTCGTTCTCGACCCGTACAGCTACTCGCAGACCTTCAACGTCGGGCCGGTGCCCGCCGAGGCCACGCTCGTCACCCTGCAGTTCACCTACGACTTCCTCGTGCAGACGACACCCACGTCCACCGAGTACGCCAAACAGAGCGCCTCCGACACCCTCACCGTCGCGATAGCAGGCCAACCGGCCCCGTGAAAGACGCCACTTTGATGAACACCGTCCAGAATTGGACTCCCGCGTAGTAGCATTCGCAGGTGAGAGCACTCTCATCCTGCCGTCATTTCTCTCTTAGGTAGATCCTGGGGCGCCGCCAAGCCCGTCCTGAGGTCCCCCTGAGTGGCTGCGCCCATAATCGAACAGCACCCCCCGTATTTCTCCCCCGGCTTCCCCGCCGAAACACGAGGTCCTTATGTCGATTTCCCCGTCCGTCGGCCAGAAGGTCATGCCGTATTCGCGGCCTTCCGCCTCTCGGCCCGAGCCCGAGCCCGAGATCATCGAGCCCGAGAGCGCGTTCCCGCAGGACTTCGCGGCGTCGCTGCAGGACCTGAGCACGCAGCGGGCGACCATCGGATGCATCATCCCGGCGTACAACGAAGAGGAATCGATCGCCGACGTGCTGCGGGGGCTCCTCGAGCAGTCGCGCGTGCCGGATGTGATCCACCTCGTCGTGAACAACTCCAACGACAAGACGGTCGCGATCGCCTCGGAGTTCGCGGGCCCGCACGAGATCACGACGGAGCTCGGCGAGCAGTTCACCGAGGTCTTCGTCCACGACATCGGCAAGAACCCCGACAAGAAGGTCGGTGCCCTCAACTACGGCTTCGCGCTCGTCGAGGGCTACGACTTCCTGCTCGGCGTCGACGGCGACACGGTCGCCGACCGCCGCGCCGTGGAGTTCCTCGAGACCGAGATCACGAGCGACACCCGCATCGGCGGTATCTCGGCGATCTACTCGATCGACGACAACCCGTTCAAGGGTTTCGCGCGCTTCCTCATCACCGGCCAGCGTTCGCAGTTCGCGGCCTTCAACCTGCACAACCTCCTTCGCGGCCGCAATATGGCGGTGCTGGGAGGGCAGTTCTCGATCTTCTCCACTAAGGCTCTGCGCGATGTCATGCGCGAGAACCACCAGTCCACACCCTGGGTGAAGGACAGCGAGGTCGAGGACTCGCTGCTGTCGCTGCAGATCAAGAGCGCCGGATACCTCACCAAGATCAGCCCGTACGCCCGCGCCGACGTGGGCGGCATGACCACCCTCCGCGGTCTCGACGCCCAGCAGGTCAAGTGGAACTACGGCGCGATCGAGCTCATGTGGCCGGGTCAGCGCGGTGACACGAAGGGCCAGCCGTTCCACCCGAACCTGCGCGTGCGCTGGCTCGAGCAGTTCAGCATGCTCGTGAACCTGTTCGTGCGCGTCGGCTTCGTCACGCTGCTCGCCGGTTCGCTCTCGATCAACGCGTTCATCTTCTCGCCCCTCTGGCTGATTCCCATCGCCATGTCGGTGGCGCTCAACCTGCGCATGGCGCTGTCCATGAAGAACAAGGATCGACATGATGTGCTGTTCGCCGGGCTCATCGTGCCGGCTGAGCTGTACATGTGGATCCGCATCGCCCACTTCCTCCGCTCGTGGACGCGCTTCCTCTCACGCAAGAAGGTCGACAACTGGGCCATGCAGGCCAAGGCCGAGCGCGGCGCGGGCATCGGACACTGGACGCCGCTGTTTCTGGCGATCGGGATCGTCGCGGCGATCGTCGTCGCGTGGCATCTGATCCCGATCGAGCTGCAGTCGGGCATCCTCGCGGTCGGCTGGCCGGTGCTGGGTGTCATCACCGTCATCCAGACCCTGAGCATGTTCATGCGCCTGCTGCGCCGTCAGCACGGCTTCAAGGTCTGATCGTCTCCCGCGCACCCGCGCGGGAGGAACGGCAGCCGTAGCGCTGCTACGCGCCTTCGGTGTCGGGGGTCATGCGATACCCGACGTCCCGCACGGCTTCGAGATAGCGGGGGACCGGCGAGCTCATCTCGCCGAGCTTGCGGCGCAGGCTGTCGACGTGAGCTTGCACGGCGCGCTTGTCTGCGTCGCCGACGTAGTACGACGTGACGTAGGACTCACCGCGCAGCACCAGCGTCAGGTCCGCCTTGCTGCGGATGCGGCGGCGTGACGACATGATCGTCAACAGCAGTTCGAACTCGGTCTGGGTGAGGTCGACCGGCTGATTGCCGATCTCGACCCGGCGCGTCTCGGGGTCGAGGAACAGGTCGCGGTGGTGCATCCATCCGATGTGCGGGTCGCGGCGTTCGACCGCGGAGCTGGGCCCGTCGATCTCGCCTTCGATGACCTCGTCGTACTCTTCGTCCAGATCGTCGTAGTCTTCGGGCGGCACCACGCGCATCGCCTGGACGGGCTCGTCGTACCTCTCCCACTGCTGCGCGGGGGGCTGACGGGGCTGACGCGGGGGCGGCGCCTGCTCGAATGCACGCGCACCCGGCCCGCGGTAGATGGGGGGATCGGCGGGGGGTGCCTGCTGGACGGACGGCTGCGAAGCGGGCGCCTGAACCGGGATGCTCGTGGTGTTGATGCGCGGGAAGGACGGCCCGGCGCTCTCTTGCTGGCGCGGCGCGGGGGCGCCCGGAGCTTCGGTACGCGCTGGACGTCGCAGGAAGGCGTCGATGCGTGCCCGGAACTCGCGGGGCCGGAACGGCTTGACGATGTAGTCGTCTGCGCCGGCGCCGAGCCCCTGGATGACGTCGGACTCCTCCGCCATCGCGCTGACCATTATGATGAAGGTCGGGCTACCGCCCGCGCGGATGCGGCGGGCCGCCTCGAATCCGTCGATCCCGGGCATGCTGACGTCGAGCGTGGTGATGAGGGGCCGGTAGGCCAGGGCGGCCCGGACGCCGTCGAGGCCGTTGCCTACGGAGACGACGGAGAATCCGGCCGACTCGAAGACGCTGGCGATCAGGTGTCGAACGTCGGGGTCGTCCTCGACGATGACGGCGGTGCGCAGCTCATCGGCATCGGCCATGCGGTCGCTCCCTCTGCTGGCACGCGGATTGTGGACGTGCGGATCCTGTCGAATTCTCGCATACGCGGGGTTCTGTTCTTCGCCGCCCGCGCGGCGCTCGGGTGTTGTCGGATCAATCGAGCGGGCGACTCGTCGCCTTATTGGTCATCTTGCTGTTGCTCTTGCCACGCGGCGATCACATCGGTGGTCAGGACGATCGCGGATTGCGGCCACCAGGCACCCGCCTCCGGTCCGCCGTTGCACGTGCCGTCGCTCTCGCCCGGCACCTTGATCCACAGGTTCGTATCCACGACGTCGTCGTGCACGGTGCCCGGGGCGGATCCCACGCGCCGGTCGGGCGGGTTGCACCACTCGCCGGTCGATCCGACGCCGTTGCGTGCGGAATCGATGACGGCGTGCGCACCGCCGAGCAGCCCCGACAGCCGGCGTGCGTAGGCGACCTCGTCCGCATCGGTGTTGTAATTCGAGACGTTCGTCGCGAATCCTCGGACCTGGTCGATGACGCCCATCTCGCGGATGAATCCCGCCATGACGTCGGGGGAGTGCCAGGTCGAGTGGCCGCCGTCGATATAGATGTCGGCGTTCTCGGCCGCCAGGTTCGTGACGGCGCCCTGCAGCTGCGGTGCCCGTTCGGCGAGGTTGCCGCATTCCTGGGCGAGCGCGATCGAGTCCGGTTCGAGCATGATGATCGTCTGGATGCCGGATGCCTCGACCGCTGCGCCGATCTCTGCTGTCCACGTCGCGTAGTCGGCTTCGGAGAGTCCACCCGCCGAGAAGTTGCCGCAGTCGCGACCCGGCAGGCCGTAGACGACGATCGTGGAGGTGGCGCCCTGGTCGGACGCTTCCTGAGCGAGCGAGGTGACGCGGGGCCCGACCGCACCGATCGGGTCGCGTTCGGGCACCAGCCAGAACGCGGTGGGCTGCTCCGCGAGGTATGCCGCGGCGGCCTGCTCCGGGGAACCCTCGGGGGTGCGCGCGGCCTCTCGGGCGGCCACGGTGTCGGTGAAGACCGCCACGCGGATGTGTTCTTCTTCGGCCGCGACGTCACCGCCCCGTAGCAGCGCCCAGGCGGCCCCGCCGGCGATGATGAGGGCGAGGACCACGACGAGTGTCACGACGATCGAGCGGCGTCGGCGAGAGGACTTCACCGCTCGAATCTATCGCTCCGGCAGGTCCGCCGAGACACCACGGCCTCCGCCGGCATCGCCGTCGGTATCGCCCGCACCGTCGACCAGGCGCGACGCGAGCGCCGAGGCGCGGACCGACCTGTCGAACGCGGCCTGGGCCCGGGCATCCTCCACGCCCTGCACCGCCGTCGCCACGGTCTCGGCGAACAGCCGCCCGCCCGTGGGGCCGGGGTGGATGCGGTCGCCCGCGAGCAGGTCCTGGTGTGCCGCGGCGGCACCCGCCCAGTCGGCGACGACCACGTTGGCCTGGGCGGCATCGAAGGTCGCGAGCTCGGAATTGACCCCGGCGATCCAGTCGCGCGGTGCGAAGGCGTTCACGAGCACGAGGTGCCGGTCGGGCCCGATCGCCCGTTCGAGGCGGGCGAGCGCTTCGGCGCTGATCGGACCGTTCGTGCCGAGCGCGACCACGACGTAGGGCCGAAGCTGGCCCGCGGCGGCCTGGGCTTCGGTGATGCCGACACCGGCGTTCAGGGAACGCGAGACGGATGCGTCGATCTGGATTCCCGGCAGGCGCTCCATCAGTCCGGGTGCCGACGCGAGCATCACGGAGTCGCCGATGGCGCTGACCTGGTCGCCGGTCACGGGGGTCGGTCGCGGGCCGGGCACGGGCTCATCGCCCGTCTGCACGGCGAGCGGCGGCTCGACCGGGGCCGCGGTGGGTGACGACGTCGGTGACGGCGACGCTGATCGTGACGCTGACGGCGCGTCTGCCGAGTCGAGAGCCTGCTGTCCCGCTTCGACCGCAGTCGCGCCCGACGTCTCCTCCGGCGCAATCGCGATCGCGCTGGTCGTGGCGCCGGCGGCGATCACGAACGCGGTCACGGCCGCGAGCGCGGCGAAGCGACCCGCCGGTGCTCCGGACAGGCGCGCGCGGAGTGCCGTGAACGAGGCGCGGAACCCGTTCCGCCGGACGGGGGTCTCGATGAACCGGTACGAGACGGTCGCGGCGAGGAGCGTGATGGCGAGCGCCCAGACCCCCACCGCGAGCGGCACCTCGGTGCCGGGGGCGATCGAGAGGCCCGCCATGAGAAGGACGAGCACGGGCCAGTGCCACAGGTAGATGCCGTACGAGCGCACCCCGACGAAGCGGAGCGGCGCAAGGTCGAGTGCGCGTCCCAGGACGGACCCCGGCCATGCTCCCGCGGTGATCGCGACCACCGTCAGCAGGCACGCGACGAGAAGGGCGCCCGGGAATGTCGCCGTGTCGGGCGCGGGCGACACGGTGGCGACCGCGACGATCCCCACGACGGCGAGTGCGCCGAGGGCGGTGACGCCACGGCGCACGCCGGCGCGCAGCATCCAGGCGGTCGGTGCGCGAAGCGCCTGCCCCGCGACGAACGCGAGGGCGACGCCGAGCAGGATGCCGAAGCCGTGCGAGTCGGTGCCGAAGTACGCCCGCGTCACGCCGGCGCCGCTGGAGGAGCCGGCCAGGGCGTTGGACACGAGCACGGCCATCCAGAGGGCCGAGCCCGCCGCGGCGACGACGGCGACTCCCGCGCGGACGACACGGGAGGGGATCAGCAGCAGGAGCGGGAAGAGCAGGGGCCAGAGCACGTAGAACTGCTCTTCGACCGCGAGGGACCAGAGGTTGCGGAACAGCTCGGGAGTGCCCGCGTCGAAGTATCCGCTGCCCGCCGAGATCGAGATCCAGTTGAAGCTGAAGGTCAGGGCGCCGAGCACCTGTCGTCCGAAGCCGACGAGGACGTCGCCGCCGATCGTCCACGCCCAGAGCCCGCACACCACGATGAGGGTCACGAGAGCCGGCAGCAGGCGGCGGGCGCGGCGTCGCCAGAACCCGACCAGCGAGATCCGTCGCCCCCGACCCAGGGAGTCGGATGCCGCGGCCTCGTGCAGCAGCAACGAGGTGATCAGGAACCCGCTGATGACGAAGAAGACGTCGACGCCGATGAACCCCTGCGGCAGCCACCACGCGGGGAACAGGTGATAAACCACCACGAGTGCCACCGCGATCGCGCGCAGTCCATCGAGGCCCGCATAGCGTGCGCCGCCGGGGCCAGGGGTGAAGGCGGGGGCGGGAACGTGAGCGGGGGCCGGGGCGTGGCCGGGAGCGGGGGAGATATCGCGAGTCATGGGTGCGGGGTGGTCGGCGCATCACACGGGGTCCGGGGGAGTGTGACGGGCGCCCCGGTGGTGAGAGCGGGGCGGTCGAGGGGGGCGGTGCCGACGCTTGCCAAGTTTACGCCGGGGTCGCCGACACGGCGAGGCGGATCGCCCGGCCGATCCATCCGCTCTCTCACCGAACGGCGCGGCAATAGGCTGATCGGGTGCGGATCCGCCTCGACATCGCCTACGACGGAACCCATTTTCATGGCTGGGCCCGGCAGACGAGGCTCCGCACGGTTCAGGGGACACTCGAGGATGCCCTGGCCCTGGTGCTCGGCACCGCGTACACGACCAGCCCGACAGGTGCGCCCACCCCTCGCCTCGTCGTCGCGGGCCGCACGGATGCCGGTGTGCACGCGTCCGGCCAGGTCGCGCATCTCGATCTCGACGCGCAGCTGCTCGATGCCCTGGGTCGGTCGCGTCCGAAGTCCGGCTCACCGCTCGATCTGCTGGCGCAGCGCGTGCGTGGCGTGCTCGGCAAATACCCGGACCTCACGGTGCGGAGCATCCGCGAGGCGCCGGAGGGTTTCGATGCCCGCTTCTCGGCCGTGTGGCGTCGTTACGCGTACCGGGTCGCTGATTCGACGGCGGGCTACGACCCGCTCGAGCGTGCCCGTACGACGAACGTCAACGCCCGTCTCGATGTGGCGGCGATGGATGCCGCGGCCCGGTCACTGATCGGACTGCACGATTTCGCCGCCTACTGCCGCCCCCGCGAGGGAGCGACGACCATCCGGACGCTGCTCGAGTTCGATTGGCGGCGCGACGAGAACGGCGTGCTGATCGCGAATGTCCGCGCGGATGCGTTCTGCCACAGCATGGTGCGCGCCCTGGTCGGCGCCTGCGTCGCGGTGGGACGCGGCCGCCTGAGCGTCGAGGACGTCGCGATCCTCCGCGATGCCCACGAGCGCACCAGCGCCTTTCCGGTGCTCGCGGCCCGCGGTCTCACCCTGATGGAGGTGGGCTACCCCGCCGACGATCAGCTCGCGTCGCGCGCCGACGCCACCCGCGCTCGCCGCGACGAGGAGTGACGGAGTGACGAGCGCACCTGTCCACCTGGGAGTTGTCAAAGAACCCCAGAGCGTCGGTCAAGGCGTCACCCGTCGGTAACGTCCCGCCCCTATCCTGGTTGGCGGTATGAAGGTCATTTCTTATAACTTGCGGAAGCACCGTGCGGCCACCGAGCTCGCGGCGCTCGCCGAGCGCTACGACCCGGATGTGCTCTGCCTCCAGGAGTGCGACTCGACCGACATCCCCGACACCATCCATGGCCTCAAGCTCGCGGATGCGACGAGCCGGAACCGCCTGGGACTCGCGGTGTACTTCCGCGCGAACACCTACCGCGCCGAGGCCGTGCGGGCGATGAGCCTCAAGAAGTCGCTGCACGACCGTGTGCTGAAGCCCGCCGAAGAGCGCCTGCTCGGCGTTCGTCTGCACGACATCGACGCCGGCCACGAGATGATCGTCGCGTCCTTTCACGCAGCACCGTTGACCGCCCTGAACTCGCTGCGTCGCCACCAGATCCGCACCGCTCTGGATGAACTCGACGCACTCGGCCCGGGCCTGCCGACCCTCATGGTGGGCGACTACAACTACCCCGTCTTCAAAGAGAACCTCGGCCAGCGGATCCGCGACCAGGGCTACGAGCTGAACCTCAGTGACGCCCGCACCTACACGCGCTATCGCTTCTTCCGTGGTCATTACGACTTCGCCACTTCGGTCGGCTTCGAGATCGACAAGGTGCAGACCCTCCCGCAGGGCCTCTCCGACCACAAGCCGATCCTCGTGACGGCCAAAGCGATAGCCGCGATGACGGAAACGATCACCGAAACGCCGCACGGCGCGACCCTGGACGCCATGCCGGGCACCCCGACGCCCGACGAGCCCCTCGCGCCCGCGGCAAGCGCCTGAATTTTCTGACGCCACTCGCGTCATGAACCGCCGCATGCCGCGCGTGCTTCTCTCTTCCGCCGCACGGGTGGGTGGCCCGTTCGACTTCGGTGAGAGCATCAGCTCGATCGAGTCGTTCACGGCACCGGGCTCCACCTAGGACGAGAAGTCGCAGTAGCTAAGGGCGCGCGCCGGTCGGATGGTTCCGCCTGGATCACGATCCGCGCCGCATCGAGACCTCGTCGGACCCCCAATTCCCGAGCGCCACGATCGCGTCGCGCAGGGCGAGGCCCCGATCGGTCAGTGCGTATGCGCGCGTATTGTGCCGCAGGGGCAGGCGGGATAGAACGCCGGCCGCCTCGAGTTCGCGCAGGCGGGTCGCCAGGATGTTCGTCGGCACTCCGAGGTCGCGCTGCAGATCGCCATATCGCTGTGGCCCGTCGAGTAGTCGCTCCACGATGAGCAGGGCCCACCGCGCGCCGACGATCTCGAGGGCTGCGGAAAGGTCGCTCACGTGCTCGGATCGGTGTCCGGCTTCATCCAGAACGGTGAGTAGTGGTAGCCGTCGGGGTCGTCGAACTGGCGTTGGTACATGAAGGGGTAGTCGTCGGTGTCGCCGATCCGTCCGCCCGCGGCTCCCGCGCGCTCGACAAGCTTGTCGACCTCCTCGCGGCTCGCGAGGTCGAACGAGACCGTGACCTTCGATGGCGTGTCGGGTGTACCAATCAGGTCTTCGGTGCCTCCGACGCTCGCATACATCTCGCGACTGCCGAGCATGACGTACTGTTCGGGCGCGATCGCGAAGCACGAGACGTTGTGATCCGACATCTCGGCGTTCAGAGTCCAGCCGAGGGCCGAGTAGAAGGCGGTGGCCCGGTCGACGCTCTCGACCGGGCAGGTGATGAAGAGGCTCATGCGGGCATACTTGCAAAATACAAGTGAGACGTCAAGACCCAACCAAACGTTCCCGCGATCGGGTGTTCGTGGCTGTGCCCATGACCAACTGTCGGAGTGTCCGAACACGCACCCGCGCACCCCACTGCACCGCACCGCACCCCGCCGACGCACACCCCGACGCGCCGCACTGCACCCCACCGACGCACACCCCACCGCACTGCACCCCGCCGACGCACACCACTCAGAACGGTGGCGGCTCCAGATCAGGCACGAATCCCACCAAGACCGGTGGCGGTATGTCGATATAGACCTTGCCGCCGGGTGACGTCCACTCGAGCACTCCGCCGGGCAGATGCCTGACCATCCACGGCGTCTCGCCCTTCAATACGTGGTGCCTTCGGCAGAAACACGCGAGATTGCAGTGCGACGTCTCGCCCCCGAGGGCATAGTCCCGCCCGTGATCGACATCGCATCGATGCGCGGGCATTCGACACCCCGGGAATCGGCAGTGTGGGTCTCGAACCCGCAGGTATCGGGTCAAATCGGCAGATCTCGTGTAGCGATCAACCGCCAACACCCCTCCGGTGATGGGGTCAGCGAGCACTCGTTCCCACCCGGGTGCCGAGAGGGCCAAGATACGGGCCGTATCGATGTCGACCGGGGCTCGTCCGACGAGTTCTGCCGGGTCTGCGGTGACGCCGGCCAACGCGAGGGCGGGAACCGTCACGTTCACAACGGCACGGATCGACGCGAGTCCGCCGTACCCGTCCGACACCCCCTCGCCCGTAGCCGGGTCGATGCGATGGGTCAGCACGATCTCTGCCAGCAGGTCGGCCCGAATCTGACTCATCGTTCGCGGGTCGGGCTCAGCCCCGTCGGCGGCCGCAGCCGAGGCCGTGTCGGTGACCTTGCGTGCCATCTGCGTGAGCATGTCGTGCATGCCGTGCACCGGCACCGCGGGACCGCGAAGAACCAACTCGGCCATTCCGTCAGCCTCGTCGCGTACCCACACTCCCCGCCCCTCGCGGGCGGCCTTGTGCCGATCGGCGAACGTGCGGGGCTGCACCTCTTCGACCAAACGCGCCAAGGACGCATTCAGCCGACCTGCCGTGGTGGACTCGGCCCTCACGATCGCCTCGGCTTCGAAGGCCGCACGGACGGACGGATCTTCGATCTTCGACCCGTGGTCGAGGATCACGCGCACATGGCCCATCGCCACGCGGCCTTCCGACAACGCCTCGAGCGTCGCCGCGAACTTGGTCGTGATGGTGTGGGCCTCGTCCATCTTGCGCTGGACTGTCCGGTCGGACTGGTTCGCACGCACGGCGAGCTCGGCTGCGATGGCGCGCAGCGGCAGTTCGGACTCACGGGCGCTCGCTCGAGGTAGCGCTTCCGCCCGATCGAACGCAACGTCTGCGGCTCGCGCCAACACTCGCAGCGCTTGTGCTTCGCCGGCGGCGATCATGGCCAAAGCAGCATCGTACTCATCGGCAAGGTCGGCAGAGACGACGTCGATGTCGTCCACCTGCGCCCGTTGCTGGTTCGAATGCATGTACTAATAGTACGAGTGAGCGCCGACATTGGGCCCGCGATATCACGGGTCTGTGGATAACTCATTAGAACAAAAAGACGAATAAAGAAGCGAGAGGATGCCTCGGAAAGGCCATACGCCTGCCCCACACGGTCCGCGGCGCGCTGCACGAAGCAAACCGTCTCGCAGCGCACCCACCCACCGCCAGTCGCACCAAACCACCTCGCGCCAAACCGCACCGGCTGAACCACCTCACCGAACCGCGCCCTCCCAAACCGACCCGCCCTCTCGCGTCGACAACAGCCCGCACCGCCCAACTCGACCCGCCCACCGCATCGACAACAACCGCACCACCGTCCACCAACGCAACCCACCGCCCTCGACGGCAAGGGATCGCTCGCGATCCCGCGGCAGCCTCCAGAGCGCACCACAGCCAGCACCGCCCCAGGAGCAGTGCCCCCGCGACGCCGCACGGCCGCAACCCCGGCACCACCGTCGAGGGCTATCGCACAGCCCCCATCCGGTAGTCTCCAACGAATATTCGGGCTGCACCGGCGTTCGACCCGCTCTCGATTCGCCCAGTCCCGCCCCGCCCAGCCCCGCCCCGTCCAGATCAGTCCCGACCCAGTCCCCAGACCCGTCCAGATCCAGCCCGACCAACCCAGCCAAACCCAACCCAGACCCGGAGACCCATGCAGCCCGCGCCGACCCCCGCACCGACGCCTTCGTCGGCGCCGGCCGGACAGGCCAGGCCCGCCTGGGTCACCCGCACCACCTGGATAGCCCTGGTCGTCTACGGCCTAGCTCTAGCCACGATCGCGCTGTGGCCGACGCACGTCGACGACCCGGCCAGTGAGTTCCTCCGGGCCATCACGCGCGCCGTGCCGTGGCTCACCTACCCGCGCATCGAGTTCACGGCGAACATTGCGTTGTTCGTCCCCTTCGGCGCGCTACTCAGCATCCTGTTCCCGACAACGCGCTTCTGGCTCATCATCGCCGCGGCCGCCGCGACATCACTCACCGCCGAGCTGCTTCAGACGCTCGCGACAGATCGCACATCGAGCGCCATGGATGTCCTGGCCAACACGTCAGGTGCCGCGCTCGGCGTCCTCATCGTGCACCTCGCCGCGCACGTCGCCAAAAGGCGTCAGGGTCGGCCCATCCCGTAATAGGTCCACCCGTCGGCGCGCCAGGCGGCGGCGTCGAGGCAGTTGCGCCCGTCGACGATCACCTTTCCGGCGACCAAGGATGAGGCATGCGCCGGCGCGAGCTCGCGTCGGTACTCGTCCCACTCGGTTACGACCACCACCGCGTCGGCGCCGCGCAGGGCTTCATCGCGGTCGGCGACGAAGTTGAGTTGCGGATGCAGCCGCTCGGCGTTTGCGATCGCCTCCGGGTCGGTCACGGTGACCCATGCGCCGAGTCCGCGCAGGCGCACGGCGACGTCCAGAGCGGGGGAGTCGCGCACGTCGTCGCTGTGCGGCTTGAAGGCGGCACCCAGCACGGTCACGTTCTTCTTGAACACCGAGCCGTCGAGCGCCGCGACGACGAGGTCGACGGCTCGATCGCGGCGACGCATGTTGATGGCGTCGATCTCGCGCAAGAAGGCGACGGACTCACCGCGCCCGAGTTCTTCGGCTCGAGCCGAGAATGCACGGATGTCTTTGGGCAGGCAACCTCCACCGAACCCGATGCCGGCGCCCAAGAAGCGGCGCCCGATACGCACGTCATGCCCGATCGCGTCGGCGAGCTGCGTCACGTCAGCTCCGGTGACCTCTGCGATCTCGGCCATGGCGTTGATGAACGAGATCTTGGTGGCCAAGAACGCGTTGGCGGCGACCTTGACCAGTTCTGCGGTGGCGTAGTCGGTCACGAGAAAGGGTGTGCCCTTGGCGACGGCCGGGTGGTACACCTCGCGCAGAACATCGGCAGCGCGCGAGCCCGAGTCGTCCGTCGGAACGCCGACGACCAGGCGGTCGGGGTCAACCGTGTCTTGCACGGCCCATCCCTCGCGCAGGAACTCCGGGTTCCACACGAGGGTGGCACCGCTCGGCGACACGACCTCGGCGAGGCGAGCAGCGGTTCCCACGGGCACCGTCGACTTTCCGGCGACGACGTCACCGGGGGAGAGGTGGGGCAGCAGAGCGTCGAAGGCCGCGTCGACGTAGGTCATGTCGGCCGCGTAGCCATCCTTGCGCTGCGGTGTCCCGACGCCCACGAAGTGCACGGCCGCGCCGTGAGCCTCGGAGATATCGGTCGTGAACCTCAGATTCCCGGATGCGATTCCCGCGACGAGGATCTCGGTGAGTCCGGGTTCGAAGAAGGGGGCCTCGCCGCGCGAGAGCGATTCGATCTTGGCCGCGTCGACATCAATGCCGATGACTTCGTGACCGATGGATGCCATGGCTGCCGCGTGAACGGCTCCGAGGTATCCGCAGCCGATGACTGACAGGCGCATGCTTCTCCTTGCGAAGGAAGGGACGAACGAGTTATCTCAAACTTAGGGGCCGGGCAAACGAAAGGCCCCGGCACTGAGTGCACGAGGCCTTTCGAGTACAACGTGATATTAGCTGTGGACGCCTTCGCGGTTGCGACGCACCGTACGGGCGACCAGGATCGAGCCACCGGCGAGCACGAGCACGCCGCCACCGATCCATGCGGTCAGCAGGAGAGTGCTGTCGGTGCCGGTCTCAGCGATGGCATCGCCACCGCTGTCGCCGCCAGCAGCGGAGACGCGGATTGCAGCTGAGACGCCACCGGGCTGCGAGGCAGAGGTTCCGGTCAGCGTGTAGGTGCCCGATGCGTTGCTCGGCAGAACGACGCGAGCGTTGACGGATCCGTCGGCCGCGGCGGTACGGCTGCCGAGGTTGGCGGTCTCAACGGCGAACTTCACCATGTTGGCCAGCGATGCGCCCGAGGCGCTCTCTCCGGTCAGGATGAAGGTCACGGTCTCGGCGTTCGCGAAGACTGCCGCGGGGAACGTGACGGTGATGGTCGCGCCCGGCGTGACGGTACCCGTGATGACGATGTTCGCCTCGGGTGCCGGGGTGACCGGGGGATAGTTTTCGGCGTAGGCCGGTGCAGCCACGCCCATTGCGAGGGCGCCCGCCAATGCGAGGGCTGAGAGCACCTTCTTCGTGCGTGAGATCATGCGCTGGACTCCGTTCGGTTGTGTCTGCCTCAGCCAAGCGCGCAATGGAACACGCTGACCGTCACCCCTCCCCGATGACGATCCTTGGCCCCAGCCGTACGTCTAGTATTCAGCAAGGTCACAGAAATCGCTAACGCTGGGTATGTCCAACGTGTTAATTGTCGGCGTTGTGACCACATCGAGACCTTGTGTGCCGGGCAGATCGACGATCACATCGAGGGTGGCGGTCTCACCCGGAGCGAGATCTGACTCCCATGTGACCACTCGCAGCCCGCCGTGATCGCGCTGTCCGCCCAGCCCGCCGACAGTCGGTTCTGCCGACACGACCGTCGCGCCCGCAGGCAGGTAGACATATGAGATCGTGCGCGCAAGGCGCGGATCCACGCCGAAATTGCCGTCCGCATGAATGTATGCGGGGTAGTCCTCGACGTCTTGCGGTGCATCGCTATGGATCGTCACCCGCAGGTTCACGCGCCCATCGGCGCATCTCTGCGCATCGGCTCCCAACGCCAGGTAGTAGTCGATCTTTGCTCCGCCGCCCTCGTTGACGTAGACGCCGAACTGCGCCGTTTCTTCATCACTGATCGGCAGGCCACCGGCGATCGGCGTGCCGGCAAGCAGGTCTTGCTCAGCGGGATCGGCACTCCACAGCAGAACGCGTCGTTCTTCGATTCCCTGCACTAGTGCGGGCAAGATGCGCGCTGGATCTGCTCCGCCCGAAACGAGTGCCTGGAAGACGGACGCGGCGGCTTCCGCAAAAATAGCGTCCGTTTCGGCGATCGGATACTTCAGGTAGACCTCGTTGACGAGGAACGAAACCGCGTTGCCCGAATCGAGGGTGTCACCGGTCGACAGCGTGATGGGGCCCGTTGCTCCCAGAACGTAGGACAGGACGACAGGATCGACGCTGATTACTCCGTCGACGGCTTCGCCGGTCGCCCTCTCCCAGAAGCCAGCCGCCAGCGGGCCGGCCACGGCGAAGTCGGGGACCTGTGTCGTGTTCTGGAACCATCGCCCGGGTCGTACCCCGAAGAGGCTTTCGACCTCGGGGTCTAGAGGAATGTCGGCGACCGCCCGATTTGTCAGATCGCCCGCCGTGACTTGTTCGACGATTTCCATGCGTCCGGCGTCGGTCTTCAGCACCATTGCCGCACCAGGGATACCCCCGAGTGAGCGCCATTCCGCGTTGTTCTGCATCATGATCAGGTAGCTGCGGGGGCCGTCAGCGCCTAGAACCGCGGGCAGGATCTGGCTTGTCCGAGCGAACGCATCGGTGAGGCCAGACATCTGCTCGAGCGCGCCGGCCGCTTCTTCCACGGGCGCCACCAGCGGAGTTAGGAGTGCGTTGCGATCGATCCCGTCCACGGCGCGGGCAGCATCCTGTGCCGAGCTCGCGGCCGCGATCGCCGGTGCCTGCAGGTTCGTGAGGGCGGCGGTGTCGACCGCGCCGTCGACGGGGGTGAATCGAGTCATGTTCGCGACACCGGCAGATTCGACCAGCGGAAGAGAGTCTTGAACGACGTTGTCGAGCGAACGCGTGACGGTTGACACCGCGGCAAGCTGGGGCCCAACCCAGGGCAACGATTCTGCTGCCTGCCAAATGATGTCGCTGGTCAGGGCGCGCGCTCGGGAAGTGGTTTGGGCGAGGGCCTCGAGGGAGTCTGCCGCGCCGGCCGGGTCCGTCGCGAGAATCTGACGAAGCTCCGAGACCGACGCCTGCGCGCTACGAAGTTCGCCCTCCGCGGCGAGGGCTCTGACACCTATCCATGCGGCTGCGGCAAGTCCCGCGACGGCAACGACCGCGAGTGACACCATGAACGCACGACCTACGACGCGCGAAGGGCGCCTGGCGGGAGAGCTCACGCGAATACCCTACGTGTTGCTAATCCGCGCCAGCCGCGCTTAAGGGGCGGTGGCGCCTGGGACGAACATGGCCTTCGCGGTCGGGGCAATGATTCTGAATCTCTCCGAACCCGCACCGGGGTCAGCCGATGGTGTCCACCGGCCGCGCGGCAGTATGCACGCCACACATCGACCGTCAGGATGCCATCGCGCCCAGGTCGAGTACGGTCCGTGCGGGAGCCGGGGCCATTCCCCGCACGCGCTGGCGTAAGTGCACGCCGGGACTTCTCGGGTGTCGCGTGGCCCGTCGCGCCTGCCAGCTGGTCTCGCCGATGTAGCGACGCTGGGCTAGCTATGGTGTTGGAATCCTGCCCGTGCTTCAGCCAGACTTGCATAGGCGCGAGACACGCAGCAGCTAACAGGAGTCAGATGCGGACCATCACCGTTCCACGTCAGTTCCACCGTCGATATTCGATGCGAAGACTAGGCGCTGTAGCTGGCGGCATATCGTTGGCTAGTTGAGTGCCTTACGGGGGCGAGGGAAGCATGATGCACGACGCCACGATGGGTATGTCGACGAAGTCCCCGGTCTTCGCCGATATGACCGTGAACCGGAGAAACCCGCGCGTGCAGTTGCTGATGGTCCTCTTCCGGATGGCCCAGCGAGCACGCGAACCCCGAGATCGGCGTCCGAGAGCGTTCGCAATCCCGATCGGAGTGCTCTACAGATTCGTCTCCGAGTGGTGTCTGGGTATCGAAATCCCATGGAAGACCAGAGTGGGCCAGCGCCTAACCATTTACCACGGCTACGGGCTCGTGATCAATGATGGGTCGATCATCGGTGACGACGTGATCTTGCGCCAGGGCGTGACGATCGGGGCTTTGGTTGCCGACGGTGCGTGCCCGTCGATTGGTGATGGCGTGGAAGTTGGCGCGTCTGCTGTAATCCTGGGGGGAATCTCTGTGGGCACGGGGGCCAGGATCGGGGCTGGTGCGGTAGTACTCTCGGATGTTCCTGCTGGCGCTGTCGCTGTCGGCGTGCCAGCCCGCATTGTCAGTCCCGTCGGAACATAAAGCAGGCTGAACTGAGAGAGGTTTCGTGAAGCTTTCCGTTATTACGCCATCCTTCAACTACGCGCGTTTCCTCGACGCGGCGATGCGCTCCGTTCGCGACGGACACGCCGTCGTTCGCGAACACGTTATATCGGACGGTGCGTCAACAGATGGAACAGTGGAGTTGCTTTCTGCGAATTCGTCGTCTGTGAAGTGGCGTAGTGAGCCGGATAAGGGGCAGAGCGACGCACTGAATCATGCCCTAGAAATGGCGGATGGTGAGTACATCGCCTGGCTGAATGCGGATGATTTCTACATTCCTGGAGGTTTAGATGCGGCGATTGCCTATCTTGACGAGCACCCCGAGGTTGATGTCGTTCATGGGGACACGGTCTTGGTTGACGAGCACGGCGTCTTCATCAAGCCCTTGTTCGGCTATCCAACCTGGTTCCCCATACTGGCGTCCCGCGGCTGTGTGATCGCGTCGACTGCTACCGTCTTTCGACGCTCGGCGCTTCCGCCTGCCCCGTGGGACGTTCGCCTGAGGTACATCATGGATTGGGATCTCTACTTAGGCATCATGCGATCCGGTCGAAAGATCGTTCATCTGCCAATTCTGATAGCTGGCATGCGCATACACGATGCACAGGTTTCAGCCGAACGAAGGACTGGCGACGCTCGTGACAGTAGCGAACACCAGATCGTCCGGCGCAAGCACCAGTTGGGAATTTATGGCAAGAAACCCGTGAGGCGGTTGGCTGACGTGACGCACAAGGTTGCGAAGCTTGTCTCGACGGTTTGGTATAGGAAGCGACCGTACGCGGCTTCGGCTATTCGGGTGCTGGACGCTAACGGGAACGTGGAATCGGCAGCCGTAGTCCACCTGCGTTCACGCCTCTATGCGGCCCATCGGGAGCGGACTTCTTATGAGCGTGGGTGAGTTCCTCACCGTAGTCCGGAAGGATTTCGAGCGGAGTTCCAACCAGAAGAGTTCGTGTTTTCACATTGTCAAGTCGGCGCTCCTCCATCCACCATTCGCTGCGGCGTTCCTGCATCGGATTGCCTCGGGGGCATACAGATTGTCGCCGGTCTTGGGGAGGTGCGTAGGCCGGGTGAATCACCTTTTGCACGGAGCCGATATTGATCCCCGCGCTCGCATCGGCGCTGGGCTTTTGCTGCAACACCCAGTGGGCGTTGTCATCGGTGCCAGCACAGAAATTGGGAAGAATGCAACCCTTATGAGCGGGGTGGTGTTGGGTCGACGTGATGTTTTGCATGGCCCAGACCACGGCATGTACCCCGTCCTCGGCGATGACGTGCTTGTCGGTGCCCACGCGGTACTCCTGGGCGCCATATCCGTGGGAAATGGTGCGCGCATCGGGGCTCAGAGCCTCGTGTTGCGGGACGTGTCAGACGGTTCCACCGTCGTTGGGTCGCCTGCCCGGGCGATTTCGGAAAGAACTAGCTAGAAGGAGTAGATAGGTCGACAGTACCGTCGCACTTGAGTAAATCGTGAGCCCCCATGCAAACGCCTGAAGCGAAATTGCGGCTGCCGCTACGCAAGCGATCAGGCCGACGACTGCGCCGATCACCTGCCCGATGAAGCTGATGCCACCCTGGCGGCGGACGCGTATCAACGCACCACCAGGTTGTCCCAGGATCGCCGCCAATGCACTGATCGCGACCGGGACGAGCAGCGGTTGGAAGGAGCTTGAGATCTCTGCTCGTGACATCAACATGGCGAACGTGAGTGCACCCACCAGGGCCGCGAGACCCACGCCGATCATTAGTCCCATGGACTTTGCCAGACCGCTAGCTTTCTGTGCCGACGCTCGCGAAAGCGAGCCAATCAATGTCGGTTGAAGAGCGCCAGCGACTGTGTTTGCTGGTGAAACGTACGTCTGGGCGAGGCGAAGTTGTCCGAACGCGGCCGGCCCGAAAGCCGCGAGGGCGAGGATCGGAAGCAGTTGGCCGATCACGATCGCGACGACGAATTGCGCTCCCATCAAAGCCTCGAAGCGCCCGCGAGAACGCACATACTGGACTACCCCGACAAGAGATGCGCTGCGCCAGCGAGCGAGGAAGCCCAGCGCGCCCGCTGACGTGGCAGCCAGAACAAGTATCGCGGAAGGTGCGTCCAGCACAGCGAGGCACCAGAACGTTACCGCGATTCCCGCTCTGGCGAGATCCAGCCCCGGCAAGGCCAGCCACGACAGATGCCCGCTCCGCGACATTCGTACGTACCGAACTGGGTCGGAGCCGTTGAGAAGTGCGAGCGGCAGGACGGCGGCCAATAGATCTAGTCGCCCGAGGCTGGCGAGCGCGATGACAGCGCCTGTGACGAACAAACAGGTCATCGCCACCGCTACCCCTAGAAGGCCAGCACGGACGGCGTCGCTGGGCTGTGCCAGCACTTGCTCGCTGAAAATCGCTCGTGAGGCCGACGTTATTAGCGTGAAACTCAGCCAGAATACCGAGGCGATTCCAAAGTCTGTCGCAGACAATATCTGGGAGTATCCAACCACGAGGAAGAAATTCACCGCGGCGAGTGAAAGCATCGTGATGGGATTGCGGGCGCGTTCGCCTACCTTCAATTCCACGGTTTGGGGCTCTTGGTTCCGTTATTTTGTGATATAACCATCGCGGAGCACACAAGCACCCAAAAAGCCGCAGCTGTGTCCGGTCGATCGAGAGTGGGGTTGACCGACAGAGTAACAACGGCACCAGCCAGAGCTGGTAGCCACCGTGCTTGAGCGGCGGTGATCCCGGCAAGGACAGCGAACCCGACGGTTGCCGCAAAAGCCGCGATCGCTATTACGCCGCCCGCCACGCCCAGCGTGAGCCAAGTGTTGTGAATAGGAACTTGCAGGACCCGTCCGTACCGTTCGAACGTGCCACTGATCTGCATTGATACTGCGCCCCCGACTAGCAGATTCGAGTCGATGACTGTCAACGCTTGGGCCCAAAGCGCCTCTCGAGTTTCTGAATTGTTCACCCGACCCATGACTATGTACAGTCTGCCGATCGTGTCGGTCGCGCCCAAAAGAACGGCGCTAACAGTCGCGGCGATCCCTGCTCCAACGAGTCGCCAGGTTCTACTGCGTATGCGCAGGAGCACGGCGACTAGGCAAGCAATCAGAATGACGGCGAGTGAAGTAGCCGATGGATAGATCGATAGCGAGAGGAGGACAGCAGCGCCTGCGCCGACTCGCGCTAAGAGAAACGCCCCGGCCCCCGGCATAGATACGATCGCGACCGCAATGAATGTGCGCTCGTGACTCAGAAATTGGAGGGGCGAGCCGACTTCAGCTGTTAGCGCGTCCAATATCGCGGTCGCGACCCAGAACGATGCGGCTACCCTAAGCGCCGGCGCACCAAGCGGCATGAGGCCATCGGTGCCGAGTCTCAAACCGAGCGACGCGGCGAGAAGCAGTGGGATGACAGCGGGGATGACTATGACCGCGGTATCAGGGCTCATGCTGCCATTGACCAGGGAAGTGAAGGAGAGAGCTATCAGCCATAATCCGAACGCACAGCCCATGACGAGGGACGCTCGACCTAGGCGTCCCCCGTGGCCGAAGCTCGCGCGATCAAGGATGTAGCCGAGCGCGATGACAAGCACATAGAGTGCCGCATTGACCGAGATGCTGGGTGCGGAGATACCCAAGCCTCCGAGCCCACTCAGGATCAGGACGCCTGCGAAGCTAAGTTGAAGCGGGGTGTAGGGATTCCTATCATGGAACACGCTCTTCGTTGCTCCGCGCCTGCGCGGCTGTACATGTCTGATGGCCATTACTAGAGAGCCGACAAAGCTGGGTCTATGCGCCCGAGAGCTTCCAACCAGTTGCGCCCGAACTGATCCGTCGAGAATCGTTCGCTGTGCGTGGCGAAGCAGCCGGCTCGCAGTCGATCGAGTTCGTCTGGGTTGTGAGCAAGTTCACGGACATGATTCGCAAGAGCTGAGACGTCTCCCGCGGGCGCAAGACGTCCCGTGACCCCGTCCGCGACGCAGTCGCTAACTCCGCCCACATCGTACGCGAGCGCCGGTAGGCCGACGCTCATGGCTTCGATTATGGTGAGCGGTTGGGCTTCGAGCGGATAGCTTGATGGGAAGACCAGCGCGGTTGCATCCCGCATGTAAGTCCACTTAGACGACTCGTCTGCATGTCCGTGAAGGGTGACAATATCAGACAGCCCATGGGTGAAAATCTGGTCGGAGACACTGCGTATATAATCCGGATCGCCCGTACCAACAATTTTTACTTCGAAGGGTTTATCCATTGTTGCTGAAAGCTCGGCGGCCAGGTTGACCATGTCTAGAGCGCCCTTTGTTGGGATCAAGTTTGAAAAGAAAAGTAGCCTGATCGCGCCATGCTTGCGCGACAGTCGACCTTCTGGCGGAGTCGTCGCGTTCGGTATGTAGGTGGGCTCAATTTTCCTACCTAACGCGCCTTCGATGTCCGAACGCAACGCGGGCCCTAGGAGAACGATCCGATCGCCCGGTTTGAGAACAGCGCGGATCGCACCACGCCAATATCTGGCTCGCTTCGCGAGTGGAGCCCATCCACTGGTATGCAAATAATGAACAACCGGGATGTTGAATATCCGGAGAACCGAGATGACTAGCAGGTCTACGAGTATCGAACCTGGTCGATTCGTTGTGAAGAAGATGCAACAGTCAGGGCGTCTTCGGGCAGACGAGACCGCGCGGCGAAGCAAATCGGGGACGCGAAGGAGTTTCACCGCGGAGCCCTTCCCGACCTGTTCCGCTTGTGCGCTGAACCTTCGGTCTAGAAGTTCGACCTCCACCTGGCGATCGCGGAGAAGCCCTATCAACCGCGCCGTCATGACTGTCGACCCGTGGACGGGCGGCGGGGTTTGGCTGAAGACTAGGACACGCAAGTCTTCCCCCTCTGGTTCCAAACAGCCCGCGCGAACCGGAGATTCCCCACCGTGTACCGGCCTGCCAGGCGCCGCGGCTCACGTGATAAGCGGTGGAGCCACTCTAATCCGTAATCACGCGTCCAGCGCGGAGCCTCTCCCACTGAACCCGCTAGGAAATCGAAGGCTGCGCCAACTGCGACGCAAGGAAGCCCTACGACCGACGCCAGTTTGGTCGCTATGAAATCTTGCTTCGGAGTTCCCATTCCCACCCATATGACGTCCACGTCTGAGAGCGGAATTTGCGCCGCAATGTCATCGAACATTCTTGGGGTCAACGGCCCAAAAGGTGGGGAGTAAGCGCCCGCGAAATGTGCTCGGTAGTGCGGCGACTCTACGCGGATCCGAATAGCTTCGAGCACTTCGTTGGTCGAACCTACGAAGAACGCCCGCAACTCGCGAGTTTCGAGCGTGGTTGAGAACAGGCTGGGTCCGCGGACATGAATATCTTCCCGCGGCACTGCAAGCTGCCGGGCCGCAAGCCACGCTACCGGAGTGCCGTCCGCAAAGTTGGTCCCCTTTCCACGAAGCAGATCACGGTACTCGATAGATTTATCGGCCGATGCGACGCTGAAGGCGTTGACAAGGCGTACGCTTTCCGGCTCGCGAGACATAGCTCGGCGATAAAGCCATTCCACGGCCTCACTTAGGCTCGATTTTGTGATTGGCACGCCTCCCACAAACGTCCGTACATTTGCGTCGCTCATCGGGTACCTATCGTGTCGGTATTTTGTGAAAAAGGAATGCGTTGCTACAGGAGTTGGGTGCCTATTTCTTGATCTGCCGACGGATGCTGGCGTACGTGCCGGCAATAGTGCCCAACCATTGACGCCTTCCCCTCCATCCGAGCGTCTCGGCAAGCCTCCGAGCAGGCAACATATCTTCCCAGCCAAGCTCCTGGCGAGCCCAATCGCGCGGAACCGGGACTGATGCACCCTCCGGTTGCGTCTCGGACTTGAGTAGTCGCAATGAGTCGACTGCTTCGCTGATACCGTGCTCCACCTCTCCGCGGACAGTAAGGGGTGCGCCCATGACTTCGACCTGGCGGTCGAGTGCGGCGGCGTAGAGCAGGGCAGTTGACAAACGATTCGATACCACGCGGCCATGGCCTTCGAGTGCTCGAAGGAACTTTGGAATGAACATTCGATCGTCGCGGGTCGAGCCGATCGTGATTACGTTATGCCCTGCCGCTTCATACGCGGCGCGTACACCTGGTATCGCGTAGTCGATCCAGTAGAGACACACCGTCACCTTCCCAATGGAGCTCCGCAACTCCGCCGCGAAAGGTTCATGTGGATCTGTGATCTGCACGTTTTCGGCTGAATGCTGCGGGAAGACGATTGTTTTCTCACCCGCCGACGGCACGAGAAGGCGACTTCGATCATTCTCTATTAGATAAGCGAAGGGTGAACCTATCGCGCTGTATGCCGCAGGCGTGCGGTTGCTTGGAACGCGAGTCAGCGATCGGCGCGACCAAACGAGTCGCGGCACGTACCTAGGCAGGGGTGCGTCTTCCGCCCAGCCATCGTACGGCGTCCACCCGTGTTGCAAAATCCCTAGGATGGGCGGTTCGTTGTCCATCCCAGCAGCACCGGCAAGAATGGCCCGATGGCCATAGTTACTGTTCATTCCGTGCATAAGGGCGCGCCAGTGTCGACGGTGATTAGGCGCCGACTCTACGAAGCTTGCTGAGGGGCGCCAGCTCGCCGGGGTAGATGCGTTTGATCCCGTCGCCGAGGGCCTCTCCGATTATGCGGATGTCGCGAACCAGTGTCGCAAAGCCCTTCGGCTCTAGGCTCGCGGCGTGATCGCTCCCCCACATCGTGCGGTCCAGCGTAATGTGCCGCTCGACTGCGACTGCTCCCAAGGCGACCGCAGCTACCGATATTTGTAAGCCAGGCTCGTGGCCGGAGTACCCGACGGGCACCCCGAAACGATCCTGCAGAGTCGTGATCATGCGGAGGTTCGCTTCATGGGGCGGGAGAGGATATGTACTTGTCGCGTGCATCAACACAAGCTTCTCCGTTCCCAAAATGCTCACGGCCGTATCAATCTGCTCGATCGTTGACATTCCGGTCGAGAGAATGATCGGCTTGCCAGTGTCCGCGAGGCGCTTGAGCATCCCGCTGTCGGTGAGTGACGCCGATGCGACCTTATGTGCCACGACGCCCATCTCCTCAAGGAAATCTACGGAGGGCTCATCCCAGGGCGAAGCGAACCAGTCGATTGAACGTTCCTGACAGTGTCGCGAGATCTCCGCATACTGCTCCTTCTCGAACTCCACGCGGTAGCGGTACTCGAGGTAAGTCATAGTTCCCCACGGAGTCTCCCGAGGCGTCTGTTTCATGTGCTCGGGAGTAGCAATCTCCGGGGTTCGCTTTTGGAATTTGACCGCCTGCGCGCCAGCATCCGCGGCAACATCGATAAGGCGCTTGGCTATCTCGACATCCCCGTTGTGGTTCAATCCGATCTCGCCGATCACGTATACCGGGGCGTCGTTCCCAACTTCATGGTTCGCGATCTGAACGCTATTGGCGTTGCTCATTTGCAGTCCTTTTCCCTCGTTTTGCTTCGTTCTCGAACAGTCTTTACTGAGGAGTTTCGATGTTAAGGCGGAGATCAATCAATTCTCGGAGAGCCCCGTATCCTCCGGCACGACGCAGGATGATGCGCGCATGTGCGCGGACGGCTGGATGTGCATCTTGGACAACAACGGGCCACCCCACCCGCCTCAGGCAAGCTATGTCGTTCACATCGTTTCCCACATAGGCGATTCGTTCGAGGGGGATTCCTCTCGCGGTTGCCCACCTGAGCAGTGCGGACAATTTGTCGTCGACGCCTTGAAGCACCTCAACTCTCAGCTTCTGGGCGCGCGCCGACACAACCGGATTCCGCTCTTTTGACAAGATGAGCATCGGGATTCCGGCGTCCGTAAGCATCGCCACACCAAGCCCGTCGGATCGGCTCACGACAACCGATTCGGTGCCGTCTTGTTGCACCACCGCAGTGTCATTGGTGTGCACCCCGTCGAAATCAGTAATAAGCGCATCGAAGTCGACCTGCAAGTCGCTGGAGCGGAAATATGCGGCGTCGCGCTGCGCGCGCGCCAACTCTGCTGGTGTATCAACTTCGATAGCCCAGGTTTCGTCCACGGGTTGTGGTCGGACTCGGCCGAAGAAACGATGCTTATGTGCAACGAATCCGTTCGCATTGAATACGTAGAAGGCACCCGTTTCTTGAAAGTGTGGATCACGATCTTGGCGTCTTGGCCGGAAGGAAGGATCGTGGTTGACTCCTGTCGCGCCACGCGCCTCGGAGTCGCTCCACAGAAACGCATACGTCTCGAACGCAGAGAAAACCACGTCGGCTTTTCCGGCCGCTACGGTTTCTACCGCGGCTCGAAGGTCTTCTGACCGGATAAAGGGAGACGTTGCCTGCAAGAAAGCGACAGTGTTGGGAGTCGCATTCTGCCCGGCTAGGACGCCCAGCGCATGAAGTATCGCGCTTTCGGAGGTGGCTTGATCCCCGGCGAGTTCGGCTGGGCGTTCGATAACGTGTGCACCAGCCGACTCAGCGACAGACAGAATATCCGCGTCGTCGGTCGAGACAACGACTCGATCAAAACAAGCTGCCTTGAGAGCTGCCTGCACCGCACGGGCGATAAGGGGCTGCCCACCCACGCGCGCGACGTTCTTGCCCGGTATGCCCTTCGAGCCTCCTCTCGCCGGGATTATAGCGATGGCCCCATTCGAACCTGGCATGCCTTCAGTCAACTCATCAGCTCCTTTCGTCCTTCGTTCGCAGGCCCTGGTCAGCAGGTGTCCTCGCCGCTCACCGTCGGCAGATTGATCTACGAACTGTGCTCATTCGAGGAGATGTTCTGCGCACGAGCAACTCGGGCAAAGTAGCACCGCTGAAGAGAGCGCTCGGCGGGCAAGTTGGCAAGGTGGGTCGCGCTGAAATTGCTGAAGACACGAGGGATATGTAGCTTCCGAACGGAGGAAAGGGGACTGTGCCTACGAACGTACCAGCGGAATGTGCGTCCATCGTGATCCCTGATGGCGACGGTGTTGGTGAACTTCAGGGCGCTACTCGCGGAGGCGCGCTGTCGCAACTAGTTCTCCATTCCAAAGCCATGCCTGCCCTGCTGAGACGGCAAGCGCTGAAGCGTCGTCAGGTCGGGGAACGGTGATGCAGCTGCCGAGGGAAGGCGAAAGCGTTGAAGCTATCGAAACCGCACGTGTGCCGCAGTCTGCCGTCTTTCGGATGACGGCCACACCGCCATCGACGCCCTGTGCAAAGGCGGAGACGTTACCGTACCCCGATTGAACCCAAGCCCCGTTGATCAGACGTTGGACGTCGCCATCGCAGAGGAGCGCCAGCTCACCGCTTGTAGATTGAAGGGCGCGGGGTTCGGCGCACGGTGCGACTGCTTCGCCCCCCGGGGTCACGATGGTCGTCTGGTCACCCGGAAGTATATAGACAGCCTGTTCAAGCACTTCCGGGTATGCCTCCCAAAATTGGCCCTGCGTGAAGGTGCGAAAACCATCGACTGAACATTCATCCCCGACTGCCATGACTGCCTGTGCCTGATTGCCGGCGAACGATTCGAGGGTCAAGACCTGACGCACGTCTCGGTAGAAGGGTGTGACATCCGCCCATGTCGTACCCCCGTCAGCTGAGCGTTCAATCAGCGGAGAGATGCCCTGTGCACACGAACCCTCGGTCGCGCGCCACATGACGCCGGGCTCACTTCCCGTAACGAGCATCCTCTGATCTGCTCGCGCGGGAACGTTCACCTGAGCAGGCTGATCCTGCGTGTTCGGCGTAGGGGTTGACTCCGACTGGCCGAACGAGAAAGTCGGGTCAGGCTCGGGCAACCGCTCTGCGGGTTTCGGCTCGACCGACTGAAGTGCCAGAACGGTCAGCAGCCCCGCAATGAGCGCAAGTGTTGCGACGATGACGATACCGATCGCCGCATTTCGCCGTGTTTGTCTCCGCCTAGCCATCGGTGGGGTGAGTCACGCGCCGCTGCGAGACGATCGCCGCGGTGGGGTGGAAGGGTTGAGCAGCGAATCAAAGGAGTCGGAAGTGGATGTCGAAGGGAACGCGTCCGGTGCGCCTCCGCCTGAAGCACGCGAAGTACGGCGGGCACCGGACTTCTTCTCCTTCTTCACCTTCCGCCGTCCCTTGGCCGGGACTTTCTCGACGCCGTACCCGTAGCCGTACCCGTAGCCGTACCCGTAGCCGTACCCGTAGCCGTACGAGTCGGGTCCGCGAGTCGGCACCATGGTGAGGACGATCCCGGCCGTCTTTGCGTCCACCGTGTCGATTGCATCGATCGCCGCATTCAACTGCGGCTTGGTGCTTTGGTTCGCGGCAACGATCAGGATCGCTCCCTGAGTGCGTTTCGCAAGAATTGCCGCATCCGTGACAGGAAGCAAGGGCGGGGCGTCCAGCAGCACGACGTCGGCCTTCTCGGCGAGGGTTGCGAGCAGAGACTCCATCCGTGCCGACCCCAAGAGTTCGCTCGGGTTCGGGGGAATGCGGCCAGCCGGCAGCACCGCGAGCGAGCGTCCACCCCACGGCAGCATCACGTCAGCCAGCTCCGCGCGTCCTATCAGGACATCGGTTAGACCGGCGCCGCCCTCGATGCCCAAGTACTCGGCCACCTTCGACTTGCGCATGTCGGCGTCGATCAGCACGACACGCTTTCCTGCGTCGGCCAGGGCGATCGCAAGGTTGACCGCCGTCGTCGACTTTCCTTCACTCGGCAGAGCCGAGGTGATGACGAAACTGTGTCCGCCGTTGAACTCCAGGAACTGCAGGTTCGTTCGTAGCGCACGGAACGCCTCGCTACGTGGGTTGAGTGGGTCGTCCTGAAGGATAACCGGACGCTCCTTCGCCTTGGGGTCGAACGGGATGACGCCGATGATGGGGCTGTCGGTGATGTCGTTGACGTCTTTGGTTGAGCGGATGCGCGTATCGAGGACGGTGCGAAGTACAGCGAAGCCGACACCTAAAGCGAGCCCGACGAGCGCGCCCAGGGCCAGGTTCAGCGGCACATTTGGGCTCGACGGAGCGAAAGGAGGGAGCGCGTTCGACACCCGCGTCAGCTTGACGGGGCTCTCGCCGGTCGAGGGGAGGGTTTCAAGCTCTTCGACAGCTGCGGTGAGGCTCGACCCGACGACGTTCGCGATGTCGGCGGCCGTGACCGGGTCGGGGTCGGTCGCTGTGATCTCGATGATCGTCGTGCCGAGCGGGGTCGACACCGCAAGTTGCCCAGCGAGCTGTTCTGCCGAGCGGTCGAGTTCCAGGTAGCTGAGGGAAGGATTGAGCACCGTCGGCGTCGTCGCCAACTGGACGTAGGTAGACACCCGGGCCTGGCTGAACGTCGATCCCTGCTGCAGCTCGCTGATCGTGCCGCTGCCCTGAGTGGAGACGAACACCTTGCTCGTCGCTTCATATAGAGGGGTACGGGTAAGCGAGAACGCCGCCGCGGCGGCAACGCCAAGCAGCGTGAGTGCGACGATCACGATCCAGTTCTTGCGCAGAATGCGGATGTAGTCGGCCAGCTCCATCAGGTGCCCCTGTTCGCTGCGATAGTGGGGAATGGCGTCGAGTGGGGATCGCGTATGAACGTGAAACGACAGCCGTGCTCCCATCCTGACATACGAGTGCGCGGGGTCCGGGTAGCTTGAAGTCATGCCCGAGCAGTCGATCGATCCTCAGCGCACCAAGGACGTGAACGATCTGCCGCTGCTCGCCGCTCGCTCGCGCGGCGGACGCCGAGAGAGACGCACCTGGATGCAGGGAGGATCGTCGGTGGCGCGGTGGCGGACGGACCTGCTGGGTTGGGTGCTCATCAGTCTGGCCGCAGGGATTCTGGCGTCCGTCACCCTGTTTCAGGTCTTGCCGCCCACGATCGGCGGATGGGCAGCACCGGCTGTGCTGTGGCTGGCGCTCCTCGTGCCCACGGTCTTCGCCTTCAGCCGCTCGATTCCGCGGCCACTGTTGCAATTCCGCGCCGTCGACCTGCTCTACGGACTTGTGCTGGGCGTGACGCTCCGCGTCGTGCAGGGGTGGATCTCACTCGCCGCCACAGGGTCGGACGTGTGGCCCTCGTACGGAACGCTCGACGGGCAGCTTCCCGTGAGCTGGTGGTTCACGGAGCTGGCGTCGGGCGTCGTGATTTCTCCCGTGCTTGAAGAGTTCTTCTTCCGGGGAGTTGTGCTGATCGTGGTCTACTCGGTCGTGCGGCGGTCAGCCGGCGCAGGAACGGCTGGGTTCGTTGCGGTGATCGTGTCTACGGGACTGTTCATGCTGGGGCACGTCCTGACGATCGGTATCGGGTGGGACATGGCGCTGGCGATCGGCTTTGTCGGGTTGGCCTGCTCGCTCCTCGTGCTGCTGACAGGGCGCATTTGGGGTGCCCTGCTCGTCCACGTCACATTCAACGCCAGCTATGTAGCGCTGGCGCTCGTCGGCACCCTTGTTGGGGTCGGCCCCGTCTGATTCGTAGCGCCGAGGGGCGGGCCGCGGCGCGGTAATCGGAGAGTGCCAGCACCGGCTCGCCTCAGGCTGCGGTTGCCCCAGGCGCGAGGATGGCTCGGGCAGTCTTCCCCAGGATGAGGAGATCCCCCATCAGTGACCAGTTCTCGACGTAGGACAGGTCGAGACGGACTGTGTCGTCCCATGTAAGCAGCGAGCGACCACTCACCTGCCAGAGGCCGGTTATGCCGGGTTTGACGAGAAAACGGCGGTGCACATGGTCGGCGTAGAGCGCGACCTCGGACGGCAGCGGCGGTCGCGGACCGACCAGCGACATGGAGCCCGCGATGACGTTGAAAAGCTGGGGGAACTCGTCGAGGCTGTACTTGCGCATGAAACGACCCACGCGGGTGACGCGGGGGTCGTTTTTCATTTTGAAGAGCACCTCGTTGCCGGCGTCGCGCTGGGCGGAGAGCTCCGGTAGCTGGGCCTCGGCGCCCTGCACCATAGAGCGGAATTTGAGCATGCGGAACGTGCGGCCGGCGTAGCCCACGCGGGTCTGGGTGAAGAGCACCGGTCCGGGACCCGACAGGCGCACCGCTAGGGCGAGGGCGATAAGGAGCGGGCTGAGTACGATAACGCCACCTACGCTCATCACGATGTCTGTCAGGCGTTTGACGAGCCGCTGTCCCTTGCTGAAGCGGGGCGTCTCAACGTGGATGAGCGGCAGTCCCGCCACCGGGCGCAGATGGATGCGCGGACCCGCGATGTCGGTGATGCTGGGCGCCAGCACGAGGTGTTGCCGGCCTTGCTCAAGGCTCCACGAGATCTGCTTTACCTTGTCGGGCGGCAGATCGTCGGTACTCGTGACGACCACGGTGTCGGCGCCGGTCGCGGCGAGCGCCCGATCGATCGCGTTCACGGTGCCCATGACGGGAATGTTCGTGTCGCCGAGCGTGCCCGCGATACGGCCGTTGGGCACGCAGCATCCGACGACCTGATAGCCCGCGCTCGGTGAACGCCTCAACTCACGAGCCACCTGGGTGACCGACTCCTCCGAGCCGACGAGCAGCACCTTCGCCGCGTAACCTCCCCGTGCTCGCTGTGACAACAGCCACTGTCGCCAGAGCCAGCGTCCGATCAGAAGGAAGAGAATCCCTAGGGGCAGGGAGATGAGCAGAAAGCCACGGGCGAGGTCGACCTGAAGCGCGAAGGCCAGGATGGCGACAACGCCGAACGTTCTCAAGCTCGCCTGTACGACCCTGCGATACTTCTCGTTGCCATTGCCGAAGACTCGAGGGCTGCGCGAGTCGTTGAGCGCGAGTGCGATCATCCAGCCAGCGATCAGGAGAGCCGAGAAGATCCAATAGGCAAGATCGCCGATGCTGGAGTTCTCGCGAGTGACGAGGTCGGCATCCAGTCCGAGCCAGAAGATCTGGGTGCCGTAGACCACCCAGACGAGGATGACGAAGTCGGTGATGGCCATGCGGCGGGCATGGGCGCGACGCCAATCGAACGGCTTCGTCTGCGTGGGCGTCGGGCCTGTGTCCGCTTCGCGGACCGCAGGATCGGTTGCGTCTTCGCGCGCGTAGGTGGAGGTGTCGGCCTCGAGCAAGGGCGCGGCTATCGGCTGAGAGTGATCATGCTGCTCGTCCGAGTTCACGCGTCGTGGGCTCCGTCTGTGAGTTTGCTGTTCAATGGACGCTATCAGTCGTATATTACGGACGCGAAAATCGGCGAACCGGATGGCGGACGGGCGTGGTGTTGGCCCATCGTGGGCGATTCACGCCCGGTCGACGGCGTTCGCCCACACCCATGTGCGGTGCTTCTGCCCGCCGATCTCGAACTCGATGCCGACGGCCTTCTGCGTCCATCGCACCGCCCGTGCACGGACCTGCATGGCGTGCGGGCCGAACCGCACCCAGGCGAGCACCTCGAGCGGCTGAGGTGACGTGGTCAGCGGGTAGACGTCGAGGCGCAGCTCTTTCTCGGTGAGCGATTGGAGTGGCTGCCCGGCGGTTGTGGACTGCATGATGCGCTCGTCCATGCGTCGATCGAGTTGCGCCGCATAGCGTTTGTTCGTTCCGATGGCCGGCGCCCCTTCCCCGTGTCAGGCGCCGGCCGCGCCAGGGGATGATGCTAACCCGGGGCGACGACATCGCCTCGGGTGCCTGTCAGGGCATGGACGCAATCGCGGCCACGGACAGGGCGATAGTGCCCGCCGCGAGCACGATCAATCCGGCGTACGCGTACCAGCGAGTGCCCCGGCTGGGGGGCTTGCTGCGGTGTCGTTTCTTGGCCACGAGCCGCACCATAGCGGTGGTGCGTAACGGCAGGGTTACGTTCGTGCGCATATACGTGTGACGTGCTGCGGCGGGCGGGCCGAGGCATCCGTCGGCATTAGCGTTGACGCATGCTGTTCGCGGATGCCCCGACCCTGAAGAACGAGTTCGTCGAGCTGCGGCAGCTGAGCGCCGACGATCACGACGGGCTCGTCGACGCCGTGCGCGTCGCGGATCTGTGGCGCACCTGGTACACGCGCATCCCGTCGCCCGAGGGGATGGCGGACGAGATCGAACGGCGGCTGGCGGCGCAGGCGGCCGGCACCATGGCGCCGTGGACGATCGTCGATGCCCGGTCGCAGCGGGTGGTCGGCATGACGACCTATATGGGGTTGGATCCGGCGAACCGGCGCCTCGAGATCGGGTCGACGTGGGTGTCGCGGGTCGTGCAGGGCACGCGCGTGAACCCGGCCGCGAAGCTGCTGCTGCTCGAGCGCGCCTTCGACGAGCTCGATTGCATCGCCGTGGAGTTTCGCACCCACTGGCACAACCAGCAGTCGCGGGCGGCGATCGCCAAGCTCGGCGCGAAGCAGGACGGGATCCTGCGCAATCACTCGATCTTCGACAACGGTACGGTTCGCGACACGGTCGTGTTCTCGATCATCGACGGGGAGTGGCCGACGGTGCGGTACGGGCTGCAGGAGCGGCTGGCGCGCGGGTAGTAGACGCGAGTCTCAGCCGACCGTGGTGCCGGCGAGGTAGTAGCCGGCGACGTCGGCGATGAGGTGGATTGTGCCTGCGGAGTTGTTGGTGAGTTTGATTTTGCCGGCGGTGCCGATTTTGACGGTGACGAGGTTGGGGATGGTTTGCCCGGGGGTGTAGTTCAGGTTTGATGCGGTGGGTTGGGTCGTTCCGGAGGGGTAGACGGTGAGGAATCCTCCGGTTGCGGCTCCGACGACGGTGACGTTGACCACGACAGCGGCGACACCGGTGGAGGGGACGCCGCCCCGGCCGGTGACTTGCAGGTCGATGGTGCCGTTTGCTGCGACAGCGGTCTGGGGTGCGCCGTTTCCGACGCGAGTGTCCAGCAGCCGCGCCGGATCCAGACTGTCAAATGCGCCCGGCTCGGTCGGGTCGGGCTGCGATTCTCCTGTGCGCGCGCATTCCTCGGGAAACGTCCAGTCTTTATCGCCCGTGTATACCCACTGGATCGATTCATCTGAGTTTCGGAAACCCGCGTCCCACAGCACGGTCGCGACGGTCAACCCTTCCTCGGAGATGGGCACGTTCACGGCGAAGTAACCATCTTCATCTGTGTGGCCGTCGACCGAGCCGTAGTCGTCGGTTCCATCCACGCCGTAGCTGATCCGAGCATCCCTTCCCTCCGGCGCCGTCGTCACGAAAGCAACCCGGACGGACGCTCCTCCACCCGATTCGCAATACGGTTCGCCGAACTCGGACCCATCGGAAACTGCGAGGGACGTCGGGGTGTGCGACGCGTGCACTGAGCCGGGCTCAACCGCGTGAGCAGGGCCCGAAACGAGCGTGCCGGTCACGACCATCGCGAGTGTCACAGCCAGAGCTGAAGCGCGATGGATCCCGCTCATACGCGCGGGCCGGCCAGGACCGATTCGAGTCACAACTTTCCCCCATCGTTCAGACCGTGCGCGCGGTGTTCGCCTACGTCGAAAACTGACCCGAACTGTAGCAGGTCACGACCCGGCGGCCAGCGGCGCGATACCACTGCGCGCAGAAGATCACGATGATCGCGGCCTCGATCCAGGCACCCGCGTAGTACATGAGCTGGGCGCCATCCTGCGCCTGGGCCATCGGCACCGCACCCGGGGGATTCGCGTACAGGTACTTCGCGAGGATCGAGTGCGACGCCATCGCGAGCACCAGCACGACCGCGGTGACGACCCGACTCGGCCGGTGCGGGGCGGGGTCGAGCCCGATGACGGCCGCGGTGAAGAGGTAGCCCGCGAAGAGCAGGTGTGCGTTGAACGTGCGGGCTGCGCCGACCGTGCGGGCGCGACGGATGCCGGAGACGCGGGGCGTTCGGGGGTTGTCATGCCCCCAACATCCGTCCCCTTCGCTGTCGCGTGAAAGGGGCTGGATGGGGTTCGGTGCTTGTGGTAACTCGTGGTGTTGACCGGACGGCTCGCGTGCGTGGGGCTTGTTTGTCGGGGCGTTTTGAGTCCTCCACAGGCGGGCGCTTTCTACGTTCTCCACAGGTTTGGATTGTTCTTCCGATCTGGCTGTTCTCTGGGCCGCCAATGTCGGTGGCCCTCGCCAGAATGGAGATATGAAACCGGCTCTCGAGGCACTGCGCAACCTGGATGCTGCGCTCGGCGCAGCCCTCGCGCCGGTGTTCGCGAGCGATGGGCTGCACGAGGCATCCGATGCTCACGTGCTCGAGGCGATGGCGGTCGCGGGATCGATCCTGCGGCGGGTCGAGGGGTTCTTGGTCGAGGCGACGGACGTGGTGCGCGGGCGATCGGCGGGTGCGCGGGATGAGCGGATGACCACGCGCGCGGGGTGTGCGTCGGTGGTGGAGGTCGTGCAGCGGGCGACCCGCGTTTCGGGGGCGTCGGCCGGCGTGCTGGCACGTGCGGCCGGGGTGGTGCGTCGCGAGCGCTCGATGACGTCGGGGGAGTGGCTGCCGGCGGCGCTCCCGGCGGTGCGCGAGGCGATGATCGCGGGTGCGGTGGGGAGCGACGGTGTGGCTGCGGCATCCGTGCTGGTGGAGG
>NZ_JBIITF010000018.1:0-64350 GCF_044340635.1 Microbacterium sp.
AGCAGGCCAAGGAGAAGGGTCTCGACCCCGAGCACCTCGACTTCTACCTCGACTTCTTCCGCTTCGGCGCCCCGCCGCACGGCGGGTTCGGCATGGGCCTCGCGCGCGTGCTCATGCTGCTGCTCGGCGAGTCGTCGATCCGCGAGGTCACCTACCTCTTCCGCGGCCCGACGCGCCTCGCGCCGTAACCGACAGCGCTCGGCGCCGACCGGCCACATAATCCTCACCCGCCGTTCACCCGGGACCGCTCCCGTCGTAACCGGCTGTCCCTAGCGTTCCTCCGTCACCCCGATTCGGCGCCCTACCCGAGCGCCCGGGAACACCGAGAGGAACACACACGCATGTCATCAATCTCCCCGCGGCGCCTCCGCCGCGTGCTGATCGCAGGAACCGCTGCCCTGAGCGCCGCCCTGCTGCTGTCGTCCTGCGCCGGTGGCGCGGCCGAGGGCACGACCGACGGAGAAACCGGCGTCGACGCGGCCACGGCGACCAGTCTGTCCGACTTCGGCTCGATGGAAGAGCTCGAGGCGGCCGCCATCGCCGAGGGCCAGCTCAACGTCATCGCCCTCCCCCGCGACTGGGCGAACTACGGCGAGATCCTCGACCTGTTCGCCGAGAAGTACCCCGAGATCACGATCAACGAGCAGTCGCCGGATGTCTCGAGCGCCGAAGAGATCACGGCTGCCGAGACGAACAAGGGCCTCGACACCGCCCCCGACGTCTTCGACATCGGCCTGACCGTCGCGTTGCAGAACACCGACGTGTTCGCCCCGTACATGGTCGAGACGTGGGACGACATCCCCGACGCGCTCAAGGAGTCGACGGGCCTGTTCGTCGGCGACTACGGCGGGTACATGTCGGTCGGCTACGACTCCTCCAAGTTCGACGCTCCCGAAGAGATCGGCGACCTGCTGGGTGCCGACTACAAGGGCTCGGTCGCCATCAACGGCGACCCGACGCAAGCGGGCGCGGCCTTCGCCGCCGTGGGCCTCGCGACGGTGCAGAACGACGGCACGCTGGATGACTTCCAGCCGGGCATCGATTTCTTCTCCGAGCTGAACGCCGCGGGCAACATGCTCAAGCTCGACGTCACGACCGCGACGATCGCGAACGGCGAGACCCCGGTCGTGTTCGACTGGGACTACCTGAACGCCTCGCACGTGGCCGACAACCCCGCCTGGGAGGTCGTGATCTTCCCCGGAACGGGATACGCCGGGTACTACAACCAGGCGATCAACAAGGATGCCCCGAACCCGGCGGCCGCGCGCCTCTGGCAGGAGTTCCTCTACAGCGACGAGGTCCAGAACCTGTGGCTGAAGGGTGGCGCACGCCCCGTCCGGATGGAGGCCATGATCCAGGCCGGAACGATCGACCAGGAACTCGCCGATGCGCTGCCCGAGGCACCCGCCGACACGGTCGTTCCGACCGAAGAGCAGAGCACCAACGCGGGCACGCTGCTCGGCGAGAAGTGGGCTGCGGCGGTCCAGTGACCTCCCTCGAAGCGATCGCGAGCCCCGCGGGGCTTCCGGACGCCGAGCTGTCGAAGAACGCCGCCGGGTCGGAGCCTCACGCTCCGGCCCGGCGGCGGGTCGTCGGCAGCTGGGCCTGGCTCGGCCTCACGCCGTTCGCCGTCTACGTCCTGATCTTCCTCGCCCTGCCGACCGTGCTCGCGATCGGCTCGGGCCTCTTCGACTCGGACGGCGCCTTCACGTTCGACAACCTGGCCGCCCTCGGCGACCCCGTCATCCTGCAGACGTTCTGGAACTCGACCTGGCTGTCGCTGCTCACGGCCGTGGTCGGCGCCGTGCTCGGAGCACTCGTCTGCTACGCGATGCTCGGCCTCCACGAAACCAGCGGCGTCCGGACGACGGTGGATGCTGCATCCGGCGTCCTCGCCCAGTTCGGCGGCGTCATGCTCGCCTTCGCCTTCATCGCGACGATCGGCACGCAGGGCGTCATCACCCAGTTCGTGCTGAACGCGACCGGTGTCAATCTGGCGGACGGCGGATGGCTGTATGCCCTGCCCGGTCTGATCCTCCCCTACGTGTACTTCCAGGTGCCGCTCATGGTCATCACGTTCATGCCCGCCCTCTCGGCCCTGAAGCCGCAATGGGCCGAGGCGAACCTCACCCTCGGCGGTACGCGCCTGAGCTTCTGGACGACGATCGGCATCCCTGTCCTCGCCCCCTCGTTCCTCGCGAGCCTGCTGCTGCTGTTCGCCAACGCATTCTCGTCGTATGCGACGGCCGCGGCCCTCGCCAGCCAGGGTTCGCAGATCGTACCCCTCGGCATCCGTACCGCTCTCACCAGCGAGACCGTGCTGGGTCGCGAGAACCTCGCCGGAGCGTTGGCGCTCGGAATGATCGTGATCGTGGGAATCGTCATGTGGCTCTACTCGCTGGTGCAGGGTCGCGCGGCACGGTGGCAGTCATGAGCGGCACGATGAGCGGGATCGCCCCCTCACGCGTGACGCGCTGGGTCATCGGTGTCGTCGTCGGCATCGCCTTCGCCCTGCCGCTCGTCTCGACCTTCCTCTACACGCTGCGCGACAACTCGACCGGCGGGCTGTCGCTGACCAACTGGACAGCGCTCTTCGACCCCGAGAACGCGCGACTCTACGCGCCGATCTGGACGGGACTCGGCAACTCGCTGATTCTCGCGGTCGTCACGGTCCTCATCGTCCTGCTCCTTCTCGCCCCGACGATGATCCTCGTCTCCCTGCGCTTTCCGAAGCTGCGACCGGCATTCGAGTTCGGTGTGCTGCTGCCGATCTCGATCCCCGCGATCGTGCTCGTCGTCGGCCTGACCCCGATCTACCTGCAGATCGGACGAACCCTCGGCACGGGCGCCTGGACCCTCGCATTCGCCTACGGGATCACCGTGCTCCCGTTCGCGTATCGCTCGATCCAGGCCTCGATCGACGCCGTCGACATGAAGACCCTCGCCGAGGCGGCCCGCTCGCTCGGTGCCTCGTGGCCGACGGTCGTGCTGCGCGTGCTCGCGCCGAACCTTCGCCAGGGGTTGCTCGCCGCATCCCTCATCTCGGTCGCCGTCGTGCTGGGCGAATTCACCATCGCCTCGCTGCTGAACCGACAGGTGCTGCAGACCGCGCTCGTCGTCGTGAACCGCATCGATGCCTACGCGGCCTCGATCTTCACGCTCCTCGCGCTGCTGTTCGCCTTCCTCCTCCTGCTCCTCATCGGCCGCGCGGGTAAAGCCCGCACGGGAAGGACCTCATCGTGACCGACAACACCGCCCCGCGCCCCCTACCGCGCACATCCGACAACCAACTGCTCGCCGACGCCGGCGAGGGGACCCGCGTCGAATTCCGCGGGGTCGTGAAGGACTACGGCACCACCCGCGTGCTGCACGGCGTCGACCTCGACATCAAGCCCGGCGAGTTCGTTTCGCTTCTGGGCCCATCCGGCTGCGGCAAGACGACGGCCCTGCGCGTTCTGGCGGGACTCGAGAACGCGACCGAAGGCTCGGTTCTGCTCGGGGATCGGGACGTCTCGCGTGTGCCGACCAACAAGCGCGACATCGGCATGGTGTTCCAGGCCTACTCGCTCTTCCCGCACCTGCGGATCCGCGAGAACGTCGCGTTCGGGCTGCGCCGCCGCGGGGTCGCTCGTGTCCCCGCCGAGGCGCGCGCGATGGACGCACTCGATCTGGTCGGCCTCGGTCACCTCGGCGAGCGCTACACGCACCAGCTCTCCGGTGGTCAGCAGCAGCGCGTGGCACTCGCCCGCGCCCTCGTCACCGAACCCCGCGTTCTCCTGCTCGACGAGCCCCTGTCGGCGCTCGACGCGAAGGTGCGCGTGCAGTTGCGCGACGAGATCCGTCGCATCCAGCTGCGCCTCGGCACCACGACGGTTTTCGTCACGCACGATCAGGAAGAGGCCCTGGCCGTCTCCGACCGGATCGCCGTCATGAACGCCGGCCGGATCGAGCAGGTCGGTACCCCCGAAGACCTCTATCTGCGCCCCGCCACGCCCTATGTGGCGGCTTTCGTCGGGCTCTCGAGTACCGTTCGCGGAACCGTCAGCGGTACCGAGGTCGAACTGTGGGGCCAGCGTCTCCCCGTGCAGGGATCCGTCGTGGACGGAGCCGTCGACGTTTTCCTGCGGCCCGAGAACGTGCGACTCGCGGTCTCGGGCGATGCGGGCGCGTACGGCAACGTGCAGGAGAGTACCTTCCTCGGCAGTTTCCGTCGCACCCTCGTGCGGACGTCCGACGGCGAACTCGTCCGTGTTCAGCACTCGGCAGCCGACCGTCTCTCGTACGACGACGCGGTGCGCCTGACGGTCGCACCCGAGCCTGTCGTGGTGCGGCCGGTGGCCGACTGATCGCTAGAGGGTTACTTCCTCGGCATCCGCACGGGCGCCGGCGACTCTCTTGTCGTCGGCGTCCAGCAGAGCTTCGCGCAGGCGATCGGGCGCGACTCGCCAATGCGCGTGCAGCTCTCCGTCGATGAGGACCACGGGGATCTTCTCCCACCACTTCGCATAGAGATCGGGATCGTCCGCGATGGATGACTCGACCACCTCGATGCGGGATGCGACACGCTCGGGTAGATCGGCGAGAACGCGTTCGACGACCCCTTCTGCGACATCGCAGAGGTGGCAGTCGGGTTTGCCGATCACGGTGATTGTGGGCACGAAATCATCCTAAGCACGGATTCTCACGCCACGGCGCCGCTGTGGATAGCTTCGGATCAGCTTTTGATCAGGTCTCGCTCAACGCGATGATCACTTCTCGGTCGGGTATCCCGCCGCGATCCACTCGCCGGTGCCACCCTCGACGTTCGTCGCCTCGTACCCACGGGCCTCGAGCGCCTCGACGACGCGCGCCGAACGCCCGCCGGCCTGGCAGATGACGTCGAAGGGTTCTGCGGGCAGCTGGTCGAGCAGGTCGCCGAGCTTCGACATGGGAAGGTTCACGGCACCGGGAACGTGCCCCGCGGCGAATTCGTCTTCCTCGCGCACGTCGACCAGCGGGACATCGCCCCGCTCGTGCAGCTGCTGAACGGTTATCGACTTCATGAACGGGGCCCCTCGCCTCGAGATGGACGGATGACTGCTGCCGAGCACAAACACGAAGCGCCCGTCCAGGGGACAGGCGCTCGGCGTGTGGGGACCGAAGTCCCCGAGCCGCTTACTTCTTGTTGCGGCGCTGGTGGCGAGTCTTACGAAGCAGCTTGCGGTGCTTCTTCTTCGCCATGCGCTTGCGGCGCTTCTTGATGACAGAACCCACGGAAGGACCTCACTATGTCAGGGGTGGGCGCCGTCCGCGATGCGTGCGGAGGGCCCGGGAACAGGCCCTGCGAGCAGAGCCTTCGGAATAGCCTACCAGTCAGCCGGCGTCGGCGATGGGCCGGCCGGACTCGAGTGGACGGCTGAGGGCCTCGGTCACGGCCTGCTCGGGAACCCGATACGACCGGCCGAAGCGAACGGCGGGAAGCTCACCCGCGTGAACGAGACGGTAAACCGTCATCTTCGAGACGCGCATGATCTCGGCAACCTCGGCAACGGTCAAGAACCGCATGTCCGGCAATTCGGCCATGTGACCGCCCCACTCTCTCCCCAAACGCGAACGCTCAGCACACTCTAGGGGTGCGAGAGGCGCGTGTAAACCCGTGTGACTCGTGGGACGAGTGGGAACCGTGGTGCGTGCGCCCCGCGCGTCTCAGGGGCGGCGGCGGAACGCAGACGCCACGGCGTGCTTGGCGGACGCGGCAGCGCGCCCCACGAACTCGGCCGCCTGCGCGGCGGGCTCGGGCAGCGCGCTCGACCCGATCCGGACGATCGTCTCGCCGTCCGCCTCGTCGATGAAGAAGGGAACGAGCCAATCATCGACCGTCTCGAGGGGGGTGCTCTGCAGGCTGTAGTAGCGGTGCTGCCCCTCCTCGCGCACTGTCACGAGGTCCGCTTCGCGCAGCACCTTCAGATGCTTGGACACGGTCGGCTGACTCACACCGAGTTCGTTCACGATCTGCGAGACGCTCGTGCCGCCCTCCCCCGAAGAAGAACGAGAGAGCAGGATCTGCAGGATCTCCCGCCGTGTGCCGTCCGCGATCACGTCGAAGATGTCCGCCATCCCCATAGGTTAGCCGCGCGAGGGCCCGAGTACCATGATGGAGGTTCTGCACGAAGGGGGCGGCTGCATGGCGAGGATGCGGCCATTGTCGAGCAAACAGTCGAGCAAACAGTCGGGTAAACTGTCGAGCCGGCAGTCGAGCGGCTCGGCCACGAGACCCTCGGGCCGACAGGTGCTCGCCTCGATCGGGCAGTTGCTGCGCGATTTCACGACCTCGTCGCCCGCACGTTTCGCGATCCTCGTCTTCGCATCTCTGATCCTGATCTTCACGGCGCTCTTGTCACTTCCCGCCGCGTCTGCGAGCGGTCGACAGGCGCCTCTCGTCGACGCCCTGTTCACCGCCGTTTCGACGATCTGTGTGACCGGGCTGACGGTCGTGGATATCGCCACCTACTGGTCTCCGATCGGAAAGGCGATCATCTTCCTCGGGGTCAACATCGGCGGAATGGGCGTGCTCACGCTCGCCTCACTCCTCGGCCTCATCATCTCCAAGCGCCTCGGGCTCCGCGCCAAGCTGATCGCGGCGAGCGACACCAACCCGATGCGGGCGCACGGCGGTCCCGTGAACGAGGGCCAGACCGTCCGTCTCGGCGAGGTCGGGCAGCTGTTGATCACCGTCGCGATCTCGACGCTCGTCATCGAAGCCGTGATCGCCGCGCTGCTCTACCCCGCGCTGCTGCTCGCGAACGTCGCTCCCCTCGACGCCCTGTGGGAGGCGCCGTTCTATGCCGCAATGGCGTTCACGAACACGGGTTTCACCCCCAACCCAGGCGGGCTGACACCGTTCGCCGACGACTACCTCGTCCTGACCGTGCTGATGATGGGCGTCTTCCTCGGCAGCATCGGCTTCCCCGTCATCTATGCCCTCTCCAAGCACTTCTGGCATGTCAAGAAGTGGTCGCTGCACGTCAAACTCACGCTCATCACGACGATGCTGCTCTTCGTGGCGGGCGCGGTCGTCTTCCTGGGACTCGAGTACAACAACCCGGGCACCTTCGGCTCGATGGAAGCGGGCGACACCGTCTTCCAGGCCTTCTTCCTCTCGGCCATGACCCGATCGGGTGGGTTCTCGGTGGTCGACATCGGCGAGCTCAACGGCTCGTCTCTCGTGGTGGGCTCGATGCTCATGTTCGTCGGCGGCGGCTCCGCGTCCACCGCCGGTGGCATCAAGGTCACGACGCTCGCCGTGCTCGCCCTGGCCGTCTGGTCCGAGGCCAAGGGGCGCGTCTCGGTCGAGGCGTTCGGCCGACGCATCCCGAGCGACGTGCAGAGGGTCGCGCTGTCGGTCGTCGCGTGGGGGGCCACGATCGTGGCGCTCTCGACGATCACGATCGCGCAGATCACGAAGGCCCCGATCGCCGAGGTGCTGTTCGACGTGATCTCAGGTTTCGCGACCGTGGGCCTGTCGACGGGGTTGACGGAGAACCTCCCCGATCCTGCCGCCTACGTCATGGCCCTCACCATCTTCATGGGCCGCATTGGTACAGTGACTCTCGCCGCGGCCGTGGCCGCGACATCCCGCTCGCAGTTGTACTCGCTCCCCGTGGAAAGGCCCATCGTTGGTTGAGCAGATCCGCGGCGACGCGCCCGTCCTGGTGATCGGCCTCGGCCGGTTCGGAGCCGCCTGCGCGGGCGAGCTCGACCGCCTCGACCGTGAGGTGCTCGCGATCGACGCGAGCCTCGACCTCGTGCAGAAGTGGTCCGAGCGGGTCACCCATACGGTGCAGGCGGACGCCCGCAACATCGATGCGCTCACGCAGATCGGGGCGGCGGACTTCCAGGTCGCGGTCGTCGCGGTCGGATCGAGCATCGAGGCATCCGTGCTGATCACGGCGAACCTCGTCGACCTGAAGGTCCCGCAGATCTGGGCGAAGGCGGTCTCGCAGTCGCACGGCAAGATCCTCGCGCGCGTCGGCGCGAACCACGTCATCTACCCCGAGCGCGAGGCGGGCGAGCGTGTCGCGCACCTGGTGAGCGGACGGATGCTCGACTTCATCCGCTTCGACGACGACTTCGTGCTCGCCAAGATGTACCCACCCCGATTCATCCGCGGGGTGGGCCTGAACCAGTCGGGTGTGCGGACGAAATACAACGTGACGGTCGTGGGCGTGAAGAGCCCCGGCAAGCCGTTCCGCTACGCGGAGGCCAACACGGTCGTGACGAACCACGACCTGATCATCGTCTCGGGCACCAACAGCGACATCGAGCGCTTCGCGTCGCTCGACCGCTGAGCCGGGTTCTTTCGCCTCAGGCGCCCTCGGCCAGTTCGCGAGAGCGCGCGAGAGCCGCGCCGGTCGCTCGCGTGAAGACGGCACCGAGCTCGGCATCCTGCAGCACCGCGATCGCCCGCTCGGTCGTTCCGCCCGGGCTCGTCACCCGTCGCCGCAGCTCGGCCGGGTTCTCACCGGTCGCCGCCAGGAGCGCACCGGCGCCCACGAACGTCTGCTCGGCGAGCAGACGCGCCTCGCTCTCGCCGAAGCCGCGGGCGATGGCCGCGCGTGTGAATTCTTCGATGAGCAGGAATACATAGGCAGGACCCGACCCCGAGATCGTGCCGAGGGCGTCGATCTGGTCCTCGGGCACCTCGACGACGACACCCACCGTTTTGAACAGTCGCCGCACGGCGTCGACCTGGTCGGGCGTGACGGACGGGCCGGACGCGATACCGGTCACGGCCTGGCGAACCACGGCCGGGGTGTTGGGCATCGAGCGGATCACGGCGACGTTCTCGCCGAGCACCTCGGCGAAGGTCGCGAGCGTGACACCCGCAGCCAGGCTCACGACAACCGCACCCGCACGCAACGCCGGAGCGATCTGCGCGAGCAGCGCGGGCACCATCGCAGGCTTCACCCCGACCAGAACGATCTCGGCGTTCTGCACTGCACGCAGGTTTCCATCGGCGTCGTCCGCGAGGGCGATCGACGTCACGCCCTCCAGCTTCGCGAGAGCCCCGGCCTTCTCGCGCGACCTGTTCGTCACCGTGACGCCGCCCTCGATGAACGTACCGGAGGCGAGCAGTCCGGAGAGGATCGCACCGCCCATCGAACCGGCCCCGAGAATGGCGACGGACGGAAGCGAACGGGCGGATTCTTCGTGGTCGACCATCAGGTCATCCTACGAGGGGCGGACTAGGATCGGCGAGGTAGCGGCGCCCTTCGTCAGGGCTCTGCGTAAGGGCTCCGAGAAGAGGGACATCATGCCGATCCTGGACGGAATCACCGCACGTCAGATCGAGACCCCGAGACTCACGGTGAACGTTCTCGAGCGCGTGGGCGACGACGCGACCACCGTCGCCGAGCGCACCCTGGTTTTCGTACACGGACAGGTGTCGTCGAGCCTGATGTGGCAGGAGCTGATGCAGGACCTGCCGTCCGATCTGCGGATCATCGCGGTCGACCTGCGCGGATTCGGTGCGACCGAGAACGCCCCGGTCGACGCCACCCGCGGCGTGCGCGACTTCAGCGACGACCTGCACGCAACCCTCGAGCTCCTCGAGGCGACACCGGCGCACCTCGTCGGCTGGGCCCTCGGCGCCGCGGTCGTCATGCAGTACGCGCTCGATCATCCGGTGCTGAGCCTGACGCTCGAATCCCCCGTATCGCCCTTCGGCTTCGGGGGAACGCGGCGCGACGGCACCCGCTTGACGGAAGATGACGCCGGAGCGGGCGCGGGGGTTGCGAACCCCGATTTCGTCGAGCGATTGATCGCGGGCGACATGTCGACCGATGCCCCCACCTCGCCCCGGAGCGTTTTCCGCGCCGCATATGTCGCCCCGGGCTACACGACCGAGTACGAGGACACGTGGGTCGAGTCGATGCTCTCGACATCGACCGCAACGGGCAATTACCCCGGCGACACCGTCGCGTCCGAGAACTGGCCCGGCTTCGCTCCCGGAGCGATCGGTGTCATGAATGCCCTGGCACCGCGCTACTTCGACGTTTCGACCATCGTCGATCTGGATCGCAAGCCGCCGATCCTCTGGATCCACGGGGAGGACGACGCGGTCGTCTCCGACACCTCGTTCTTCGACGCGGGCTACCTGGGTGAGGCCGGCATCATCCCGGAGTGGCCGGGCGCCGAGGTCGCGCCGGCCCAGCCCATGGTTTCGCAGACGCGCGACGTCCTCTCCCGCTACGCCGACAACGGTGGCAGCGTCACCGAGATCGCCCTCGAGGGCGTAGGGCACACCCCCCACCTCGAACGCCCCGCCGAAGTGCGCCGCGCCCTGCTGCGCGTGATCGGCTACGTGGATCAACCGGCCAACCCCGCCCCGCCCACCGAGGCCATCATCCTGAAGTCCGCGGACTGAGCGGCGATGAGTGCATCCGGCGGAGGAAAGGCGATCATCGCCGCATTCCTCGCAAACCTGGGCATCGCCTTCGCGAAGTTCATCGCGTGGTTCTTCTCCGGCTCGGCGTCCATGCTCGCCGAGGGTATCCACTCCCTCGCGGACTCGGGCAATCAGATCCTGCTGTTGCTCGGCGGCCGGAAGGCGCGCAAGAAGGCCGACCAGGAGCATCCGTTCGGCTACGGGCGCGAGCGATACGTCTACGCGTTCGTCGTGTCGATCATCCTGTTCTCCGTCGGTGGCCTTTTCTCGATCTATGAGGGCGTCGAGAAGCTGACCCACCCACACGAGGTCACGAACGTCTGGATCCCGCTCGTGGTCCTGGTCGTCGCGATCGGGCTCGAGTCGTTCTCACTCCGCACCGCGGTTCGCGAGAGCAACCTGGTGCGCGCCAAGGGTGAGTCCTGGATCAGCTTCATCCGTCACGCGAAAGCGCCCGAGTTGCCCGTCGTGTTGCTCGAGGACGTCGCCGCGCTCATCGGCCTCGTGTTCGCGCTGCTGGGCGTGGGTCTGACCGCCATCACGGGCGACCCGCTGTTCGACGCACTCGGCACCCTGATGATCGGCACGCTGCTGATCGTCGTGGCCATCACCCTCGGGATCGAAACCAAGAGCCTGCTGGTCGGCGAAGGTGCTAACGAAGGCGACCACACCGCGATCGTGCGGGCTCTGGAGTCCGGCGAAGCGGCTGTCTCGGTGATCCACGTGAAGACCCTCTACCTCGGTCCCGACGAGTTGATGGTCGCCGCGAAACTCGCCTTTCCCGCCGATCAGTCGCTCGGTGAGGTCGCCGCGACGATCGACGCGATCGAAGCACGGGTGCGGGCCGCGGTTCCCGCCGCCCGCGTCGTCTACCTCGAGCCGGACATCCTGCGGGTTTCGAAGAACGCGCCGAGCAGCGCAGCGGATTCTTCGGCAGCCACTCCCCCGACGACCTCAGCACGGTAGGGCAACCGCCGATCGCGGACGACGTCATAGACCGAGCCCGCGGCGCCCGCCTTGTCGTCCCACGACCCGAACACGACGCGCGAGATCCGGGCCTGCAACAGCGCCCCCGCGCACATCAGACAGGGTTCGAGCGTCACGACGAGCGTGTGTCCCTCGAGGTTCCACGACCCCAGAACCTCGGCCGCACGACGAAGAGCCAGCACCTCGGCGTGTGCGGTGGGGTCACTCATCAACTCGCGTTCGTTGCGGCCCCCGGCGATGATGGCGCCCTCGGCATCCGTCACCACCGCTCCCACGGGGACATCGCCCGCGGCGCCCGCCTCGGCCGCGAGCGCGAGCGCGCGGGCCATCGCCGAGCGATCAGCGGTGGAGTGAGCGGTCACGCCCCGAGCATACGACTCGGTAGCCTGTGCTTATGCGTGTGCATGTCGCCGATCATCCCCTCATCACCCACAAGCTGACGGTGCTGCGTGACAAGCGCACCCCCTCGCCGGTGTTCCGCCAACTCACCTCCGAGCTGGTGACGCTGCTCGCCTACGAGGCGACGCGCGCCGTCCGGGTCGAAGAGGTCGAGATCCAGACCCCGGTCACGACGACCACGGGTGTGCGGATCGGTGACCCGCGTCCGCTCGTCGTTCCGATCCTGCGGGCCGGTCTCGGGATGCTCGAGGGCATGGTCACGTTGCTGCCGACGGCGGAGGTCGGCTTTCTGGGTATGGTCCGCAACGAAGAAACGCTCGAGCCCTCGACCTACGCCGAGCGCCTGCCCGACGATCTCAGCGACCGCCAGTGCTTCGTGCTCGACCCGATGCTCGCGACCGGCGGGTCGCTCGGCGCCGCCATCGAGTTCCTGTTCAATCGCGGCGCCCAGGACGTCACCGCTATCTGCCTGCTGGGCGCCCCGGAGGGCGTCGCGGCGATCGAGCGTCAAGTCGCCGGACGCGATGTGACCCTCGTACTGGGTGCGCTCGATGAGCGACTCAACGAAAAGGGCTACATCGTTCCGGGACTCGGCGACGCGGGCGATCGGCTCTACGGAACGGTCTGAACGCTCTTGCCTGCTACTCCGTGACGGTGACGGTGAACTCGACCGGCTGAATGCCGCCCTGTTCGTTCGTGAGCGTGACCTCGGTCTCGCCGACCGCCTCGCCGATGAGCCCCGGGTTGAAGGTCGCGCCATCGCGCTCGCCACCCTTCGAGAAGCTCACGATCGACGAGTCCGCGATCTCGGCCGAGTAGCTGTCTTCCGCCAGGTCGCCTGTGGTGATATCGAGGCCCTGGCCGACGCGGAGTTCGACGCTCGCGCCCTGCAGCTCCTCGGCGGACATGATGACGGGGGCGATGACTTCACTGTCATCCCCCGAGGACGAGCAGCCCGCGAGGGCGAACGAGGCGAACACAGCGGCGGCAGCAAGGGCCAGGATTCGGGTCTTCATGCGATCAGTGTGGCGGATCCGCGCACTTCGGTGCAGGATCATCGCGTTTCGGCGTGGCGGGCACCTCTCACAGGCCCGCGATAACGTGGATGGATGAGCGCCCCGACAGAGCCGCCGCCCGAGCAGTCCGCACCCGCGCGGATCGTCGTCATGGGTGTCTCGGCGGTGGGTAAGTCGACGGTGGGCTCGGCCCTCGCCGAACGCCTGGGCATCCCGTTCCTCGACGCGGACGACCTGCACGACGCGGCCGCGGTCGCTTCCATGGCGGACGGCGTCCCCTTGACCGACGCCCTGCGGATACCGTGGCTCGGGCGCGTCGGCAACGCCCTCGCCGAGCAGTCCTCGGGCGCGGTCATCGCCTGTTCCGCTCTCGCGCGGCGATACCGCGACGCCATCCGAACGACCGCGCCGGGAGCGGTGTTCGTGCACCTCGACGCCCCCGCCGATGTTCTCGCCATCCGTGCCGGGGCACGGCAGGGCCACTTCATGCCCGCCTCCCTGCTCGCCTCTCAGCTCGCGACGCTCGAACCGCTCGAGGCGGACGAGGAGGGTTTCGCCGTCGATGCGAGCCTGCCCGTCGACGATCTGGTCACGGCCGCCGTGGTCGGGCTGATGAAGCGCCTGGATCTTCCACCAGCCGCGCGAAGCCACTGAGCCGAGCCACACCCTCCGGGGTGTGCGGCAGATCGTCGAGCAAGCCGGGCGAATAGACGAGGAACGCTGCGACCTCGGCGCGCGAGATCGCGACATTCAGACGGTTCGCGAGCAACAAGAACTCGAGCCCACGGGGCGCGTCCCGTCCCGATGACGCGGCGAGCGAAACGATCGACACCGCGGCCTCCTGCCCCTGGAACTTGTCCACCGTTCCGACGCGGACGGGCGGCAGCTGCGCCGCCGCGAGGGCGGCCAGCACTGTCGCCGCCTGTGCGTTGTAGGGCGTGACGATGATGATGTCGTCCGCCGTGAGCGGCCGCGGGGCGGCGAACCGGGGTTCACTGCCGTCTCGTGCAAGATCGGTGAACGACGCGCCGATCAGCCCGCGTACGAGGTCGACGACGGCAGCCGCCTCTTCGACCGACGCCGTCGCGTTGCCGTGATGCTCGATGGGAACACGGTGCAGGCCCGGGTCGACGCCGTCGAGGGACCGGAGCGCTGCGGAGGGGTGCGAGGCCAGCCGGCCGGCATACGACAGGTTCGACACGGGCAGGGCGACGAGCGGATGCATCCGCCGACTCTCGGGCAGGAAGTACCCGAAGGCATCGGGCAGCACCGCGGAACCATCCATGATCCATCCGAGCGCCGACGTGTCGACGGGTTCGGGATGCGTGCCCTGGCTGACCTGCGGCAGCTGCTGCGGGTCACCGAGCAGCAACAGGCGTTGCGCCGCAACCGAGACCGCGATGGTGGAGGCGAGGGAGAACTGCCCGGCCTCATCGATCACGAGCAGGTCGAGCGAGCCGCGGGGGAAGCGTCCCTCGTGGCTGAAGTCCCACGCCGTGCCGCCCACGACGAAACCCGCCTGGGCGTGCTCGTCCGCGAACGCCGCGACGCCGTTCTTGGGCAGCGGGGTGAACCGCACCGGATCGGAATCACCCTTCGGCGCCTTGCCGACCCGCGCGGCGGGTACACCCGCGTCGATGACTCGATCGAGCATGTGCTCGACGACGGCGTGCGACTGCGCGACGACTCCGACCTTCCACGCGTGTTCGCGCACAAGACGCTCGATCACGTGCGAGCCGACGTACGTCTTCCCGGTGCCCGGAGGCCCCTGTATGGCGAGGTAGCTGCGATCGAGCTCACGCAGCGTCGCGACGATCGCGGGAACGGGATCCGCCGGATCGGCGGGAACCGGGTGCCCCGCGTTCAGGCGCGGTGGACGTCGGCGCAACAGGTCGGTCGCCGGATCGGCGGGGAAATTGGGGCTCGCGGCGATCACGCCGTCGGCCCACCCGTCGATCGCGACCTGCTGCGACAGGGCACGCGGCGGCGCGCCCGGGGTGATCGCGATGGGCAGTTCACCCCAGGTGAACCCGCCCCGGGCGCGTTCCTCGATGATCGCGCCGTCTTCCAGCTCTTCCAGCACGCGGCCGCGGTGATCGGCGTGCAGCCACCGCGGCGAGGCCTCGAAGACGAAGGGCGCCGGCAGCTCGTAGAGCAGGAACGGCTCGCTCCCGGGCGAAAGGCGCGTGCCGGGGGCGAGTTCACCGCGCAGGCGCAGGATGCGTCGATCCACCCGGTGCCCCTCGGCACGGTGCCAGTCCTCCACGACCTCACAGCGCGACGCATCCAGGACCGCGACATCGCGACTCTGCTCCCACACCGACACGGGCTCGCGCAGGCGAAGGAAGTGCGTCGCCCAGAAGCTCTTCGCCTCGCGCGGGTAGTAGTCGATCGCCGCCGATCCGAGGCGGAGAGCCGCGGCATCCTCGCCATCGGCCGACTCGGCGAGCGCGGTGAGCGCGACGGCGCGCGGCGAGGGTTCATAGCCGGCGGCATCGGGCTCGGGATCGGAGGTTGCGACGATCCCGAGTTCGTCCGCACGCTCACGCAACCAGTTGCGCAGGCGACGCGTCGAGACGCAGTCGTAGCGGTTGTAGTCGGCGATGTCGTCCAGGATCGCTCGGGCACCCTCGTCGTCGCCCGCGTCCTGCAGCATCCGCGCCTCGACGTAGCGGACGATCGACTCGTCGCCCCGCTGCACGTCGCTCTGCCGCGTCTCGGCTCCCATGTAGAGCGGCTCGAGCTTCTTGATCGAGTACGACCGCGACCCGACCCGCAGGGCGCGACGCACGATCGGGTAGAGGTCGACGAAGACCCCGTCGCGAAGCAGGCGATCGACCTGCGCCTCGCCCGCGCCATGGCGGGCTGCCATGGCCAGCAGATGCGTGGGCTCATAGGGGGCGTAGTGGTAGATGTGCATGTGGGGATGGGCCGCGCGATGCACATCGACGAAGTCGAGGAAGCGCCGGAGTGCGATGCGTTCTTCCGCGAACGAGTGCGCCCAGAGGCGCGAGAACGTCTCACTCTCGTCGACCCAGCCGAACAGGTAGTCGATGCCCCACTCCGTGCCCGTGCCCGTCCCCGCCCCCTCGGTGTAGAGCGGGTCGCCCTCGAAGTCGAAGAACAGGTCGCCCGGGTCGGCCGGGGGCAGCGCCGCGAGTCCCGCTCGATCGACAACGCGATACACCGGCGCGGGTACGGCGGCATCGGGCGCGTCGGCCACGGCTATCTCGGAGGCACGCTGCAACTGAGCCTGAGTCCGCAGGAGGGCGAAGACGTCCGCATTCATGTTCGGGGGCGCCGTCTGTGCGACCGAGAGGTCGTCTAGCGTGCGGATTCCCGCCTCCCGCAGTTTCGTGCGCTGCAGCGGCCGCATGCCCGCAACGAGCAGCAGGTCGCGGGATGCTTCGACCTCGACCTGACAGGTCGCGCAGCGACCGCATGCGAAGTACCGATCGTCGCCCCACTCCGTCGGCCCCATCGCCGCGCCGAGCTCGATGCGACGACTCTCGATCAGTTCGATCAGGCGTGCGTAGCGCAGATGGTAGACGGGCAGGATGTCGTCGACGAGGTGCGAACTCGTCGTGCCGTCGCCGAGCAAGAGCTCGACCCGATCCGAACGCTCGACGCGCAGGTCGTCGAGGCGCTGGACGTATGCCGCGAGCTGCATGAGCGCGGTGACCCGCGCCCTGCGGGCGAGCTTGGTGTCTTGAACGAGCCAGCGTCCGCTCTCGTCGCGAACCAGGAAGTCGGCGAAACCCACGAAGTCACGGGTCGCGAATGCCGCCTGATAGATGATCCGCACGGATGGGTCGGCGAGCGCCGCGTTCGTGAGTCGGACGGATTCGGCCAGCGCCGGAGCATCGCCCGACGAGACCTGCTCGATGGTGGCCACGCCATCCGTATCGTCCGCCAGATATTCATCCAGCACCCGTTGCTCGTGCCGATCGCCCAAACGCGCCGCGCGCTCCAACGTGAGGTCCTCGGGCTCGGCAACCTGCGCGATGCGACCCAGGCGCGCATCGATCGCCCGCACCCAGGCGAACTCGCATTCCGACGCGGCTTTGAGATCGCTCGCGCTCGTGACCAGCCGGCCTTCGTTCTCGATATAACGCACGGGACCCTCTCCGTCTGCGACCCTACCCGCGGGCTCGGACAGCGGCCCGGCGAGCTACTTCGACTTGGCTCGTGCCGTCAGGTCCACGAGCGAGATCACGAAGGCGAGCGCGAGCCCGACACCGACCGTGACCATCCCGATCGCGTACGCGTCGTGGTACACGACGATGGTCGGTGCGGTGTCGGTCTCGCTGTAGACCGTCGCGTAGAAGAAGGCGAGGGCGATCGCGGTGCCGATCGATGTTCCGATGCGCTGTCCGAGCTGCCCGACGGACCCGGCGAGCCCCCCGCGCTTGGGCGGGATATTGGCGAGGGCGAGCGTCTGGTTGGGCGAGACGACGAGTCCGCCGCCCGCACCGGCAACGACCATGATGCCCGCCATGACCCAGATGATCGCGCCCGAGGGGACGTAGAGCGCGGTGAATACGAGGCCCGCTGTGCTCACGAGCATGATCGCGAGACCCCACACGACGAGAGGGCGGCCGATGCGGTTGACCCAGAGCCCACCGAACCACGACGTCAGCGCGCTCGCGAGCGCGAACCCGATCGTCACCATGCCGGCAAAGACCGGCTCGAGCCCGACCCCGGTCTGCAGAAAGAGCGTCGTGAGCAGGAACAGCGCCGGAAGCGCGGCGAAGTAGGCCGTCGCCAGGACCGTTCCGTTGCGGTACGACGAGACCCCGAACAGACCCAGGGGAACGAGCGGTTGGTGGCCCCGAGCCTCGTACGCGCGCTCCCAGACGATGAACGCCCCGATGAACAGGACGGATGGCACGAGCAGCCACCACCGGTTCGGGTCATCGCTCGGCGAACCCGTCGTGAACAGGAACGGCCACAGCAACGAGATGACCGCGAGACCGAACAGCAGGATGCCGATCGGATCGAGGGAGAGCTTGCGCCGGGACTTCGTCCGCGTCGCGGGCAACAGCCAGATCGCCGCCGCGATCGCGATGAGCGCGAGGGGAACGTTCATCCAGAAGATGCCGCGCCATCCGTCGGTCGGTCCACCGATCGCAATCGCCAAGCCGCCGAGCGTGGGGCCGAAGGCCGTCGCGATGCCGATGCTCGCCCCGAACAGACCGAAGGCCTTACCGCGCTCCGCGCCACGGAACAGCTGTTGGATCAAGCCCAAGACCTGGGGCATCTGGATACCGGCCGCGACGCCCTGGATGAGACGCGCGACAAGCAGGAAGGTCACGTCCTGCGCGAGGGCGCAGGCGAGGCTCGTCACGGTGAAGAGCGACAGCCCGACGATGAAGAGGACCCGGCGGGAGCGCTGATCCCCGAGACGGCCCATGGGGACGAGAGCCAGACCGAACGCCAGCACATAGCCCGAGACGACGAGCTGCAGCTCGGTCGATCCGGCACTGAACGCGTTCTCGATCGAGGGCAGGGCCACATTGACCTTGCTCAGATCGAGGATCGTGAGGGCGGCGACGCCGACGCAGACCCAGTAGGCACGCCAGCGATGGCGGTCGGTGAGTTGTATCTCCTGCGTGCGCGGAGGCTCTTCCGGAGGTGCCGTACTCATCCCGACAACTCTAAGGTGCCAAACTGGGGTGATGACCGACGGCCTTCCGTTCCGCAACGCCTATCGCCACGGTTTTGCACGAGTGGCAGCGTGCACGATCCCTGTGCGCATCGCTGACCCCGCCACGAACGCCCTGGCCGTTCTCGGGACGGCACGTGAATGCCACGACGATGCCGTCGCGGTCGCCGTCTTCCCCGAGCTCTGCCTGACCGGCTACGCGATCGAAGACCTCGTGCTGCAGGATGCCCTGCTGGATGCGACCGAGGCCGCTATCGCGCGCCTGGTCGACGCATCCCGCGATCTGATGAGCGTGCTCGTCGTGGGCGCGCCCCTGCGGCACCGCAACCGTGTCTACAACTGCGCTGTCGTCATCCACGCCGGCGAGTTGCTCGGCGTCGTACCGAAGTCGTACCTGCCGACCTACCGCGAGTTCTACGAGCGCCGGTGGTACGCCGCGGGTGACGAGCTCGGCAGTAGTGCGGACGGCAGCGAGGCGCGCTGGATCTCGGTCGGCGGCGTGGAGGCGCCCTTCGGGCCGCACCTGCTCTTCGCCGCGGAGGATGTGCCCGGCCTCGTGCTGCACGCCGAGGTATGCGAGGACGTGTGGGTTCCGATCCCGCCCTCGTCGGAAGCCGCGCTCGCGGGGGCGACCGTCCTTCTCAACCTCTCGGGCAGCCCCATCACGATCGGCCGGGCCGACGAGCGCGCCATCCTGTGCCGCGCCCAGTCGTTCCGCTGCCTGTCGGCCTACGTCTACGCCGCGGCGGGCCAGGGCGAGTCGACCAACGACCTGTCCTGGGACGGACAGACCATGATCTACGAGCTCGGCGGTCTGCTCGCCGAGACCGAACGATTCCCGGATGGTCCGCGCCGGTCGGTCGCGGATGTCGACCTCGACCGGATCCGCCAGGACCGAGCCCGACAGGGCACGTTCGACGACAACCGCCGGACGCACGCGGCACGCACGGGCTCGTTCGTCACCGTGCCCTTCACTCTCGGCGTCCCCGCGCGCGAGACGGGCCTGCGGCGTCCGATCGACCGCTTCCCGTTCGTGCCCGACGACGCCGCGCGCCTGGCCCAGGACTGCTACGAAGCCTTCAACATCCAGGTCACCGGACTCGTCCAGCGCCTGACCGCGATCGGCGGCCCGAAGCCGGTCATCGGCGTCAGCGGTGGCATCGATTCGACGCACGCGCTGCTCGTGGTGGCACGCGCGATGGATCGGATGGGTCGTCCCCGCTCCGACATCCTGGCGTACACGATGCCCGGCTTCGCAACGAGCGACCACACGAAGTCGAACGCGATCGCCCTCGCCGAGGCCGTCGGCGCCTCGATCGAGACCATCGACATCCGCGACGCGGCCAACGAGATGCTCGAGAATATCGGGCATCCCTTCGGCGACGGCGAACCGGTCTACGACGTGACGTTCGAGAACGTCCAGGCGGGCCTGCGCACCGACTACCTCTTCCGCCTCGCCAACCAGAACGGCGGGATCGTCATCGGCACGTCCGACCTGTCGGAGCTCGCTCTGGGGTGGGCGACGTACGGCGTTGGCGACCAGATGAGCCACTACGCGGTCAACACCGGAGTTCCGAAGACGCTCATCCAGCACATCATCCGCTGGGTCATCGCCGCGGGCGAGGGCGTCGACGCCGCCGAGGCGGCCGTCCTGCAGTCGGTGCTCGACACCGAGATCAGCCCCGAGCTCGTGCCGGCGGACGCGGACGGCACCACGCAGTCCACCGAATCGCTCGTCGGGCCCTACGCGCTGCACGACTTCACCCTCTTCCACGTGTTGCGGTACGGCTTCCGGCCGTCCAAGATCGCGTTCCTCGCGCACGAGGCGTGGGCGGACCCGGAAGCCGCGGGCTGGCCCCCGGGATTCCCCGACGATGCGAGGGTCTCGTACGACCTGCCGACGATCGTGCGGTGGCTCGAGGTGTTCCTGAAGCGCTATTTCGCTTTCGCGCAGTTCAAGCGCTCCGCCCTGCCCAACGGGCCGAAGGTCTCGGCGGCGGGCTCACTCTCACCCCGCGGCGACTGGCGGGCGCCCTCGGACGGCAACGCCCAGGCATGGCTGGACGAGCTGCACCACGCCCTGCCCGAACTCGGCTCGAACTGACCCGTCCTCAGGCCGCAGAATCCGCGTCGGGTGTCCGGTCGCGCAGGCCCACGCGGTCGGGGATCTCGAACGCCAGGCCGGGCAACCACGTGACGGGCTCGGGCCAGGGGCGCGAGGTCGGCAGCGCCGTGAGCAACCGCCGGAGCGCGGTGTCACCCGGTGTCGCCGGGGATGCCGCGGGTAGGACCCGACGCGGGGCACGGAATCCGAGGGCGCCGCACCACCAGTGCCGCCAGGTGCCGTCAGCGGCGTCCGGGTCGAGCACGATGTAGTAGTCGGGCATCAGCGCGGTCCCGCCCGCGAAGTGGGCGAGCGCCGTCTCGACCTCGACCTCGAGCGTGCCGAGCGTTGCGCGTTCTTCGTAGAGCTCCACCCACGCGGCGGCGACGTGTTCGAGGGGGTCGGCGTCGTGCACGATCCAGGGGGTGCTGCATGCCGAGATGCGGCGAGCGGCCGTCGCCGGGTCCGAATCGCGGAGAGTCAGGGTCTCGACTCCCGGGATGCCCTCGAGAGTGGCGAGCGCGCCGGCCGATTCGGTACCGACGATTGCGACGACCGTTCCGGTGGCTCCCGAGAAAGGGGAGGTGTCTGAGTGCGCCATGACTCAGCCTACGTCCGCTCGTGTTGCGGGCGGATGTCCCGCACCGGCCGATCACGTAAAGCGACGCGGGTACCGGGCTGGGGACCCGGTACCCGCGTCGGCGGACTCCGTCGGGTTCGCGTCAGTTGGATCCTGCGGATGCAACCGATGCGACGGAGGCCGCGGATGCCGCGCTGGGGATGCTCGCGGGCGAGTCGTAGACCGGCGCCGGTGCGGGCTGCGCCGGGGCCGGAGCAGGTGCGGGGGCGGGCGGCGGGGTGATCGGGGAGGCGACGCTGGCGGGCGTCGGGACCGAGGGCGGCGTCACGACGGAGGCGACCGAGACGACCGAGACCGAGGTGTCGGTCACGTTCATCTGCACACCCGAGCGGTCGAGCACGCCGGACTCACGGCCGGTGATCGCGCCACCGGGAAGAACGGTGCCGTCGGTGGAGCGCAGGTCCATGCTCGCGGCGGTGGCCGCAGCCCCTCCGGCGAGGATGCCGAGCCCCACAACGCCGATTGCGCCGAATGTGATCCACTTCTTCTTGGTGTCCATGTTTCTCTCCTTCGTCTGTGACCCGGGGGGACGGGCTCTGTTCGATATCTCCAGATTGGCAAGCCCCGCTAAGGGCCCTCGAAGCCGGACATGAGGGCGGTCTTAGGTATTCTTCGATTCGCTTACGAGATCGTGAGCATGGCCCAGCAGCCGCTGGCTGCGCAGCGATTCGCCACCCTCGGCGGCGGCGAGCGCGTGACCGAGCAGGTGTACGGCCGCCCGCCCGCGGACGCCGGGCCGGTCGCCCCACCGCACGAGAGCACCGTCGGCGAGCGCCCACGCACGCGGGGCATCGCCGCCGGCCTCCGTCAGGATTGCGCTCGCGATGGCGTGGCTGAGGAACGCGGCGCTGTCGTCGGCGGCGAACCCGCGGCCGGCAGTGTCGACGTCGATGATGCCGGCGAGGCTCACCTCCGACCCCCCGCCCGAGAGGAAGAGCTGACCGAGGTGGAGATCACCGTGGATCGACCGGGGCTCACCCAGGCCGACATCGAGCGCGGCAGCCGTCTGCTCCGAGACCAGACGCACCGCATCGGGCCGAGCCGCGACGGCCTCGAGCTTGGCGGCGTACCAGGGCAGACGATCCTCCAAGCCCGTACGCGCCGTACGCCGAAGCGGCACCTGAGCAAACCGACTCTGCACCTCTTCGGCCACATCGAGCAGCGCTTCGGGATGCCACCCGACCTCCGTCGCCGGGGCCCCCTCGGCCGACGCGAGGGCGATCAGACCCTCGGGCGACCAGGCGAGGATCTCCGGGACGGGAATGCCGGATGCCGCGAGCAACGTGTGGGACTCGACGATCTGCTCCACCCGCGACGGGCGGACAACCTTCAGCCACACCACTCCCTCACGCGTGGGAACGGTGAGCACGGCCCGACGGCCGGGACGATAGGCGACCATCGCGGTCGCATCCGTCGCCTCGTACCCGATGCGAGAGAGCAGGACCCCCGCGGCGCCGCCGTAGGCCGTCGGCGCCAGGGCAGGAAGATGGGGATCGGCCGGATGCATCCAGATGCGCGCGACTCCCGGCAGCGCCATGCCGGTCTCGACAGCGACGTCCAGGCCCGAGGTGTCGATGAAGTAGTCGCCCTCGAGCGGCGCACCCGCCACGGCGAACGCGGCAACCGAGCCCGGCCCGAGCGGCTCCCGGCGGATGAAGCTCACGCGGTCGGGCGCGATGTCGAGCGCGTCGCACAGAAGCGCCGTCTCGGCGGCGGCGGGATCGCATCGAGTCATCCATCCATCCCAGCACGCGCGTCTAAGGTGCTTCGTGAGACGTTCCTTAGGCGGTCCAGCCGCCTCGCGTCCGCCGACATACTGAGAACATGAACGAGGCGGACCCAGCAGAAAAAGGCCGGAAGCGAACCACCTTTTCTGTCCGCACACGCATCATCGCGGTCATCACGATCGTCGCCGCGCTCGGCCTGATCTCGGTGGGCGCGGCCGTGTACATGGTCGAACGTGCGCGCATCATCGCGCAGATCGATGATCGGCTCGCCGCGAACCTCGACTCGGCCCGCTACCTCATCTCGCAGGGGAATCCGGAGACGGGCACCTGGGCCTCTTCGACCGAAGCGCTCACCACGGTCGTGCAGCGGATGAGTCCGGACGACAACACCGGCGCCCTGGGAGTGATCGAGGGCCAACCGGCTCTCGCGCCCGGTGTGGCGCTTGACGTGGACCTGAGTGCCGCCCCCGGGTTCGTCGCCGAAGTCACCGAGCAAAGCGCCGACGGCCAGCCCGTGATCGGGACGTATGTGGCCGGCGACCGCGTCTGGCGCTATCTCGCGGCCCCCATCACGGTGCCGGATTCCCCGGCGCCCGAGACCGCTCTCTTCACGATGGCGTACGACGTCGAGGCCGAACTCGCCGAGATCAACGTCGCGGCGCAGGTCTACCTCATCGCCGGCGCGATCGCCCTCGTCGTCATCGCCGGAGTCGCGTGGCTGGTCGCAACACGGCTCCTGCGTCCGCTGCGCCAGATGCGCGAGACGGCAGACCGCGTGTCGGCCAACTCACTCTCGGAGCGTCTGCCGATCCAGGGCCGGGACGATGTCTCCGAACTCGCCGCCACGATGAACGCCATGCTCGATCGTCTGGACGACGCGGTGGACTCGCAGCGCCGCCTGCTGCACGATGTCGGGCACGAACTGAAGACCCCCATCACGATCGTCCGCGGGTACGTCGAAGTCATGGACCCCAGCGACCCGACCGATGTGCGCGAAACCCAGGCTCTCGCGGTGGACGAGCTCGACCGGATGGGCCAACTCGTTCAGGACCTCGCCCGCTCGGCCTCGTTGCACGGCGCGTCGCCGATCGCGCCGCGCCCGGTCGATGTCGCCGACCTGACACACCAGGTGGTGCGCAAAGCAGAGGGCATCGAGGGCGCGTCGGTGAGCGCGGGCACGCACGTCGACATCGTCGCGGCGCTCGACTCCGACCGGATCACACAGGCCCTGCTGCAACTGGCGCAGAACGCCGTCACACACGGTGACGGCACCGTGGTGATCGGCAGCGCGCTCGCCGGACCCCACCTCGAATTCACCGTTCGCGACCACGGCCCGGGGGTTCCGCTCGGTGAGCGCGACAGAGTCTTCGAGCGCTTCTACCGCGGAGAAGAGGGGCGGGATGCCTCCTCCGGAAGCGGTCTCGGACTGAACATCGTGCAGGTCATCGCCCGCGCCCACGGAGGCTCGGCGCGGGTCGAAGACGCCGAGGGCGGCGGCGCGCTGTTCGTGGTCTCGGTACCCCTCCGGCGTCCGGTGGAACAGAGTCCGGCCCCCTCGGGCGTGCCTCCGCGACCTCCGGTACCGCCCCTGCCGTTCCCCGTCGAAACCGAGAAGACCACCTGATGCCTTCGATCCTGATCGCCGACGATGAAGCACGAATCTCGGGATTCATCGACAAGGGACTACGCGCGGCCGGATTCGCCACGAGCGTCGCCAAGACCGGGCCCTCGGCGCTGAGCCTGGCCCTCACCGGCGAGTTCGATCTGCTCGTGCTGGACGTCAACCTGCCCGGAATGGACGGCTTCGAGGTCCTCGAACAATTGCGCGGATCGGGATCCCGCCTGCCCGTCATCATGCTCACCGCGCGCGTCGAGCTGCACGACACGATCGCGGGTCTCGAGGGCGGTGCCGACGACTACCTCGGCAAACCGTTCCGCTTCGACGAGCTTCTCGCGCGCATCAGACTGCGAATGCGGACGGATGAGCCGGCCGTGGTATTGGAGATGGCGCACAAGGGTCTCACCCTCGACATCCGGACCCGGCGTGCACTCGTCGACGGACGCGCGGTCGAACTGTCCGCGCGCGAGTTCGCCCTGGCTGAGGAGCTGATCCGGAACGCCGGACAGGTCCTCAGCCGTGAGCAACTGCTCAGCCGGGTTTGGGGGTACGACTTCGACCCGGGTTCGAACGTCGCCGACGTCTACGTCGGATACCTCCGCCAGAAGCTCGGCTCCCACCGCATCGAGACCGTGCGGGGAGCCGGCTATCGCCTCATCTAGCCGCAGGCCTCATCCAGCGGCAGGTCACTCGGCGGCGTCATCCCCCGAGCGGGCGTTGTAGACCACGACACCGCCGCTGTCGACCGCCGCGCGATAGGCGCGGAAGACCGCGAGCGCCTCGTCGCGCAGCACATCTTGCACGACCTCGATGCCGCGGGCCTCGAACTGCTCGGCCCAGTCGGCGACCATCGGTCCCTCGTCGAAAGTGCTGATCTCCTCCAGCTCGGGGCCCGATCCCGCGACGACCAGCGTGCGCACCCCCGACCACATCGTGGCCCCGTAGCACTGCACGCAGGGACGCCAGTTCACGACCAGCTCATGGGGAGAGAGCCCCTCGGCGCCGAGATCCCAGGACCCGACCCGGGCCTGCGCCGTGCCGAGTGCCGTCACCTCGGCGTGCGCGGACGAGATCCCGCTGCCGAGCACGACGTTCACCCCGACCGACACGATGCGGCCGGTGTCGGACTCGGCCACGAGTGCGGCGAATGGTCCGCCGTTGCCCTCTCGCCAGTTGCGATCGGCGAGACGGTGCACGAGCGCCATCCGCTCGGCCCGGTCGGGAATGATGTCGGGAACGCCGTGCAGTTCCTCCCCGATCCAGTCGGGCAGGTTCACCGAGTATCCGGTCGCGAAATAAGCCATGTCCATGCGTCAGTCCTCCGGGAGCAGCGCGTCGCGCTGAAATAGGGCGTCGAGGGCCGTGAACTCGGCCGTGAATTGTGCGCGCAAACGCGCCTTCTGATCATCGTCGCAGAACGCGGCATCGATGCCGTTGAATGCAATGCGACGCGCGGTCGCCGCGTCGACGCCGAGCGCCGGCAGGGCTTCGCGGAACTCGCGCCCGATGTCGGTGCGGAAGAACATGGCATCGTCCGTGGAGACGTTGACGGCGAGTCCGGCCTCGATCATCCGGGCGATGCGGTGGTCGGGCGTGAGCTGCCAGTCCGAGCAGATCGTCGTCGACACGGGGGTCGCGCAGAACGGCAGCCGCCGATCGCGAGCCTCCGCGACGAGGTCGGGATCATCGAGCACACGGTATCCATGGTCGATGCGGTCGACACCGAGATCATGCATCGCAAAACGCACGGAGTGCGCCTCGGACCGGTCCGTCTCGCCGACGTGCGCGGTGAGGCGCAGGCCCGCGCTCCGGGCGAGGGCAAACGCCTCGGCGAACCGCTCGGGAGCCTCGAGCCCCTCGGGCGTCAGATCATCCATCCCCAGCCCGACGACACTCGGTCGCGGGTTCTCGGCCATGAGCTCCACGAGACGGATGGCTTCGGCACCGCTCTCCGCACGATTGACCGCGACGACGATGCGGAATCCGACTCCGTACCGCGTCTCTGCCGCCGAGAGTCCCGAGATGAGGGGGTCGACGACATCCGCGTAGGACATCCCGCGCGCGATGAAGTACTGCGGGTTGACGTAGTACTCGCGATAGCGCAGACCCGCCTCGATACCGACGCGGACACCCTCGAGTGCGACCGCCTCGATGTCTTCCGGGTCGCGCAGCACGTCATGAGCGAGCTCGAAACCCACCAGGAACTCGCGCAGATCGGCGTACGCGAACAGGCGTGCCGGATCGCTCGTGGGCAACTCCACGCCGTGCTTGCCGGCGAGCGCGACGAACAGCTCGGCGGTCATGGTGGACGTGAAGTGACAGTGCAGCTCGGTCTTCGGCAACAGCTGCAGATAGTCGGCGTAGCTCAGCACGGGGCTCCTCGGGGCGCCGGTCGGGCGACGGCACCCGCTCAGCTTGCCCGATGCGTGTTTCGCGGCCGTAACGGGCCAGAATGGGTGACCGTGAGACTTCTCGTCGCGGCGCTGGACGCCGAACTCGTGGCTTTCCCCGCTCAGATCGACGGTTTCGACCGTCTCGTCACCGGACCCGGCAAGCTGAAGGCGGCCGTCGCCCTCACACGAGCCCTGTCGGCTCGCGAATACACCGAGGTCGTGGTGGTCGGCACGGCCGGTGCCCTGGACCCCGACCTCGAGGCGGCCGTGCACGAGATCGGCACCGTGCTGCAGCACGATGTGAGCGACCTGGACGGCATCGTCGGGCAGCACGTCTCACTCCCCGCCCGCATCGACCTGCCGAACGACGGCCACGCGATCGCCACCGGCGACATCTTCGTCGACGACGCGGATGCCGTCGTCCGGATCCGCGATCTCGACGCGGTGCTGGTCGATATGGAGGCCTACGCCTACGCGTATGTCGCCGGCGAGTTCGGTGTGCCGCTGCGCATCATCAAGGCGGTTTCGGACCGCGCGCAGGATGGCGCGACGCAGTTGTGGGACGAGGTCGTCGCGACGTGCAGCGCGGCTCTCTGGGAGAGCTTCCGCGCCGACTACGGACTGTAAAAGATGAGTAGTCCGACGGGTCAGTCGTCCGACGATCGTGCGAACACCATCCGCAGGATGACGAACACGATGAGTGCGACGACCGCGACCGCGAGCAGCTTGAAGACGAACGCGAGGACCGAGAACAGGACGTTCACGAGCACCCACGCAATGATGATGGCGACGATGACGCCGATGACTGTCCACAGGGTGCCGGTCTTCATTCCCCCAGCCTAGGCTGATCGACGGCGCCCGTGGGACCGCCCCCACCTCTGAGCAAGGAGCAGCATGACACGTATCGGCCGCAGCGATCTCGATGTCTTCCCCGTCTGCCTGGGCGCCAACGTCTTCGGGTGGACAGCGGATCGCAACGAATCCTTCCGCATCCTCGACGCGTTCCACGGCGGCGGCGGCGACTTCGTCGACACCGCCGACTCGTACAGCGCGTGGGTTCCGGGGAATTCGGGTGGTGACAGCGAGCGCATCATCGGTGAATGGCTCGCCGCCAGGCGCCCGGAGAACGTCGTCATCGCCACGAAGGTGAGCCAGCACCCGGACTTCCGCGGCCTCGCGCCGAAGAACATCCGCGCGGCCGCCGAGGCGTCGCTGCAGCGCCTCGGGGTGGACACGATCGACCTGTATTACGCGCACTACGACGACGAAACGGTGCCCCTCGAAGAGACCGTGGCCGCGTTCGGTGACCTCGTGACAGACGGACTCGTCCGCCACACCGCCGTCTCGAACTACTCCGCCGACCGCATCCGCCAGTGGGTCGGTTACGCGAGCGCGGCGGGAAGCGCACTGCCCGTTGCGGTGCAGCCGCACTACAACCTCGTGCACCGCAACGCGGTCGAAGAGACGATCGTGCCGGTCGCCGAGGAGTTCGACCTCGGACTCGTGCCGTATTACGCCCTGGCGAGCGGCTTCCTGAGCGGCAAGTACCGCTCGGCGGATGTCCCGGATGCGCCGGGCACCTCTCCGCGTGCGAAGGGTGCCGCGAAGTACGCCACACCGCAGGGCCTGGCGATCGTCGATGCACTCGAGTCGATCGGCTCCGCGCATGGTGCATCGATCGCCACGACCGCGCTGGCATGGTTGCGCGCCCAACCGGCGGTCTCCGCTCCGATCGCGAGCGCGTCACGCGTGGACCAGGTGGCCGATCTGCTCGCCGCCGGCACCCTGGAGCTGTCCGCGGCTGAGCTCGAGGAGCTCGACCGCGTCTCGACCTGGTCGCCCGCCTGAATCAGACGGGCAGGGTGGCGTGGGCCGCGACCTCGCTTGAGCCGTCTTGCGCGACGGCGACGAGCAGCTGAGCGGGGATCTGATCCTTCATCGCCTCGACATGGCTGATGACGCCTACGGTCCGGCCGCCCTGTCGCAGTTCGTCGAGGGTTCGCATGGCCGTGTCGAGGGTTTCGGCGTCGAGTGAGCCGAAGCCCTCGTCGATGAACAGCGTGTCGAGTTCGATTCCGCCGGTGCGTCCCGTCACGACCTCGGCGAGGCCGAGCGCGAGCGCGAGGGAGGCGAGGAACGTCTCTCCGCCGGAGAGCGAGTGCGGGGGGCGCGGACGCCCCGTGTAGGCGTCCAGCACGTCGAGGCCCAGGCCGGAGGCGGCCCCGCGCGCGGCGAGGGAGTCCGTGTGCAGCAGGCGGTAGCGACCATCCGACATGTCGTGAAGACGCAGGTTCGCGGCCTGCACGATCTCTTCGAGTTCGGCCGCCAGCACGAAGGTCTCGAGCTTCATCCTGTGGGTGTTGGGCGCCTTGCCCGCCACCGTGTGGGCGAGGCGTTCGATCGTCTCGTGTTCGGCGAGAGCCGCGGCGATGCCCGACTGCGCGACCTCCGCCTGCTGAGTGAGAGTGTCGAGTCGATCACGGGTCTGGTCGGCGGCGAGGGTCTGCTGCACGGCGGCGGTCCAGGCATCCCGGCTGTCTCGCCGCGCCCTTTCGGCAGCCTCGGTGTCGATCGGTTCGTCGGGCAGCATCTGCAGTTCGAGGTCGAGAAGCACGGCCTTCGCCGCGCCGAGTGCGGTCTCGTGTTCGCGGATCGTCTCGTCGAGCACAGATCGCGCGGCGGCATCGCGCAGGGCCGCGACCGCGGCGTCCGTCGTCTCGAAGCCCGACTCGGCGAGGTCCGCTTCGGCTCGTGCGTGCGCCGACACTTCCACCTGTGTGCAGCGCTCGACCGCAGCGATGGTGTCACGCAGCCGCTCGGCTGTGTGGGCCATGCGCTCGGCATCGGCGATTCTCTCGGCGACGGTGGTGAAGTCACCGCGCGCTTCCGCCAGGGCCTGGTCATCCGCCTCGATGCTCGCCTCCATGACGGCAAGCGACTGGGCAAGGATGTCGATCCGCGGCGTTGCGGCGTTGAGCGCGGCCTCGAGGCCGGCGAGGGTCTTCGCGCCTTCCTCTCGTTCGTTCCGCAGCGTCGTCGATTCGCGTTCGGCATCCGCGATCGTCGCGAGTGCCTGCGCGGCCTCGGCGCGGTCGTCGGTGAGCTGCGCGGCCGACCGCTCACCCGCGCGCCCGCGCGCGCCCGCCGCGGCCTGGCGGACGCTCGCGAGCGCCTCGGATGCGTCACGCTGCTGCGACACGGCGAGCGCAACCCGGGCCTCGGCCGCGTCGATGTCGTCGGCACTCACCGGATCGTCGCCGCGCGGCGCGGGTGCGGGGTGCTCCGTCCCACCGCAGACCGCGCAGGGCTCACCGGGAACGAGCGTCTCGGCGAGTTCGCCCGCGTGCCCGCGAAGTCGCCGCTCACGCAGATCGACCAGGGCCGCGGATTCGTCGGCGAGGGCCCGATCGGCTCCCAGCGCCAACATCTCTGCCGCGGTGATCTCGTCCGTCAGGCGATCGGCTTCCCTGGCCGCGGCGATACGTGCATCCAGGTCGGTGACGAGGGTCTCGGCGGCGGTACGGCCGCCCAGGGTCGGCGCGAGCTCCATCAAGCGCGCATCGATTTCGTCGCGGCGCGCGATTGCGACGTCGCGTTCCGCGCGGCTCGCTTCCACCTCGGCGGTCAGCGCGGCGAGGTCGGCCTGGCCCCGCGTGTACTCCGCGCGACGCTCGGCGATGCTCTGTTCGCGCTCGAGCAAGAGCTGCCATGCACCGACGGCGTGCTTGAGCTCGTCGATGCGAGCGGCGAGTTCCGACGTGGGCGGTGCGGCGTCAGCACCCAGCTCAACCCAGGCCGCGAGGGCACCCCGGCGCGCCTCTTCCGCGCGTGCCACGTCGGTGCGAGCGACGTCGAGGGCACGGATGCCGTCACGCGCCCGCTCTGCCCGGGTAGCGGCGTCGCGCTCGGTGCGGACTCCCGCGATCCGCGAAGCATCCGACTCGAGCGCAGCAACACTCTCGCGCGCGCGGTCACGACGTTGCTGCAACTCGCGTCGGGCGAGCAGGTCTGCGAGTGCGGCCTCGGCGGCATCCCGCGACACGAGGGCCGCACCTTCAGCGATGTCGGCGGTATCAGCCCGATACTTGGCGCGCTTCGCCGCCTGCCGAACACGTTCGATCCGCGACGCGGTGTCGGTTCGGGCCTCGCTACCCGCGGCGACGTCCGCGACATCGCCGCCGAGCCCCTGGTCCGCGATCAGCCGCTCCGCGTCGTCGAGGCGGTGCGCCAGCGTGTCACCATCGCGGGCGACACGCGCTTCGGACTCCTTACGGCGCTGCTCGAGCGCGTGCTCGTACTCCTCGAAGCGGCGCGTACCGAAGAGTGTCCGCAGAAGAGCCTGTCTCTCGCCGTGCGTCGCGAGCAGGAACCGCGCGAAGCGGTTCTGCGCGAGCAGGATCACCTGAAGGAACTGCTCCTGCGTGAGCGGAAGGATTTCGTGAAGCGCCTCGCCGACATCGCGGGGGCGTGCCGCGCGGCCCTCCCACCCGTCCTTCGCCCAGACGAACAATCGCGCCTGAGGCGGGGCGGTCGTCGTTCCCGTTCCGTTGCGCTTGGCCCGGTCGTACTCGGGCGACCGCTCCACCCGCCAGCGCTCGCCGCCGGCGCTGAATTCCAGCGCGACGAGGGTCGGGTCGTCGGGCGCGCTGTGGTCGCTGCGCAGGCGCTTCTCACCCATGTCGTAGCGCGGGACCGACCCATACAGTGCGAAACAGATCGCGTCGAGGATGCTGGATTTGCCCGCACCCGTCCGGCCCGAGATGACGAAGATGCCGTCCTCGGCAAAGGCGTCGAAATCGACGGCCTGGGGGCGGCGGAACGGCCCGAAACCCTCGATCTCGAGCCGATGCATCCTCACGCGAGCACGCCGCCTCTCGAACGTTCGTCATCTTTCGTACGGTCGGCGGCGGTCCGCTGGTCTGCGCCCTCCACGATCACGTCTGCCAAGATCTCGGCCTCGGCCTCATCGGCGGCCTGGCCCTGCCGCACGTGCGCGAGGAACGCCGAGATCAACTCACGGTCGTCCCGCGCTTCGCGCACCCGCGCCGAGTACGAGCGCTCGGTTGCCTCCGCCACGGACGCCGGGACGTGCTGCACGGTCGCGCAGTGCGGGAAACGAGCGAGCAGCCGCCGCATCGGGTCGCGCTGCGGCGTCGAGTCGGTGTACTGCGCGCACACCCAGGCGTCGGCCGCGGCATCGAAGCGAGCGTCGGTCAGCAGGTCGTCGAGCGCTCCGGTGATCGTGACGAGGCGTCGTGGCACCGCGAGCGGCACCCATTCGACCGCCGCCAGACCCGCTGCATCCAGGTCGATCAGCCACGAACCGCGCGGCTTGTGCTGCTCGCCGAAGGAGTAGTGCAGGGGGGCGCCGGCGTACCGCACCCGGGCGGAGAGCTCGTTGCGCCCGTGGATGTGGCCGAGGGCGACGTAGTCGGGGCCGTCGAAGGTCGTGAGCGGGACGACGTCGAGCGTGCCCTGACGAATCTCACGCTCGACCCCGGGCGTGGCCTCGACGTTTGCGGCGAAGCAGTGCGCGATCGCGATCGAGCGACCCCCGCGCTCGCCCCGATCGTTGTTCACGAGGCGCATCGCCTGCCCCATCGTCTGCTCCTGTGTCCGAAGCGCCACATCCGGCCAGACATGGCGGACGAGCGAGGGCTCGAGAAACGGGATGCCGTAGACATGCACGGGCCCGTGCTCGTCGTGCACGGTGACGGGAACACCCACGCGATCGGGACGGGTGAGGATGTGGATGCCCGCGCTCGCGGCGAACGGCGCCTGGAAGCCGAGCCGCGCAGCGCTGTCGTGGTTGCCGCTCGTGACGACCACCTCTGCCCCCGCGGCGCGGATCGCGGCGAGGGTGTCGGTCAGCAGCGGATAGCAGCCGGCTGCGGGGGTCGCGGAGTCGAAGACATCACCGGCGACCACCACGAGATCGACGCCGCGCTCGGCGACCTGCGACACGAGTTCTGCCAGCACGACCGCGAGCGCGGCGAGTGTCGAGTGCCCATGGAAGGAGCGCCCGATGTGCCAGTCGGAGGTGTGCAGGATGCGCATGCTCCCACGGTATGCGGGTGCGCCGACATCGGCCCGGTCCCGGGCCGCGGTTCGCCCAGAGTCAGGCCTCCGCGAGCTTGGCGATCTCGTCGTCCGACATCTCGATGCCCGCCTGATCGAGGCGCTGCTTCAGAATTTCGAACATGCGGTCCTGCCCGACGACGGCCTGATCGGCGCGCGTCTGGACGACGATGCCGTCGATCTTCTCCGCGGTTGACGTGTCGTTCATGTCCATCGCGGGCTCGGTCTGCACGACGTCGCCCGTCCGGACGATCGGCGAATCGTGGGCCGCATCCCGTTCGGCCGTGGCTTTCTCGGTGGGCGTGTTGTCGTGCGCGGATTCTCCCGAGGTCATGAGTCGCTCCTGTCATCGCCGTCGTTTTCGACGGATTCGTCCGTCACATCGTCACTCAGATCCGGATCGGCCACCTGGCCGGGCTCGGATCCCTCGATCGGCGCATCGGGCGCGACCGGCGCGTCGGCAGCGCGATTCGCGGTGTCGCCGCTCTGCCACCCACCCGTCGGATCGGCGTCGATGACGCCCTCTGGTAGTTCGTCGCGTGACGAGCTCATCGGATCTCCTCTTGCTCGAATCGGGTGGCCATGACAACCATCGCCCCGATCCCCCCGCGAGCCAAGGGGCTTGACGCACTTCGGGGGCGGGACTAGCGGCGTCCGGCGCTCGCCCGTCGATCCCGTTGCACCTCACCGGCAACGACCCCGGCACCGCTCGTGAGCAGCGCCCGCCGCCACGGCAGGACGCCCTCGATCTCGATCTGGATCGAGATCGAGAGGATGGTTCGGATGAGAACGATCACGCCGAGGATCACGGCGTCCTCGAGCGAGGGCTTCGACGTGATGGTGCGCAGCAGGTCGGCGGCGACGAGCACTTCGAGGCCGAGCAGAATCGCTCCACCGAAGGTCGTGCGGAGCGTCGTGAAAGCCGCGCTGCCACCGTCACCGCGAGCGAGCGCACGGATGCCGAGCACGATCGCGATGACCGCGCCGATGATCATCGCGAGGGCGCCGACCGCCTCGAAAACGACGGCGACGCCGACGAAGACCTGCTCCATGTCCACCCGGCCAGCATAGGGGTGGGTGGGATGCCGGAAACTCTACGCGCGGCTGCGCTCGGCGAGGATTCCCGCGCGCTCGGGGTGCGCCTCGAACCACTCCGCCACATACCAGCACACGGGCAGCACCCTCCGATCGCCGGCCTGCTCGAGTTCTGCAACGGCGCGGTCGACGACCTCGCCGGCGTAGCCGTGGCCGCGGAAGGTGGGGACCGTGTACGCGCGGGTCAGCGCGACGGTGCGTCCGTCATCGCGATAGTCGAGGGCGCTCACGAGGTTCGACCCGTCGTGCAACGTGTACCGCGAAGCATCCGGTTCGTGGGTGAAAGTCAGCGAAGTCACCGGCACAGCGTACGCCCGCCCCGAGCGGTCGAGGCTGGGCGCACGCTGAATGCCGCAATTCGGTCAAGCGGGAAGAACGCCCGTGCGCGCGAGCTCGCGATACCAGAGCCCACTGTCCTTGACGGTGCGCTCGAGTGAGTCGAAGTCGACGCGGACGATCCCGAACCGCTTGGCGTAGCCGTAGCCCCACTCGAAATTGTCCATCAGCGACCACACGAAGTAACCACGCAGGTCCACCCCCGCCTGCATCGCGCGGTGCGCCGCGGTGAAGTGACGGCGCAGGTAGTCCAGGCGCTCCGGGTCGGGCACCGAGCCGTCCCCGGCGACGGTGTCATCGAAGGCGGCCCCATTCTCGGTCACCATGAGTGCCTGTTCGGGGAACTGCTCGCGCAGCGAGAGCAGCAGCTCCTCGAGTCCCTCGGGGGCGATGTTCCAGCCCATGGCCGTGTAGGGCCCGGGTTGTTCGACGAACTCGACGATGTCGTTGCTGCCGGGCCAGGCTGTACCACCCTCGGCGCTCTTGTGCCCGTCGTTCTGCTGTTTGGGCGAGACACCGTCCCACAGCCGAACCGTCGCCGTGGAGTAGTAGTTGACGCCGAGCACGTCGATCGGCTGGCGGATCTGCTCGAGATCGCCGTCCTGGACGAACGACCAATCGGTGACCGATGCCGTGTCCTCCAGCAGATCAGAGGGGTATTCCCCCCGCAGCATGGGTCCCGTGAACGCCCGGTTCGCGAGCGCGTCGACGCGCCGCATCGCCTCGTCTGCTCCGTCACCCTGTCCGCGCAGCACGTGGAAGTTGAGCGTCACCGAGTACTCGGGATCGCCCGTCGAGGTCGCCCGGAGCGCCTGGATGGCCCGTCCGTGAGCCAGGTTCAGGTGGTGGACGGCTGCGAGAGCCGCGGCCGGCTCGTGGCGTCCCGGGGCATGGCCGCCCTGGCCGTAGCCGAGGTACGCCGAGCACCAGGGCTCGTTGAGCGTCGTCCAGGTGTGCACGCGGTCCCCGAGGGCCGTGCCCATGATCTCGGCGTACCGCTCGAACGCGTCCGCGGTCGCGCGCGCCGGCCACCCGCCGGCATCCTCGAGCGGTTGCGGGAGATCCCAGTGGTACAGCGTCGCGACGGGACGGATGCCCCGCTCGAGCAGTCCGTCGACCAGGCGCGAGTAGAAATCGATCCCCGCCTGGTTGGGCTCGCCCGTCCCCGTGGGCTGGATACGTGGCCAGGCGATCGAGAACCGGTACGCGCCGAGCCCCAGGTCCTGCATCAGATCGAGGTCGGACTCCACACGGTGGTAGTGGTCGCACGCGACGTCACCGGTGTCGCCGTTCCAGACCTTGCCGGGGGTCTTGCTGAATGTGTCCCAGATCGAGGGGCCGCGGCCGTCCTCGTCGAAGGCGCCCTCCACCTGATACGAAGCGGTCGCCGACCCGAACGTGAAACCGTCCGGGAAGACGAGCCCCGAGTCCCGGAAGTCGGCGTTGCCCTGCTGTTGCGCGCTCATTCGGTCACCTCCGCACGGTCGACCGAGAATTTCTCTGCACGCCCGTCGGGCGTGGTCACCGTGACATCGACGGTACCGGTCCCACCGGGGAAGACCCGCAGAGTGAGCCCGTCGAGGTAGTCGTAGTCCGGCCCGCCCTCGAGCGTCTCGCCCGTGAGCAGGTGCGTCCAGGTCCCCGAGGGCAGGTAGAAGTCCACCTCGCCCGACTCGGTGAAGACCGGGGCGACGAGGATGTCGCTGCCGAGCATGTACTGACGGTCGAGGTACCCGGCACCCGGGTCATCCGGGAACTCCAGCACCATCGGCCGCATGATCGGTGCGCCCGTACGAGTCGCCTCGCTGCCGAGCTGGAACAAGTACGGCATCAGGCGCATCTTCAGCCGGGTGAAGGTCCGGGTCACATCGACGGCTTCTTCGTCGAACATCCACGGCACACGATAGGACTGCGAACCGTGGAAGCGACTGTGGCTGCCGAGCAGACCGAACGCGGTCCAGCGCTTGAAGACCGCTGCATCCGGCGTGCCCTCGAACCCAAATGCTTCGCGGAAGCGCTTCGGCAGGAAATCCATATCGCCCCTCGAGCAAAAGCAAGAGCATTTGGCGTTCGATACAACTTATTGGCCCGAGCGAGCGTCGCCGCTCCCCTATGGTGGGGACACCTCTTCTTCCGACCGACCGAGGACCCGATGGCGCTCACGTTCACCGACCTGCCCCTGGACGAGCTGCGGGCCTACTCGCCGGTTCTTGCCGAGCCCCCAGGGCTCGACGCCTTCTGGGCCGACACGCTCGACCAGGCACGGGCCGCAGCATCCGTGCCCGTCATCACCCCGGCACGCACCCCGATCTCCGAGATCGTCATAGAAGACCTGACGTTCTCGGGTTTCGCCGGAGACCCCATCCGCGCGTGGATCTCACGCCCGCGATCGAACGAGCCCCGCCCGGCCGTGATCGAGTACCTCGGCTACGGCGGTGGGCGGGGCCTGCCGGGTGAGCACCTGAAGTGGGCGGCCTGCGGCTATGTCCACGTCCTCATGGACACCCGCGGTCAGGGCGGCAACTGGGGATCGGGCGGCGCCACCCCCGATCCGCACGGCTCCGGACCAGCGGCCCAGGGGGTCATGACCCGAGGCATTCACGACCCGTCGCAGTATTACTACCGACGCATGTTCACCGACGCGGTGCGCCTCGTCGAGACCGTCGCGGAGCTCCACGGCGTCGACCGCGACCGCCTCGCCGTGACCGGCGGCAGCCAGGGCGGGGGCACCGCTATCGCCGCGGCTGCTCTCTCACCCCTGGTCGCCGCCGTCATGCCCGACGTACCGTTCCTCTGCGACTTCCCCCGCTCGATCACCCGCACGCCCCATGACCCGTTCACCGAAATCACCCGCTACCTGTCGGTGAACCGCGACGCCGCCGGTACGGCCCTGCACACGCTCTCCCACTTCGACGGCGCGATCCTCGCGCGGCGGATCACCGCGCCGGCACTGTTCTCGGTGGCACTCATGGACGAGATCGTCCTTCCGGCGAGCGTCTTCGCCGCCTACAACGCGGTGTCATCGTCAGACAAGAACATCGAGGTCTACGAGTACAACGGCCATGAGGGCGGCGGTCACCACCAGTGGCTGCGACAGGTCTCCTGGCTGTCGGAGCGCTTCGGCGCCGACTGAGCAGAATGTGAAACCGGCGATCGAGAATGCTCGGAAGCCCGCGCAGTTTGACACATCCCGGCGATCTCGGAGATAATCGGCGGCATGAGTGACAACGCACGCCCTGTGTCCGCCTGGGAGGCGAACCGGAGTGCCGGCATGATGAGCGCCGGCCGCGTTGCCCCGTGTTGTCGAATGTGTCGCTGATCTCGTGACCCAGCCGGGCCATCACGCCGCCGCCGATGCGGCCGCGACGGCCCCGGGTGCCGCCCCGGCAGAAGCCGGTCGTTTCGGACACCCCTCACCCGGCCACCGGCCGACACATCGCCGTATCTCGGAGAACCCGCAGGGTTCCCTCCCGGAAGAAGACCTCATCATGTCGAACACCGCCCTTCTCGAAGCTCCGCTCTCCCGCCCCGCCCACCTCAGGCCGGTCGCATCCCTCCCCACCCCGACCACCCCCGCCGCGCCTCCGTCCCGCGCGGCCGCTCCACGAAGTGCACCGCGCGGCTTCGCCCTCTACGTCGGTCTCGATGAGCAGAAGGCCGCCGCGGCGGGCGTCAGCCTCGGCACCCTCGTCGAGGCCCTCCGCCGGACCCTCGCCGACCTCGCCCCCGACGCCGAGACCTACGCCACGGTCGCGCTCGCGCCGACCGATGCGGGGGGACGTGACGTCGATCTGGTGCGTCTGGCCCTGCACGAGCCGTCCGCGGTCGCGCGCAGCCGCCACGACTCGGACGAAACCGAGGCAGCAACCGTCGGTGTCGTGGTCGACATCTCGCGCAAGAAGGTACTGCTCGACGGCGAATCCGCGGCGTTCACCTACAAGGAGTTCGAGCTGCTGCAGTACCTCGTGCTCCGCGAGGGCCGGACGATCGAGCGCACCGAGCTGGTGTCGTCGCTCTGGTCGGCTACCGACGACGACGCCCCCGGCGAGCGCACGATCGATGTGCACGTCCGGCGGCTGCGTGCCAAGCTCGGCCGCTACGAAGACATCGTGCGCACGGTGCGCGGCGTCGGCTACCGGTTCGACCGGCACGCGGATGTCTCGATCCGCTACGGACACGGCACGCCCTCGCCCGACCGCTTCTGAGCCGCTCCACCCCGGCGCCGGTGTCCGACGGGCGCCGTATGGTGGAGCGATGACGACGGGGGCCACGACAACGGCGGCCATGGCGATGGGCATGCCGGTGAGCGCAACCGGACGCGTCTCGGATCGGCCGATCGAGACCATCTACCGCCCCTCGCACCCGCTCAATATGACCCAAGTCGTGATGTTCCAACGCCGCGGGGGCGGCGATCCGACGATCCTGCAGGACGGCCCGGTGATCTGGCGTGCGAGCCGCACCCCCGAGGGCACGGCTACGGTCGCCCTGCGGCAGGATGCCTCGGGCGCTGTCCGGGCTGCCGCCTGGGGGAACGGGGCAAACTGGGCGCTCGCCCAGGTTCCCGACCTGTGCGGCGCTTCCGACGACCCCGACGCCTTCGACCACCACGGCCATCCTCTCCTGCGGGACACCCACCGACGCAGCATCGGACTCCGGCTCGGGCGCACGGACCTCGTCTTCGACGCGCTGGCCGGCGCGATCATCGAGCAGAAGGTCACCGGGATGCAGGCGTTCGCCGCCTGGCGCCGTCTCGTGCGCTGGCACGGCGAGCCGGCCCCCGGGCCCACGCCGGTGCGCCTGCACGCCCCGCCGACGATCGAAGGATGGCGGAACGTCCCCTCCTGGTCGTGGCATCGGGCGGGTCTCGAGCCGCCGCAGGCGCGCACCATCGTCGGCGCGGCTCGTGTCGGCCGCTCGCTCGTGGCCGCCGCAGAGCGCGCCCGCGCAGGCCCGGATCGCGACCGCGTGCTCACGAGCTTGCGCGGCGTGGGCCTGTGGACGGCGGCCGAGACACGCATCCGGGCGTTCGGGGATCCGGACGCCGTGAGCGTCGGCGATTATCACCTGGCCCATGAGGTCGGCTACGCGCTCACGGGACACCGCGTGGACGATGACGGCATGCTCGAACTGCTCGAACCGTGGGCGGGACAGCGTCAGCGGGCCATCCGGCTGATCCGCATGAGCGGGGTCCGCGAAGAGCGCCGAGGACCTCGCCTCCACCCCGAAGACCACCGGGCGCGCTGACCGGCACCTCCCCCTAGGCTGGGGACATGTCAGGACAGAAGCGTTGGCCGCGCGGCCGTGTGCAGTGGCTGCTCGGGACCATCGGCCTGCTCATCGCGGGCGCTCTCGTGGGCTTCGGCCTCTCGAACGTCTGGCTGGGCCTCGTCATCGGCGTCGCCGTGTCCCTCGGCTGGCTCATCGCGTACGAGTCGTGGCGCGGGCGCAATGCCGGCGTGAACGACGAGAACCACGGCATCCAGCTCTGACTCACGCCTCCGGGCCCCGCACCCCTCAGGAACCGAGGACGCGCCGCAGGTACTCGTTCGAGAACCGTCCCTCGGGGTCTTCTGCCGCGACGAGCGCACGGAAGTCCCCGCCGCGCGGATAACGGTCGACGGATGCGCCGCCGCCCGTGGCCGAAAGCTTTCCCCAATGGGGGCGCGCGTCGAAGGGTGCGAGCGCCGTCTCGATGGTCGGCAGCAGCGCCGCGACGCCGTCCGGATCGTTCCGCCACGTGAAGTGCAGAGCGATCGTGTCGCGGCCGTAGGCTCCGCTGAGCCACAGATCGTCCGCGGCGATGCTCCGAACCTCGGAGACGAGAAGCACCGGCGAGACGCTCACGGCCAGAGTTCGCAGCACGGCGAGCGCCGCCGGGGCATCCTCTCGCGCCACGAAGTATTCCGATTGCAACTCGTCGCCCGCGTTGCTCGGCGGCGCGTCCCGGCGAAAATGAGGCAGCCGATCGAGCCAGCGCCCCGGTTCACCCAGCTGCGGGGTCACGGAGTCGGTGGGACCGGATGCGATGGGGCCGATCTGGCGGGTCGCTCGCTCGGCCGTGACCCCGGCGGGAAGCGCCGGCTCGGCGCTGGTCGCGCCGACCACCGACTTGAGCCAGACCTGGTCGACCACGTCCGTCCCCCAGTCGGCGATGAACAGGCTCACGCTGTAACCCGACCCCATCACGGCGTCGAACCGGGCGAGCACCTCGTCCCACGGCGCGTTCACGAAGATGTCCTGCCGCACGTCGAAGGAAGGCACGAGGTCCAGGCGCACGCGCGTGGTGATGCCGAGCGCGCCCAGACCTACGACTGATCCTTCGAGGCGCGGATCCTCGCGCTCGAGGATCTCGATGCGTCCGTCGGCGCGGACGATCTCCAGGCCGATGACGGATGCGCCGAGCACCCGGTTGCCGTCGCCCGATCCGTGCGTGCCCGTCGCAATGGCACCGCCGATCGAGATGTGCGGCAGCGACCCCATGTTGCGCAGCGCCAGACCCTGACGCTCGATCGCCGCGGCGATCTCCGCGTAGCGGGCCGCGGCGGGTACCCACGCGGAGTGGGAGTCCGCGTCGATCTCCCACCGAACCTCGAGGCCCGAGAGGTCGACCAGAACCCCGTCGGTGTCGGCGATGTCGTTGAAGGAGTGCCGCGAGCCGAGAGCTCGCACGCGCGGGTTGTCGGTCACGATCCGACGGAGCTGATCGAGGTCCGTCGGTGACTCGACGGCACGCGCGCGAAAGCGGATGTTTCCCGACCAGTTCTGCTGAGACATCCCTCCATTCTCGGGGGTCTTGCGGATGTCGGAGGCAGGGAAGACACTGAGCGAGCCGCAGAAGCGCGGAAATCGCGTCACGACAGGAGCACCGTTATGACCCGCCTCAACCCGTACATCTCGTTCCGGGACCAGGCACGCCCCGCCCTCGAGTTCTACCACTCGGTGTTCGGCGGCGAACTGGCCCTCGACACCTTCGCCGCGTTCGACATGGGCCAGGACCCCAGCGAAAACGACCTGATCATGCACGGTCAGCTCGAAACGCCCGCAGGATTCGTCCTCATGGCGGCCGACACACCGAGCTCCATGCCGTACACGCCTGCGGCGGGCGTCTCGGTCTCGATCAGCGGCGACGACGAGGCCGAGCTGGAGCGCTACTGGGACGCGCTGGCGGAGGGCGGAACCGTCGGCATGCCGTTCGAGACTCCGCCGTGGGGTGGCCGCTTCGGCATGCTCACCGACCGATTCGGGATCGACTGGATGGTCGCGCTCAACGCGAGCTGAACCAGCCCCGCTAGAACTCCTCGTGCGTCTCGGGGTCTCCATCCCAGAGCCGACCGCGTTCGAGCGCCGAGATCGCGGCGACATCCTCGGCGTCGAGCGAGAAGCCGAACACGTCGGCGTTCTCGCGCTGACGGTCGGGGTCAGCCGACTTCGGGATCGGGGTGCTCGCGAGCTCGACGTGCCACCGCAGCACGACCTGCGAAGGCGTGACGCGGTGCACCTCTGCCAGCTCTTGCACGATCGACTCGTTCAGCAGTTCGCTGCGCTTGGCGAGCGGGCTCCAACTTTCGGTCCGAATGCCGTGAGCCGCGTGATAGGCCCGAAGCTCCGCTTGCGGAAAGTACGGGTGCAGCTCGACCTGATTGACCGCCGGCACGACACCCGTCTCGTCGGCGAGACGATCGAGCATCCCGATCGTGAAGTTCGAGACGCCGATCGAACGCAGCAGACCCTCGTCGCGGAGGTGGATCATGGCCTTCCACGAGTCGACGTATTTGTTGACGCGGGGGTTCGGCCAATGGATCAGGTAGACATCGATACGGTCGAGGCCGAGCGCGGCCAGCGAGGCCTGGGCGCTCGCGATGGTCTCGTGGTAGCCGTGGTCGCGGCCGGGGAGCTTGCTCGTCACGATCAGCTCATCGCGGTCGACGTTGCTGCGGCGGATGCCGTCGCCGACCTCGGATTCATTCCCGTAGTTGAGGGCGGTGTCGAGCAGTCGATACCCGGAATTGATTGCCGCAGCGACCGACTCGATGCCTTCTTCGGCACGCAGCCCATACGTGCCGAGTCCGAGCGCGGCGAAGCGGTGACCATCGTTGAGGGTTACTTCGGGGATGGAGAGCATCCTCACATCCTGGCCCACATTCGGAACGGCGAGCGACCCCTTGACGCGCGGGCCTCATTCGGTCACAGTCCGCCGCTGACGCGTGCCCGGTGGCAGACCGACCTCGGGAATCCTCCGGGACGATGTCGATTCCGCTCGTCGCCGTTCGACGCGATAGTAGGAGGACGCACGAGCGCCCACCCGGTGGCCGGAGATCGGCCGATGACACAGAGGAGCAGACGATGCCGAAATTCATGCTGATCATGCGATCGAACGAGGCCGCCGCGAAGGACTACGAGTCCATGGACTTCGAGGCCGTGATCAACGCGATGGGCGCGTACAACGAGTCGATGATGAAGGCGGGGGTGCTGCTCGCGGGCGAGGGCCTCTCCGACGCGAAGGAGGGCTTCGTGGTCGACTTCGCGGGCGAGACCCCGATCGTCACCGATGGCCCGTATGGCGAAACGCATGAGCTGTTCAACGGGTTCTGGATCATCCAGGCATCCTCGAAGGAAGAGGCCGCCGAGTGGGCGAAGCGCTGCCCGCTCGGACCCGGCAGCAAGCTCGAGGTGCGCCGTGTGACGGACGAGTCGGACTTCGCGGACTACGCCGACAACGAGTACGTGCAGAAGGAAGAGCAGTGGCGCGAGGAGCTCGGCACGAAGTGAACAAGACCGAGTGAACAAGACCACGTGACATGACCCAGCGAGACATTCGTCGCCACGTCGACGCCGTGTGGCGCATCGAGGGCGCCCGGGTCGTCGCCGCACTGGCGAAGGCCACGGGCGACCTCGGTCTGGCGGAGGACCTGGCACAGGAGGCGGTGGTCGAGGCGCTCGAGCAGTGGCCCGACCGTGGCGTGCCGAGCAATCCCGGAGCCTGGCTGACCACGGTCGCGAAGCGCCGGGCGATCGACGGCTGGCGGCGGCGCGAGCGACGGGACGACCGCTACGCCGCCCTCGCTCACGACCTGGCCGAAGAAACAGAGAGGTCGGACCACGCCGAGACCTGGCAGCCGATCGACGACGACGTGTTGCGCTTGATCTTCGTCGCCTGTCACCCGGTTCTCTCGCGCGAGTCGCAGGTCGCGCTGACGCTCCGAGTCGTCGGCGGGCTGACCTCGGAAGAGATCGCTCGGATGCTGCTCGTGCCCGTTGCGACCGTCCAGGCCCGCATCACCCGCGCCAAGAAGACGCTCGCCGCCGCGGCCGTCCCGTTCGAGGTGCCCGACCCTGCCGCGTGGTCAGAGCGTCTGACCGGGGTGCTGAGCGTGATCTACCTCGTCTTCACGGAGGGGTATGCGGCCACGTCGGGGGACCGCTGGGTGCGCGAAGATCTGGCGAACGAGGCGCTCCGGCTGGGGCGCGTGCTCGCCGGCCTCGTTCCCCGCGAACCCGAGACCCAGGGGCTTCTTGCTCTCATGGAGCTGCAGGCATCCCGCTTCGCCGCCCGCACCGCGGCGGACGGATCGCCCATCCTGCTGGCAGACCAGGACCGTACGAGGTGGGACCGCGCGCAGATCGCGCGGGGTCGTGCGGCGCTCCGGCGAGCGGACGCCTCGGGCCGCGCCGGCGGCCGCGGGCGCGGCCCGTATGGCCTGCAGGCGGCGATCGCCGAATGCCACGCCGCCGCCCCGAGCGTCGCCGAGACCGACTGGGAGCGCATCGTGATCCTGTACGAGGCGTTAGGGCGGATCGCGCCGAGTCCGATCGTCGAACTCAACCGCGCGGTCGCGGTTTCGATGTGCACAGGCCCGGCAAGCGCCCTGCGGATCGTCGACGGATTGGCCTCGGACGGCGCCCTGCGCGGATCCCATCTCTTGCCGAGCGTTCGCGGCGAACTGCTCGCCCGGCTCGGCCGCATGTCGGAGGCGCGCTCCGAGTTGTTCACTGCCGCCGGGCTGACGGCGAACGCGCGCGAACGAGCCGTTCTCGAGGCGAAGGCCGCTGCGCTGTGATCTCGAGGACCACCCGGGGAATTCACGAGCGGTTCCTGAGCGTTCACACCCACATGACACGCGTAGGAATCATCGGAGCAGGAAACATCGGATCGGCACTCGCACAGGGGCTGATCGACCGCGGCTACGAGGTCGTGATCAGCAACTCGCGCGGGCCCGAGACCCTCACCGATCTCGTCGCCACACTCGGCACCGGCGCCAGCGCCGGAACGCCGGAGCAGGCCGCTGAGGCGGGCGAGTGGGTCATCGTGACGGTCCCGCTGAAGGCGCTCGACACCATTCCGGTGGTGCCGCTCGCGGGCAAGCTCGTGCTCGACACGAACAACTACTACTGGGAGCGCGACGGGCGAATCCCCGAGCTCGACGAGAAGCGCACGACGACCTCGCAGATGCTGCAGCGTCACCTGCCCGAGTCGAAGGTCGCCAAGGCGTTCAATCACATCGGCGCCGCGGAGATCCTGACGGACGGGACCCCCACGGGCACGCCCAGCCGCCGTGCTCTCGCCACGGCCAGCGACTCGGACGAGGCGGCCCAGTTCGTGACCGACCTCTACGACGCCTTCGGATACGACACGGTCAACATCGGACCCCTCGCGGACAGCTGGCGCGTCGAGCGGGACACTCCGGCATACGGCGTCCGTCAGAATGCGGACGAGCTTCGGGACAACCTGGCGGCCGCGGAGCGCTGAGCCGCCGCGGTCGATCTCGGTTCACAATTCAGTCTGTGCGTGAGTGCCACGGCCAAAGATGCCCGTCGTTGCGGCCCTGGCACTCCAAGCCGGACCGCACAGACTGAATTGCGAACGCGGCTGAACGCCTAACCGACCTATTCCTGCTCGACGGAGCGCGCGAGGCGCGCGACGTCGGCTCGCGCCGCGGTGCCGGCTTCGATCGCGTCACCGAAGTCGACCGGCAGCTCGGTCTCACCATCGGGCAGATGTCGCCCGGCGAGGGTCAGGCACGCGCGGAGATTCGTCAGTGCGCCGCCGAGACCCGCGCCGATCGCCTCAGCCGCGACAGCGACATCGGCGATCAGGTGCGGGTTGCCGCGGTCGGCGAGCACGCGCAGATCGGCGGCGAGCGCAGTGCCGATCCCGACCAGAGTCGCGGATGACTCGGCGCCCGCCGTGCCCGTCGCCACGATGCGCTCGTCCCGCTCCGGGGAGGACTCGGCCGCGAGCGCAGCGCCTAGGGCGGCCGAGCGGACTCCATCATCCTCCGCCGCCTGCAACGCTTGGACCCGGAGTTCGATCGAGCGCTGGCCGCTCTGCTGCGCAGGTTCGTCGTCGGGCGTGTATGCCGCGACCATGTGCAGCAGAGCGGCTCCGATCGCCATCATCACGCCCGAGGCCGCCCCACCGCCGGGCTCGCCGCCGCGCTGCGAGAGGCGATCCAACCAGGCATCGAGTGAGAGAGACACGGGCACACGCGATTCGTCGGTCATGGGCCATGACCCTAGCCGCGCTCGACTTCTTCGTTCGAGGGGTTGACCCCTAGCGGTGCGCGGGTCAACGGAGTTGAATCGAAGTGATCGAACGGAGGCACGTGCGATGACTCGATCGAACGGTGGGCCCGGGGCGTCGGGAGCGCACGCCTTCGAGCGGTTGAGTGCCGAGGAGTGCTGGAGTCTGCTCGACGCTCCGACAATCGGGCGTCTGGCCGTCACGGGCGCGGATGGAATGCCGGATGTCTTCCCCCTTAACGTCCTCGCCCACGACGGCGCGCTGTACGCCCGCTCGGCCGAGGGGTCCAAGCTGAGCGTCATCGCCGAGCGCCCCGAGGCCGCGGTCGAAATCGACGGGGAGGACGACGAATACCGCTGGAGTGTTGTCGCTCGCGGTACCGCTGCACGCCTGGAGACGGACGTTGATGCGGCGACGGATGCCGAGATCGAGGCATCCGGTGTCCTGCGGCTCGCGTCGGTGAACTCGGGCGGCAAGCCCTACGTGATTCGTCTGCGCCCGGTCACGATCAGTGGCCGCCGAATCAGGATTCGCGGTGCGGGTTCGTCGGATACGACGCCCAGGACCGGGCCCATCATCAACTCGAAGCGGGCACAGCCGCCGCGGCCGATTCCGCACCACCCTCCCCCGAAGGCGTAGGTGGTCAGTCCTGGTCGCTGAGCACGACGACTTCGTCGCCCTCGAGAACGAACTGCAGGCCGGTGCCCTCGGGAAAAGCCTCGAGGAGTTCCTCGGGCAGCTCCTGGTTGCTGGTACCCACGACCAGTTCGACGGTTGCGGGGAATCCCCCGGCGGCACACCCGTTGAAGATCGCCCCGTTGAAGCCGTCGGAATCACTGTCTATCTTCGCGGACTCGACAACCAGCAGACATGACTGATCGAACCCGTAGGCGAACATCCCGTTCTCCATCCGGAAGAACGACAGCCCGTGAAAAGCCTGAAACGCCACTCCCCCATCGGGCAGGCCCGACTCCAGCTCACCGGCTTCCGTATAGTTCGCGAAGATGCCCGGCCACTCGGCGAACGCGTCGATTCCCAGCACGGCGACCTCACGCGGATCCGCCTGGACGCGCCGCGACACGAACCCCGTGACGGTCGCCGTGACCAGGATCGCCACGGCCAGCGACGCGAGCCAGGTGATGGCGATGCGCTTCTTCGACCACGTCCCGGCTCGCGCGACCGGCGACTCTGACGCGATGGAGTCAGCCGCGACCTCGTCATGCGCGACCCCGTCGGGGGTCGGCTCCGCTGAGAGGAGCGGCGCGACCTCAACGACAGGCTCGGTCCGCGGGGGCAGTGGCGGCTTCGGCGGCAGCTGCTCGATCTCGGGTCCGCGGGCGAGGCGTTCGAGGTCCTGGAGACGGGCCAGGGCGGACGGATCGTGATGGATGTCGGGATCCGGGCCGTACGCCCGGGTCCGCAGCATCCGGAGTTCGTCGATCAGCTGGTCGTCCATCCCGACCCATTCTGCCGTGCCGCGTCCGACACGTCAGATCGACCGGCGCCGCGCGACGTACACCGTGTTCGACGACGTACCGCCGGTCAGCCGGTTGTCGAATGTCACCTCGTGGGCTCGGGCCTCGTCGAACACCGAGGCGAGCACCGTCTGGAAGTCGGCATCGGGCGGATCGTCCGACCACAGCGCGAAGACCCCCCGATCGGCCAGGCGATCGGCGAGATGCCTGAGCCCCGTCTCTGTGTACAGGTCGGCATGGGTGGGGTCCAGGGTGTGCCGGGGCGAGTGGTCGACGTCGAGCAGGATGGCGTCGTACAGTACCTCGTCCCGTTCGGCGGGACGACGCATGACCGCGAAGAAGTCACCGTGCACGAGTGCCGTGCGCGGGTCATCCACGAGCGTGGCCGATACGGGCAGCAGGTGTCGCTCGTGCCATCCGATGACCGCCGGGAGGGCGTCGATCACATCGAGGTGGACGACGCGAGCGTCCGCGAGCGCCGTCACGGCGGTGTACCCGAGGCCGAGTCCCCCGACCAGCACCGTAAGAGAGTCGCCGACGGTCGCCGCGAGGCCGAGCCGAGCCAACTCTTCCTCGGCGACGGTGAACAGACTCGACATGAGGTATTCATCGCCGAGCTTGACCTCGTAGATGAGTTCGCCGGTCTCGCTGTCGGTGCGGCGCCGGAGGGTCAGCTCTCCCATCCGCGTCTCTTGCCAGTCGAGCTCTTCGAATCGCACGATCATCGCCGTCCGCCTTCCGGTGACGTCACACCCTACGCTGCCGCTCAGCGGACCTTGCGCCGATAGATCACGATCGCGAAGCCGTAGGCGACCACGAGGATGCCCGCGAGCCAGGCCAGGGCGATCCAGATCTCGCCGCCGACGGGCTGGCCGGCGAACAACGAGCGGATCGTGTTGACGATCGATGTGACCGGCTGGTTCTCGGCGAACCACGCCACCGGGCCCGGCATCGAGTCGGTCGGCACGAACGCCGAGCTAATGAAGGGCAGGAAGATCAGCGGGTAGCTGAAGCCGCTCGCACCGTCGACGGTCTTGGCCGAGAGCCCCGCGATGACGGCGATCCACGTCAGCGCCAGCGTGAACAGGATCAGGATGCCCGTTACTGCGAGCCACGCTCCGACCGACGCCCCCGTCCGGAATCCGAGCAACAGCGCGACGCCGATGACGAGCGCGATGGAGACGAGGTTCGCGACGAGAGACGTCAGGACGTGGGCCCACAGGACGCTCGAGCGAGCGATCGGCATCGACTGGAAGCGTTCGAAGATGCCACCCTGCATGTCGAGGAACAGTCGGTACGCGGTGTACGCGACTCCGGACGCGATCGTGATCAGCAGGATGCCGGGGAGGATGTAGTTGACGTAAGACTCCCCCGACCCGGTGTTGATCGCACCGCCGAGCACGAAGACGAACAGCAGCATCAGGGCGATGGGTGTGACGGCTGTCGTGATGATGGTGTCGGGGCTGCGCAGAATGTGTCGCAGCGACCGACCGGTGAGAACGCGCGTATCGGCGACGACGTGGGTGCTCATGACGGATCTCCTTCGGATGCGTCGGTTCGTTCGGGATCTTCCGGCGCTCCGACCAGCGCGAGGAAGACATCCTCCAGAGACGGTTGCTTTTCGACGTACTCGACCTTTGCCGGGGGCAGGAGCTTCTTCAGCTCGGCGAGGGTGCCGCTCTGGATGATCGTGCCCCGATGAAGGATCGCGATGCGGTCGGCGAGCTGCTCGGCCTCGTCGAGGTACTGCGTTGTCAGCAGCACGGTCGTGCCGCCCCGGGCGAGCTCGGTGATCGCGCGCCACACCTCGATGCGGGCCTGCGGGTCGAGGCCTGTCGTGGGTTCGTCGAGAAAGATGACCGGCGGATCACCGATCAGGCTCATCGCGAGGTCCAGCCGACGGCGCATGCCACCCGAGTACGTCCCGGCGCGACGACCGCCGGCCTCGACGAGCGAAAACTGCGCGAGCAGGCGGTCAGCGATCGTGCCTGGATCCTTCAGGTGCCGCAGACGCGCCACCAGGATGAGATTCTCGCGGCCGGTGAGTACCTCATCGACCGCCGCGAACTGGCCGGTCAGGCTGATGGACTGGCGCACGTCGGCGGCAGCCGTGGACACATCGAACCCGGCGACGGATACCGTGCCTGCGTCCGCCTTCAGCAGTGTCGACAGGATCCGCACGAGCGTCGTCTTGCCCGCGCCGTTCGAGCCGAGCAGAGCGAAGATGCTGCCCGCCTCGACATCGACATCGACGCCGCGCAGCACCGAGACATCCGCGAAGGACTTCTTGATTCCTCGCACCGTGATGGCCGCGGCGGACATGCTCAGCGACCCTCTTCCTCGACGGCGTGATCGATCGTCTTCTCGAGGCGCGCACGCTCCTTGCGAATCCAACTGCCTCCGCCGTAGTTCTGCATGAATGTCTCGGCGAACTCGACCGGATCGGTGCCGACCAGGTCACGCACAGACGTCCCGTCCGCAACGCCCTGCTCGAAGAACTCGGCGAGATCGACCAGCATGGCGATCAGGCTCTTGCCGTCATCGCTCGGGCCCAGATACATCAGGTAGCGCTCGAGACCCGTTGCGGCCTCGCGGTAAGGCTCGGGCAGTGCCTTCACCCGCGCCTTGTATTCGCGGTAGTGCTTCTTGTCGGCGAGGTCGCCGGTCAATTTCTCGATCCACATGTCAGTTCCCTTCGGTCTCGGTCGATGCGGTGCGGAGCTGTTCGAGACGCGTGGTGAGAAAGCTCCACGTTCCCCAGAACTCGTCGAGCTGTTCCCGGCCCTGCGCGTTGAGTCGATAGACCTTGCGGGGCGGGCCTTTCTCTGAGAGCACCTTTTCCACATCGACGAGTCCGCGCTGCTCGATGCGGATCAGGAGCGCGTAGACCGTGCCCTCGGCGATGTCGGTGAATCCTTCGTCACGCAGCCGCGCCGTGATCTCGTACCCGTACGCAGCCTGCGTGGCGAGGATCGCGAGCACGATCCCCTCGAGGACGCCCTTGAGCATCTCGGTCGCCTGTTTGCCCATCCGATATCGCCTCATTACTCATTGTCACTAGGTACCGGTACATAGTAACACTGAGTACTACGGATGCGTCAAGCATCCGTTTGCGAGAAAGGCGGGCTCAGGCCTTGTCGACGCCAGTCCCCGCGGCGGCGGGTTCGTCGTTCGCCACCGCAGGGCCGACGCCGTCGCGGAAGATGCTCGCCTCCGGCTCACGGTGGCGGATCCACTGCACCACGAACAGCGCCACACCGAGGGCGATCGCCACGAAGGATGCCCACACGTTCGCGGGGATGCCGAGGAATCCGTCGCTCGTCGGGTCGATGCGGATCGCCTCGAGCCAGCTGCGGCCCAGGCCGTACCAGATGAGGTACACGGCGAACGCCTTGCCCCAGCGCAGCGCGATGCGACGCTCGAGCAGCAGGATGATCGCGACGCCGACGAGGTTCCAGATCATCTCGTAGAGGAACAGCGGGTGGAACAGCGTTCCCTCGGCGAGTCCCTCGGGGAACTTCGGGTTCGACGATTCGATCTCGAGCCCCCACGGCAGGGTGGTCGGCAGGCCGAACAACTCATGGTTGAACCAGTTGCCGAGGCGCCCGATCGCCTGCGCCACCAGCATCGCAGGGGCGAGCGCGTCGGCGAACGACCACAGGCGAATGCCGGAGATGCGACATCCGATCCACGCACCCACCGCCCCGCCCAACAACGAGCCGTACAGGGCGTTGCCGCCATCCCAGATCGCGAAAATCGCCCAGATGTTCGCACCCGGGTAGAAGTAATCGCCGACGTGCGTGAACACGTGATAAAAACGCGCCCCGACGATGCCGAGAGGTATGGCCCAGATGACGATGTCGAGGACCGTTCCCGGGGCCGCGCCCCGGGTGCCGAGTCGACGCTGGGTGAACAGAACCGCGGCGATCATGCCCGCGATGATGCACAACGCGTAGGTGTGGATCGTCAGCGGGCCGAGGGAGAACTGGGCGAAGACCGGGTCGGGGCTCGGGATGCTGATCGGATGCACAAGGCGCAACTCTAGTCTCGATTCCTGTCAGAAATACCCAGCGGGGTATCCGTTATCCGTGGAATAATGGCGTGAACCCCGCTACGCCGTCGGCGTGCGGCACCAGGAGGCTCCCCGTGAACGAACCCGCGACATCCGAATCAGCGGCCGACCGTGAGGCCGAGCTGATCGCGCAGCAGCGCAAGATCGTCAACCGCCTGCGCCGGGCGCAGGGGCAGCTCAGTGCCGTCGTGAACGCGGTCGAATCCGGCGTGGACTGCCGGGACATCGTGATCCAACTGGCTGCCGTATCGAAGGCCCTCGATCGCGCCGGCTATGCGATCGTCGCGTCGGCGATGCGCACCTGCATCGCCGACCCTCAGGACGAGTCGATGACGCCGGACGAACTCGAGAAGCTCTTCCTCACCCTGGCCTGAGCCGACTCGGCGACGACCTCAGCGGCCGAAGAGCCGCGCGAAGAACCCGGAGGACGGCTCCATCGCATGGCCCTCGCAGCGCTGCGAGCGGGGTACCGAGCGCATCACCTGGTCGACGTGCTGGCCACACCCGGCCCACGTCGCCTTGCCGCACTTCTTGCACGTCACCTGGTAACACATGGCTGATCTCCTGTTGTGTGAGTCATCGAACGGCCTCCTCGACCACGAGGACATCGCCGGCGCGAGCGCCGAGTGAGGCCTTCAGGGTGAGGATGCCCCCCGAGAGCGATGCGGAGTCCAGCCCCGCCTGGGTCAGGACGCGGTGAGCGATCGCCGACCGCACGCCCGAGGCGCACATGACGCGCACCGGTCGCCCTGCTGCGTGCTCGCGCACCTCGTCGATGCGCTCGCGCAACTCGGTGTGCAGAACGTGGAGCGCCCCCGGTACATGACCCGTGATCCATTCGTCCTGGCGGCGCACGTCGAGGACGAGAGCGGTGCGCAGCACCTCGTCGAGGTCGTCGGCGTACCAGAGCGACAGGGTTCCGTTCAGAACGTTCTCGCCCACCATGCCGGTGAGGTTGACGGCATCCTTCGCCTGCCCGTAGGGGGGCGAGTAGGCCAGGTCGAGATCGATGAGTTCATCCACGGTCATGCCCGCGCGGATGGCCGTGGCGAGCACGTCGATCCGCTTGTCGACTCCCTCGGCACCGACGGCCTGCGCGCCGAGGAGGCGCCCACTGTCGGGATCGATATGCACGACGAGGTGAATCTGGCTGGCGCCCGGGAAGTACCCGGCGTGCTGGTTCGCGTGCAGATGCAAGGTGGTGTGAGCGATGCCGTGCGCCCGGAGAGCGGCACGGTTCGCGCCCGTGAGGGCGGCGGTCAGAGATCCCACGCGAACGATCGCCGTACCGAGCGCGGGCGGGATGGCTCGCGCCGTCGCGGGCCGCAGGATGTCATCCGCCACCAGACGTCCAGCACGGTTGGCAGGTCCCGCGAGGGCCACAGGATGACGGGCGCCCGTGATCGGATCGACGCTGAGCGTCGCGTCTCCAACGGCCCAGACCCCGGGCACGCTCGTCCGGCCGTGGCCATCCACCAGGATCGCACCGCGCTCGCACGCGATGCCCGCGCGCTCGAAGGTCGCCGTATCCGGGCGAACCCCGACGGAGAGCACGATCATGTCGGCGGCCAGGCGGGAGCCATCCGACAGCACCACCGTGTCGTGGCCTGCGCCTTCCTCGATCGCGGTTGCGGCCGTGCCGACGTGCGCGTCGATTCCGATCGTTTGCAGCTCTTGCGAGACCAGCCAGGCCAGTTCGGGCTCGAAGGGACTGAGCGGATGCGCGGAGCTCTGCACGATCGACACCTCGAGCCCGCTTGCGGCCAGAGCCTCGGCAGCCTCGACACCGATGAACCCGGCACCGAGCACGACGGCGCGGCGAGCGCCTCCCGTGACGGTGTCGCGCAGCGCGAGGGCGTCGTCGACGGTGCGGAGCGTGCGGACCCGGGACGAGCTGATTCCGGGGATCTCGGGGATGACCGCGGCCGCCCCCGGAGCGAGCACGAGGGCGTCGTAGTCGATGACCTCGAGACCGTTCGCGGTCGATGCGGTCACGTTTTTCGCCGCCGTGTCGACGGCGATGACGTCGTGCCCGGGACGAACATCCAGCGCGAGGGCCGCACGAAGTGACTCCGGGGTCTGCACGAGGAGCTTCGCGGGATCTTCGATCTCGCCCCCGACGAAATAGGGCAGGCCACAGTTCGCGAACGATACGTGCGGGCCGCGCTCGAGCACGATGATCTCGGCCGACTCATCCAGCCGACGTGCGCGCGCGGCGGCGCTCATGCCGCCCGCAACGCCGCCGACGATCACGATCCTCATGGGACGATCTCCAGACCCGTCGCCAGGGAGCGCATGCCCCTACGCGGCGACATCATGCCCCGCGCAGAGCTGGTTCTCGGGGACGCCGCGAAGCGCCTCTTCCACATGCTGGCCGCATCCGGCCCACGTCGTCTTTCCGCACACATCGCACGCCACCGGACTGCACATGACTGATTCCTCTCGTCGTTCGACCTCAGAATAGCATACCCCCCGGGGTATGCTGGACGATGTCGAACCACCGCCCCCTCGCGCTCGACAACACCGGGCGATAACGTCGGATCGCGCCACGAGGGCGCGTCGAGAGAGGGTTCGCCGTGGACATTTTCGACACGATCGTCGTCGGCGCGGGCATCGCGGGACTGACCGCAGCGCGCCTGCTGACGACGGCCGGGCGCCGCGTCGTGATCCTCGAGGCGCGCGACCGCGTGGGAGGCCGCGTACACACCGACCGCAGCGACGGGCTCGTCACCGACCTGGGCGCATCCTGGATCCACGGCATCACCGACTCCCCCGTCGCGGCCGCGGGGCACGCGTTCGGAATGCCGATGGTCGAGTTCACGGTCGGCGGCTATCAGCCCGACAGTCGCCCGATCGCCCACTACGGGCCCGACGGGAACCCCCTCTCCGACGCAGCCACGGGGGCGTACGTCTCCGACATCCACGCCGTCGATGCGGCGCTCGTCGGCGTAATCGCCTCATCGAGCCCGGATGCCTCGTACCGCGACGTGACAGAAGCAGCCCTGGCACTTCAGAACTGGAGCGAGGAACGCGTCCAGCGTGTCCGCGAATACCTCGAGCACCGTGCCGAGGAACAGTACGGGGCATGGATCGAAGACCTCGCGGCCCACGGGCTCGACGACGACTCGATCGACGGCGACGAAGTGGTGTTCCCGCAGGGGTACGACGTTCTGGCGACGAGGTTGGCGCAGGGGCTCGACGTGCGACTCGAGCACGTGGTGTCTCGCGTCGAGTGGAGCACCGATGGAGTCGTCATGACGACCGATCGCGGAACATTCGCCGCACGCGATGCGGTGGTCACCGCGCCTGTCGGCGTGCTGCAATCCGAGGACTTCACGATCGAGCCCGCGCTGCCCGAGCCTGTCGCGGGCGCTCTCGGCCGCCTGACGATGAACGCCTTCGAGAAGGTGTTCCTGCGCTTCCCGACGAAGTTCTGGGACGAGGGCGTGTACGCGATCCGGCAGCAGGGCCCCGAAGGACGCTGGTGGCACTCGTGGTACGACCTGACCGCCTTGCACGGGGAGCCCACGCTGCTGACCTTCGCGGCGGGACCCGCGGGCAGCGAGATACGAAGCTGGGAGGACGACCGGGTCGTCGAGTCCGTGCTCGCGCAGCTGCGTCGGCTCTACGGCGACCGCGTCGAGGAACCGTCCCACGTCCACATCACCGACTGGCAGGGCGACCCGTTCGCCCGAGGCTCGTATGCGTACATGACACTCGGGTCGACGACCGACGACCACGACGCCCTGGCTACCCCGATCGGCGGCGTCCTGCACCTGGCGGGCGAGGCGACGTGGACGGATGACCCGGCCACCGTCACCGCGGCGATGTGCTCGGGACACCGTGCGGCGACACGCATCCTGGGTCGTGAGATCCCGATCGAGCGACTCTGGATGGATTGACCTGCGGCGCGCAGCTCAGCTTTCGACTTCGGATGCCCGGGGACTTGCGTGCATCCGCAATCGCTCGACCACCTGGGCCAGATACCGCGTGATGACCTCCTGCTCGGCATCGGTGAACGAGTCGAGCTCGCCGTCGATGCCCATGATCATCGGCATGAGCCGCCCCATCGCGCGGTCGCGCGAAGCGGGCTGCGGCACAACGAGAGTGCCGCGGCGATCCGTGGGGTGGGGCTCGCGCGTCACGTGACCGAGCGCGACGAGCCGGTCGATCGATGTCGTCGCGGCGCCGGCAGAGATGCCCACGCGCCGCGCCAGCTCGGTCGGCCCCAGCGGACCACCCATGAGCAGATGCTCCATGGCCGCCAGATCCGTCGGATTGACCTCGAGCTCGGTTGCTATCGCACGCTCGAACTGATCGGTGAGTTCGATGAACTCCCGCAACGACGCCGTGGCCGGACGGGTCGGAGAGAACCCGGACGCGTCCGCGCCTGGACTGTCGCCGTGCCTCGGTTGCATGAGACCCACGATATCGCTACATTCGTTCGATAGTCATATAGTTTGATCTTCAAATAACTTTCACAGACGTGGAGAACCCCCATGAGCGGCCTGCTGCGCTTCATCACATCCGCCAAGACGTCATGGATCGTGCTCGTCCTGGCGGGTCTCGCAGCGGCCGCGCTGTTCAGCATCGCGGGCGGCGAAGAGTCCGAAACGGCACCCTCGGTCGGCCTGCCCGACAGCGCCGAGTCCGTCCAGGTCGATCAGCTGCGCGAAGAGTTTCCGAGCGCCGACGACACCTCGGCCCTGCTGGTCTTCGCGTCGGATGAGGGCGAGCTCGACGCCGACACGCTCGCCCTGATCAACGAGAACGCCATGGGCGAGCTCGCTAACCTCTCCCGCGAGGGATTTGTTCCGCCCGCGCAGGTCTCGGACGACGGAACGGTCGCCCTGGTCGTCGTACCGCTCGATCCCGAGTCCGACGTCGCCGCGCAGAGCGAGCGCGCCCAGGAACTCCGCGATGCGGCATCCGCGGATCTCGACGGGGTACGGGTCTATTTGACCGGAGCCGAGGGATTCGAGGTCGATATCGCTGCCGTCTTCGCGGGGGCAGACTTCACCCTTCTTCTGACAACCGTGATCGTCGTGGCCGTGCTGTTGCTCATCACCTACCGCAGCCCCTGGCTGTGGCTCGTCCCACTCGTCGTCATCGGGGTCGCGGACGGGCTCGCCGGCATCGTCGCGCGACAGGTGGCGAGCGCGGTCGGCGTGCAGCTCGATGCATCCGTCACCGGCATCCTGTCGGTGCTCGTCTTCGGAGCCGGAACGAACTACGCCCTACTGCTCATCGCGCGGTATCGCGATGAGCTACGCCTGCACGAGGATCGCCGGGTCGCGATGCAGCGCGCGCTGCGCGGAGCGGGCCCCGCGATCATCGCGAGCGGCTCGACCGTCGCGCTCGCGCTGCTGACGCTGCTTCTCGCCGAGCTCGCCGGCAACCGGGCACTCGGGCTGGCGTGCGCGGTCGGCATCGTCGTCGCGATGATCTTCGCCCTGTTCGTCCTTCCCGCGGCGCTCGTGCTGTTCGGGCGTGGGCTCTTCTGGCCCTACGTTCCGCGCTTCGGGTCGCCCGACGCGATCGCCCGAAGCGTCTGGGGCAAGCTCGGCCGCGCGGTTTCGAAGCGTCCGATCATCGTGGCCACGGGGGGCTTCATCGTGCTCGGCGTGATGGCCAGCGGACTGTTCTTCGTCCAGACCGGGCTCTCACAGAACGACAGATTCCTGCAGAAGCCCGAGGCCGTTCAGGGACAGGAGGTCCTCGCCGAGGCTTTCTCGGCCGGAACGACCTCGCCCTCCATCGTCATCGTTCCCCTCGACGAGGCCGAAGAGGCCGAGAGTGCGCTGGCCGCCCTCGACGGCGTCGACTCCGCGGCGATCGGGGAGACGACAGATAACCTCGCCCGGATCGACGTCACGCTCGGCGCGAACGCCGAGACCGAGGAGGCATTCGCCACGGTCGAGCGGATGCGTGCTGCCCTCGACGGCGTCGGCACCGGCGAGGGCCTGGTGGGTGGGCTCGACGCCCAAGCCCTGGATGTCACGAACGCGCAGGCCCGCGATCAGGCTTTGATCATCCCGCTGATTCTGGTGCTCGTGCTCATCGTCCTCGTCGTGCTGCTGCGCGCGCTCGTCGCCCCGCTGCTGCTGCTCCTGGCGGTCGTGGCGAGCTTCTTCTCCGCCATCGGGCTCAGCTGGTGGCTCTTCCAGACGCCGCTCTTCGGGTTCCCCGCCATCGACACCAACGTGCTGCTGTTCAGTTTCCTGTTCCTCGTGGCACTCGGTGTGGACTACAGCATCTTCCTCGTGACCCGAGCGAAGGAGGAGTCCGACCACCTCGGCATCACACAGGGCATGATCCGCGCCCTCGCCGCAACGGGCGCCGTGATCACGAGCGCCGGAATCCTGCTGGCTGCGGTGTTCGCGGTACTCGGGGTGCTTCCGCTCATCACGTTGACGCAGATTGGCATCATCGTCTGCATCGGTGTGCTCATCGACACCCTGCTCGTGCGCACGGTGGTCGTTCCGGCGCTCGCGTTCATCACCAAGGACGCTTTCTGGTGGCCGCGTAAGCCGAAGCTCCGCGATGCGGATGCCGCGGCGCGCGGGGCGGATGCACTCGCTCTGACGCCGGCCGCTCGGAGAGTCACAAAAAGATAACGACGAACCCTTGCTCACCGTTACCTGGCCGTTATAGAGTGCATGCACGGTAGTTGTTTTGCTGTGGCAGCTACCGACATGTGATTGCAGGACACTCTTGGTGCAAGGGATAAGGGCCGGTCAGAAGCCTCTCTGACCGGCCCTCACTTGTGCATCGGCGATGCCCCTCGAGGTATTCCGGGGCGCTCGTCGGGTCAGGAACGGCGGCGTGCGGAGTTGCCGCGACCCCTCACCATGACGTACACGAGCAGGGCGATGATGGAGCCGATGATGCCGGCCGGCTGGAAGAATCCGTCGCCCGCGTCCTGCCCGAAGAGCAGGAACCCGAGGAAGCCGCCGACGAAAGAACCGACGATCCCCAGGATGATGGTCATCAGGATGCTCATATCCTGCTTGCCCGGCACCACGGCACGGGCGATGAATCCGGCGATCAGACCGATGACGATGATGCTGATGATGAGACCGAGCATGGTTGCTCCTCTTCTCTCCGCCTAGCGGCGGAGGGGTTGGGCACCGTTCGGTGCGCGATGTGCCGCGATGCGCGACAACACCTGACTTCACCACCCCTCGGGGTGTGACGGCACACCCCTGGGGGTGTAAAACTCGAGTATGCCCACCGCCCCGGACGCGCGACCCATCACCGTCGCCCTCGTCGACGACTACGACGTCGTGCTGAAAGGACTGGCGCACCTGTTCGACGAATACCGCGACCGGGTTCTGGTGGCCGAGATCGACGCAAACAGGGGTGTCAGCGATTCTGTGGATGTCGTGTTGTACGACTCCTTCGCGCAGCCGGAATCCGATCACCACGAGATCTCCGAGCTCATCAAGAACCCGAGTGCGCGCCGGGTCGTCATGTACACCTGGAACTTTCACCCGGAGCTGATCGAGTCGGCGCGACGCCAGGGGGTGCACGGATACCTCTCGAAGACCCTGACCGCCCCGCAGCTGGTCGCCGCGATCGAAGCGGTCCACGCGGGTGAGCTCGTGATCAGCAACCAGGGCCGCCGTGCGCCCAGCGCGCCGGGACTCGACTGGCCGGGGCGGCTCGACGGCATCACCGATCGCGAGTCCGAGATACTGGCCCTGATCACACAGGGCAAGAGCAACGCCGAGGTCGCCAGCCTCACCTACCTGAGCCCGAACACGGTGAAGTCGTACATCCGGTCGGTCTACCGCAAGATCGGCGCGACGAGCCGCACACAGGCCGTTCTGTACGGCGTCGCCCACGGATTCACCCCCGACACCCACCGGATCGACCATTGGATGGGTGGGCCGTGACGCTCGCCGGACTCACCCCCGAATTGCGGGGGTTCGAACGGCGATTCCGGGGTACTCGACGACGAGCCCCGCACGGTCGTACTGGATGTCGCACGCGAACTCGAACGTCGATGACTCATAGCGGAACAGCAAGCGTTCACGTGTGACGGTCCTCGTTGTCTCGCGTCAACACCAGGTCACCGGCTCCCGTCACGCTCAGGTGGGCCGCTCGCACGGCGAGAGTCCTCCACGAGAGGTCCGCCGCGATCTCGTAGCCGACTGACCACAAAACGCCCGACTCGTTGGCGGTTGTATGACCCATCAGCCGATGCGTCCCCCGTCGATCATCGAAAAAAGCGACCTCGAAGCCCTCCCGCAGTCCCTGGTGGGTCCAACTCGCGCGGGCAGGGGGTGACATCAGCTTCATGAGGCGAATCTCGTTCCGTCAAAAATCACAGAAACATAACGACAATCCTTGCTCATCGTTATCTCCCCGTTATAGAGTGCAAGCACGGAAGTTGTTTGCTGTGGCAGCTTCCGACATGTGATTGCAGGACACTCTTGGTGCAAGGGACAAGGGCCGGTCAGAAGCCTCTCTGACCGGCCCTTACTCTTGTCCTTTTTTCCTTCCTTGCGCCGGTTCGCTCGTTCGCTCCTCCACACGGCCAGCCGCCGAGAGTTATCCACAGAACCTACTCTTGACCGGGTGTTTTGTGGACGCCAATGTCGGTGGTCGATGGGATTCTGGAGGCATGTTCACGACCGCACCCCGCGATACCGAGGCCTCTGTCGGCACGGCGTTGCAGGCTGCGGTGGCCGAGGCATCCGCTCTGCTCGACGCTCACGTGTTGCCTGAGCGGGAACAGTTGTCGCTGTTGCGCGACGACGAGATCCTAGAGCTCACGCGCGTCGCGGAAGAGCTGGGCCGGCGGGCGGATGCGCTGCGAACACTCGCGGCCGCGGAGGTCGGGCGCCGGTCTGGTCCCGAACGGGGCTCGGAGAGTCTGAGTGCACGCCTCGGATGCCGCAACCCGGCCGAACTGCTCGAGCGGTTGTGTTCGGTCTCGGGTGCGACGGCGCGGACTCGGTTGCGACTCGGGCAGCACGTAGCGCCGAGATTCGGACTCGCGGGGGGCCCGCTTCCCTCGGACTTCCCCGCGGCTCGGGTCGCCTTCGGTGCCGGCGAACTGGGCATCGACGCGCTCGTCGCCATCACCGGCACTCTCTCTCCTCTGACCGAGCGATGCGGCGCTGAGGCGGTCGCGGCCGCCGAGGGCGAGTTGGTTGCGGCCGCCACGGGCACAGCTCCCGACGGCGCACCACCCGCCGCAGCCGACGAGATCCGGATGCAGGCGAAGCTCTGGGCGCTCTACCTCGATCCAGACGGAGTCCTCCCCGACCCCGATCGCACCATGCGCCGCCGCGGGCTCACCCTCGGACGCGAGCGGGACGGTCTGACGCCCCTCTCGGTGGCGCTGACGATCGACGTTGCGGCGCAATTGCAACGCCTCTTCGACGCCCAGATCAGCCCGCGCACCGCGGACCACGGCCGTCCGGCGTTCGCCGAAGACACGACCGGCGAACGTGACGGCGAGCACGCGCGGGACGATTCCCGCACCCGGGCGCAGCGACAGCACGACGCTCTCGCGGCGATCCTCGGGGTGGCGGCGCGCGCGGCCGAGTCGCCGTCGATCGGCGGTGCGGCACCCACGCTGCTCGTGACGATCAGCGCCTCCGAACTCGAGCGTCGCGACGGGTACGGCCTGCTCGATGCCGCGCACCTGAGCGACGACATCGGCGCCGACGCCGTCCCCCAGCCGATCCCAGCGACGTTCGCCAGGCAGATCGCGTGCTCGGGCGGCATCCAACGTCTGGTCCACGACGACCAGGGCCGCATCATCGAACTCGGCGGGCCGCAGCGCGTCTTCACCGCCCATCAGAGGCGCGCGATCATCGCGAGGGACGGCGGATGCGTCATCCCGGGATGCCACGTCCCCGCGGCCTGGTGCGAGATCCACAGAGAGCATGGGAGTGGCCCGGTCCTGATGGCTGCCTGACCCAGAAATCCATTGGCGCTCTGGCGGGATGATGGGGTTGCCGGTTCACCCTGGTGGCGGTTTGACTCCGAGATTCATTGACGCCGATGGCTGTCTTTGCGTGGATTTGTCGGCCGCTGTCAGGACCGGCGTCAGCCATCGACGTGACGGCCGTGACTTGATAGGAGCTTGCTGGAACAGGCCCGTCTCTGTGCTGTCCGACCGTCACGCCGATGATTTCACCACCCTCGGATGAAGGACGGTAAGACCAGCATGACAAATCAACTTCGCGAGCGGGTGATCGTCGGCGGTGTCGACACTCACAAGCTCACCCATCACGCGGCCATCGTTGACGCCGCAACCGGGAAGCTCTTGGGAGACCAGGAGTTCGCCGCGAACACTGACGGATACAAACGCATGCGGGCGTGGTTTGCCGGGCATGGGACGATCGCGAGGATCGGGATCGAAGGAACCGGCTCATACGGCGCGGGGTTGCAACGACATCTGCAAGCCCATAACGTCACCGTGATCGAAGTCGCACGCCAGAACCGTCAAAGAACGTCGCGCTCGAGGCAAGTCAGATCCGATCGATGCGATCAACGCCGCCCGCGCCACACTCAGCGAAACAGCAACCACGGTCCCGAAAGATCGGGACGGGTTTGTCGAAGCGGTCAGGTTGATTCGAACGACCCGACGCAGCGCAGTGAAGGCTCGGCGATCCACGATCAACCAGATCCATGGCGTCCTCTGGTCCGCACCGGAAGACCTCCGGATGCGCCTGGGCGACTATGACCGCGCTGCTCTGGTCGTCCGCTGCGCTCGCCTGCGGATCACCGACACCAGTGACGATCCCGCCGCGACTGCCAAACGCATGCTCCGTCGCCTAGCCCGACGCGTCCAACACCTCGACGAGGAAATCGCCGACGCCGATGCAGAGCTGCGCGAAATACTCACCACTCATGCCCCCAACCTCATGGCCATGAACGCGGTCGGCCCCGAAGTCGCCGGGCAAATCATCGCCACCGCCGGCGAGAACATTGACCGCCTCCACTCCGAATCAGCCCTGGCCCGCATCTGCGGCGTCGCCCCGATCCCCGCCAGTTCCGGCAACACCACCCGACACCGACTCCATCGCGGCGGCGACAGAGACGCCAACAGCGCCATCCACATGATCGTGATCAACAGACTCCGATGGCACGCACCCTCCCGCGCCTACATGTCCCGTCGAATCACCGACGGGAAGACAAAGAAAGAAATCATCCGCTGCCTCAAACGAGCCGTCGTCCGAGAGCTCTACCACGCTCTCCAAGCCGACCTCCTCCGCACTTGACAATGCATAGGAGCATCCACGTCACGGACCACGCCGAGGGCGGCCCGACTCATACGGACAACGGCGTGCTCCTCTGTTGGTATCACCACAGATTCGTCGACCGAAACGGCTGGTCGATCCGCATGAACCGGGGCGTGCCCGAAGTCCGCGCGCCTTCCTGGATCGATGCCCGGATGCTGTGGCGCCCGGTCACCCGCTCCCCCACAAGGCTGCGGGATCGGGTCGTCAGGCAGACGTGAAGCGAGCCCCCGTAGACTGAACCCTCGTGAGTCAACGCGTACTGGTCAACCAGCTTCAGGGTCTGCCCGACGGCACCGTTTCGGTGTCGGGATGGGTCGAGACCGTCCGTGACCAGAAGAAGGTGCAGTTCGTCATCCTGCGTGACGAAACCGGCGCCGTGCAGCTCGTCAACCCGGCGACGCGCGAACTCGCCGAAGACGCCGCGCCCGAGGCATCCGCCGCCCTCGCCCTCACCGAGACGATCTCGGGACTCGCGACGGGCACCTTCCTGACCGTGACGGGCGAACTCAAGCACGACGAGCGCGTCAAGCTCGGCGGCGTCGAGATCAAGCTCGCGACCCTCGACATCGCCGCGGCGGCGAACCCCGAGACCCCGATTGCGGCCGACTCGAGCGTCGACAAGCGCATGGACTGGCGCTTCCTCGACCTGCGCCAGCGCCGCAACAACCTCATCTTCCGTGTGCAGACCACGCTCGAGCACGCGATGCGCACGTACTGGATCGAACGCGACTACATCGAGATCCACTCCCCCAAGCTCATGGCGAGCCCGTCGGAGTCGAACGCCGAACTCTTCTCGCTCGACTACTTCGAAGACAAGACGGCCTACCTCGCGCAGAGCCCCCAGTTCTTCAAGCAGATGGCGCAGTCCGCCGGCTTCGGCAAGATCTTCGAGATCGCCCCCGCCTTCCGCGCTGACCCGTCGTTCACGAGCCGCCACGCGACCGAGTTCACCTCCATCGACGCCGAGATCAGCTGGATCGACTCGCACGAAGACGTCGCACGGATGCAGGAAGAGCTCCTGCAGTTCGCCTTCCAGGCCGTGAAAGACAAGCACGGCGCCGAGATCGAAGAGCTCTTCGGCGTCGAGGTGCAGGTTCCGGCCATCCCGTTCCCCCGCGTCCCGCTTGCCGAGGCGCTCGAGATCGTCAAGGCCCGCGGCTACGAGGTTCCGCGGACCGACGGCGACCTCGACCCCGAGGGTGAGCGCCAGATCGCCGCGTGGGCGCAGGACACCTTCGGGCACCAGTTCGTGTTCGTCACCGACTACCACCCGCAGATCCGCGCCTTCTACCACATGCGCGACGAAGAGACCGGGCTGACCAAGTCGTACGACCTGCTCTTCAACGGCGTCGAGATCACGACGGGTGCACAGCGCGAGCACCGCGTCGACATCCTGATCGAGCAGGCGAAGGAGAAGGGTCTCGACCCCGAGCACCTCGACTTCTACCTCGACTTCTTCCGCTTCGGCGCCCCGCCGCACGGCGGGTTCGGCATGGGCCTCGCGCGCGTGCTCATGCTGCTGCTCGGCGAGTCG
>NZ_JBIITF010000005.1:0-198512 GCF_044340635.1 Microbacterium sp.
GTCAATGAATCTCGGAGTCAAACCGCCACCAGGGTGAACCGGCAACCCCATCATCCCGCCAGAGCGCCAATGGATTTCTGGGTCAGGCAGCCATCAGGACCGGGCCACTCCCATGCTCTCTATGGATCTCGCACCACCCGGCGGGAACACCGCAGCCGGGGATGATGCATCCGCCGTCCCGCAGCGCGATCGCGCGGCGCTGGTAGCGGTTGAACACGCGCTCCTCGGTGCCGAGGCGCAGGATGCGTCCGTTGTCGCCGAGGACCACCCGCTGCACAACGCCCGCGCAGCCGATGTGCCGCGCTGAAGTGAGCGACAGGGGCTCGTCGGTGCCCTCGGTATGCGCCCAGCCGCGGCCGGACTCGAGGTCTTCTGACCGCACGGACACCACCAGGGTGGGGGCCGCGCCGCCGATCGTCGGCAGCTCGCCGCTGACGGCCGCGGCCGCGAGCGCACCCGCGAAGGCATCGTGCTGCTGTTGCGGGCGGGCGCGATCATCGAGGGGCGCCGGGATGTCCGAGGCATTCGCTTCGATGAACCGCACGCCATCGCCCGCGACCTTCGGCGAGAGTGATGCGTCGAAGATGCGCTGCAACTGCGCGGCGACCTCGGGCAGCAGCCGCCCCTGGATCGGCACGAGCCCGTCGCGCGCCGGGCCCAGTGTGAGCGCGCGCTTGAGTAGCGCCTGCCGTTCGCGCGGCTCGGCGCCGTCCTGGTCGAGCACGACCGCCCACACTCGGGCCTGCACCTTGAGCAGGTCGGCGCAGAGGGGCGGGGCGCCGTCGGGCCCCTCGCCGCGGGCTTCGGCGGCGAGAACCTGGTCGGCGACGAGCAGTGCCTCGCGCGACACCCCCGACACCAGCGACGAGAGCGGCTCGGCCACGGCCAGGACGCCGTCCAGCCCGACCTCACCGTCTAGCAGGGCCTCGCGCATCGCGGGAAGCGCGGCGGGCTCGAGCTCACCCGAGAAGACCGAGCGACCCTGCCGAGTGGCCCGCGCCGCGCGCTCCAGACGACCCACGGTCTGCGGGCCGAGACGCGTCGTGCGCTGCACGAGCTCGCTCACGCCCCGGCATCCGAGTCGCGACGTCAGCCGCTCCTCCCGCACCACCGATTCGGACCGCACCGCAACCTCCGAAACGGCCTCGATCGTCAGCGCATCGACACGGCGACCGAGTCGCCCCAACAACTCGAGTGCAACCGCCTGATCGGCATCGGATGCCGCGGCCACGAGCCCCTCGCGGTGCACCCGATCGACAACCTCTCCGACGTGCGCGACCAGATCGCGCAGGGTGTCGACGAGGTTTTTCATACCTCTATTCTGCCGAGGGCCACCGACATTGAAGGGGGTGTTTGAGCCCGGTCAGAAGATAAATCTCAACCAAAATCAGCGACCACTCTCAGCATCCGAAAGGCGCGCCACCCGTACCCTTGATATATGACGCTGACCTCGACGATCTTGCGCCGCCGGGCCATCCTCACCGCTCTCATCAATATGGTTCGCGGTGGCCTGATCGGGATCGCCGAGTTGCTGCCCGGTATCTCGGGCGGAACCGTGGCGCTGATCACGGGCGTCTACGAGCGTCTGATCGACTCTGCGGCCCACCTGACGTCCGCGGTCAAGGTTCTCGCGACGGGCCCGGACCGCAAGCCGGGTTTCGCCGCCGAGATCCGCCGCGTCGAGTGGTCTCTGATCCTTCCCCTCCTGGTCGGGATGATCGCGATGGTCGTGCTCTTGGCGGGCACGATCGAATCCCTGGTCTCGGCCCACGCCGAGGCATCCCGCGGACTCTTCTTCGGTCTCGTCGCGGCCAGCATCGTCGTGCCTCTCACACTGATCCCGAAGCGCAGCCGATCGATCGTGTCTCGTCTGCTCGGGTTTCTCGCCTTCGCCGCCGCCGCCGTGACGGCATACCTGCTCGTGGATCTGGCCAGCGGCACGATCACCGTCGACCCGCCCCTGTGGGTCGTGTTCATCGCCGCGGCGATCGCGGTCTGTGCGCTCGTCGTGCCGGGCATCTCGGGCTCCTTCTTTCTCCTGGCCATCGGGCTCTACTCTCCGACGCTCATCGCCGTGGACGAACGCGACTTCGCCTACCTCGGCGTCTTCGCCGCGGGCGCTCTGCTCGGGTTGGTGACGATCGTCCGGGTCATGAAGTGGTTGCTCGACCACGTCCGCCGCTTCACCCTGCTCGCGATGGCGGGCCTGATGCTCGGGTCTCTCCGCGCCCTGTGGCCGTGGCAGGAGTTGGCTCCCGGGCAGACCAGCGGTGTCGGTGTTCCGATTGCTCCGACCGATCCGGTGTTCGCCCCGGTCGCGTTCGCGGTGCTCGGCGCTGCCCTCGTGATCGGCATGGTCGTCGTCGAGCGACGGTTGGGCGGGCTCGCTGGCAAAGACCGCGCAGAATCGGCCGTCGAGAACTGAACGCGCGCACCCGGCACGTCGGGTAAAGAACCTACAATCCTGACCCGCGGCCTGCGGACTAGCGTTGCCCGCATGGACGTTGACGCCGCTACGAGCACGATGATTGCGAACCTCCCTGAGCGAACGGGGCGGCCTCTCGACGAGTGGTTCGCTGTCCTCGACGATGCCGGTCTCGAGAAGCATGCGCAGGCGATGGCCCTCCTCAAGTCCGAATACGGCGTCACCCACGGGTTCGCCAACCTGATCGTGACGCTGCATCGATCCCGCGGGATTGCGACAAGCGATGAGTCCCTCGTCGACGCACAGTACTCGGGGAAGAAGGGCGCTCTCAGACCGATCTACGAAAGATTGGTCGAGCTCGTGACGACTTTTGGCGACGATGTTCAGGTCGACCCGAAGAAGACGGGGGTTTCGCTCCGCCGGAGCAAGCAGTTCGCCCTGATCGAGGCGCCGAGTGCCGCTCGTGTTCAGCTCGGGGTGAATCTGCGCGACGTGGCGCCTGAGGGTCGACTGCGTGCGGCAACCGGGATGTGTACGCACCGGATCGACGTGACGGCGGTCGACGAGGTGGATGACGAACTCGTCAGTTGGCTGCGGGAGGCGTATCGGCGCGCGTGACGTCGTGCCCGGTTCAATCGGGTGTTGTGGGTAGCTCCGCCAGCGGAACGAATAGGGCCTCGTCCGGACCGAACTCAGCGACAAGGCGCCCGTATTCCGACGGCGTCCAGCCGGTGAATCGTCGAAAGGCCCGGATGACGTGGGGCTGATCGTAGTACCCGGCGGCCGTGGCTAGCGCGCCCCAGTCGGGTGAGCCCGTGGCATCCCGGGCTGCGCCGACAAAGGCGTGAAACCGGGTGACCTGAGCGAAGACCTTGGGGGTGAGGCCCGTCGACGCCCGAAAGTGCGCGATCAACGTGCGGTGCGAGACACCGAGTCGCGCCGCGAGGTCGCCGACCGGTGTCTCTGGTCGGCTCGCCAGTGCGTCGGCCGCGCACTCGGCAACCGGATCCGGCGGGGCCAAGGGTACAGACAGGAGATAGGACGCGAGCTCATCGAGCGCCGCCGATGGCGTGGGCGCGGCGCGGAGTCGCGTGACGAGCGGACCGACGTCCGTGTACAGCGTGCGTGCGTCCTCAACCCGATTTACGATCTGCTCGGCCGGTGCCCGCGTGGTTCGGGCCAACCCGGCGGGGGTGAACGCGGCACCGACATGACGGATCTGCGGCGGTGACTCGATCACCAGATAGTCCGAGTGCACCCCCGAGACGAACGCGTCCGAAACCGTCGTCGGCACGCCGCCGCGATCGAAGAGTCGGTAGGGCGCCGAGAGATTCACGATCAGGTGGGCGGACGGTTGGGGCAGGATCTTTTCGAACGGGCGGCTCCTCGCAGTGTCGAGAAACCACAGTGACGTGACGATCCCGCGCAGTCCCGTCGGGGGCGGGCGCTCGTCGTAGATCACGGGGCAAAGATAGCGCCTAGGCCCCGGGCGCTCACGGCCCCCGCCCAGATTCGCGCCGTGTCCGCCGACGTAGACTGAAGAGGTGCCCGCCGACCGCCTCCACCTCGTGCGGCATGGCGAGGTGCACAACCCGATGCGCGTGCTCTATGGCCGCCTTCCCGGGTTCGGGCTGAGCGCCGACGGGCGCCGGATGGCCGCCGACGCGGCGCGGTACGTCAATGATCTCGACCGGCCCCTGGCATCCCTCGTCTGCTCTCCGCTGCAGCGCGCTCGCGAATCGTCGATTCCGTTCTCCGAACTCTTCGGCTTCGAACCGCGCGTCGATGAGCGCGTGATCGAGCCCACCAACGTCTTCGAGGGGCGCCGCATGAAGCAGGCGCTCGCGAATCCCGCCAACTGGCGGTATCTGCGTCGGCCCGAGATCCCGAGTTGGGGCGAGCCCTACGTGAGCGTCGTCGAGCGGATGCACGCGGCGATGAACGAGGCGTGGGACGCCACCGACGGCGGCGACGTCGCGATCGTGTCGCACCAACTGCCGATCTGGGTCACACATCTCTCGGTCGCGGGGCTGCCGTTGCGCCACGATCCCCGCCGTCGGCGCTGCGCGCTCTCGAGCGTGACGAGCTTCGAGCGCCACGGCGATGTGTGGCGCGAGGTGGACTATGCGGAGCCCGCGAACACCGCTGGCGCCGTGGATGTGGGGGCGGTATGAACGTGCGACGGATGCTGGGTGGCCTTGCCGCTCTGGCGCTCGCGGTGACACTGGCGGCGTGCACGGGTGGCGGTGACCCCCTCGCCGACGAGTACCGCGAGGGTAGCGACAAGGGTTACATCGCCGGCAGCTACGACGTCGTCGAGATTCCCGCCGCCGAGCGCGGCGAACCGGTCGAGTTTGCGGGCGTGACCGAGCTCGGCGATCCGGTCTCGAACGAGGACTCCGCGGGCGAGGTGCTGGTCGTCAACTTCTGGTACGCCGCGTGCGGCCCGTGCCGCGTCGAGGCCCCCTTGCTCGAGCAGGTCTGGCAGGAATATGAGGGACAGGATGTCTCGTTCCTCGGCGTCAACACCTACGACCAACCCGATACGGCCCTGGCCTTCGCCGAGACCTACGGCGTCACGTACCCGAGCGTGATCGACATCAACGACAAGAACGTCGGACTCGCCTTCGCCGATGCGACCCCGATCCAGGCAACCCCGACGACGCTCGTGCTCGATCGCCAGGGTCGGGTCGCTGCCCGGATCATCGGTCAGCTCCAGAGCGCGTCGATCCTCTCGACCCTCGTCGGCGATCTCCTGGCGGAGTCGTCGTGATGGCGGAGAACCTGTGAACCCCGGGGCCACGATCGTTGATGGCGCTCTGTGGCTCGCGATCCCCGTCGCCCTGCTCGCGGGGTTGATCTCGTTCCTCTCGCCGTGCGTCCTCCCGCTCGTGCCGGGATACCTCGGCTTCATCGGCGGCTCCGTCGCGCCGCGCGGCGCGGGTTCGAGCGCCGCAAAAGCGGGTCGTGGACGTCTGCTGGGCGGGGTCCTGCTCTTCATCGCCGGATTCACGGTCGTCTTCATGACCGTCACGATCCTCGGCGGTGCGGCCGGCCGCTTCTTCATCCAGTACGGCGACCTCATCACCCGCATCATGGGCGTCGTCATCATCCTGCTGGGGCTGGTCTTCATCGGCATGTTCGGCGTCGCTCAGCGCACGCTCCGCCCGCAACTGCGAGGCAACGCCGGGCTGATCGGTGCCCCGCTGCTCGGGCTCGCGATGGGCATCGGCTGGACCCCGTGCATCGGCCCGACCCTCACCGCGATCGTCTCGGTCTCCTGGAACCTCGGCGACCCCTGGCGCGCGGCCTGGCTGGGTCTGGCGTATTCGCTCGGGCTCGGCATCCCGTTCATCCTGATCGCCCTTGGCCTCGGCTGGGCGACGCGGTCGGTCGACTTCCTGCGCCGCCACATCCGTGTCGTCAACATCATCGGGGGCCTCATGCTCGTCGCCCTCGGTCTGCTCATGGTCACCGGATTCTGGGGTCAGATCATGTCGCGTCTCGGGGCGGTGATAAGCGGTGTCGAACTCCCTCTCTGACCCGCTTCGCCCGAGCGATCACGCGGACGGCGCGGCGGATGTCTCGGCCCCGCGCCTCGGACCCGTCGAGTGGCTGCGATGGGCGTGGCGTCAGGTCACGAGCATGCGCACAGCCCTCGTGCTGCTGCTTCTGCTCGCGATCGCGGCCATTCCCGGATCCCTCGTTCCCCAGCGCAGCGCCGACCCGAACGGCGTCACGCAGTACTACACCGATCAGCCCGATCTCGCGCCGATCCTCGATGGGCTGAGCCTCTTCGACGTCTACACGTCGCCCTGGTTCTCCGCGATCTACCTCCTGCTCTTCCTGTCGCTGATCGGCTGCGTCATCCCGCGTGCGAAGCACCACGCGAAGGCGCTCATGTCGCGCCCGCCGCGGACGCCCGTGCGCCTGTCGCGTCTCGCGGACTACGAGAAGCACAGCGTCGAGGCTTCGGAGAGGACGGATGCCGCGGCCCAGGCATCCGACGCCATCGACCTCGCCGCCCAGCAGCTGCGCCGCGGCGGATACCGCGTCGAGCGGGACGATTCCCGCGGCACCTGGTCGGTCTCGGCGGAGCGTGGGTACCTGCGCGAGACCGGAAACCTCGTCTTCCACATCGCCCTCGTCGGCGTGCTGATCGCGGTCGGTTTCGGTGGCGGCTTCGCATACACCGCTCAGCGCGTGGTGGTCGAGGGTACGACCTTTGTGAACACGCTCACCGACTACTCATCCTTCAACCCGGGTCGGTTCGTCGACGGCACGAGCCTCGCGCCCTACGCCGTCACCCTCGACGAATTCCAGGTCTCGTACCAGGGCTTCGGCACGAACGCCGTCGGCCAGGCCGGAGACTTCGCCGCCGTCATCACGACGCGCGAGCCCGATGGTCAGTCCGCCGAGGACGCGATCCGCGTCAACCACCCGGTCGACCTCGCGGGCGACAAGCTCTATCTGCTGGGCAACGGCTACGCGCCGACGATCGTCGTGCGCGATGCCGAGGGCGTCGTGCAGTATCGCGAATCGCAGCCCTTCCTGCCTCAAGACACCAACATGACCTCGCTCGGCGTGGTGAAGGTCGCGGACGGCTTCCCCGAGCAGCTCGGCATGATCGGATTCTTCTATCCGACGCAGGACGTACTCACGTCGGGGGCCTACACGTCGACCTTCCCCGACCTGATCAACCCGGTCCTCACGTTGAACGTCTTCCAGGGCGACCTCGGCATCAACGACGGCACACCCCGCTCGGTCTACACGCTCGATGTCGGCGAGATGACCCAGCTCACCGGTGGGTCGACCGGCACCGACTCGATCGAGCTGCGCCCCGGCGAGACGGCGGATCTGCCGAACGGCCTCGGCACGGTCACGTTCGAGGACGAGTCCGCGACGATCGCCTCGGAGGCTCCGGTCAAGCGCTTCGCATCGCTGCAGGTGCACCGCGATCCGTCCGCCGTGTGGGTGCTGGTGTTCGCCGTGCTGGCGCTGCTCGGTCTGCTCACGGCCCTGTTCGTGCCGCGTCGACGCGTGTGGGTCAAGGCATCTGTGCGGAACACGGCCGAGGGCGCCGACCTCGAGTTCGAATACGCCGGCCTCGCCCGCGGTGAGGACCCGGCGCTCCGCGCGGCCGTCACGCAGATGGCAGAACGCCACCTCGCTGCCCTCGGCGAGCCGCCCGCAGAGCAACGCGGCGACCGCCGCGATGCCCCCACCCCCGACGTAAACTGAGGCCATGCCCGCCGACGAAACGCTCTCGCTGGACGCCGTATCGGTGCTCCTGATCTGGACGGCCATCACGATCTACGCACTCGCGTTCATCGCCTACGCCCTCGACCTTGCGCGTCGCTCGGCCATGGCGGTCGATGCCAAGGCGGTTCCCGAATACGCCACGCAGCGCGAGCTGGTCGGGGCGGGCACGCGCCTGGGTTCGGGTGCGCCGGTCCGTGGGACGGGCTCGGTCGACGTCGCTCAGCCGCCCGCGACTCCCCGTCGCCCGCGACAGATGTGGGCCCGCGTCGGCACGGCGTTGACGGTCTTGGCGTTCCTGTTCCACCTGGGTGCCACGATCACGCGCGGAATCGCGGCGGAACGCGTCCCGTGGTCGAACATGTACGAGTTCTCGATGACCGGCACCCTGTTGATCGTCGCGGTGTACCTCGCCGTTCTGTTCCGCTACGACCTCCGATTCCTCGGAACCTTCATCACCGGCCTCATCGTGATCCTTCTCGCTGGCGTGCTGCTCGGGGGTCTGTACACCGAGGTCGTTCCGTTGATGGACCCGCTGAAGAGCGTGTGGCTCGTCATCCACGTCTTCGTCGCCTCGCTCGGCACGGCGTTCTTCGCGCTCGCCTTCGCCCTGTCGGTCGTGCAGCTCATGCAGGCGCGTCGTGAGCGGCGTGCGGTTGAAGCATCCGAGGCGGCCGCCGAAGCGAAGCCCTCGCCGCGCTTCCTGCGCACGCTGCCGACCGCCGATGCGCTCGAGAGCCTGGCCTACCGCTTCGCGATCGTCGGTTTCATCTTCTGGACGTTCACGCTGATCGCCGGCTCGATCTGGGCGCAGGATGCCTGGGGTCGCTACTGGGGCTTCGACACGAAGGAAGTCTGGACCTTCGTGATCTGGGTGCTCTACGCCGGATACATCCACGCCCGTGCGACCCGCGGCTGGCGCGGCACGCGGTCGGCGTGGCTCGCGATCATCGGCTTTGCGGCGGTCATGTTCAACTTCACGATCGTGAACATGTTCTTCAAGGGACTGCACGCGTACAGCGGCCTGTCTTGAGCCGGCTGCACGCGCGCTGATCAGACCGGAGTCGCCGCGAGCAGGGCCCGAGCCGAGGTCGAGCGGCGCTGGGCCACGACGATCATGGTCGCGATCAGCGACAGCGCGCCCCACGCGATGAGGCCGACGGCGCCGGCGGTCACCCCTCCGGCGCTCGTGAGTGCACCGACCATGGCGTGATACGCCGGCGCAGTCGGCAGCAGCCCGGCGATCGAGGCGAGGGGACCCGGAACGGTCGAGACGATGCCGGTCGCGAGTGCCAGCACCCCGATGAGCGCCGCGACCCAGCGGCCCGCGCCCCCGAGAACAGCGACGAGCGCCTGGTTGACAGCCGCGAAGGCGACCCCGGCGATCACGCACACGGCCGCGAACGTCCACCACTGGCCCCAGTCATACGAGGCCGCGAACTGCGCGACGATCGCCACGAGCAGACCCTGGGCCGCCCCGAGAAGGGCGGCGGGCAGGAAGGCCCGCAGCGTCAGGCGCACCGTGGATTCGCGTGCGGCGAGAGCCCGGCCGGTCGCTGCGCGCAGTGCGACGAATGTCGCCACGCCGCCGAACCAGAGCACGACCATCGACAGCAACGGGATCGCGGATGCGCCGAAGAGCGACGTTCCGATGCCCTCCGTGCCGACGGGGTTGCTGAGGACGGTGGCCAGGCTCGTCGCCTCGTCGTCGGTGTAGGTGGGCAGGGCGGCGGTCGCCTGATTAAGGCCGTCCGCGAGCGAAGACGCCCCGGTCGCGAGCGAGCCGACACCGTCGACGAGGGACTGGGCTCCTGCGCCGAGCTGTTCGGCCCCGGTCGCGAGCTGCGCGGTGCCGTTCTGTAAACCTCGGGCTCCGTTCGCGCTCGATGTCGTGCCGTCGGCAAGTTGGGTGAGCCCGGACGAGAGCAAGTTCGCGCCTCCTGCGGACTGCCGCAGCCCGTCCACGACGGGCGAGGTCGGACCGGTGATCTGACCGACACCGGCCGCGGTTCCCGCGGCGGCGGGCACGAGCTGATCGGCGTACGCATCGGTCGTGCTGGACCTCACGAGCGCGCCCTGCAGCGACGTGCAGAATGCGCCCGAAGCCCCGGAGGCCCCGCAATCGGCGACGAGCTGCGTGAGAGCGGCGGTCGTGCCGGCGCTCTGCCCGTCGACAGCGGCGGCGAGTTGCGACGCCCCGTTCGCTGCCTGGGAGAGCTGCGTGCCCGACAGCTGATCCGCGATCTGCGTGATTCCCGAGCCGATCCCCGCAGCCCCTCCCGCCGAGCTGCGAATGCCCCCGGCGATCGTGTCGAGCCCGCCCGCGAGCTGCGCAGCTCCGGTGGATGCCGAACTCGCGCCGCTGGCGAGCTCTGTCGCGCCGCTGGGGAGCGCCGCACCGCCCTCGGCCGCCTGCGCGGCACCGTCGGCGAGCTGCCCTGCCCCGTCCGCCGCCTGACCGATCTGGTCGGAGAGCGTGGTGAAGCTCAGGAACACGTTCTCGAGTGTCAATGTCGAGATCTGCTCACCCATCACCGTCGCGGCCGTCTGCGTGACCTGCGCGGTGATCGCGTCGTCGACGAGCAGGGATTCGGATGACGTCGCCACCTCGATGACCGCCTTCTCGGGCGTCGTCGAGGCCGAGTCGGCCAGAGCCTGACCCGACGAGGTCGCGGCGGACGAGAAGCCCGACGGGATCGTCACGACGGCGTCGTACATGCCGTCCGCGAGCCCTTCGGCGGCGTCCTCGTCGTTCGAGAGCACCCAGCTCAGGTTGGAGTCGAGGTCGTCCGATCCCTCGACGAGTCCGGCCGAGAGCTGGCGTCCCAGAGGCGTGTACTGGTCGTTCACGGTGACGGGCTCGTCGTCGTTCACGATCGCGGCGGTGATCTCGTTCAGCCGCTCGGTCGGGTTGTAGAGGGCGGTGACGAGGATGCCTCCCAGCACCGCGGGCAGCAGCAGCACCCCCAGCACGGTCAGCCAGGTCACGGGTCGGCGCGAGCGCGCGCGCTCAATCGGAAGAGTCATGCGTTCACCTCATTCGAGCTCGTGCGAGCTTCGTTCTTCGTCAGAGTCAATCCCGTCACGTCCGGCCGTCGAGCTTCGGCGAGCAGGGCGAGGGCGGCGGGCTCCCGCCGGGCCGAGGCGATCACGGTGAGCCTTCCATCGGGCGACCGGTCGGCGGCGTCGCGCAGCAGCGCGGATGCCTGGTCTCTTTCGGCGTCGCCGATGACGGCGTCGAGGCCGTCGATCACGACGAGGCGCGGCGACCCGGCGAGCGCTCTCCGCAGCTCGCTCATCGGGTCATCCGTGTCCGTGAGCAACGCGACGCCGACGTGCGAGCGCACCCAGGCGCTCCGCCCGGGCAGCAGGTGCCCGCAGACCTTCAGTAAGCCGTCGCTGGGTGCGATGCGTCCGGCGAGGGTCAGGAGCAGGCTCCGTGCGGCGACGGGGTCGGGTGAGGACACGACCAGGGTCTGTCCGGGCTCGAGGCGCAGGTCGACTGCCGAGAACAGCACGCGGTCGCCCTCTTCGAGCGAGAGGTCCGCGGCGACGGCCACGGCGGACGTGTCGGGCTCGGGCCAGTCCGCGTACTCGATCTCGCGACGAACGGCATCGCCTTCGATGTCGATGTGCGGCAGGATGCGGTCGAGCCAGCGGGGGATCCACCATGCCTTGTCGGCGAGGAGCGCCATGACGGCGGGGATGAGCGTCATTCGGACGAGGAAGGCGTCGATCGCGATTCCCGCGGCCAGCCCGAGCGCGATCGGCTTGATCGAGGTGTCGCCCTCGGGCACGAACGCGGCGAACACCGCGAACATGATCAAGCCGGCCGCCGTGACCACGCGTGCGGACGCGGTGAACCCGGATCGGACGGCGCCGATCGCGGTGAGCCGGTCCGCGCGGCCACGCCGCTCGCGGGAGGCGTGCACGAAGTCCTCGCGCATGCGGGTCACCAGGAACACCTGGTAGTCCATGGCGAGCCCGAACAGCACGCCCATCAGAACGATCGGCATGAAGCTGATCACGGGGCCCGTTCGGGTGACGTGCAACAGGTCGGCGAACCATCCCCATTCGAACACGGCGGCGACGATGCCGAAGGCGGCGGCCACCGAGAGCAGGTAGCCGAGCGCTGCCGTGAGCGGCACGGCGATGGAGCGGAACACGATCATCAGCAGGATGAACGAGAGTCCGACGACGAAGATCGCGAAGGGCAGCAGTGCGGCGCCGAGCCGATCGGAGATGTCGATCGCGATGGCGGTGAACCCCGTCACCTTGAGATCGACGCCGTACTCGTCGAGCAACTGGTCGTGCTGCGCGCGCAGATCGCGCACGAGTTGCGCGGTGGCCGGATCATCCGGAGCGGTCGTCGGAATGATCTGGATGATGCCCGTGTCGGCGGTTTCGTTGGGCGTCGCGAGGGCGATCGTGTCGACCCCCGGAGTCTTCTCGATCTCGGCGGCGAGGTCGTCCATCAGGGCGACGGGGTCCGTCGAGGTGACGATCGTGCCGGTCATGATGAGCGGGCCGTTGAACCCGGGCCCGAACTCCTCGGCGATCAGGTCGTAGCTCTTACGCGCTTCGGACGACTCGGGCAGCATCCCCGCGTTCGGCAGGGCGAGGGCGAGCTGAGTGGCGGGGATCGCGGTGATGCCGAGGCCGACGATCAGCGCCACGGTCGTGATGACCGGATGCCGCGTCACGCCGCCGACCCACCGCTGCGCGAAGCCGAGGCGCGGACGCGCCGGGCCCGACCGGCGGGCGCGGGGTGCACGCGGCCGCGGCATCCGTCCACGCACGCGCCCCTTGATGAATCCCAAAAGGGCGGGGGTGAGGGTCAACGCGACGAGCACGGCGATGGCGACGGCCAGGGCGGCCGCGATACCCATCGTGGTGAGGAAGGGGATGTTCGCGAAGGAGAGCCCGATCAGGGCGATGAGCACCGTGATTCCGGCGAAGACGACCGCCGAACCCGCCGTTCCCGTCGCGCGCGCGACGGACTCTTCCGGATCGATCCCCGACCGCACCTGGTCCTGGTGTCGGGCGACGATGAAGAGCGCGTAGTCGATGCCCACCGCGAGACCGAGCATCAGGGCGAGCAAAGGTGTCGTCGACGAGATGGTCGTGAACACCGTGGCGAACAGGATCAGTGCCATCGACAGCCCGACACCGATGAGCGCCGTGACGAGGGGGAGCCCCGCGACCAGGAATGATCGGAAGGTCACGATCAGCACGAGCAGGGCGATCAGGATGCCGACGGCCTCTGTGATCGTCACGCCCGGGACGGAGGTCGAGAACAGGTCGCCGCCGAGCTCGGCTTCGGATCCGGCGGGAAGTTCGTCACGCAGCTCGGTCACGACGTTCGTCAGCTCTTCGCGTGTTCCGGCCGAGACATCCGTCGCCTGCCCGTTGAACTGCAGCCGGACGATCGCGGCGGACGCGTTCTCGGTGACGAGACCCGAAACCGCCTCGTTGAACGGATCGGTGACGGCGAGCACGCCGTCGATGTCTTCGAGCTCGGCGATGGACGCCTGGATGTCGTCGAGGTAGGGGGCTTCATCGACGCGATCGCCGTCCGCGGCGACGATGATGTACTGGGCGCTCGTGCCGCTCGCCTGGGGGAAGGTGCGGCTCAGTTGCTCAAGCCCCTCTTGCGCCTCGGTGCCGGGGATCGAGAAGGTGTTATCGGTGCCCTGGCCGAGCAGAACAGCCCCTGCGCCACCGATACCGAGCAGCAGAAGCCACGCGATCACCACCCGCCAACCGTGACGGTACGCCCAACGTCCCAGTGAGTAGAGCAGAGTGGACACACGGCCTCCAGGGCGTTCGAGTAGTCATATCGATACGCCGGTGTATCCGATACATAGGTGTATCGTAAATGCTCCCACGGATGCGAGGCTGTGGAGTCGATGTGAGGATTTCTCGAAGGGAGCGCGCATGGGTGAAACGGCTGTCGCGACCACCCGGCGCCGCGAGGCGACCCGGCAGCGACTTCTCGATGCCGCCGCGCAGGTGTTCGCCGAGGTCGGCCTGGACGCGGCATCCGTCGAGGCCGTCTGCGAGCGCGCCGGGTACACCCGCGGAGCGTTCTACTCCAACTTCGAGACGAAGGAAGAACTCTTCCTCGAGCTCGCCGGTCGCGTCGCGCGTGAGCGGGTCGCCGCCGTACGCGCGCGGGTCGGGGAGCTCGAGCACGCTCACGCCGCTCCGAGTGCCGACGCGTTCTCGATCGTTCAGGAGGTCTTGGACGTCTCGTACGACGATCGTCTCGGCGTGCTGCTCATGAGCGAGATCCGGATCCATGCGCTCCGCAATCGTGTGCTCGCCGATGCGTACCTCGCCCAAGAGGCGGAGATGGTGGCGAGCGTCGCTCAGATCATCGCCGACATCGTTCGCGCCCGCAGCCTCGCGCTCCGAATCCCCGCGGAGGAGGCTGCGCGCCTCATGCTGATGGCGTGGGAGGGTGCATCGGTGCGAGCGGTGATGGCAGGGCTCGACTACGAGGAGCTCTGCCGTCGCACGAGCGTCGACATCGGCCGCCTCGCGCAGCTGATCATCGACCCTCCCGCGCACTGATCACGGCCAGGCAGCGCTCGAGGCGGGCGAGCCACCACTCCCGCCGCTCGGGCGGTGCCGCCAACCGTTCGAGCGCATCGGCATCCGGCCAGATGCGTCCCACGGCGATCGTGCCGGCCCGCGGGGCGAAGCTCGCGACGTCCGTATCGAACAGCGCCGAGGTGCCCAGCCCGCAGTCGTAGTCGAGGTCGGGGAGCGCCGCCGCGAGCGCGGCGCCCATCGACAGCCCGATCGCCGTGTCGAGGGCGCTGGAGACGATCACGGGAAGCCCCGCACGTTCGACGATGTCCAGGGCTCGGCGGATGCCGCCGAGCGGTTGGGCCTTGATCACGAGAAGGTCGGCGGCGCCGGCGCGCGCGACCGCGACCGGATCCTCGGCCTTGCGCACGCTCTCGTCGGCCGCGATCGGGATGTCGAGGTAGCGGATGCGTTCGCGCAGCTGCACGAGCTCGTCGATGGACGCGCACGGTTGCTCGATGTATTCGAGGTCGAACTCGGCGAGCGCGTGCACCGCATGCTCGGCCTCGTCGACGTTCCACCCGCCGTTCGCATCGACGCGGATGCGCCCCTCGGCACCGAGCTCGTGCCGGACGGCGCGTACGCGTTCGACGTCGTCGGCGAGTCGCTGCCCGGGCTCGGCGACCTTCACCTTTGCCGTCCGGCATCCCGGGAAACGCGCGAGCACGTCGGCAACGGATGCCGCGGGCACCGCGGGCACGGTCGCGTTGACCATGATCTCCGTCCGCTTCGGCTCGGGCAGCTCCTGCCATCCGTAGTCGAGCGCAGCCTCGAGCCAGGTCGCGGCCTCGTCGTCGCCGTATTCGGCGAAGGGCGAGAACTCGGTCCACCCGGCCGGCCCTTCCAGCAGCAGCGCCTCGCGGACATCGAGCCCGCGGAAGCGGACGCGCAGCGGAAGCGCGACGACGACCGCGCGTTCGCGGAGTTCGTCGAACGAGGGCAGGGGCGATGCATCCGTCATGTCCCCATCTTGCTCCTGCCGGTGCCTAGGCTGAGTCTCATGGTTTCGGAGATCTTCGATTCCGCGGAGTGGCGCCTCGCGCCCGGCGCGGACGCCTACACGGACATCACGGCGCACGTGTCGGTCGACGGTCGCATCGCGCGCGTCGCCTTCAACCGCCCCGAGGTGCGGAACGCCTTCCGCCCGCGCACGGTGGACGAGCTCTACCGCGCCCTCGACGTCGCACGGCAGGACCCGAAGATCGGTGTCGTGCTGCTGACGGGCAACGGGCCGAGCCCGAAGGACGGCGGATGGGCGTTCTGCTCGGGAGGAGATCAGCGCATTCGCGGCCGCGACGGCTACAAGTACTCCGAGGACGAGACTTCCGTCACCGATCCGGCGCGTTCGGGGCGCCTGCACATCCTCGAGGTGCAGAGACTCATCCGGTTCATGCCGAAGGTCGTGATCGCGGTCGTACCCGGGTGGGCTGCCGGCGGTGGACACAGCCTGCACGTGATCTGCGACCTGACGATCGCGAGCGCCGAGCACGGGAAGTTCAAGCAGACGGATGCGGATGTCGGTTCGTTCGATGCCGGTTACGGCAGCGCGTATTTCGCCAAGCAGGTCGGCCAGAAGTTCGCCCGCGAGGTGTTCTTCCTCGCCGAGGAGTACTCCGCCGAGCGCGGCCGCGAGATGGGCACGGTCAACCGGGTCGTGCCGCACGCCGATCTGGAGCACGAAGCTCTCGCGATGGCGCGGACCATCCTGGGCAAGTCGCCGACCTCGATCCGCATGCTCAAGTTCGCGATGAATGCGGTCGATGACGGACTCGTCGGGCAACAGGTCTTCGCCGGCGAGGCGACGCGGCTCGCCTACGGCACGGACGAGGCGACCGAGGGTCGTGATGCCTTCCTCGAGCGCCGAGAGCCCGACTGGGCGCCGTACCCCTGGCAGTTCTAGTGCCCGCATGAGTGACACGTCGAGCGAGCCGCGCGCCGTCGCCGCGGGCCTGCCCGCCGCGCTCAGCGGCGTCGAACCGGTCCTGATCACGACGTCCGGCTCGACGGGCGTGCCGAAGACGGTCGTCTTGAGCCCCGCGGCCCTGCGGGCGTCCGCTTCGGCGACGGCCGCGCGGATCGGTGAGGGTGCGTGGCTGCTCGCGTTGCCCGTGACCTACGTCGCGGGTCTGCAGGTGCTCGTGCGCGCGCACCTCGCGGGGACGAGTCCGGCCTACCTCGACGGGCCGTTCACCCCGGATGCGTTCGTCGCAGCCACGCACGAAATGCCCGTTTCGGCGGCGCGCTACACCTCGCTCGTGCCGGCGCAGCTCGCAACTCTCGTCGCGGCTGCCGAGACCGAGCCGGGCGTGCGGGACGCCGTGCGGTCCTTCGAAGCGCTCCTGATCGGCGGGCAGGCCCTCCCCGTGCCGCTGCGCGAGCGCGCCGATGCCCTCGGCGTCCGCGTCGTCCGCACGTATGGCTCGACCGAGACGAGCGGCGGGTGTGTGTACGACGGCGTGCCGCTCGACGGGGTCGATGTGCGGGTGATGGGCGGCGAACTGGTGATCGCGGGACCGACTCTGGCCGACGGATACCTGGGTGATGACGCCCTGACGGCCGCGGCCTTCCCCGTCGACCGCGACGGCATCCGTCGTTACCGCACGGGTGACACCGGTGCGGTCGAGGATGGCGTCGTGCGTGTCACCGGCCGCCGCGACAACGTCATCGTCTCGGGCGGGATCAACGTCTCGCTCGATCGTGTCGAGGCGGTCGTGCGCGGTGTGGGCGGACTCGAGCACGCCGTCGTGATCGGCGTGGCGGACGAGCGCTGGGGTGAGGCATCCGTCATCGTCGTCGAGTCGATCGAAGGCGGAGACGGCGCCGCGCTGCTCGAAGCCGCCCGCGCCGCCGTCGCCGGGGCGATCGGACCTGCCGCCCGCCCGTCGCGCCTCGTGCGACGACCCGTGCCGCACCTGCCCTCGGGCAAGCTCGATCGGGAAGCTCTCCGGCGCGCGATCCGCGAGGAATAGGATCGCGGCATGGTCCCCTGGCCGCAGCTCGCCGCGTTCTTCATCGCCTCGCTCGTGCTCATCGTCATGCCCGGACCCTCGGTGCTGTTCATCATCGGCCGGTCCCTCGCGCTCGGTCGCCGGGGCGGCGTCCTGTCCGTCGTCGGCACGACGCTCGGCATGCTCGTCCTGGTGGTGCTCGTCGCGCTCGGGCTGGGTGTGATCGTCGCCCAGTCGGTGGTGCTGTTCACGATCGTGAAGTTCGCCGGAGCCGCGTACCTGATCTGGCTGGGCATCCAGGCCATCCGGCATCGCAAGGAGGCAGCCGCCGCGGTCGCTGCGGGAGCTGCCGCCTCATCGACCAGGCGCCTCGTCGGGGAGGGGTTCGTGGTCGGCGTGACCAACCCCAAGACGATCGCCTTCTTCGTCGCCGTCCTACCGCAGTTCGTCGACTATGGTGCGGGGACGATCCCGCTGCAGATGCTCGAGCTCGGTGCCATCTTCGCGTTCCTGGCGTGGGCGAGCGATTCGGTGTGGGCGCTCGGGGCGGGGTCTGCCCGGGACTGGTTCGCCCGCAGCCCGCGTCGCGTCGAGCGCCTCTCGGCGGCCGGCGGAGGCATGATGATCGGCCTGGGCGGAGTGCTCGCGCTGACCGTCTCGAAGCACTGAGCGGCGATCCGCCTAGGATGAACCCTCGTGGCAGGTACAACTCGCAAGCGGACCGGTAAGAAACAGCGTGGCGGCGGCGACCCGCGGCGGAGCGGTCGCCCCGACGCCGTGACCGTCAAGCCCGCAACCGCCCGGGACTGGATCGGTGCCGCGCGTCCCCGAACCCTGCCCCTCGCGATCGCGCCCGTCGTTGTCGGCACGGGAGCCGCCGTGCTCGCGACCGGCATCTTCCACTGGGTCATCGCGCTGGCGTGCCTCGCCGTGTCGGTGTGCCTGCAGATCGGCGTCAACTACGCGAACGACTACAGCGACGGCATCCGCGGCACCGACAACCACCGGGTGGGCCCTGGACGACTGACGGGCGCGCGTCGAGCGAAGCCCCGCACGGTCCTCGCTGTTGCGCTGGTCTTCTTCGCGCTCGCCGCAGTCGCAGGCCTCGCGATCGTGATCCGCACCGAGCAGTGGTGGCTGATCGCCGTCGGCGCGGCCTGCATCGTGGCGGCGTGGTTCTACACGGGAGGCCGCCGGCCCTACGGATACTTCGGGCTCGGCGAGATCTTCGTATTCGTCTTCTTCGGGCTCGTCGCCACGATCGGCACGACCTGGGTGCAGGCCCTGGCGGTGCCGCAGGAGGCCTGGTTCGGTGCCGTCGCTATCGGCTTGCTCGCCTGTGCGGTGCTGCTCGCCAACAACCTGCGCGACATCGATCAGGACCGCAGCGCCGGCAAACGGACGCTCACCGTCCTGATCGGCAAGCGGGCGACGCAGGTGCTGTTCACCCTGTTCGTGCTCGTGCCGTTCGTGATCGCGGGCTTCCTCGCACTGGTCTACCCGATCGCGTGGCTCACGCTGCTCGCGTTGCTCGCGGGGCTTCCGGCCATCCTGATCGTCTGGACCTTCCGTGCCCCGCGTGAGCTCGTGACGGCGCTGGCGCTCACGTCACTGACCTCGCTCGGCTACGCCGCGTTACTCGCGTGGGCGTTCGTCGGCTGACAGCTCGTCTTCGGCGTCCTCGTCCGGCACCAGCGACCGTGAGTCAGACCGGCGCTTCGCGAGCCCCTGGGCGACGGCGGCGCGCGGCTGGCGCAGGAACAGCAGGGACAGGCTGAGCCCGAGCAGGGCCGCGAAGACGACGGCGATGAGCCAGTTCTGGCGGAAGATCGGAAGCAGCAACATGAGGCCGAGCGGCACCAGGAACGCGAGCAGCCGCAGCACGCTGTAGACGAGGACCGGCGGAACCTTCACCCCCTCATCCTAGGTCGGCGGCCCCAGCCCGGAGGCTGCCCTGGGCAGACCCTCACAGTTACGCAACGACGGGTCTCGGCCCACCCTGCGCGCCTAGGATGGTTCCTATGCCCCGCGTGCTCCTGATCGTGGCGGTGCTGGCATTGGCGTTCTACGTCGTGAGCATCGTTGACGTTGCCGTGCAGCCACCGACCCGTCACCGGGGAGTCTCCAAGGCCACGTGGATCGCGATCGTCATCCTCCTTCCGGTTCTCGGCGGCGCCCTGTGGTTCGTGGTGGGACGCTCGCGTCCATCGCGTCTGAAGCTCGCGCTCGCGCCCGACGACGACCCCGAGTTTCTCGGACGCGTCGGAGGGGGGTCGTTCTCGGACCAGGACGAGCGCATCCGTCGTCTCGAAGAAGAGCTCGCGATGCTCGACTCTGAGGCGGACGACCCGCGGAACGCCGCTCCGGCGCCGGTGGACCCGGAGAGTGCCGACCCGGGCGCGATCGATCCGGACTCCGACGGCCCGCGCCGCGGCTCGATCGGCTGAAAGTGTCCCCTGCCGGCGGCGGTACGCCGCGGACCTCGCCGAGCCCGGCCATGGACGCGGCCTCGGCGCTGCTCGATGAACTCGTGACTCTCGGCGTGCGCGACATCGTGCTGAGCCCCGGGTCCCGCTCGCAGGCGCTGGCGCTCGCCGCGACCTCCCTGGAGCGCGCGGGTCTCATCTCGCTGCACGTGCGCATCGACGAGCGCGTTGCCGGCTTCACCGCGCTCGGCCTTGCCCGCGAGTCTCGTCTTCCCGTCCCCGTGATCTGCACGTCGGGCACGGCCGTGGCGAACCTGCTGCCGGCCGCCCTCGAGGCGCATCACGCGGGGGTTCCCCTGTTGCTGCTCACGGCGGATCGGCCCCCTGAGCTTCGCGGAGTCGGCGCGAACCAGACCACGCGCCAGCCCGGCCTCTTCGGCCCGTCTACCCGGTTCGCGCTCGACGCGCCGGTGCCGGAGGACATCGACGACGCGGGGGATTCGGCACAGACCGCGACTTTTCGGACGATCGCCGCGGATGCCTTCGCCGCTGCATCCGGTTCCGCCTCGCTCCCCGCCGGGCCCGCGCACGTCAACCTGCCGGTCCGCGAACCGCTCGCCGGTTCCCTGCCCGCATGGTTCGCCACCGAACGCGAGCCGACGGATGGCGCACCGCCCCCTGTCGAGGCGGCCTCGGGAGCTTTGTACCAGGGGGGTGGCGGCATCGGTCTCGCCGAATCGACCGACCTCGACCAGGCCGTGCCGTACGCGCTGGCGCGCGGACCCCGCACGCTGGTGATCGCCGGTGCCGATGCCGGTGTCGACGCGGAACAGGTCGCCCACGCTGGCGGTTGGCCCCTCGTCGCCGAGATCGTGAGCGGTGCGCGTTTCGGACGCAACCTGGTGCACGGCTATCGCGCGCTGTTGCGGGAGGAATCCCTGGGTGGCGCCGTCGAACGAGCCATCGTGTTCGGCCGGCCGACTCTGAGTCGTGAGGTCGCGGCACTGCTCTCCGACCCCGAGCTCGACGTGATCGCCGTCCGCGGGCCGGGAGAGCGGCTGAACCTCAACGGATGTACCGAGCCGGTGGAGTCCGTGCGGGTGGACCCGGGCGAGACCGACCGGGAATGGCTCGGCGCGTGGCTGCACGCATCGCAGGCGCAGGAGGTCGACCTCGGCGCACCCGCGCCGGACCTCGCCGGTCTCTCCGCCACGGATCCCGCCGCGCGGCGGAGGGCCGTCGATGCCGAACTCGCCGCCGTGCGCGCCCCGCTCGATCGCACCACGCTCGTCGATGCGCTCTGGCGTGCCACGTGGCCGCACGATCGTCTGGTGTTCGGGTCGTCGCGTCTGGTGCGTGTGGCCGACAGTGTGCTCGGGGGCAAGAAGGTGCCCGTGCACTCGAACCGCGGTGTCGCCGGGATCGACGGCACGATCGCGACGGCTACGGGCGTCGCCCTCGCCAGCCAGGCGGACGGGCAATCGGGCGTCACCCGCGTCTTGCTGGGTGATCTGGCGCTGCTGCACGACGTCGGGGCGCTCCTGCTGCCGCCCAACGAACGCGAGCCGCGTTTGCAGGTCATCGTCGGGAACGACGGCGGAGGCACGATCTTCGACGGGCTCGAGGTCGCGCAGGTCGCCTCACCCGAAGACATGGATCGCGTGCTGTTCACCCCGCAGACTGTGCGCCTCGAACACCTCGCGTTGGCCTACGGCTGGGAGTATCACCGGCCGACCACGCGTTCGGCGCTGGATCAGCTTCTCGTGTCCCCGGTCGGCGGACGGCAGCTGATCGAGGTGCCGCTCGCGCGGTGATCAGGCGAGGGCGTCGACGATCGGTCGGAACTTCATCCGTGTCTCGAGCAGCTCGGCCTCGGGATCGCTGCCGAGCACGATACCCGCGCCCGCATGCGCCGAGATGTGACCGCCGTCACCGAACTGGGCGCTCCGCAGCGCGATCGCCCATTCTCCATCGCCGGAAGCATCGATCCAGCCGACGGGTCCCGCATATCGACCGCGGTCGAAAGGCTCGATGCGCCGGATGACCTTGAGCGCTGCGGCGGTGGGCGTGCCGGCAACGGCGGCAGTCGGGTGAAGGACGCCGACCAGATCCAGCGCCGAAACTCCCGGCGCGACGATCCCCTCGACATCCGTCGCGAGGTGCCAGACGTTCGGCAGCTTGAGTGCGAAGGGCTGCTCGCTCGCGGTGAGCGCGCTCGTGTGTGGGCGCAGGGTCCGCAGCACGCTCTCGACGGCGAAGCGGTGCTCGTCCTGGTCCTTGCCGCTGGCGGCGAGGGCGACGGATGCCTCGGTGTCGCCGTCCGCATCGGCACCTCGTGGCGCCGTGCCCGCGAGCACCCGGGCCGTGATCGTGCCGCCCGAGACGGTCACGAGGGTTTCGGGACTCGCGCCGATGATGCCGTCGACGGCATACGTCCAGACATCCGGATAGCCCGTCGCGAGCGCGCGGACCAGCCGCCGCAGATCCGCCCCCGCGGGAACGGATCCGGTGAGGTCGCGGGCGAGCACCACCTTGCTGACTTCACCCGCGGCGATGGCCTCGAGGCCGGCCCGGACCGCGGCCTGGTAGCCGGGCGCATCGAGTTCGCCGGGCCCGACGGTCGCGGACCAGGCCGGACCCCAGTCGCGCACGGAGGGATTGATCGGTGCCTCCGCGCCGGCGCGATGGATCGTGGTGACCCACGACCGTCCCGCTCGACGTCCGAAGACGAACTGCGGTACGACGAGGGTGCTCGCCATCGCGGACGCGGGGTCGAAGCTCAGCGCGCCGAACGCGATGAGGCCGGTTCCGGGCAGCCCGACCTCGTCGGTAACGCTCGCTGCTGCCGCGACCGCTCGCCACGTCTCGGCGAGTGCGGCGGCTTGCGAACCCTCGGGGGGGTTGGCTCGGTGCCCGCCCACCTCGATCATCGCGGCGGAGCCGAAACCCACCATTCCGTCGCCGCGACGCAACCACGCGAGCGGATGCGCGGGGTCGGCATACGCGAGAAGGTCCTCGATCGGATCGAGTTCGCGGGTGGTGACATCGAGGGTTGCGGCGGTGAGCCGAAGCACGCGGGCGGGGGCGGACTCGGTCACTGCTCCAGCCTAGACTCGCTGCGTGAGCGCAGATCCGAATGTGCCGGCCGAGGCATCCATCCGTCCTCCTGTCGGGACTCCTCCGATGGGGACGAAGCTGGAGTTCCGCTGGCGCAAATGGGATGGCTCGACCCACTGGGTGCACGAGTGCGTGTACCTCGGCTCCGACGAGTGGGGCGACTGGTTCGGGCAGCGCGGGGGGTGGCGGAGCGACCGGCCGGGTCGTTCGGTCGTGGTCGTCGAGGACAACGTGATGCTGCTGCCGCCGTCGGGCGATCACGTGCTGACGATGAACGCGCGCCCGCATCCCACCCGGGTTTACATCGACATCGCGTGGGATGCGCGCTGGTCGGGCGGTGAGCCGACCGGTATCGACATGGACCTCGACGTCGTCGATCAGGAAACGCGCGGTGTCTATATCGACGATGAGGACGAGTGGGAAGAGCACCGGGTGCGCTACGGATACCCGCTCGACGTGGTCGAGAAGCTCGAGGCGCTCACCGCCGAACTGTTCGCGGCGGTCAGCGCGCACGAACCGCCCTACGATCCGGCGACCGCGGCCCGCTGGCTGGCACGCCTCGTAGACTCGACGGGTGACCCCGCAATCGGCGAATAACGAGCCCAGTGAGCCCAACCGCGCCGATCTCGGCAAGGATCCGGCCCGCGTGAGCGGCATGTTCGACCAGGTCGCGGGTCGCTATGACCGCACCAACACCGCCCTCAGCCTCGGCAACGATCGGCTGTGGCGCGTCGCCACCCGCCGGGCCGTTGCCCCGCGGGCAGGCGAGCGGATCCTGGACCTCGCCGCGGGTACGGGCGCATCGTCGGTCTCGCTCGCGCGCAGCGGCGCGCAGGTTGTCGCGGCGGACTTTTCGCCCGGCATGATCGCCGAGGGTCGACGCCGGCACGGCGACGTACCGGGCCTGTCGTTCGTCGAGGCGAACGCGACCGATCTGCCCTTCGCCGACGATGAATTCGACGCCGTGACCATGTCGTTCGGTCTGCGAAACGTCGACGAACCCCGAAAGGCGCTCGCCGAGCTGTACCGGGTCACCAAGCCCGGGGGACGCGTCGTGATCTGCGAGTTCTCACACCCGCCGTCGCGCGCCTTCGCCGAGCTGTACGGCTTCTACAACTCCCGAGTGCTCCCGGTCGTCGCGCGCGCCCTCTCCTCGAACGCCGACGCCTACGACTACCTGAACGAGTCCATTCGGGACTGGCCCGACCAGCGAACCCTGGCCGCGTGGATCCGCGGCGCGGGTTGGCAGGATGTCGCCTACCGGAACCTCTCGTTCGGGATTGTCGCTCTGCACCGCGGGCGGAAAAGCCGCCGGTAGGCTGGAGGGGTGACTCCGGGCCCCTCAGCGCGCGGCTCGCGACTGACGAGCCGACTCGGCATGACCGAGCGCGTCTTCGCCGGACCCCGCTCGCGCAAGCTCCTCGCCCAGGTGGAGGACGGTCTCGATCGGGTCGAGGCCACGTTGGCCGACGAGCTGAAGATGACAGATGCTCTCGCCGACGCGACGAGCCGGTACCTGTACGAGGCCGGTGGCAAACGCATCCGTCCGATGCTCGCCCTGCTCTCGGCCCACCTCGGTGAGGGCATCACGCCCGCCGTGATCGAGGGCGCGACCGCGCTCGAGATGACGCACCTCGGCTCGCTGTACCACGACGATGTCATGGACGGCGCGGATGTGCGCCGCGGGGTGCCGAGCGCTCAGACCGTGTGGGGCAACAACGTCGCGATCTTGACCGGCGACCTGCTCTTCTCGCGAGCGAGCCAGATCATGGCACGCCAGGGCGAGCGGGCCATCCGTCTGCAGGCCGACACATTCGAGCGCCTCGTGCTCGGTCAGATGCACGAGACCGTCGGGCCGCAGGAGGGCGACGACCCCGTCGCGTTCTACCTGCAGGTGCTGGCGGACAAGACCGGTTCGCTGATCGCCGCTTCGGCCGAGACGGGCGTCGTGTTCGCGGGTGCTCCCGAGGAGTACGGCATGCCGCTGCGCACCTTCGGCGAGAAGACCGGCGTCGCCTTCCAACTGCTCGACGACGTGCTCGATCTGAGCGCCGACCCCGACGAGACCGGCAAAGTCCCCGGCACCGACCTGCGCGCGGGTGTGCCGACGATGCCGTTCCTCCTGCTCGGGCAGGAAAGCGACGACGCGTCCGTCGCCCTCACGTCACGCATCGACGAAGGCGTCGCTCGCATCGCGGATGGCGAGGACCCGGCCATCCTCGATACTGCGCTCGCCGAACTCCGTGACCACGACGCGACCGCCCGGACGCTGCGCCTGGCCCACGACTGGGCGCGTGAGGCGGTCGAGGCGCTCGATCCTCTCCCGGACGGTCCCGTCCGCGACGCGCTCAAGCGTTTCTCCGAGGCCGTCGTCGACCGCAGCAGCTGAGCGCTCGCCGCCTCGCTCCACCTCTTCGCAAGCATCACCGGAAGGACCCCATGACCAAGCTCAGGCTGGCCATCGTCGGCGCGGGCCCCGCGGGCATCTATGCCGCGGATATCCTGCTCAAGACCGAGCGCAAGTTCGATGTCTCCATCGACCTGTTCGAGCAGCTTCCCGCCCCCTACGGGCTCGTGCGGTACGGGGTCGCGCCCGATCACCCGCGCATCAAGGGCATCATCACCGCGCTCCGCGAAGTCCTCGACCGCGGCGACATCCGTCTGTTCGGCAATGTGCGCTACGGCGAAGACGTCACGCTCGAGGATCTCAAGCGCCACTATCACGCCGTGATCTTCGCGACCGGCGCGATCCGCGACACCGACCTCGACATCCCGGGTATCGACGCCGAAGGCTCTTACGGGGCCGCCGACTTCGTGAGCTGGTTCGACGGACACCCCGACGTGCCACGCACCTGGCCGCTCGAGGCCGAATCGGTCGCCGTGATCGGCAACGGCAACGTCGCGCTCGACATCTCACGCATGCTCGCGAAGCACGCCGACGACTTGCTGCCCACCGAGGTTCCCGACAACGTCTACCAGGGGCTGAAGGCGTCCCCGGTCACCGATGTGCACGTCTTCGGACGCCGCGGTCCGGCACAGGTCAAGTTCACCCCGCTCGAGCTGCGCGAACTCGGCGAGCTGCGCGATGTCGACACGGTCGTCTACGACGAGGACTTCGACTACGACGAGGCCTCGAAGACCGCGATCGCGAGCAACAAGCAGGTCATGGTCATCGACCGCGTGCTGCAGTCGTGGCGCCAGCGCCCGTCCGTGAACAACGCGGGGGGCGAGGCATCCCGACGCCTGCACCTGCACTTCTGGGCGCGTCCCGTCGAGGTCAAGAAGGATGCCTCCGGTCGGGCGACGGCGTTCGTGTACGAGCGGACCCGTCCCGATACGGAGGGCGGCATCGAGGGCACCGGCGAGTTCCGCGAGGTGCCGATCCAGGCCATCTACCGTGCTGTCGGATACTTCGGCTCACCGCTGCCCGACGTGCCTTTCGATCCCCGGCACGGTGTCATCCCGAACCACGAGGGTCAGGCGATCCACCAGGAGTCCAACGAGCGCGTCTCGGGCGTGTACGCCACCGGCTGGATCAAGCGCGGACCGGTCGGCCTCATCGGGCACACGAAGTCCGACGCGATGGAGACCGTGCGCCATCTGATCAACGATCAGGCCTCGTGGTGGCAGCCGGAGGACCCCTCGGAAGAGGCGATTCCGGCTCTGCTCGCCGAGCGCGGCGTGCGCTGGACCGACCTCGACGGTTGGCACCGCCTCGACGAGCACGAGGTCGCGCTCGGCGTGCCCCATGAGCGTGCCCGCGTCAAAGTCGTGCCGCGTGACGAGATGGTCGCGATCTCGCGCGGAGAGTGACACTGCGCAATAGCCTGGGCGGATGACGACGGACGCGGGATGGCGGCCCGATGTCCTCGGTGCGGGGTTCGAGCAACGGACACTTTTCCTTGCGGAGGATGACGAGGGCGAGGTCGTCGCGACCCTCGTCCGTCACCTGCCCGTCGAGTCGTTGGCGGACCGCCTGTTCGGCGATCGCCGTCCGCTCGCCGATGTCGACGTCCTGTACGTCCACGGATGGTCGGACTACTTCTTCCAGGCGCGGTTGGCCCGGTTCTTCGCCGAGCGCGGCGCGCGCTTCTTCGCGCTCGACCTTCGCAAGTACGGGAGGAGCCTGCGGGAGGGGCAGACACCGGGGTACATCACGGATCTCGATGACTACGACGAGGACATCGCCGCTGCGCTCGGCGCGATGGGCCGGGGAGAGCGTCGTCTCGTGCTGCTCGGGCACTCCACGGGCGGCCTGACGCTCAGCCTCTGGGCGTCGCGGCATCCGGGCGTCGCGTCGGCGGTGATCCTGAACAGCCCGTGGCTGGAGTTCCAGTTGAGTGGGTTCGGCCGTGCGGCCCTCGCCCCGGTCGTGAGCCTGCGCGCTCGTATGCATCCGCTGGATGTCGCGCCCCAGGTCGACCTGGGCTTCTATGCGCGTGCGCAGCGCGAGGTCGCGGACCCCGACGATCCGGTCGTCATCGATCCGACGTGGCGTCCGGATCAGACGATGGCGGTGTACGCGGGATGGTTCAACGCGGTGCTCATGGGTCACGCGCAGGTCGCCGCGGGATTGGCGATCGATGCACCGGTGTGCGTTCTCCTGTCGGCTCGATCCGTCTTGCCGACCCGCTGGTCCGACGAGCTCACCCGAACCGACAGCGTGCTGAACGTCGACGAGATCGCCCGCGCGGCTTTGAAGCTCGGATCCTCCATCACCGTCGAACGCGTGGACGGCGCTATCCACGACATCTTTCTCTCGCGGCATGAGGCGCGCGAAGAGGCGTACGCCCGCCTGGATCGCTGGGTGCTCGGCTTCGTCGCCTGACGGGCGCTTGTTCAGAAGCTGCGCGGCGGCGGGGACATCGCCAGGCGGGCGAAGTACAGGCCGGCGACCAACCCCGCGAGCGAGCCGACGATCCCGACGATCAGGATCGGGTGCCCGGTATCGATGAACGCGATGAGGCAGCTGGTGAAGCCGATCGCGCCAGCCACTAGGGCCACAATGGCGAACACTCCGACGATGGCGCGCTTGACGATGATGTCGGGGTCGCGAGATTGTGCGTTCATGGTTCCTCCGGGGACGTTCGCCTCACGCGACGATACCGATGGAATGCCCGCCGACCGACAGGACCCGCCTAGGCCGCGAGAGTCGAGCGTACGGTGGCCAGGAACCACGCGGTCGCGGACGTCGCGTCCGCATCATGGTGCGAGATCAAGTGGACGGATGTCGTGGGAGACGGGAACGGCAGCTCGAGCAGCTTCGCCCCGGAAGGCAGCGCGAGCGCGGCGAAGGCGTCGATCGGGACGATCGCCACGTAGCCGCAGCGGGCGACGATCCACGGGAGCGAGGTGAAGCGCGGCACCTCGACGTGGGCGACCCGCGACAGCACCCCGGCTCCGAGGGTGGTGACCGCTTCGGTGATCGCGCGGTGCCCGGCCGCGGCACCGACGCGCGCTTCGGGAAGCCTGCTCAGGTCTTCGACCCGGATGCGTCCCTCGTCGTCCTCGAGGTCGGCGGGCACGAGGCAGGCGTAGCGGTCCTGGAACAGGACCTCCTGATGGACCTGACCCGTCACCGGTGAGCTGGTGATGGCCGCGTCGATATCCCCCGAGAGCACATCGTGGGCAACCGAGTCGATGTCGAGAGTGACGACTTCGATCGAGACATTCGGCGCGGCAGTCGCTATCGCGAGCAGGATGCGAGGGAGGAGGCCGGCCTCGCCCAGGTCGGTCAGGGCGATGCGGAATCGTCTGTGCGAGGTCGCGGGCTCGAAGCGGGTGCCGTCCTCGGTTCGCGCGACGATGTGTGACAGCGGTCCGCTGATCTCGGCGTAGAGGTCTGCCGCGAGACGTGTAGGCCTCACCCCGGTTCCTGTCCGCACGAAGAGCGGATCGTCGAAGTGCAGTCGCAGGCGTTTCAGCGCGTGGCTGACAGCGGGCTGCGACACGCGCAGCGTCTCGGCGGCCGAGGTCAGGTTCTTGGCCCGATAGACCTCGACGAAGGTGCGGAGCAGATTCAGATCCATGCTGGCGAGCATCCTGACATTATTCACCAAATGAATGAGCATGATGTCGATTATTCATTGGACGCACATCAGGAACCATCCTACGGTGGAAGAAGGTCGCCGATGACCTGAGAAACGGAATCTTGCAGTGACGCAGATGATGAGGGTCGACGATGCTCTCGGCCGCATGCTCGCCGAGTTGGGCCTACGGCAGGTTTTCGGAGTGGTGGGGAGCGGGAACTTCCGGGTGACGAATGCCCTGGTGGCGTCGGGTGCCTCTTATGTCGCCGCGCGCCACGAGGCCGGTGCGGCGTCGATGGCCGACGCGTACTCGCGTGTGACGGGAGACGTCAGCGCGCTCAGTCTGCATCAGGGTTGCGGGCTGACCAACGCGCTCACCGGCATCACGGAAGCCGCGAAGTGCCACACACCGCTTCTCGTTCTGGCCGCCGACACGGCCGTCGGGAACGTCACATCGAACTTCCACATCGACCAGGACACGGCCGTCCGTGCCGTCGGAGCGATACCCATGCGCATCCACTCGGCCGCGACCGCACTCGCCGATGCGGCCCGCGCCTATCGGGTCGCTCAGATCGAGCGCGCCACTGTTGTTCTGTCGATGCCGATCGACATCCAGGATCGCGAGATCGCGTATCCGGGATCGCGGCCGGCATCGAACCTGCGCGTACCGACGCCCGCCGTCTCCGGAGCCGATGTCGCGGAACTCGGCGAGATGCTGGCGCGTGCAGATCGTCCGGTGATCATCGGCGGTCGTGGTGCCCGCGTCGCCAAGCAGGACCTTCGTGACCTCGCCGCGCTGACCGGCGCTCTGCTGATCGCCTCGGGCGGCGCCCGAGGCGTGTTCGAGGGCGACGAATGGGCACTCGATGTCGTCGGGGGCTTCGCAACAGACAACGCGGCCGAGCTCGTTCGGGATGCAGACCTCATCGTCGGTTTCGGCGTCGCGCTGAACGACTGGACGACCCGCGGCGGCTCACTGGTAGCGGAGGCGACCCTCGTCCAGGTCGATGACCGTGTCGACGCGATCGGCAAGTATCGCCTCGTCGACCTCGGGATCGTCGGCGACACGGGCGCCGTCGCACGCGCCGCGATCGCGGCGCTGGAGGCGACGGGGACGACGAGAGTCGGATACCGCACGCCCGAGATCGCCGAACGTGTTCGCGCGGCGCGGTACTGGTCGGATCAGACCGTCGAGGTGATCGACGAGCCGGGTTTCGTCGATCCCGCAGCCCTGACCAACGCGCTCGACGCGATGCTTCCCGACGAACGCGTCGTCGTCGTCGACGGGGGCAACGTCAATGCCTACCCGGGTGCGCATCTGCGCGTTCCGGACGACGAGGGCTACGTCCTGCCCCTGTCGTTCCAGTCGATCGGGCTGGGGCTCGCCAGCGTGATCGGCGCCGCCGTCGCGCGTCCCGACCGGATGGCCGTGCTCGGCACCGGCGACGGGTCGCTGCTGATGGGCGCGGTGGAGCTGGAGACCGCCGTGCGGCTGCGCCTCGGCCTGGTGGTCATCGCCTTCAACGACAGTGCGTACGGCGCCGAAATCCATCTGTTTCCGGAATCCACGGCCGCAGAACAAGAGATCGTCCGGTTCCCGGACACAGATATCGCGGCGATCGCGCGCGGCTACGGCTGCGACGCGATCACCGTGCGCTCGCTGGACGACCTGGGCGGGGTGGCGACGTGGCTCGCATCCGCCCGTGACCGTCCCCTCGTGATCGACGCCAAGATCAGTGGGCGTCCATCTTGGCTCATGGCCCGGGAGCACGGGCACTGACGAAAACCGCACGTCCTCGCACGCAACAGAAACAAGGGAGTTTCACCATGATGCACAACACAGCAATCCGTGCCCGCCGGGCTCTCGTCGCCACGGGTGCCGTCGCCGTCCTCGTTCTCGCAGGCTGCGCGGCCGATCCTGAGGGCGCCTCTTCGGGAGGGGACTCCGGCGGGGGCGAAGCAGGCGGCGAGGGTGGCACGATCCGGGTCGCCTACTTGGCAACAGGCTCGTCGCTGCCCCTCTTCGTGACCGCCGAGAAGTACGCCGAAGAGGTGGGGATCAACGTAGAGCTGGTCGAGGTCGCCAGCGGGAACGAGTCGATCACCGGCGTCGCGACCGCGCAGTATGACGCCGGGTTCGCCGGGATCGGCTCTGCCGCGTACAACGCCGTGGACGAGGGGCTGCCCGTGCGCTACGTGGCGCCGATGCACGCCGGATACATCGAGGATTACTTCATCGTGTCGTCGCAACTCGCGGGTTCGTCGGAAGAGGCCGCCGCGGTCGCCGAGGACATGTCGCAACTCGCGGGTCAGACGTTCGCCGTCAACGCGCCCGGCGTCGTGACCGAGGCGCTGCTCGGCTTCGCCCTGGAGCGCGGGGGACTGTCGATGGACGACATCGCCCTGGAGTACATCCCGTTCCCCGATCAGGTGCCGGCGCTCGCAAACGGTGGCATCGCGGCGGGCATCCTCTCAGAGCCGTTCCCGACGCAGGCGGAGGGCAACGGGTCGGGCTACCGCCCGTGGGAGACCCCGGCGGACGAAGATCCGCTGCCGTTCACGGGAATCATCTACAACACGGACTGGGCGGACGAGAACCCGCAGGTGGCCGAGGACTTCATGCGTGCGTATGCGATGGCCGCCGAAGATCTCGACGCGAACGGATGGGACACCCCCGAGATGCTCGAGCTCGTCGAGCAGTACACGGGTGCCGATCCGGCGATCGTGGCCGCGTCCCGCCAGCACCACATCCCGGCCGACCTGAGCGTGGACTTCGACGTGGTGCTGCGCTACCAGGAGTTCTTCATGGAGCAGGGGTCACTGAACTACGACGAGATCATCCCCGAAGAGGACATCTGGGACTTCAGCTGGCGCGATGCCGCGCTCGAGAACTGACGCGGTGAGCCGATGAGTGCGCAGATGCAACCGAAGGTCCGACTCACGGACGTGAGCAAGCGGTTCCCGGGAAAGGAGCAGGTCACCGCACTCGAGGATGTCTCGCTCGACATCGCCGAAGCCGAATTCGTGTCCATCGTGGGACCGTCGGGCTGCGGGAAGTCCACTCTGCTGCGTCTCGTCGCGGGTCTGTACGCGCCATCCTCGGGATCGGTCGAGATCCAGAGCTCCAAACCCGACAGGCCGAAGACGGCCATGGTGTTTCAGGAGCATGCTCTGTTTCCGTGGATGTCGGTGCGTGAGAACGTCATGTTCGGCCCGCGGAACCGCAATGTGCCCAAAAAAGAGGCGGCCGAGATCGCGAACGAGCAGTTGGCGCGGCTCGGTCTGGCGCGCTTCGGCGACTTCTTCCCCCACCAGCTGTCAGGAGGGATGAAGCAGCGCGTCGGCATCGCGCGTGCGCTCGCGCAGGATGCCGAAGTGCTGCTGATGGACGAACCGCTCGGGGCGCTCGACGCGCAGACGCGCACCCTCCTGCAGGAGCAGATCCTCGAGCTGCGTCAGCAGACGAAACCGACGGTGCTCTACATCACTCACGCGATCGATGAGGCGGTCTTCCTCTCGGATCGCGTGGTGCTCATGTCCGCCCGACCGGGCAGGATCCGGGACATCGTCGAGCTCGACTTCGGGCCGGACCGCACCCCCGAGTTGCGCGGTACGCCCGAATTCGCCGCCCTGTCGCAGGACATCTGGAACCATCTGCGCGACGAGGTTCAGGCCGCCATGGCGGTGGACGACCGGTGAGCTGGCGTGGCCTTCGCGACAAGTGGGCCCTGTTCGTCGGTCCCGTCGTCATCCTGGTCGGGTGGGAGATTCTCAGCCGGACCGGCGTCATCCGGGCCACCTTCTTCCCGCCGCCCACCGAGATCATCGCCCGGAGTGTGATCGTCTTCGAACCCGCTTCCGGGCTGGGTGGCGACATCATCGCGACCGTCCTGCGCGTGCTCGTCACGATCGTGCTGGCCGTGGTTCTGGGAGTCGGGGTGGGTATCGCGATCACCGCCTCGCAATGGATGGACCGCGGCGCGCATACGATCCTGGCGTTCCTCTACCCCATTCCGGGCGTGCTGTTCTTCCCCTTCCTGACGTTCCTGCTCGGGCGGACCGAGATGGCGATCATCCTGACCGCCCTGGTGACTCCGCTCATCGTCATGATCCTGTACACCGTCGCGGGAGTGCGGAGCATCGATCGCACACTCGTCGAGGTGGCGGACAACTACGGCTCCCGGGGAGTGAAGAGGTTTTTCGGCATCCTCGTGCCGGGTTCGCTGCCGTCGATCGTCACAGGTATCCGGGTTTCGCTCGGGTTCACCCTGATCGCCGTGATCGCGATCGAGATGGTGGGTGCCCCGAACGGCCTCGGTCAGTTCCTCTGGTCGAACTGGCAGATTCTGCGCGTCACCGACATGTACGTCGCGCTGTTGATCATCGCCGTCATCGGGCTTATCAGTTCCGTCGGATTCGATGCGGTAGCCGACCGCCTCCTGCCGTGGCGACGTGACGTGCAAGGAGCACAGATATGAACCCGACGGTGAGACGCTGGGCGCAGTCATGGGCCATCCCACTCGCGGTCATCGTGCTGTGGGAGATCGTCACGCGCACGGGACTGCTCGACCCGCGATTCTTCCCGCCGTTGAGCGACATCATCGTGACGGCGTTCGACGGACTCGTGAACGGGCGGCTGGGCTTGGATCTGGTGCTGACCGTCCAGCGACTGCTGATCGCCTTCGCGCTCGCCGCGGTGCTCGGCGTTGCGATCGGGGTCGCATCGGGGCGGTGGCGCACGGTCGAATTGCTGATCCGGCCCATCACCGACACGCTCTACCCGCTGCCGAAGATCGCCCTTCTTCCGCTCTTCATCATCATCGTCGGGCGGGGCGAGGTGGCCTACATCATCACCGCCTTCGCCACCGCCTTCTTCCAGATCATCATCAGCACCCGCGGAACGGTCCGGGACGTGCCCACCGACCTGATCGAGGCGGGCCGCAACTTCGGCGCCACAGGTATCCGGTTCTTCACCAGGCTGCTGTTCCCGGCGATCGCGCCCGGACTGCTCAACGGGCTGCGGCTCGGCATGGCGACCTGTCTGATCACGCTGATAGCCGCCGAGTTCGTCGGTGCCGAGTTCGGTCTGGGAGCTGCGATTCGGAGAGCGGGTCAGCAGTTCGCCATCGACGAGGTGTACGCGGGCATCCTGATCGTGGGTCTGCTCGGGTTGCTGATCAACCTGGCGTTCCGCCTGGTCACGCCGCTCGTGCTGCCATGGCAGCGCAAGGTTCAGCCGGCGCTGCCCGGTAAGCGCGGCTGAAGGAAGCCGCGAACCGCGCATATAAGATAAACGAATGTTGATCTAAGATTGTTTACTATCAACTTTCGTTGATCTAAAATGGTCGATTATGTCTAAGACTCCTATCCCGGTGAAGCGGTCGATGCGCGCTATCGGCCAGAATCTCGCGAACCAGCGAAAGTTACTGGGCCTGACGGCGCGGATGGTCGCCGAGCGTGCAGGAACCACACCGCCCACGATCAGCAAACTCGAGAACGGCGAGGGGACAACTCTCGAGATCACGCTGCGAGTCATGCGCGTCCTGGGATTGATGGATGCCGTTGTCGCGGCGAGTGATCCGTTCCGCACGGAGCGGGGTCGCCTGATGATGGACGAAACACTGCCTGAACGAGTACGCGTGCGCAACGATGACTGACGTCTATGAGGTGACGACGGTCATCGGACGTAGCGAGGTCCTTGCGGGGAGGATATTCCGGACCAGAACCTCTGGATCGTTTGAGTACGACTCTGGCTATCTGCGCATGCGCGACGCGTTCGCGCTCGCTCCGGCGCTGGGTCTGTTTCCGGGCGCGCAACCACTCCTCCCGGCGAACCCATTCAGCGACTCGGCGCCGGATACGTGGGGACGCAAGGTTCAGAATCGCGCGGCGGGTCGACGACTCGATGACCTCACGCTGATGTTTGGGGTCAACGACGAGGGGCGCCAGGGGGCGACGCGTTTCTGGGCTGAGGGCGTTGCGATGGCACCCGATGGTGGCGTGCCTGTCGATACCGATCTGGCGGACATCATCCATGTCGCGGACCAGATCGAGCGCGGCGAGACAGACATTGATGATGTCGCGGTTCGTCGCCTCTTCCGGGCGACCGGCTCCTTGGGCGGTGCTCGTCCCAAGGCGAACGTCAGGATCGGATCTGACCTGTGGCTGGCGAAGTTCCCTAAACCGGTCGGCGACGACTGGAACGTCATGGCCTGGGAAGCAGCGATGCTCGATGGCATGGCCGCCGCGGGAATCACGGTGCCTGCGCACATGACGAAGCGGATGCAGGTGGACGGTACTGATCGCACGGTGTTGTTCCTCCGGCGATTCGATCGAAAGGACGATGGCGTCCGCATCCCGTATATCTCCGCCATGACTGCGCTCGAGGCCATGGACGGCGATGGTGGCGATTGGATGGACGTCGTCGACTTTGCGCGGCTTGCCGGTGCCGACACGGTCGAACTCTGGCGGCGCGCGGTGTTCGGGGCGCTCGTTGGCAATCTCGACGATCACCTCCGCAACCATGGATTCCTCCGAAGGGGACCTGCCTGGATGCTGGCCCCCGCCTTCGACGTCAACCCCGAGCCGCTTGGTGAGGGAAACCAGCACCAGCTGGCGCTGCTGGGCAACCGAGATCTCGATCTCGACGCGCTCATGAGCAGAGACTCACTAGCCCTGTTCGGCGTGAAACCGGCTGTCGCGCAGGACTTCGTGGAACAGCTGGGGCCGGTGGTCGCTGCGCTGCCGCGTCACGCAGCCGCGCATGGAGCGGACGTGCTATCGCGTGACGTCATGACGACTCGCGTAGACGCCGCGGTCGGTGCGGTGCGGGTTTATTCCGGTAGCTGAAGAATCAGTCAGGGGATGATTCCGGCTTCCCGCGCCGGCGCGGCGTAGGAATCCGCGAGCGAGGCGAGGGTTTCGTGCGCGTTGAGACCGCTGGGATTCGGGAGCACCCAGAGCGATGCCCCGGCTATCGACTCGTCCTGTCGGCCAGCCTTCGCGCGGGGGCGCTCGAACCCCTGCCGGTAAGCCGTCAGCCCCAGTACAGCTACAACGAGAGGCCGCCACCGCTCGACATCCGCTGCCAACCGAATCGCCCCGTCAAGCAACTCTTGCTTCGTCAATTCGTCTGCGCGAGCGGTGGCACGGGGCACGACGCTCGTGACCCCGATGCCCGCATCGAAGAACATTGCGCGGTCTTCGTCCGGCATCCCGTCGTCGAGGATGCGCGGCCGTCTCGGGATGATTCCCGCGGCGACGAGTGCCGGGTAGAAGCGGTTGCCGGGCCGGGCGAATGGCGTTCCCGTCGCGACCGTCCACAGCCCCGGGTTGATGCCCACGAACAGCAGCCGCGGGCGCGGCGGAACGAACTCCGGGATCTCGCGGTCACGGAACGACTCGAGCTCCGCGCGCGAAAAGCCCACCCGGGGGACTTACCGGTAGTTGACGAACTGCAGGTCGACGTCGAGATCGGCGGCCTTCAGCACGCGGATGACCTCTTGCAGGTCGTCGCGGCTCTTGGACTGCACGCGCAGCTCGTCGCCCTGAACCTGCGACTTGACGCCCTTCGGGGCTTCGTCGCGGATGATCTTGCCGATCTTCTTGGCGTTCTCCTGCGAGATACCGTCCTTGATCGTCGAGACGATGCGGTATTCCTTGCCGCTCGCGAACGGCTCACCCGACTCGAGGCTCTTCAGCGAGATGCCGCGCTTGATGAGCTTGGACTGGAAGACATCCAGAACCGCCTTGGCGCGCTCTTCGCTGTTCGCCTTGATCAGGACGGACTCGCCGCTCCACTCGACGGATGCACCGGTGCCCTTGAAGTCGTAGCGCTGCTCGATCTCTTTGCGCGCCTGGTTCAGGGCGTTCTCGGCCTCCTGGTGGTCGACTTTGCTGACGATGTCGAAGGATGAATCGGCCATCCACGCAGTCTACAACCGCCGGATTCCCCTCCTCGGGGCTCATCCGTGGGTGTAGACGTTCTCCGAGACCTGAGTCGTGCCTTCCGGTGCCGGTGTGCCGTCGGGCACGACGGTGAACTCTCCCGCCATGCCGCCGATGCCCACGGGGCCGCTCGCGAGCCCGCAGCCAAGGACCCAGGCTGTATCGTCCCGGTACGCGAGGATGCAGATGTCGGTAATCTCTGCGCCGCGCATGAGCCACAGTGAGCTGTCGTCGTGCTCACCCACGAATCGTGCCGTTTCCAGGTCGGCCCCATCTCCCGCATAAGCCGGTAGTTCGGCGGGGAGCTCATCCTCGGGCTGAGCGGCTTCTTCGAGCACGGCGTAAGGGAAGGCTGATGCGATGCATCCGGCCAGCAAGAACGCCGAGAAGGCCACCGCGATCCCGACCCGAAGTCGGGCATGCAAGGACGATCGCTTCGGTTCGATCACTCCGGGGCGTTGGTCGATGATGTCCACGGATGAGTCAGCCATCACGGCACTCTATCCGGCGTCGTTCGTAGACTGGAGGGGCACGATGCATGGAGGTGGGATGCGACCGTTGACCGAGGACGAGGTCCGAGCGTCGTTCGTGAACGTCGTCGACGAAGAGATCCGGCAGCTGCAGTTGCCGCATGACTTTCTGTTGACCGACTGGGATCACCTGGACTTTCTGGCCTGGCGGGATCCCGAGGTGCGCGGGCGCGGCTACGTCGTCACCGAGCAGGACGGCAAGCCCCTCGGCGTCGCTCTGCGAGCCGCGTCGACGACCTCTCGCGCCCGCTCCGGGATGTGCGACATCTGCCACACCCTGCAGCCCGCCGACCAGGTCTCGCTGTTCACGGCTCGCAAGGCGGGCGACGCCGGCGCGCATGGCGACAGCGTCGGTACGTACATCTGTGCTGATCTCTCGTGCCACGAGAACGTCCGCCTCGCGGCACCGCTCGCCCCGTCCGAGATGCGTGCGAGCGTCGACCGCCGGATCGATGGGGCACGACGACGAACTGAACGGTTCGTCGAACGGGTGCTCGCGTAGTCTCGCGTCATGACGCAAGCACGGGTTGTGGTGATCGGCGACGCACTCATCGATGAGTTGCGGGACGATCTCGGTGTTCGCGAGTTCGTCGGAGGTGCAGCCCTGAATGTTGCAGTGGGGCTGGCTCGCCTCGGCGTGCCGACGACGCTCATCGCGATGGTGGGCGACGACGATGCGGGAGCGCGCATCCGCGCCTATCTCGCCGACTTCGATGTCGAGCTGCTCGCTACCCCGTCGCCGCTCGGGACCTCCCGTGCCGTCAGCGAGCGGGCGGGCGGCGCCGAGCCGGTGTACGTGTTCAATGAGGCGGCTCGGGCTCGGCGCATCCATTTCGGCGATGCCGAGCGTGCGGCGATCGCGGATGCTTCGATGACCGTCGTGAGTTGCTTCCCCTTCGACGATGCGGCGCAGGCGGCGGAGTTCGCTACGGCGGTTCGCGCGACCGAAACGCGTCTCGTGATCGACCCGAACCCCCGAACCGGGATGATGGGGGACCTCGCGGAGTTCGTGGCCGGGTTCGAGGATCTCGCGCCGCGAGCCGTGCTCGTGAAGATCGGTGACGACGACGCGCACCTGATGTTCGGGGAGTCGTTGGACGACGCGGTTACACGGATGCGTGAGCTCGGGGTGCCCGTCGTGCTGGGCACTCGTGGTGCCGACGGTGCCTTCGTGCGCGCCGTCGCGCTTGATGAGGGTGAGTTCGGTGACGGTGAGCTCGTCGCGCCGATCGCGGACCTGCCGGGTCGAATCGTCGACACGATGGGTGCGGGGGATGCGACGCTTTCAGCGACCGTCGCCCGGCTCGCGACGGATGGCGAACCTCAAGACGCGGATGCCTGGCGTGCGGTGCTCGACGAGGCGATGCTCATCGCCGCATCCACCTGCCGGTTCGAGGGCGCTCTCCTGCGGACCCCGAGCGAACTGCGCGACGTGGATCTCGACCGCCTCGGTACCTGACGCGCGTTCTTCGGGGCGCCCGCGATTGGGTAATATGGGAGATCGCGCTTCCGGTCGTCTGCAAAAGTCGGACGGGCGCGCCCTGGCGAGTTACCCAAGCGGCCAAAGGGATCTGACTGTAAATCAGCCGGCGTAGCCTTCGGGGGTTCGAATCCCTCACTCGCCACGGAACGAAGAACGCCCCCGCGCATGCGGGGGCGTTCTTCGTTTGTCGGATGCTGCGGGACCCCAGCGCTCCGGCTGTCAAGCCGAAGGTTTGACGCAAGCCGGCCGTCTCGGCGGGTTCGCGAGGTCAGGCGCGCCAGGAGTGCTGCGGGTCGTAGCCGAGCAGGCGCCGCGCCTTCGCGATCGACAGCATGGTGTCGTGCGCGCCGAGCTCGCCGTGGATGGGAACGTTGGGGAACACCTCGGCGACGAGCTCGGCGTTCGGACGCGTCGTGACGGTGTCGGCCGCTGCGATGATGAAGCGGTCGAAGCCCGGGGGAGCGACCTGCAGCGCCCGCTCGATGGCGTGGGCGCCGTCGATGTAGCCCCACAGGTTCCACTTGCGATCCCGCGGATCGGCGTCATACGGGAACGCCTCGTAGTCCTCGGGCACCATGACGTTCGAGAAGCGCAAGGCGGTGATGGAGACATCCGGATGCCACCGCACGAGTTCGATCGCAAGCTGCTCTTCGAGATGCTTGACCAGCGAATAGACGGACTCAGGACGGGCCGGGTAATCCTCATCGACGGGGATGTAGGGCGGCGGCACGTCGAACGGTAGGCCGAGCACCGTCTCGCTCGATGCATAGACGATTCGGGTGATGCCGAGGCGGATGGCCGCCCAGAACACGTTGAACGTGCTCGGCATGTTGTTGTGGAACGTCGCGACATCGGGCGCGATGCCGGGGGCCGGGATGGCAGCCAGGTGAACCACCGCGTCGAAGCCGTCGTGCTGGTCGTTGACGGCCGTGAGGGCATCCACGACCTGGCCGTAGTCGGTGAGGTCGACACGGACAAAGCCCGGACCGCGCTCGCCGACGACGTCCATCCCGATGACGTCGTGGCCGGCCGCGCGCAGTTCGCGCAGGGCGACGGAGCCGAGCTTGCCGGATGAGCCAGTGAGAGCGATGCGCATGTCTCCAGGCTCGCACATGAGCGAATGCCGAGGGCGCTCAGAAGGGTGGAGGCGCGGAACTCGCGTAGCCCGTGGGAGTCTCCACCCTGACCGTGCCATCGCTTCGCGTGATGAACCGGAATTTTGTGATGTGCCGATGCTGATGGTCCGGGGGGCAGAGCGGGCGCAAGTTGTCCTCGTCGGTCTTCCCTCCCAGGGCCCAGGGCCTGTCGTGATCGATGTCGGCGTCGAGCGCGAGGCGGGTGCAGCCATCGCGGGCGCATCTTCCGAAGCGCAGGATCAGCCAGTCCCGCTGCGCCTTCGTCGGGCGATACGTGCGGCGGTCCATGTGGAGGACGACGCCGCGTACCGGATCGGTGACCACGCGGTGGAAGGCCTTCGCATCGCTGAAGATCTGAGCGGCGGTGAGCGGATCGATCGGACCGTGGCCCACGAGCTCGGCATCCTCGCGGGGGAGCGCGGCCAGCCGCGCTGCGAGGTCGCCACGTGCGCCGGCCGTCGTCCCCGTGCCCGCGAGCAGGGATACCGGCACGGTGACGAAGACCTTCGTCTTGACCGCGGTCGGGGTCCCCTCGCCCTTCAACCACGACGCGAACAGGTCGGCCCGAATCTGATCGCGGGTGCGAAGCTCGCGGGCATCCCTCGACGTAGCCTGTGCCGTCGCGTTCAGGCGCCGACCGAGGGCCACCGCATCGACGGTCGGTACGAGGGCGGAGACCCACGACATCCCGTCGTCGACGTGCTCGATGCAGACGCGACGATCGCGCATTGCGGCGGCGTGGCGTACCTCGGAGCGGCGGGTGTCGAGTCGTTCGAGCAGCCGCTTGAGACGTGCGCGGAATGCGGCGCGCGTGCAGGACAGGACCCACTCCGATGTGGCCGCGTCGAGTTCAGCGATCGCTGACTCGGCCTCCGCGATCTCTTCGTGCGATGCGCCGATCGGGGCCCGCAGTCGCGCGGCTCCTGCGACAACCGCCTCCACGAGCACGAGCGGGGCGAAGCCGTCCAGCGCTCGGCGCCAGAGCCACGGCAGGGACTCGGATGCGGACGACGCCGTGTGCGCGAGGGATCGAAGAGTCTGCTCGGCAACGTTCAGCCGCAATGACAGATCGAGCAGAACTCCGCGCTCGGCCAAGTCTTCACCGTCTCGCCCGACAATGTCCGTATAGACGTACGGATGCAGGCGCGCGATCTCGATCGCTTCCGCGATACCGGCCGCGCGACGCGCATCGTGCCGGATCGCCGCGAACTGATCGCCCTGGAGGTCGTCGAACAGGAAGCCCAGCGATTCTTCCATCGACACGCTCGTTGACGATGTCTCCGGATGTTTGAGGTCGTCGATCACAGATCGAGCTTAGCAGATATATTCGAATACAGGAAGGATGTGGGCCTCATTAATAGAACACATCTTCTATCACTACGCTGAAGCTCACCCGAGAAAGGAAAGCCATGACGCAGCCCGCGCCCGTGCGTGCCGTCGGGGTGCGCGATGTCGCCGCGCACGCCGGGGTGTCGACGCAGACGGTGTCGCGCGTGCTCAACGGCCATCCGCACATCCGTCCCGAAACGCGTCAGCGGGTGCTGGATGCGATCCAGGCGCTGGGGTATCGCATCAACAACGCCGCGAGAGCCCTCGGCACCAGCACGTCGCGCACGCTGGGCGTCGTCGCATCCGATGCCGCCCTCTACGGGCCTGCCGAAGGCGTCGCCGCGCTCGAGGCCGCCGCCCGTACGGGAGGGCGCTGGATCGCCACGGCCTACGCGGATGCTGCAGATGCGTCGTCGGTCGAAGCGGCGGTAGGGCACCTGCTCGCTCAGGGTGTCGATGGCATCGTGCTCGTCGCACCGCACACGCGCACACTCGAGGCGGCCACCATGGCGGCGCCCGGTGTTCCGATCGTGGCCCTGCATGGCGGCACCGGTGCGGCGACTCAGTCGGCGGGCGCGGCGCTCGCGGTGGCGTACCTGCTCGACCTCGGGCATCGCCGGATCGCCGAGGTTGCGGGCCCGGGTGACTGGCTCGAGGCGAGGGCTCGCGCCCGGGGCGTCGCTGATGCGCTGGACTCCGCGGGACTGACCCTCGCTGCCCGATGGGAAGGCGACTGGAGCGCTGCCGCCGGGTATGCGCTCGCAGAAGCGGTGGCTGATGCGCTCGGGCGCGAACAGGCCCCCACGGCATTGGCCGTCGCCAACGACCAGATGGCGCTCGGGCTGATGGCGGGACTGCGCGCGCGGGGCATAGACGCGCCCGGGGCGGTCTCGGTCGTGGGGTTCGACGACAACCCCGACTCCGCGTTCTACCTGCCCGCGTTGACGACGGTGCGACTCGACCTCGCGTCCGAAGCGCGGCGGGTGGTTGCTGAGGTCGTCGGCGCGCCGGGGGGCGCGTTCGTCGAGCCTCCGTTGCTCGTCGTGCGCGACTCTGCGCTTCCGCGCCGCGACTGAATGAGCTCCTCAAACGACGGCAAAGCGTTCGCGCAAACTGGATGGTACCGGTAACATCGTGAGGGTCGCCCGAACCCGAGACGACCGCCGCGAGACCGATGGAGCCCCCGTGAGCACGACCGAAACCCCGAATTCCGTCGAGGCAGCGATCGCCGCCACCCGAATCGAGGTCGCCGCGCTGCATGCGGAGTTGGTGCGTTACGGCCTGGTGGTGTGGACGGGTGGGAATGTGTCGGGTCGTGTGCCCGGGGCTGATCTGTTCGTGATCAAGCCGTCGGGTGTGTCGTATGACGATCTCGCTCCGGAGAACATGATTCTGTGCGACCTGGACGGGAATGTCATCGCTGGGACTCCGGGGAGTGATCGTTCCCCGTCGAGTGATACGGCGGCGCACGCGTATGTGTATCGGAACATGCCGGATGTCGGGGGTGTCGTGCACACGCACTCCACCTACGCGGTGGCGTGGGCGGCGCGGGGGGAAGAGATTCCGTGTGTGATCACGGGGATGGCGGATGAGTTCGGGGGTCCGATTCCGGTGGGTCCGTTCGCGGTGATCGGGGATGACTCGATCGGCCGCGGGATTGTGGAGACTCTCACGGGGCATCGGTCTCGTGCGGTGTTGATGCAGAATCATGGGCCGTTCACGATCGGGGTGTCGGCGAAGGATGCGGTGAAGGCTGCGGTGATGTGTGAGGACGCGGCCCGTACGGTCCACATCGCCCGGGAGGCGGGTCCGTTGATCCCGATTCCGCAGGACAAGATCGACGCCCTCTACGGCCGCTACCAGAACGTCTACGGACAGAACGAGGACGATCGTCGATGACCGAAACATCTGCCGCGGACGCAATCCGTTCCGGCCGCACCGCCCTCGGGATCGAGTTCGGTTCGACCCGTATCAAGGCGTGCCTCGTTGACGCCGACAACCCGGCCGACGTCCTCGCCGTGGGCGGCTTCGAATGGGAGAACACCTTCGAGGGTGGGCGCTGGACCTACGCGCTCGGCGAGGTGTGGGCGGGACTTGCCGCCGCCTACGCGAATCTGAAGACGGATGCCGAGCAGCGCCATGGTGTCCGCCCCACCAACATCGGCGCCATCGGCGTCTCGGCCATGATGCACGGCTACCTCGCTTTCGACGCCGATGACGAGCTCCTCGTCCCGTTCCGCACCTGGCGCAACACGTCGACGGGTCGCGCGGCCGCGGAGCTCACGGAAGTCTTCGGTGTGAACATTCCGCTGCGGTGGTCGATCGCGCACCTGCACCAGGCGGTTCTCGACGCGGAAGAGCATGTCCCCGACATCCGCTTCGTCACGACCCTCGCCGGGTACGTGCACTGGCGTCTGACCGGTCGACGTGTGCTCGGTGTCGGGGATGCGTCAGGGATGTTTCCCATCGACCCGGCAACCGGCATGTACGACGCGGAGATGGTCACGGCCTATGACTCGTTGGTGGAAGGGCGCCTGCCCGCACCCCTCCTCGGTCTTCTGCCCGAGGTCCTCGCTGCCGGCGCCGACGCCGGCGAGCTGACGACGGAGGGTGCGGCTCTGCTCGACCCGTCCGGAACGCTCACGCCCGGCATCCGGTTCTGTCCGCCGGAGGGCGATGCCGGCACGGGGATGGTCGCGACAAACTCGGTCTCGCCCCGCACGGGAAACGTGAGCGCGGGCACCAGCATCTTCGCGATGGTCGTGCTCGAGCGCCCCCTGGCGAAGGTGCACCACGAGCTCGACGTCGTCACAACGCCCGCCGGCGACCCCGTCGCGATGGTGCACTGCAACAACGGCGCGAGCGAGCTCGCCGCGTGGGCCGGGATGTTCGCCCGGTTCGCCGAGGCAGCCGGGACACCCCTCGCGGCGGACGCCGTCTACGAGGTCCTCTTCCGTGAGGCGCGTGCGGCCGAGCCGGACGCTGGCGGTCTGCTCGCCTACAACTTCCTCGCGGGTGAACCGATCGCGGGTCTCGACGCGGGCCGGCCTCTTGTCATCCGCACGCCCGACTCGCGTCCTACGCTCGGCAACTTCGCTCGTGCTCAGCTCTACGCCGTCTTCGGCACTCTGAGCCTCGGAATGCGCGTGCTGCATGGCGAAGGAGTAGCCATCGACACCATGTATGCGCACGGTGGCATGTTCCGCACGGCGAGGGTCGCGCAGCGCCTTCTCGCCGCCGCCATCGAGGCGCCGGTCGCTGTCGCCGCCACGGCTTCCGAGGGTGGTGCCTGGGGAATCGCGGTTCTCGCCGCCTATCTCGATGCGGCCGACGACCTCGCCCTCGATGCATACCTGGCCGAACGAGTATTCGCCACGACCGGTTTCGAGACCGTCGCGCCCGACCCCGACGACCTCGCCGGATACGCCACCTACCTCACGCGCTACGAAGCCGGGCTCGCCATCGAGCACGCCGCCGTCGCAGCGCTCTGACTCCTGACCGAAAGTAGAAATCCATGACCCGCACTCCTCTCTCCACCTCGCTCGAGCCCTACGAGGTCTGGTTCGTCACGGGCAGCCAGAACCTCTACGGCGAAGAGACGCTCCGCCAGGTCGCCGACCAGTCGCAGGGCGTCGTCGCCCAGCTCGACGGTCACGTCCCGGTGAAGGTCGTCTGGAAGCCCGTGCTGAAGGATGCCGACAGCATCCGTCGCCTCGCGCTCGAGGCCAACGCCGCCGACAACGTCATCGGCCTGATCGCGTGGATGCACACCTTCAGCCCCGCGAAGATGTGGATCGGAGGCCTCGACGCCCTGCAGAAGCCGCTGCTGCACCTGCACACACAGGCGAACGTCGAGCTGCCGTGGGCCGACATCGACTTCGACTTCATGAACCTCAACCAGGCCGCGCACGGCGACCGCGAGTTCGGCTACATCCAGACGCGCCTGGGCGTCGCCCGCAAGACCGTGATCGGGCACGCCTCCGATGCCCGCGTGCGCGGCGAGATCGCCTCGTGGCAGCGCGCGGCGGCGGGATGGGCCGCCTCGCGCAGCCTCAAGCTCGCACGCTTCGGTGACAACATGCGCTACGTCGCCGTCACCGAGGGCGACAAGACCGAGGCCGAGCTGCGGTTCGGCGTGCAGGTCAACACCTGGGGTGTGAACGAGCTGGCGGATGCGGTGGCCGCTGCGTCCGAATCCGACATCGACGCGCTCGTCGCCCTGTATCAAGAGGAGTACGACGTCGTCCCCGAGCTGCGCGCCGGGGGAGAGCGCCACCAGTCGCTGCGTGACGGTGCCGCGATCGAACTCGGACTGCGCTCGTTCCTCGAGGAGGGCGGCTTCGGCGCCTTCACGACGAGCTTCGAAGACCTGGGTGCGCTGAAGCAGCTGCCGGGGCTCGCCGTCCAGCGCCTCATGGCGGAGGGCTACGGCTTCGGGCCCGAGGGCGACTGGAAGACCGCCATCCTCGTGCGTGTCGCGAACGTCATGGGTGCGGGCCTGCCCGGCGGCGCGAGCCTCATGGAGGACTACACCTACGATCTCGTGCCGGGCAGCGAGCGCATCCTCGGAGCCCACATGCTCGAGGTCTCGCCCTCGCTGTCGTCGCAGAAGGCGCGGCTCGAGATCCACCCGCTGGGTATCGGTGGCAAGGAAGACCCGGTCCGTCTGGTGTTCACGGCCGACCCGGGGCCCGCTGTCGTCGTCGCGATGAGCGACATGCGCGACCGCTTCCGGCTCGTCGCGAACGTCGTCGAGAACGTCGAGGCGCCGGACCTTCCGAACCTGCCCGTCGGGCGTGCGATCTGGAAGCCGCAGCCGGACTTCGCCACCAGCGCCGCCGCGTGGCTGACCGCGGGTGCGGCGCACCACACGGTCATGACCACGGCCGTCGGCATCGAGGTGTTCCGCGACTTCGCCGAGATCGCCAAGACCGAGCTGCTCGTGATCGACGACGAGACCACGCTGCGCGGGTTCCAGCAGGAGGTGCGCTGGAACCAGGCGTACTACCGCCTGGCTCAGGGGTTCTGAAGCGTCCCCACCGGATCCTCCAGCAACCGCGCGAAGGCCGCCTCTGCCGCACCGACCAGTAGGCGGTCTTCGCCGAGCGCGGCGGAGCGGATCTGGACGTCCTCCGCGGCGGCAGGCATCGACAGGGCTCGGACATCCTCGAGTAGCTCGCCGGTGCTGTCGTCGGCGATGGTCGCGAGAAAGCCGCCGAGCACGATCACCTGCGGGTTGAGGACGTTGACGACGTTCGCGAGCGCCGTGGACAGGATGCGCCGCTGCCGCGCGATCTCTTCGCGGGCATCGGGCAGCTCGCTCGCCGCCAGGGCCGCTGCGAGCGTCGGCTCGTCCGCGCCGACCAGCCCCGCAACGGCCAGCAGTCGCGCCCGACTGACCTCGTCCTCCAGCACTCCGTCCCCGGCGAGCCGGTCCGCACTCGACGGTATGCCGGGACGGTTCTGCCCGAACTCCCCGGCATAACCCGAGGCGCCGGCCACGGGCATCCCGTGAACGATCAGTCCGCCGCCGATGCCGCTCGCGCCGCCGTTCAGGTAGACAAGGTTGTCGATACCGCGTCCCGCGCCGAACAGGTGCTCGGCGATCGCGCCGAGCGAGGCGTCGTTGCCCACGACGATCGGTAGGCCCGTCGCGTCGGCCGCGAGCTCGTGGAGCGGAACATCGTGCCAATCGAGGTGCGGAGCGTTTCGCACCATCCCGTCCGCGTCGCGCACGAGACCGGGAACGGCGAAGCCGAGGCCGACGAGCCGCGCACCCCGCAGTTCGTCCGCACGCCAGAGCTCGATCGTCTCGGCCACCAGCCGGACCGTCTCGACCGGGGTGAGCAGATGGTCGACCTCGATGCGTCGCCGTGCCGCGACGGTGCCGTCGAGGCGCACCGCCGCGAGGGCGAGGGCGTCGACCTCGGGGTTCGCCGCGATCGCCATGACCGAGGGGTGTGTCACCACGACCGGGGACGGACGCCCGGCTCGCGTCGAGGGAGCGGGCGGAAGCTCTTCCGCGAGGCCGATCGAGGCGAGTTCGGCGACCAGGTCGGCGATCGTCGAGCGGTTGAGCCCGGTCGTCGCCGTCAGCTGCGCGCGCGACTGCGGACCCACCAGATGCAGAATCCGAACCAGACGTGCGAGGTTCGCCCGGCGCACGGCTTCGAACGTTGTCGCGCGGTCGGTCATCGCACCAGCGTATGGGGTCGCCGACCGCGGGGGAATGCTATAGGTTGTGTTCAACAACATTTCCGTTCAGCGAGGATCAGGATCACCCATGAGCACCCCCACGCCCACGCCCGCCGACAAGTTCTCCTTCGGCCTCTGGACCGTCGGCTACAACGGCTCCGACCCCTTCGGTGGACCGACGCGCCCGCCCCTCGACACGGTGCATGCCGTTGAGAAGCTTGCCGAGCTCGGCGCGTACGGCCTGACGTTCCACGACGACGATCTCTTCGCGTTCGGCTCGTCCGACGCCGAGCGTCAGAAGCAGATCGATCGCCTCAAGGGCGCGCTCGCCGACACCGGCCTGGTCGTCCCGATGGTCACCACCAACCTCTTCAGCGCTCCGGTATTCAAGGACGGCGGTTTCACCTCGAACGACCGCGACGTGCGCCGCTTCGCGCTGCGCAAGGTCTTCCGTCAGCTGGACCTGGGTGCCGAGCTCGGCGCCAAGACGTTCGTCATGTGGGGCGGCCGCGAGGGCGCCGAGTACGACGCCGCGAAGGACATCCGTCAGGCGCTCGAGCGCTACCGCGAGGCCGTCAACCTGCTCGGTGACTACGTGACCGACAAGGGTTACGACATCCGCTTCGCGATCGAGCCCAAGCCCAACGAGCCGCGCGGTGACATCCTGCTGCCCACGCTCGGTCACGCCCTGGCCTTCATCGACTCGCTCGAGCGCCCGGAACTGGTGGGTCTCAACCCCGAGACGGGCCACGAGCAGATGGCCGGTCTGAACTTCGCCGCAGGTATCGCCCAGGCGCTCTACCACGGCAAGCTCTTCCACATCGACCTCAACGGCCAGCGTGGCATCAAGTACGACCAGGACCTCGTGTTCGGTCACGGTGACCTGCACAACGCCTTCGCCCTGGTCGACCTGCTCGAGAACGGCGGCCCCGGTGGCACGCCCGCCTACGACGGCCCGCGCCACTTCGACTACAAGCCGAGCCGCACCGAGGACGAGACCGGCGTGTGGGACTCCGCCGCGGCCAACATGCGTACCTACCTGCTGCTCAAGGAGCGGGCGGCGGCCTTCCGCGCCGACCCCGAGGTGCAGGAGGCGCTCGAGGCATCGAAGGTCCCCGAGCTCTCGGTACCGACGCTCAACGAGGGCGAGTCGTACGACGACTTCCTGGCGGACCGCTCCGCCTACGAGGAGTTCGACACCGACGCGTACCTGGGCGGCAAGGGCTTCGGGTTCGTCCGTCTGCAGCAGCTCGCGACCGAGCACCTGCTCGGCGCCCGCGGCTGAGGGCAGTCAGTGACGCTGGTCGCGGGCGTCGATTCGTCGACTCAGTCCTGCAAGGTGGTCATCGCGGATGCCGCGACCGGCCGGATCGTCCGCACGGGCCGTGCGACGCATCCGGTCGGCACCGAGGTCGACCCCGAGGCGTGGTGGCAGGCCTTGCAGGCCGCGATCGCCGACGCCGGTGGCCTCGACGACGTCGCTGCGGTGTCGATCGCGGGCCAGCAGCACGGCATGGTCGTGCTGGATGCGCAGGGCGCGGTCATCCGTCCGGCTCTCCTCTGGAACGACACGCGTTCGGCCGCGGCGGCACGTGACCTGATCGCCGAGGTCGGTGCCGAGGCGTATGCCGAGCGCACGGGCGTCGTGCCCGTCGCGTCGTTCACGGCGACGAAGCTCCGCTGGTTGCGGGGCGCCGAGCCCGAGAACGCGGCGCGTGTCGCCGCGGTGGCGCTGCCGCACGACTGGCTGACCTGGCGCCTACGGGGATACGGACCCGAGGGCTCGCCGCTCGGGCCGGTCCTCGACGAGTTGGTGACGGACCGCTCGGATGCGAGTGGCACCGCCTATTGGGGATCCGCCGGGTATCAGCCCGACCTCTTCGAACGCGCGCTCGGTCACACGGCGGTGCTGCCGCGTGTGCTGGGTGCGCTCGAGCGCGCCGGCACGACCCCGAGCGGCGTTGTCCTCGGTCCCGGCGCGGGCGATAACGCGGGTGCGGCACTGGGGCTCGGTGCCACGCGTGGCGACGGCGTCATCTCGATCGGCACATCGGGAACGGTTTTCGCGGTCACGGAGACTCCGATCGCGGATGCCTCGGGCACGGTCGCCGGCTTCGCCGACGCCACCGGCCGGTTCTTGCCGCTCGTCGCCACACTCAACGCGGCACGCGTGCTGGACGCGTTCGCGGGCCTGCTCGGCGTCGATCATGACGAGCTCGGCCGACTCGCACTCGAGGCGGAGCCCGGCCCCGCGAGCCCCGTGCTCGTGCCGTACTTCGAGGGTGAGCGAACGCCGAACGTGCCGGATGCCACGGCAACCCTCTCGGGCCTGACCCTGGCCAGTACGACGAGACCCGCGGTCGCGCGCGCCGCCATCGAGGGCATGCTCTGCGGGCTCGCCGCCGGGCTCGACGCGATCCGCGACCAGGGCGTGGAGCTCCATCGCCTGCTGCTGATCGGCGGAGCGGCTCGAAACCCGTCGGTGTCGGGGATCGCCGCGCAGGTGTTCGACCTGCCGATCGTGGTGCCGGCGCCGGGCGAGTACGTCGCGCTCGGCGCTGCGCGTCAGGCTGCGGCCGTCCTCGCCGGTGACTGGCCCGACTGGGCCGCGGCCGGCGAGATCGTGGTGCCCGTCGACACCCGACCCGAGATACGTGCACGGTACGCGAACGCCACGCTAGGGTTCCGTCCGTGACTCCGCGAGAGCGACGCCCCGCATCCGGAACCCAGCACCTGCTGCGATCGGGTGACTACCAAGCGGTCGTCGCGAGCGTCGGGGCGTCCCTGCGGGTTCTGCGTCACAGCGGGCCCGCGGGTGAACGCGATCTCATCGTGCCCTTCGACGCCGACGAGGTCCGGCCCGCCTACCGCGGTGTGACACTTGCCCCCTGGCCCAACCGTATCGTCGACGGTCGTTATCGCTTCGGTGGGGTAGATCACGTTCTGCCCCTCACGGAGCCGGAGCGTGGTCACGCCCTGCACGGGCTGGTGTCATGGCTCGATTTCGAGGCCGTGGACAAGGGCGCTGACCATGTCACGCTCGCCGCAGAGATCGAGCCGCAGGCGGGCTATCCGTGGCGGGTATGTATCGAGTCGACCTTCCGTCTGAGCGCGGACGGCCTCGAGCAGACCGTCACGGGAACGAACATGTCCGACACGGTCGCCCCGTTCGGCATCAGCGGCCACCCGTATCTGGTTGCGGGCCCGGGACGCGTGGACGACTGGACGCTCGAGCTGCCCGCCGATGTCGTCCTCGGCGTGACCGAAGACCGGCTCATCCCCACGGCCGCGGAAGAAGTCGACGCGAGCGACCCCCGTCGTTTCGACTTCCGCCAGGCGCGCCGCATCGATGATGTGCGTATCGACCACGCTTTCACGGGACTGCGGCGGGACGACGGGATGGCGCGTGTGCGACTGACGGATGCCACGGGTTCCGGCGTATCCCTCGTGTGGGACGAGGTTTGCCCCTGGGTGCAGGTGCACACGGCGGATGTTCCCGGGCGGGCGACCGACCGGATCGGACTGGCCGTCGAGCCGATGACCTGTCCGCCCGACGCCTTCAATTCTGAGAACTCTCTCATATACCTTGACCCCGCCTCCCAGGCCGCGGGAAGCTGGACCATCGCAGCGATCTGAAGAGATCCCGCGACACTTTTTCTCTCTCCAATCGCTCCTCTCATCGGTGTTTCGACGATCTGTCCACCGAAAGAGGACATAAATCTATGATTTGTCCCCCAAAAAGGGGACATACGTTGCGTGCGCCGTGGGGTTATGATCTTTGTAGCTCCTTCTAAAGCGTTCGAACCGACGTCCCCAGCGTTGGGCGGGCCGTTTCCCCAAGCGGTTCTGCAATCGGATGGGAAGGAAGCGGGGCCCCCTCGAGTCGCCCAGTCCCCAATGGGCCACCCGAGGGGGCCAATTCTTTCCTCCGGCCCTCGCCGCGACTCACGACTCCTCCCCGCGACTCACAAGCCCGGCGCCGTCCCCAGGACCCCGGTTCTTCTCCTCGCCGGCGCGCAATGACCTGCCAGGATGGGTTCGCATCCGTCAGCCGTGATCGAAGAGAGCCACTATGTCGCAGCCGCAGGGCGCATCGCCCGCCGAGACCGAAGAGGCCCGGAGTCCCTACTGGAAGTTCGCCGTCTGGATCGCGATCGGTGCACTCATCGCCGCCGCACTCGTGTGTGTCATCTGGGTGCTGATCGGTGATCAGAACGGTCTGATCGGTCGCGCTTTCCTGACCATCGTTCTGCTGGCCGGGTTCGCCGGTGCCGCGCTCCTCGACGCGAGCGTCGCGCCCCGCCGCCCGCAGTGGTACGTGCTCGTGAGCATGATCGGGTGGGTCCTCGCGCTGCTCGCCGGAGCCATCAAGATCTGGGCACCTATGGACGGGGGATGGCCGTGGGACTCGTCGCCGTTCATCCGCTTCATCGAATTCGTCGGGATCGTCCTGGTGCTTCGGCTTACCATCCTGCACATCCGGTTGTTCACGAAAACCCAGGGCGAGCCGCGGAGCGCATTCTCGCGGGCGGTCGTGCCGATGACGGTCGTTCTCGTCACGGTGCTCGCCGTCCTGCTCATCCTGCCGATGCTGCTGGCTCGTGCGATCGACTTCTCGGAGTTCTATTGGCGCGTGGTGGTCGCGATCACGATCCTGGCGGCCGTCGGTACCGCTCTCGTTCCGCTCGTCAGGGCGCTGAACGGCCCACGACGTCTCGCGCCGCCCGCCCCGCCCGTGCCGGCTCCCGTCTGGCCGACATATGTCGACGGCGTCACGCCCCTGCCCGCGCTTGCGGACGGCTCGCCGGACTGGAACGCGTACTACACGGGCTACCCGACACAGCAAGCGCCCTATCAGCAGCAGAGCATCGCGCCGACTCCGACTCCGACTCCGACTCCGCCCCCGATGCCGCCGGCGCCGCCCGCACCTCCCACGGCTCCGCCCCGCTGAGCGTCACCGGTCGAGGATCTCGAGCGCAGCCATCGCCGCGTTCTGGCCTCCCACGCCGCTGACCCCGCCCCCGCGTCGCGCTCCTGCTCCACAAAGCAGAACGCGTGGGTGTGCTGTCGCCACACCCCAGCGTTCGGCCGGTCCGGGTGTCGCCCCGCTCTCGGCATCCGAATCATCGTCATTCCACGGCCACGCCAGGGGGCCGTGGAAGATGTCGCCGGCAACCATACCGAGCGACTCCTGCAGATCGAGCGTCGTCCGTGCTTCGACGCAGGGGGTGCCGTCCGGGGCACGATAGATCACGTCCTCGATGGGCTCGGCGAGCACGCTGTCGAGCGAAGTCTGAGCGGCCGCGAGCAACGCGGTGCGCGAGGCATCCGGGTTCCGATCCGTCACGAGCCGATGCGGTACGTGCAGACCGAACAAGGTCAGTGTCTGTGCACCCTCGGCGCGCAGGTCGGGGCCGAGAATCGATGGGTCGGTCAGTGAGTGGCAGTAGATCTCAGCGGGTAGCGGCGAGGGAACCCGACCGGCCTCGGCTTCCGCATGGGCGGAGTCGAGCTGCGTCAGCGTCTCGTTCACATGGAACGTCCCCGCGAACGCGGCCGCCGGATCCACGGCGCCATCGCGCAGCCGTGGCAGCCGGGCAAGCAACATGTTGACTTTGACCTGCGATCCCTCGACGCCCCGGGAAGCTGCGGCCGAATCGCTCCCGGCCGAGCCGACGAGCCGGTCGAGAACGGCGGGTCCCACACCGCTCAGGACGAGTCGAGCGGCCACACGCTCGCCATCCGCCAGCGTGACCTCTCCGTCAGGACTCACGGCGATGACCTCCGCGTTCACGCGAATGGTTGCACCGGCCCGCACGGCGGCGGCGCGCAGAGCGTCCGTCATGCTTCCCATGCCGCCGACCGGGACGTCCCAGTCGCCGGTACCGCCGCCGATCACGTGGTAGAGAAAGCAGCGGTTCTGACGCAGGGAAGCATCATCCGACGACGCGAAGGTGCCGATCAGTCCGTCCGTCATCACGATTCCGCGAGTCAGGTCCGACCGCACCGATTCGCGGACGACATCACCGAGCGGGCGGTCGACGATCCCGTGCCAGAGCTCGTCGTCGCCGACGGCCCGACGGAGAGCGCCCGCATCGGGAAGCGGCTGAGTGAGCGTGGGGAAGACGGCGCGGGCGACGGCACCGACCCGAGCTGAGAACGCGGCGTAGCGGGCTGCTTCGGCGCGGTCGCCGGTCGTGCGCGCGAACGATGCTGCGGTACCCGCTGCATCGCCGTGATCGATCAGGACACCGTGCTCGGGCGAGCTCGGGTCGGGTGTGTACGACGAGATGCGGCGGCGTCGGAGGGTGATGTCGAGCCCGAGGTCGCGCACGATCGAGGCGGGGAGCAGGCTCACGAGATACGAGTAGCGCGAGATGCGGGCGTCGACTCCCGGCCAAGGTCGTTCCGAGACGGCGGCGCCGCCGACATGGGCGAGGCGCTCGAGCAACAGGACGCTCCGACCCGCCAGCGCGAGGTAGGCCGCGGCGACGAGCGCGTTGTGACCCCCACCCACGATCACAACATCATGAAGGGCGTGCGGGCCGGTCGAGCGCGTCATGCGCCCACCCTAGGACGCGCGGCGTCGAGAACCGATGGGTAGCGTAGGAGTGTGGATTCAGACGCGCAGCTTTTGTCCTTGGCCGTCGAGGTCGCGCGGGAAGCCGGCGAACTCGCCCGCACCCGGCGCGACCAGGGCGTGGCTATCGCCGCGACCAAGTCGGGGCTGGCCGACATCGTCACCGAAGCCGACCGCGAGGTCGAGCAGCTGATCCGCGATCGCATAGCTGCGGCTCGTCCGGACGACGGATTCCTCGGCGAGGAATCCGCAGCGAAAGAAGGGTCGTCCGGCCTCACGTGGGTCGTCGATCCGATCGACGGAACCGTCAACTACGCGTACGGCATTCCCGCGTACGCCGTATCGATCGCGGTCGTCGAAGGCCCGCCCGACCCGGCCGTGTGGACCGCGGTCGCCGGCGTCGTCGACAATCCGGCGACCGGGGAACTGTTCCGGGCGTCGCGCGGCGAGGGCGCCTACCTGGACTCGAGGAGACTCGCGATCCTGGGCGAACCGGATGCCTCGGGTGCACTCATCGCGACCGGACTGAGCTACGACCCGGAGCGTCGCATCGAGCAGTTCGAGGTTCTGCGTAGCGTCCTGCCGCTTGCTCGCGACATCCGGCGCATGGGTGCGGCCTCGCTGGATCTCGCCTTCGTGGCGGCCGGAAGACTGGATGCGTACTACGAGTGGGGCCTGTGGCCGTGGGACATGGCGGCCGGTTCCCTCCTCGTCAGCGAGGCCGGGGGAGTGGTGGGTGGACTCGCCGGAGCGCGCGCGAGCCGCGACCTCTTGATCGCCGCAAGTCCCGAATTCTTCGGATCGCTGGAGGCCGCGCTCACTCGTTGAGCAGTCTGCTCACACATGGCATTCTCAGTCCCGACGGGTTAGTGTTTACCTATTCGTTACCTCCGCCCGAACGGATCTGACGAGAATCTCAGAAGCAAGAACCCGCGCAAGACATCCCGAAGCCCGCCGCGTCCCCCCGCGATCCTGATCCGAGAGTTCCATCCGCTTGCAGCCCGACGCCCCCGAGTCGGAGCTCGGCCTCACACGCCGCGCTCGACGTGCCGACGCCTCTGCGTCCGCCCTGGAATCTGCCTCCGATTCCGCCGCGGCACGCTCGTCCGCCGAATCCGAGACACGTGCCGCCCGTCGCCGAGCAGCGATCCAAGACGCTCCGCAGAGCCGTCGACAGGCTCGCCTAGGCGTCGCCTCGGCCGCCGAACCCGTCACCGTCCCGGATTCGTCCGTTCCGCTCGTCCCCTCCCTGGCCGATCTGACGCCCGTGTCTGAGTCCGTCGACAACGATGTCTCGGATGCCTTCGAGGCGGCGGCTCGTCTGTTCAGCTTCACCGGCGAGAACCCCGTGATCGTGCCGGTCGCGGAATCCCTCACTGAGGAGCCCGGGACTCCTGCATCCGCATCGCACCGCGTGCCGCGTCGCGCCCGTCGCTCCGGCGCTGTCCTCAGGCGCGTCGCCGCCACCGGCTTCAGCGTGGGTGTCATGGCTGCCGTGGGGCTGCTGACGGTCGCCGTGACCGTTCCCGCCGAGGCCCTCGCCGCGGCGACCCAGGCCGACTCCGTCACGTCGATCACGGTGGCGTCCGACGACGAGGTCCCGGAAGAGAACGAGATTCAGGCGTTCGTCGCTCCCGAGGGCGCCGACACCGAGCTCAACCGTGACGAGAAGTACTCGACCGCGACGTTCAGCGAGATCGCCGCCGCCACCGGGATCAGCCGTCACACCAACTTCTTCGTCAACGACCCGAGCGCACCGATCCAGTGGCCCTTCGCCGTCGGCGTGCCGATCTCGGACGGCTACGGCCCGCGCTGGGGATCGTTCCACTACGGACTCGACTTCACGCCGGGTGAGGGCGCCGACATCCAGGCCGTCGCCGCCGGGACGGTCCGTGTCGCGAGCGAGAGCGGCGGCGCATTCGGTGTGCACGTGATCGTCGACCACGAGATCGACGGCGAGGTCTTCTCGACCCACTACGCACACATGCTGTACGGCTCGATGCAGGTCAAGGCGGGCGATGAGGTCCAGGCCGGAACCGTCCTCGGGCACGTCGGAGACACGGGTTTGTCGTACGGTGCTCACCTGCACTTCGAAGTTTTCGTCAACGAGGCGCGGATCGATCCGTTGTCCTGGCTGCGTGAGCACGCGGGCGGCTGATCCGAGGTCTCCTCGGTTTCTGGTCGGCGCCCCGCCGATGGTATTCTCTTGTGGTTGCCCGCTTGCGGGTGCGCCCCGATAGCTCAGTGGTAGAGCACTTCCATGGTAAGGAAGGGGTCGTCAGTTCAATCCTGACTCGGGGCTCGCAGCATCCTGGACCGGGATGCGGTGTGGCGGGGTAGCTCAGTTGGTGAGAGCGCACGACTCATAATCGTGAGGTCGCGGGTTCAAGCCCCGCTCCCGCTACAGAAAAGAAGCGCCCCCCGTGGGGCGCTTCTTTCGTTGCGGGAGCGGTTGGTTGGCGCGTCACCCGCGGATGGGCCCACGCCGCCAGAGGCTCCGCACGCCGCCAGCAGGGATCAGCGGCCGGCTCGACGCAGTCGCGCTTCGCGACTCGCGACGTGGATCCCGACGCCCATCGTGCCGACCGCGAATGACGCCAGCAGCCCGAAGAACGCCACCTCGTCCCCGGATGCGTAGATCATGGCAGAGCAGACGAGCGTGACCAGGGCGACGAGGATCACCGCTATGCCGAAAAGCTCACCGGTGCTCGAACCATCCAGCGTTCCGCGTACGGATCTCCACATGTTTTCAGGATGCGGTTAGCCCGGCCGACCCGCAATCGTCCTCGGGTGAACAGCTCGTCACGATCCCGTCGGCCCGGTCACCCGAGTTCGCCGGGGTGTGTCAGCCGCCACCACGAGGTCGGCCGCTCGATCCCGCCCTCGAGGGTCACGTCGGCCGTCGCGGTGTTCGGCCCCGCGGTCCAGGAGATCGTGCCGACAGACTCGCCGTCCTCGTACGTCTCGGGCCTCGTCGTGTCCATGGTCACGGTGATGGGGGTGTCAGACCAGGTCAGGATCGACGCACTGTCGAGCAGGACCATCCGTCCGGCTGATCCCCATGCCGTCGTGTAGGTGCCGACCTGTTGGCCGCGGACGGAGAGGGGCACGTTGTGGAACCCGCCTCGGATGCTGTCGAGCAGGTTGATGACGCCGGTGCTCACCGAGTCGCGCGAGAACCCGCCGAGCACGATGCCCGTGACGCTCAGCGGTTGGCCCGTGCCGACGTCGAGGATGGCTGTGTAGAGCAGGGTGTAGGCGTTCTCGCCGAGCGTTCCGGTCTTGAGGCCGGTGATGCCGGATGTCCCCAGCAAGCCGTTCGTGTTGAACATCGCACCCGGACCAGGAAGATTCAGGGATGCCGTCGCCGCGATCTGCGCGATCACGGGGTTTGCCGCCGCGAGTTTTCCGATCGCGATCATGTCACTCGGCGTACTCGTATTGCGGGGGCTGATCCCGGTCGGCTCGACGATCGTCGTGCCGGTCAGCCCGTTGGCGGCGAGCCACCGCTGCGCCGCACCCACGAAAGCGCCCTGCGAACCGAACGCCCAGGTCGAGACGGCCTCGGCGTAGTTGCTCGCCGAGGGGATCAGCATCGTCGCGAGCGCGTCGTGGAGCGACATCGACGTGCCCCGGGGCATCTCGGCGACCGTCGCGCCGAGCACGTAGTACTCATCGAACAGATCGCGATCGGCCTCGCCGAAGTTGATGGTCGGTCCGGGGTCGTCCGGGCCCGAGAGAGGTTTCGCATCAAGGATGACGAGGGCGGTGATCAGCTTGCTGATGCTCGCCATCGGGCGCGGGTCGGCCGACCCGCTGGACATCCAGATTCCGCTCGCCACCGCACCCAGGTACTCGTCGGCTCCCGCGACGCTGATCGCGGCCGAACCCTCGACGGGCATGGCGATGGTCACGGCCGGCGGAACCGAGACATCCGGTGTCTGCCACTCCACGGTGGGTTCGGGCAGCGGGGCGTTCAGAGCCCACGCCACGTAGCCACCGGTGGAGGCCAGGACGACCGTGACGACGACCGCGACGACGATCCAAGCCTTACGGCGACGGCGTCGGCGAGTCGCGCGGTCCACGCGGACGCGCCGTTCGGGTACGGGTCGCTCGTCGCGCATCAACTCGGTCAGACCGGATAGACCGTCGGTGGATTCGTGCTGAGTCGTGATTGCGGGCCCCCGTCCGTCGAGCTCAGACTCCCCATCCTGACGCCCGAATGCTCACCGCGTCCAGCACTCTCCCGGCGTTCGAGCGCGGTCGCGGTCTACCATAGAAGACCACGATCCCGGAGGCGTAAGCACACCGTGCACACCACCCTGACTGCCGAGTCGTCGCCCGACGAACCCAGCCATAGACCGTATTCGTTCTCTCGACCCCGCCGACGCGGGGCCGGCGCCCGCGACAGCGCGGTGATCAACCGATGATCGCCGCGCTTCTTCTTTTGCTGGCGGGACTGGCCCTGACGGCCGCGATCATCGCCGCGAACGGCTACTTCGTGGCGCAGGAGTTCGCCTACATGTCGGTCGACCGCGTGAAGCTGCGCTCACGGGCCGAAGCGGGGGATGCGTCCGCCAAACGCGCGCTCGCCGTCACCAAGCGCACCTCCTTCATGCTCTCGGGCGCACAACTCGGCATCACCATCACCGGCCTGATGGTCGGCTACGTCGCCGAACCGTTCATCGGCGAATCTCTGGGTGTCCTGCTCGGCGGCGCCGGCATTCCCGCCGCCGTGGGCATCACGATCGGAACCGTCGGCGCGCTCGTGCTGGCGACGGTCGTCCAGATGCTCTTCGGTGAGCTGTACCCGAAGAACCTCGCGATTGCGAACCCCGACCCGCTCGCGCGCGGTCTCGCGCGCTCCACCCTCATCTACCTCACGGTCTTCGGGTGGCTCATCCGATTCTTCGACGCATCCTCCAACGCCGTGCTTCGGCTCATGCGCGTCGAACCTGTCCACGACGTCGATGCCAGCGCGACGGCCGAGGATCTCGAGAACATCATCGAGGACTCCCGGGCCAGCGGCGACCTGCCGGAAGAGCTGGCGGTGCTGCTCGACCGCATCCTCGACTTCCCTGACCGCGATGTCGAGCACGCGATGATCCCTCGCGTTCGCGTCGACACCGTCACGCCCGACGCGACGGTCGCGGATGTTCGTGCGCTCATGTCTCGCGCGCACACGCGCTACCCCGTGATCGGTGACCACGACGAACCCGTCGGAGTCGTGCACCTCGCCGACGTGCTGGGTACCGACACGACCGACGCGCGCCCCGTGACCGCCCTCATGCGTGAGCCACTTGTCGTGCCGACACTCATGACTCTGCCTGACGCGCTGGCCCTGCTCACGAAGACCCGAAACGAGATGGCCTGTGTGATCGACGAGTACGGCGGGTTCGCGGGAGTCCTCACGATGGAAGATCTCGCAGAAGAACTCGTGGGCGAGATCACCGACGAGCACGACCCCGATGACGTCGCGGGATCCGAACAGGACGACGACGGCGTGTGGGTGATGGACGGAGACGTCCACATCGACGAGGTCGAGAGGACTGTGGGGCGCGACCTTCCCCGAGGCGACTACGAGACGATCGCGGGCTTCGTGATCGCCGAGGCCGGGCGTCTTCCCGATATCGGGGAGCTGATCGAGGTCCGCCTGCCCGTCGAGGGAGCGGACCTGGTCGAAGACGTCCAGACGGTGCGGATCATCGACATCGAAGTCGTCGAGATCGAGCGTTTCGTACCCCGGACCGTGCGGATCACACTGCGCGAACAGGAGACGACTCGATGAGCGCCGGTCTCGTCGTCCTCGTGACCATCGCGCTGATCGGACTCAGCGCCTTCTTCGTCGTGATCGAGTTCGCCCTCCTCGGCGCCCGCCGGCACAGGCTGGAAGAGATGGCGCCCGAGAGCGCATCTGCTCGTGCGGCGCTTCGCGGCATGAACGAACTGACGGTCATGCTCGCCGGTGCCCAGCTCGGCATCACGGCCTGCACGTTCGCGCTCGGCGCCATCACCAAACCGTTCGTGGACGGATGGCTCGGCCCGGTCTTCACCGCATGGGGCGCGCCCGAATGGCTCGCCGGCGGGGCTGCGTTCGCGCTGTCGCTGCTGGTCGTGACGTTCCTGCACCTCGTGATCGGCGAGATGGCTCCGAAATCCTGGGCGATCGCCCATCCGGAGCGCTCGGCCCAGCTCATCGGAATCCCGGCACGCGCATTCGTCTGGCCCTTCCGGCCATTCTTGCTGTGGATCAACCGGATCGCGAACGTGCTCGTTCGCCGAAGCGGTGTCGAACCCGTCGACAAGGCAGCGGTCGGTGGCCGTGATGCCGACACGATCAGACACCTGGTCGAGTACTCGACCCAGGTGGGCGTTCTCGAGCCTGAGTTGCGCACCCAGATCACCGGTGTGATCGCTTTGCAGACCCTCACCGCCGACAGCATCACCTCGACCAACGCGCGCCCCACGTCCGTCGCCGGTGGCGCAACCGTTGCCGAGGTGCGTGCCGCGTCGCAGCGCTCGGGTCACCTTCGGATTCTGCTGACGGATGCCTCGGGCAACGCGCAGTCCGTCGTTCACGTCCGCGACACGCTCCTCGCAGACGATGAGTCGGCGGCCGCCGACTTCGCGCGACCCGCGCTGCGGCTCGACGCGGCCACCCCGGTCTACGAGGTGCTGCGCCAGATGCGTGAGAGCCGAGTGCAGCTGGCGGTCGTCGAGAGCGCCGCCCATATGATCGGGGTCGTGACCCTGACCGACGTGATCAAGCGGGTGCTGCCCGGTGCGATCGAAGCTCCACGAGGGGAACGCTGATGGTCGTGCTCCGGGCGACTTCGCTGGTCTGGCCTCGTCTGCGCTCCCAGCCAAAGCCGAGTGGCTCGACCGCGGGGCCAGCCACCTCGCGGTCTACCCGCTAACAGCCGTTCGCGGGGCGCCCGACCAGGCGGAAGCGATCCTCGATTTCTTCGAGGCGGCGTACCGTGGCGGAGCCGCACTCGCCGGTTGGGACATGAAAGCGCCCCGTTGTCAAGGGGTGCGAGGATGCCGAAGTGCCGCCGCACACTGGACGGACAACGGTTGGAGAACCATGTCCAGCATCCACAATCCGCACTATGCGTTGCAGCCGACCACCACAATGATGTGGCTCGTACTCGACTTGGGGCGTCCGCTCGGAGATCCACGCCGCACCGTCGCGCGCATCTACGAGGTCGAAGCAGACGAGGTAGAGGTCGAGTGGCTCCTCGATCTGCCCTTCCCCGCGCGATACAGCTCGCCGGTCGCGGTCGTACGCGACCTGCAGCGGCGCGAAGCGCGCTCCAGGTCTGAGCGCCCCGTCCCGATTCCGCACCGGGGGCCGCCTCGTGCCGCCCTCATGTCGCGGGACTCCTGAAACACACGCGCACAGGTTCTTCTGTGCGCGATCTGCCACGTGTACAGAAGGGCCCTCTCGCGTCGTCGTCTTCCCCAGCCGTCGACACGAGAGGGCTATCCTGATTCCCCCCGAACATTCGTCTCATCGCACGAAAAGACACGCGCCTTTCGGCGCGGATCAGATCGCACAGCAATGAGACACGGTGATCAGTCCCCACTTCACACCGTTGAGATCGGGTTCTCGTAACCTAGCAAAATCGCTCACCCACTGTCCACCGAAAGGGGGACACTTGTGGATAAGTCGCGAGCGTGTTACGCACCGGTTGCGGGCGAGTTGCACGGAGGTGTGCTGGGCTATCCGAGAGAATGCGGACATGACCCAAGAGCGGTGGCGCAAGCTGACCTACTGGCCGCTGATCGTGGCTTCGTTCGCGTTCATCGTGGCCTACTCGTGGCAGGTCATCGCCGAGCTCCGCGGAGCGCCGCGGGTCCTCACGGCGACGATCATCCTCGTGACCTGGATCATGTTCGTGGCGGACTATCTGGTGCAGCTCTCCCTCGCGCCGAAGAAGGGGGCATGGTTCCGCGCGCATCTCTTCGCCCTCGCTGTCGTCATCGTTCCCGCCCTCAAACCGCTCCGCCTGCTCCGGGTCCTCACGCTGTTCCGTCCATTCGGGCGGAGCGCCGGCGATGCGCTGCGTGCCCGCCTCATGATCTACGGCGTCGCGTCCGCCCTGATCGTCGTCTATATCGCCGCACTGTCGGTGCTCGAGGCCGAGCGCGCGTCGACCGAGGCCAACATCACGAGCTTTGGCGATGCGATCTGGTGGGCCTTCGTCACGATCACGACGGTCGGTTACGGCGATTTCACGCCCGTGACGATCGCGGGGCGCGTCGTCGCGGTGATCCTCATGCTCTCGGGCGTTGCGGTGCTCGGCATCAGCACAGCGACTTTGGCCTCGTGGGTCGCCGAGCGCGCGACCGCCGGTCACGAGGAGTACCAGCCGGCGACCCGGGCCGAGGTGCGCAAACTCTCGGCGCAGCTCGCGGCCCTCGGTGCGCCGGCCGATACGTCGTCAACGGCGCGACCGCCGGACGCCTGAGCGCGGCGAGCGCGCGGTCGTGCCTGGACTAGGGTCTTTCTGGTGTGCCCGCAAGGGCGGAGAGGTCGGGCAATGCCAGGACGTGGTGCAACCGGTGGTGACGGCGAAGTCGTCGAGGGTTACCGATGGACGCCGGGGCGGGTCATCCTGCACATCTCGGTCGGCCTGTTCGCCGGTCTGCTGTCGGGCATGTTCGGCGTCGGGGGCGGCATCGTCATCGTTCCCCTCCTCGTGTTGCTGCTGGCCTATCCGCAGCGCCTCGCCTCGGGTACCTCCCTCGCGGCCATCATCCCCGCGGCGAGCGTGGGTGTCATCTCCTACGCGTTCAGCGGCGATGTCGCGTGGATTCCCGCGCTGATCCTGGCCGCCGGCGCCGTGATCGGTGCTCAGGCCGGCACCTGGCTGCTGCCGCGTGTGCCGGTCCGTGTCCTGCAGTTCGGCTTCGCCGCGTTCCTCATCGCCGTCATCGTCAGCCTCTTCCTCGTCATCCCGAGCCGTGGCGAACCGTTCGAGCTCAGCGTGGTGACCGTCCTCGGACTGATCGCGCTCGGACTCATCACGGGGCTCCTCTCGGGACTCCTCGGCGTGGGAGGCGGCATCGTCGTCGTTCCCGCCTTGCTGCTCATCTTCGGCACAAGCGACCTGATCGCCCGCGGCACGAGCTTGCTGATGATCATCCCGACCGCAATCTCGGGCACGATCGGCAACCTCGGCCGTCGGAACGTGAACCTGTTGGGGGCTGCCCTGGTCGGTGGTTCGGCGTGCACGACCACAGCGCTCGGCGCGATCATCACGAAGAGCATCGATCCCTTCTCGGCGAACATCATCTTCGCGGTGTTCCTCTTCTTCATCACCGTCCAGATCCTGGTGCGGGCAATCCGCGGGCGATCCAAGTAGCCCCCGTACGCCGTCATAGGATGGCGGGGTGCCAGTGAACCCCGAGCTCGTCGGTCGTGACTTCCCGCCGACGCAGCCGTACCTCGTCGGCCGGGAGAAGGTGCGCGAGTTCGCCCGCGCCGTCTTCGCCACGGACCCCTCGCATACGGATGTCGCAGCGGCACAAGCGCTCGGGTACACGGATGTCGTAGCGCCGCCGACCTTCGCGATGGTGATCCAAGATCACACCCTGCAGCAATTGCTCGCCGAACCCGACTCGGGCGTCGTCCTCGAGCGCACGATTCACGCCGAACAGAAGTTCCGCTACACGAGGCCGATCGTCGCGGGCGATGAGCTCACCGGCCGACTCGCCGTCACCGGGGTCCGTGCGATCGGCAAAGGCGCCATGGTCACGAGCGAAGCCGAGATCACGGATGCCTCGGGTGCTCATGTCGTGACCGCGACATCCATCCTGCTGATCGGCGGCGAAGAGTGACCGGCCTGCTTCCCACCGTCGGCGAGGTCGTCGCCGAGCGCACCGTCCACCTGACCCGAGAGTCCCTCGTGCGTTATGCCGGGGCATCGGGGGACTTCAACCCCATCCACTACAGCGACGAGGTCGCGGCGCGTGTCGGGCTGCCCGGCGTCTTGGCGCACGGAATGCTGACGATGGGCCTCGCGGGTTCGACGATCGTGCCGTGGCTCGGCGACGCCGGCCACATCACCGACTACGGTGTGCGCTTCACGCGTCCCGTCGTCGTCGACGCCGAGGATGGCGCCGACGTTCGGGTCGTGGCGACCGTGGCCGAGGTCGACGGGGCCGCCCGAACCGCGCGCATCGACCTCGTCGTCTCGCATGCCGAAACGACCGTGCTCGGCAAGGCGCAGGTGCGCGTTCGGTTGGGGTGAGTCCCATGCCCGACATCGAACCCGTTCCCCTCTCGAAGCTGACGACCCTTCGCACGGGCGGACGGCCCGCCCGCATGATCGCCGCGACCACCCGTGATGAGCTGGTTGCAGCGCTCCGTGAAGTCTGGTCGACGGGTGAACCATGGCTGGTGCTCGGCAGAGGCTCGAACCTGTTCGTGGGTGATTCCGACTATGACGGCACCGTCGTACGGATCCTGACGAGCGGCATCGAGCGGGTACCCTCAGCGCGTCCGGGTTATGTCCGCCTGCGGATCGAGGCCGGACACGACTGGGACGACCTCGTCGCGCACACGGTTCGCGAAGGCCTGGCCGGGATCGAGGGGATGTCGGGAATCCCCGGAACGGTCGGAGCAGCACCCGTGCAGAACGTCGGCGCGTACGGGCAGGAGATCGAACAGACGCTCGTCGAGGTCGAGCTCATCGACGAGACGACCGGCGATGTCGAGACGGTGCCGGTGGAGCAACTCGGGCTCGGCTTCCGCACCTCCGTGTTCAAGGCGCACTACGGCTCGGTAGCCGAACGCCCCTCCGTCATCCTCTCGGTGACCCTCGAGTTGGAAGAGGTCGGTGACACTCCGCGCGTCGTTCGAGGCGAGCAGTTGCGACGTGCCCTCGGATACGAGCCAGGGGCATCGGCGACGTTGAGCGACGTACGGCACCGTGTGCTCGCGACCCGTCGGGCCAAGGGCATGGTGCTCGATGACCTTCCCGACGATCGTGTCGATCCCGACACGCGGAGCGCGGGGTCGTTCTTCCAGAACGCGATCGTGTCGGCAGCATTCGCCCGAACGCTCCCGCCCGAGTGTCCTCGGTGGCCGGTGCGTCCCGATGTCGAGGTCGACACCGTGATTCCCCTGGCGTCGTACGACGGGATTGTGCCCGCGGCATCCGGTTCCGCTCCCGACGTCAAGGTGAGCGCCGCGTGGCTCATCGAGCACTCGGGGCTGCGCAAGGGTTTTTCGCTGCCGCGCTCGCGAGCCGGACTTTCGACGAAACACGCGCTCGCGCTCACGAATCGTGGAGGAGCGACGGCGGGCGAGATCGCAGAGCTCGCCCGGTTCATCCAGCAGCGGGTGCAGGCCGAGTTCGGCCTGCTCCTGCAACCCGAGCCCGTCCTGATCGACGTGGAGTTGTAGCGCCCGATCGGACCAATTTCAGTCAGACTGATGACAAGCGGGCGCGCGTCGGATAGAACAAGAGGGATTCCAAAGGAGGAAGCCCCCATGTCGACGATGACATCGCATTCCGATCACCGCCTGTTCGCGGGCGGAGAATGGCTGACGCCCCACACTTCGGCCCGCATCGAGGTCGAGAACCCCTACACCCGAAGGATTGTCGGAACCGCCCCGGACGGGGACGCTGCCGACATCGACGCCGCTGTTCGCGCGGCGCGTGAAGCGTTCGATCACGGACCCTGGCCGCGCATGAGCGCCGACGAGCGGGCGACGTTGCTCGAGCGTCTCGCGGACGAACTGGAGCGTCGCGGCGCGGACATCGCAGACCTCGTGACCGACGAGATCGGTCAGCCGACGGGCCTATCGCGCTACGTGAACGGGATGATGCCGGCCGGCCAACTGCGCTACTTCGCCGGACTCATCCGCGCCTTCGCGTTCGAAGAGGAACGGGCGAACATCGCCGGTCCCGGTGCTTCGACCATCCGGTACGAACCGGTGGGTGTCGCGGGCCTGATCGTGCCCTGGAACTATCCGCAGTCTCTGCTCTCCGCCAAGCTCGCGCCCGCGCTCGCGGTCGGGTGCACCGTCGTGATCAAGCCCGCGGCCGAGACTCCGCTGGACGCGCTCGCGCTGGCCGAGGCAGTCGAGGCGGTGGGATTCCCTCCGGGCGTCGTGAACGTCGTCACGGGTGGTCGCGAGACGGGCGACGCCCTCGTGAAGCACCCCAGTGTCGACAAGATCGCATTCACCGGATCGACCGCCGCGGGCCGCATCATCGCCCGCAACTGCGGCGAGCGGCTCATCCCGGTCACTCTCGAGCTCGGCGGGAAGTCCGCGGCCATCGTGCTGGACGACGCCGACATCGATGTCACGCTGGCGGGGCTGCGCGGTAACTCCTTCATGAACTCGGGTCAGACCTGCTTCCTGCTCTCGCGCGTGCTTGTGCCGCGTTCGCGGCGGGACGAGGTCGTGGACGGACTCGTGGACGTGGCGCGCTCGTTCCGGCTCGGCGATCCCCGAGACGCCTCCACCGAACTCGGCCCGCTCGTCTCGGACCGCATTCGCTCACGCGTTCGCGGTCTGGTCGACGGGGCTCGCGCACGCGGCGCCCAGGTCCTCACCGGCGGACGCGATCTGCCCGGCGAATCGGGCTACTTCTATGAGCCGACCATCCTGGCCGGAGTCTCGCCGGAAGACGAGATCGCCCAGGAAGAGGTGTTCGGTCCCGTCGTCACCGTCATGGAATATCAGGACCGCGACGATGCGGTGCGCATCGCCAACGACTCGAAGTACGGGCTCGGCGGGGCGGTGTTCTCGCGTGACATCGAAGCGGCCCGAGACGTGGCACGCGCGGTGCAGACCGGCACCATCGGCGTGAACGGGTACGCCCCCGACCTTGCTTCGCCTTTCGGCGGCTACAAGGCATCGGGACTCGGACGAGAGCAGGGCCACGAGGTCTTCTACAACTACCTCAACACCAAGTCGATCAACGTCATCCTGGGAGCAGGAGCATGAGGGCCGCGGTCGTCAACGGCTTCGGGGCCGGCTTCGATGTCGAAGAGATCGACATCGAAGAGCCGCGCGGGCGAGAGGTGCTAGTCGACATCAAGGCATCGGGTCTGTGCCACTCCGACCTGCACTTCGCCGAGACGAACTTCGGGATGGAACCGCCGATGGTGCTCGGCCACGAGATCGCGGGGGTGGTTGCGGGAATCGGCCCGGAGGTCACCGAGTTCTCCGTCGGCGACCACGTCGTCGGATCACTGGTGCAGTTCTGCGGGGCGTGCGTCGCCTGTCTCAGCGGCGATACCGTGCGCTGCGCGCACCCCGAGGCGACCCTGCGTGCGCCGGATGAACCCCCGCGCCTGAGCCGCCGCGGAGAGCCCGTGCTGGCCGCGATGGGAACCGCGGGATTCGCCGAGCAGGCGCTCCTGCACGAGAACCAGCTCGTCGGGATCGACCCGGCGGTCCCGTTCGCCGAGGCATCCGTTCTCGGTTGCGGCACCATCACGGGGGCGGGCGCGGCGATCAATTCCGCCGGAGTACGTCCCGGTCAGACCGTTGCGGTGATCGGTCTCGGCGGCGTCGGCCTGAACGTCATCAGCGGAGCGCGCCTGGCGGGTGCCGCGAGAATCATCGGCATCGACCTGAACGACGAGAAGCTCGAACTCGCTCGCGCGTTCGGAGCGACCGATGTCGTCAACGGTCGCGATGGCGATGTCGTCGCAGCGGTGCAGCAGCTCACGGACGGGGGTGTGGACCATGCCTTCGAGGTGATCGGGCGGAAGGACACCGCGCTCCAGGCCATCGCGATGCTCGCCGTCGGCGGCACCGCCAGCCTGATCGGTATCCACGGTGCGGGATCGACGATCGAGCTCGACCCGAACGACTTTCTGCGCTGGCAGAAGAAGGTGCAGGGCGTCTACATGGGGCACGCGAACATCAAGCGCGATATCCCGTTCTACGCCTCGCTGTTCCTGCAGGGTCGGCTCAACCTCACGGACCTTATTTCGGTCGAGATCGGAATCGACGACCTCAACGAGGCCTACGATCAGCTCCGCACGGGGCGAACCGCGCGGAGCGTCATCACCCGGTTCTGAAGCGGCTCGCGCGCCCGCTCGGTCAGGCGAACAGTTGCTGGAGGCGCCGGATGCCCTCCAGCAACTGTTCGTCGCCGAGCGCGTACGAGAGGCGCAGGTATCCGCTCGGCCCGAAAGCCTCGCCGGGCACGACCGCGACCTCGGCCTCTTCAAGGATGAAGTCGGCGAGCTCGAGCGAGGTGTTCAGGGTGCGGCCGCCCCATTCGCGTCCGAGCAACCCGGTCACGTCGGGGTAGACGTAGAAGGCGCCGAGCGGGATGGGGACGACGACGCCATCGATCTTCGACAGTTCGTCGACGATCAGGCGCCGGCGACGGTCGAACGCGAGCCGGAACTTCTCGGCCTCGTCCTGCGGACCGGACAGCGCAGCCAGGGCCGCACGCTGGGCGATGTTGTTGACATTGCTCGACAGGTGCGACTGCAGGTTCGAAGCGAGGGCGATCGCATCGCGGGGACCGACCATCCAGCCGACCCGCCATCCGGTCATGGCGTAGGTCTTCGCGACCCCGTTGACGAGGATCGTGCGGTCCGCGAGTCCGGGAACGGCCTCGACGATCGAGACGGCACGGGCACCCTCGTAGACGAGATTCTGGTAGATCTCGTCCGAGATCACCCAGATGCCGTGCTCGAGCGCCCACTCGCCGATGGCCCGCGTCTCTTCGGGCGTGTACACCGAGCCCGTGGGGTTGGAGGGCGAGACGAAGACGAGCACCGTCGTGCGCTCGGTGCGCGCGGCCTCGAGCTGCTCGACCGTGACCTTGTAGTCCTGATCGGCCCCGGCGAAGACCTCAACCGGCACTCCGTCGGCGAGGGCGATCGCCTCGGGGTACGTCGTCCAGAACGGCGCGGGCAGAAGGACTTCGTCCCCCGGGTTCACGACCGTCTGGAACGCCTGATAAACGGCCTGCTTACCGCCGTTCGTCACGACGATCTGGGCAGGGTCGACCTCGAGACCGGAGTCGCGCTCGGTCTTGTCCGCAATCGCCTCGCGCAGCACCGGAAGCCCCGCCGCGGGGGTATATCGGTAGTTGGCGGGATCCCGCACCGCCTCGGCCGCTGCGTCGACGATGAACTCCGGGGTGGCGAAGTCGGGCTCGCCCGCCGCATAGGAGATGACGGGACGCCCGGCGGCCTTGAGGGCCTTTGCTTTCGCGTCGACCTTGAGGGTCGCCGACTCGGCGATGGCGGACAGTTTGCGGGAGAGCGGAGCGCGTTCGGTCACGTCTTGAATCGTAGTCTTGTGACCCGCGCCCCGCCCTCCCGCCGCCCTACACTCGCGAACCGCCCCCTGACCGCAGACGAGAGAGGGCGTCAACCGTGGCGGCCAGAATCAGCACGCCACCGGTTACCAGCAGGTTGATTCCCGCAGGGAGACCCAGCAGGCCCAGGCCGTTCGTGATGACCGCGATCACGAGGGCGCCGATCGCGGCGTGAACGAGCCGCCCCTTGCCGCCGAACAGGCTGACACCGCCGACGACAGCTGCCGCGACACCGCTCAGGACGATGTCGCGCCCGACGGTCGCGTCGACCGAACCGACGCGCGCCACGCTGAAGAGTGCCGACAGGACGGCCAGCGTGGAACAGATCACGAACGCCCACCACATGATCAGCCGGACCTTGATGCCCGACCGCCGCGCGGCCTCTTTGTTGCCGCCGATCGCGTAGATGTAGCGGCCGAACTTGGTGCGGTCGAGGACGAACGTCCCGATCCACAGCACGGCCAGAACGATCGGCACGATCACCGGAACGCCCTGCACCGCCACGACCGACTGCCCGCGGTCCTGGTTGAGGACGAACACGACGATGCCGCCGATCACGGCGATCGCGGCGAGCTTGATCCAGACGACGGTGATCGTGCGGTTCGGAACGCCGGCGCGGGTGCGTCGTGCGCGGTCCCACCACGACGTGCCGCCCGAGATCAGGATCATGATGGCGAGCAGCGCCCACCCCGCCCAGACGGGCAGATTGCTGTTCTGGATGGCGACGAGCTCGGGAACCTGGAGACGATAGAGGCCACCGTCACCGATGATCAGCAGCGCGAGTCCTTGATACCCGAGGAAGAGTCCCAGGGTGACGACGAAGGATGGTATCCCCACCCTGGCGACGAAGAATCCGATGAGTGCGCCGGTGCCGAATCCGACGACGAAGCCGATGAGCAGCGCCAGCGGCCAGGGCACGCCGAACTGCGCGTTGAGGACGACGAATAGGGCCATCGCCACGCCACCCGTGACACCGGCCGACAGGTCGATCTCGCCCAGCAGCAGGACGAAGACGAGCGCGATCCCGAGCATGACCAGGGTCGCCGCCTGGTTCATCAGGTTCGCGAAGTTGCGCTCCGTGAGGAAGAACGGGCTGAGCAGGCTGAACAGCGCTCCGAGCACGACGAGCCCGCCGATGGCCGGAAGCGCCCCCATGTCGCCCGAACGCACCCGCTGCCACCAGGCGCGGATCTGGTCGCCGAGGCCGCCCTCGATGCCGGAGCCGATCATGCCCTCGCCCATGAGGGGCGCAGCCGCATCCTTGGATGACGTGGTCATTCTGCGCCTCCCGTGGCGATCGTGCTGGTCTCTTGAACGGTGAATCCGGGCGGGGTCTTCGTGCCGGTGATGTATCCGACGACGTCGTCGCGGGTTGTTTCCGAGACCTCGAGCTGTGCGACGAGCTGGCCGAGATAGAGCACGGCGACGTCGTCCGCGACCTCGAAGACATCGGCGAGGTTGTGGCTGATGAGGACGACCGCCACCCCCTGTTCCGAGAGGCGACGCACGAGGTTGAGCACCTGTTCGGTTTGGGCCACACCGAGCGCGGCGGTCGGTTCGTCCAGGATGACGACGCGAGCCTTCTTGAGGACGGCTCGTGCGATCGCCACCGTCTGGCGCTGGCCGCCCGACAGTGACGAGACCCGCTGCCGCACGGACTTCACCGTGCGGACCGAGAGCGACCGAAGGGTGTCGGATGCTTCCTTCTCCATCCGTCCCTCGTCGAACGTTCCGACCGAGAGCTCCTCCCGGCCCAGGAACATGTTCTGCACGATGTCGAGGTTGTCGCAGAGCGCGAGGTCCTGATAGACGACCTCTATTCCGAGCGCGGCGGCTTCGCGCGGCGTGGTCAGGTCGCGGTGGACCCCGTCGATGCGTACTTCGCCCTGGTCATAGGGCTGCACGCCGGCGAGGCCCTTGATGAGCGTGGACTTTCCCGCTCCGTTGTCGCCGACGAGTGCGGTGACCTTTCCGGGGTAGACCTTCAGGTCGATCCCTTTGAGCACGGAGACGGGTCCGAATGATTTCTTCACTCCGACCAGTTCGATAATCGGGTCTGGCATCTTCGCTCTTTCGTTGGTCATGTCGCGGTCGTTGTCGGGGGCGCCGCACCGTGCTGTCGATGCGACGCCCCCGGATGGATCGAGCTACGGTGCCGTGACGCCGAACTCCTCGCACGCGGCCATGACGTCGGGCGTGCAGACGTCGTCGTAGGCGGCGTCGCCGGCGGCGATGACGTCGTTGACGCTGTCCGGCCCGACCAGGATCGGGGTGACCTGGATGTACGGGGTGCCGTCATCGAGTTCCGCGTCGGCCGAGGGCTCTTCGCCGCTGAGCAGCGCGACCGCCACCTCGACTGCGGCGTCCGCCTCATCCTTCACGGGCTTGTAGACCGTGGCGGTCTGCCAGCCGAGGAGGATGTTCTGCAGTCCCGCGACGTTGGCGTCCTGGCCGGAGACGGCGACGCCCGTCAGGTTGTTGTCCTGCAGGACCTTGATGACGCCGGCCGCGTTGGTGTCGTTCGCCGCCCAGACGCCGTCGACGACGCCACCGAGCGAGGTCAGAGCCTGCTCGAAGTTGGTCTGCGACTTGGCCTGGTCCCAGATTCCCGGGGGCTCGGCGGCCGGTGCGATTCCGGCAGCTTCCATGACCTCGGCAGCGCCCTCCTTGAACATGGCGGCGTTGCCGTCGGTCGGGTCCCCGCCCATGTAGACGACGACGGCCGTGGCGGGGTCCTTGCCCGCGGCTTCGAGACCGTCGAGCACTGTCTGGCCCTCGAGTCGGCCGACCTCGACGTTGTCGAACGACACGTAGTAGTCGGCGCCCGCGAACGGACGGTCGTAGGCGATGACCGGGATTCCCTCGGCCTTCGCCTTGGTCGCGACAGCTTCGGCGGCACCCTGGTAGTCGACGAGCAGCATGACGCCGCAACCCTGGGTCAGCTGCTGGTCCGCGATCGTGGAGTACTTGTTGACGTCGCCCTGGGCGTTCTGGATGTCGACGTCGAAGCCTGCGGCCTCGAGACCTTCCTGGAGGTACTTGCGGTCGAAGTTCTCCCAACGGGGCGAGGATGCGGCATCGGGGAGGATCACGCAGGCGCGTCCGGCGGCGTCACCGCCACCGTCACCGCCTTCCGAGGCTGATGGGGTACCCGAACCGGAACAGCCGGCCAAGAGCACCGCCGAGGCTCCGACAGCGGCGAGCGCCGGGAGCAGCAGAGACTTCTTCATCTTTCGCCCTTCCACAATGAATATGCGATTGCCGGGGCTTCAGTGCCCCGCAGGTCGATCATGACGACGCGGGTCGCTAACGTCAAGACTTGAACGCAAGAAGAGCTGGGACCGGTCCCGAATCGATTCAGTCGACGACCGAGTGCTCTGCAGTGATCATGAAGCGCAGCCTAAAGGTCTATAAATGGGCTATCTGATCAGAACGGGGCAGCGCGGCCGCCCGGTGTGGATCGCAACGATTCAGTAACTGAAGGCAAAAAGACGTTTGAGTGCCCGAACAATCAGTTCCGGCCGTGCGCCGCCCGGCTCTTTCGCGACGTCGAATCGATGATCACGGCCAGGACGAGCACGGCACCCGTGACGATGAATCGCACCGACGAATCCAGGTTGAGCAGCGTCAGTCCCGAAGAGATGGACTGGATGACGAGGATGCCGAGCAGTGCCGCCCATGCGGTTCCGCGTCCCCCGAACAGGCTCGCGCCCCCGATCACCGCCGCGGCGATCGCGTTCAGATTCGTGTCCGCAGCGCCCGAACTCTGATTGACGGCCGCGAGCCGAGCCGCGGCGAGGATGCCGCCGGTCGCCGCCAAGGTCGAGCACAGGACGAACGCCGACACGTAGATGCGGTCGACGCGGATCCCGGCGCGACGGGCCGCCTCGACCGATCCGCCGACCGCGTAGACGGCGCGTCCCCATCGGGTGCGGGTGAGCGCGAAGTCGGCGATGACGACGAGACCGACGAAGAACAGGAACGAGAGACCGACGCCACGCGACAGATTCAGATACCACGCGGCCACGCCGAGTCCCCCGAGCAGCGCGAGCGCGCGGAGAACGATCGCGCGCGTGCTCTGGTACGTCAGGTTCGCCCGCTCTCGACGGCGCGCCGTGCGCAGGTGAGCGACGGCATTCGCGGCGACGGCCAGCACGATCACGACGTACGACGCCCAGGCGGGGAGGAACATCTGCTGGGCGAAGACCACCAGCCACGAGTCGAAGGGCAGATTGATCGACCCCGACTCGCCGAGCACCCAGAGCTGAACCCCGAGGATGCCGAGCAATCCGGCGAGTGTGATGACGAAACTCGGGATCCCGAATCGTGTGTAGAGGAATCCGTACAGCAGCCCGGCGGCGGTACCCGCCAGGACGCCGGCGACCACGGCGAGGATCAAGGGCCACCGGGATTGCACGAGACTGACGGCGAGAACCGCGGAGGCCAGCCCCGATACGGATCCGACCGAGAGGTCGATCTCGCCCACCAGGAGGACGATGACCACACCGAGGGTGATGGTCCCGATCGCCGCGGACTGAAGTGTGAGGTTCACCAGGTTGGTGCTCGAGAGGAACACCGGATTGAGGATCTGGAAGATCGTCCAGATCACTGCCAGGCCGAGGACGACGGGCAGGACCCCCAGATTCCCGCTGCGTGTGCGCTCCACGAGCGCGGCGGCTCCGTCGCGGATGCGGTACCCGGCGATCGCGAGCGCATCGCGCGCGGACTCGGACGCGCTCATCTGATCCGCCCCCGTCGTCGGCCACTGCGATCAGCGAGAGACACGATGTCCGCCGCGTGCCCCGGCACGGCGTCCGCGACGGTACCCGTGGGGGTGACGCGGTGCGGCGCGGATGCGGTCGGCTCCATCGCGCCCGTGATCGCGGCGAGCAGGGTCTCGGTCGTGATGTCGGCCACGTTGTAGACGCCGTTGTTGCGTCCGAGGCGCAGGACCGTCACGCGATCGGCCACCGCCATGACGTCGGCCATGTTGTGGCTGACCAGCACCACGCCGTGACCGCGCTCCCGCAGTCGCTCGATCAGGTTGAGTACCTCGGCCGTCTGTGCGACGCCGAGCGCGGCGGTCGGCTCGTCGAGGATCACGATCTTCGGTTCGCCGACGAGGGAGCGGGCTATCGCCACCGTCTGTCGCTGCCCGCCCGACAGCGTCGACACGTGATCACGCACCGACGGGATCCGCGCCGAGAGATCCCGGAGGAGAGACCAGGTGCGCTGCTCCATCTCTACCTCGTCGAGACGTCCCTCGGTGACGAGCTCGCGCCCGAGCCAGACATTCGCGACGACATCCAGGTTCTCGCACAGGGCGAGGTCCTGGAACACCGTCGCGATCCCCAGATCCTTCGCGTCCGCCGGGTCGCCGAGCGAGACGAAGCGCCCGTCGTACTCGAGGGATCCGCTGTCCGGTGCGTGCACGCCGGCCAGGATCTTCACGAGCGTCGATTTGCCCGCGCCGTTGTCGCCGACGAGAGCCACCACCTCGCCCTCGTCCACCCAGAAGTCCACCGCGCTCAGGGCGGTCACGGCGCCGAAGCGCTTCGTCGCGCCGGTCACGGTGAGGATTCGATTGCGGGTCACGGCGCCACCAGCCCGACCACGGCGCACGCCTCGGCGTAATCCTCCGTGCAGACCTGGTCCCACGTCCAGAAACCGTCGGCCAGGACCGTCTCCGCGATGTTCTTCTGCGTCACGGCTACCGGCATCAGCAGTGTGGCGGGAATCCCGCTCACTTCGACGCGCGACGTCACCTCCTCGCCGCGTGCCAGAGCGACCGCGACCTCGGCCGCCTTCCGCGCCTGAGGACGCACATCCTTGAAAACCGTCATGAACTGATCTCCCGTGATGATCCTCTGGATGGCGGTCAGTTCGGCATCCTGTCCCGTCACGAGCGGCAGGGGATCGACGTTCGCGCTGCGGAGCGCAGAGATGGCGCCACTGGCCGTACCGTCGTTCGCGGCATAGACCCCCTCGATCTGCGACCCGAACCGGGCCACCTGCCCGGCCACCCACTCCTGTGCTTTGTCGGGGCTCCAGTCGGGCGTGTCGTACGAGGCGAGAACGGTCAGATGGCTGGAGTCGATGACGCTCAGGGCGCCCGCCTCGAATTGGGGAGCGTTGCTGTCGGTCGGAGAGCCGTTGACCATCAGGATCCCGCCGGTGCCGCCCGTCGCGAGCGCGTTGACGAGCGCCTGCGCCTGGAGCACGCCGACGAGCGCGTTGTCGAACGAAACGTAATACGCGATGTCTCCGCCCGCTATGAGCCGGTCGTAGGCCACGACGGGCACGCCCATCCCGGACGCCGAGTTGACGATGCTGACGGCGGCTTCGGCGTCGACCGGGTCGAGCACCAGCACCGAGATCCCCGCGGCCAGCAGGGATTCCGCCTGCTCCTGCTGCTTGGCCATGTCCTGATCGGCGTTGGCGTACAGCACTTCGTAGTCACCGAGTTCGGCGACGCGCTGCTCGAAGAAGGGCCGATCGAAGCTCTCGTAGCGGGCGGTCTTCGCATCGGGCAGCAGCAGTCCGATCTTGTCGGCGCCGCCCGCGAACGCATTGCACCCCGTGAGCATCGCGGCGAGAAGAAGTAGTGCGGAGGCGCACGCCATCACCGTGCGAGCACGGCCAGGCTGACCATCGCGAATCGCCATCGACACGCGATGAGTCTAGGGTCGCGATCACGCGGGAAGAGCGACGGACTCCGAATCGACGCTCACGTGGTCGAGCGCGAGCGCGATCGCGCCGCGGGTCTCGGTCCACTCCCCGAAGCTGTACTCGACGATCTCGGGCAGCTCGCCCGACGCCGAGAGCGCGGCGCGCTCGAGGGCGTGCCGCATGGGGGCGAGGAGGATCTCGCCGGCCCGGGCGAGTTCGCCCCCGACCACGATCGCCTCGGGGTCGAACAGATTGGTCAGGCTGGCTGCGGCGATGCCGAGGTGCTTTCCCGCATCGGCGATCACCCGACGTGCGCGGCCGTCCCCGAGTTCGGCCGCCTGCACGAGGTCGCCCAGGCGACGGAAGCCTCCGTCGGGCGCGAACAGGCTCAGCAGGGCGGGGCCACCCGCGTAGGTCTCGAGGCAACCGCGGTTGGAGCAGCGACAGACGGGCCCGTTCTCGTCGAGGGTGATGTGCCCGATCTGGCCGGCCTTGCCGTTCACGCCGCGGAAGAGGTCACCGCCCACGACGAGACCCGCGCTGATGGTCTGTCCCACCCGGAGGTAGACGGACGACGCGGACGTGCGCGCGGCCCCCTCCCGCGCCTCGGCGAGGCCGCCGAGGTTCGCTTCGCTGTCGATGAACACCGGGCGACCGGTGCGCGCCGACAGGCTGGCCGCGACATCCACGCCCTCCCACCCGCGCAGCAGCCCGGGGGCAGAAATTCGTCCGGTTCGCGGATCGACCGGCGCGGGAAGACCCAGGCCGATCGCGAGGATGTCGGACAGCGAGCCGCCGATCGAATCCATCATGTCGCTCAGCAGGAGGGCGAGGCGGTCGAGCTCAGCGTCGTGCCGATGATCCACCGGCAACGGCAGTGTCGATTGCGTGACGATCGTTCGGGTCGCGTCCGCGATCGCGATGTGCAGATGCCGCGACGAGAAGTGCGCCCCCGCGACGATCCCGAGGTGACGTGCGAGGGAGACGAGCGTTGCCCGGCGACCACTTCGCGATGTGATCGACGTGTTCAGGACGCCCGCTGCCGTCAGCTCCTTCACGATGTTGGACACCGTGGCGGGGGAGAGGCCGGTGATACCGGCAAGCTCCACCTGTGTGAGGCGGCCATACCGCTTCAGGCTGTCGATCACGCGGGCGCGGTTCGCCTCACGCAGGGACGTCTGCGATCCCGGAGAGGCCTGGAACCGTGCCACGAGCACACTGTACCGGACCTCTCCGGGCTTACATCCTGCTGATTTCGCGGGGCTGGCTCAGCCGAACTGGCTCATCGTGTTGTCTTTGCCGCCCGCCTTGAGCGCGGCGTCGCCCGCGAAGTACTCCTTGTGGTTGTCGCCGATGTCGCTGCCGGCCATGTTCTGGTGCTTCACCGTCGCGATGCCCTCGCGGATCTCTCGGCGCTGCACGCCCGTGACGTAGGCGAGCATCCCCTCGTCTCCGAAATAGCCCTTGGCGAGGTCATCCGTCGACAGCGCGGCCGTGTGATAGGTCGGCAGCGTGATGAGGTGGTGGAAGATTCCCGCGCGGGCCGAGCCATCTTTCTGGAACGTGCGGATCTTCTCGTCGGCCAGGCGTGCGAGCGCCGAGTCGTCATAGGAAACGCTCATCAGGTCGGCGCGGTCGTAGGCCGACACATCGGCCCCCTGGGCGGCCAGAAGGTCGTACGCCTGTTGACGGAACTTCAGCGTCCAGTTGAACGACGGACTGTTGTTGTAGACGAGCTTCGCATTCGGGATCACCTTGCGGATCTCATCCACCATGCCCGCGATCTGCTCGACGTGGGGCTTCTCGGTCTCGATCCACAGCAGGTCGGCGCCGTTCTGCAACGAAGTGATGCAGTCGAGCACGCACCGGGCCTCGCCCGTGCCGGGGCGGAACTGGTACAGGTTGCTCGCGAGCCGCCGCGGGCGGAGCAGCCTGCCGTCGCGTCGGATGACGACATCGCCGTCGGCGAGGTCGGAGGAGGGGATCTCCTCGACATCGAGGAACGCGTTGTATTGGTCGCCGAGATCACCCGGCGTCTGCGAGACGGCGAGCTTCTGCGTGAGGCCTGCGCCGAGCGAGTCGGTGCGCGCGACGATGATGCCGTTGTCGATCCCGAGTTCGAGGAACGCATATCGCACGGCTCGGAGCTTCGCGATGAAGTCGTCGTGCGGAACCGTGACCTTGCCGTCCTGGTGACCGCACTGCTTCTCATCCGACACCTGGTTCTCGATCTGGATGGCGCAGGCACCGGCTTCGATCATCTTCTTCGCGAGCAGGTACGTGGCCTCGGGGTTGCCGAAGCCGGCATCGATGTCGGCGATGATCGGCACCACGTGCGTTTCGTAGTTGTCGATCTGGGAATGGATGAATTCCTCGGCCGTCTCATCGCCTGCGGCGCGGGCTGCGTCGAGCTTCGTGAAGAGAAGGTCGAGTTCGCGCGCATCGGCCTGCCGAAGGAAGGTGTACAGCTCTTCGATGAGGGCAGGCACCGAGGTCTTCTCGTGCATGGACTGGTCGGGGAGCGGACCGAACTCCGAGCGCATCGCGGCGACCATCCACCCCGACAGGTAGAGGTAGCGCTTCTTCGTCGTCTTGAAGTGTTTCTTGATGGAGATGAGCTTCTGCTGCCCGATGAAGCCGTGCCAGACGCCGAGGGACTGGGTATACAGCGACGAGTCGCCGTCGTACTCCGCCATGTCGCGCCGCATGATGTCGGCCGTGTACTGGGCGATTTCCAGACCGGTCTTGAAGCGGTTCTGCGCGCGCATGCGCGCGACGTACTCCGGGTTGATGGCATCCCAACTCGGGCCGTTCTGCTTCTTGAGGGCGTCGACGGCTTCGATGTCGTCTGCGTAGTGGGTCATGTCAATTCCTTAGGCAGGTGGGGTGGATGGTGGGGTCGAAGAGTTCGATCAGGCGAGCTCGACGAGGTACTTCGCGTATGCGGGGAGCGTGAGGAACGCCGGGAAGTCCTGGCCCAGCGCCACCTCGCGGAAGATCTGCGCGGCGTCTTCGTAGCGGTCGTTCTTGCGTCGGTCGGCCTCGCTCAGAACCTCGCCGATGAGACCCTCGATGTACTCGCGGGTGATCGGGTCGCCCTCCGCGGTGGAGCGGTCCTGGTGGATCCACTGCCACACCTGGCTGCGGGAGATCTCGGCGGTCGCCGCATCCTCCATGAGGTTGTCGATCGCCACGGCGCCGAGGCCCCGCAGCCACGCTTCGATGTAACGGATCGCGACCGACACGTTCGCGCGCACGCCCGCGGCGGTCACGGGCCTGCCGATGTGCACGTCGAGCAGATCCTCGGCCTTCACCTGCACGTCGTCGCGCTGGCGATCGAGCTGGTTCGGTCGGTCGCCCAGCACGGCGTCGAACTCGGCCATCGCGGTCGGGATCAGGTCGGGGTGCGCCACCCACGTGCCGTCGAACCCGTCGCCGGCCTCGCGCTTCTTGTCGGCGGCGACCTTCTCGAAGGCGCGTGCGGTCACCTCGGGGTCACGACGGTTCGGGATGAACGCGCTCATGCCGCCGATCGCGAAGGCTCCGCGCTTGTGGCAGGTCTTCACGAGCAGTTCGGTGTACGCCCGCATGAACGGCACGGTCATCGTGACCTCGCTGCGGTCGGGCAGGACGAAGCGCGCTCCGCGTCCGCGGTAGTTCTTGATGATCGAGAAGATGTAGTCCCAGCGACCCGCGTTCAGGCCGGCGCAGTGGTCGCGCAGCTCGTAGAGGATCTCGTCCATCTCGAACGCCGCGGGGAGCGTCTCGATCAGCACGGTGGCGCGGATCGTGCCGTGGGGAATGCCGAGGTACGTCTCGCTGAACGAGAACACGTCATCCCACAGCTTCGCCTCTTCGCTGGATTCGAGTTTGGCGATGTAGAAGTAGGGCCCGCGTCCCGACTCGATGAGCGCCTGCGCGTTGTGGAAGAAGTAGAGGCCGAAGTCCACGAGCGATCCGGATGCCGCGAGCTGCCGTCCCGCACGATCGGTGTATCGCAGGTGGTTCTCTCCCAGGTGCCAGCCTCGCGGACGCATCACGATTGTGGGGGTGCGCTCGGCGGTCACGCTGTAGGTCTTGCCTTCCGGCGACGTGAACGACAGCTCGCCGCGGATCGCGTCACGCAGCGACAGCTGGCCCTCGATCACGTTCTTCCAGGTGGGGGACGTGGCGTCCTCCTGATCGGCCAGCCACACCCGCGCGCCGGAGTTGAGGGCGTTGATCGTCATCTTCGGGTCGGTCGGCCCGGTGATCTCCACGCGGCGGTCTTCGAGTCCAGGTCCGGCGCCCGCGACCCGCCAGCTGTCGTCGGCGCGGATGTGTGCGGTGTCGTCGCGGAAGCGCGGGTCGTGACCGTTGCCGATCTCGAACCTGCGACGCAACCGGTCGGCGAGGCGATCATGCCGACGGGACGAGAAGCGGTGGTGCAGTTCGGTGAGGAACGCGAGTGCATCGGGACTGAGGATCTCGTCGTACCGGTTGCCGAGTGCGCCGAGGACCTCGATCGAGGGAGCGGTCGTGGTCAGGGGCGGCGTGCGGGTTTCTGTGATGGTCATGATCTGTCCTTCGGGATCGGCGCCTCGGTGGGCTTGTCTCCACTGTGGGCGAAATTGGGGCACTGAACTTGTCGATGAGGGTGTGAAGTTCTAGCAAAATTCTGCTTTCGTGACAGAATCGGGGTATGAGCAGCGTCACGCGCCCGGTTCACGGTCTCGAGCCCGACGAGGATGAAGAGGTGGATCCCCTGACGATCGGCCGACGCATCCGTCAACTGCGCACCGCCCGCGGAATGACGCTCGACGAGCTCGCCGCGGCCGTCGACCGGGTGCCGAGCCAGCTGTCGATGATCGAGACCGGCAAGCGCGAGGCGAAGCTCAGCCTGCTGCGCTCGATCGCCCGCGCGCTCGGCACGAGCCTCGACGCCCTCCTCGAGTCCGAGCCCCTGGACGAGCGCTCGGTGCTCGAGATCTCGCTCGAGCGCGCCATGTCGGGGCAGACGTTCCGCGCGCTCGGTATCGAGCCGTTCCGGATCGGCAAGACGCTGCCGACCGAGGCGCTGCGCACGATGCTGGCGCTGCAGGGCGAGATCGAGCGTCTGCGCGACGAGCGTGCCGCCACCCCCGAAGAGGCCCGCCGCGCCAACGTCGAGTTGCGCCACCTGATGCGGCGCCAGCACAATCACTTCCCCGAACTCGAAGAGCACGCCGTCCGCATCCTCGAGGCCGTGCGGCACCCGGGCGGACCCCTCACGCAGCGTTCGGCGTCAGATATTGCGGCGCACCTCGGCTTCACGATCCACTACGTGCCCGACCTGCCGCAGACGACGCGGAGCGTGGCGGACCTGAAGAACGGGCGGCTCTACCTCTCGAGCAGAATCTCGGCGAAGGGTGATCCCCGGACGGCCGTTCTGCAGGCGCTGTCGAGCCGGATCCTGGGGCACGCCGAGCCGACGAGCTACGCGGAATTCCTCCGCCAGCGCGTCGAGACGAACTACCTCACGGGTGCCCTGCTGATTCCCGAGGCGCACGCCGTGCCGTTCCTGCACGAGGCGAAGTCGCGGCGGGCGATCTCGATCGAGGACCTGCGCGACGCCTACTCGGTGTCGTACGAGACGGCGGCGCACCGCTTCACGAACCTCGCGACCCGGCACCTCGACATCCCGGTGCACTTCTTGAAGGTGCACGAGTCGGGCACGATCACGAAGGCCTATGAGAACGACGACGTGAACTTCCCGACCGACCGGCTGGGTTCGATCGAGGGTCAGATGTGCTGCCGACGCTGGACGAGCCGCGTCGTCTTCGACGTCGACGACCGCTTCAACCCGTACTACCAGTACACCGACACCGGCAACGGAACCTATTGGTGCACAGCCCGCGTCGAGGCATCCAGCGAGGGAGCCCACTCGGTGAGCGTGGGGGTGCGGTTCGACGACACCAGGTGGTTCATCGGTCGGGACACCCCGAATCGCGGCGTCTCGAAGCATTCGGTCGAGGTCTGCTGCCGTCGGGCCCCCGCCGACCTCGAGGACGCCTGGCGCGACCAGGCCTGGCCGAACGTGCGCACGCCCCGCACTCTGCTCGCGACGCTGCCGACGGGGTCTTTCCCGGGCGTCGACACGACCGACGTCTACGAGTTCCTCGACGCGCACGCGCCGGGCTGAGCGGGTGCCCCCGGCACCGAAACACCTTTCCTGCGGCGAAACACCCTGTGGCGGTGGGTGTCTCGGCGCAGATGGGGTGTTTCGGCGGCGTGGCTGGCGCTGAGCAGGTCAGCCGAGGGCGCGTAGCGCTGCCCAGAGCTCCGCGCGGGCGGTGAACGTGCCGAGGTCGCGGTCGAGCAGACCTCCGGCGGTCGCGACGCGCGCGCGGACGGTATGGCGATGGATGCCGAGGGCCCGCGCCGTCGCCTCGTGCGACCCGTCGTGCTCGAGCCACGAACGCAGAGTCTCGACCAGCGCGCTCCTGCGCTCGGCATCGTGCCGCAGGAGAGGTTCGAGTTGCGCGCGTCCCGCGGCCCGGGCATCGGGACCGGTAAGCAGGGCGAGTAACCCGCCCGGGGTGAGGTCGGTGAACGGCGCGACGCCGACTACTGTCGCTCGATCCCGCGCCGTCCGCGCCTGTGCAGCTGCGGCGGCGAACGCGTCGTAGAGAGCCGGATCGGACACCCCGATCCGCAACCCGAGATCGGCGGCCAGTCCCTCGAGCTCGCCGGCGTCGTCTGGTGAGAGGACCAGAACGATGCCGGATGCCTCGCGTCCGAAGAACAGGCGCCCCTTCAGTTCATCGGCCAGCAACTCGAGTCGATCGGTCACGGTCTCGCGGCGTACGGACGCCGCATCCGTGACGGCCACGACGATGGGCGCCTCGGGCAATCCGCCCCACATCTCGCGAGCTATGCGTGCGGCGACACCCGGTTGGCCCGCGAGCAAGGACTGAATGACGCCCGAGCGCAGCTGTCTGCGCGCACGGGCGGCGCCCTCGCTCTGCTCGAGTGCCAGGCCGGCCATCGCGATGACCGCGGTCACGACGCTCCGGCTCTCTTGATCCAGGTCGCCGGCGGCGATCGCGATCGCACCGCGCAGGCGTCCCCCGCGCCCGAGCGTCTGGAGCGTGAACGGCGTTCCGCCCACGCGGAGCGTCGATCCCGCCCGCGCCCCGCGTCGGAGGACGCGTCGCGCCTCGTCTCGCAGTCCCTCTGAGATGTCGGGCGACAGGCCCGATGACGGATGCTGGCGGGTCAGGGTGCCCGTCGCGTCGAACAGGCCCACCCAGGTGTCGAGCTGCCGGGCGAGTTCGGCGAGTGTCGCCCCGAGTCCGTCCGGCCGGAGCGCGGCGAGGGCGATCGCCCGCTGTGCGGCGAGCGCCCAGCTGCGTCGGGCGAAGGTCTGTGCCGCTACGGCCTCGGCGTTGGCCCGAGCCACGGCGATGAACGGCGTGCGGTACGGCACCTCGAACAGGGGCATCCGGTACGCGCGACAGGCCACCACGAGACCGTCGGGGATCCCCTCGCGCACCACCTCGGTTCCGAAGCCGAGGGCGACGACCCCGCGGGTCGTCAGGCGTGCGACGTAGTCGTCGTAGATCCCGGCGTCGTCCGCGTCGAGGAACTGGGTCCCCGTGGTCAACAGCGCCAGCCCCTCGGAGAGGAACGGGGTGGGGTCGGCCAAGTCGGAGCTGTGGATCCAGCGGATGGGGCGGTCGAGCGTGTCGCCCTGCCGATCCGCCGAGTTCACGGCTCCGTCCTGCGCGTCTTCGCCGGCGAGCCGGAGCGCGAGGTCGGCGCGTGCGAGCAAAGCGCGGAGCGTCGGGGTCGGCGCCGGGGGAGAGGATGCGACCACGAGGCCGAGACTATACGCGCTGTATGGTCATCGTCGAGAAGTTGTACATCGCGGCGAGTGCGCGCGGCGGACCCGCGGGCCTACGCTCCCGATCATGAGTGTCATCGAGAGCTTCACCGCGCTGCCCCTCGGCGGACCCTCGCTCCCCCAAGAGCGCCGCCTCGTCACCGACCTGCCGGGGCCCCGGTCCCGAGAGATCCTCGACCGCAAGGCCGCCGCGGTCGCGTCAGGCGTCGGGCACACGGTCCCGATCGCGGCCGTCGCGGCCGGTGGGGGCGTCGTCGTCGACGCCGATGGCAACTCACTCATCGATCTGGGGTCGGGGATCGCGGTCACGACAGCGGGTAACTCGAACCCGCGCGTCGTGGCCGCGGTCACTGAACAGCTGAACCGCTTCACGCACACCTGCTTCATGATCGCGCCGTACGAGTCCTATGTGGCCGTCGCCGAGGCGCTCAACGAGCTCACTCCCGGCGACCACGAGAAGCGGACGGCACTGTTCAACTCGGGGGCCGAGGCCGTCGAGAACGCGGTCAAGATCGCCCGCAAGTACACGAAGCGCCCCGCGATCGTCGCGTTCGATCACGCGTACCACGGCCGAACGAACCTGACGATGGCCCTGACGGCGAAGAACATGCCCTACAAGCACGGTTTCGGGCCGTTCGCCGGCGAGATCTACCGCGCGCCGATGTCCTACCCGTTCCACGACGGGCTCACGGGGCCCGAGGCCGCCAAGAAGGCGATCCAGCACATCGAGAAGCAGGTCGGCGCGGACAACGTCGCGGCCGTCATCATCGAACCGATCCAGGGCGAGGGCGGCTTCATCGTGCCCGCCGACGGATTCTTGAACGCGATCGTCGACTGGTGCCGCGACAACGGCGTCGTCTTCATCGCCGACGAGGTGCAGACGGGCTTCGCCCGCACCGGCCGTTGGTTCGCCAGCGAGCACTTCGGCATCGTTCCCGACCTGGTCGTCACGGCGAAGGGCATCGCCGACGGACTGCCCCTCTCGGGTGTGACGGGCCGGGCCGAGATGATGGATGCCACGCACACGGGCGGTCTCGGGGGCACCTACGGCGGCAACCCGCTCGCCTGCGTCGCGGCGCTCGCCGCAATCGAGTCCTACGTCGAGGACGGACTCCTCGATCGGGCAACGGAGATCGGCGACATCCTGACCTCCCGGTTGCGTGCCCTGGCCGCGACGGACGCCCGCATCGGCGATGTGCGTGGTTTCGGCGCGATGATCGCCGCCGAATTCGTCGATCCCGAAACGGGGGAGCCGGATGGCGCTCTCACGGCGCGGATCGCGAAGGACTGCATCGCCAACGGCGTGATCGTGTTGACCTGCGGAACGCACGGCAACATCATCCGGTTCCTGCCACCCCTGACCATCCCGAACCACCTGCTGAACGAGGGACTCGACGTCGTCGAGGGCGCCCTCGCTCGCGATTGAAGGAGAACGCCAGATGAGCGAGATCACCCGTGACGTCGTCGTCATCGGGGCGGGAGCCGCGGGACTGACCGCGGCGAACGCGCTCCGCAAGGCCGGCCTGTCGGTCGCCGTCCTCGAAGCCCGCGACCGCGTGGGCGGGCGCCTCTGGACCGACGAGATCGAGGGCGCGATGTTCGAGATCGGCGGGCAGTGGGTCTCGCCCGACCAGGACGCCCTGATCGACACGGTCGCCGAGCTCGGACTCGAGACATACTCGCGCTACCGCGAGGGCGACAGCGTGTATGTCGGGCCGGACGGTGTGGCGCACCGCTTCACGGGCGAGATGTTTCCCGTCTCGGCGGAGACCGAGCGCGTGATCGCCGAGATCACCGAACGGCTCGACGCGATGGTCGCCGAGATCGACCCCGACCGGCCGTGGGCGCACGAGAAGGCCGCGGAATGGGATCGGATCTCGTGGGATGCCTGGCTGCGCGCGCAGACCGACGACGACGAGGCGGTGCGTAACCTCGCCTTCGCGACCGGTTCGGCGATGCTCACCAAGCCGACGCACACCTTCTCTCTGCTGCAGTCGCTGCTGATGGCCGCGTCGGCGGGGTCGTACTCGCACCTGGTCGACGCCGACTTCATCCTCGACAAGCGCGTCGTCGGTGGCCTCCAGCAGGTTCCGATCCTGCTGGCCGAGCGCCTCGGTGAGGATGTGCTGCTGAACGAGCCGGTGCGCACGCTCGAGTGGGGCGATTCGGGTGTGACCGCCGTCGCCGACACCACGACCGTCCGCGCGCGTTTCGCGATTCTCGCGCTCGCGCCGAACCTCTACTCGCGCATCTCGTACGTGCCGCCGCTGCCGCGGTTGCAGCACCAGATGCACCAGCACCTGTCGATGGGCTTCGTCATCAAGGTGCACGCCGTCTACGAGACGCCCTTCTGGCGCGACAAGGGCCTCTCGGGTACGGCGTTCAGCCCGTACGAGCTCTCGCATGAGGCGTACGACAACACCAATCACGGGGATGCGCGCGGAACGCTCGTCGGCTTCGTCTCCGATCAGACCGCCGATGACCTCTTCCGCCTGAGCGCCGAAGAGCGCAAGGAGCGCATCCTCGAATCGTTGTCGCACTACTACGGGCCCGAGGCGAAAGACCCCGTCGTCTACTACGAGAGCGACTGGGGTTCGGAGGAGTGGACGCGCGGCGCCTACGCCGCGAGCTTCGACCTGGGCGGACTCGCCCGCTACGGCGCAGACCTGCGCACCCCCGTCGGGCCCATCCACTTCGCCTGCAGCGATCTGGCCGGCGCCGGGTACCAGCACGTCGACGGTGCGATCCGCATGGGTCGCGAAGCCGCAGCACACATCATCGAGGAGGCCCGCGCATGAGCGCACGCGTGTTCGTCGTCGGCTACACGGCGACCGATTCCGGCGCCGACGCCACGGCTCTCGCCGCCCGGCTCGCGACCGCGTCCGGGGGACGGATCGAGCTCGTCACCGTCCTGCTGGACGAGGGCCGCGGGGCCGTCGTTCCGCCCGATGCCAGCTATGACGCGTACGTGCGCGAGCAGGCCGCCGGATGGCTCGAGTCGGCGGTCGCCGCCCTCCCCGACGGGCTCGCCCACGGCACGCACGTCCGCTATTCGGACTCGTTCGCTGCGGGACTCCTGGAGGTGGCCACAGAACTGGGGGCGGCGTATATCGTGGTCGGCGCCTCGCCGGGCGGCATCCTCGGGCGCTACACCCTCGGTGCGGTTGCGAACGAACTCCTGCACTCGTCGACCGTGCCCGTCGTACTCGCCCCTGCCGGCGCCCGCACCGTGACGGCGCCGCTCACCCGCATCACCGCCGCGGTCGGCACGCGTCCCGGCGCAGACGCCCTGATCGAGGACGCCGTCTCGCTAGCCGCCGCCACCGGCGCGACACTGCGCCTCGTGTCCCTCGTGACGATCGATCTGCCCTCGGGAGTCGACACCGGCGTCATCCGGCTCGCCGGATCCACGCACGCCGACATGGTCCTCGCACAGGCGCGCGCAGCGCTCCCCGCCGACATCGTGGCCGAAGCATCCGCCGCCCAAGGGGCGAGCATCGAAGATGCCGTCGCCGAACTCGACTGGCAGGACGGCGAGGTCGTCCTGGTCGGTTCGAGCAGGCTCGCGCAGCCGCGTCGCCTCTTTCTCGGCTCGACCGCCGCCAAGATGCTCCGGACGCTTCCGGTGCCCATGATCGTCGTGCCCCGAACGCACGCTGACGACTCGCCCCGCCCGAACGCTGTGGAAGGAGAACGCGCATGAGCACCACCCGAAAGAGCGTTGCCGAAACCGGGGACCCGGTGACCGGGGGACTCTCCAAGAAGGGCCTGAGCGCCGGGACGGTCGGCCTGATCGGCGCGGTCGTCATCGGCATCTCGTGCATCGCCCCGGCCTACACGCTGACGGCTGCCCTCGGCCCCACGGTGTCGGAGGTCGGATTCCAGGTACCCGCGATCATCCTCATCGGATTCATCCCGATGCTGCTCGTCGCGTTCGGCTACCGCGAGCTCAACCGCCAGATGCCGGACTCCGGCACATCGTTCACGTGGGCCGCGCGCGCCTTCGGCCCGTGGGTCGGCTGGATGGCCGGCTGGGGGCTGATCGCCGCCACGATCCTGGTGCTCTCGAACCTGGCGGGCATAGCCGTGGAGTTCTTCTTCCTGCTGATCGACCAGATCGCGCAGACGAACGGCGCGATCGCGGATCTCGCGTTCAACCCGTTCATCAACGTCGCCGTGTGTCTGCTGTTCATGCTGGGCGCCACGATGATCTCGTATCGGGACATGCAGACCACGCAGAAGCTGCAGTACTTCCTCGTCGGGTTCCAGGTGCTGGTGCTCGTCGTCTTCGCGATCGCCGCGTTCGTGCACGTCGCCCAGGGCAACGCGTTCGACGCCTCGATGCCCGAGCTGTCGTGGTTCAACCCGTTCGCGGTCGGCTCGTTCACCGCCGTCGTCGCGGGACTGTCGCTGTCGATCTTCATCTTCTGGGGGTGGGATGTCACCCTCACGATGAACGAAGAGACCAAGGACCCGGAGAAGACGCCGGGTCGCGCGGCGACGCTCACGGTCATCACGATCGTGGTGCTGTACCTGCTCATCTCGATCTCGCTCCTCGCGTTCGCGGGAATCGGGACGGGGGAGCTCGGACTCGGCAACGAGGACATCCAGGCGAACGTGTTCTTCTTCCTCAGCGGCCCGATCCTCGGCCCGCTCGCGTTCCTCGTGTCGCTCGCGGTGCTGACCAGCTCGATCTCGTCCCTGCAGTCGACATTCGTCTCGCCCGCACGGACGCTGCTCGCGATGGGGCACTACGGCGCCCTGCCGAAGAAGTTCGCCGCGGTCACGCCCCGCTTCTTCACCCCCGGCTACGCCACGATCGTCTCGGCGGTGATCGCTTCGGCCTTCTACGCCGTCATGCGCTTCGTCAACGAGAACGTCCTGTGGGACACCATCACGACCCTCGGCCTGATGATCTGCTTCTACTACGGCATCACGGCGTTCGCGTGCGTGTGGTACTTCCGCAAGCAGTGGTTCGACTCGGTGCGCAACGTGTTCTTCACGCTGCTGTTCCCGCTCGTCGGCGGGATCATCCTGGCGGCGCTGTTCGTCATCACGCTCGTCGAGAGCATGGACCCCGACTACGGCAGTGGAACCGAATGGTTCGGCCTCGGTAGCGTTTTCGTCCTCGGGGTCGTGATCATCGGCCTCGGCATCGTCATCATGGTGATCCAGCGCTTCCGCAGTCCCGCGTTCTTCCGCGGCGAGACCCTGTCCCTCGACGCACCCCTCAGCGCACGTTCCGCCAAACGACAGCGCGCAGATAAGGAATCTCTCCGATGAGCATCACCCCCGAGCGCGAAGCAGCGCTGCTGGCATCCATTCCCTCCGGGCTCTTCATCGGGGGAGAGTGGACGGATGCGACGGGTGCTCGAACCTTCGACGTCCGTGACCCGGCAACCGGTGCCGTCATCAAGACGATCGCCGACGCGACGCCCGAAGACGGGATGCGCGCCCTCGACGCGGCCGTCGCCGCCCAGGACGCCTGGGCCGCGACGCCCCCGCGCACCCGCAGCGACATCCTCCGTCGCGCCTTCGACCTCGTCCAGGAGCGCACGGAAGACCTGGCGCTCGTCATGACGCTCGAGATGGGCAAGCCCCTCGCCGAGTCTCGCGGCGAGGTCGCCTACGGCTCGGAGTTCTTGCGGTGGTTCTCGGAAGAGGCCGTGCGGATCACGGGGCGCTACGGGCTCAACCCCGAGGGCACCGGCCGGATGGTCGTCTCGCAGCGGCCCGTCGGTCCGTCGTTCTTCATCACACCCTGGAACTTCCCGCTCGCCATGGCGACCCGCAAGATCGCCCCTGCGCTCGCCGCCGGGTGCACGGTCGTGATCAAGCCCCCGGCACTAACGCCGCTCACAACGATGCTGTTCACGACGATCCTGGAAGAGGCGGGACTGCCGGCCGGCGTCGTCAATGTCGTCAACTCGTCGTCGTCATCGAAGCTGGCCGCGCCGATCATCGCCGACCCGCGGCTGCGGAAGCTCTCGTTCACCGGCTCGACGGGCGTGGGGCGCAAGCTCATCGCGCAGGCCGCCGAGGGTGTGCTGCGCGTCTCGATGGAACTCGGCGGCAACGCGCCGTTCGTCGTGTTCGAGGACGCCGATATCGATAAGGCCGTGGATGGGGCCATGCAGGCCAAGTTCCGCAATATCGGTCAGGCCTGTACGGCCGCGAACCGGTTCATCGTGCACGACGCGGTGGCCGACGAGTTCGCCCGCCGGGTGAGCGAGCGGGTCGCCGCGATGCGGATCGGTCGCGGCACGGAGGACGGCGTGCAGATCGGACCGCTCATCGACGAGGATGCGGTGGCCAAGGCATCCGCCCTGGTCTCCGATGCCGTCGAGCGCGGCGCCCGCCTCGTCACGGGCGGTTCGGCGATCGAGGGCGAGGGATCGTTCTTCGAGCCCACCGTCATCTCCGACGTGGTCGCCGGCAGTGAGATCCTGCGCGAAGAGATCTTCGGGCCGGTGCTCGCGATCGCGCGCTTCCGCGACGAGGACGAGGCGGTTCGCCTCGCGAACGACACCGAGTACGGGCTCGTGTCGTACGTCTACACGACCGATCTCGCGCGCGGACACCGGATGATCGATCGCCTCGAGACCGGGATGATGGGACTGAACGTCGGGGTCGTCTCCAACGCGGCGGCACCGTTCGGGGGTGTCAAGCAGTCCGGCATCGGACGCGAGGGCGGCCTCGAGGGCATCCACGAATACCTGTCGACCAAGTACACGCTGATCCCCGTCGACTGACGCGGACGAATGGGAGCGATCATGACCGAATACGCTGTCGTCAATCCGGCCACGGGCGAGACCCTCGCCACGTACGACACCTTCACGGATGCGCAGATCGAGGCCAGCGTCGCCGCGGCCACCGCTGCGTACCGCGACTGGGCGCGCGACGCATCCGTCGCCGAACGCTCCGAGCGCCTGAATCGCGTGGCAGACCTGCACCGCGAGCGGCGCGAGGAACTGGCCGAGATCATCGTGCGCGAGATGGGAAAGCCGCTCGCCGCGGCGCTCGGAGAGGTGGATTTCGCCGCCGACATCACGCAGTTCTACGCCGACAACGCCGCGAAGATCACGGCCGACCAGCCGATCGACATCCTCGGCGAGGGCACGGCGGTCGTCCGCCGGTCACCGCTCGGCCCGCTGCTCGGGATCATGCCGTGGAACTTCCCGTACTACCAGGTCGCCCGATTCGCGGCGCCGAACGTCGCGATCGGCAACACGATCCTGCTCAAGCACGCCCCGCAGTGCCCCGAGTCCGCGGCCGCGATCGAGCGGATGTACCTCGATGCCGGGTTCCCCGAGGGCGTCTACGTCAATCTGTACGCCACCAACGAGCAGGCCGCGACCATCATCGCCGATCCGCGCGTGCAGGGCGTCTCGGTCACCGGATCCGAGCGTGCGGGCGCGGCGGTCGCCGAGGTCGCCGGACGCAGCTTGAAGAAGGTCGTGCTCGAACTCGGGGGTTCGGACCCGTTCCTGCTGTTCTCGACCGATGACATCGACGGCGCCGTGGAGGCGGCGGTGGAGGCGCGTCTCGACAACGTCGGGCAGTCCTGCAACGGTGCCAAGCGATTCGTCGTCGTGGATGCGCTGTACGACGCGTTCGTGGAGAAGTTCGCTGCCGCGATGAGCGCCGCTACGGTCGGCGACCCGATGAGCGAGGACACGGTGCTCGGGCCGCTGTCGTCCTTGGCCGCGGCCGAACGTCTCGAGCAGCAGGTGCAGCGTGCCGTCGAGCAGGGCGCAACCCTCGTCACCGGTGGCGTGCGCGACGGCGCCTTCTTCCCGGGCACGGTCCTGACAGATGTCACCCCGGACATGGATGCGTACGGCGAGGAGTTCTTCGGACCCGTCGGCGTCGTCTACCGCGTCGCGGATGAGGCGGCCGCCGTCGCCCTCGCGAACGACACGGGCTTCGGGCTCGGCTCGTACGTCTTCACCACGGACGAAGCGCAGGCAGAGCGGGTGGCCGATGCCATCGACGCGGGCATGGTCTACGTCAACCTCGTGCTCGCGGACTCGCCCGAGCTGCCCTTCGGTGGGGTCAAGCGGTCCGGCACGGGCCGCGAGATGGGCCTGCTGGGTGCCGACGAGTTCGTCAACAAGAAGCTCATCCGTGTGGCCTGATCTGCGAGGCGCCTGATATTCACGGCCCCGGGTCATGGCGGGCATGAGGCATCCGGGGGACGATAGTTCTGAGGAGGTCTGTCTCATGGACGAGATGAACGAAGCCGTGAATCGCCTGAGCGAACAAGAATGCTGGGACCACCTGCGGATGCAGCAGCTCGGCAGACTCGTCACGCACGTGGGGCATGTGCTGGACATCTTCCCCGTCAACTACGTCGTCGACGACGAAACCATCGTCTTCCGCACCGCCGAGGGCAGCAAGCTGTTCGAACTCACCGTGAACGACGAGGTGCTGTTCGAGGTGGACGACCACTCGGGAACGGATGCGTGGAGCGTCGTCGTGCGGGGGCATGCCCGCCGACTCGCGACGAGCGACGAAGTCGATGCCGCGGACGAGTTGCCGCTGCGCCCCTGGATCCCGACGCTCAAGTACAACTACGTGCGCGTCACGCCCGTCTCGCTCACCGGCCGCGCTTTCGAGATCGGACCGGAGCCCGACCGGTACGGCGCCGTGGACTCCTGAGGGCGACAGGCATTCGCGACCTTCCCCGGGCATGACGTAGACTTGCGGTGCAGTCGAAATCTGCATTCTTTGCCGTGCCCGCGGTCGGGCGAAATCCTCTTCGTGAGCACGGTGCAAGAGTGCGGGTCCGGGGCCGGAGACGGTCCTTAGGGCGGTAGCTCAATTGGCAGAGCAGCGGTCTCCAAAACCGCAGGTTGCAGGTTCGATTCCTGTCCGCCCTGCGCGTCAGCCCCGAGCTGACACACGAAAGGTACATTCAGGTGAGTGCAGTGGCCCAAGACGAGCCGAACGGCGAGATCGTCGCGGCGGGCAAGACGGATCGCGGAAAGAAGCCCGGCTTCTTCGCCCGCATCGTCCTGTTCATCCGGCAGGTGTTCGCCGAGCTCCGCAAGGTCGTCACGCCGACGCGCCAGGAACTGCTGAAGTTCACCGCGGTGGTGCTCGGATTCGTCGTCGTCATGATGGCGATCGTCTACGGCCTCGACTTCGTCTTCTCCTGGATGGCCTCGGTCGTCTTCGGGACGCCCGGCGAACTCGTCGGCGCATAGCCGAAGCGCACCCAGACCGAATCATCGGCGGCCCGAACGGGCCGTCATCAACGGAAGTGATCCAGTGACCGAAAGATTCACCGACGACGCCGACTGGGCGACGGCCGCCGAGCAGTCCAGTGAGGACGACGAGGCGCAGGAGGGCGACCAGCTCGCCGCCGAGGAGCGCTCGGTCGAGCCCGCAGAGCACGCAGCGCTGCACGTCGTGAATGACGGGGACGAAGATGAAGACTTCGCCGAACTGGATGACATCGAGATCGACGACCCGGAGGCCGACGCTATCGTGAACGACGCCCTGCACATCGACGAGGCCGCTGAGGCCGAAGCGGCCGCTGAGGTCCTGACCGATTCGCTCGAGGACGAAGAAACCGAGCGCGCGGCAGAGGACGCTGAAGAGGTCACCCCTTACGACGGCCCCGACATCAACGGTGAGCCGGACGCGCCCGTTCTGGATGAAGACTTCGTGGCCGAGGTCGACGCCGCCGAGGGTGTCGTCGACGACGTCGAAGCATCCGTCAGTCCCGCCGACGCCGCGACCCCCTCAGAGGACGCCTCGGAAGAGTCGGACGACGACGAGACCGAGGTCGACCCGTACGAGGCGTTCCGCGCCGAACTGCGCTACCTGCCGGGCAAGTGGTATGTCATCCACTCGTACGCCGGCTTCGAGCGCAAGGTCAAGGCGAACATCGAGCAGCGCAAGTCGTCGCTCGAGGTCGAGGACGAGATCTATCAGATCGAGGTCCCGATGGAGGACGTCGTCGAGATCAAGAACGGCCAGCGCAAGATGGTCACCCGCGTGCGCATCCCGGGCTACGTGCTCGTGCGCATGGACCTGAACGAAGACACCTGGTCGGTCGTCCGTCACACGCCTGGTGTGACCGGCTTCGTCGGCAACGCCCACAACCCCACGCCCCTCCGTTTCGAGGAGGCCTTCAACATGCTGAAGTCCCTCGTCGAGATCAAGGAAGTCGCTACGGCCAAGTCCGGCAGCGGCAAGGGCTCGGCTACGCAGGCGCGCAGCATCGTCACCGAGGTCGACTTCGAGGTCGGCGAGACGATCACGATCAAGGAAGGCTCGTTCGCGGGCCTGCCCGGCACGATCAGCGAGATCAAGCCCGAAAGCGGCAAGCTCACGGTGCTGGTGTCGCTCTTCGAGCGCGAGACCCCGGTCGAGCTGTCGTTCGACCAGGTCAACAAGCAGTAAATACAGACCACCGCCCCGGAGAGACCGGACGCGGGAGAAGGATTCGGCCCCTGAGCTTGTCGAAGGGTCCGAATCGTTCGATGAGAGGAAAACAAGAATGGCACCCAAGAAGAAGGTGACCGGCCTGATCAAGCTCCAGATCAAGGCCGGAGCCGCCAACCCGGCGCCGCCGATCGGGCCCGCGCTCGGTCAGCACGGCGTCAACATCATGGAGTTCTGCAAGGCGTACAACGCGGCGACCGAGGCCCAGCGCGGCAACGTCATCCCCGTCGAGATCACCGTCTACGAGGACCGCAGCTTCACGTTCATCCTGAAGACGCCCCCCGCAGCCGAGCTCATCAAGAAGGCCGCTGGCGTTGCCAAGGGCTCGCCGACCCCGCACACGACCAAGGTGGCCAAGCTCACCAAGGCTCAGGTGCGCGAGATCGCCGAGGTCAAGCAGCCCGACCTGAACGCGAACGACATCGAGGCCGCCTCGAAGATCATCGCCGGCACCGCCCGTTCCATGGGCATCACGGTTGAGGACTGAGGGGAATAACGACTATGGCTACCAAGTCCAAGGCCTACCAGGCCGCCGCCGCGAAGATCGCGGCTGACACGTTCTACACGCCCACCGAGGCCGTTGCTCTGGCCAAGGAGACCGGCTCGGCGAAGTTCGACTCGACCGTCGAGGTCGCGCTGAAGCTCGCCGTCGACCCCCGCAAGGCCGACCAGATGGTGCGCGGCACCGTCATCCTGCCCCACGGCACGGGTAAGACGGCGCGCGTCATCGTCTTCGCGACGGGCCCCGCGGCCGAAGCTGCCATCGCGGCCGGCGCCGACGAGGTCGGTGGAGCCGAGCTCATCGAGAAGGTTGCGGGCGGCTACACGTCGTTCGACGCGGCCGTCTCGACGCCCGAGCTCATGGGCCAGGTCGGTCGCCTCGGAAAGGTGCTGGGCCCCCGCGGTCTGATGCCGAACCCGAAGACCGGCACCGTGACCCCCAACCCGGCCAAGGCCGTCGAGGAGATCAAGGGCGGAAAGATCGAGTTCCGCGTCGACAAGCACGCCAACGTCCACTTCGTGGTCGGCAAGGCGTCGTTCTCGGCTGAGCAGCTCGACGAGAACATCAAGGCGGCGCTCGACGAGATCGTTCGTCTGAAGCCGTCGAGCTCCAAGGGTCGCTACATCCAGAAGGGTGCGGTGTCGACCACGTTCGGCCCCGGCATCCCGCTGGACGTCAACGCGATCTGACGCACTGCATAAACGAAGGGCCCCACCGGAAACGGTGGGGCCCTTCGTTGTCGTTTCAGCGGAACACGACGAGGCTGATGCCGAGCCCGATCATCACGACGGCGATCGAGGCATCGAGGATCCGCCAGGCCCGTTCGGTGGAGAGCAACCGGCCGAGGTAGCGGGCGCCGAACGCCAAGCCCGAGAACCAGACCGCGCTGGCGACGATCGCTCCCGCCGCGAAGGCCCACGGGCTCGCGTGGGTCGCCGCGATGGAACCGAGGAGAAACACGGTGTCGAGGTAGACGTGCGGGTTCAGCCATGTCAGGGCGAGCGCCGTCGAGGCGACCGCGACGGCGCTCGTCTGCGTCGCCGTCCTGGCCGTGGTCGCACGAGCGGTCTGGCCTGTGGATGGGACCAGAACCTCGCCGCTCGGGCGCCACGCACGGCGTGCGGCGAGGCATCCGTAGGTCACGAGGAAGACCGCTCCCGCCCAACGCACGATCTCGGTCAGCCAGGGGAGCGCCTGCAGAGCCAGACCGACCCCCGAGACGCCGAGCGCGATCAGCGCGGCGTCCGAGACTGCGCAGATGGTGGCCACGAGCACGATGTGTTCGCGGCGCATACCCTGGCGCAGCACGAACAGGTTCTGCGCGCCGATGGCGATGATAAGCGAGAAGCCGAGACCGAGGCCCGCGACGGCGGAGATGAGCACGAGTCGAAGCTACGGTGCCGGGCTGATTAAGGCCAGCTCATGTTTCTTCCGCACCATTAGCATGGCTTCATGAAGCTTCCGCTCGAACTGGTGGCGACCGTGGCGGCTGCCGTGGACGCCGGCACCCTCGACGCCGCGGCGCGCACTCTGCACATCACGCCGTCCGCGGTCAGTCAGCGCATCCGGGCGCTGGAGGAACGAATCGGGCGGACGTTGCTGATCCGCTCGAAGCCACTGCGCGCGACCGAGGCGGGCGAGACCGTCGTTCGCCTGGCCCGCCAGCTCGCCCTTCTGGAGCACGACACCCTCCGCTCGCTCGGGCTCGACGAAGAGGGGCCCGCGCGGCTGGCGTTGGCGGTGAACGCGGACTCGCTCGCCACCTGGTTTCTCCCGGCCCTGGCTCGGATCGTGGCGGAGGGGGACGTAGCGATCGAACTGCATCGCGATGACCAGGACTACACGGCCCGCCTGCTCGCAGACGGAAGCGTCTCCGCCGCTGTCACGTCGCAGAGCGCCGCGGTCGCGGGCTGCACGGTGACCCCCCTCGGAGTCATGTCGTATCGGGCGTGCGCGACTCCGGCGTTCGTCCGGCGCTGGCTTGCGGACGGGGTGAACACGGAATCGCTCGCGATCGCACCCGTCATCGAATACGACCGTCGAGACGACCTGCAATCGCGGTGGCTCCGCACACGCGGCGCATCCGTCGAGGCGCCGCCACGGACCTACGTCCCCGCGTCGCACGACTTCGCGGCAGCGGTGCGCTCAGGCCTCGGATGGGGGATGCTCCCGCCCCTGCAGGCGGACGCGCCGATCGCCGCCGACGAGATCGTGGTGCTCGAGGGCGACCCGATCGATGTGCCGCTCTACTGGCAGCAGTGGGATCTGCGTTCGCCCCTGCTCGATCGCGTCGCGCGCGTTGTGGTCGACGAGGCGCGACGGGTGCTCAGCCCGACGTGAGTATGCTCCGGCTAGTCGTCGCTGACCCGCAGCACGATCTTGCCGCGCGTGTGGCCGTCTTCGATCTCGCGGTGCGCCGCGGCGGCGTCCCCTAGGTCGAACACGCGGTCGATGTAGACCTGGACCGATCCCGACGCGAGCAGGCGAGCGATCGTCGCGAGCGCCCCGCCGTCCGGAATGACTTTGTAGGTGGAGGCGCGGACGTCCGCCGCCGCCGCATCCTCTTCGAACGTCGGCCAGCTCCCGGTCGGCACGTTCACGATCAGTCCGCCCCGCCGCAGGACTCCCAGAGAGCGACTGCCCGTGGCGTCGAGGGTGTCGCCGACCAGGTCGATCACGACATCGACGTCGGCGACGACATCCTCGAACTTCGTCGTGGTGTGATCGATGACGACGGATGCTCCGAGTTCACGCAGCCAGGCGGCGTTCCGTCCCGAGGCCGTCGCCGTGACGTGTGCGCCGAAGTACGACGCGAACTGCACGGCGAAGTGACCCACACCACCGCTACCGGCATGGATGAGGATCCGCTGACCCTCGTGCGCGTGCGCGGTCTCGATGATGAGTCCCCAAGCCGTGAGCGCCGCGAGGGGCACTCCCGCCGCCTCGACGTGAGAGAGGCCCGTCGGCATCTTGGCGACCGAGAGAGAGGACACGACCGCATACTCCGCATAACTGCCGGGCGTACGCGGGAACGAAGCCATGCCGTACACGGGCGTGCCGGGCTGAAGGGGATGCGTCTCGAACGGCGCGCGAACGACGATCCCGCTGAAGTCGAAACCGGGGACCGCGGGGTACGACGCGATCGCCGTCGACACGCCGCGACCCGATCGTGTCTTGGCGTCGATCGGATTGACCCCGGCGGCGACGACTCGCACGAGCAGTTCGCTCATCACGGGAGCCGGGGTCGCGACCTCGGTCAGATGCAACGAGTCGGCGTCTCCGGGCTCATCGAACACGACGGCGCGCATCGTGTCGGGGACGCTCGGCGCCTCGGCGGGCGCTCCCGCGGGTCGTGGGGGGCGAACTGCCATGGCGGTGCTCCATTCTGCGCGATCCTGCGAACCGGCAAGCGTGCTCATGCGGCATGATGCACCTGGTTCGGGGGCGCTATTGCCCCGAGGATCGGACTGGTCCCAGTAAAGCCGGGGATTGTCTCGACGGTGTTACGCAGGTGCTAACGTGCCGCTACGCCATACGGGTCGTCAGGCGGAGCCGGACGGGGTTTCGCCGGTCGAGGCTGCGCGGAGCAGCCGCGTCAGAGTCCGGATGTCTGACACATCCCAATCCGCGAGTCGGTCGTGCAGGGCGTGAGGGTCGGCGCTCCGGGCGGCTGCGAGCCGCTCCACACCTTCCGGCGTCGCCGTCAGCCGCGTCGACCGGCCGTCGGCCGGATCCGCGGCACGATCGACCAGGCCGGCCTGCTCCAGCTCGCGCACCGTCCGGCTCACCTGGCCCTTATCGGCGACGAGTGTCTCGGCGAGAACGGACGGGCTGATGGGCCCGTGCTTGACGATCGTCGTGAACACCTTGTACGCGCCCGGCAACATCCCCGGACTGAGCCTGTCGGCACGGGCGGCCATGACCTGACGCATCCGTACCGAGAGTTCACCGAACTCCGATTCGAGCTCCCGCACCGCCTCATGCCAGTCCGGGTTGGAGGCACTGCGCGGCTGATCGGTCATCGCTCGACGGTACCCTTCCCCGACGCGGGGATCGACTCCATGCCCTCGCTGGCGGAGAAGGTGGCGAGATCTGCCTCACCGGCGGCAAGCCGCTCGGTCGTCGTCATCCGGGTCAATGGCAGATTGGGCAGGAAGAGGATCGCGATGAAGCTCACGATCGCCAAGGGAACGGCGAACAGGAACGAGTGCGCAATCCCCTGTGCGTAGATGTCCTCGACGATGACGCGAGCGCCGTCGGGGAGCGTGTTCACCGCGGGGAGCGTTCCCGACTGCAACTGAGCCGCGAACGCGAGGCCCGCGTCGCCGAGCGGCGCGAGCGCGGCGCCGATCGCATCCCGGTACCGGACGAATCCGTCGGCCACGCTCGACGCGAGCGCGGCACCCATGACGGACACGCCGATGGTGCCGCCGAGGCTCCGGAAGAACGTGACGCCCGAACTCGCGGCACCCATCTCCTCGGGTTTGGCGGTGTTCTGCACGACCAGGACGAGGTTCTGCATCGTCGCGCCGACGCCCGCGCCGAGCAGGAACATGTACAGCGCAACGAGGGGGTAGGGCGTGTCGTACTGCAGCGTCGACAGCAGCACCGAGCCGGCGATGAGCGAGAGCGAGCCGCCGATCATGTACGACTTCCAGCGTCCGAAGCGGCTGATGAGCTGACCGATGAGGATCGAGGCCACGAGTAGCCCGCCCATCATCGGGATGGTCAGGATTCCGGCTTCGGCCGGGGTCGCCCCGCGCGACATCTGCATGTACTGGCCCAGGAACACGGCTGCCCCGAACATCGCGAGCCCGGTGGCGATCGATGCGATCACCGAGAGCGTGAAGGTGCGGTTGCGGAACAGCGAGAGCGGGATGAGCGGTTCGCGCGAGCGCAGTTCGACCACGACGAACAGGACGGTGGCGACGACGACCCCGCCCACCATGAGAGCCGTCTCGACGCTCCACCAGTCGTAGTTCTTTCCGGCGTTGGTGATCCAGACGAGCAGCAGAGAGACGGCGGTCGAGAGCAGGACGATGCCGAGGTAGTCGATGCGGACCTTGCCGCGTCGGACGCGCGGAACGTGCAAGGTGCGCTGGAGGATCACGAAGGCGGCGATGGCGAAGGGGATCGCGACGAAGAAGTTCCACCGCCATCCGATTCCGTCCGTGATGAATCCACCGAGGAGGGGCCCGCCGACCGTGGCGAGCGCCATCACGGCGCCGAAGAGACCCATGTAGCGGCCGCGTTCACGCGGACTGATGATGTCGGCCATCAGAACCTGGCTGAGGGCGGCGAGTCCACCGGCGCCGAGACCCTGCACGGCGCGGAACGCGATGAGCGTGCCGGAGTCCTGTGAGAAGCCCGCCGCGGCGGTGGCGAGCACGAACAGAGCAAGCGCCAGCTGGATCAGCAGCTTGCGGTCGAACAGGTCGGCGAGCTTGCCCCAGATCGGCGTCGAGATCGCCGTGGTGAGGAGTGTGGCGGTGACAACCCAGGTGAACACGGTCTGATCGCCCTGCAGGTCGTGGACGATGACCGGCAGCGACGTGGAGACGACGGTTGCCGCGAGCATCGAGACGAACATTCCGAGCAGCAGCCCGGAGAGCGCCTCGAGGACCTTCCGGCGCGACATCGGTGCGGGCGGTGTGGCGTCGGTGGACGCAGAAGTCGAGGTGGCCATGGGGCCCTTTCCTGCGGAGCGAGCACCACGAGGCGTGGCGCAAAAGTTGAGTAAAGTCAACTATATCCCTTGATTGACGAAAGTCAACTAAATGGTTCGGGCGCGCCGATGAGCCGGCTCTGCGACCGGAATGCGGAGGAGGGGCTCAGTCCGCGAGGGCGAGCGCGCGGAACGGCTGCCGCGGGGTGACGGACGGCATCCGCTCTTCGACGAACTCGAGCGTTCGTACCGGGGGAGGCGTCGCGGGTCGCGTGGTACGGCGGTGCAGTTCATCGATCAGCGCATCCGCCAGGCGGACGAGGCGCGCGATCTCGCGGTCGTCTCGGTCCACCCACGCGCAGCGGGGTTCGTCGCCGATCGGCACGAAGCCGTCGTGCTGTTCCCACGCCACGAGCGTGCGCTCGGCGCCGAGCACGTGCTGCTGCCACCAGATCTGGCGCATGTACGAGCGGGGGATGGATCGCCACGCCTTGTTCGTGGTCTTGATCTCGGCCAGCGTGATCGATCCGCTGGGTGTCGTGGCCACGCCGTCCGGAGTGGCGAGGTGCCGCTTCTCCGCGACCGCGTGGAACAGGGCCGAGGAGGGAAGGATGCCGTGGGTTGCGGCGACCCACGCGGCGATCTCGGGCTCGCGCCTGCGGCCGTGATCGGTGAAGGCGTTGCCGCTGAAGCGCGTGCCGATGAGCTTCGCGTCTGCGGCCTTCGCGATCGCGTTGTCGCTCGTGAGGCTCGCGACGTCGGTCGCGGTGATGCCGCGGGACCGGGCCCGCACCCACGCCACGCGGTCGCGGGAGTCCGCGACGATGCGGGCGGCGAGTTCGGGAAGCACGAATCGACCCTAACCCCGCGCCGACCTGCGCCCGGCCCCGGCACGCGGCGCCGGCCGCACCCGCCCGCGCCCGCACCCGCGCTCCGCGCCGAGTGCTCGCGAGTGCACGGCTTGTCGTCGAGTGCACGACCTGCGTGCAGTGCAGAAGTCGTGCACTCGGGTGCAACCCGTGCGCTCGCGGGGTACGGGGCTTCCTTCACACGGAGCTCGGACATGCCGATTGCACAGATGTGCTGTGGAGGGCCTCGAATGTCGACCTATCGCCGCAGCGTGGACTCATGTCACGTCATGCCCCGACCGCCGAACTCGCTCAGATGCTCGTGTCGCGCAGGCAGTTGCTCGCTGCCGGCGTCGCGTCCCGGGAGATTGGATCGAGAGCTCGGGACGGTGACCTGGCGGTCGTGCGTCGCGGTTGGTTCGCCGAGAGAGCGCTCGTTGGCGACCTCTGGCCGGAGTCGCGCCATCTGCTCCATGTGCTGGCTGTGGCACGGGATGGTCAGGGCGGCGGCGTCGCCTCACACATCTCGGCGGCGGTGCTGCACGGGTTGCCGCTATATCGCGTGCGGGCCGCGCGTGTACACCTGACCACCGACGCACCTCGTCGGATCGCGAGCGGACCGGATGTCTTTCGGCATGTGGCGCCGTTGCCGCCGTCGGATGTCACGACGGTTGACGGTGTGACGTGCACAACGGTGGCGCGAACAGTGTTCGACTGCGTCCGCTCTCTGCCACTCGAGGCGGCGGTGTCGATCGCGGATGCCGCGGAGCGTTCGGTGGCCTTCCGTCAACGGGAGTGGGACCAGGACGCGGCTGACCGCTGGCGCCACGCCCTGAGGATGCGGATCGAGCAAGCGTCCGGAGCTCGAGGCATCCGTGTCGCGCGCTTCGTCGCAGAGTTCATGAACGGGCGTGCGCAATTGCCACTCGAGTCCGTGAGCCGGCTGCAGCTGCATCGGTTGGGGTTCCGCGCAGTTCGGCTGCAAGTGCCCGTGGCGGCACCGGACGGAGGCTGGTACTTCGTCGACCTTGGTCTCGATGACATCGAGACGTTCGGCGAATGCGACGGGGATGCCAAGTACCGCGACGAAGCGATGCGTTCCGGTCGCTCGCTGGAGCAGGTTCTGCTGGACGAGAAGGCACGCGAGGACTGGATTCGCGGAACTACGAAGTGGCGCATGATCCGCTGGGGTGACCGTGCCGCGGCGTCGGTGCAGGCCTTCGCCACCCGCCTGCGCGCGTTCGGCATTCCCATCCCGCGCTAACTGACGCCCGAGTGCATGACTTGCGAGCGAGTGCACGACTTGGCGCGGTCAAGAAGTCGTGCACTCGGGCGGAACCCGTGCATTCGCGGGAATGGGCGGGGTGCGGGGTGCAGGGTGCAGGGTGCGGGATGCGGAGCGGGCGGGGGCGGAGGCCGCGGGATTTGGGGGACGGATGCCGGTCGCGTAGAGTATTGGTAACCACAGACCGCTGGTCATTGGTGTGCGCGCAAGCGCATGGCAATCGAAGCTCTGCACATGCAGGGGCCCGCGCAGGTGACACGAACGACATAGCCCGTGAGGGTCGTCCAGCTCCGTGCGCTTGCGCCGGAGCTTTTTTCATGCGCGGAACCGGTTTCTGTGGCCGGTGTCCCGCCATCGTGGGGCGCCTCGTACACACAAGGAGTGGCCATGGCGCAGAAGGACGCATCGGTTGCCGAACTCACGAAGAACTTCGAGGGCTCGACTGCCGTACTGCTGACCGAATACCGCGGGCTCACGGTTGCTGAGCTCAAGGAGCTTCGCAACAACATCCGTGAGCACGCCAGCTACGCCGTGGTGAAGAACACGCTGACCAAGATTGCGGCCAACAAGGCCGGGATCTCCTCGCTGGATGACGAGCTTCAGGGCCCGTCCGCCATCGCGTTCGTGCACGGCGACCCGGTCGCCGTCGCGAAGGGGCTGCGCGACTTCGCCAAGGCACACCCTCTTCTGGTCGTCAAGGGCGGTTACTTCGACGGTAACCCCCTGACTGCAGAAGAGGTCGGCAAGCTCGCCGACCTCGAGAGCCGTGAAGTCCTGCTGGCGAAGCTCGCCGGCGCGATGAAGGCCTCGCTGTTCGGAGCCGCCTATCTGTTCAACGCACCGCTGTCGAAGGCCGTTCGCACGGTCGACGCGCTGCGTGAGAAGCAGGAATCCGCAGCCTGACCCTCGGGTCCGGCGCGGCAAGCACGTAAAACCAACACAAGGAGAAACATCATGGCAAAGCTCACCACCGAGGAGCTGCTCGACGCGTTCAAGGAGCTCACGCTCATCGAGCTCAGCGAGTTCGTGAAGAAGTTCGAGGAGACCTTCGAGGTCACCGCCGCCGCTCCCGTCGCCGTGGCCGGCCCCGCCGCCGGTGGCGCGGGTGCCGCTGCTGAAGAGGTCGAGGAGAAGGACTCCTTCGACGTCGTCCTCGAGGCTGCCGGCGAGAAGAAGATCCAGGTCATCAAGGTCGTTCGCGAGCTGACCAGCCTGGGTCTCGGCGAGGCGAAGGCTGTCGTCGACGGTGCCCCGAAGGCTGTGCTCGAGGGCGCGACCAAGGAAGCCGCCGAGAAGGCGAAGGCTTCGCTCGAAGAGGCCGGCGCAACCGTCACCCTCAAGTAATTCGGAACGATCGACGGGCGTTCAACGCCCCGAAATCGTCTCCCGTCAGAAAGCCTCGGATGTCCGCATCCGGGGCTTTCTGCGTGCCCGGGTACGTCAGGTGCTTGGCGGAGCCGCCGTCGACGCGCGCATCACCATACGGGCGGGAGCGGTCGTGCGCTCGGGGGGTTGGGTGCCGTCCATCATCGACATGAGCATCGCGACCGCATCTTCGCCCTGACGACACGGGTCCTGCTCGACCGTGGTGAGGGCGAACATCTCCGCATAGTCGTGCCCATCCACGCCGATTGCGCTCAACTGCGAGGGGACGGCGATCCCCAGGCGCTGAGCGGCGATGATCGCCCCGATCGCGACCTCGTCACACGCCCCCACAATTGCCGTCGGGCGGGCGTCGGCATCAGCGAGGGCGGACGTCGCGGCGGAATAGCCCGCGGTGATGGTGAGGGCTGAGGGGTGCACCGTCACCGGGAGCCCCGCCTCACGCATGGCCTGGACGTAGCCCTCTTGTCGGTCGTCGACATCGCGGGCAGGCGGGTCGCCCTCCGGCGTCGCGCCGATGAAGGCGACCCTCGTGTGGCCGAGCGCCAGCAGGTGCTGCGTGATCATGCGACCGATGGCGACATTGTCGATGCCGAGGGTGACGATCCCCGCCAACGTGTTGCCGATGCAGACGGTGGGTTTGGCAAATCCGACCAGGCTCTCGAGATCGGAATCGTCGGGCTCGAGTGCAACGGCGATCACCCCATCGAATCGCTTGCGGGCCAGGAAATGCCGATACAGGCGGTCCCGGTCGCGCGAGTCAGGCTCGGCCACGTAAAGCGTGAGGTCGTAACCCAACCGCATGAGCGAGCGCTCTATTCCCTCGATGATCTCGCCGAAGTACCAGCGCCCGACCCGGGGTACGACGAGGGCGATCGTGTGAGTCCGCCCCGTGACCAGGCTCGCGGCGCTGCTCGACGCGACATATCCCAGGTCGCGCGCTGCCTGCTGAACCCGCTCGCGAGTCTCCGGTGCGACATAACCATGGCCGGTGAGCGCCCGGCTGGCCGTGGCCTTCGACACGCCGGCCCGGCTCGCCACATCGGCGATACCGCTCATCGCATCTCCCTTGATGTAGCCCGCGGAGGCGCGGATAGCCTCGGTGAAGGAATCGTTTCCATACGGCATGCGACGGCGAGCAGGGAGATCGAGACCCTCAGGGTGACCATATCACGGCGCAAATTGCTCAATTCTTGAGGGTTATCGAGTCGTGACTTTGTGTCGATTGTGGGCCGGTCTGGAGTCATCTACGGTGGTGATGGAATCGGTTCCAAGGCCCGTATGGACCGGACGATTCTTCGGCGCGACTACGCGCGCACTCGATGAGGAGGACCAGATGAAGACAATGCGACGGGGCAGGATCCTCGTCCTGGGATCCATGCTCGCGATCGGCGGCCTCACGCTCGCCGGCTGCACGGGCGGACCCGGGGAATCGAACGGCGGTGGCGACGGCGGCGACGACAACGTCGTCACGGTCTACGGCACCATCAGCAACACCGAGGCCGATCTGCTCAACGAATCGTGGGCGGAGTGGGAAGAAGAGAACGGCATCGACATCGAGTACGAAGCCTCTCAGGAGTTCGAGGCGCAGATCGCGGTTCGTGCCCAGGGTGGTAACCCGCCCGACCTCGCGATCTTCCCGCAGCCCGGGCTCCTGGCAGACATGGCGGACCGCGGATACCTCGTGCCCGCGCCCGAGAGCGTCCAGGAGAACGTCGCGGAGTACTGGTCCGAGGACTGGGCCGCGTACGGCACCGTGGACGGCACCCTTTACGGGGCGCCCCTCATGGCCAGCGTGAAGGGTTGGGTCTGGTACTCGCCCGCGACCTTCGCCGAGAACGGCTGGGAGGTCCCCACCACGTGGCAGGGACTTCTCGACCTGACGGCAGAGATCCAGTCGACGACCGGCGCCGCGCCCTGGTGCGTCGGGTTCGGTTCGGACGCGGCCACCGGATGGCCGGGCACCGACTGGATCGAGGACGTCGTGCTCCGTCAGTCGGGCACGGACGTCTACGACCAGTGGGTCACGAACGAGATCTCGTTCACCGACCCGCAGATCGCGTCGGCGTTCGACGAGGTCGGCAAGATCATCCTCAACCCGGACTATGTCAACGCCGGCTACGGCGACGTCCAGTCGATCGGCACGACGCCGTTCGGCGACCCGGCCACGGCGCTTGTCGCGGGTGACTGCCTGCTCCACCACCAGGCTTCGTTCTACGACGGGTTCATCGTGGACGCCGGCGGCACAGTGGCCGAAGACGGCGACATCTGGGCGTTCCTGACGCCTCCCTTCGAGGAAGGTGCCGAGGGTTCGGTCGTGACCGGTGGCGGCGAGATCGTCGGCGCGTTCAGCGACCGCGAGGCCGTGCAGCAGGTACAGGCGTACCTGTCCAGCCCCGAATGGGCCAACAGCCGCGTCGCGCTCGGTGGCGTGATCTCGGCGAACAACGGACTCGACCCGGAGAACGCGTCGAGCGAGATCCTGGTCGCCGCGATCGAGCTGCTGCAGGACCCCGAGACGACGTTCCGCTTCGACGCTTCGGACCTGATGCCCGGTGCTGTCGGTGTGGGAACGTTCTTCGCGGGAATGCGGGACTGGGTCGGCGGAACTCCGACACAGACCGTGCTCGAACAGATCGAAGCCGGCTGGCCGTCCAGCTGACCGGAAGGAATCCGGGGCCGCCCCTATTCAGGGGCGGCCCCACCTCCGTACTCTGAGGGCAGGCTGAGCGTTCGCGCCCCGCCCCGAGTTCAACGAAGCACTCGAAAGGATTCCCGTGGCCGCTTTCCTGCAGTGGTTGAGCACCCTCTCACCCTGGCTGGAGATTCCCATCATCATCGGCGCGTTCGTCGTGGTGATCGGTCTCCTGCTCTTCTTCATCGAAATAGCCCCTCGGAAGGGCCGCAAGTACACCATCATTCGCCTCGCGGCGTGCATCCTGATCCCGCTCATCGTGCTGTGGGTGCTGCAGTCCTACACCTGGGCGATCCTCGCCGCGGGTGTGCTCGGACTGCTCTTCTTCTGGCTCGACATGCGCGCGAAGTCCGGCGCGGGATACCTGTTCCAGCTCGTCGGGTTCCTGAGCCCCGCGCTCATCCTGCTCATCGTTGGACTCGTGGTCCCGTCGATCCAGACGATCGTGCAGGCATTCATGAACTCGCGCGGCACGGCGTTCGTCGGTCTCGACAATTTCGCGTGGATCTTCTCGACCGAAAACGGTATCCGCACCGTCCTGAACACGATCGTCTGGGTGCTTGTCGCCCCGATCGTCTCGACGATCGCGGGTCTCGCCTACGCCTACTTCATCGACAAGACCCGCGGCGAGAAGTACTACAAGATCCTCGTGTTCCTGCCGATGGCCATCTCGTTCGTCGGTGCATCGATCATCTGGCGCTTCATGTACACGGCGCGCCCCGACGATCAGAATCAGATCGGATTCCTCAACCAGATCATCGTGTGGTTCGGTGGGCAGCCGATCAACTTCCTCGCCGCCGAGCCGTGGAACACCCTGTTCCTCATCGTCGTGCTGATCTGGGTGCAGACGGGTTTCGCGATGGTCGTGCTTTCCGCCGCCATCAAGGGCGTTCCCGCCGAGCAGCTCGAGGCCGCGCAGTTGGACGGCACGAATGGATGGCAGAGCTTCATCAACGTCATCGTGCCGGCGATCCGCCCCTCGCTGATCGTCGTCCTGACGACGATCTCCATCGCGTCGCTGAAGGTCTTCGACATCGTCCGCACGATGACGGCGGGGGCCAACGGCACCTCCGTCATCGCGAATGAGATGTACACGCAGTTCCGCAGCTTCGAGACGGGCCGATCCGCCGCCTTCGCCGTGGTGCTGTTCCTCCTGGTGATGCCGATCATCATCTACAACGCAAGACAGCTCTCCAAGCAGAGGGAGGTGCGCTGATGAGCGCGGTACAACCGGTCGAATTGCCGCTGGACAAGGAGGCTCGCGAAGAGCTCTCGCGCGGTGAGCGCAAGGTCGAGCGGGAGATGCTCGGCCGCACCAAGAAGCGTTTGACGTCGCGCTGGGCGACCGTGGCCGCGCTCGTCATCGCGATCCTGTGGACGATCCCGACCTTCGGGTTGTTCATCACCTCGTTCCGTCCCCGGGAGTTGATCCAGACCACCGGGTGGTGGACGATCTTCGAGAACTGGGGCTTCACCCTCGACAACTACGGCACGGCGCTGCAGTCGGGCAACAGTCAGCTGAACATGGCGGGCGCGTTCGTGAACTCGATCGCGATCACCCTGCCGGCGACGGTCATCCCGATCGTGATCGCGTCTCTCGCCGCGTACGCGTTCGCGTGGATGAACTTCAAGGGCAGAAACCTGCTCTTCCTGTTCGTCTTCGCGCTGCAGATCGTGCCGATCCAGATGGCGCTGATCCCGCTTCTGCAGCTCTTCTCCCAGGGGTCGATCTTCGGAGTCCCGGTGATCCAGGCGATCGGGGCGTCCGGATATTCGCAGGTATGGATCGCGCACACGATCTTCGCCCTTCCCCTGGCGATCTATCTGCTGCACAACTTCACGTCTGAGATCCCGGGCGACGTGATCGAGGCGGCCCGCGTGGACGGGGCCGGGCACGGACAGATCTATTTCCGGATCGTTCTGCCGTTGACGGTGCCCGCTCTCGCATCCATCGCGATCTTCCAGTTCCTGTGGGTGTGGAACGACCTGCTCGTGGCCCTGATCTTCGCGGACGGCAATGTCGCGCCGATCACGAAGCTGCTGGCCGAGCTCACCGGTAACCGCGGTCAGGACTGGTACCTGCTCACCGCGGGCGCCTTCATCGCGATCGTCGTGCCGCTGATCGTGTTCCTCGCGCTGCAGAGGTTCTTCGTGCGCGGCCTGCTGGCGGGCTCGACGAAGGGCTGATTGTGCGGACGGGACGGGCGGCGCAACGGGGGGCCGCCCGTCCCGTCGTCATACCCGGGCACTCGAGGATGCCGCCGATATGGTGAGTGCCATGGATGTTCCGGATGCGCCGGCCACCGTTTCTGCAGTCGATCGCGCGGGGCGGACGGCAGCCGGCCTGAGCGCCGCGGATGTCGCGGAGCGGGTCGCCTCTGGGCGCACGAACGCATTCGATGCAGACACCAGTCGCACCTGGTGGAGCATCATCCGCGCGAACGTCTTCACCCTCTTCAACGCGATCGTGTTCGCGTGCTTCGCGGCGTTGCTCGCACTCGGCCGGTGGCAGGATGCGCTGTTCGGGCTCGCGGCGATCTTCAATGCCCTGATCGGTTGCTACCAGGAGATTCGAGCCAAGATCGCCCTCGACCGTCTCGCCCTGCTCAATGCCCCGCGTGCGCGGGTGCGGCGCGACGGGGTCGAGGCCGAGATAGCGCCCGCCGATGTCGTGCAGGACGACATCCTCGTCCTGCGGGCCGGCGATCAGGTGCCCGCGGACGCAGAAGTGCTGAGCGAGCAGGGACTGCAGGTCGACGAGTCGATGCTGACCGGTGAATCGGACCCGATCGACAAGCATCCGGGCGGGCAGCTCCTCAGCGCCTCGATCGTGGTCTCGGGGCGCGCCGATGCCCGGGCGACGCAGGTGGGCGCGGACTCGTACGCGAACAGATTCGCGGGTGAGGCCAAGCGATTCTCGCTCGTCCAATCGGAGTTGCGGCGCGGCGTCAACAGGGTGCTCGCCTGGGTCGCGTGGGGCATCGGGCCGATTGCACTGCTGGTCACCAACGCCCAGGTGCAGGTTCAGGGCGGGTGGGACGAAGCCTTCGCGGATGGGTCCTGGCGCCAGGCGGCGGTGGATTCGATCGCCGTCATCACTGCCATGATCCCGCTGGGGCTCGTACTGCTGACCAGCATTGCGTTCGCGGTCGGAGCGGCGCGCCTCGCGGCCGAGAAGGTTCTGGTGCAAGAACTCCCCGCGGTGGAGGGCCTCGCCCGCGTCGACATCATCTGTCTCGACAAGACCGGAACGCTCACCTACGGCGACATCGCCTTCGATGCGGTGTACCCGTTCGATGATCGCGCGACGGGCTGGCGGGACGCCCTCGGCTGGTTCGGCCGCGCGCCCGATGCGAACGCGACCGCCCGGAGCCTCGCCGAAGGATTCCCCGCGGGCGCAGCCTTGGTCGCGGAGCGCGAAATCCCGTTCTCGTCCAAGCGCAAGTGGAGTGCGGTTTCGTTCGCGGGAACGGATGCCCGGGGCACGTGGGTGCTCGGCGCACCGAGCCTCGTGTTCCCCGACGCGGCGACGCGTGCGGTGCCGTGGAGCGGACCGTGTGCCGAGAACGACGAGGCATCCCTCGCCGACGCGACGAACGAACTCGCCTCGACCGGTCGCCGGACGATCCTGCTCGCTTACTGCCCCGTGCCGCTCGACGACGGGAACGTGAAGGCGGAGACCTTGCCGGCGCACCTCGAACCGATCGCCGCCCTCACCCTGCAAGAGCACGTGCGAGAGGACGCCGCGCAGACCCTGCAGTACTTCGCCGAGCAGGGCGTCGACGTCAAGATCATCTCCGGGGACAGCCCGCAGACGGTCGCCGCGATCGCGCGCGACCTGGGACTTGACGTGCCGCACGGGTTCGATGCGCGTGAGCTGCCGGAGGACAGCGATGCGCTCGCGGACGTGCTGAGCCAGCACACGGTATTCGGCCGGGTCTCGCCCGAGCAGAAGAAGGGCATCGTCGTAGCGCTGCAGTCCCGAGGCCGTGTTGTGGCGATGACCGGTGACGGCGTGAACGACGCGCTGGCGATCAAACAGGCCGACATCGGCATCGCGATGAACTCCGGGTCCGCCGCCACGAAGGCTGTCGCGCGGCTCGTGCTGCTCGACGGAAAGTTCTCCCATCTGCCGGCGGTGGTGGCCGAGGGCCGGCGCGTGATCGCGAACATGGAACGCGTTTCGATGGTGTTCCTGACGAAAACCGCCTACGCCACCACGATCGCGATCCTGTTCGGCATCATGATCATGGAGATCCCGTTCCTGCCACGGCAGCTCTCGATCACGGATGGCCTGACGATCGGCATCCCCGCCTTCTTCCTGGCGCTGCTGCCGAACACGCAGCGCTACATCCCCGGATTCCTCAGGCGTTCGTTGAGTTTCGCCATCCCCGCGGGGCTCGTCGTCGGCCTCGCTCTCACGGTGTTCTCACGCATAGCCGGGCATCTGTGGGGTGTCCCCATCGAAGAGTTGCGTACCGGGTCGACAATCATCGTCGCCGTGCTGGGTATCTGGGTGCTGGCGCTGATCTCTCTGCCGCTGACCTGGATCAAGGCCGCCATCCTGGTCGCGATGGTCGGCGGACTCGCGATCATCCTCAATGTGCCGATCGCGATCGACTTCTTCCAGCTCGTCTGGCCGCGCGAGGACGCCGTGATGCTGATCGCCGGGCTCTGCGCCGTGGGCATCGTGCTGATCGGCATCATCCGTGCCGTGCAGCAGACCTACATTCGCCGCCAGCTCACGAGCCTTCCCGAGCGTCGGTTGAACTCCGGAAACGACTGAGAGTGATCTATGTGGGCGACCGCTGAACTGCATATTCATGGCGCTGGGAAGCTTGACCTCGCCGTGTGGGCCGCGGAGGTCGACGCTCTTCTACTCGCCGGTTTGGACAGCTGACGTGCGCGAGACGGAGCTCGTGCTCGGGCGGCGCTGGATTCTGGTTCTCGAGCCCGGCGAGGAGGTCATCGCTGCCCTCGACGAGTGGTGTGCGCGAACGGGAGTCCGCGCGGGCACCGTCGACCTCTTCTTCGGCGCGTTCCGTTCGGTGACACTCATCGCGGGTCGGGACGACACCGTGGACCCGGAACTGCCGCTGCCTACGTCGGTCGAGGTTGCCTATCTCGAGGGCATCGGCTCGGGTTCGATCGCCCAGAAGGACGGTTCGGCACGGGTGCATCTCCACGTCGCGGCGGGCGTCAAGAGCGCGGGTGGTGCCGCCTATGCCGGCCATCTGCTGTCGGCCGAGGTGCACTACACGGTGGAGGTCGTCGTGCAAGAGGTGCTGTCTCCCGAACTCACCCTCCGTGTCGATCCTCGCGCGCACGGGATCGGATGCCTCTTCTTCGAGTGAGTGAAACTTTTTCGTCAAGCCCTCGTCGGCCGCAGGTTTACGAGCATCCCAGGCGGAGCGCGGCGGCGGCCATCGAGTCGAGCTCGAACTGCTGCACGTCCTTCATCGACTGGGCGACCTGAAGCACCCGAGGCTCGGACCCGAGGCGCAGGACCGCATCGACCATGTCGATGGCACCCTCGTGGTGTCGCGTCATGAGCGTCAAGAATTGGCAGTCCGCGTCGACGCCCGAAGCGGCCTCGAACGCGTCGAGTTCTTCCTCGGTCGCCATGCCCATATCGCGCAGCAGCTCGGCCTCGGTCGCGGGCGCGGCGGACGAACCGTGGTCCAAGTGGCCGGGATCGTCGGCCATCCATGCCATCAGCGTTCCACCGCGCTGAGGCAGACCCCACGAGACCAGCCACGAGTACATCTCGCCCGCTTGCGCCGACTGCGCCGTGGCGATGTCGTACGCGAGCGCCCGCAGGTCGGCATCGTCGGTCTCGCGGTAGAGCGTCATGGCCATGTCGACCGCCTGAGCGTGGTGCACCTGCATGTCACGCGCGAATCCAGCCTCTGCGGAGTCGGTCGTGGGCGCGGATGCCTCGGCCGCCACGCCGAACGTCGAGAAGCGGCCGATCGCAAACGCGAGTGCGGCGACGGCGACGGCCGCCAGGGTGATGAGCAGCCAGCGCGGGGGACCCGTCCGCTCCGCCGTCATCCGCTACTGCCTACCGGGGCCGTCGATCGCGCCCGTACACGCCGCGTTCGGCTCGGGAGCGTTCTGGTTGCGCCAGTACTCCTCGAAGAATTCGCTGACCCGCTCGTCGTCGGCCGAGTCGAGCTTCAGCTGCGCGTTCCAGGCGCTCAGAACGATCGGGCTGTCAAGACCCTCGTAGGGCGAGAGGATGACGTAGCTCGAGGGCAGCTGGCTTTCGAGCGCCGCGAGCTCGTCGCCCTGGACGAGCGCGGGGTCGTAGGTGACCCACACGGCGCCGTGCTCGAGGGAGTGCACCGCGTACTCGTTCTGCTGCGGCTCGGTGTAGATGCCGCAGTTGAGCCAGACCTGGTTGTGCGGGCCGCCGGCGGGCGGGGACTGCTCGTAATCGACGACGCCTTCGACGTGCGTGGTTTCGTTCGTGAACGTCTCGACACCCTCGATCTGAGCGCCCGTTCCCCCGGCCTCGAAGGTGGGTGCGGGCTCGGGTGCGAAGACGATGGATGCGACGACCACGCCGGCAATCGTGAGAGCGGCGACCCCGCCGACAATCCACCACATGAGACCGCGTCGGCGCCGCTTGGCGACCTGGCGCTGATACTCGGCGAGCTTCTCTTGCCGCCGCTTCTCACGCTGCTGCTTGATCGTGAGGTCGGCCTGGGCCTTGTTCGCGGGGTTACCGCTCGTGCTCTTCGGGGACATGCGGGGGCTCTCGGCTCGGGTTGCGTCGGGAGTCGCGCTCGCGCGCGGGTGTGCTGCAAGTGTATTCGCCCGCATCCGTGAGCGGGCTGGGCGTCGTCGCTGCAGCTGTAGGATAGGGTCACCGAATCGATTCGATGCCGCGACGTCGTTCTTCGGGTTCCGCGACCGCTCCGTCTCTTCCGAGGTTTCTTCGTGCCCGATCACTCCGCCACCGGCGCCATCCGTACCCTCGGGCCGAACCCCGCGACAGCGCCGATCATGCTGCACCCCGGCGATCGCATCTCGACCGGCCGTCGCATCGTCTACGTCATCCTGTTGGGGGCGTTGACGGCCCTCGGTCCGTTCACGATCGACCTCTATCTGCCCGCATTCCCGGTGCTCGAGGCCGACTTCGACACGACCGCCGCCGCGATCCAGCTGACCCTCACGGGCACGATGATCGGGTTCGGCGTCGGTCAACTCCTCGTCGGCCCGCTCAGCGACAAGGTCGGGCGACGCCTGCCCCTGATCGGCGTGACGGCGCTGCACGTGCTCGCGAGCGCGGCCGCCGCGATCGCCCCGACGCTGATGCTGCTCGGCGTCTCACGTGTCGTGATGGGTGCGGGTGCCGCCGCGGGAGGCGTCGTCGCGATGGCGATCGTCCGCGACCTCTTCGGCGGTCGACGTCTTGTCGTCATGCTCTCGCGCCTTGCGCTCGTCAGCGGTGCGGCGCCCGTTATCGCGCCCCTCATCGGCTCGGCGCTCCTGCTGGTGATGTCGTGGCGCGGCCTCTTCGTCGTGCTCGCGATCTACGGTGCGGTCATGCTCGTGGCGGCGATCGCGCTGGTGCCCGAGACGCTGCCGCGCGCGCGGCGCCACGAGTTGGGGTCCACCACCGTGGGCCAGCGGTATCGCAGCGTCCTGACCGACCGCGTGTTCCTCGGCGTGCTGATCATCGGAGGCATGACGTTCAGCGGCCTGTTCTCGTACCTCTCCGCATCGTCCTTCCTCTTCCAGCAGTCATTCGGGTTCGATGCGCAGCAGTACGGACTCCTCTTCGCCGCGAACTCGCTGGGACTCGTGGCCGGCGTGCAGATCGCCTCGCGCCTCGCCGCCCGGTATGGACCGCAGTGGGTGCTGGCCTGGTCCACGTCGACGCTGGTCGTCGCCGGCGTCGCGATCATCCTCGCCGATCAGATCGGCCTGGGCCTCTGGGGCATCCTCGTGCCCCTCTTCGTCTTCATGACGGCGTGCGGATTCACGTTCCCGTGTGTGCAGGTCCTGGCGCTCGACCGGCACGGCAAAGCCGCCGGTACCGCGGCATCCATCCTCGGGGCCGTCAACTTCGGAGTCGCCGGTTTTGTGTCGCCGCTTGTGGGCTGGATTGCCGGAGACACGGGTATCACGGCGACCACGATGGCCGTCGTGATGGTCGGATGCTCGGTGATCGGCGTACTCGGGTTGTGGCTGGTCGTGCGCCCACGCTCGGTGCAATCGCTCACTCCCTGACAGAATCGACGGATGCCGTCATCCGCCCCGTCGCCAACTGCACCGTCGTCATCCGCACCGTCCAGACGCACCACGACAACCCTGCTCATCACGGGTGTCGTGCTTCTCGCCCTGGCGGCCGGACTCGGCGCGTGGATCGCGGTCGGCCGGGGCAACGCCCCGTTCACGGTCGACGCCCTGTGGGCGAGTTGGCTGGCCGACGGTCGCACCCCTTTCCTTCTGTGGGTGTCGTTCGCGATGAACTGGCTGGGCGGCGGCTGGTTCGGCGTCCTGGTCGTCCCGCTCGTGGTTGTCGGCCTGTTCGCGCTCCGCAGGCGATGGTGGGCGGCCGCGTATTTCCTTGCGGCGTCGGCGGCGTCGGCGCTCGTCGTGCAAATCCTGAAACGCTTGTTCGGGCGCGCGCGTCCCGAAGAGATCATCGTGTTCTCGGACTTCGGATCGTTCCCCTCGGGGCATGTCGCGAACGCGGCGACGATCGCCGTGGCGTTTGCCGTGATCTTCCCGCGCCTGTGGGTCATCCTCACGGGAGTTGCGTGGGTCCTGCTGATGGCCTTCTCGCGCACCTACCTGGGCGCGCACTGGCTGAGCGACACGCTCGGTGGGGCGCTCGCCGGTGCGGGTGCCGCGCTCATCCTGGCGGCCGTATTCGCGCGAGTCATCCCTCTCACCGGACGGGAGCGCGTCGGTAAGCTCACCCCATGAGTGAGCCCTCGCCGGACGTTTCCCCCGTCGAACTCGCGAGACTCCGCGCCGAGGCCGAGTTGGCAGAGGCGCAGCTTGCGGCGGCACAGGCACGGGCGGCGCTCGCTAACGCCGAGGCAACGGCCGCTCGGCTGGGCGTGACGACGACGGGGACGGGATCGACTGCTGCGTCCGCTGCGCCCGCTGCGAGCGCCGGGCCGCTGAGTGCCGAGCAGGTCGAAACCATCACGCGGGGATACTCCTTCGCCGAGGCTGCGCTCGATCTCGGCGCACTGGTCAACGGTGAGGCGGTACCGGGCGCGCAGGTGCGCATCCCCCTCGCGATGACAAACCGGCATGGCCTCGTGGCCGGGGCGACGGGCACGGGCAAGACCCGAACGCTGCAAGGTCTCGCGGAGCAGCTGGCCGCGCACGGTGTGCCGGTCTTCGCGGCCGACATCAAGGGCGACCTGAGCGGGGTCGCCGTGGCGGGCGAGTCGAGCGAGAAGCTCTTGGCTCGCACGGCGGCGATCGGGCAGGACTGGAGGCCCGAGGCATCCGTGGCGGAGTTCTTTGCACTGGGCGGCGTCGGTTCGGGCGTACCCGTGCGAGCGACGGTCTCGGGGTTCGGTCCCCTCCTCCTGTCGAAGGTGCTCGGCCTCAATCAGACCCAGGAATCGAGCCTCGGACTGGTGTTCCATTACGCCGACCGGAACGGCCTGGCCCTGGTCGACCTGTCCGACCTGCGCTCGGTGCTCAGCTATCTGACGAGCGACGAGGGCAAGGCCGAGCTCGAGGGGCTGGGCGGTCTGTCCAAGGCCACGGCCGGTGTCATCCTGCGCGAGCTGATCACGTTCGCGGATGGCGGGGCCGACGTCTTCTTCGGTGAGCCCGAGTTCGATGTGACGGACTTCCTGCGAACGGCGCCCGACGGGCGCGGGGTGATCAGCCTGCTCGAGGTTCCGGGCGTGATCGAGCGCCCCGCGCTCTTCTCGACGTTCCTGATGTATCTGCTCGCGGAGCTGTTCGAGCTGCTGCCCGAGGTGGGCGATCTCGACAAGCCCAAGCTCGTCTTCTTCTTCGACGAGGCTCACTTGCTCTTCCGTGACGCGTCGAAGGACTTCTTGGCCGCGATCACCCAGACGGTGCGCCTCATCCGGTCGAAGGGGGTGGGGGTGTTCTTCGTCACCCAGACCCCGAAGGACGTGCCGAGCGACGTGCTCGCGCAGCTCGGCTCGCGGGTGCAGCACGCGCTGCGTGCCTTCACTCCGGACGATGCCAAGGCGCTGCGCGCCACGGTCGGCACGTATCCCACCTCGGGCTACGACCTCGAGCGCGTGCTGCAAGAGCTCGGCACCGGCGAGGCGATCGTGACCGTCATGAACGAGAAGGGTGCCCCGTCGCCGGTCGCCTGGACGCGGTTGCGCGCGCCACTGGGGTTGATGTCGCCCGCCCCTGGAGCCGTGATCGAGTCGACCATCGCGGCATCGGCGCTCCTGCCCCGATACCGGGATGCGATCGACCGCGAGTCCGCTCGCGAAATCCTGGCGACCCGGATGAACGCGGCGCACGCCGCACAGATGGCAGAAGACGCCGCCGAAGCCCAGGCGAAGATCGACGCCGAACTCGCCAAGCAGCGGGCCGCGATCGAGCGAGCGGATGCCGCGGCAACGAAGAAGGCGCGCGCGGAGGAGGAGCGACTGCTGAAGAGCATGCGGACGACTCCTTCGCGATCCTCGACCTCGCGATCGCAGAAGTCGACCATCGAGCAGGTGCTCGGATCGAAGGCGACGCAGACCATCCTGGGCGGAGTCATCCGGGGGATCTTTGGAACCGGTCGGCGTTAGTTCCCGACGCTAATACCTATCGACAGAGGTACACCGCCCTGAGTCGGCGTACGATGGCGCTATGGCGACGAAGCCCCCCGCATCAGATATCGACGAGTCCCGCGTGCATGTCACCCGCCCCAAGAAGGTCGCGGTCGGCATCCCGGCGGTGCTGCACGCCCTCCAGATCTCGGTCGATCAGATGGGTGTCGCGCGTACGGCGCAGACGCTTCTGAAGGTCAACCAGAAGGACGGTTTCGACTGTCCCGGATGCGCGTGGCCCGAAGAGGACAAGCGGCACATTGCGGAGTTCTGCGAGAACGGAGCGAAGGCCGTCGCCGAAGAGGCGACGATCCGCCGTGTTCCGCCGGCCTTCTTCGCCGAGCACTCGATCGCCGACCTGTACGGGCACGACGACTACTGGCTCGGGCAGCAGGGGCGGCTGACGCATCCGATGATCCTCGACGACGGCGCCACGCACTACCGACCGATCTCGTGGGACGACGCGCTCCGCACCATCGCCGATGAGCTCTCGAGCCTGGACGATCCCGACCAGGCCGTTTTCTACACCTCGGGGCGCACGTCGAACGAGGCGGCGTTCCTCTACCAGTTGCTCGTGCGCGGGCTGGGTACGAACAACCTGCCGGACTGCTCGAACATGTGCCACGAGTCGAGTGGCTCGGCGCTCACGCAGACGCTCGGAATCGGCAAGGGCACGGTGTCGATCACCGACATGCACGAGGCGGACCTGCTGATCGTGGCCGGGCAGAACCCGGGCACCAACCACCCGCGCATGCTGAGCGCGCTCGAGAAGGCCAAGGAGCGCGGCGCGAAGATCATCGCCGTCAACCCGTTGCCCGAGGCCGGGCTGATGCGTTTCGAGAATCCGCAGACGCCGAAGGGCATGGTTCTCGGCGGGACGAAGCTCGCCGATCAGTTCGTGCAGATCCGCCTGGGCGGCGACCAGGCGCTGTTCCAGGCCATCGCCAAGCACCTCATCGAGGCGGACGACGCATCCGATGAGGCCGAGGGCGTCATCGACCGAGCGTTCATCGCGGCGCACACGAGCGGCTTCGCCGAGTTCGACGCCTTCATCCGCCAGGTGCCGTGGAGCGAGCTGGTCACGGCGACCGGCGTCTCCGAAAAGGAACTCCGCGAAGTGGGCGAGAGCGTTCGCCTGTCGAAGGCGACGATCGTCTGCTGGGCGATGGGCCTGACCCAGCACAAGCACTCGGTCGCGACGCTGCGAGATGTCGTCAACGTTCTGCTGCTGCAGGGCAACATCGGGCGTCCCGGCGCCGGGGTCTGCCCCGTGCGCGGCCACTCGAACGTCCAGGGCGACCGCACGATGGGCATCTACGAGAAGCCGTCCACAGCGTTCCTCGACGCCCTCGACGCCGAGTTCGGCTTCAGCGCGCCGCGCGAGCACGGCTACGACACGGTCGAGGCGATCCGGGCCATGCGCGACGGCAGGGTTCGCGTGTTCATGGGCATGGGGGGCAACTTCGTCAGCGCGACGCCCGACACCGCAGTCACCGAGGCGGCTCTCCGCCGCACCGAGCTGACCGTGCAGGTCTCGACCAAGCTCAACCGCTCGCACCTCGTGACGGGACGCCGGGCGATCATTCTGCCGACGCTCGGACGCACGGACCGCGACGTCCGCGGCGGAGTCGAGCAGCGCGTGACCGTCGAGGACTCTATGGGAGCCGTGCACGGCTCGCGCGGACGCCTGGTTCCGCCGTCCGAGGACATGCTGAGCGAGGTCGCGATCCTCGCTCGCCTCTCCGCGCTGCTGTTCCCGACGGATGCCTCGGCGAGGCCGTTCGGGCAACCCCCCGTTCACAACGGGAACCACGATCGGGGTTATCCGGAGCGCTCGCCGAGGGAAGAGCGCGAGCCGAAGGTCGATCCGCCCGAGGCGGGGACACCGGCGAACTATCCGCGGGCCGATTGGGAGGCGCTCGAGCGGGACTACTCGCAGATCCGCCTGCACATCGAGCACGTCATCCCCGGGTTCGAGGAGTACGACCGCCGCATCGCGAAGGGTCGCACGTTCTACCTGCCCAACGGCCCGCGCGACGAGCTGTCGTTCGCGACCGAGACGGGCAAGGCGATGTTCACGGTCAACGAACTCGAGTACCCGGTGATCCCCGAGGGTCGCCTGCTGCTGCAGACCCTCCGCTCGCACGATCAGTACAACACCACGATCTACGGCAAGGACGACCGGTACCGCGGCATCCACGGCGGACGACGCGTGGTGATGGTCAACGCCGACGACATCGCCGAACTCGGTTTCCAGGCGGATGAGATCGTCGACATCGTGTCGGAGTGGCGCCGAGCCGACGGCACGATCGAGGAGCGCCGGGCCGAGGAGTTCCGCATCATCGCGTACAGCACCCCGCGTGCCAACGCGGCGGCGTACTATCCAGAGACCAACGTGCTTGTGCCCCTGGATTCGACGGCGGATGTCTCGGGCACCCCGACATCCAAGTCCGTCATCATCCGCCTCGAGCACCGGGATGTGCCGTGAACGATCTCTTCCTGAACAACGTGCTTCTGAACGACACCGCATGAGCGGGCTGGCGGCACCGACCGGGCGCGAGGAGGCACTGCAGGCTCAGCCACGCCCGGACGGGGAGCCGCCCCGCGCGCTCGTGATCGGATCGACGGGCTACATCGGCGCGCGCCTCGTGCCACGCCTGATCTCGGCGGGGTACCGCGTCCGGGTGCTGGCGCGGCAGGCCTCGCGCGTCGCTGCTTACGAGTGGGGTGCCGAGGTCGAGGTCGTCGTGGGTGACGCGGCGGATCCGGACGCGGTGGTCGAGGCCGTGCGGGATGTCGACGTGCTCTACTACCTCGTGCATTCGATGGCCGCGGGGAAGGACTTCGCGGACGTCGATCTGGCCGCCGCGCGGGCGGTGGCCGAGGCATCCGCTGGCGCCGGTGTCCGCCGGATCGTCTACCTCGGCGGTCTGCACCCGCAAGACGTCGAGCTGTCGCGTCACCTCCGCTCGCGCGTCGAGGTCGGCGAGGCGCTCCTGGGCAGCGGCGTCCCGACGCTCGTGCTGCAGGCGGGGGTCGTCATCGGCTCGGGTTCGGCGTCGTTCGAGATGGTGCGTCACCTGACCGAGGTGCTGCCGTATATGCCGGCCCCGAAATGGGTGCGCAACCACATTCAGCCGATCGCCGTGCGCGACGTCCTGCACTATCTTCTGGGCGCGGCACGAGTCGACCCCGACGTTTCGCGCACCGTCGACATCGGCGGACCCGACGTGCTGCGGTACGGCCAGATGATGAACGGATACGCCGTCGAGGCGGGTCTGCCGCAGCGCCCGATCGCGCCGCTGCCCGTGCTGACACCCCGCCTGGCCTCGCACTGGGTCGGTGTCGTCACGCCCATACCGGCGGCGCTCGCGCGGCCGCTCGTCGAGTCGCTGCAGAACGACTGCGTCATGGCCAACCACGACGTCGACGACCTGATTGCTCGGCCGGAGGGCGGGCTCACCCCGTATCGCCGCGCGGTGGCGCTGGCGCTCGGTCGCGTGCGGGAGGGCGTCATCGAGACGAGCTGGCAGGACGCCGCCGTGCACAACGCGCCGAGCGATCCGCTTCCCGCTGACCCGGACTGGTCGGGGCGCACGGTGTTCACCGACGCGCGCGTCACCCAGACCTCTGCCTCGGCCGAGTCGCTCTGGCGGGTCATCGAGGGGATCGGAGGCAGTCGCGGGTGGTACTCGTGGCCTCTCGCGTGGGCGGTCCGCGGCTGGATGGACCGCTTCGTCGGGGGAGTCGGCCTTCGCCGCGGACGTCGCAATGCCGACCGTCTCGCCGTGGGGGATGCGCTGGACTTCTGGCGGGTCGAGGATCTCGAGCGCGGCGGTGCGGACGAGCCATCCGTTCTGCGGCTCCGGGCCGAGATGAAGGTTCCTGGCCTTGCGTGGCTCGAGATGAAGGCCGTGCCCGTAGCATCCGGTTCACGCTATGAGCAGCGCGCCGTGTTCTTCCCCCGCGGGCTCTCGGGCCGGTTGTACTGGTTTGCCGTGCTGCCCTTCCACGGGTTCATCTTCGCGGGTATGGCCTCCCGTATCGTGGCGGCCGCCGAGCAGGCGACGGCCGGCGCCGCCCCCGCGAACGCCGAGCAGGCGACGGCCGGCGCCGCCCCCGCGAACGCCGAATAGGCTGGGCGGGTGAACGCCAACCCGTATCGTGCAGTCGTGATCACGGTCTCAGACCGTTCGGCTGCGGGCTTGCGCGAGGACCGGAGCGGCCCCGCGGCCGTCGCGGGTCTACGGGTGGGCGGTTTCGACTGTGCCGATCCTGTCGTCGTGCCGGATGGCGCGGACAGTGTCGAGGCCGCGTTGCGGGCGGCGCTCGCCGAGGGCGCGCGGCTGATCGTCACGACGGGGGGCACCGGTGTCAGCCCCCGCGACGTGACGCCCGAGGGAACCGTTCGCGTCCTCACCCGTGAGATTCCGGGAATCGCGGAGGAACTTCGGCGGATCGGCGCATCCGAGAAACCGGGCGGCATGCTCTCGCGCGGACGGGCCGGAGTGGTCGATGCGCCCGGCGGCGGCGCGCTCGTGGTGAACCTGCCCGGCTCGACCGCGGCGGTCGGCTCGGGCATCCCGGTCATCCTGTCGGTCGCGCGCCACGTCATCGACCAGCTCGCCGGAGGGGACCACACATGACGGAAACGACTCTGCCTGCCGTTCGCCTCGCTCTGATCAGCGCCGAGGCGCTCGATCTCGACGTGCATCTGCGAGCGGTCGACGACGCATCGGCCGGCGCGGTCACGACGTTCGTCGGTCGTGTTCGCGATCATGATCCGGATGCCTCGGGTGCCGTCGTCGCGCTGGAGTACACCGCGCATCCCGACGCCGAGACGACGCTGCACCGGATTGCCTCCGAGGCGATCGGATCGTCCGAGGCGATCGTCGCCGTCAGCCACCGCATCGGCCGACTCGGGGTGGGGGATGCCGCCGTCGTCATCGCCGTCGCGTCACCCCACCGCGCGGAGGCCTATGAGGTCAGCCGCACGGTGATCGAGGCCATCAAGTCGGAGTTGCCCGTCTGGAAGCGTCAGGTCGAGGCCGACGGCACCACCGCGTGGAAGGGCCTCGGCGGCTGAGTCGCTGATGAGCCGGGACCTGGTCACTTCGGCAGGATCAGTGACCGGGCGCGCGGGCAGCGCTCCCTGAGCTTGTCGAAGGGAGTACCGAGTCCCCGCGGGCAGGGCACAGCGGGTCACTTCGACAGGCTCAGTGACCGAGATGCCCCGCGGGCAGGGCACAGCGGGTCACTTCGACAGGCTCAGTGACCGAGATGAGGCAGCGGAGTGCTTCAGAACGGGGGTGGATCCGTGTTCGGGACGAAGTGGATCGCCGGGGGTGGTTTGTCGATATAGACGTGACCGCCGGGTGAGGTCCACTCCAGGACTCCGCCGCCGAGTTGTCGGACCGTCCAGGCTGTTTCGCCTTTCAGGGTGTGGTGTCGTGTGCAGAGGCACGCCAGGTTGCAGACATCCGTGGCGCCGCCGAGGGCGTAGTCGAGGGTGTGATCCCGGTCACACCGGTGTGCGGGTTGTCGGCATCCGGGGAATCGGCAGTGCTGATCCCGCGCGCGGAGGAACCTCTTCATATCCGCCGAGGGCGTGTACCGGTCGACCGCGAGCACGCACCCGGTGATGGGATCTGCGAGAACTCGGTCCCAACCGGTCGCGTGTCCCGCGAGCTGCCGGGCGGTGGCCGGGTCCATCGGGCACCGCCCGACTAGCTCGGCCGGCTCGTCGGTCACCCCAGCTAGTGCCAGCGCGGGAACGGTGACGTTCACGATCCCGCGAATCGCGCCCAATCCGCCGAAACCATCCGAGAACCCGGCACCCGTTTCCACGGAAGGCGTCGTGGTGAGCAGCATGTCCGCCACCAGGTCTGCGCGGATCTGATCCAGGGTGCGGGTGTCGGTCGGGTCGGCATTCCTGATCGCCCGAGCCTGTTGGGTGATGCGGTCGTGCATCGCGTGCGCGAGCACCGCGGGTTGGATGGTGCTGAACTCCGCCATCCCGTCGCCGACGTCCCGAACACACGCACCCCGCGACGCGCGTGCCTCCTTGTGGCGCTCCGCGAGCGGACGCGGTTGCAACGACTCCGCGAGACGCGCCAACGACGCCCCGAGCCGTCCGGGCGTTGTCCCCTCAGCCCGAATCAGAGCTTCAGCCTCGAACTCCGCCCGCGCGTCAGGATCGGTGAGGGGGAGCCCGTGTTCCATGATCACCGCGACATGGCCGCGAGCGATCCGTCCCTCTTCCCACGCGTTGAACGTCGCGGGGAAAGACTCCTCCAACACGGCGGCGTCGTTCATGCGGCGTTGGACGGTGCGGTCGGACATGTTCATCGCCGCACCGAGCTCCGCCGCCAGAGCACGGAACGGCAACTCTGCTTCGCGGGAGGAGGGGGAGGCGAGCTCCGCAACCCTGTGCATCCCTTCCGCGGCTGCTTCCGCGAAGATGCGGGCGAGCGCCGCCTGCCCCTGCTCGGCTACACGTGCCGCCTCAGCGCCCCGGTCTGCGAGGTCCCGATGTTTGGCATCAACACCGCGAGTCATCGAATACATGTTCGAAACTCTACGGGCGACCACCGACATCCGGAGTGCGAAAAGCGCCCATTTGAGCCCAAATTACGCCGAAAAAGATGAGAGTTCCCGCATCTTCGGGAAGGCGATGCTGCGGGTCACTTCGACAGGCTCAGTGACCGTGAGGCACAGGCTCAGTGACCGTGAGGCACAGGCTCAGTGACCGTGAGGCACAGGCTCAGTGACCTGTTCGAGACTCAGCCCCCGGCGAAGGGGGGCAGAACGTCGACGAGCACGTCGCTCGCGAGCGCGGCGTCGTCGCCCGCGCGGGACCCGCCGACCAGCACGGCGCAGCGCGGCAGGATGCGTCCCAGTTCCGGGTAGTCGTTCGTGAGCGCGGCACGGAGATCACCGAGCGTCGGCTCGGAACGTACCTCCTCTTCGCGGCCGGCGGCTTCTTCTGCCGCGGCGAAATAGCGGACCCGCGCCATCAGCGCTTCTCCGCCCATTTCTCCGCGAGTTCCGTGATCGCGCGGACGGCCTCGCGCACCGACTCGGGGGAACCACCCGCGCGGCCAGCGACGAGTCCGGCAACGAACGCGCTGACGGGGGCAGCGGGACGAGCCACACCGTTCGCGACATCACGCGCCAGATCGAGGATGAGCGAGACATGGACATCGTCGTTCGACATCTCGAAGCGCTCGCCGAGCGCGTTGGCCCACTCATCCAGCGCCTCAGGCGGAAGGGTGCGGTCCGACGCTTCAGACGGGGTCTGTGATTCAGACACGGTGGCGTCCTCTCCGGGCGCGTCCGAAAGACTGCGAGCCCACTCAAGATCCTCCCACGTGTCCACGTCGCGGCTCGCGGTCGGGGGTGCCTCGACCGATGTCAGACGCAGCCCAGCGACCAAGGCCCGGACGGGGGCGTCGCGGCCGCTATCGGGCACGGATGCGGCGGCCTCGCGCAGCGCGGCGGTCCGATACAGGGCGGTCAGCCACTGTGCCCGGCCCGAAGCATCCGTCACATGCGCTCCGTCCTGATCCGGTGCATCGAGCGGCAGCAGCGCGAGTGCCTGATCGACGCCGGGCAGATCGCAGGCGAGGATGAGTGCCCATTCCGCCTCGACGCGGGGAAGGGCGGTGATGATCGCCGCGACCGGGCCGCCGAAGGGCGGGTCCTCCCGGACCCACTCCACCAGGGGATCATCGAGCATCCGCTCTCCCGCGACGATGATCCGTTCCGCGCCCGCGGAACGCGCCGCGGCGATCGTTCGGGTCAGGAGAGCGGTGCCGCCGACCTCGAGCAGCGGTTTCTGCGCGCCGCCCAATCGGGACGCCCGTCCGCCCGCGAGGACGATCGCGTCGAACCCGCCGGGCGTCACGCCTCGCCGGGGCGCTTCCACGATCCCGATCGTCCGCCTTCTTTGGCCGTGATCCGGACGTTCTCGATCGAGCTCGACTTGTCGAGTCCCTTCACCATGTCGACGATCGCGAGCGCGGCGACCGAAACGGCCGTGAGGGCCTCCATCTCGACGCCCGTGCGGTCGGCGGTGCGGACGGTCGCTTCGATGGCGACGCCCCCGTCTTCGACGACGAGGTCGACGGATGCGCCGTGCACGCCGATGATGTGCGCGAGGGGGAGCAGCTCGGCGCAGCGCTTGGCGCCCTGGATGCCCGCGATGCGGGCGACGGCGAGCACATCGCCCTTTGGCACACTGCCGTCGCGGAGCGACGCGACGACCTCGGGGGCGCAGCGCACGAATCCGCGGGCTGTCGCTGATCGCACGGTGGGCTGCTTGTCGGTGACGTCGACCATGCGCGCATTACCGGAGGAATCCAGATGGGTGAAGCTCATGACACCAGCATGACATCGACCGCGTCGCCGGGTTCTACTCGCGAGAGCTCAGCCGCCACGATCGCGTAGGCCTCGGCGCGGGCAAGACCACCGGCCAGGTGCGAGCCCGAGCCACCCGCCGTTGCCGGACGGACGGTCCAGCGTGCGGGATCGGTGCGATCGATCGCCGCCGGCAGATACTGACGGCGGCCGGGCGGGGTCGACCAGCCTTCGGATGCGGGCAGTCGCAGGAGCGGACGATGCAGGTCCGTGCGGCCCTGCATCGCGAGGAGGGCGGGACGAACGAAGGTCTCGAACGACACCGCCGAGCTGACCGGGTTGCCGGGCAATCCGAAGAACAGTGCGCCCCCGGGCAGCACCCCGAAGCCCTGCGGCTTGCCGGGCTGCATCGCGACCTTCACGAACGAGATCGCAGCATCCGAACCGAGGGCGTTCTTGACGACCTCGTAAGCGCCGGCGCTCACTCCACCCGAGGTGATCACGACATCCGCGTCGACGGCGGAAGCCAGGACAGCGCGGAAGTCGTTTTCGTCATCCCCGACGCTTCCGACATGGATGACTTCGGCTCTGGCCTCACGCGCGAGTTCCGACAGCAGCACCGAGTTGGACTCGGGGATCTGACCTCGACGAAGGGTCGTGCCGGGCTCGGCGAGCTCGGTGCCCGTGGAGAGGACGACCACGCGCGGTGCGCGGCAGACCGATACGCGCGGCACGCCCGCCGCCGCGGCGGCAGCCAGCTGCAGGGCTCTGAGCGGAACGTTTGCGGGGATGATCTCGTCACCGGTGTGGGCGTCGCCGCCGCGCCGCCGCACGTGGGCGCCGTCCGCACGTGGCGCGACGAGCACGACCGCCTGATCCAGGGAATCGTCGAGGCCGCCGACCGTGTCCTCGAACGGCACGACCGTATCGGCGGCTGTAGGCAGGGGTGACCCCGTCATGATGCGGGCCGCTTCGCCGGGACCGAGCGGGGGATCAAGGTCCGTGCCCGCGGGCAGGTCGGCGACGACGCGGAGGGCCACGGGCGCCTCGGCCGAGGCGGACCGAACGTCGGCGAATCGCACGGCGAAGCCATCCATCGCCGAATTGTCGAAGACGGGAATGTCGACGCGCGCGAGGACGGGCGCGGCGAGGGTGCGACCGGATGCCGCGGCCAGCGGGAGGTCGACGGTGTCGGTCACGCTGACGGCGGCGAGGATCTCGGCGAGGTGCTCTTCGACCGTGCGGAGGCTCATGCGTCAGCCGTCGTGAGGGGGGTCGCGAGGTGGCGCGCGAGGTCCGACGCCGCCCAGGCATCCATCCCGCCCGTCAGAACGATCGCCTCGACCCCGACGGCGGCCAACGCTCGCGCCGCCCGGGTGGCCCGGATACCGGCCTGGCAGATCACGACGACGGGACCGCCGATCGTCTCCGCGAACGCGTTCGGGTCGGCGAGTACGGCGCCCAGGGGAAGATGATGCGAGCCCGGGACCGTGCCGCTCGCGAGTTCGTGATGTTCCCGTACGTCGATCATCGTCGGGGCTGTGCCTGCGGCGAGGGCTGCGCTCAGTTCGTGCGCCGAGATCTCGGGGATCGGAGATGTCGCGACGGGAGAGGACGGTGCCGGCGGCACGGATGCCTCGGCACCGGCGGGACGCAGCGGAACCTCGCGCTGCCGGGCGCGCAGGCTGTCGATCACGAGCACGCGGCCGAGCAGGGGTTCGCCGATACCGGCGATGAGCTTGATCGCCTCGATCGCCATCAGGCCACCCACCTGCAGGCAGAGCGCCCCCAGCACACCGACGTCTGCGCAGGTGGGCACGAAGCCGACGCTTCCCGAGGGGTAGAGGTCGCCGAGCCGAATGGGGTCCGTTCCCTCGGGAGGCGCGCTCCAGAAAACGGTCACCTGGGCGGCGAACTCCTGCACCGTGCCCCACACGAGCGGCGTGCCCAGCGCCTCGCAGGCTGCCGCGACGGCCTCGCGCGTGTCGAAGGTGTCGCTGCCGTCGATCACGAGGTCGGCCCCCTCGAGCAGGTCCTTCGCGTTGGCGGGGTCGATGCGGGTCTTCCGGCCGTCCACCTGGGTCTCGGGCGAGAGTCCCGCGATCCGGCGGGCGGCGCTGTCGACCTTCGGTTCGCCGACATCCGCGAGGGAGTGAATCACCTGACGTTGCAGATTGGATGCCTCGACCACATCGTCATCGATGACCGTGAGCGTGCCGACCCCGCCGGCCGCGAGGGCGAGCAGGACCGGCGAGCCGAGCCCCCCGGCGCCCACGACGGCGACGTGCGCGGCTCGCAGGCGACGCTGTCCGAGTTCACCGAGCCCGGCGAGGCTGGCGTGCCGGACGGTACGCGCTCGCTCGCTCTCGCTCAGGGCGGCGACGGGCTCGACGAGGGGTGGAAGGGGCATGAGCCCAGGGTAATCCGGTGGCTGAGCGGTCGGGGCGGCCGGGATCGCCGTGCCGTCCGCACGACCGGTCGCCGACACGCCGGTGCATCCGGGCCCGTCGCGGGGTGTCGCTGGATGGATCGTGCGGACGGCACCGGGTGCGCCGAGGGCGTCGCGCGGGCAGAGGGATGCTGCATCCGCACGAGCGGAGATAATGCCGAGACGCACACGCAAATGCGGAGATAGGATCGGGAGATGCGCAGTTACAAGATCGCCGAGGCGGCACGGCTGCTCGGGGTGAGCGATGACACCCTGCGCCGCTGGGTCGAGCAGGACCTGCTCCCCACCACGGGAGCCACGCCCGCCGAGATCCCCGGCCCGGAACTCGCCGCCCGCGCGGTCGAGCTCGCCCGCGCCGCCGCAGACCCGACCGACATCCTCTCCAGCGCCCGCAACCGTTTCGTGGGGCTCGTGACGCACGTGCAGATCGACGGCGTCATGGCCCAGCTCGACATTCAGGCGGGACCCCACCGCGTCGTGTCCCTGCTCTCGGCGGAGGCCGTTCGCGAGATGAACCTCGAGGTCGGATCCCTCGCCGTGGCCGTCGTCAAGGCGACCAACGTCATCGTCGAAGCGCCGCGCGAATGAGTGTACGCGGCGCTGTGCGGGGGCCGGCGCGGTTTGCCGCGCTGGCCGCAGCCGCCGCGATCGCGCTCGCCGGATGCGCGGCGACGCCCGGGTCGGAGCCCGAGGCATCCGATTCCGGGGAACTCTCGGGCACTCTGTCCGTTTTCGCGGCGGCCTCGCTCGCGACGGCATTCGATCGGATCGCCGAGGAGTTCGAGGCGGAGAACTCCGGCGTCGATATTCTTCCCCTCGTGTACGACGGATCGAGCACACTCGCGCGGCAAATCGTCGAGGGAGCGCCGGCGGACGTCTTCGCGGCGGCCGACGAGATGAACATGACGACCGTTCAAGACGCCGGGCTGGTCGCCGGTTCCGCCGAGTTGTTCGCCAGCAACACGCTCGTGATCGTCGTTCCCGCCGACAACCCGGGGGGAGTGACATCGCTCGGTGACCTGGCGGACCCCGATCTATCGATCGTCCTGTGCGCTCCCGAAGTGCCGTGCGGCGCCGCGTCCACGGCGCTGCTTGCCGGTGCCGGCGTCGAGGTCCAGCCCGTCAGCGTCGAACAGAACGTCACGGCGGTCCTGACCAAGGTCGCGACGGGCGAGGCGGACGCGGGGCTCGTCTACCGGACGGATGTCGTCGACCGCGACGACGTCGAGTCGATCGTGCCAGACGGGGCGGCGGAGGTCGTCAACAGGTATCCGATCGCCGCGCTCGCGGACGCCGCCAACCCCGAGGCAGCCGCAGCGTTCGCCGGCTTTGTGCTCGGTGCCCGGGGGCAGAAGATCCTCGCCGACGCAGGGTTCGGGACGCCGTGAGGCTCGCCCGCGGCACGGGAGGATTCGTCCCTCCGATCCTCGCTCTCCCTGCGGTTCTCGGCCTCGCGCTGCTGATCGTGCCCCTGGGGGCGCTCGTCGCCCGGGTCGAATGGTCGACGCTGTGGGCCGACATCACATCGCCCGTGGCGCTCGACGCGCTCTGGCTGTCGCTCCGCACCGGAATCATCGCCACCGGGATCTGCGTCATCCTCGGCGTTCCGCTCGCGCTCGTGATCGCCCGTTCGGGTCCGCGCATCTCGGCGCTGCTGCGCGTCATCGTGACGGTGCCCCTCGTGCTGCCGCCGATGGTGGGCGGGGTCGCGCTGCTCTTCCTGTTCGGACGCACCGGCCCTCTCGGACAGACGCTGGAGACCTGGGGCATTCAGATCCCCTTCTCGACGACCGCCGTCGTGCTCGCCCAGACGTTCGTCGCGCTGCCCTTCCTCGTGCTCGCCCTCGAGGGATCGATGCGCACAGCGGGTGTCGAATTCGAGCGCACCGCCTCGACGCTCGGGGCGGGTCGATGGCGGATCCTCTGGCGGGTCACGTTGCCCCTCGCCGCGCCCGGCCTGGTTGCCGGCGTGATCCTGGCGTTCGCTCGCGCGATCGGGGAGTTCGGGGCGACAGCGCTGTTCGCCGGCAATGCACCGGGCGTGACCCAGACGATGCCCCTCGCGATCTACACGGCCTTCAACGGTTCAGGGGTGGGGCAGGGGACCGCCGTCGCGCTCTCCCTCCTCTTGCTCGTGACCGCGATCCTGGTGCTGCTGCTCGTGCGCGCTTGGCGTCCGAGTCGCGGAACGACGGGGGTCGCGGGATGACCGGCGCAGCGCTCGCCGCCGACATCGTCGTGGCGCGCAAAGATTTCCGGCTCGAGGCGAAGATCGCGTGCGCGCCCGGTGAGGTCGTGGCCGTGATGGGCCCGAGCGGGGCGGGCAAGTCGACCCTGCTCGCGGCGATCGCGGGGTTGACCCGGTTGAGCGAGGGGAACATCCGGATCGGCGAACGGGATGTCGCATCCGTCGCGAGACCGCGTCGGCACATCCCGGCAGCGCAGCGCGGCGCGGTACTTCTGGGTCAAGACGCCCGTCTGTTCCCGCACCTGACGGCGCGTGAGAACATCGCGTTCGGTCCCCGTGCCCGCGGCATTGATCGCAAGGTGGCGCTCGGCGATGCGGACGACTGGCTGTGGCGCGTCGGCCTGCCGGGAATGGGCGACCGTCGGCCCGCTCAACTGTCGGGTGGTCAACAGCAGCGGGTCGCGATCGCACGTGCGCTCGCGACCTCGCCTCAGGTGCTGCTGCTCGACGAACCGCTCACCTCGCTCGATCCCGAGACGGCTGCCGATGTCCGCGCCATGCTGCACGATCAGCTCGCGGCGACACACGCGACCGCGGTCGTCGTGACGCACGACGCCGTTGATGCGGCGGCCCTCGCGACGCGCCTGATGGTTGTCGAGGGCGGGCGTGTCACCCAGCACGGGGCGGTCCGTGACGTGCTTCGGGCCCCGGCCACGCGCTTCGTGGCGACGGTGGCGGGAGTGAATCTGATCCACGGCGTCGCCCACGATGGGCGTTGGCGCGCGCGGTCCGCTTCCCCCGAGGTGCTCATCGGGGCCGCGGACGACGTGTCACTGGCAGCGTCCGCCGCGGAGGGCGCGCCCCTGGCCGCGGTGTTCCGGCCATCGGATGTGCGCCTGGAACGCGCCGTCGAGTCCACGTGGACGGGCGCGCTGCGGCTCGCGGCGGAGGAGCAATCGACGCCGGGAACGTGGCTCGCGCGGGTCGTCCGCGTCGAGCAGACTCCGGCGGGCGCACGCGTGCACACCGCCGAACCGGCCGTCGCTGCGGATGTCTCGGCCGACGACATCGTCGACGCGGGTTTCGCGCCCGGAGCCCCCGTCCGGGTCCGAGTCGATCCGTCCGCCGTGCGGTTGTTCGCGCCCCCGGTGGGCGTATGAACGAGACGACATATGCCATCCGCCCGTTTCTCGTCGGCGATGAGGGGCGGCTCGCGGAGATCTGCGTCCGGACCGGAGACGCGGGAGCGGACGCGTCCGGGCAGTACTCGTCGGACTCGCTCCTGCCGGATCTGTTCGTCCTGCCGTATGTGACGAGGCACCCGGATTTCGCCTTCGTGGTCGATGGCCCGAATGGCGTCGCGGGGTACATCGTCGCTGCACCCGACACGGATGCCTTCTACGAATGGTTCCGGCAGGAGTGGTGGCCTTCCCGGCGCACCCGCTACGCCGACGCCACGGGTGCGCTCGACCCGCGAGATGCGCACTTCGTGGCCCACGCCGATGGCCTCCGGGCGGGCGCCGAAGAGCACGCGGCTCGCTACCCGGCGCACCTGCACATCGACCTCCTTCCCGAAGCCCAGGGCAGCGGACTGGGGCGCTCGCTGATCCGGATCCTCGCCGAGAAGTCGCGGGCGTCAGGAGTGACGGGGCTGTACCTCATCGCGAGCTCCGCAAACACCGGGGCCGTCGCGTTCTACCCGCGCGTGGGGTTCGAAGCCCTGCCCTCGGACGAGGGCGTGCGGGCGTTCGGGATGATCCTGTAGCCCTCAGGCGCTTGTGCGGCCATGCTCCAGCCGCACGACCCGGTCGACGAGTCCGTCGGGCACCGTGACGTGCGATATCAACACGACCGCCCTGTCGGCGGGCACAGCCGTAAGCAGGTCCTCCAAGAGGGCATCGGATGCCTCGGCGTCGACCCCGGCGGTCGGCTCGTCCAGCACCAGCACCGGGAACTCGCGCAGCAGCGCGCGGGCGAGCGCGATCCGCTGCGCCTGACCGCCCGACACCAGGGCACCCCGTTCGCCGACGCGGGCATCCAGCCCGCCGCGCTCGCGCAGCCAGGTGCCGAGGCCGACACGATCGAGGGATGCTTCGAGCTCGGCATCCGTCGCCGTCTCGCGTGCGAACAAGAGGTTCTGTCGGATGCTCTCATCGAAGAGCATGGGCCGCTGCTCGCAGAGCCCGACCGTCAGGCGCAGGTCGTCGCCCGCGATCTGGCCGACGGGTGTGCCGCCGATCTCGTACTTTCCGCCGCAGTCGAGAAAGCGCACGAGCACGTGCGCGAGCGTGGTCTTGCCTGCACCGCTCGACCCCACCACCAGCAGGCGCTCGCCGGGGGCGACATCGAGGTCGACTCCGCGGAGTGCGGGGCCGTCGGCGTGTGGCCAGCGCGCCGAGACATCGCGCAGGATGAGGCCGGAGCCGAGCGGCGGAGCGCTGCCGGTAGGCGCGACGGATTCGGCGACCAGGCCCGAGGGGAGCGCCTCGGGCAGGGCCCCCGCGATCCGCGTGGCGCTGGCCCGCACCTGGCGCCAGGCCGCGGCGGCGAGCGGCACCGACGAGAAGACCTCGAAAACGGCCATCGGCACCAGCACGATGACCGCCAGCCAGGGGCCATCGAGCCCCGCCGGTGCTGCCACCGCGACCGCTGCAAGAGATGCCGCCCCCGCCAGAAGTGTGACGAGCGCCGTGGCTCCTGCCTGGGCGACCGAGCGACGGACGACCGCACGACGCACCGCGGCGTCCGCGGACCGGATCCGCTCACGGCTGGCCGACTCGGCGCCGTACGCCACCAGCACGTCGAGCGAACCGAAATGATCGAGCAGGGCATCGGTGAGCCGCGCGCGCAGGGGAGCGATGGATCGCTCGGCCCGGCCCCCGACCCCCCAGCCCCAGAGCGTGGCGACGAGCCCCGCGGCGACGAGGCAGGTCGCCAGTGTGAGCCCGGCGGGTGGATAGACGATCGTCACGAGCACGACGGAGCCGATGACGACGAGAGCGGACCCCGCGAGGGGTTCGACGACGCGCAGGGGCAGGTTCTGCAGGTCATCGACATCGTCGACGAGGGCGCCGAGAACCGAGCCGCGGCGTGTTCGTGCCAAGCCGTCGGGGGCGAGCGGGATCAACCGGCGGACCAGGCCGCTGCGGGTCGCCGCGAGCTGCCGGAGCGCCGCGTCGTGTCCCGTCAGTCGTTCCAGGTAGCGGAAACTCGCCCGGGTGAGCGCGAAGAGACGCACGCCCACGACGGCGACCGAGAGGTAGAGGACGGGCGGCTGTTCGCTGGCTCGGACAATCAGCCACGCGCTCACCGCGAGGAGCGCGACGGCGGAGGCCTCGGTGAGAAAGCCGGATGCGAGGGCGGGCCAGAAGCGGCGTGCGGGCGGCATGGCGCCACGCAGCACCTCGGCCGACGTGGTGCCCATGGTCGGGGCGGGCGGTGCCGTCATCGGGTCACCCCCGCGGGCTGCAGGGCGACGATGACATCGGCGATCTCGCGTGCGCTCCGGCGGTGCGAGACGAGCAGAATGGTGGCCCCGGCATCCGCCATGCCACGCAGGCTCCGCCAGAGGGCGGCCTCGGTCGCGGCATCGAGAGCCGAACTCGGTTCGTCGAGCGCGATCACCGGCGCACGTCCCGCGAGGTGCCGGTAGAGAGCGCGAGCCACCGCGACACGCTGTGCCTGACCCCCCGAGAGCCCTGCACCCCGCACACCGAGGGCGAGGGATGCGTCGATGCCGTCCGCCTGCGCGAGCGCGAGCGCTCGGTCGACACGGGCGGGGTCGGGCGTCGGGTCGCCGAGGGTGACGTTGTCGGCAACGGTCCCCGCGATGAGGCCGGGTTGTTGTCCGGCCCACGCGAGCCAGGTCGAAGGAGAAATGTCCCGCAGATCCGTGTCTCCGAGCGTCGCGCTGCCCTCCCACTCGGCCGCGCCGCGCAGGGCCGCGACCAGGCTTGTCTTGCCGGCTCCGCTCGGCCCCTCGATCAGCGCGATCTGCCCGGGCGCTGCGGTAAACGTCACCGCGGGGAGCATCCGATCCCCGCGTCGTACCCGCACGCCCTGCAGCGCGAGAGTGCCCGTTTCGCGGCCGAGGGTGCCCGTTTCGGCGTCGAGAGTGCCGGGAACGGGCACCCTCGCGGGCAAAACGGGCACTCTCGCGGGCAGAACGGGCACCTTCGCGCTGTCGAGGACCGCGAAGACGTCGTCGGTCGCCGCCACCCCCTCCGCGGCGGCGTGGAATTGCACGCCGACCTGACGCAGCGGCAGGTACGCCTCGGGTGCGAGAAGCAGCACGAACAGGCCGATCGAGAGCGGCAACGCCCCATCGACCAGGCGGAACCCGATCGACACGGCGATGATCGCGACCGAGATGCTCGCGAGGAACTCGAGGGCGAAGCCGGACAGGAACGACACCCGCAGCACGCGCATGGTCTCGACGCGGTACGTCTCTGTCACAGATGCGATGGATGCTGCGGCCCGGTGTTGACGTCCGAAAACCTTCAGCGTGCCGAGCCCCTCGACGGTGTCGGCGAAGCGCGCGGCGAGCTGTTGCAGCGTGGCCCACTGCCGCTTCTGCACGGCCCGCGTCGCGAGGCCGATGAGGATCATGAAGATCGGGATCAACGGGATCGTCAGCAGAACGGTCAGGCCGCTGATCCAGTCCTGCCACCACATCACGAGGATGATCACCGGGGTCGCGATCGCCGTCTGGACGAGCTGCGGCAGGTATCGTCCGAAGTAGGCCTCGAGTGCGTCGAGTCCATGACCCGCGGTCAGGGCGAGCTTCGCCGAATTACGACCGTCGAGCCATCCGGGTCCGAGCGCCCCGATCGCATCAAGCAACCCCGCGCGTAGCTGGGACTGCACACGTGCCGCGGCGCCCGCCGCACTCAGCTCCCGCACCCACGCGAGCAGGGCACGTAGCGCGACGACCCCCGCGAGCGCCCCGAGCGTCGCCGCGAGATCCGACGCGGGCATTCCCTCGATGACGCCGACGATCGCTCGCGTGAGAAGCCATGCGAAGGCGACGATCACGGCCGTCTGCAGCAGGGCGATCGCCGCGATGATCGCGAAGAATGCCCGGGACGCCGTCGCGTACTTCAGCAGTCGGGGGTCGACGGGTGGCGTCCGCGCCGACGGCGCATCCGAGACATCCTGATCCTGAGTCACAGCGCTGTCGAAGATACCGGGGTTTCCGATGATTCCGGTGTCCATGCGTCAGTGCGCTGCTGCCTCCGCGGCGCTCTCGATGTGTGAGCGCGAAACACGGCGGCGGAACACCCAGTACGTCCAGCCCTGGTACGCCAGCACCAGGGGGAGGAAGACCAGCGCGGCCCACGACATGATCGTCAGGGTGTAGTCCGTGCTCGAGGCGTTCTCGATCGTCAGGCTGAACGCGGGATCCGTCGTCGAGGGCATGACGTAGGGATAGAGGGCGAACCACAGCGTGCCGACGGCCGAAACGACTGTCGCGGCGGCGAAGCCAAAGGCCCACCCCTCGCGATCACGCAGATTCGCGCCGACCGAGAGGATGAGGAACACGGCCGCGGCGATCGCCAACACCATGACCGGAACCTCGGGGTGCGCGATGACCGTCCAGAGCAGGAACGCGGCCGCGACGATGATGGTGAGGAATCCCGAGCGGGCGGCGAGCTTGCGAGCATCGTCGTGTACCTGGCCGTCGGTCTTCAGCGCCACGAAGCTCACGCCGTATGTGAAGAACAGCAGCAGGGTCGTCACGCCACCGAGAAGCGCGTACGGGTTGAGCAGCGTCAGCAGCGTGCCGGTGAACTCGAAGTCCTGATCGATGGGCACACCCTGCACGATGTTCGCGAACGCGACGCCCCAGAGCAGGGCGGGCACGGCGGATCCGACGACGATCATCGTGTCGAATCCCTTCTTCCAGCGCAGGCTGTCGCGCTGGTGGCGGTACTCGAACGAGACGCCGCGCAGGATCAGCGCCAGCAGGATCAGCAGCAGCGCGAGATAAAACCCGCTGAAGAGCGTGGCGTACCACTCGGGGAACGCGGCGAACAGAGCCGCGCCCGCGACGATCAGCCATGTCTCGTTGAGGTCCCAGACAGGCCCGATCGTGTTGATGATCTGGCGGCGTCCGATGTCGTCCTTGCCGAGGAAGGGAAGGGACATCCCGACACCGAAGTCGAATCCGTCGAGCAGGAAGTACCCGATGAAGAAGAATCCGATGATCCAGAACCAGAGGTAGGCGAGGTCCATGTCGATGCTCCTAGTAGACCGTCGTCGTGAGTTGGGGGGATCGGTCGCCGTCGGCGTCCGGATCATTCGGGTCGGGCAGCGGATCCGGACCCTTCTGCGCCGCCTTGAGGATCAGCCCGAACTCGACGACAGCGAGAGAGGCGTATATCGCGGTGAAGGCGATGAGCGATATGAGGACCGTCCAGCCCGGAACGTTCGGCGAGACTCCGTCCTCGGTGAGCATCAGGCTGAAGACGATCCAGGGTTGACGTCCCATCTCAGTGAAGACCCAGCCGACCAGGCTGCCGAGCAGCGGCAGGGGGGCGGCCCAGATCGCGACCTTCCACATCCACTTCGCGACGGGGCGCTTGGCGTTCTTTCGTGTCACCCAGAGGCCCGCGACGGCGATCAGGGTGGCCGCACCGCCCAGACCGATCATCCAGCGGAACGACCAGTAGGTCACCCAGATGATCGGCATGTAGCTGACGCCCTCGCCGAATTGCGTCTCGTACTGGGCCTGCAGGTCGTTGAGGCCCTCGACGCATCCGTCGAGCGTGTGTGTCGACAGGAATGACAGCAGGTATGGCACTCGAAGCGACCAGATCTCTTCCGAGCCGTCCGGTGTGCCGAGCGAGAAGATCGAGAACGATGCATCCGCGCCGCACGCGCTATTCCACAGCGCCTCGGCCGCCGCCATCTTCATCGGCTGCGTCGAGACCATCACGAGGCCCAGCTGGTCGCCCGACAAAGCCGTGCCCGCGAACGAGATGATCATGAACCAGAGGCCGAACCGGAGCGACGAGCGCATCGTGACGAGGTGCTGACCGCGCGAGAGGTGCCAGGCAGAGACCGCGATCACAACGGCTGCCGCGAACATCCATGCGGCGAAGATCGTATGGGGGAAGGCCGCGAGCACGACGGGGTTGGTCAGGACGGCACCGAAGTCGATCAGCTCGGCGCGTCCGCCATCCGCCGCCATCTGGTACCCGACGGGGTTCTGCATGAAGGCGTTCGCGGCGAGGATGAAGTACGCCGAGAGGGTCGACCCGAGCACGACCATCCAGATGGACGCGAGATGCAGGGCGCGGGGGAGTCGGTCCCATCCGAAGATCCACAACCCGATGAATGTCGCCTCGAAGAAGAACGCCATGAGACCCTCGAAGGCGAGGGGCGCGCCGAAGACATCACCGACGAAGCGTGAATACGCCGACCAGTTCATGCCGAACTGGAACTCCTGCACGATGCCCGTGACGACGCCCATCGCGAAGTTGATCAGGAAGATCTTGCCGAACAGTCGCGTGAGGTGCAGCCACTTCACGTCGCCGTTCCGGTGCCAGGCCGTCTGGAAGATCGCCACGACGAGCGCCAGTCCCAGAGTGAGGGGGACGAATAGGTAGTGATAGAGAGTCGTCAGGCCGAACTGCCAACGGGCGAGCAGCAGCGGGTCGAGAAAATCCATGGGCGACGCTCCTTCGGTGCGCGTCGGGCCACGTTGCACCGGTCACACGAGCTCGGGCTCCGTCCGACGCGGTAGTTCAAGGATCTCAGACGGAGGGATGCCGGGGGTGCTTCGCGGGCCGTGTAAAAAGAACGTGGCTCCGGCATCTTTCCCGGCCCTCTTCCGGGGACCCGCGGATAGGCTCGACCCATGCGTGTGTGCGGAAGACGAGGGGGCGGCGGCCGATGACCGCCGTGCCCGTCACGATCGCCCGCCGCGTCGAGCGCCCGGCTGGGGCCGCCGGTGATCCGGTGTCGGTGGCCGGCGCATCCGGTCCGCTGGTCGACACCCACGGTCGGGTGCACCGCGACATGCGTATCTCGCTGACCGACCGCTGTTCCCTGCGCTGCACGTACTGCATGCCCGAGCAGGGCAATGAGTGGCTGGCGCGCACGAGCATCTTGACCCTGGACGAGATCGAACGGATCGCGCGGGTCGGCGCCGCGGCGGGCATCACGACCTTCCGCCTGACCGGGGGCGAACCCCTTCTTCGTGCCGACATCGTCGATGTCGTGCGGCGCCTCGCCGCGATTGACAGCCCGGACGGACCCGTGCAGATCGCGATGACGACCAACGGTATCCGCTTGCCCGAGTTCCTCCCTGACCTCATCGACGCGGGGCTGCAGCGGCTGAACATCAGCATCGACACCATCCGGCGCGATCGTTTCCACGAGCTGACCCGCCGCGATCGCCTCGACGACGTGCTCGAGGGCATCGCCGCGGCCCAGGCATCCGGCCTCCGTCCCCTCAAGCTCAACGCCGTCGCCATGCGCGGCGTGAACGACGATGAGATCGTCGAGCTGACCGAGTTCGCGATCGCGCACGATGCGCAGTTGCGTTTCATCGAGCAGATGCCTCTCGACGCCGGGCACACGTGGGATCGCACATCCATGGTGACGCGGGAAGAGATCCTCGACGCGCTCGCGACCCGCTGGACGCTCGTGCCGATCCCGGGCCGAGGTGGCGCGCCGGCGGAGCGCTGGGCGCTGGACGGCGGCCCGCACACGGTCGGGGTCATCGCCTCGGTGACCGCGCCGTTCTGCGGTGACTGCGACCGACTGCGGCTGACGGCGGACGGGCAGATCCGCAACTGCCTCTTCTCGACCACCGAGTACGACCTGCTGCCCATCCTGCGCGCCGAGGGATCGAGTGATGCCGCCCTCGACGAGATGCTGCGATCAAGCGTGCGCGGCAAGCTGCCGGGGCACGCGATCAATGACCCTTCTTTCCTCCAGCCGCTGCGCGGCATGAACGCGATCGGCGGTTGACAGCATGGGACGCATCACGACCCGTCGTCCGGTGACGAAGATCACCCTCGGGGGTGAGCCGGTGCGCCGCTCCGACACCCTCGCGGTCGAAGAGCCGCTCGAGATCCGCGTCGGCGGCACGTCCCTCGCCATCACGATGCGTACGCCCGGCCACGATGTCGAGCTCGCGGCAGGCTTTCTCGTCTCGGAGGGCGTGATCTCGGCGGGGGAGCACTTCCGCGGGGCGATCCACTGCGGAGGTCCCGGTACGGGCGGACCCCTGGCGGGCAACACCGAGAACACCTACAACGTTCTCGACGTCACCCTCGCCCCGGGCGTCGCGCCGCCCGACCCCGACCTGGCCCGCAACTTCTACACGACGAGCTCGTGCGGGCTCTGCGGCAAAGCCTCGATCGAGGCCGTCGAGACCGTCTCGGTCTACGACGTCGCTGCGGACGCTGCGGTTCTTTCGGCCGAGATGCTGGCGACCTTCCCCGACAAGCTGCGGGAACAGCAGGCGGTCTTCGACAAGACCGGCGGGCTGCACGCTGCGGCGCTGTTCGACGCGAAGACGGGCGAGCTGGTCGTGCTGCGCGAGGATGTCGGACGCCACAACGCCGTCGATAAGGTCGTCGGCTGGGCGATCCTGAACGACAGGTTGCCGCTGTCGGGTCACGTGCTCATGGTGTCCGGACGCGCCAGCTTCGAGCTCGTGCAGAAGGCGATCATGGCGGGGCTTCCGATCCTGTCGGCCGTGTCCGCTCCCTCATCGCTGGCGGTCGAGCTCGCCGACGCATCCGGTCTGACCCTCGTCGGCTTCCTCCGCGGGTCGTCGATGAACGTCTACGCACGAGCGGACCGCATCCGGGTCCCGGCGATGCAGGAACTCACCACCGCCTGATCCCGTGGGTGTGGGCCTACGCCGTCGCGAGTTGAACGACGCAGTGCGTCGGGTCGCACGACGGCCGCATGCCTTCGACCACGAGCGGACCGCGCGCCTCGGCGAGCACGCCCCGCATGATGCCGAGGTGCACCGAGCAGAGCGTCTCGCGGTGGGCGGATTGGGCGGTTGCGTGGGGGCACGGAGTGAGATCGATCGTGAGGTCACGTTCGTTGATCAGCGGGTCGAAGCCGGACTCGCTGAGGTGATCGGCGATGGCGTCGAGCTGGTGCGTGCTCTCGGTGCCGAGTTCGCGAACGGATGTCCCGGTCCACGGCATGACGCGCCGCATGATGTCGCCGCGCTCGGCGGCCGCGCGCGCCTTGCGTCGGGCAATGGGGCTGGATGCCTCGGCCTCGCCGGTCGCCGCGCTGTAGAGCACCCGCGGCCGACCGCGCGTCGTGCGGTGCTCGGTCTCGCGCACGATGTGTCCGGCCTCGAGCAGACGCTCGAGGTGCTCACGGACGGTGTTGGGATGTAGCGCCGTCGCGGCCGCGAGGCCCGCGACGGTCTGCCGTGCTTCCACCTGAATGAGGTGCAGGATCTCGACCCGACTGTAGCTGGAGATCGCGCTATATCCGACGCTCGGGGTGCCCATGGCCCTATTATCCACGGCCCCGCTCGGGGGGTTCTGTGACTAAAGTCCTACGAGCTGTGGGTCAGGCAGACGTGCCCGTCGGCAGCAACTCCGCGATCAGGGCTTCGACGCGCGCGCGGATGTCATCGCGGATCGGTCGCACGGATTCGATCCCCTGGCCGGCCGGATCGTCGAGCTCCCAGTCCTCGTAGCGCTTGCCGGGGAAGATCGGGCAGGCGTCGCCGCAGCCCATCGTGATGACGACATCCGATTCGCGCACGGCCTCGACCGTCAGCACCTTCGGGGTGTTGTTCGCGATATCGATGCCCTCTTCGGCCATGGCGTCGACGGCGACCGGGTTGATGCTGTCTTTCGGAGCGGACCCGGCAGAGAGGACCTCGATCGAGTCGCCCGCGAGTGCGCGCAGGTACCCGGCGGCCATCTGTGAGCGGCCCGCGTTGTGGACGCAGACGAACAGGACAGTGGGCTTGTCGGTCATCGGGACTCGCTTTCTCTCGTCAGTAGAAGCATAGGCGAATATCTATGGATTGCGAACCGGTGTCAGTCCCGGCCGTTGATCTGGCTGCGGCGCTCGATCAGCACCGTGTCGCGCCAGTGACCCGTGTGTGGCCCCCGTCCCGAGCGCGCGATACGTTCGCGGCGGCCGACCGTGCGGAACCCCGCGCGCTCGTGCAGCGCGAGGCTTGCCGTGTTCTCGGGGAAGATGCTGGACTGGATGCACCAGACCCCAGCGTCCTCGGCGGCGTCGATGAGCGCCGAGAGCAGCATCCGTCCGACGCCGCGTCCGCGCGCCTCTCGCGAAACATAGACGGAATGCTCGATCACGCCACGGTAGGCGGCGCGGGTCGAGACGGGGCTTGCCGCGGCCCAGCCCAGGATCGTTCCGCTGTCGTCCGCGACGAGACGAAGGTCCGGCAGGCGGGACCCATCGAAAGAAGCCCAGGTCGGCACTTCGACCTCGAAAGTCGCCTCACCGTCTTCGATGCCTTCGCCGTAGATCCGGGCGACCGCATCCCAGTCCGAGGCGTGCATCGGGCGAACGGTCGTCATGTGCAGCAGGCTCCTCCTCCGATGTCGGTCGAGCACACCCCCGTGGTCGGCAGGGTGAGCGCGACCTGCAGCGCGCTCTCGGTATCGCCCGCGAGGTGCGCCGCGACCGAACGGACCTGCTCGTACCCGGTCGCGAGCAAGAACGTGGGAGCGCGTCCGTAGGACTTCATGCCGACGATGAAGAAGTTCTGCTCGGGATGAGTGAGCTCACGGAACCCGTGGGGCTCGACGGTTCCGCAGGAGTGTACGTTCGGGTCGATCAGGGGCGCGAGCCGTCGCGGCGCCTCGACGATGTCGTCGAGTTCGAGGCGGAGTTCGCGCAGCATGCCGAGGTCGGGGCGGAAGCCTGTCGCGTTCACGACCTCGTCGGTGCGGTGGGTCACGCTCTCGCCGCGTCGCAGCCCGACGAGCTCGACCCCGTTCTCAGCCTCGCCATGGCTCTCGGCCGCAGCGCGACGAGCCCCGACGATCTCGAACCCGTCGACGAGGTCGATGGCGCCCGAGCGAACCAGCTCCTCGACCCGTCCGCCGAGCTCGGCGCGACCCGCGAGCTCGTCGTCGGGCGCCGTCGTGACCCGTGCGGCTCGCGCGTTGCGGATCAGCCACGTGACGCGTGTGCCGGGCGCCTCGGCCGCGAGCTTCACCAGCGCGAGCAGCGTGTTCGCGGCGGAGTGTCCGGCGCCGACGACGGTCGTGTGCCTGCCCGCGAATCGCGCACGATCCCGGCCCAGTACATCGGGCAGCGCGGGCGAGACGCGATCGGCGACGTCGCCGAGGCCCAGGGGATCCAGCCCGCTCGAGCCGAGGCTGTTGGGTGTGCGGTACGTGCCCGAGGCATCGATCACCGCGCGGGCCGGGACATCCTCGATCGAACCGTCGGTGTGCCGAATGCGCAGGGCGAACGGGGTGACGGCGCGTGCCCGCGTGCGCGTGCGGTCCATGCCCTCGCGCGTTACGGCCAGGACCTCGGTTCCTGTCTGGGTGCGGGACGCGATCGCGCCGAGCTGGGCCAACGGCATCAGGTACCGCGAGACAAGCTCGGCGCCGGTGGGGATGCGGGATGCCGCTGGCGCCTGCCATCCGGATGCCTCGAGAAGCCGCCCCGAGGCGGGGTCGATGAGGTGCTCCCACGGCGAGAAGAGGCGGGTGTGTCCCCAGGCTCGGACGCTTGCTCCGACCTCGTCGCCCGCCTCGAAGATCGTGAAGTCGATGCCCCGCTCGGTCAGATGCGCGGCGGCCGCAAGCCCGATCGGTCCCGCGCCGATGATCGCGACGGGCAGAGTATCGAGACGGCTGGCGCGCGAGGTTCGCGGCGTGAGGTCGAGCAGGGTCATGATTCCCCTTGAATATCGATGGTGTTCGATGTCCGAGTATCCGCCGTCTATCGATGGGTGTCAATATCGATTAGCATCGATGCGTGACTCTTCTTCCCCTCACCGATGTATCCGTGACGGATGTGTCGGCACCCGCGTGCGGCACGGCGCTCGTTCGCGAGCCTCTTGATGCCGACCAGGCCATTGCGCTCGCGCACACCATGAAGGCCCTCGCCGATCCGGCCCGCCTTCGGTTGCTGTCGATCGTTGCGGCGTCGGAGGGTGCGGAGGCCTGCGTTTGCGACCTGACCGAACCGGTCGGGCTGAGCCAGCCAACCGTGTCGCATCACCTGAAGGTTCTTACCGAGGCGGGGTTCCTGACCCGCAGCAAGCGTGGCACGTGGGCGTACTACGGTCTGGTCCCGGGTGCCCTGGACCGCGTCTCGCGTCTGCTGATCGGGTCGGGCGGAGCGAGCTCGTGAGGGCGACCGTCCGCGCCGTCGGCGCGGAATTCCTCGGCAGCGCCCTGCTCGCGGCCATCGTCATCGGATCCGGCATCATGGCTGCCCAACTCTCACCCAGCGATGTGGGACTGCAGCTCTTCGAGAACGCCTTCGCCACAGCCCTCGGCCTGGGCGTGCTGATCCTGATCCTGCAACCGGTGTCGGGCGCCCACTTCAACCCCGTCGTGACCCTCGCCGACATCGTGCTGCACCGTCGTCCCTGGTCGGTTGCGGGTGTCTACCTCCCCGCACAGATCGCCGGATGCATCGCGGGGGCCATGCTCGCCAACCTGATGTTCGGGCGCGCTGCGGTGTCGTGGAGCACGACCGATCGCGCCGACGGCCCCCGCCTGCTGTCCGAGGTCGTCGCGACCGCGGGGCTGGTGTTCCTGATCTTCGCGCTGGTCCGCACGGGGCGCGGCAGCCTCGCGGCGCCCGCCGTCGGCGCCTATATCGGCGCCGCCTACTTCTTCACCTCGTCGACCAGCTTCGCCAACCCCGCCATCACGATCGGTCGAGCATTCAGCGACACCTTCGCCGGAATCGCCCCGACATCCGTGCTGCCCTTCATCGGCGCTCAGATCGTCGGGGCGGCCGTCGGTGTTGCCCTCGCTCTCGTGCTGTTTCCGCTGGCGAAACGTGCCCCCGACGGCGTGGATGTCGTCGGTGTCGTCGCGGAAGCGGGCCCGCGCTCCTAACGGCGACGCGAGAACCTATCGGCGACGAGAGAACGCCGCGACGAGCACCACCATCACGACCAGTTCGACGAGGGTCTGAGTGACCACGACGAGCGGGGTCAGCGCGAAGGCCGGTGGCAGGGCGAGCGCGAGCGGAAGTACGACGAGCGAGTTGCGCGTGACGCCGCTGAACACCACCGCTCGCTGCGCCGGCCTGTCGAAACGCGCGACCCGCCCGGCCATGCCCCCCAGCACCAGCATGATCACGGCGAAAGCGACGAAGAGGGGCACGACGGCGAGCAGCGGGCCGAGCGATCCGGTCACCGCCGCGACCTGCGAACCGACGACCACCGTGAGCGTCAGCATCATCAACGGCACCATCGCTGCGAGACCGACCGTGGTCAGCGCGCGCCCGAATCGCGTCCGAACCGCGAGCGCCTGCGTGATCGCCGCGAGAGTGAGGGGCAACACGATCAGCAACACGAAAGCCTCGACGAACGGCCGCAAATCGACGGATGCCGCAAACTCGGGCCCGACCATCACCCACAGGTAGAGGGGCAGCAGCGCCATCTGCGCGAGCATCAACAGGGGCGTCGCCGCGAGCAGCCGCTCCCTCGACCCGCCCGCGAGTCCCGTGAAGACGATGACGTAGTCGACGCACGGGGTGAGCAGCACGAGCAGCACACCGACCACCAGGGACTGATCGAACGCGACGAAACGCGACAGCCCGAATGCGATCGGGGGCACGATCACGAAGTTGAGGATCAGTACGGTGGCGACGAACCGCCCGTCGCGGAAGGCGCCGGCGAGCCGCGCGAACGGTACGCCCAGGAAGGTCGCGTAGAGGAGAAGCCCGAGCACGGGCGTGATCGCGACCTCGAGCGCGGGCGCCGCAGCCGGGAGTCCCAGCCCGACGGCCACACCGATCGCGATCGCGGCGAGGTAGAGAACGACCTGGTGCCGCTCTCCCCATTCGATGACCCGCGACATCCGCCCAGTCTGTCAGTCGACCCGCTCCGCGAAGACGACCCGGTTCTGGACATATGTCCGCGCGCCACGGTCCCAGTCGATGCAGGTGATCAGACGCAGCTCGTCCCGCAGTGACGCCCCGAAAACCCTTGCCGTCGGAAACTGCGCCTTCGCGTAATCGGCGACCTCGGTCACGACATATCGGAACCTCGTGCCCGCGACATCCGTCACACTCACCTCGTCGCCGGGGGCGAGCTCGTCGAGCCGATGGAACACCGCCGGTCCGTACCCGTCGTCCACGTGACCCGCGATGACGGTCGGTCCGGTTCCGCCCGGGCGTCCGCCGCCGGTGAACCATCCCAGCGCGTTGTAGTCCTCGGGCACCTCCATCTCGCCGGAGGCCTGGATCCCGAGATCGATCAGCGATTCATCGATGCCGATCGAGGGGATCACGACGCCCGCCGGAGCGAGCCCGACCGGTGGTGCCGGCAGCGGCTCCGCCACGGGTGTCGGCGTCGGGGATTCGGATGCCGCGGGTCTCGGCGAGACGGTCGGCGCCGGCTGTGCGGCCGGGGCGGACGCGCACGACGTCACGGTGAGGGCGACGACCAGCGCAACTGCACCGATCGCCGCCCACCGGTATCCGCTCACTCGGTACGCGCACGGCGGCGCAGCACGAACGCGGCTCCGCCCGCGGCGGCGAGGACGCCCGCTGTCGCGAGTCCGAAGCCGAGCATGTCGTTGCTCTGCGCGGTGCCCGCACCCGTCTCGAGGCCGCCGACCGGGACCTGGGTGAGCTGGCCGCGGACGACACCCGCGGCGAAGTCGACCGTGTGCGAATCGCCCGTGAAGCCGGCGGGGTTCGCCTCGATCTGGGCGAGCGTGAAGCCCGTGCCGGTGTCCGCACCGTTCGCCATCACGCCCGTGGTGAAGGGCCCCTGCAAGCATCCGGAGCTCGTTCGCGGGCCGTCACCGACGGGTGCCGGGTTCGGGAACGAGATGCGCGGCGGCCCGGCCTGCCCGGCAGCCGCCTCGTGGATGTGTGTGGCTGTCTTGGCCGGGCTCTGGTAGTCGCCCGAGACACCCGTGAGGGTGATGTCGTAGCAGATGATCTCAAGCTCGGAATTGATGCGGAAGGTGAACTCGCCCGCCGCTCCCGGCTGACCCGGCGTCGCCACGCCGTCGTTGTTGATCACCTGGTCGGGCGTCGCCATGACCGTGAACGCGCTCGTGAACGAATCCGGTTCGGGCACTTCGGTCTCGGCCGAGGCGGGTGCCGCGACGGCTGTCAGAGCGAGGGCGGCGCCCGCGATCGTACCGATGGTGAACGTGCGGGTGGAGGTCTTCATCGTCGTATATCTCCCTGTCCGAAGACGGAGGCGGAGTGCGTCCGTCGGGAGGGCATACGGCGCGAGCGGGATATGCGTTCATCGGGTTTCGCATTTCTTTCGAATCGGATGAACGGAGCACAGCACGGTGACGTACACCCTGGTGCACGCCCGCCGATCCGACCGGATCAGACCTGCGCGTGCGCTTACAGTGAAGGGAATGGTCGCCGTGACGGTGACGAGTCCGGCGGTGCGGAGCGGGAGTGTGATGAGCGGTCCCGACGTGATGCCCGGTCCCGACCCGATGCCCGGTGCCGACGGAGAGCGCGCCCGCTTCGATCGTCCCGAGTTCGACGTGGCCGCCGCCTACGACGCCCAAGGTCGTGTCCTGCTGGGATTCGCCATCAACGCGGTCCGAGACCGGGGGTTGGGCGAGGACTGTGTGCAAGAGGTCTTCCTGCGCGCGTGGAAGGCGCGCGCTCGCTTCGATCCCGCGCGAGCCAGTGAGCGAACATGGCTGTTCGCGATCGCACGAAACGTGATCGCCGATGCTCTGGCGGCCCGCGGGCGACGCTCGGCGGCGGCGCGGACCCCCTCGACGATCTCCCCGCGGTTGATGATGATCCCCTCGAACGACTCCGCTTGATCGAGGGACTCTCGAAGATCTCGGACGAGCATCGCGAGGTCGTTCTGGCCGTGCACGTCGACGGCCTGAGCTATGCAGAGTTGTCGAAACGAACCGGCATTCCCGTGCCGACCTTGCGTACGCGCGCCTTCTACGGGCTCAGAGCGCTGAGAGCCCACCTCGATGGACCGGAGGATTCTGATGTCGCACAACGATGACGATCGACGCGCGGAGCTGATTGCGGCAGCGCTCGCCGATGAGCTCAGTGCCCCGGAGCGCGCCGAGTTCGATGCGCTTCGCGCCGAGGACCCCACGATCGACAGCGAGCTCGCCGAGCTGCGTGACATCGCGGGGACGTTGAGCCTCGGCGCACCTGCTCTGACACCCTGGCTGAAGACCGAGCCGAGCGCCGATCTTCGCGCTCGCATCGAGGGGATCGGCGCTGGGTCTCCCTCGGTCGAGGCGGGCGCTGGTCCCTCCGATCGGATCGCCCGGGGTGGGCGGCACCGCACTGGTCGTCGACGTTCGGGTTCCCGCTCCGTCGGCGCTCTCGTCGCGGTGGGCGCGGCGAGCCTTGCGGTCGGCTTGGCCCTCGGCATCGGGATTCCGGGTGTGATCTCGGCGCCGCAATCCGGTCCTCCCGGCACGCTCGGCGCGATCGAGAGCATCGATGTCACCGGCGAACCCGAGGGCATGCTGATCGACGCCGAGCTCGTCGCGCACACCTGGGGCACCGAGGCCGTCGTGGATGCGTCGGGATTGGACGTCGGCGAGGTCTACTCGATCGTGATGCTCGCGGAGGACGGCGCGGAGTTCTCGGCCGGAGCGATGCTCGGCTCGGAGATCGCGATTCACTGCCGCGTCAACGCCGCGGTGCTGCGCGAAAGCGTCGTCCGGCTCGAGATCCGTGACTCGGACGGTGCTGAGGTGGCTGCAGCCGAGTTGCCTCAGGTCTGAAGGCCCCGGGGCGCTCCTTGCTAGTGCCCCGCGCCGAGGCCGCCGCTCAGGCGTCCGTGCATCTTCGACGTGGCCTCGTTCATGCCCTCGATGATCACGCGCTTGCCGAGATGCTCGTACTTGGTCTGGATCGCATCGAGCGCAGCTACCGTCGAGGCATCCCAGATGTGCGAGTTCGTCATGTCGATGATCACGCGCTCGGGGTCGTGCGTGTACTCGAACTGCGTCGTCAGATCGTTGCTCGACGCGAAGAACAGTTCGCCGTTGACGGTATAGCGAACGGTCGGAACGGATGCCTCCCGGTCGGTCTTGCGCGTCACGGAGACGAAGTGCGCGACGCGACGTGCGAACAGCACCATCGCCGTCAGCACACCCGCTCCCACGCCAATTGCGAGATTGTGGGTCCAGACCGTGATTGCGACGGTGATGAGCATGACCGCGGTCTCGCTCTTCGGCATCCGCTTGAGGGTCGACAGGCGCACACTGTGCCAGTCGAAGGTCGCGACCGAGACGACGATCATCACGGCGACCAGGGCCGCCATCGGGATGACAGCGACGACGTCGCCGAGCGCCAGTACGAGCACGAGCAGGAAGACGCCGGCGAGAAAGGTCGAGATGCGCGTGCGAGCGCCGGATGCCTTGACGTTGATCATCGTCTGGCCGATCATCGCGCAACCGCCCATGCCGCCGAACGCGCCCGAGAGGATGTTCGCCGCGCCCTGGCCGAAGGCCTCACGGGTCTTGCGCGAGTGGGTGTCGGTGATCTCATCGACGAGCTTCGCCGTCATGAGCGACTCGAGCAAGCCGACGATCGCGACCGCGGCGGCGTAGGGCGCGATGATCGCGAGCGTCTCCATCGTCAGCGGCACGTTGGGGAAGAAGAGTTCCGGAAGGCTTTCGGGAAGGTCGCCCTCGCCGCCCACATTCGGCACGTTCAGCCCGAAAACGACGGCGGCAGCGGTGAGCAGGACGATCGCGATGAGGGGAGCCGGGATCGCCTTCGTGATCATCGGCATCAGGTACATGATCAACAGCCCGATGACGACGAGCGGGTACACAAGCCAGGGCACGTCGATCAGTTGCGGGAACTGCGACGTGAAGATGAGGATCGCGAGGGCGTTGACGAACCCGACCATCACCGAGCGCGGAATGAAGCGCATGAGCTTTGCCACGCCGAGCGCGGCCAGCACGATCTGGATCGCGCCACCGAGCAGCACGGTGGCGATCAGGTAGTCCATGCCGTACTCGCGGGCCACGGGGGCTACGACGAGCGCGATGGCACCGGTAGCGGCCGTGATCATGGCCGGACGGCCGCCGAGGAACGCGATGGCGACGGCCATCACGAACGACGAGAACAGGCCGACGCGCGGATCGACGCCCGCGATGAGCGAGAACGCGATCGCCTCGGGGATCAGCGCGATGGCCACGACGAGGCCGGCGAGAACTTCGCGGGTCAGCAGTCTGGGACTCCGCAGCGCCTGCATCACGGTCGGCTCGATGCGATAACGGGACTTCGGATCGTGCACGGGAATGACGTCGGTCATGGCGCTCCTGACGGGGGAGGGGTGGAAGTGCGCGACGGCACGCGGGGTCGAGGATGTCGACCTGAGAAGATGGGGGAGGCGCGGACGAGGCGCCGATTCCCAACCCTACCGTAACGTAAGGTTTGTCCGCGAACGAGTCCTCGGGAGTGACGTGAGTACCAGCCCAGCGCCCATGCATATCGGCGAGGTGGCCGAGCGCACATCGTTGTCGCTGCGGACGCTTCGTCACTACGACGAGATCGGTCTGATCGTGCCATCCGGCCGCACCGAGGGTGGCTTTCGTCTGTACACCGAAGAGGATGTCGCGCGCATCATGCTCGTTCGGCGGATGAAGCCGCTCGGTTACTCGCTCGACGAGATGCGGACCGTGCTCGACGCGTTCGGCGAACTCGCTCGGGACCCCGCATCCGTCGAGCATCTCGCCGCGATCCGAGAGATCCGCGATGCGGCGGAGGATCGGCGGCGGAAGCTCGTCGAGCAGGTCGCGATGGCCGAGGAGTTCCTGGACCAGTTGGCGTCGGTCGAGGCTCCCGGTGACCGCCGACCGTCGAGTGCCTGAGATCGGCGCATAGACTTCGATCTATGAGTATGGCGGATGGATCTGAGGAGTGGACGATTCTCGGCGACCCCACCCGCGCCCGGATCGTGAGGCTGATCCGCGATTCGCCGGATGGGCGAGCGCTCGTGGGGCGTCTTGCGGAAGCGCTCGGACTCCGTCAGCCGACCGTCAGTCATCACATGAAGGAGCTGACGGCCTGCGGCATCGTCGCGCGCCAGCCGGAGGGCCGACGGGTCTGGTATTCGCTCGACCCGCGCAATGCCGAACGTGTCGACGCTCTCCTCGGTGCCGATTCTCCGGGTCCACGCGTCGAGCTCGATCTGCCCCGCATCATCGACCGCCTCACCGAGCGGTACCGCGGAACCTTCAGCCGAGAGACGATCGAGCGATATGTGACCGAGAGTCACGACCTGATGTCGGCGAACAATCCGACGACGCTGATCGGGTCCCGCACCGCGGCGTTCGCGACCGGTCGTCTCGATGCCCTGGCTCGTTCGAACGCGCCCCGTGGAGCCGTGCCGGAGGTCCTCTTCGTCTGCGTCGAGAACGCGGGGCGGTCGCAGCTCGCCGCGGGGATCCTGCGACAACTCGCCGGCGACCGTGTGATGGTCCGGACCGCGGGGTCCGCGCCCGCCGGTGCCGTTCGCACGACCGTCGTCGCCGCGCTCGATGAGATCGGCGTCTCGCTCGGCGGAGAGTTTCCCAAGCCGCTCACCGACGAGGCCGTCCGTGCCGCCGACGTCGTCGTGACCATGGGGTGCGGGGACGCGTGCCCGGTCTACCCCGGTCGCCGATACCTCGACTGGGATCTCGAGGATCCGGTCGGCAAGTCCCTGGAGACGGTGCGGGGCATCCGTGACGACATCGAGTCGCGCGTGCGAGAACTCCTGGTCGAGCTCGCTCCGTCCTGATCGTTGGTTTCGCGTTCTATCTAATTGATAGATGTGGGTCTATGCTTTCGAGTGAGGAAAGCGAGCCACCATGAACGGCGTATCACCCCAGCACCTGTTCCCGACCCGACGCCTTCGGACCGTCGTTGCCGCCGCGGTCGTTGCGAGCGCGCTCGCGCTGAGCGCGTGCGCAGGCGAGCCGGGGGACGCCGAGTCGACGGGCAGCCTCGAAGGCGCTGTCGTCACCGATGGGTCATCGACCGTAGCGCCATTCATCAACGCCGCCTCGTACCTGTTCGAGGCCGTGGAGCCAGACGTCGATGTGGTCGAGACGATTTCGGGCACGTCGGCCGGGTTCCGGGCGTTCTGCGATGGCGAGACCGACATCTCGAACGCGTCTCGTGCGATCTCGGACGACGAGATAGCGACGTGCGAGGAGGCCGGCGTCGAGTTCACCGAGATCATCGTCGCCAACGATGGCCTGTCGGTCGTCATCAATCCCGAGAACGACTGGGCCACGGATCTCACCCTCGAGCAAATCGCCACCATTTGGGCGCCCGACTCAGACGGCGAGATCACGAACTGGAACCAGGTCGATCCCGATTTTCCGGATGAGCCGCTGGTTCTCTTCGGCGCTGGCGGCGACTCGGGCACATTCGACTACTTCAGCGAGGCCGTCAACGGTGAGGAAGGCGCGCTCCGAATGGACTACAGCGCCTCCGAAGACGACAACGCGACGGTCGAGGGCGTGGGGCGAGAGCTCGGCGGCATCGGCTTCCTCGGTCTGAGCTACGTCGAAGCGAACGAGGGAGCCATCGTCGCCGCATCCGTCGACGGCGTCTCGCCCGACACCGAGACCGTGCAGGACGGCAGCTACACGCCGCTCAGTCGCCCCCTGTTCATCTACGTCAACAATGCTTCCTACGCGGACAAGCCCGAGGTGCGGGCATTCGTCGACTTCTCCGTCGAGAACGCGGTGGACATAGCGGATCGGGCGCTTGTCGTGCCGCTCACAGACGAGCAGATCACCCTCGCTCAGGACGAACTCGCCTCACTCCGCTGAAACGCCTCACCCCGCTGATAAGGAACACATGATGCACATCGTCGCCATCGGCGGAAGCGACGCGGGAATCTCCGCCGCGCTCCGCGCCCGCGAGTTGGACCCCTCGGTCGACGTGACCGTCGTCGTCGCCGACGAGTATCCGAACTACTCGATCTGCGGTATCCCGTACTACTTCTCGGGTGACGTGCAGCCGTGGCAGTCCCTCGCCCACCGGACGCACGCCGACCTCGAGGCGACCGGCATGCGCCTGCGGCTGAACACGCTCGCGACCCGGATCGATGCGGGGGCGCAGCGGTTGACCGTCCGCGATCAGGGTGGAGAATCCGAGATCGCCTACGACGAGCTCATCGTCGGAGCGGGCGCGCTCCCGACCTACGCCGGCATCGCGGGACTCGGGACGCTCGGTCCCGAGGACGGCGTTCACGTCATTCACTCGATGGGCGACACGTTCGCGCTCGATGCTCATCTCGCCGAGCGCGAGCCGCAGACCGCAATCATCATCGGCGCCGGATACGTCGGCCTCGAGATGGCCGAGGGGTTTCGCGCTCGGGGCATGCGCGTGATCCAGCTGCAGCGCGGTCCGGAGGTGCTCTCAACGCTCGATCCGGAACTCGCGGCCACGGTCCACGCCGAGTTGCTCGAACACGGCGTCGAGGTGCACACGGACACGCTGGTGCAGGCCGTCGAGAAGACGGATGCGGGACTCGTCGTGCACGCCGAGCACCTCGGGCAGCGGGTCGCGCACACGGCCGACCTCGTGCTCGCCGTCGTCGGGGTCCGCCCCAACACGTCGCTCCTGGAAGACGCGGGAGCAACCGTCGGCGCCGGGCGCGCAGTTGTCGTGGACGAGCAGATGCGTACCGGTCTGCCGCACGTCTTCGCCGCGGGCGACGGCATCGTCACGCACCACCGACTGCTGGGCGTGACGTACCTCCCGCTCGGAACCACAGCCCACAAGCAGGGTCGCATCGCGGGCGAGAACGCCCTCGGCGGGCAGGCACGTTTCGCCGGATCGGTCGGAACACAGGTCGTGAAGGTGTTCGGCGTCGTCGCGGCGCGCACCGGGCTCCGCGAACACGAGGCCGTCGTGGCCGGCTTCGCGCCCGCGACGACGCAGACCGCGGCCGATGACCACAAGCGCTACTACCCGGGCGCCCAGCCGATCGACATCCGCATCACGGGCGACACCGAGTCCGGCCGCCTCCTCGGCGCCCAGCTGGTGGGCCGCCTCGGCACCGAAACCGCCAAGCGCGTCGACACCTACGCGACCGCCCTGTTCGCCGGACTCTCGGTCGAACAGATCAGCGACCTCGACCTCTCGTACACACCCCCGCTCGGCTCGCCCTGGGATGCGGTTCAGGTCGCAACGCAGGCCTGGTCTCGAGTTCACAACACCATCGGAGTAAACGCATGACCACGGCAGCCGCAATCACGAAGCCCACTGTCCTCTTCATCTGCCAGCACAACGCGGGCCGCTCGCAGCTCGGCGCTCACCTGCTCGATGTCGTCGCGCCCGGCGAGTTCGTCTCGACGAGCGCGGGACTGAAGCCCGCGGCCGAGATCAACCCCGTCGTCGCGGAGTCGCTGCACGAGCTGGGTGCCGATACATCCGCTGCTCGTCCGCGTCTCGTCACCGAGGATGACCTTGCGGACGCCGATGTCGTCGTGGTGATGAAGCCGGGGCTTGCACTGCCCGGACCGGTCGCCGGGCAGCTCGTCGAGTGGGAGTTCCCGAACCCCGAAGAGTGGGACCTCGACGGCGTGCGCGGAATGCGCGACGCAGTCGCTGCCCAGGTCCGCGAGCTCGCGGCGGACCTGACGGCTGCGCGATAAGCCTCGCCCGCCCCGCCCCCACGCAGACCGAAACACCCCTCGTGCAGCGAAACCCCCATTGTCACGGGGTGTTTCGACGGACGAGGGGTGTTTCGCTGATAATCGGCGGAGGATAGGGGATTCGAACCCCTGAGAGCTTTCACTCAACACGCTTTCCAAGCGTGCGCCATAGGCCACTAGGCGAATCCTCCTGGGGCCCTCGCGGGCCGCCGACCATCCTATCCTGCCGCTCGCATCTCTGCCGCCCTCCGGCCGAACAGCGACCTCGGCACCAGGGTCGCGGCAAAACGCGCCCTCCTCTCGGAGGCTGCGACCAGGCCGGCCCGAACGGTGCGCACGGCAGCGTCGAGGGGCTCATCCGAGCGGCGTTGCCCCGCCGATGCCGGAGGGGCATAACTCGCGTGCTCGATAGCTGCGACGAGCACGGCCATCGCCGCAGCATCCGCTCCCGCTTCGTCGACCAGTCTCCGCCCGAGCACCCGGGGCGATTCGCCGCGAGGTAGGGCGATGCCCAGGTCGAGAGCGGTATCGGATGCCTCGGCCCAGGCCGCTGCGGCATCTCCCGTGTGCGCGGCGATCAGCCGGTGCCGACGACGAATCGCGCGCCACACACCGGGCAGTGCGAACACCGCGATAACCGCGAGGACGAAGCCGACGGGCGGTCCCGCGCCGACGGTCGTGGTTCCGGCGGCAGAGTCGCTCTCATCGAGCGCGTCGGTCTGGTCCGGTCCCAGAGATGCCGAGGGTGCCTCGGGCGCAAGCGGCGCCGTCTCTTCGGTCGAACCGTCGGCCGTGCCCGGCGTCGTGGACGAGGCGAAAGCCGTCGGCACGCCCAGGCTGTTCGTCGGCTCGAACGGAATCCATCCGATGCCCTCGAAGTGGACCTCGGGCCACGCATGCAGCTGCGAGCTGTACACCTCGTGCACGGTCTGCTCGTCGATCGAATCCGTTGTCGCCGTGCCGGGCAGATACCCGACGACGATGCGCGCGGGCATGTCGAGGGTCCTCGCCATGATCGCGAACGCCGAGGCGAAGTGCACGCAGTAGCCGCTCTTCACATCGAGGAACTCCTGGACCGCCTCCAACCCCGTGCCGTCGAACCCGGCTCGGACGGGTGCATTGAGCGAGTACTCGAACTCGACACCGCGGAACCACCGTTGCAGCGCGACCAGGGCGTCGTAGTCACTGCTGGTCGAGGAGGTCACGGCCAGAGCCTGCTCGCGGATCGCGGCCACGGCGGGGTCGTCCTCGGGCAGATTGAGTGTCGCCGAATCCGGCCCGATCGCTGCCTCGGACGAGCGGATGCGTTCGGCGGAGGGTCGGGGCACGTCGTATGTGATCTCGTACTCCTGCCCCTGCGGCGAGGACGAGCGCGAGATGACGGTCCTGTTCTGCGGCAGCACCGACCAGTCGCCCTCGAGACCGTCGAGGTTCACCGCCGGGTAGGGCACCGGCAGCCAGGGGCTCACATAGTTCACGACCTGCACGGTCGCGGTGTACTCGGCAATGGGCACATCCGAGTCGACGACGAGCGGCTCGAACTCTTCATCGAGCGATGTGCCCACGCCCCGATCGGGCTGCCACTCCTCGCCGTCGAAGCGTGACAATGTCACGGCGCGCAGGTACGGCGGGGTCGGCGCGTCGCTGCGCACCTGCAGCACGGCCGTGTCTTCCGGGCGCCGCAGATCGCGACCGAGGTCGAGCGACGGGTCGATCGAATTGCCGCGGATGGCGACGATGCTCGTGCCGCCGGGTACCGGCGCGGGCAGAGCGGGTGTCGCGACGATGGCGACGACGAGGGCTGCGGCCCCCACACCAACGGCCGTGACAGCGGTGCCGCGTCGCGTTCCCGCGGTTCGTGCGCGATCGGCATCGCCCGCGCCGTCATCGCCGCCGCCGTTGCCACCGCGGTCTCGGGTTGCGGTTTCGACGCCCAGCAACAGCAGCAGGCCCGCAGCGAAGGCGATGAAGGTGCCGACGTCGACGCTCTGGGGCACCGCGATGGCGGGGATGAGGTAGACGGTGATCAACGCGACGGCTGCGAGAAGGGGCATCCGCGCCGAGACGACGACGTGATCGATCGCGATCGCGAGGAGTCCGGCCGCGGCCACGATCAGGAACGACAAGGCCATGCCGGCGTTCAAGGGCGCGGCGCCGTCGCGCACCTGCGTCATGGCCGCGTCGACGAGAAGCGGGACGTCGCGGAACGTCGCGGGCATGGGGATGACACCGAACAGGGCGGAATCGCGGAAGAACACGACGCTGACCGTGATGACCCAGACGCCGATGCCGATCAGGCTGACGGCGAGGGATGGCAGGCCGAAGCGGCGTGCGACGTACCCGGCGCCGAGCACCAACGCGATGATTGCGATCGATCCGGCGAGCCACGCGCCCGGTTGGACGACGCGAAGGAGGGGCAGGAGCGAGGTCGACACCCCGACCAGCACGGCCAGAGCGAGTCCGGCCGATGGTCGCGTCCGGCCCTTTGCGAGAGCCCGAACCCTACGCGAAGACATGATGCGCTCCTCGGTCGGCAACCTCGGACCACACGTCGCTCAGATCTGCGTCGGGGCTGATCGCGGCAGTCCGCCACCCGGCCTGTGTCGCGCGTTCGAGCGCATCCGCGGACGGGGTGGCGGCGAGCAGGATCGGAAGGCTCGAGTGGTGGGCCAGCGGCGCCAGGACATCGGCGTCCTGAAGACGGAAAATCCCCGTGATCAGTACGAGCGGACCGGCCTCTACGCCCGCGTACCGCTGCGCGAGACCCGGCAGTGTGTCGTCGCGTCGAGAGACGAGCGAGGCGAATCGCAACAACATCTGTTCGACGTCCTCGGGGGCATCGGCTCCGGGAAGGGGCTCGCAGAGAGGCGTGCCATCGGTGTCGGAGACGACGACCTGGTATCCGTCCCGGGCAAAACGCAGAACGATCGAGACGCAGGTCGAGAGCGCCGCTTCGAATGCGGGATCCACCCCGGTCTCGTGTCGCGCGGAGGAGTCCCACCGTGGCGCGCCGAGGTCGAGCAGGACGGTCGCAGCCGGCGTCGACTCCTGCTCTTCTTGCCGCACCATCAGGGTGTCGCGGTGAGCCGTTGCTCGCCAGTGGATGCGGCGCATCGAGTCCCCGGGAGCGTAGGGGCGCGCGATCAGGTTGTCGGCACCCTGCCCCAGCTGGTCGGACGACGCATGCAGGGCGCCGCCCGCCTCACCCGCCGAGATCGCCACGTGCGGAAGGGGGATGGTCGCGGGCACCGCCACGATTCGGGTGTCACCCGCGGGGGCGTGGGTCCGGCGCACGAGACCGAACGGGTCGATCGTGCGAAGCGTCAGAGGACCGATGCTCCAGACCCCGCGCCGCACCGCCCGCGCCGAATAGGCGATGTCGAGCGGTTGATCGATCCCGGCGGCGCGCGTGGCGAGGCCCGAGGCATCTCCTCGTGCGTCGCCTTCGAGCGCGTCGGGGAGGCCATCCGACCACTGGATCGTCCCGAACGGAGAAAAGCTCCGCATGGTCACGCGGGCATGCACCTGGGTTGACGACCCGACCGGCACGACATCCGGGCGGAGGGTGCGCTCGGCTCGGCCTACCCGCCGCCCCACGTGCAGGACGACGAAGCCGGCTGCGAGCAGCGCGACCAGCAGGCATCCGATGTACATCAACTCGATGATCCCGAGTTCGCCGGCCAGGATGAAGCTGACGATCGCGAGCACGAGCGCACCCGTGCCGCGCAGGGTCAACGGCCAGCCGCGCCTCATGAGCGCGCCGCGACCGGTACCCGAACCGTGGCGGCGATGCGGTCGATGATCGCGGCGACCGTGTCCGTGCCGCCCCGCGCGCGTGTACCCGTGACGCTGCGCGTGGGAATCAGGCGGTGCGCGAAGACCGGTTGCAGCAGGGCGATCAGGTCGTCGGGAATGACGAAGTTGCGGGCATCCAGCGCCGCCCAGACCTTCGCCGCACGCACGAGCTGAAGGGTTGCTCGCGGGCTCGCGCCGAGCCGCAACTCGGGGTGCGATCGTGTCGCCTGCGAGAGCGCGACCGCGTACTCCCCGACCGAGGGAGAGACGTGAACGCTGCGCGCGAACGCGATCATTCGCGACACCTCGGCGGTCGTCACGACGGGTTGGAGGGCGTCGAGGGGATTGACGGTATCGCGCTGGCGCAGCATGAGCGCCTCGGACGCCGCATCGGGGTATCCCATCGAGATGCGGATCATGAACCGGTCGCGCTGCGCCTCGGGCAGGGCGTACGTACCCTCCATCTCGAGCGGATTCTGTGTCGCCACGACGAGGAACGGATCGGGCAGCGGATGCGTCCGGCCATCCACGGTGACCTGACCCTCTTCCATCGCCTCGAGCAGTGCGGACTGGGTCTTGGGCGACGAGCGGTTGATCTCATCGGCGATGACGATGTGGGCGAAGATCGCGCCGGCCTTGAACTCGAACTCACGCTCCGCCGGGTCATAGACCGACACTCCTGTCACATCACCGGGGAGCAGGTCGGGCGTGAACTGAATTCGTCGCACGCTCGCGTCCACGGATGTCGCCAGGGCCTTCGCAAGCATCGTCTTACCGACACCCGGGACGTCCTCGATCAGCAGGTGCCCCTCGGCGAGCAGGGCCACGAGGGCTGAGCGGACCGCCGCGGGTTTGCCGTCGATGACGCTCGAAATAGAGGAACCGATCGCCCGGGTGAGTTCTGCAAACCTCTCCGCATCCATGGGGAGGGGAGGCGCGGGCGAAACCCGGCGCCGCACGTCGGCCCCGTCGAGCAGCTCGGCAGGTGCGGGTGAATCCGGCATGCGACCCCCTGGATCGTCGTCGGGTGGAGGGATCGGCATCGACCCCGCGTTACCCAATCGTAACCCGGGAACCGCGCGGGGAGGCCGGGAGTTGCCTGACTCCACGGGGATCCCCCGGGTCGAGGCATCCGCTCGTTTTCGGCGCCCGGGGGAGGGATGGTTAGACTGGTGTCAGCTCTCCGCGCGGCGGTATCCCGGCCAACTCCCCCAGGACGGAAACGTAGCAAGGGTAACCAGGCTCTGCCGGGTGCGCGGAGAGTCTTACTCTTTCCGGCGGCGATCTTCGCGGCCGATCCGTGTGTAGGCGGCACGACGCCTAGGCTGGACGACGTGGCGCAGAGCATCTTCATCACGTCCGCAGAGGGCCATTCCGGCAAGTCCTCCATCGCGCTCGGTGTGCTCGACACCCTGAGCCATGCGATGCCTCGCGTCGGCGTCTTCCGAGCCATCGCCCGCTCGACGATCGAGCGCGACTACGTGCTCGAGATGCTGCTGGAACACGACGGTGTCGAGCTTTCGTACGACGAATGCATCGGGGTCACCTACGACGACGTCCGGGCCGACCCCGAGGGTGCGCTGGGTGCGATCGTGGAGCGCTTCAAGGCGGTCGAGGCGCAGTGCGACGCCGTCGTGATCCTCGGCAGTGACTACACGGATGTCGGCAGCCCCGCCGAGCTCGCGTTCAACGCGCGCATTGCGGCGAACCTCGGGGCGCCGGTGTTGCTCGTGCTCGGCGGTCGCGCGGGGCAGGGGCAGGGTGAACAGCTCGGGACGTCCGTCGCCCGCACCCCCGACGAGGTGGGCCAGATCGCCGACCTCGCGCTCGTGGAACTGGCTCACGGCCGAGCCGAACTCTTCGCGGTGGTCGCGAACCGCGCCGATTCCCACCGTCTCGGCGAGACCGTGGCGACGCTCCGACGGACCGTTGCGGCGCATGGCAGTGCGGGTGTGCCGGTGTGGGCGATCCCCGAGGACAAGTTCCTCGTCGCTCCCTCCATCCGCGGCATCATGCGCTCGGTCGACGGCACGCTGCTGACGGGTGACCCCGATCTGCTGACGCGCGAGGCGCTCGGAGTCGTCGTCGCGGGCATGTCCATGGTCAACGTGCTGCCGCGCTTGTTCGAGGGTGCAGTCGTTGTGATCCCGGCTGATCGCTCCGAGGTTCTCCTCGCCGCGCTGCTCGCGAACGCCTCGGGAACGTTCCCCTCGATCTCGGGCATCGTCCTGAATGGCGGTTTCGACCTGCCGGACCCGATCATGCGTCTGATCGACGGCCTCGGCTCGACCCTTCCGATCATCACGACCGACCTCGGCACCTACGACACGGCCGTTCGCATCATGAACACGCGCGGTCGTCTGGCGGCCGACTCGCAGCGCCGCTACGACACCGCGCTCTCGCTGTTCGAGACGCACGTCGACACGACCGAGCTGCTCCGAGCGATCGGCGTCGCGCGCGCCACCGTCGTCACACCCCTGATGTTCGGCTATCAGCTCGTCGAGCGCGCCCGGTCCGACCGCCGACGCATCGTGCTGCCCGAGGGGAGCGACGACCGCGTGCTGCGGGCCGCCGCCCGGGCGATCGCTCGGGGGATCGCCGACCTGACGATCCTCGGCGAAGAGATCGAGGTGCGAAACCGGGCGATCGAGCTGGGAATCGACATCGCGTCCGCCGAGGTGCTGAGCCCGTTCGATGCCGTCCACGTGCACCGATTCGCCGAAGAATACGCCCGGCTGCGCGCCCACAAGGGGGTCACGTATGCGCAGGCGGCCGACACGGTGACGGATGTCTCGTACTTCGGCACGATGATGGTCCACCTAGGACTCGCCGACGGCATGGTGTCGGGCGCCGCGCACACGACGGCCCACACCATCCGTCCCGCCTTCGAGATCATCAAGACCAAGCCGGGCGTATCGGTCGTCTCGAGCGTGTTCCTGATGGCGCTCGCGGACCGCGTGCTGGTCTACGGCGACTGCGCCGTGATCCCCGACCCGACGAGCGAACAGCTCGCCGACATCGCGGTATCGTCCGCGGCGACCGCCGAGCAGTTCGGCATCGAGCCCCGCGTGGCGATGCTGTCGTACTCGACGGGCACGTCGGGCGTCGGAGCGGATGTCGAGAAGGTGCGAGTGGCGACGGACCTCGTGCGGGAGCGCGCCCCGCAGCTCGCCGTCGAGGGGCCGATCCAGTATGACGCGGCCGCCGACGCCGCGGTGGCCGCCGCCAAGATGCCGGGATCGGATGTCGCGGGCCGCGCCACGGTCTTCATCTTCCCCGACCTCAACACCGGCAACAACACCTACAAGGCCGTGCAGCGCTCCGCTGGCGCGATCGCCATCGGGCCCGTGCTGCAGGGCCTGAACAAGCCCATCAACGACCTCTCCCGCGGAGCCCTGGTCGAAGACATCGTGAACACGATCGCGATCACCGCCATTCAGGCGCAGGGAGAGGCCGACGCGTGAGCGCCATCCTGGTCGTCAACAGCGGATCGTCGTCGTTCAAGTACCAGCTGATCGATGTCGCGACCGAAGACGTGCTGGCGTCCGGCCTCGTCGAGCGCATCGGCGAAGACGTGGGCAGTGCGACCCACACTGTCTCGGCCGCGGGCTTCGGCCACGCGCGTGCGGGCGAGCCGGCGCCGACGGTGCTCGAGGCCACCTACGATCGCGAGCTGCCAATCCCCGATCACACGGCCGGCTTCGCCGTGATGCTCGAGGCGTTCGCCCAGAACGGTCCGTCGCTCAGCGACAATCCGCCTGTCGCCGTCGGGCACCGCGTCGTGCACGGCGGGGCGCGCTTTTACGAGCCGACCCTGATCACCCCGCTGGTCGAAATCAACATCGACGAGTTATCGGTGCTCGCGCCGCTGCACAATCCCGCCAACCTGGAGGACATCCGCGCCGCGAAGCAGGCGTTTCCGGACATCCCGCACGTCGCCGTGTTCGACACCGCTTTCCACCAGACCCTCGCGCCGGCGGCGTACACGTATGCGATCGACCGAGAGTTGGCCGAGGCGCATCGCGTCCGCCGCTACGGATTCCACGGCACATCGCACAAGTTCGTCAGCGAGGCAGCGGCGAACTTCGTCGGACGAGATCTGACGGAATTGCGCCAGATCGTCTTCCACCTCGGCAATGGTGCTTCGGCAACCGCGATCCGCGGGAGGCGTTCGGTCGACACCTCGATGGGGCTGACCCCGCTCGAGGGACTCGTGATGGGCACCCGCTCGGGCGACCTCGACCCCGCCGTGCTGATCCACCTGGCTCGGCGGGCCGGACAGAGCATCGACGACCTCGACGATCTGCTCAACCGCCGCAGCGGCCTTCGGGGGCTCGCGGGAGTCAGCGACATGCGCGACCTCGTCGCGCGGCGCGACGCCGGGGACCCGGCCGCCGCGCTCGCGTTCGACGTGTACATCCATCGGCTCCGCGCCTACGCGGGCGCATACCTCGCGCAGCTCGGCGGCGTCGACGTCATCTCGTTCACCGCCGGGGTGGGCGAGAACTCGGCCGAGGTACGTGCCGCGGCTCTCGAGACGCTCGGCTTCGCGGGCGTGCAGATCGACCCCGAGCGGAACGCTGCCCGCGGCCGAGGCATCCGCGTCATTTCAACGGATTCCTCGCCCGTGACGATTCTCGTCGTGCCGACGAACGAAGAGCTCGAGATCGCGCGACAGACGCTCCGCGCGACGCAGGGGTGAGACGGTTCCGACGCGGCTCTCGGCACCACTACGCTGGCCTCAAGGCGCGATGGCGAGCCGCCGATTCCCGACCTCGGCCCACCGCGATCCTGGAGGCTCCGTGACCGCCGCTCTGCCCGATCTGTCCACGTACGATGCCGTGCTCTTCGATCTCGACGGCGTCCTCACGCCGACGGCCGAGGTGCACATGCACGCGTGGCAGACGATGTTCGAAGAGCTCTTCGCCGCGTGGGACATCACCCCGCCGTATACCGAGCGGGACTACTTCGAATACCTCGACGGCAAGAAGCGCTACGACGGAGTCGCGAGCCTTCTCCGCAGCCGCGATGTCGAGGTGCCGTGGGGCGATCCGTCCGACCCGCCGACCGCCGACACGGTGTGCGGCATCGGTAACCGCAAAAACGTCGTGTTCTCGGGGGTGCTCCGCTCCGAAGGAATCTCGGCGTACCCCGGTTCGGTGCGCCTTCTCGATGCGTTGCAGGCCGCGGGCACACCGATCGCTGTCGTCTCGAGCTCGAAGAACGCCACCGAGGTGCTGCAGGTCGCGGGTCTCACGGACCGCTTCCCCGTCGTCATGGACGGCGTCATCGCCGAGCGCGACAACCTCTCGTCCAAGCCCGCCCCCGATGTCTTCGTCGAGGCGGCTCGGCTGGTCGGCGTCGAACCGGCACGCGCCGCAGCCGTCGAGGACGCCATCTCGGGCGTCATGTCGGCAGCCGCTGGCGGCTTCGGACTCGTCATCGGTGTCGACCGCGGCGTCGGTGCCGACGAGTTGCTGAAGGCCGGTGCCCACCTCGTGGTCGCCGACCTCGGCGTACTCGTGCCCTGATCTTCTCGCTCACTCCCTTTCCCTGCTGGACCCGCGCTAAGGAGCACTCTCCGTCATGATCGATCGCGATCGGTTCCCCGTCGACCCGTGGCGCCTCATCGAGACCTCGTACTCGGAAGAGGACACGGGGGTCACCGAGACCCTCTTCGCGGTCGGGAACGGATATCTGGGGTTACGCGGCAACCAGCCCGAGGGTCGTCGCGCCCACGAGCACGGCACCTTCATCAACGGACTGCACGAGACCTGGCCGATCCGACACGCTGAGCAGGCGTACGGGTTCGCCGAGGTCGGGCAGACGATCGTCAACGCCCCCGACGCCAAGGTGATGCGCGTCTACATCGACGACGAGCCGCTCTCGCTCGACGTCGCCGACGTCCGTGAATACGAGCGGGTCCTCGACTTCCAAGAGGGACTCCTGAAGCGGCACGTCGTCTGGTGCACCCCCTCGGGCAAGCAGGTGCAGGTCGACTTCGACCGCATCGTCTCCTTCGACGAGAAGCACCTGGCGGTCATGCGGCTGAGCGTCACCGTGCTGAACGCCGACGCGCCCGTGACGATCTCGTGCCAGCTGATCAACCGCCAGGACGGCGAGGACGTCTACGGCGGTTCGGCCAAACGCGCGAAGGCCGCGGGGTTCGACCCGCGCAAGGCCGAGCGGATCGCCGCTGATCGCGTCCTGTTGCCGCAGGAGTACTGGCAGGACGGCGTCCGCTCGACCCTCAGCTACCAGGTGAACGAATCGGGCATGACGGTCGCGGTCGCGGCGGACCACCTGATCGAGACCGAGAATGACTACGAGGCGCGCACGCTCATCGAGCCCGACATCGCCAAGAACGTCTTCCGCGTCCAGGCGAAGCAGGGTGTACCGATCACGGTGACCAAGCTCGTGTCGTACCACTCCTCCCGCGGGGTTCCCGCGCGCGAGCTCGTCGACCGCTGCCGGCGCACACTCGACCGGGCCGAGTTCGAGGGCGTCGAGTCGATCTACGCGCGCCAGCGCGAATGGATGGATGCGTTCTGGAAGCGCTCCGACGTGCGGATCGGTGGGCACGACGACCTGCAGCAGGCCACCCGCTGGTGTCTGTTCCAGCTCGCGCAGGCCGCGTCCCGCGCGGACGGCCAGGGTGTGCCGGCCAAGGGCGTCACGGGATCCGGATACAGCGGGCACTACTTCTGGGACACCGAGATCTATGTCCTGCCCTTCCTCACCTACACCTCACCGCTCTGGGCGCGCAACGCCCTCCGGATGCGGGCGCTGATGCTGCCCGCCGCGCGTCGTCGCGCCTTCCAGCTCAACGAGGCCGGTGCGCTCTTCCCGTGGCGGACGATCAACGGGGAAGAAGCATCCGCGTACTATGCCGCCGGAACGGCGCAGTACCACATCAACGCCGACGTGACGTATGCGCTCGCGAAGTACGTGCGCGGCACGGGCGACGTCGAGTTTCTCTACCGCGAGGGCATCGACATCGCGGTAGAGACCGCGCGGCTCTGGACCACGCTCGGCTTCTGGCGCGAGGGCGAGGGCGACCCGACTTTCCACATCCACGGTGTCACCGGGCCCGACGAATACACCACTGTCGTCAATGACAACCTCTTCACCAACGTGATGGCGCGGTTCAACCTGCGCTTCGCTGCCCGCACCGTGCGCGAGATGGAACATGACGCTCCCGACGCCTACCGCCTGATGGTCGACCGCCTCGGTCTCGACCCGCTCGAGGCGGAGGGCTGGGACCTCGCGGCCGAGGCGATGCACATCCCGTTCAGCCCGGCCCTCGGCATCCATCCGCAGGACTCTCTGTTCCTCGAACGTGAGGTCTGGGATCTCGAGAACACGCCCGCAGATCGTCGCCCGCTGCTGCTGCACTTCCACCCGCTGGTGATCTACCGGTTCCAGGTGCTCAAGCAGGCCGATGTCGTGCTCGCGCTGTTCCTGCAGGGGAATCACTTCTCGGCCGAAGAGAAGTTGGCCGACTTCCAGTACTACGACCCGCTGACCACCGGCGACTCCACGCTGTCCGCGGTCGTCCAGGCGATCCTCGCCGCGGAGGTCGGCTACCAGGACCTGGCGCTGGAGTACTTCGAGCAGTCGATCTTCGTCGATCTGGGCGACCTGCATCACAACGCCGCGGACGGCGTGCACGTGGCCTCGGCCGGCGGCGTCTGGACCGCGCTCGTGTGCGGATTCGGCGGCATGCGCGACCACTACGGCGAGCTCTCGTTCGATCCCCGGCTGCCCGAATCGTGGCCCGAGCTGTCGTACACGCTGCGCTGGCACGACGCCCACCTGAATGTCACACTCACGCGCGAGGCTCTGACGCTGAGTCTGGACGAGGGCGAGGCCGAGCCGGTGGCGTTCTCGGTGCGCGGCCGTGAGTACGTCATCGCACCGGGGGAGGAGCTCTCGGTGGAGCTCGCCGACCAGGGTCCCGTGCGTTCGGGGCGTCCGACGATCGAGCAGTTCGAGGACATCCGGCGCGAAGACGGCACGCTGCTCTCGGCGTCGGTGCCCACGGTGAGCACGAGCATCCCGACACTGACGGGCCCGATACCCGTAGGCGACGCGGGCGGGCTCGGCGCGGGCGACGATTCGGACCTCGGCGCCGACTCCTGAGGCGGTCTGGATGTCCGTGCCACGCCGTAGGCTGGGGACGTGACCGCCGCCCTGTACCGCCGCTATCGACCCGAGACGTTCGGGCAGATGATCGGTCAGTCACAGGTCACCGACCCGCTGATGACGGCGCTGCGCAACGACCGGGTCGGCCACGCCTACCTGTTCTCGGGGCCGCGCGGCTGCGGCAAGACGACATCGGCCCGTGTTCTCGCGCGCTGCCTCAACTGCGCCGAGGGCCCGACCGATACGCCGTGCGGTGTGTGCCCGAGCTGTGTCGAGCTCTCCCGCGCAGGCGGGGGCTCGCTCGATGTCGTCGAGATCGACGCGGCATCCCACAACGGGGTCGACGATGCCCGCGATCTGCGCGAGCGGGCGATCTTCGCCCCCGCGCGCGACCGCTTCAAGATCTTCATCCTCGATGAGGCGCACATGGTCACCCAGCAGGGCTTCAACGCGCTGCTGAAGCTGGTCGAAGAGCCGCCCGATCACGTCAAGTTCATCTTCGCCACGACCGAGCCCGACAAGGTGCTCGGCACCATCCGCTCGCGCACTCATCACTATCCGTTCCGGCTCGTGCCCCCCGGACCCATGCTGGAGTACGTTCAAGAGCTTTCGGCGCAAGAGGGTGTGCAGGTCGAACCGGGCGTGCTTCCGCTGGTCGTTCGCGCGGGGGGCGGGTCGCCCCGTGACACCCTGTCGCTGCTCGACCAGCTCATCGCGGGATCGGACATCTCGGCAGATTCCGGCTCCGCAACCGTCCGGTACGAACGTGCCGTTTCACTGCTCGGCTACACCCACGCGGAGTTGCTGGATGAGGTCGTCGAGGCGCTCGCCGACCCCGACCCCGCGGCGGCGTTCGGTGCCGTCGACCGCGTCGTGCAGACCGGACAGGATCCGCGGCGCTTCGTCGATGATCTGCTCGAGCGTCTGCGTGACCTGATCGTGGTCGAGGCAACGGGCCCGGCAGCCTCGGCCGTGCTGCGGGGTGTGCCTGTGGACGAACTCGAGCGGATGGGTCGACAGGCCCGTATCTTCGGCGGCGAGCGTCTGTCCCGCGTCGCCGACCTGGTCAGCCGCACGCTCGACGACATGACCGGCGCGACGTCCCCGCGGCTGCAGCTCGAGCTCATGGTCGCGCGCGTGCTCGCATCCGAAGCGACGCCCGTGGCCAGTGCGCCGCCCGTCACCCGTGCAGCTCCGGGCGAGGCGTCGGTCGTGAAGGCGCCGACCGCACCGCTTGCGCCGGCTTCTGTCGCGATGACGCCTCCTGCGCCGGCACCGGCCGCATCGGCAACCCCCGCGACGGCGACCACCGCCGCACCGCCGGCAGACCCCGTGCTGGCCGCATCTTCGGCGTCGACCGCCACCGCCGCAGCTCCCGCGCCAACCTCACCCGAGCCGCCTGTCGGGGATCCGGCTCGCCCTCGACCGACGGGGCCCGTGACGGTCGCGATGCTCCGCGACTCGTGGCCCGAGGTTCTTTCGACGCTCGAAGACATCAGCCGCACCTCATGGCTCGTGGCAAGCAATGCCCGAGTGAACGCGTACGAGGGTGATGTGCTCACGGTCACTTTCCAGAGCCAGAGCGATGTCCAGAAGTTCCGTCAACGCGGCGTCGCGGCCAACGCCAGCGAAGACCTGCGAACCGCGATCGAGCGGGTCCTGGGTGTGCGTGTCAAGTTCCTCGCCCGCCTCGATGGCCCCGACCCTGCCCCGCCCGCGGACGAACCGCCGCCCCCGGACGACGGCCCGCCCGATGACTCGCCGCCGGAGGATCAGCCGCCGTCAGGATGGGTCACCCGCGCCCCTGGGTCGGGCGCCTCGCGTCCCGAAGCGGCAGCTTCGACGCCCGTTTCGACGTCTCGCTTGGCTCCGGCACCGGTGACGGAGTGGGCGGTCGCGGCGATCCCGCGAACAGCGGATGAGCCGCCCGTCGCGCTCGGCACGCTGCGCGCCCCCGCGCAGCTCGCCGTCGATGACGAGCCCGATGAGGTGGCTGCGTCTCCGGCGCTCGCTCGCCCGACCGTGCCCGAGCGCGAGGGTCAGGTCTTGAGCGTCGACGAAGCGCCGATCCCCGACGAACCCGATGTCGATGTGCTCGGTCCGGGCTCCATTCCGTCTGCGCCCGCTCGCGCGCGCACCCCAGCCGCACCCGCATCCCGCGCCACCGCCCGTTACGGTGAGGCGGTCGTGCGTCAGGTGCTCGGCGCCACCTTCGTGCGCGAGGAACGCTTCGAACAGCCCACGAGGTTCACCTGATGTACGACGGAATTGTGCAAGACCTGATCGACGAGTTCGGTCGGTTGCCGGGCATCGGGCCGAAGTCGGCACAGCGCATCGCCTTCCACATCCTGCAGACACCGTCGTTCGATGTGAAGCGACTCGCGACCCTGTTGGCCGATGTGCGCGAGCGCGTCCGGTTCTGCGAGGTCTGCGGCAACGTGTCCGAGCAGGATCGCTGCAGCATCTGTCGGGACCCACGCCGTAATCCCCAGGTCATCTGCGTCGTCGAGGACGCGAAGGATGTCGCGGCCATCGAGCGTACGCGGGAGTTCCGCGGGCTGTACCACGTCCTCGGCGGGGCGATCAGCCCGATCGATGGTGTCGGTCCCGACGATCTGCGTGTGACCGAGTTGATGACACGACTCGCCGACGGAACCGTGCAGGAAGTCATCCTCGCGACGAACCCGAACCTCGAGGGCGAAGCGACGGCGACCTACCTCAGCCGACTCCTGCTGACCCTGCAGCTGCGCGTCTCGCGCCTCGCCTCGGGCTTGCCGGTCGGTGGGGATCTCGAGTACGCCGACGAGGTCACACTCGGTCGCGCGTTCGAGGGGCGACGGACCCTCTGACGGGAACAGCTCGCGGGACGACTCTCCCGTGCATCCGCCTCAGCGGAGCACTTCGACGAGCACGATCCACGAGATCATGAGCGCGACCGGGATCGCGACGATGGCTCCGACGGCTACCACGACGAGGCCCGCCGGCTCGCCCGCGATCAGCATCGCCGAACCTACGGCGTAGATCGCCGCGGGCACGAAACTGACGGTGGCACGCGGCACCTTGTAGCGGTTCTGCGGGTCGGTGTTCTGGGCGATCGCATGCGCCGCGTGTCCGTTGAACACCATCGTGATCAGCGCCGAGGCGAGCACCGCGGCGCCATAGGCGACAAACGTGATCCCGGGGAACAGGGCCAGGGCGGAAGCCGTGATCGCGAGCACGAGCGTCGCGATTCCGGCGCCCAGGCGCGCGGTCAGGGAGCGCGACTTCACGATCTCGGCGATGTTGACGCTCGCCGCCACGATCACGAGGCCGGCGAGGGCCGCGGTCGCTCCGAGGATGCCGAGATTGAACTCGTTCCAGCCCAGGTCGTCCAGAGTCATGACCGCACTTTAGCGCGCTGGCCTAACGTCGCAGCCGGGCGCGGGCGCGAACGACGCCGCCGAGCGAGGCACGCACCGGCTGTCCGAGGTATATCCCCAGAGAGGCGCCGACGGCGAGACTCACGCCGATCACTGCGGCCGCGGCAAGAGTGCCGAACCCCTCGAGCATGATCTGCGGGTTGTCGCCGGACTCCACGATGCCGAGTAGGCCGCGGAAGACCGCCGCCCCGGGCACCATCGGCAGGATCGCCGCAGTCGTGATGGCGACCGCTGGCACGTGCAGTCGATATGCGGCGAGTACGCCGATGAAGCTGCCCGCGAACGCTCCGATACCGCTCGCCGCCGCGATCTCGAGGCCGATTCCGGATGCCGCGAGGAACCCGAGCCAGGCCACCACGCTCAGAATGGCGCTGACCACGACGATCCGCAGTCCCGCTCCGTTGAAGACGGCGACCGCGATCGCGATGAGTGCTGCTCCCGCGAACTGAAGCGGCACGGATCCCAGGGGCAGCGCTGCGCTCGGCGGTTCCATGGTGAGACCGAGCACCCGCGCGGTCTGCAGCCCGGCGAGGATGCCGAGCACGACGCCGAGAGTCTGGGTCATGAGCTCGAGGATGCGTCCGGTCGCGGTGAGTGCGAAGCCGTCGATCGCGTCCTGCGCGGCGCCGACGACGGTGAGCCCCGCCAGCATCAGCACGACCCCCGAGGCGACGATCACCGAGGGTCGCACGCTGTCCCCGCCGGGTATCGAAGTCATCGCCAGGAGGGGGGTGAGTGCGGCGACGAGGGTCAGCACCAGAGCGGCGGCGATCTGACTGAAGAAGTAGGGAACCTGCGCGCGCGAGAGCAGGGCTTGCGTGACCGCGGCGGCGCCCGCTGCGAAGAACGCGACGGCGACGGTGAGGGGACCCGCTCCGAACATCACCGCGACACCCACCGCCAGGGTGGCCTGGGCGACGATGACGATCCCGGGACCGTAGCGGAAGGGCGAGCGCCGAACCTCGCGCAGCAGGGTGCGAGCGTGCCCGAGGTCGAGTCCGTCTCCGATGTCGGCGACCAGGGACTGCAGGCGCCGGAGCTTGTCGTGGTCGGGTGCCGTCTGACGGACGACGCGCAGCAGCGTGAAGGGAAGGGGCGCTCCGCTGCGGTGATGCGACGCGGTGATGGAGTTGTAGGTCACGTCGACGTGTACCGGGCCGAGGCCATATGCGGCGCTCACCCGGACGATCGTCGCGGTGACCTCGCTCGCCGATGCGCCCGTCGCCAGCATGGTCTGCCCGATGCGCACGGCGAGGTCGAGGATCCCGACGGCCATCGCCTCGTCGATGACCGGGATCGCCTCGGTCGCGGTGTCGGCGGGAACTTCGCCTCGGATGAGCCCGCCGAGCGAGGGCAAGAATCGGCGGAGGTTATGGCGCATGACCTCTCGATCGTAGTAGCGGTCGGAGCTTCCGTAAGATGGTTCGTCGGGCGCGGCATCCGAGCGCTCCTCATACCCGGGAGTTTTCATCGTGGCGCTGATCGTGCAGAAGTACGGTGGCTCATCCGTCGCAGATGCCGAGAGCATCAAGCGCGTCGCCAAACGGATCGTCGATGCCCGCCGGGCGGGCGACGACGTCGTCGTCGCCGTCAGCGCGATGGGCGACACGACTGACGAGCTCTTGGACCTCGCATCGCAGGTGGCTCCCATCCCCGCGCCGCGCGAGCTCGACATGCTGCTCTCGAGCGGTGAGCGCATCTCGATGGCCCTGCTCGCAATGGCCATCCATTCGATGGGGTTCGAGGCGCGATCCTTCACCGGCAGTCAGGCGGGAATGATCACGGATGCCACCCACGGCGCCGCCCGCATCGTCGACGTGACTCCGGTGCGGCTGCGCGAAGCCCTCGACGAAGGCGCGATCGTCATCGTCGCCGGTTTCCAGGGCTTCAACCGCGATACCCGGGACATCACGACCCTCGGTCGCGGGGGATCCGACACGACCGCGGTCGCTCTCGCTGCGGCGCTGAAGGCCGACGTCTGCGAGATCTACAGCGACGTCGACGGCATCTTCACCGCGGATCCGCGCATCGTTCCCCGCGCCCGCAAGCTCAACACCGTCACGACGGAAGAGATGCTCGAGCTCGCGGCGAATGGCGCGAAGGTTCTCTACATCCGCGCGGTCGAGTACGCCCGTCGGCACGGCGTGCTCATCCACGCGCGATCCACGTTCTCATCGTCCGAGGGCACGTACGTGCTCGACGAGAAGCGCCACGCGGCGCTGCAGCAGCAAGGAGATGGCATGGAAGAACCCATCGTCGCGGGTGTCGCGACCGACCTCGGCCAGGCCAAGATCACGGTCATCGGGGTTCCCGACGTGCCCGGCAAAGCGGCGGAGATCTTCAAGATCGTCGCCAAGTCCGGGGCGAACGTCGACATGATCGTGCAGAACGTTTCCGCTGCGGCGACGGGTCGCGCCGACATCTCGTTCACGCTGCCCAAGGCGGATGCCTCGCTGGCCCTCAAGGCGCTGTCGGGCGAGCAGGGCTCGGTCGGCTTCGAGAGCCTCGTGCACGACGACCAGATCGGCAAGCTCTCTGTCGTCGGGGCCGGCATGCGCACCCACTCGGGCGTCTCGGCGACGCTGTTCGAGGCGCTGAGCGTGCTCGGGGTCAACATCGAGATGATCTCGACTTCCGAAATCCGCATTTCGGTCGTGGTCCGGGCCGACGACCTCGCCGAGGCGGCGCGTGTCGTGCACAGCGCGTACGGCCTCGACGGCGAGATCGAGGCCACGGTTCACGCGGGCTCGGGTCGCTGACCCGAAGCATCCGTCCCGTCCCGCGCCCGACAGCAGGAGATTGGCCGGAAACAGGACGTATTCGGCCGGATCGTCCTGTTCTCGGGGATTCTCCTGCACTCGGGCAGCCGTAGAATCGTCGGAATCCACGCAATGAAGGAAGCATCGTCATGACCCGCATCTCAGATTCCGGACTCTCCGTCGCCGTCGTCGGCGCCACGGGCCAGGTGGGCACGGTGATGCTCGAGATCTTGACCGAGCGTTCTTTCCCGATCCGCGAGCTTCGTCTGTTCGCGACGGCGCGCTCGGCCGGCACGTCGCTCGAGTTCGGCGGACACAGCGTCGTCGTCGAGGATGTCGCGACCGCCGATCCCGCGGGCATCGACATCGCACTGTTCTCGGCCGGTGCTACCGGCAGCCGGGCGCACGCGCCCCGCTTCGCCGAGGCCGGCGCCGTCGTGATCGACAACTCCAGCGCCTGGCGCATGGACCCCGAGGTGCCCCTGGTCGTCAGCGAGGTCAACCCGCACGCGATCGCCCAGGCGCACAAGGGCATCATCGCGAACCCGAACTGCACCACGATGGCGGCGATGCCGGTCCTGAAGGCGCTCCACGCCGTCGCCGGACTCGAACGCCTCATCGTGAGCACCTACCAGGCCGTCAGCGGCTCGGGCATTGCGGGCGCGGAGGAGCTGCTCGGGCAGGTCGAGGGTGTCCTCGCCCAGGGCGACACCCTGCGACTCGTGCGCGACGGATCCGCCGTGGACTTCCCCCAGCCCGAGAAGTACATCGCACCCATCGCCTTCGACGTGATCCCGTTCGCCGGCAACCTGGTCGACGACGGCGACAACGAGACGGACGAGGAGAAGAAGCTCCGCAACGAGAGCCGCAAGATCCTCGAGCTGCCTGGCCTGCGGGTTTCGGGCACGTGCGTTCGCGTCCCGGTCTTCACGGGTCACTCGCTCAGCATCAACGCCGAGTTCGCGAACGAGATCACACCGGCTCGCGCGCGTGAGGTGCTCTCGGATGCACCCGGTGTGCAGCTCGAAGAGGTTCCCACGCCCCTCCAGGCCGCGGGCAAGGACCCGAGCTTCGTCGGTCGTATCCGCGCCGATCAGTCGGCCCCCGAGGGTCGCGGGCTCGCGCTGTTCATCAGCAACGACAACCTGCGCAAGGGTGCCGCGCTGAACGCCGTGCAGATCGCAGAACTCGTCGCCGCCGATCTCAGCGTCGACGCCTGACGTTTGCCGGGCGCGTAAGAATCCGGGAGTTTTCGCTCTCCGCGGGGCCCGCACGTCCGACCACCCCGGACGGCAGAACTAGACTTGTCCGGTGAGTGAAACCGTCGACGTCGTGCTCATCGGTGGCGGCATCATGAGCGCCACCCTGGGCACCCTGCTGCATCAACTCGAACCCGACTGGAAGATCGTCCTCGTCGAGCGACTCTCGGATGTTGCGCTGGAGAGTTCGAACGCCTGGAACAACGCGGGCACCGGCCATGCAGCCCTCTGCGAGCTCAACTACATGCCGCAGGCACCCGACGGATCCGTCGACCCGGCCAAGGCCGTCTCGATCAACGAACAGTTTCAGCAGAGCCGCCAGTTCTGGGCGAACCTCGTCAAGCGGGGCCTGCTGAACGAGCCGAAGACGTTCATCAACGCCACGCCCCACATGACTTTCGTGCGCGGCGAGAAGGATGTCGAGTACCTGCGTCGCCGCTACGAGGCGCTGAAGACGCAGCCCCTGTTCGCGGGCATCGAGTACAGCGAAGACTCCCGCGTCATCAACACCTGGGCGCCGCTGTTGATGCAGAAGCGCCGGAAGAGCGACGAGCCCTTCGCCGCGACGCGCGTTCCGGCCGGCACCGACGTCGATTTCGGTGCGCTCACCCATCAGCTGATCGATCACCTGCGTGACGATGGCGTGGAGGTCATCACCGACCGCGAGGTCCGCAATCTCAAGCGCCAGAAGGACGGGACGTGGCTCGTCAAGACCCGTAACCGGCTGGGACGAACGCCCGGCGAGATCAACGCGAAGTTCGTGTTCGTGGGAGCCGGCGGGTGGGCACTGAAGCTGCTGCAGCGTTCCGGCATCCCCGAGATCTCGGGCTACGGCGTCTTCCCGATCGGTGGGCAGTGGCTCAAGACCTCCAACCCCGATCTCATCGCTCAGCACCGTGCCAAGGTGTACTCCCAGGCATCCGTCGGCGCACCGCCCATGTCGGTGCCGCACCTCGACACCCGGGTGGTGGATGGTGAGGCATCGCTGATGTTCGGCCCGTTCGCGACGTTCAGCCCGAAGTTCCTCAAGAACGGGTCCGTGTTCGATCTCGTGACGCAGATCCGGCCGGGGAACCTGCTGCCGATGCTGAAGGTCGCCGTCGACAACCCGGGCCTGCTCAAGTACCTGATCGCCGAGCTGCTGAAGAACCACGGCAAGAAGATGGATTCGTTGCGGGAGTTCGTGCCGACGGCGAAGGACGTGGACTGGCAATTGCTGAACGCCGGCCAGCGCGCTCAGGTCATGAAGAAAGACCCGAAGAAGATCGGCGTGCTGCAGTTCGGCACCGAGGTCGTCGCGGCGAAGGATGGTTCGATCGCCGGGCTCCTCGGCGCATCGCCGGGTGCATCCACGGCCGTCTCGATCATGCTCGGCCTGTTGCAGACGTGCTTCCCCGATCGGATCGAGGGGTGGACGCCCGAGCTGCGCGAACTGATCCCGAGCTACGGCGAGACGCTCAACACCCAGCCGGATGTCGCGCGGGCGACGATAGATGAGACCGCGGCGGCGCTGGCCATCACGGCCGTCTGACCCGGTTCACCCCTCCGTCTTCCGTAGACTCTGCGCGTGGCAAAACTGTACTTCCGCTATGGCGCGATGAACTCCGGCAAGTCGACCGCGCTTCTGCAGGCCGCGTACAACTACGAGGAGCGCGGCCAGCGAGTGCTGCTTGCGAAGCCGGCGATCGACACGAAGGCCGATGACCAGATCGCGTCCCGGCTCGGGGTCTCGCGGACCGTCGATTTTCTCATCGAGCCCGAAGCCGATGCGGACGCGCTGTTCCGCGAGCAGCGCGAGCGTTCCCGCGCGGCGACCGGCGTGGACATCTCGTGCCTCCTCGTCGACGAGGCCCAGTTTCTGACGCCCCACCAGGTCGATGACCTGTTCCGCATCGCCATCCACGACAACATCCCCGTTCTCGCCTACGGCATCCGATCCGACTTCCTGACGGCCGCCTTTCCCGGCTCGCGACGACTTCTCGAGATCGCGCACACCCTGGAAGAGTTGAAGACGATCTGCCGGTGCGGTCGGAAGGCCGTGTTCAACGGGCGCGTCATCGACGGCCGGTTCGTGTTCGATGGCGACCAGGTCGCGATCGACGAGACCGGCGAACGAACGGAGCATGTCGTGACGTATGAATCGCTCTGCGGCACCTGCTACCTGCAGGAGTCGGGCGACCGCCTCAGCAGATAGCGGGAACGCACGGCGCACGGTCCGGTTTAGGCTGAGATCATGCGTGTTCTTCTCGCCGGCGGTGCCGGATACATCGGTGCTCACACGGCTGTCGCTCTGGTGGACGGTGGCCACGAGGTCGTGCTGCTGGACGATCTTTCGGGAACCCACGCCGAGGCGGCCGTGCGGGTCGAGAAGATCACTGGCCGCCCCGCACCGCTCGTGATCGGTGACGCCGCGGACGACGCGGTGGTCGAGCGCACCTTCGACGAGTTCGGGCCGTTCGATGCGATCCTGCAGTTCGCGGCGCACAAGGCGGTCGGTGAGTCGACGCAGAAGCCGCTGCAGTATTACGCCAACAACCTGGGCACGACGTTCGCCCTGCTGCGGGTGGGGCTTGCCCGAGGCATTCGCTCCTTCGTCTTCTCGAGCACCGGAACGGTGTACTCCGACCCGGAAGACCTGCCGTTTCGCGAGACGTCTCGCACGAGCGTCGACCTGTCGAACCCGTACTCGAAGTCGAAGCGGATGAACGAGGTCATCCTCGAGGACGTGGCCCGGGTCAACCCCGAACTCGATGTCACGGTGCTGCGGTACTTCAATCCGGTCGGGGCGCACGAGAGCGGGTTGATCGGGGAGGACCCTGCGGGTATCCCGAACAACCTCATGCCGTACGTCTCGCGGGTCGCGATCGGGTCGCTCGAACGCGTCGGGGTGTTCGGCGACGACTACGACACCCCCGACGGAACGGGCCTGCGCGACTACATCCACGTCGTCGACCTGGCCGAGGGGCACGTCGCGGCGCTGGAGAAGGCTCAGCCCGGGTACGCGGTGTACAACCTCGGGACGGGTTCGCCCGTGAGCGTGCTGGGACTCATCGCGGCCTTCGAGAAGGCCGTCGGGCATGAACTGCCCAAGCAGATCCTCGACCGGCGCCCCGGCGATGTCGCCGCGACCTATTGCGACCCCGCCAAGGCGGCCGAGGAGCTCGGTTGGACCACGCGGCTGACGATCGACGATGCCTGCCGTGACTACTGGCGCTGGCAGCAGCAGAACCCCGACGGCTACGCCTCCTAGGTTCGCCTCGTTTCTCGTTCCTCTCGTTACGTTTGCTCGACGACCGCGGTACGGCTCCGCGGGGGCAATGGCACGAGCATCGACGTCGTCTTCTGATACTCCGCGTACGCCGGGTACTTGCCTGAGGTGATTGCCTCGGTGAAGATCGTCGAGCCGATGAACAACACCGTGAGAAGGACGGCTCCGATGATCGACCAATTGATCGCGCCGCCCCAGAAACCGAGTCCCGCTGTTACGGCCGCGGTCGCGCCGATCGCATAGAACGCCCACCACTGGGCCTGCTCGAAGAAGAAGTTCGGGTGCCGGCTGAAGCGGAACAGCCCGGTGGTGAGGAATCCCTCGCCGAGCTGACCGCCCGCCCGCGCCTTGGCGCGATGAAAGTCACACTGCTGCTGGTCGGCCGCCGTCTCACCGAGCAGCAGGGCGAGGAACAGGATGGCGAAGACCGCGTCCCCCACCCCGAGAGGCGCGTCGTGCCGCCACGCGACCTGTGCGGGCAGCGTGATCAGCACGAGAAGGGCGTTCTGATAGAGCACGATGAAGAACAGATTAAACAGCTGGAACTGCCAGGGCTTCATGCGACCGCGCAGGATCGCCCAGCGGTAGTCCTCCATGCCGCTGTACCCGCCCTTGCGGGCGAAGTTGAACGTCAACCGGGCACCCCATGCTGTGACGAGCACAGCCATGATGACGAGGCGCGCGGCATCCTGTCCGGCAGCCAACGCGGCACCCGCGAAGATCCACACGTACGCGATCGGCACGATCGACCAGATGCGGTCGACCCACGAGGTGTCTTTCGTGATCAGCGACAGGACCCAGCAGGCGGCGCTGACGGCCGCGGCCACGATGACGACGAGAGTGAGCGGTTCCACGCCGTCAGCATAGACCCGCCGAGCGTCTGCCCTCGGAATCCCGGGGCACCGGTGATCAGGCTCGTGGGGACAGCATCGGGAGGAGCGCGTCGAGGTACTCGACGGTCTCTTCCCAGCCGTCCACCGCGTGGCACGGCACGCCGAGCACGAGGACCGGGTAGTCATTGCCGTCGGGGTCGAGTCGATCCCCGACGAACAGCATCTCATCCAGAGGGATACCGGTGTGCTCGGCGAGTCGCGTCATCCCGTAGGCCTTGTCGATGCCGCGATGGGTGATGTCGACCGAGGTCGAACCGCCCGATCGAACCTCGAGGTCGGGGATGCGGGCCGCCACAGCGTCACGCAGTGCGGATTTGCGGGAGCCCGTCGGGTCCCAGGCGATCTTCGCCTCGAGCGGCGCGCGCTGGCCGAGAGCGGAGAAAGTGATCTGCGAGCCGCGATCCTCGAGGATGTCTCCCCAGGGCTCCGATTCCCACAGCCCGAGCCGTCGGGCTTCTTCTTCGACCGCGGTGAGTGCCCGTGTCTTCTCATCATCGGTGAGGGAGTGCGCGTAGATGGTGTCGATCTGGCCGCTCGCGTCGAACCGGTAGTACTGAGTGCCACACGTGGGCATGAGGTGCAGATGTGCGAGCGCCTCGGGAGAGGCATCCGGCAGCCGTTCAACGACCTGACTGCGGAACTGACCCAGTTGCCCGCCGGAGATGATCGCGACTTCGACGCGCTCGGCGAGAGCGAGCAGGTGCGCGCCGATCGCGTCCGGGATCGGGCTCTTCGAGGGAGCGAGCGTGTCATCCAGGTCGAAAGCGACGAGTCGGATGTTCGCGATTGCGTCGGTCATCGTGCTCCAGGTTCGGCTCGAGTGAGGAACGAAAAGGAGGGCCGCCGTTTGGCGACCCTCCTTATCTGTCGGGGTGACAGGATTTGAACCTGCGGCCTCGTCGTCCCGAACGACGCGCGCTACCAAGCTGCGCCACACCCCGTGGCAACCCCCCGAGTCTACCCGAACTCGCCCGTCCGCCCGAACCGCGTCACGCGCGAGCGATCAACGTCACGAGGGTGGCCTCGGGCCGGCACGCGAAGCGGACCGGCGCGTAGATCGAATGGCCGAGTCCAGCGCTCACATTCAGCGGCACCTCGGTGCCGCTTCGCGCCCAGGTCGAAAGACCCCGCGCCTGCTTCAGCGGGATGTCGCAGTTGGCGACCAGCGCTCCGAAGCCCGGCAGGCGCACTTGGCCACCGTGGGTGTGGCCCGCGAAGATCGCCTCGGCTCCGGCATCCGTGAAGGTATCCAGGACTCGTCGGTACGGCGCGTGCGCGACACCGATCGTGAGGCTACTCGGCGGAGTTTTGTCCTCGCGCAGGCTCGCGACCAGCCCCGGCACGAGATCGAGGCGGTCCTCGTCGTGGTGCGCGTCTCCGACTCCGAATCCGTCGATTCGGAGTCCTCGTACATCGACCGAGCCGGAGGCGTTATTGAGGTTCGTCCAGCCGAGGTTCTCCGCGAAGTACTTCTCCATGGCCGTGACATCAAGTCGGGGCGGGTTCCTCTTGCGACGTGAGGGGCCCAGGAAGTACCGCAGGGGGTTGCGGGGCATCGGGCCGAAACTGTCATTCGATCCGTGCACGAAAAAGCCGGGCGTGCCACGGAAACCGGCGAACGCCGCGCGCACGCCGCGCAACCCATCGCCGTGGCCCATGTTGTCGCCCGTGTTGATGATTAGGTCGGGTCGCAGGGACGCGAGAGAGGCTATCCACGCCTGCTTGCGCCGTTGCCACGGCGCCATATGGACATCCGAGATGTGCAGCACCCGGACGGGTGTCGAGCCCGGAGGCAGGATGGCCATCTCGACCCGCCGGAGCGTGAACAGGTACCGCTCGATGCCGATGCCCCAAACCGCCGCCGCGGCGCCGAGCGCACCCGCGGCCGCCAGGGCGCGGAGGCCCTGACGGGAACGCGGGGTCACGAGCAGGTGTCGCGCTCGTAGGTGATTGCCAACTGGGCGTTGCGGTTCACGATCGAGCCCGCGCCTGGCTCGACGGAGGTCACGACGCCCGGGCCGGTGGCACCTTCTTTCACAACACACGTCTCCGCGGGGTTGCGTCCGAATGTTCCGCGGATGCTGTCGACCGCTTGCTGGCGGTTCATGCCGACCACGTCGGGCACAGCCACGCCTTCGCCGTTGCTGGGCGAAATCGTCACGGTCGTGCCGCCGCTCACGCGTCCGGCGCCGGGATCCTGGCGTTCCACGATCCCCGCGGCCTGTGTGCTGTCGACCGCGTCGCCGACGATGACCGAGAACCCGGCTGCCTCGAGCGTTGCGACCGCCCGATCGACAGGCTGGCCGACGACGTTCGGTAGATCGATCTGGACCGCCCGCGTGAGGTTCGAGTCGGGTGTCGCGAAGCGTTCGCCGCCGTATTTGGCGTTCGCGGCGCCTTGCATGTCGGGCCAGATCGAGTGGCGTAGGCGCCACAGCGAGTAGCCGTTGGCAGAGTTGCGGTCCAGCCGCTGCTGGCCCTTGACGTTGCCGACCCAGACAACCGTCGTGACCTTGGAGCTGCTGCCGTCCATCCACGTCTGGTACTGCTCGTGGATGCCTGTTTTTCCGAACACGGGGACGCCGTCGCCGATTCGCGACGATGCGGCGGAACCACCGTTGATGACACCTGCGAGTGCGAATGCCGCTGTCGAGGCGACGGATTCGTCGAGGACGCGGTTGCACGTGGTGTCGGGGAGCGGGAGCGCTTCGCCCTCGGTGTTGTACACGGCATCGATGGCCTTCGGCGGGCAGTAGACGCCGTTGCTCGCGATGGTCGCGTACGAGGCCGCCATGTCGATGGGGGCGATGTTCTTCGAGCCCAGGATGTCGTACGGCACGTTGACGTTTTCGCCGATGCTCTCGTTGCCGATGTAGGTCTTGTAACCGTTGGCGTACTCGACGCCGAGGCGATCCGCGATCTTGTTCGTGTCGCAGACGCTGACCTTTTCACTCATCGCGAGGAAGCCCGTGTTGAGCGAGTCGGCCGTGAACTTCATCGGGGTGCCGTTGTAACCGCCCACGCCCTCGAAGTTCTTGACCTCACCCGACGAAACGCGCTGCGTGCCGCCGTCGCAGTCGGTCAACACGGTGAAGTTCCGCTGGCGGCCGTTGATGACCTCGTTGACGGAGTGCCCGTGTTCGAGCCAATTGAGCAGAGTGAAGAGCTTGTAGGTCGAGCCCGGGTTGAAGCCGTTCGATCCACCGTTGACGTAACGGGTGTTGTAGTTGATCGACGTGTAGGAAGGGTCGGCAGCCGACTGGTCGGCGTCTTGCGTGTACTTGCGGTTCTGCACCATCGAGAGCACACGGCCCGTGCCCACCTCCAGCTGCACGCCGGTTGCGCCCAGGTCGAGGTTGGGGTGGGTCGCCGGCACGATCGAGATAGCCGCTTCGGCCGCGAGCTGCAGGTCTAGGTCGAGAGTCGTGTAGATCTTGAGACCCCCGCGGCGGAGCGCTGCGCTTCGCTCTTCGGGTGTTTCCCCGAACGCGACATCGTTGAGCACGATCGTTCGGACATAGTCGCAGAAGTACGCGGACCCGCCCGCCTGCTGGCAGCCCTGCTCGGTCGGGTTGATCGCGGGGGTGATGACCTCGGCCTTGGCCGCGTCGTACTGCTCCTGGGTGATCTTGCCCTCGGTGAGCATCTGACGGAGCACGTAGTTGCGGCGGTCGGTCGTCAACGCGTACCCATCGGCAGCGCCGTTGGTCTCGCGCTCGGGCTTGTCGATGCGGTAGGTGTTCGGGTTCTGCACCATGCCGGCGAGCGTCGCGGCCTGCGCGATCGTCAGGTCGGATGCATTGACGCTGAAGTAGTACTGCGCCGCGGCACCGATGCCATAGGTCGTGCCGCCGAAGTTGGCGATGTTGAGGTATCCGAGCAGGACATCGTTCTTCGAGTAGCGCTGCTCGAGGGCGATCGCGTAGCGCATCTCCTGCAGCTTGCGCTGGTAGCCCTCGACGCCGGAAGCGGTGGTGGCGTCGGTCCAGCAGGCGGCCAGCTCCTCCTGTGTCGGGGCTTCCTTCTCGCACTTCTGCACAAGGACGTTCTTGACGTACTGCTGGCTGATCGAGGACCCGCCCTGCGTCTGACCGCCCTGCACGTTGCTCAGGAGAGCTCGCGTCGTTCCGATGAGGTCGACACCGCCGTGTTCGTAGTAGCGGGGGTCTTCGCTCGAGAGAATCGCGTCGTACATGACCGGCGCGATCTGTTCGTACGTGACCGGGAGGCGGTTCTGGTCGTAGAAACGGGCGAGCAAGACATCACTGCCATCGCCCTGCTTGGCGTAGATCTCGCTCTGCTGCATCAGATCATCGATCTCGAGGTAGCTCGGCATGTTGTCGAACATCGTGATCGCGCTCGACGCGGCGGCGCCGGAAACGGCGATGGCCGGAGTGACGGTGGCGGTCACAAGAAGACCGGCGACTGCGCTCAGGCCTACGACGCCGGCGATCCCGCCGAGCACGCCCGTAGCCGTCCGATTCTTATCAGGCATAGGGTTGATCGTAAGGGAGATACCTGAGCGATGACCGAAACGGTCGCGCGCGCCTCCCGGCGAGCACGATCCGGCCCCTCGATCTCGGGAGAGCGATGACCACCTGGGAGTACCTCACTACTCCGCTGCTGATTCACAACACGGCGGCGATTCTGAACAACTGGGGCAAGCAGGGCTGGGAACTCGTCCAGATCGTGACCGGACCTGAGGGTGGCCTCGTCGCCTACCTCAAGCGTCCCGTCGGGGGATCGGATGCCTCGGGCAACGCCGGTCTCGCCGCCGCGGCCGAAGCATCCCGTCAATTCGAAGGACAGTGACTCCGTGAGCGTTTCCGCGAAACTCGCCGAACTCGGCATCGACCTTCCCGACGTCGTCCCCCCGCTCGCGGCGTATGTGCCCGCCAAGGTGCACGGCGATCTCGTCTTCACCGCGGGTCAGCTGCCGCTCGTCTCGGGCCAGCTCCCCGCCGCGGGCAAGGTCGGCGACGGGCACGGGCTCGTTCCGGCCGATGACGCCAAGTCGTACGCGCGCCAGTGCGCGCTCAACGCCATCGCGGCCGCCGCGGCGGCCGTCGGGGGCGTGGACAAGCTCGCCGGCGTTGTGAAGGTGACGGGGTTCGTCGCATCCGTTCCCGACTTCGTCGGTCAGCCCGGCGTGATCAACGGTGCGAGCGAAATCCTCGGCGAGATCTTCGGCGATGCCGGTCGGCACGCGCGTTCCGCCGTGGGGGTACCCGTGTTGCCGCTAGACAGCCCCGTCGAGGTCGAGGTCATCTTCTCGCTCGCCTGAGCCGCGCGTCGCGTCGCGCTCGGTCGATCCGGGTCGACTCGGTGGAGCGGATCCACCGACGCGGCCGGAATCGACCGACTCAGCCCGTGAAACGGGCGAGGAACGCGCGGGTGCGCGCCTCACGGGGGGCGCCGAGGACCTCAGCGGGCGTGCCCTGTTCCAGCACGCGACCCTCGTCGAGGAACAGCACACGGTGCGCGACGTCCCGCGCGAATGCCATCTCGTGGGTCGCCATGAGGATCGTCGTGCCCTCTTCGGCCAGCGCACGCACCAATTCGAGAACCTCGCCGACCAACTCGGGATCGAGCGCCGAGGTGATCTCGTCGAGCAGCAGGACCTCGGGATCGGTCGCGATTGCGCGGGCGATCGCGACGCGCTGCTGCTGACCCCCGGACAGTCGGTCGGGGTGCTCGCCGGCCTTGTCGGCGAGCCCGACGCGTTCGAGGATCGCCCGACCCCGAGCCTCGGCATCCGCTCGTCTCTCTCGTCGGGTGACGCGCGAGGCCAGCGTGACGTTGTCGAGCACGGAGAGGTGAGGGAACAGGTTGAACCCCTGGAAGACGAATCCGAGGCGCGACCGCACCGCGTTCGCATCCACCCGCGGGTCCGACACGTCTTCGCCCGCCAGCAGAATCCGGCCGTCGTCGATCGGTTCGAGCAGATCCAGGCAACGCAGCAGGGTCGACTTGCCGGAACCACTTGCCCCGATGACCGCGACCACTTCGTGTTTCGCCAGGTCGAGAGAGACCCCGCGCAGGACGTCTCGGGCGCCGAACGACTTCCAGAGGTTCGCGGCGGACAGCAGGGCGGTCACAGGAGCGCACCCGTCTGCTCGCGGCGCCGTAGCCGGGCCGCGTACCAGTCGGTCAGTCGGATGGTCGGGATGGCCAACAGGATGAACAGGATGCCGGCGACGATGTACGGCGTGAAGTTGTAGGTCTGAGACCCCTCGATCCTGGCCGCGAGCACGGCGTCGGTGGCGCCGAGGATCGAGATCAGTCCGACGTCCTTCTGCATCGCGACGAAGTCGTTCATGAGCGGCGGGGTGATGCGCCGGAACGCCTGGGGGAGGACGACGCGGCGCAGCGTCTGCGCGTAGCCGAGCCCGAGAGCCCGGGCAGCCAGACGCTGCGACGGATGCACGGCCTCGATTCCGGCACGGATGACCTCGGAAACGTAAGCCGAGTACGTCAACGTGACGGCGATGGTGCCGAGCAGGATCACCGGGATCCGGACGCCGGTGATCGTCGGCAAACCGAATCCGACGAGGTACAGCACGATGATGAACGGCAGGCCGCGGAAGATGTCGGTGTACGCCGCGGCGAGGGCCCGCAGGGGCAGGAAAACGGGTCCCTGCAAGGTGCGCAGCAGGGCGATCGCGAGCGCGACGATCGCCACGGTGATGACAGACAGGCCGAGCACCTGCAGATTCAGGAGGAAGCCCTCCCACACGGCAGGAAGTGCGTCCCACGCGATCGCGGGATTGAAGAACGACTGCTGCACCCCGGCCCAGCCCGGCGTATTGATGACCGTCGCCCAGACGATGATCGCGAACGCGATCGACGAAGCGATCGCGACGAGCACCGAGCGGCGCGACTGGCGCGCGCGATAGGCGCGGCGCTCGAGCTCGAGCTCGCTGGGGGTGTGTACGCTCACGACTCGACGGTAGCTGAGGGCGGGCGGCTGATGCCGCGCGAACTCACTGCAGCAGCGTCACTCCCTGGCCCGCCCCGAGCCATTCGTCGGTGATCTCGGCCAGCGTGCCGTCGTCGCGCAGCTCGTCGAGTGCGGCCGACACGCGGTCGGTGAGGGGGGAGTCCTTGCTCAGGACGACGCCCCACTCGTCGGGTATGCCGCCGGCGGGGAGTTCCCCGACGATGAAGGAGTCCTCGATGTACATCGCGGTGGCGAGGTAGGCCGTCGGCAGGTCGATCACGAACGCATCGATCTGGCCCGCGCCCAGCGCGGCCACGACATCCTCGTTCGAACCGAACAACTGCGGCGGGGTCGTCGGCTCCACGACCTCGTCGAGTGTCTGCGCGCTGGTCGATCCCGCCATCGCCCCGATGACGAGGTCCTTGAGACCGTCGATCGAGTCCACCCCGTCGGCCGCGCCGCCCTCGACCGCGACGATCGCCTGGCTCGCGGAGTAGTAGGGCGACGAGAAGTCCACGGCCTGCTTGCGCTCGTCCGTGATCGTGTACTGCTGGATGTTGAAGTCGAAATTCTTGGGGCCCGGCGCGATCGCGGCCTCGAAGCTCGTGCGCTCCCACTCGACATCCTCGGGCTCGAAGCCGAGCTTGTCCGCGATGGCGTAGGCGACGGCCGCCTCGAAGCCCTCGCCCGACGACGGGTCGTCGTCGATCACGTAGGGGTAGTAGGCGATGTCGCCGGTCGCGATGGTCAGCTTGCCGGGCGTGACGTATCCGGCATCCGGGTCGGACGAAGCGTCGGCGTCTCCCGATCCGCTCGCACAGCCCGCGAGGGCGAGCGCGGCGACGGTGAATCCGGCAGCCAGAGTGAGCAGGCGGGAGCGCGACATGTGATGCCTCCAAGGCGAGGGATGTGCCCGGATGCTGTGGGCAGGTGCGCTTCTATTCTCGTCGTAGCTCAGGCGACAGGGCGCACGCAGCGACGAATTGTTACACCGAGTCTGGAATTGGCCCTGACCCGGCTTACGCCGTCGAGTTGTCACAAAACGCTGGGTCTTCCCTGCCGATAGAGCGGTTTGTGACAGTTCGACGGGCGTCAGAAGAAACGGTGGACCTCCGTAGAGAGTTCGAGAACCCCTGCCCGGCCTTGAAAACGGTGGCTTCTCGCAGGTCGCGCGGGGTCTACCGACGGGATCGGAGGCCGTTGGAGCCGTCTGTGGTGGACTCGCGGGGCCGGATGGTGCGAGCGGTTGGGATGACTCAAACCTTTCTGAGCCCAGCGCAGGTGGACAAGCTGGTGGCCCTGTACGAGGCGGGCGCAACACTCGTGGAGTTGGGCGAGCGGTTCAGCATTCATCGCCGCACCGCGGCGGCGCACCTGCTCCGCCGGTCGGTCCCGATCCGCCGGCGCGGCCTTGATGAGTGTCACCTCGCCGAAGCGGTCGAGCTATACGACGGAGGCCTGACGCTGTTGGAGGTGGGGTTGCGGTTCGGGGTCAGCCAGCAGGCGGTGCGTCGTGCGCTTGAGGCCCAGGGAGTCGCGATCCGTCCGAGCGGCCGTCGTGTTCGAGCGACGGTGTGATGCGCCTCTTCAGTCGTTCTCCTGCGTGAGCACGTACGCCTGCTTAAAGGCGTCTTCGAGTTTCGGTCTCAGGTCGGAGAGGAATCGTCGACCGACCGCGTTGAGGGGTAAATGTTCACCGAGAAGCGCAAGGCGGGTGGCGATGATCTTGTGGCTGACGCCGCCCGGCATGGAGAGGTGAGTCTTCGCGTAGTCATCCACGGCCTTTGCGATTGTCGTGTTGTTCGCCAGTGCACCCGAGGGGATGCTCTTGTCCTGCTCGGCCAGGAACTCGTTGACTGTGTGCAGATACGTCGCACGATCCACGAGGTCTTCGATCGCTTTTCCTTTCGGCAGTTGGAAGACGTGACCCTTGGGCACTCCGGCTGCGACGAGCTGCTTCTTCTTGTCGTTGCCCGACTTATCTCCGTCCACGAGGAACGTGGTGATGAGCGCTACGGAGCTGATTGCCCGTGGGGCTGAGAGATTCGAGAGCCCGAACGCTACCTGGAAGTCCAGTTGCGATCCGTCTGTGGCGTTCCTGAGCAGTGTAGGGAGCAGGATCATCTCGCTTACTCCCTCCGCCAGCACGGCTCGCCGGAACGCCGAGAACGCAGCGGCTTCGGCGCCCATCGCGAACAGCAGGTGGGAGAAGCCGGGCTCCTCTTTCGTCCAGAAGTTGTTCTCAAGAGTGCTGATGGCTAGGTCGTCGGGCCGGCGCGCCACCACCCTGATGCCGGTTCCGAGGTCGAGTGGCAGGCAGCCGGGAGAATGCGTCGTGTAGATGACCTTGTGGACTTGCAGTTCTCGCGTCAGCACGCGCACGAGGTCGGCCTGGGCATCGTAGTGGAGGTTGCGTTCGGCCTCATCGATCATGAGGACGGGAGGGATCTCCAGGTCGGCGGCGATCAGGAAGCACACAAGGCCAAGGAACGTGCGCAACCCGTCACTTCGTTCGGCGATCGGAGTCACGGTGAAGTCCGGGCTGTCCAGCTCGTGGATGTTGACTTCGAGAATCCCACCTTGGTTCAGTGCGAGTTCAATCGTCAGCTTCGACTGAGTCCACATCGGTTCGAGACGTGAACTCAGTATCTCGTTCATGCGGCGTCCCAGCGTCCGCATCGTCGCAGGATCGCCGCTGGCTATGGCGCTCCATACTTCCTCGGCGGTAGTGCCTGCGACGGTCAGAAGGTTCCGAAGCGGGGCTGGTGGTTGTGAACGCACCGCTTCGTCACTCAGGTTGTATGACTCAGCCAGGTCACGGTCGTCGTCACTGAACAGAACGAACTTCGGGACCCTCGTGGCGAGTAGACCTCGCATGCTGTCGACCGGATCGGCAAGTTCACCTGCCTCAGCGGCCGCTTGGAGGAGCGGGATGGCCTTCTCCGCGTTCCGGCGAATCTTTGTGAGCTTTGCCGAACGCACATCGATCTGGCTGATCTGGTCGATCACCGCCTGAAGGCGGGTGAGCGCCTCTTGGCCGCGAGCAACCCGTTCCATATTCCAGTCCGAGTCATCCGGATCGACAGCCGCTTGGGCTTCACGGACGACAGCTTCGAGGTCGTCTACATCGTGTTCGTCAAGCAGGGCAACGGAGTCAGCGCGCGCGAGCTCGACCTTTGACAAGGCGTCGAAGGCGTTCGCGAACGGGAGGCGGTTCCGGCCAACTGTCGTGGAGAGTCCAGTGACGTGCCCGCCATCCTTGCGTCGGGAGAACCGGAACTGGGTTACCGTCTTGGCATCTATCGGTCCACTGGGGTCGATGTTGAGGCTGCGTAGAGCTTCGAGGTCGTCAGGGTCGAGCCTGTAGAGTGCGCGCACGACGAGGGCGCCCGAGTCTGGCCGCGTCCGGCGATTCTGCTCACGCAGAGACAGCGCAGGATCATCGCGATCGTCGTCCGTCAGCCACGCCAATCCTTGGAGGACGCTGCTCTTGCCGGACTCATTGGGGCCGATGAACGCGATCGTGTGACCGTCGACGTTGCACGAGGCCTGATCGAGGCGCTTGTAGCCGTTGAACTCGATGGTCGACAACCGCATCGGTGTCGCTCCTCTCGTTCACCTCGACACAAACTCATCGTGTCACGCGGCGAGCAGGGAGAGACGTCTGCCACGCCGCGGGCAAGCGTCGGCCCGAGGGAGGTGACCGCCCGAGGGTTACTCGTCGTGCCCCGTGAGGCGACTGTCACCGTCGGAGGACGGAGGTTCCCTGAAACGGCTTGACCGCCGGACGAGCAGGAATGCGGTGTCGGGCGATGGCTTCCTGGGTCCGGGCACGGATCAGGAGGATGAGGCTGACCGGTCCCATGATGATGAACTTCATCGCGTTCCACACCGCCCACAACACGACCAGATGCAGCCAGCCTGGGGCGCCGGCGGCGAGGGCGTTGGTGCAGATGCTCGCGATCAGCAGGTAGGGAACGGCGAGGAGCATCGTGGGGATGCCCCACTTCAAGTTGCGTCGGCGGCGGATCGCGTCGAGCAGCCGATTGGTCGGCATGTAGCGGCGCAGGTAGTAGCGGGTGTGGGCGCTGAGCGTCCAGATCATGCGGATCATGGCGGGCCTCTCGTCACACGTGTCTCTCCGTCGAGGAGGCAGTACGTGTATGAGCGCCCAAGCTGGGCCGTCCCGAAGGACCTGCAATCGAGGAGGACCTGCCTCGGCCTCCACTGTACGCCCGCGCGCCGACAGACGTAACCCCGCGCTATCTCATCCGCGGGGGTCCGACGCCGCGGGAAGGAAGCGATGCCGTGGGCCTGCTGGTGCGTGTGGCAGGGCGATGAGGTGGGTTCCTGAAACAGGTGCCTCTGCCTGTTGGAGGTGCAGGCCGATCATGTTGACGAGTGTCGCGGCGACGGCAGCGAGGTCCGCGGCCGAGCCGTGGAACGTGGGTACTGAGCATCCTCTGGTGGGGATCAGTTCGTCGCCTTCGGCTGCGTCCTCCCAGAGCGGGTGGTACAGCTCCAACTCACCATCGGCCACTACCGAGCGGCCTGCCTGGTCGTCAAGCTCAGACGGCGTACAGGCGGCACCGGGCGCGCAGATGTTGGCGATACCGAGCGATCCCGTCCTGGCGTCGGTGGCGATCTGGGCGATGAGGGCCTTGCGGGCTTCGCCGGCGAGGGTGTCAAGGTAGGTAGCGATGCTGTGACTGACGGTGGCGTCGATGATGAGGTCCGCGGCGAGAGAAACGGCTGGATCGGGGACGCTTCCTTCTGCGACGGTGACGGTCAGGTCGTCGCGGATCGCGCGGAGGCGTATGGCGAGGGCATCGGCCTTCGTCTGGCCGATGTCGGCTTCGGTGTAATTCTGTCGCACAAGCAGTCCGCCGGTGACGGTGCCGGGGTCGCAGACGGTGATGGCGCTGGCTCCGGCGCGTGCGATGAACTCGGCGAGCCATGAGCCCAGGCCACCGCAGCCCCAGATGTGAACAGTCTTTCCTTGAAAGCCGTTGACGGGACGGTTGTCGTCGCGCCGGGTCGTGACCTCTTGCCGTTCGTCGGACATGTTGCACCATTCGATCGGGATGTCGGCGTTGATGATCGCGGGATCGAGGTTGACCGCGGTGCCGTGCTTCTTGGCGAGGCGTCGCAAGGCGTCGGCGGTAGTTGCGGGAAGGCGTCCGCCGAGAAGATGGTGCGCTCCCCCTGCGGGGTGCGGCACAGCAAGCACGAAGTACTGCTCCGTACCGTCAGGGTTTCGTAGAGCACTGGCGAGCAGCGAGGTAAGGAACGCAGGCGACTGCGGCGAGACCTCTGGTGGTCGCCCTTCGGCGCGGTCAAGGTGCGGGTCGTCCAGGAGCGTCAGGAACAGCGCGAAGGTGGATGCCGCGCCGAATGGAAGGTCGCTCGCGAGGACAAAGACGGGTGTGCGGTGTCCGTCGCGGTCGGTCGAGTAGGTGAGGTCGTAGCGGTGCGGTGAGCGGGCGACGAGCCGAGCGATCTGCTGCCGCTTCGGCGGACCAGGTTCGCGGACGACGATGGTGGGTGTGTCGTCAGCGTGGTGGAGCACTCCTCCGACAGCGTGGTACATCGCGGTCGAGGGATCGAATGCTCCGCCGGCGGCATCGGTGAGCCAGTCCCACAGTCGGCTGAGAAATCCGGCCATCCCGGCGGACGGCCGCCACTCGCGGGAAGGGTCGAGATAGATGCAGAGCCGCTGCCCTTGGAGGACGTGCGGGAAACCGAGGAAGCGTGTGTGGTCAACCTCGGCGCTCGGGGGCGCAAACAGCGAGGGGCGAATCTTGACGATGAACTCCTCGTCTTCTCCAAGTTCCAGCCCGCCGGGGCGGTGAGGGATATCTGCGGTGTGGAGCCGGAGTCGGAGGATGGCGTCGCCGTCAGAGTCGAGCCGAGGCTGCTGGACTATCCGCACGTCGTGGGGGCGCTCCCTGGCGAGTGACCTCAACTCGTCAACGAGATGCTTCTGCCAGGCCGAAAGCGTGGCCCGGTTGCGTCGGCTCATCCCGCGCGGCCCGACCGCCCCACCGTGGAAGCGGCCGCGGGAGCTGCTGCCGGGAACTTCGCGCTGTTGGACGAGGTGGCCGGGGCCTTGAATCCGTCACCGAAAATGCCCTGCCAAAGCTCGATGCTGCGCTCCTTGTTCTCCTCTTCGTACGCTTCCTCGATTTCGGCGGCGTGGACATGGATGCGGTCTCGGAAGTAGCTGTAGGTCGACTGCTCCCACCGATGGTCGAAGGTGACCCCGGACCCGGACGGGTCTGGAATGGAGGGCTTGATCGGGCGCGCCTGGAGCCAGGCGTCGAGGTCCTTCACGAGGTGCAGGAGGGTGGTCGGGACGTCGCTGTAGTAGCCGGGGTCGAGCAGCGTGCGCAGCTCGGTGACCTGCTCGCCGAGCAGTGTCGTCAGGAGGATCGACCGTGTGCCGGTGAAGGAGTTCTTGTGGTCGCGCAGGTACTTCATCAGCCGGATGACCTTGCGGAGGTTGCCCTTCGCGAGCGTGTCCTTGTCCTTCATCCAGTCCGTGAAGCCCTGGGGGTCGGTCTGCTCCCAGTCGTTGTCGTCGCGGTTGACGATGACTTCGCGACCATCGGCGAGGTTGAGGTGCGGCACGATGTCGAGGTGCATGGAGTTCGCGTAGACGAGTCGGACGCAACGGCACTTGCGTGAGTGCGGCATGTTGCCGTAGGTGCTGTGACGGTGCAGGGCCGCGTAGACCTCCTCGATGTACTTCTTGGGATCGTCGGACCAGTCCGCGTTCTCGCTCATGTCGAGCATGAAGTCCGCGTCGAACTCGTTGCTGCCCACCGGGTTGATGATGGTCTTGTGCGCCCACGAGCCCTGGGGCGTCTTGCCGAGGATCAGGCGCCCGATCTGTTCGTCGGCCTTCAACGCCTGGTAGACCGCCTCGACGCGAGAGTCGAGCGAGTCGAGCTTCACCTGGCTGAGGTTGACGGTGTCCTTGAGCAGGACGTTGAAGTAGTCAGTGAGTTTCATCGGGAGACCTCCGTGGTCGACGTGCTGGTCGGGTCGCCGCGGTGTCGGTCTCCGATCAACGGTGTGTAGTCGGCCGCGCGATGATCTGCGAACCGCGCGGTGTAGACGGGGCTGAGCTCGCGGCTCACGGACGCGGCGAGGCCGACGACATCGCTCGGGTCTGCCGAGTCGAGTGCGTACAGTCCGCCCGGCACGAGAGCATCGAACCTCGTGAAAGCGGACTCGCCGATCAGATGCTCAGCGATGCCCTGTCCGCCACGGCTGCCGGCGGTGAGGATCAGTGGCGCGATCGGCTTCGCCCAGTTGAACAGCCCGCCGCGGTCGAGGCGCTTGGGGTGGTTTGTGAGCTGGTCGATGGTGCCGACGTTGAGCACCCTGATCGAGGCGAGCGGTACGTCGAGCATGCTCACGGCCTCGGCGATCGCGACGACAGAGGGGTTGTTCGCCCACACGCCGCCGTCGATGAGGCGGTGCCCATCGACACGCGCGGCAGGGAAGTAGAGCGGTGCCGCCGAGGTTGCCATCGCGATGTCCACCATCGGGATGCGCCAGTCTCGGACGAGCCGTGTGTGGTGCGGCGTCTTGAAGATGTGCACGGAGCCTCGTTGCACGTCCCAGGCCGGGATGATTAACCGCTTCGCGCTGTCTCCCAGCAGCCCTTCGCCAAGCACCTTCGTCAAGGCGGTACGCAGCGCATCGCCGTCGTAGATGGGTGCAGTGAGTTGCCGAGGTCGCCGCCACAGTCGCCGGCGCACGGCCGGGAAGACCGCCTCGACCAGTTCTTCGTAGTGCGCCACGATCTCGCTCGGGGTGAGACCGGCACCCAACCCGAGCGCGACGATCCCACCCGCCGACGTGCCGGCGATCAAGTCGAACGAGTCCCTGATGCTGACGCCGAGGTCCTGTTCCAGCCGCGCGAGCACGTGAGCGGTGAACAGTGCCTTGGCTCCCCCGCCATCAAGGGCGAGAATCTGGAAACGATCGGACGGCGGCCTGGTCGGCTCGTCTGTCGCCGACAAGTGGTCCTGGTGGCCGAGCACCTCGAGCGGCCCGGACGGCGTTTCGCCGCCGGTGCCCGTCGAATTTGCGCGAACTACACCCATGTAAGTATCCTACGCTGGGGCACCGACACTCCTTCGGGCTCGAAGATCGGGCTGCTTCGACGGAAACGGCATCGAACCGCAGAGGACGTTGTCATCCGCCCTTGGCGCGCTGAACCGTGTGCCCAGTCGGACACTAGAGATTCTTCTTCAGCCACTCGTTCACGTCCGAGGGAATACTGTGGGTGGCCCAGGATTGGCCGGTGACCGTCACGACGACGATGTCGTCGTTCGCGTCGACGTGCTTCTTGGCTCCGTCTCGAAGCTGCGCCGCTGTCAGGGATGTCTTCACGAAGAAGCTGCTCTTGAGGGGTTTCGCCCAGCTCTGGTGCGACTTCAAGTAGTCGATGAGCTTGGTGTAGTCCTGTCCCGCCTTGTTGAGGTCGTAGTTGACCCAGTGAACTGCCATGCCGTCCTCCTGCTGTACTCGAATCGGTTCTGTACGGCACGCCCGCTGCCGCAGTGTTGGGCCAGCGACACCACGGCGCCGCCGGCCACGAAGTCACTTCTCGTTGCGGACGCCCTTGTGCTGCTTGGGGCTGCCGTTGAGGATGCGACCGGTACCGGCGTCGCGCTTGAACCACGTCGTGCCACGCTTGAACTCGCTGCGACTCTTCACGGCACCGACGCGGTGTCCTCGTCCGGTGTTCTTAGCCATCTCCTTCACCTCCATTCCGACAGCCCAGGTCCGAGTCAGCGGGGGCTCTCACTGGGTAGTCGAGATAGGGCCGTGCGGAGTTAGCGTCAGGAGCGACAGTCCACGCAGAGGCCGTCGACGACGAGATGTGGTTGGAACTGGAGAAAGCACTCAGTGCAGACCACTTCACGCTTGGCGTCTCGCTCGCAGCGGCAATCGCCGCAACGAGGGCAGAACGGCTGGCCACAGTTCGAGCACGGGTACCCTCGCCGCTCGAACGTCGTCCCACAACATGAGCCAGTGAGCAGCGGACGGCTGTCGAAGTCGCGCTGGATGGGCGCATGGAACTGCTCAACATTCCAGAGGTCTAGGTCGCAGAACACGACGATGGCGCGCTTGTCGTCGCTGACGGCGTCGACGTAGAAGTCTGCTTGGGTACCCCAAGGGGTCCGCCAGGCTAGGCGTCGAGCAGTCGATGCTCCTGGTGTCAGGTTGAGCAGCGGGTGGCCTTCGGTGAGCTTCTGGTCTCGCCAAGGGAAGACGGTGGGCCAGCCTTGCTCGGGGTCGGGCTTGACGCTGGCGTGCGTGACGGTGCCGGTGTAGCGGTCGATGATGGCGATCGCCCCCAGGCCGGGCAGGTGCTTGGCGAGAGCGATCGCGCACACTGGTCGGCTTGCCTGAGTAGCGTTATAGAGGTCGATCAGGTGCTGTGCTCTGATCGGGCCGCTAGCAATGACCGCTGTTGCCGCGGACTCGGGTAGAAGCAAGCGTTGAGCGATCTGGTCGCAGACCGTTTCGAGAAGGCGACCAGGCTCGTCCTGGTCGGCGATCCAGTCATAGATGTCTGGAGCCCTCTCGGCGAGCCAGTGCCCGAGTTCGTGGGCGAGTGTGAAGTTCTCGCGCCGACTCCACGGCGTGGGTGCGTAAAGGATCACCCCGTCTTGGAGGAACGACACGCCATCACATGCGCCACCGTCGTCACGGGAACTGGCAAGGTGTTCGACAGCGCTGACGGTCAGGTCGAGGTCGGTGCGGAGGACGCTAGTCGGGTTCCCTGCGAAGCGGGCTCGCACATCATCCGTCAGCAGGGACAGTGCCTGATCAACACAACCTTCCAGGTTCATACGCCTCTTACCCTCGGTCGGCTTGTTCGACAGAGGCAACAAGGGCGTCGAGCGAACGCAACAGTTGCTCTGTGTCGGGGTGCTCCCCGCGGTGCACGGTCGCAAGCATCCGGCTTTCGAGCGTCGCCGTAGCCACGGCGCGTGACACTCGGCGGGCCTGCGACCAGCGGTCAACGAGTTGTGCGAACAGAGGATGCGCGCGTACCGCGCCTACATGATCGGGCAGAGAAGACACCGATGGGGCCGAGATCAGGTCGTCTACCGGTGCTCCGAAGATTTCAGCGATTGCCTGAACCACGGCGGGAGATACATCCGTCGCTGTACGAGTCTCCCACCTGAACACGTCGCTCTTGTCGAACTCCCACCCCCGCTCACGCAGGCGTGCGGCAACGTCGCTCACGCTCAGTCGCGCACGCTTTCTTACGCGAGACAATGCAGCGGAGTCGAGACGACATTCGCTGTCAGGGAGCAGGCCGAGCATTGCTGCCACGGGGTCGTCTTCGAGCGCGGGCGCACCTTGGGCCGCAAGCCAGAGTGCGTCCGCAGTCTCAACGATGCCAGCGAGTTCTGTGCGCTCTCGATCGGTCAACTCAGCGTCACGCAGGATCAGTTCGCGCTCTTGCGGTCGTTCGAGCAGCTCGGCGACAAGCCTGTCGCGTTCATCGTTATTCATTGATCCCTTCCTCCCTTCTGCGCATTTCCTCTCGAAGGAGTGCTAGTGATCGTGTCGTCATCTGGCTCACACGTGCCGGAGTCACGCTCAGTTCCATAGCCACTTCGGATCGCGGCCGTCCCAACGCCGTGGTCTCCCACACCGCCTTTCGATGGCGTTCGTCCAGTACCGAGAGACAGTCCCACGCGTGGCCAGCCCTTTCCTGTTGGTCAATGGCGTCAGCTACGTCTTCCCCGAGGTCGGAATCGTCGGCGCGATCATGGCTGGCCTCGACGAACTCGGGTCCGGCGTGCCGTACCTCGGCTGATCGGATTCGATCCAGTGCCTTTCGCTTCGCCGCGGTGACTAGGAATGCTTCCCAGTTCCGCACATTCTCCGGTGGCGAAGCCATGATTGAGACGATCGCGTCGTGCACCGCGTCGTCCGCCTCAGACGCACGACCGGCCTCGCGCAGCACTGAGGCCGCAACCTTGTGCATAGCGTCTCGATGACGGAGGTAGAGAGCACCGAGATCTGGCGGCATGTAGCTCATCGCTGCCGCCTCGGCCACTCGTCCCAGCGCCGGCACCATCGAGGCTGTCTCATCATCGGCCCCGTCCTCCTCACCTCGTAGTCGAGATAGCACCTGGCGCAGTTAGGCCACTCTGATGGGGACCGGGCTGCCCACTGACGATTGTCTCGCTTGGAGTCGAGTATGTGGCGTATCCACACGTGTCGGAGCGTGCCTGCGGCTCGGGTAGGGGTCGCATTACAGGCTCCGGGTGGGGGCAGCTTGCTCGACCGGTCGTCGCTCTGCGTCTCTCGGGCGCTGCCGAGCGATGTCACGTGCCCGTATGAGCGCACTTCTGGCGCGGGCGGCGTCGATCTTCTGCGCCGCGTTCTCCGGTGCCGAGCCGAGGGGTGTGTCGTCGGTTATGCCGTACCGGTCGCGGTAGGCGGCGACGGTGCGGGCGTGGCGTCGCCACGCCGCCGTCTTGCGCGGGTCGCGCGGCGGGTCACCGAGTGGCCGCGTCCAGGCTTCTCCGGCGTCGCGTGCGGTGTCGAGCACAGCGTCGGCGCGGGTCTCGATCAGCTCCCGCCGTTCATCGAGGGCCTGCCGCATATCGTCGGTCATCGGGCCGTCCGCGGACGGGATCAGTCCGGCGATCAGCCGTGGCGCCTTGCGGGTGCGACCCGAGCCCGCTGGGCGTGCGGTGGCACGAGCCACCCGGTAGTGCAGGACGAAGGCGATGTCGTCGGCATCGGTGAACCCGCGTGCGGCCACCAATCGCGGGAACAAGGTGTCGAGGTCGTGGTGGTTGGCCTCGGCGCGGCGCAGCTCGGCGGTGAGTGCTCCGAACGCCTCGGACTCGATCGCGGTGTCGGCTTGCTCGGCGGTGAGGCCGGAAGCACGGATGAGAGTGGCCCAGCGGTCGTGTTGGGCTGCGGCAGCGATGGTCTCGTACTCGGCGGCAAGCTGAGCGATCGACCCCCACTGCTCGTGTTCGGCGGTGATGGTCTCGTGCGCGGACAGCTCGGCACCGACGTGCTGGAGCACACCGAACAGCACCGACAGGCCGGTGGCGTCGGGGGTGTCGCCGGGATGCGGGTGGGCGTGCTCGTCGGGCCGGTCGAGGATCACGTAGGCGCGGTTGGAGTGCTTGCCGCGGGTCATCGCGACGTAGAAGTTCTCCCGCGTGGTCGTCGGCTCCACCAGCACATGCGCGGTGTCAACGGTGACGCCTTGCGCCCTGTGCGCCGTGACCGCGTAGCCGAGGTTCTGCAAACGCACTCGCCTGTGAACATGCGCGTGCGCGCGGTTTCAGTCTACTCCCATCTGTGGACGGTGACCTTGCCGACTGTGCGGCCGTTCTCGACCAACTCGTGCGCCTCGCGGAGTGTGGTCGGTGAGATCGGCGCGAGTGTCGTTGTGGCCGTGGTGCGGATGCGGCCCTGATCTACAAGGTCAGCGACAGTGTTCAGGAGCTGGTGCTGTTCAATCATGTCCGGGGTCTGCCTGAGCGGGCGGGTGAACATCAGTTCCCAGTGCCAAGCGATGCTCTTGCCCTTGAGCGGGAACACGTCGCGCGGACCGTCGTCAATGGCGACAATATGCCCGAACGCTCGAACGATCCGCGCATAGGTTTCGATCTGCCCCGCGGAATGCGCGGTGAACAGCCAGTCCACGCCATCCTGCGCGACGGCGAGCACCTGCTCAGCCAGGTCGTCGCGGTGGTTCACCACATGCTCCGCGCCCAGGTTGCGCACCCAGGCGGAGCGTTCATCGTCGGAGGCGGTGGCGATCACGGTGACGTTCGGCAGGAGCGCGTCGGCCAGTGCCAGCATGATCGATCCGACTCCGCCGGTCGCGCCGATCACCAGCAGGGTGCCGGTCGAGTCCTCGGTAAGGGCGAGCCGCTCGAACAGGGTCTCCCAGGCGGTGATCGCCGTCAGCGGCAGCGCAGCAGCGTCGGCAAACGACAGCACCTGCGGCTTGCGCCCCGTAATCCGCTCATCCACAACATGCAGGCGCTGGTTCGTACCTGGCCGGTCGATGCTGCCCGCGTAGTACACCTCGTCACCCGGAGCGAACAGCGTCACCGCTGAGCCGACCTCGCGCACCGTACCGGCGGCGTCGAAGCCGAGCACCTTGAACCCGTTCGCAGGAGCGCCTTCCCGCAGTTTCACATCGACCGGGTTCACCGAGACCGCCTCGACCTCGACCAACAAGTCATGCGGTCCAAGTTCGGGCACCTCGACCTCGCGGGCGGTCAGCGCCTCGGGGTCGGTGGCGGGGAGGTTCTTCTCGTATCCGATCGCAGTCGTAGCCGTCATGCCAATTATGGTTCCCCAGACCTACTGGTTACCGTCAAGGCAACCTAGTACCCATCGGATACCATGAACGTATGAGTCAGACCGTGGATGAGTGCGACCGGAACGACGTGTACGCGGCCATGTGTCCGTGCCGCGACATGCTCGACCTGCTCGCCAACAAGTGGAGCGCCCTGGCCATCGGTGCGCTCGAAGACGGGCCGCAACGCAACGGGCAACTCAAACGACGCTTGGAAGGCGTCAGCCCCAAGGTGCTGTCCCAGACCCTCAAGCGTCTCGAAGACCACGGCCTGCTCACTCGCACCGTCTACCCCGAGGTTCCCGCTCGCGTGGAGTACGAACTTACTGACCTCGGACACAGCGCAGCCGCCCCGTTGAAGCATCTGCGCGACTGGGTTGAACACA
>NZ_JBIITF010000019.1:0-62676 GCF_044340635.1 Microbacterium sp.
GTTCCGCGCGACGCGCACGACGTCATCACGGAACTCGGTCGGGTAGGGCTTGGGCACAGCAACATCCTTCCAGGCCACCCTCGAGGGCAAGCCAGATCAGATGTCACCTATTCGTGCAGCAGTCCCGTTCGACCGGCTCATGGCCGCCGAAACCGAGGAACTGGAACGCCTCACCACCAACCGCAACCGGCTCGAAAGCGAGCAAGACCGCCTCATGCAAGCGCACTACGCCGACGCGATACCGCTCTCCGTACTCAAGCGCGAGCAAGACCGCATCGTCGCCGAACTCGACCAGGTAACCCGCCGTATCGACACCCACTTCGGCGACTACGCCGACGCTCGCGCCCACCTCGATGACGCGCTCGGCCTGCTCGCCAACTGCGCTGACATCTACGCCCGCTGCGACGACACCAACCGGCGGCTGTGCAACCAGGCGTTCTTCACGAAGGTCTTCATCGACGAGGACAACGAGCTGCGCGTCGAGCACAACCGGCCCTTCGAAATGCTCCTCGATCCGCAGGTCAACGCCAACGCTCTGACCTGGGCCGCAGACATGAACAAGGCCCGAACCTCTGCCAACGTTTCCATTGGCAAGGGTTCGAGCCTTGTGCGTGCGGTGGGCCCCGTGGGGCTCGAACCCACGACCCGCGGATTAAAAGTCCGATGCTCTACCGACTGAGCTAGAGGCCCGTACCCCACCAGCCTACTGAACGCCGAGGGGTGGCCGCGCGCACGGAAGCGGCCGCCGGAACCCCCTCGCAGGTAGGTTCCGACGGCCGCGGTCGTGCGTGTGTCGCGTGAGCCCCCCGGATCACGCGACACACGATGGTCCGATTACATCGGGGGCATCAGCACCGTGTCGATGAGGTAGACCGTGGCGTTGGCGGTCTGGACGCCACCACAGATCACGGCGGACTCGCCGTTGACCATGATGTTGTCTCCGCTGCCCATTACCTCGACGTCCGCACCCTGAACGGTGGTGTGCGTGCCTTCGATGTCATCGGGGGCGATCTGACCGGGGACCACGTGGTACGTCAGGATCGACGTCAGCAGGGACGTGTCGGTCTTGAGGGTCTCGATCGTGGCGGGGTCGATCTTCGCGAACGCGTCATCGACGGGCGCGAAGACGGTGAACTCGCCGCCGTTGAGAGTGTCGACGAGGTCGACCTCGGGGTTCAGCTGACCGCTGACCGCTGCGGTGAGCGTGGTCAGGATCGGGTTGTTGGATGCTGCGACCGCAACGGGGTCGGCAGACATGCCCTCGACGGAGCCGGCACCATCCGGGACCTGCTCGGCGTAGGCAGCGCAGCCTGCACCGACGAGGTTCGCCGCCGGGTCCATTTCCATCTCTTCGGACATCGAGGGAGTGCTCGAAGGCTCTTCCATCGTGTCGTCGGTGGCGGTCTCGGCGCCCATCGAACAAGCGCTGAGCGCAAACGTCGCCGCCAGGGCGAGTGACAGGCCGGCGGTCAGGCGCATCTTGGTACGTGACATGAGTTCCTCCTCTATGTGGGGCTGTGGGCCCCGTGGACACATACCCCGGTGCGGGGTCGGTGCACCGCTTGGTGCGGCGTTCACAGGGCCATTCGGGGCTGCTCCGGGATCGGATTGGAGATCGACCAGAAACTTTTCGGCTTGTCCAGACCCCCGTGCCGCGTTGGGGGGTCGGGCTCTCGGTGAGGCATGCTGGATTCCGTGGTGATCGACGGTGTGGACATGCCCGAAGAGGGCGGTGAATCCGTCGACCATGTTGCGGAGTTGCTGACACGCGTCGCACAAGGGGATGAGGGTGCGTTCGCGCGTCTCTACGACCTTCTCTCTTCCCGCGTATTCGGCCTCATTCTTCGTGTGCTCGTCGATCGTTCGCAGAGCGAAGAAGTCCTGCAGGAGGTTTTCCTCGAGCTCTGGCAATCCGCCGCCAAGTTCGCTCCGAACAAGGGGCAGGGAAGATCATGGGTGCTTACCATCGCGCACCGCCGTGCCGTCGATCGTGTTCGATCGGCGCAGGCGAGCGCGGACCGGGACGTGCGTGTGGGCTTCCGGGACATAGAGGTCGCTCATGACGGGGTTGCGGAACAAGTGGAGCTTCGGATCGAAGGGCAGCGGGTCGCTCAGGCGCTCGAGACCCTTCCCGATGCCCAACGGGAAGCCATAACCCTCGCGTATTACGGGGGTTACAGTCAGAGCGAGATTGCGGCCCTCGTCGGGGCGCCGCTCGGAACGATCAAGACGAGAATGCGAGACGGGCTGACCCGTCTGCGAGGAGAATTGGGGGTGACGACATGAACGAGCACGAATTCGCAGAACTGGCCGCGGGGCACGCGCTCAACGCGCTGAGCCCCGAGGACGAGGCCGCGTTCGTCGACGCCCTCGCGGAGCATCCCGAGTGGGAGCACCACGCGTATTCGGATGCCGCCACGGTCGCCGCACTCTCGGACTCCGTCGCCGAGGTCGCGCCGCCCCCCGCCCTGCGCACTGATCTGCTGGCGCGGATCGCCTCTGTGCAGCAGGATCATCCCGCACAGGTCGCAGCTCCCGCCTCGAGCCTCGAGTCCCCGGCCGCAGCCCCCGCCGAGCCGCGTCGGCGCAGTTGGGGCCCGCGAGCCTGGTTCGCGCTCGCCGCATCCCTCGTCCTCCTGGTCGGAGTCGGCGGCGGAGCGGTCGTCCTCACGCAGCAGCTGAATCGCCCGGTGGCGGTGGTGGCCCTCGAGCGCATCGAGGCCGCCCCCGACGCTCAGACCGCGTCGACGACGCTGTCTGACGGTGGCGAGGCAACCGTGCACTGGTCGGAGACGGTCGGCGAGGTCGTCTTCGTTTCGGATGGCCTGCCCACGATCGGCGCCGATCAGAGCTACGAACTCTGGTTCGTCCGCGACGCCGGTGCGATCTCAGCCGGGGTCTTCGAGGCCGGCGACGATGGTGACGCGACGGCCCTTCTGGCCGGGCCCATGAGTCCGGGCGACGTCATCGCGGTGACGGTGGAGCCTGCCGGCGGTTCGCCGAGCGGGGCGCCGACGAGCGATCCCATCTTCGCCATCCCCACCGCCTGACGCACCTTGCACGGCAGATTCGGTTGCGCGGCGGGCGAACGCTTCGGCGGCTCTCGCTCCAGACGTCGCGGGTAGCCTGGACGGATGAGTGACGCCACCGGCCCCGGATTCCACAAGCCGGTACGACGCCCCTCCGAGATGTTCGACCGACTGTTCGGCACCGAGGATCCCGCCGACGTTTCGCGCGTGGCCCATTCGACGGCCGCCGCGCTGCTTTCGCGCGTCCGCGAAGAGCCGGATGCCTCGGTGGTCGACCGCCTGGTGCAGTTCACCGACCTGCACGGTATCCATGACATCGCCGAGCTGTGGTCGCGCTCACCCGCGCGGACGCTGCCGGGAACGCTCTGGCGCCTGTACCTGCTGCAGTTGATGATCCATGACGACCCCCGTACCGCTGCTCTCCTCTTCGAGCGTGGGCGGGTCGAGCTCTCGACGGCCGATGTTGTCGTCGCGGGTGCCCCGGCCCCCGCCGGGCCCGAAGAACTCGTCGAGCTGTCCGACACGATCCTGCGTGGCGTCTTCGAGGGTGACTTCGGCGTTGCACTCGAACGGGCGGCCGCCTTCTGCCGCGTTGAAGCGGATGGGGCGACCCGGCTCGCCGACGACTACGAACTGACCGAGCCCGAGCGTGCAACAGACCTCACCACTCGGGCACTCAGACTGTCGGCATTCGCCGCGGATCTGACCGCGGCGGCCTCGCTGTGGCGCCGCGACACGCTGAACTGAGCGACGCCCGACCTTCCGGCAGAGAAGTGCCGGGCCGCAGAACGCCTCTCGGCGCGGAGCCGCTCGGAGCGGCAGATTATGGAGCCCGGGGTTACTGCGGCCCGGCTGTTCCAGTGTAACGCAGCCGCCGCGGCGGCTATTCCGACCGGGCGCCGTAGGCTCGGAGAATGGCAACACGCTTCGCGCTCATCATCGAGCCCACGGCATCCGGCGACTCCCGCACCGACTTCTCCGCGACGTTCACGCAAGTCGACGCGTCCGCGCCGGCGCTCAGCGTCGGCGAGCTGAGTACGCAGCGGGGGGACGGCATCTTCGAGTCGATCGGTGTGGTCGACACTCACCCGCAAGAGGTCGCTGCGCATCTGGAGCGGTTCGTGCGTTCGGCCGAGATCTGCGATCTGCCGGTGCCGAACGTGGAGCAGTGGCGTCAGGCCATCGATGCCGCCGCGGCGCTGTGCGGCCCTGGAGAGTGGGTGGTGAAGACCATCCTCAGCCGTGGAGTCGAGCATGGACCGACCCCGACCGCCTGGGTCACCGCTGCAGACGCGGCCGACTTCTCGCGGCCCCGGCGCGAGGGTATTGCGGTCGTGACGCTCGACCGCGGGTTCGATCTCAACGCGCCCGCCCGTGCTCCGTGGCTGCTTCTGGGGGCGAAGACGCTGTCGTATGCGGTGAACATGGCATCGCTGCGCGAGGCGCACAAGCGCGGTGCCGACGACGCGATCTTCGTCTCGTCGGACGGGTTCGTGCTCGAAGCACCCACGGCATCCGTCATCCTGCGTATCGGTGACGTCTTCGTCACCCCGGAGCCGACCGGCGGAATCCTGCACGGCACGACCCAGTTGAGCGCATTCGCGTGGCTCGAGGGGCAGGGTTACACGACCGCTTATCGCGATGTGCGCGTGAGTGAGCTGGCCACCGCGGATGCCGCGTGGCTCGTGTCGAGCGTGCGGCTCGCAGCTCCCGTTCGGCGGATCGACGAGGTGGAGGTGTCGCTCGACCACGAGCTGACCGACGCGCTCAACGCCTATCTGCTCTCGCCCCGCGACTGATCTGCTCTCGCCCCGCGACTGATCAGCCAACGAGGAAGGCCCGCGACGATTGTCGCGGGCCTTCCTCGTTGGCGTACGGGTTTACCCGAAGCGACCCGAGACGTAGTCCTCGGTCGCCTGGACGGTCGGCGTGGTGAAGATCGTGCGGGTGTCGTCGTACTCGATGAGCTTGCCGGGCTTGCCGGTGCCCGCGATGTTGAAGAACGCGGTGCGGTCGGAGACGCGCGAGGCCTGCTGCATGTTGTGCGTGACGATCACGATCGTGTACTCGGACTTGAGCTCGGCGATCAGCTCTTCGATCGCGTACGTCGAGATCGGGTCGAGGGCCGAACACGGCTCGTCCATCAGCAGCACGTCGGGCGAGACGGCGATCGCGCGGGCGATGCAGAGGCGCTGCTGCTGTCCACCCGACAGACCCGAACCGGGGCGGTCGAGGCGGTCCTTGACCTCGTTCCACAGGTTCGCCCCGCGGAGGGACTTCTCGACCAGGGCGTCGGCGTCGCTCTTGTTGATGCGCTTGTTGTTCAGCTTGACGCCGGCCAGCACGTTTTCACGGATCGACATCGTCGGGAACGGGTTCGGGCGCTGGAACACCATGCCGACCTGGCGACGCACCAGCACCGGGTCGACACCTGGGGCGTACAGGTCGGACCCGTCGAGCAGCACCTGGCCCTTGACGTAGGCCCCCGGGATGACCTCGTGCATACGGTTGAGGGTCCGCAGGAAGGTCGACTTACCGCAGCCCGACGGGCCGATGAAGGCCGTCACGCTGCGGGGTTCGATCTCGAGCCCGACACCTTCTACGGCGAGGAAATCGCCGTAGAAGACGTTCAGATCGTTGACTTCGATGCTCTTGGACACGTTTTCCTCTGGATGTTCTCGGGTAGGAGCGGGGGAGGGCTAGCGGCTGGTCTTCGGCGCGAAGACTCGGGCGATGAGGCGCGCGAGCAGGTTCAACGCCATGACGATGACGATCAGCACGAGCGCCGCGGCCCAGGCGCGGTCGATGTAGGCCTCGGCCGGGATGCCCTGGTTCATGTACTGCGAGTAAGCGAAGACGGGGAGCGTCATCATGCGCCCCTCGAACAGGTTGTAGTTCATCGATGTCGTCACGCCCGCCGTGATCAGCAGGGGGGCGGTCTCGCCGATGACGCGGGCGATCGAGAGCATGATGCCCGTCGTGATGCCCGCGATCGACGTCGGCAGGACGACCTTGACGATCGTGAGCCACTTCGGCACGCCGAGTGCGTAGGCGGCCTCGCGCAGCTCGTTCGGCACCAGACGCAGCATCTCTTCGCTCGAGCGGACGACGACGGGAATCATCAGGACCGACAGGGCGACGGCACCCATGATGCCGAGGCGGATGCCCGGTCCGAAGAACAGCGCGAACACCGCGAACGCGAACAGGCCCGCAACGATCGACGGGATGCCCGTCATGACGTCGACGAGGAACGTGATGCCCTGCGCGAGCTTCCCACGGCCGTACTCGACCAAGTAGATCGCCGTGAAGAGGCCGATCGGGATCGAGATGACGGCCGCGGCGAGGGTGATGAGGAGGGTGCCGATGATGGCGTGCAGTGCGCCACCACCCTCACCGACGACGTTGCGCATCGACGACGTGAAGAAGTCCGCGGAGATACCGGCGATCCCGTTCGTGAGGACGGTGATGCCGAGCGAGACCAGGGGCACCATCGCGAGCGCGAAGGCCGCCGTCACGATGCCCGTGACCAGGCGATCGACCGCCTTCCGGCGGCCCTCGACCATCGTGGACACGACGGTGATCAGCACGAGGTACAGCAGGACGGTGACGACGGCGAATCCGGCGACGTTGAACCCGCCGCCGCCGGCGATGCCGAGAACGGCGAAGAGGATGGCGCTGACCACCGCGCTGAGACCGAGGATGCCCCAGGTCGAGCCCTTCGGAAGGCGACCGTTCGTGAGCCCGCTCGGAGACGCGGGTGCGGTGGAAGACGAGGGAGCAGTCGTGAGGGTCATGTCAGTTGGCTCCCGAGAATTCCTTGCGGCGGTTGACGAAGTATCGCGCGAGGGCGTTCACCGCGAAGGTGACGATGAAGAGGATCAATCCCGTCGCGATCAAGACGTTGATGTTGGTGCCATACGCCTCGGGGAAGGTCAGCGCGATGTTCGCGGGGATCGTGCTGGGGTTCTCGGGGGTGAAGAGTCGGAACGTCACGACGCCCGTGGCCGAGAGGACCAGCGCGACCGCCATGGTCTCGCCGAGGGCGCGGCCGAGGCCCAGCATCGAGGCCGAGACGATACCGCTGCGGCCGAAGGGGAAAACGGCCATCCGGACCATCTCCCACCGTGTCGCGCCGAGGGCGAGTGCGGCCTCTTCGTGGAGCACGGGGGTCTGCAGGAAGATCTCACGGCAGATCGCGGTGATGATCGGAACGACCATGACCGCGAGGACCATGGCGGCGGTGAAGATCGTGCGGCCCGTGCTCGAGACCGGGCCGGCGAAGAGGGGGAACCAGCTGGCGTTCTCGACGAACCAGCTGTACAGGGGCTGCACGGCCGGTGCCAAGACGAGGATGCCCCAGAGGCCGAAGACGACCGAGGGGACGGCGGCCAGCAGGTCGACGACGTAGCCGAGGCCCTGGGCCAGTCGGCGCGGGGCGTAGTGCGAGATGAAGAGGGCGACAGCGACCGAGAGCGGGACGGCCATCAGGAGGGCGAGGGCCGAGGCCCAGACCGTGCCGAACGCGAGCGGCCAGACGTAGTCCCAGAAGTTCGTAGAGAGGACCGAAGCGTCCTCGCTCGTGGCCGCGAGGCCGGGGAGCGACTGGATCACGAGGAAGATCGTGACGGCGGCCAGGGTCACGAGGATCATCGATCCCGCGAAGAGTGCGGTCCCCGAGAACCAGCGGTCGCCCGGGCGCTGCTTCGCCTTGACGACGGGGGGCGCGGTGGTGGTCATCTCATCCTGTTCTCGGGTTGTACGAGGCCTAAGGGGTGTGCCCGGCCCGCGATCTCTCGCGGGCCGGGCACGGGTATTACTCGACGACGATCAGGTCCAGCGCGGCCTGCATGTTCTCGCGCTGCGTGTCCGAGATCGGGGCGCTACCGGCTGCGGCGGCCGCCTCGTCCTGGCCCTCGGGGCTGATGACGTACTCGAGGAAGCCCTTGACGAGCGGGGCGGTCGCGGCGTCGACGTACTCCTCGCACGCGATCATGTAGCTGACGAGGACGATGGGGTAAGCGGCTTCGTCCGGCGTGCGGTCGAGCTCGATCGCGAGGTCACCCGCGGTGCGGCCCTCGGCGACCGGCGAAGCGTCCACGATTGCCGCGGCGGCCTCGGGCGAGAACTCGACGAACTCGTCACCGATCTGCACCGCGACGGTGCCGAAGCCCTCGGCGCGCGAAGCGTCGGCGTACGTGACGGCGCCCTGGCCGGCCTCGACGGCCGAGACGACACCAGAGGTACCCTGGGCGGCCTCACCGGTGGCGAAGGGCCACACACCATCGGGCTCTTCGGTCCATACGTCGGGCGCGGCCTGGAACAGGTAGTCGGTGAAGTTCTCGGTCGTGCCCGAGTCGTCGGCGCGGTGCACCGGCGTCACGGCCAGGTCGGGAAGGTCGACGCCCTCGTTGAGAGCAGCGATCGCCGGGTCGTTCCAGTTCGTGATCGTGCCCGCGAACAGGCCCGCGATGGTCGCGGCGTCCATGTTCAGGGACTCGATGCCCTCGAGGTTGAAGATGACGGCGATGGGCGAGATGTAGGACGGGATCTCGATGATGCCGGTGCCCTCGACGCAACCGTCGAAGGGGCCCTCGGCGATCTCTTCGGCCGAGAAGGCGCGGTCGGAGCCGGCGAAGCCGACGGCGCCGGCCTGGAACGACTCGCGTCCGGCGCCGGAGCCCGAGGGGTCGTACGTGACCGTGACGCCCTCGTTGACGGTCTGGAACCCGGCGGCCCATGCCTGGACGCCGACTTCCTGCGAGGACGCGCCGGAGCCGACGAGCTCGCCGGAGAGGTCGCTCATTTCGGGGTCGGTGCTGCTGTCGCCGCCGCCTTCGTTCGAGGCGCAGCCGGCAAGGGCAAGAGCGGCGACGGCGCTGAGGGCCGCGATCCGCGAGATTCGGGTGATCTTCACTGTGTTTCCGTTCGATCCGTTGACATGTCGTGTCCCGGTGCAGGGCACACAGCGACGGTAGGAGCGACGCCTTAAGAGAGTGGGCCAGAGTGGTAAACGGAAGGTGAACGGGATCGGGCGCGGCGGGTCCGTTCACCGGGGCGGAATATGCTGTGCGCCATGCCCCAGACCAGCAGAAAAGAGCAGGCCGCACGAGCGGCGATCGACGACGCGGCGAAGGCGGCCAAGCAGGCTCGGAAGGCCGCGAAGGACTTCCCGCCGAAGGCCGCGAAGAAAGTCCGCGAGCTCGCTGCCGAGGCCGAGTCCCGCGCGGATGTCTCGAAGAAGACTTTGCGCAAGAAGCCCTCCAAGGTCGCGGCCAAGGCGAAGGATGCCGCGGCGGAGGTGCGCAAGGCCACGGCCGTGGCCCTCGCGAAGGTCGAACGCAAGGCCGCGCTGAAGGCCGAGGCCGAACGCGCCGCCGAGGACGCCGCGCGTGCAGAGGCCGAGGCGAAGACACAGGCCGCGTCGGCCAAGGCGCTGAAGAAGGCGGCCTCGAAGGCCGACAAGGCCGCCCGCCGCGCCGCCGACGACGCAGACAAGGCCGTGTCGGCGCTCGAGCCGGGGGATGTTCCGGACGACGCGCCGCAGGACAGCGACCCCGCCTCGGCGCCGGGCGAGGCATCCGGTGCCGCCGCCGATCCCGACCTGGCTCGCTTGACTGTCGCGCTCCTGCGTGTCCGCGTTCGCGAGGCCGGGCACAGCGGCTACTCGCGCCTGACGAAGGCGCAGCTGATCGACCTCCTCTCGAGCTGACGTGACCGATCTCGCCGCCCCGGTGTCCGCGCCCGAATCGCGCCAGCCGGAGCTCGACCGGCGTGCCCACGCACCGGCAGAGCGCACGCTCCTCGACATCTTGCGGGCGACGACCGCGCGGTTCCCCGAGGCGTCGGCGATCGACGATGGATCCGGATCCCTCAGCTACCGCGAGATGATGGCGCGCGTGGGCCGGACGGCCGCACGGCTCCATGAGGCCGGCGTCCGGCGCGGAGACCGGGTCGGTATCCGCATGTCCTCGGGCACCAAGGAGCTCTACATCTCGATCCTGGGAGTGATCGCCGCGGGCGCCTCATACGTGCCGGTCGACGCCGACGATCCCGAAGAGCGCGCCGGGCTCGTCTTCGGTGAGGCGGCCGTGCGCGGCGTCATCGACGGCTCGGGTGATTTCCGTCCGACGGTCGAGGAAGCCGAGCCCGAGGCATCCGCTCTCTTCGAAGGGGACGCCCCGCACCCGAGCACGCACGCGGTCGTGGCCGTGCCTCCGCCCGCACCGGACGACGACGCGTGGGTCATCTTCACCTCGGGGTCGACCGGAACGCCGAAGGGTGTGGCGGTCAGTCATCGCTCGGCCGCAGCCTTCGTCGATGCCGAGGCCGCGTTGTTCCTGCAGGAGGACCCGCTGGGGCCCGGTGATCGCGTGCTGGCGGGTCTATCGGTCGCGTTCGACGCGTCGTGCGAAGAGATGTGGCTCGCCTGGCGACACGGAGCGTGTCTCGTGCCCGCGCCACGCGCGCTCGTCCGGTCGGGCGAAGACCTCGCCCCGTGGCTCGTGCGCCAGCAGATCACCGTCGTGTCCACCGTCCCCACGCTGGCTGCACTCTGGCCGGCCGAGTCCATCGAGAACGTCCGTCTGCTGATCTTCGGGGGCGAAGCGTGCCCGCCCGAACTCGCCGCCCGTCTGACGGAAGAGGGCCGCGAGGTCTGGAATACGTACGGGCCGACCGAGGCGACGGTCGTGGCGTGCGCCGCGCTGCTGACCGGCGAGCCGCCGGTGCGGATCGGGCTGCCCCTCGACGGCTGGGCGCTCGCGGTCGTGGACGCTGAGGGCAGCGAGGTCGCCGAGGGCGAGGTCGGCGAGCTGATCATCGGAGGAGTCGGTCTCGCCCGCTACCTCGACCCCGCGAAGGATGCGGAGAAGTACGCTCCGATGCCGACCCTGGGCTGGGACCGGGCCTATCGATCCGGCGATCTCGTCCGGTACGAACCGGCGGGCTTGGTGTTCCAGGGACGCGCCGACGATCAGGTCAAGATCGGCGGGCGCCGCATCGAGCTGGGCGAAGTCGAGGCCGCGCTGCAAGCCCTTCCGCATGTCGGGGGCGCCGCGGTGGCGGTGCGGCGGACGGATGCCGGGGTCGACATCCTGGTCGGTTACCTCGTCGTCGACGAGGGATTCGACCGCCAAGCTGCCCGTGCCGATCTTGCCGGGACCCTGCCCGCTCCGATGGTGCCGCTGCTCGCGGTCGTCGGCGACCTGCCCGTTCGGACATCGGGCAAGGTCGACAAGGCTGCGCTGCCCTGGCCGCTGGTGGGTATGCCGTCCGAGGAATCAACGCTGACCGGCGTCGAGGCGTGGCTCGCCGAGCAGTGGCGCGCGGTGCTCGGTGTCTCGGTGCCGGATGCCGACGCCGACTTCTTCGACCTGGGTGGCGGCTCGCTCGCCGCGGCTCAGCTCGTCTCGAAGATCAGGGTGCGCTCGCCGGAGTTCGCCGTCGCCGACATCTACGACCTGCCGCGCCTCGGCGCGATGGCGAAGGCGCTCGGACCGCTCGGCGAAGATGCGGTGGGAACGTATCGCGAACCCGCGCCGACACCCCGCTCGACACAGATCCTGCAGACGATCATGGGCGTGCCCCTCTTCATCCTCAGCGGCGTCCGCTGGCTGATCTACCTCTTGACCGCGGGCGCCCTCCTCCACCTCGTGCCGGGCTTCCAGGCGCTACCGGCTGTGGACTGGTGGGTGCTCATTCCGGCTCTGCTGATCTTCGCCACTCCGTTCGGACGGATGGCGATCTCCGCGGTCGCCGCCCGCATGCTGCTCGCCGGGGTACGGCCGGGCGATCACCCCCGCGGTGGACATGTGCACATCCGGCTGTGGCTGGCGGAGCAGATCGCCGACCAGGTGGACGCCGTAGGTCTCGCCGGGGCCCCGTGGATCAGCTACTACGCTCGCGCGCTCGGCGCGAAGATCGGCCGCGACGTCGACATGCATACGTTGCCACCGGTCACGGGAATGCTGCAGATCGGCGACGGCGCGAGCATCGAGCCCGAGGTCGACCTGACGGGCTACTGGATCGACGGCGACGTCGTCCGAATCGGCGAGGTGCGCATCGGCGCTCAGGCGACGATCGGGGCGCGCAGCACCCTCGCACCCGGTACGCGGATCGGTCGTCGGGCCGAGATCGCGCCAGGGTCCGCGGTGTTCGGCCGCGTGCGCGCCGACCAGCGCTGGGCGGGCTCGCCCGCGGAGCGGGTCGGCGGCGCTGCCGAGGATTGGCCGCCTGAGCGCCCACCCGCGCCCACGCGCTGGCTGTGGGCTTACGCCGCATCGTCGGCCTTGCTGGCGCTGCTGCCCCTGCTGGCTTTCGCTCTCGGTGCGCTCGTCCTGGCGGCGGGCATGCGTGGCGCGGACTCGCTCGGGACGGCGGCGCTCGCCGCGTACGCCTGGCTCGTACCCGCGGTGCTCGTCACGGGCTTCGTCTTCGCTGCATCCGTCGTCGTCCTCGTTCGGGGCCTCCAATGGGGTCTCGTCGAGGGGACGTTCCCCGTACGGAGTGCGATGGGATGGCGCGCGTGGACGATCGAGCGCCTTCTGGACTCCTCGCGCACGATCCTGTTCCCGCTCTACTCGAGCCTGTTCACACCGGTCTGGCTGCGGATGCTGGGGGCACACGTCGGTCGCGATGTCGAAGCATCCACGGTCCTGCTGATCCCCGCGATGACGACGATCGAAGGTGGCGCTTTCCTCGCCGACGACACGATGGTCGCGTCGTACGAGTTGCGCGGCGGCTGGATTCGCATCGGGCCGGTGAAGATCGGCAAACGCGCGTTCCTCGGCAACTCGGGCATGGCGGCTCCCGGCCACCGTGTGCCGAGAGGCGGGTTGGTTGCCGTACTGTCGGCGGCGCCACTCAAGGCGAAGCCCGGGACCTCGTGGCTCGGCTCTCCCGCCGTGCGCCTGCGCCGCGTCTCCAGCGACGCCGACGAGAGCCGCACGTATCAGCCGCGCACAGCGCTCCGGATTGCCCGTGCCCTGTGGGAGTTGTGTCGCATCGTGCCCGTCATCGTGACCTGCGCGATCGGGCTCGGGGTCCTCTTCGTGCTCGCCCTGCTCGTGCAGACATACGGCGCGATCGTCGCTGTCCTGCTGTCGGGCATCGTTCTGCTCGTCGCGGGAGCTGCGGCCGCGGGTGTTTCGACGCTCGTCAAGTGGATGCTCGTGGGCGTCATCCACGCGGGCGAGAAGCCCCTGTGGTCGAGTTTCGTCTGGCGCACCGAGGTGTCCGACACATTCGTCGAGATGGTCGCGGCGCCGTGGTTCGCCCGCGCCGCGACGGGTACTCCCGCGCTCGCCGTGTGGTTGCGTTCGCTCGGCGCCAAGATCGGGCGCGGCGTCTGGTGCGAAAGCTATTGGCTGCCCGAGCCCGATCTCGTGACATTGGGTGATGCGTCCACGGTCAACCGGGGTTGCGTTGTGCAGACGCACCTGTTCCATGATCGGATCATGAGCATGGATGTCGTCACGATCGAACCCGGCGGGACGCTGGGCCCGCACAGCGTGATCCTGCCCGCTGCGTCGATCGGCGCGCATGCGACGGTGGGACCCGCGTCGCTCGTGATGCGCGGCGAGACCGTGCCGATCGGCAGCCGCTGGAGCGGCAACCCGATCGGTCCGTGGCGCGCGGTCAAGGTGCGCTCCTACCAGACGAGCGCGCACTGATGGCCACCCGATGACCGGCGCTCAGCTGCCGGCGCCCGATGCCTACGCCCCGCAGAGTGGGGACCTGTCGTACGACGTGGAGTCGTACGACATCGCGATCACGTACAAGCCGTCCACCAACCGGCTCTCCGGGCGGGTCGTCCTGAATGCGGTCGCCCGGCGTCCGATCCGCTCGTTCACGGTCGACCTCGTCGGTTTGCACGCCTCCAAGGTGCGCGTCGACGGCGACCGCCGCACGGCGTACCGCCAGGGCCCGCGGATGATCCGCGTGACCCCCAGCGCTCCGATCGCGCTCGACGAGCGGTTCTCGGTCGAGTTCGCCTATGCCGGGTCGCCGGCACCGCGCCGGTCGCGGTGGGGAGCGATCGGGTGGGAAGAGCTGGAGGATGGCGCCCTCGTCGCGGCCCAGCCGACCGGCGCCCCGACGTGGTTCCCCTGCAACGACCGGCCCGACGACAAGGCGACCTATCGAATCGCTGTCACCACGGATGCCGCCTACAGCGTGGTCGCGACGGGCGAGCGCGTCTCGCTCGGGCGCGCGGGTGGTGCGGCGACGTCGGTGTTCGAGCAGTCCGCGCCGACCCCGACCTACCTGGTCGCGGTGCAGATCGGCCACTATGTCGAGACGCTCGTCGATCTCGATGGCGTTGCGGGAGCTCTGCATCATCCGCGGGTGCTTTCCGTTGCCGTGAAGACGGCTTTCGCCGATCTGCCGGACATGATGCGGGTCTTCCAGCGCGCGTTCGGTCCGTACCCGTTCGCGCGCTACGACGTGGTCGTGACGGCCGATCCGCTCGAGATCCCCCTCGAAGCGCAGGGAATGGCCACGTTCGGCTCGAACCATCTCGACGGCTCGGAAGAGCGTCTGATCGCGCACGAGCTCGCCCATCAGTGGTTCGGCAACAGCGTGGGGCTGGCGCACTGGCGGGACATCTGGCTGAACGAGGGATTCGCCTGCTACGCGGAGTGGCTCTGGTCCGAGGCATCCGGCGGCCCGTCCGTCGAGGCGTGCGCTGCCGCGCACCACGCGATGCTGCGGGCGCTGCCGCAGGATCTGCTGCTCTCGGACCCGGGACCCGACCTCATGTTCGACGACCGCGTCTACAAGCGCGGCGCGCTGACCCTCCACGCCCTTCGCCGTCGGGTGGGGGACCCGACGTTCTTCGAGATCCTGCGCCGCTGGTGCGCCGACCACCGCTACGGCGTCGCTACGACAGAGGATTTCGTGGTGTGCGCGGAGGCGATCGCCGACGCACCGCTCGCCGACCTCTTCATGAGCTGGCTGTCGCAGACGTCGCTGCCGTCGCTGCGTCGCATCTCAGACTGAGGCGACCGCGAGCGAGATCACGATGCCCCGCGGTCCGCGCACCCGCAGCAGACGGGGACGGATGCCGAGGGCAGCGCTTGCTGGACGGACACCGCGTTCTGTCCTGGCGCTCTCGCCGGTGATGCTCCCGTGGACTCCCCCCAGCGTCCGCTCGATGCGGACACGCCGCGGGTCGACCGACAGCCCCCGACCGTCGGCCTTCAGCACCGCTTCGACGCGCGTCCAGTGGCGGAGCGAGGTGCGCTGTCCCGGGATGATGAGTCCTCGCAATCCGTTCTGGCGTGTCGGCGCTCCGCGTTCGGCGTCTATCCCGAGTGCGAGGACTCGGCAGGCGTCCGCCACCGCGACCACCACCACGTCGGCCGTGTACGACACGCTCGCCTGGATGGGTGCTCCCGTGACGACCGGTCGTCCGTGATCTGTGGCCCCGCAGCGCTCGCACCGTCGGCCGACAATGACCGTGCCGCCCGTCGACGCGGTCGCGATGCGTGCAACCAGGGCATCTGCGATCTCCCGGCGGGCACGTGCGGGCGGGAGCGTCTGCCAGGCGACCCGCACCCCCGCGAGCAGCGTGACTTCGGGGTGCGCGCTCACTCCTTCGGGGTGTGCGTTTCGATCGCGACGATGCCGGAGCCGGGGTTCGTGGCCGACAGATGAACGACCGAGAATGCCGCGAGATCCAACGTCGAGGCGCTGCCGAGGTACGACCCGCGGAGCGTGCCCGTCGCCAGGGCGATCTCGCTCATGATCTCCGGCAGCACGGGCCCGTGACTGCACAGGACGGCCGGTTTGCCGGAGCGCACGCGCTTACCCACGACGGCTCGGATGTCCGCACGGCCCTGCTCCCACGCATCCTGACTCATCAATTCGGTTCGCCGCACCGGCTTGCCGAGGGCTGCGGCGAACGGGGTCACGGTCGTGACGCAGCGCACCGCGTCTGACGAGATGACCCTGCGCGCGCCGAACGCCAGGAGTGGCCCGACGATCGCATGGGCCTGGCGGGTGCCGCGCGCGGTCAGGGGACGCAACGCATCCTGCCCGCTCCAGGAGTCCCGGCTGACCGCCTTGCCGTGCCGCAGCACGATCAGGGGGAACGTCTGCAGCACTCCGTCGTCGACGAACTTCATGAAGGCGTCGAGGATCTCGAGATCCACGGGGTAGCTCAGGTAGGTCCGCGCGCGCTTGGGTGTCACCCATTCGAGGGCGGCCACCTCCTTGTTCGGCACGAAGCGCGACGTGCGAATCGCGTCATCCGTGGCCTCCGCAGACCAGTAGTGCACGATCTTCTGCCGTTTGTTCGGCATCCGATAGCGCGATACGCCCACCGGAATGCCGAGCGAGACGCGGATACCGGTCTCTTCGAACACCTCGCGCACGGCCGTCTCGGCCAGCATCTCACCGGGATCGACCTTGCCCTTGGGAAGGGTCACGTCTGCGTATGCCGTGCGGTGGATCACGAGGATGTGCAACTTGCCCTCGACGAGCCGCCAGATGACCGCTCCCGCCGCATAAACGGCGGTGTCCGTCACCGGACCGCCCGTGCGCGACGACGACGCTGAATGTCGTGCATCGTCTTGTCCTGGATGTCGACCAGGGGACGCCCCTCGGCATCCGTGCTGTGCCGGACCCAAGCGCCGTCGGGGCCGAGCCACCACGAACTCGTGCCGTCGCTCATCGCCAGGTCGAACAGCTCGTCGAGTTCTTTCAGGTGCGCGGGGGCGACGACGCGCACGAGGGCCTCGACGCGCCGGTCGAGGTTGCGGTGCATCATGTCGGCGCTGCCGATGTAGACCTGGCGGTCGCCGCCCGATTCGAACGCGAAGATCCGGGAGTGCTCGAGGTAGCGACCCAGGATGCTCCGCACGGTGATGTTGTCGCTCACGCCCTCGATGCCGGGCTTGAGGGAACAGATACCCCGCACCCAGATCTCGATCTGGACGCCGGCCTGGCTTGCGCGGTACAGCGCGTCGATGATCTGCTCGTCGACCATCGAGTTGACCTTGAAGCGGATCTTCGCGGGCTTGCCGGCGAGCGCGTTTCTGCGTTCCTTGTCGATCAGGCGCAGCAGGCCCTTGCGCAGGTGGAGGGGAGCGACGAGCAGCCGCTTGAACTTCTTCTCGATCGCGTAGCCGGAGAGCTCGTTGAACAGCCGGGTGAGGTCGCGGCCCACCTGGTCGTCGGCGGTGAAGAGCCCGAAGTCTTCGTAGATGCGGCTGGTCTTGGGGTTGTAGTTGCCCGTGCCGACGTGGCTGTAGCTGCGCAGCACGCCGCCCTCTTCACGGATGACGAGCGCGAGCTTGCAGTGCGTCTTCAGCCCGACCAGGCCGTATACGACGTGCACGCCGGCCTTCTCGAGCTTGCGCGCCCACACGATGTTCGCCGCCTCGTCGAAGCGGGCCTTGATCTCGACCAGCGCGAGCACCTGCTTGCCCGCCTCGGCCGCGTCGATCAGTGCCTCGACGATCGGGCTGTCGCCCGAGGTGCGATAGAGCGTCTGCTTGATCGCGAGCACGTGCGGGTCTTTCGCGGCCTGCTCGAGGAACGCCTGGACGCTCGTCGCGAAGGATTCGTAGGGATGATGCACGAGCACGTCGCCCTGGCGGATGGACGCGAAGATATCGGCGCGCTCGTTGTTGTCGCCCGGCTGGAACGCCAGCGCCGTGGTCGGCAGGTGCGGCGGGTAGTGCAGGTCGGGGCGTGAGATCCGCGAGAGGTCGAACAGGCCACGCAGGTCGAGCGGCGCGTGCAGACGGAAGACCTGCTGCTCGGTGATGTCGAGCTCGCGGATGAGCAGCCCGAGCGTCACGTCGTCCATGTCGTCCGTGATCTCGAGGCGGATCGGCGGACCGAAGCGGCGTCGCAGCAACTCGGCCTCGAGGGCCTGGATGAGATTCTCGGTCTCGTCCTCCTCGATCGTCATGTCTTCGTTGCGCGTGAGGCGGAAGGCATGGTGGTCGAGCACTTCCATACCCGGAAAGAGATCGACCAGGTTGTTCGAGATCAGGTCCTCGAGCGGCAGGTATCGTCCGCGTCCGGCGCTCGCGGCGCCCGGCACCTCGACGAATCGCGGCAGCATCGGAGGGACCTTCAGACGCGCGAACTCCTGGCGCCCGGTGCGGGCGTTGCGGATGCGGACGGCCAGGTTGAGCGAGAGACCCGAGATGTACGGGAACGGATGCGCGGGGTCGACGGCCAGCGGCATCAGCACCGGGAAGACCTGCGATTGGAAGTATTCGTAGAGGGCAACGCGTTCTTCGTCGCCCAGGGCGTCCCACGTCACGACTTCGATGCCCGCGGCCGAGAGGTCGGGCTGCACGACCGCGCGCCATGCCTCGGCGTGACGCAGCTGGAGCCTGTATGCCTCGGCCGAGATGTCCGCCAGGACGTCCGAGGGCGACCGGCCGACGTTCGTCGGGACGGCAAGGCCCGTGATGATCCGGCGACGGAGCCCCGCGACGCGCACCATGAAGAACTCGTCCAGGTTGCTGGCGAAGATCGCGAGGAAGTTCGCGCGCTCCAACACGGGCACCGTCGGGTCTTCGGCGAGCTCGAGGACGCGTTGATTGAACGCGAGCCAGCTCAGTTCGCGGTCGAGATATCTGTTCTCCGGAAGCTGCGAGTCGAACGCCTCGACGGCTTCATCGAAGTCGTCATCGTCGGCATCGCCCAGACCAGCGTCGAGGATCGAGGATTCGAGCATGGTCCATCATTGCAGGGCGCAGGTGTCCGGCGGGTAAACCGGCCGCCCCGGCGTCAGCCCTAGCGGCCGCTGGCGGTGGGAAGCTGATCGTCCTCGTACACGTTGAAGCGATATCCCACGTTGCGGACGGTGCCGATGAGTTGCTCCAGATCGCCGAGCTTGGCGCGCAGGCGCCGCACGTGCACATCGACGGTGCGCGTGCCGCCGAAGTAGTCGTAGCCCCACACCTCGCTGAGCAACTGCTCGCGCGTGAAGACGCGCGAGGGGTGGGTGGCGAAGAAGTGCAGGAGCTGGAACTCCTTGTACGTCAGGTCGAGCGGTTTTCCGTGCACCTTCGCCGAGTACGAGGACTCATCGATCGTGATTCCGGATGTCTGGATGCGGGTCGAGACCTGCTCCTGCGTCATCCGTCCCATTGCCAGGCGTACGCGGGCATCCACCTCTGCGGGGCCGGCGCTGACGAGGATGACGTCATCGACGCCCCAGTCCGTGCTGACCGCGGTCAGGCCGCCCTCGGTGACCACGAGCATCAGGGGCGCGTCGAGACCGGTCGTGTTGAGGATCTTGCAGAGAGACTTCGCGCCGACCAGGTCGGTTCGGGCGTCGACGAAGATGACATCGGCGCTCGGCGCATTCACCAGTTGTGCCGGCTCGGCGGGGATCTGCCGGACCCGGTGGCTCAAGAGTTCCAGGGACGGCAGAACGGGACCGCTGCCGTGTGCGGAACTCAGGACGAGCAGTTGGGCCACGCGTTTCCTCTCGGGCGACGCCCCCAGGGTCGTCGTGGCCCCCCATCTTACGCCGACCGCGGGAATGCGACGGCCCGCGGGTCGTGACGGGCTCGCGCGGTCGCCACCGGTGGGGGAAGATGAAGGCATGTCGGCACCCGAACTCGCTCCCCGCTCGAGCGTCGGAGGTATCGCCGCGGTCTGGATCGCTGCCCTCCTCGGCGGGATCGCGGTGGCCATCTTCGTACCCGCGACGCACCAGGCGCAATGGTTCGTCCTGGCGCTCGCCGCGAGCCTGCTGGTCTCTTTCGGTGTGCAGCTGGCCTACGGGCGATCCACCGGGTTCATCCGGCGGGTGGCCGCGAGCGTGCTCGGCGCCCTGCTGGCGCTGGGGATCGTGTCGGCCGGAGTCGGCCTCGCGACGATCATTCCCGCCTGATCCGAACGTGCGACGTCGGACTAGAGTGGGATCATGGACCTCCTCGCTCTCGAGATCTTCTTTGTGGGTCTCCTCGCACTGGCATCCCTGGCGATCGCGTTCGTTTCGGGCGTGGTGATCGTCAACCTCTATCGCGGCCAGCGCTGAGCGGCCCGATCGTGATCGATCTGCCGACAGACCTGCCTGCCGACCTCGTACCGCTCTCGTGGCTGGTCGGGGTGTGGGAGGGAACGGGCGTGATCGACTACGAGGCAGCGGGTCACCGCTACGCGGGTGAGTTCGCTCATCGTGTGAGCTTCAGCCACGACGGCGGCGATTACCTGAACTACTCCGCGACGGCGTGGATGTCTTCCGGTGACGGCCCCGGCGTGCAGCTGGTCGCCGAGACGGGGTACTGGCGTCTCGCCCGCCCCCTCGGTGACGCCGATCCCGGTCCGGGTCTGCTCCCTGCTCTCGCGCCGGCGCCTGCGCGAACGGTCGATGACGTCGAGGCGTTGCGCGTCGCCGAGGGCGGCTTCGAGATCGAGGTTGCGATCGTCCACTCGGACGGCACCTCCGAGCTGTACCTGGGACACGTGACGGGACCACGGATCGATCTCGCGACGGATGCCGTGGTGCGCCCTTCGGGGGCGAAGCCCTACGCCGCCGCGACGCGGTTGTACGGCCTCGTGGACGCTCATCTGCTCTGGGCGTGGGACATCGCCGCGCTCGGCACCGAACTGCGCAGCCACGCGTCCGCGCGTCTTGCGAAGGCCGAGTGATGGCCTCTCCGTTCGCTGTGCTTCCGGGGGCCGTCATCGACGAGTCTGCCTCGACGAACGATTCAGGGGGTGCACCCCTGCACTTCGGTACCTTCCTTCGTGAACAGCGCCTGCTCGCCGAAGGCCGCGCGATCGTCCACCTCGGCGACCGCGTCGTGCTGTCGGTGGCAGGTGCCGATCGACTGACCTGGCTCGACTCGATCACGTCGCAGCACCTGGCGCGCCTCGAGCCGGGCCGTGCGACTGAGCTGCTCGTGCTCGATCCGCACGGGCACGTGGAGCACGCGGCATCCGTTCTGGACGATGGCGTCACCACCTGGCTCATCGCCGACGCCACCAGCGCCGAAGCGCTCGCAACATGGTTGAAGAGAATGGTGTTCCGCGCCCAGGTCGTGGTGACGCGCGAAGCCGACCTGACCGTGCTCGGATCGTTCGGTGGCGGTGCGGCCGAGGCCCTGATCGCGCCCCACGTCCACGCGCCCGCTGATGTGCCGCTCGTCTGGATCGACCCGTGGTCGCACGTGACAGTGGGCGGACACCAGTACGCGACCGGCCCGCACCCGGCTGCCGACTGGAACTGGCGCCAAGCGATCGTGACGACGGATGCTGCGGCTGACATCGCCGCGGCGATCCCTCGCGCCGCGGACGTCGCGGCCGCCGGGCTGATCGCCGCCGAAGCGCTCCGCATCGCGGCATGGCGCCCCCGCCGTGCGAACGAGGTCGATGAGCGGACTCTGCCTCACGAACTCGACTGGTTGCGCTCGGCCGTGCACCTCGACAAGGGGTGCTATCGAGGGCAGGAAACCGTCGCGAAAGTCCACAACCTCGGCCATCCACCGCGCCGCCTGGTGTTCCTCCATCTGGACGGCAGCGACGCGGTTCTGCCCGAGCCGGGCGCGTCCGTCTCGCTGGCCGGCACGGAGGTCGGCCGCGTCACCTCGGCCGCGCTCCATCACGAGCTCGGGCCGATCGCGCTCGCCGTGGTCAAGCGGACCCTGCCGATCGACGCGACGTTGACGGTCACGGTGGGCGACGAGACCGTGATTGCGGCCCAGGAGGTCATCGTGCCGCCCGGAGCGGGAGCCGAGGCATCCGTTCCGCGCCTGCCGCGGCTTTCGGCGCGCACCCGCGCGTGAACGACGGCGCCGGTCGTTCCGGTTCGAGCGATCCGCAGCAGGAGCCGCTTCCGCCCATCACGACCGCCATCCCCCTGAGGATGCGTGATCGCTTCGATCCGCGACCGGGTGTACGCCGCGTCCGGAACTCGGCGTTGCCGATCATCCAGATCGTCGTCGCCGCAACCGCCGCCTACGCGTTCGCATTTTTCGTCGTGGGACATCAGACCCCGCTGCTCGCCGGGACGGTGACGGTCGCGAGCTTGGGACTCGTGCGTGATGCCCGCCCGCGGCGCGTTCTCGAGACGGTCGTCGGCATGATCGTCGGCATTCTGATCGCCGAGGTCCTGCTGCTCGTCGCGGGACGAGGATGGTGGCAGGTGGGTCTCGCCCTGGCGGTGACCCTCGTGGTGGCACGATTCCTCTCACCCCAGGCGAGTTTCGCGATCGCCGCCGCGATCCAGTCCCTCATCGTGTTGATCATCCCGGCCTCGACCAGCGTGCCGTTCTCGCGCCTGCTCGACGGCGTCGTCGGGGGAGTTGCGGCCCTCTTGGCCACCGCGTTGATCCCGCGCAGTCCGCGTGGCGAAGCACGTCGGGACGTCGCGACGCTGTTCCGCGCGTTCGACGGCGCCGTGATGAGCCTTGCCATCGCGCTGCGCCAGGGCGACCGTGCGCGTGCCGAGCGCGGGCTGCAGAAGGCACGTGCGCTCGATCCGCTCGTCCGGGCGTGGCGAGAGACTCTCGATTCTTCCGTGGCCATCGCGCGCATCTCGCCGTGGCTCTGGGCCAGCCGGGCGGAGTTGGCACGCGCCGAGCGGGTGCTGGCCGCCATGGACCTCGCGACCCGCAACCTGCGGGTCGTCGCGCGGCGGACGGCCTATCTCGTGGACGACGGTGTCCCGCGTCCCGTTGCCGCGGATCTCGTGCTCTCCCTCGGTCGCGGGGCATCGCTCGTCGAGCAATCGCTGGCGGACATCTCACTCGAGCCCGTCGCGCAAGAGGCCCTGGCCGGGATCGCGCACCACCTCGACCCGAACGAGGTGGTGCCGGGCGCAGGCTTCGGGGACCAGAACCTCATCGCGGCACTGCGACCGTTCGTCGTCGATCTGCTGATCGGAGCGGGGATGCCCGCCGATCGGGCGCGTGCCGCGATCCCGCGTCTCTGATCCGGCCGCTCAGCCGGGGGCGACGGCCGACCACGGCAGCGTGAGTTCGCCCAGGCGCCATCGGGTGCGTCCGCCCCGCACCGGCACGCCCGTCGCGCGGAGCGCCTCGACCGCGGCGACCCAGCGTTGCTGAGGGCTGAAGACGCCCAGGGGAGCGGCCCGGGTCCACGCCGCGTCGAGCGCCGACAGTACGGCGTGCACGCGCTCGCCGGGGACATTGCGGTGGATGAGCGCTTTGGGGAGCCGCTCGGCGACGATCGAGGGTGCATCGAGGTCGGTGAGCCGCAGGGCGATGGTCAACCCGACCGGCTCGCCGCCGGCATCCACGTCGACCCACGAACCGACACGGCCGACCTCATCGCAGGTGCCTTCGACGAGCGCGCCCGCGGTCTGGAGGCGAGCGGATGTGAGGGCCCAGGCATCCGCTACCTGCCCCTCTTCGTACTGGCGCAGCACATTCATCGCACGAACCAGGACGGGTCGGCGCCCGCCGGGGAGGGGAAGCTCGAAACCGCCGGACTCGAACCCGACCCGCGCGTCTGGTGCGAAGGATGTCTTGCCCGCGCGGACCGTGGCGAGCTGTTCACGCGCCCGCGCGACGCGCTCGGGGTCGATCTCGACGCCGACGACCTCCACATCGGGGCGGACGCGCGCCAGCCGCGTCCAGAGTTCCAGCGCTGTGACGGCGCTTGCCCCGAATCCCAGATCGACGACGAGCGGATCGTCGGTCCGGCGCAGCGCGGGCAGCCCCGCGAGGTACCGGTCGTTGCGGCGCAGCCTGTTCGTGCCTGTCGTCCCGCGTGTCGCCTGCCCGACGGGGCGACCCGCAGAAGGCTGGTGTGCGGGCGGGCGCTGCGCGGTCATCCCTCCATGATGTCGGGAATGCGCTTCACCCGGCGCCGATATCATGGGCGCATGACCGAGCCTTATACGTTGATCCTGCTCCGCCACGGCCAAAGCGAGTGGAACGAGTTGAACCTCTTCACCGGTTGGGTCGATGTGCGCCTGACCGACCTCGGCAAGGCCGAGGCGAAGCGTGGCGGCGAACTGCTCGCCGAGGCGGGACTGCTGCCCGATGTCCTGCACACCTCTGTTCTCAGCCGTGCCATCCAGACCGCCAACATCGCGCTCGATGCGGCCGATCGGCTGTGGATCCCCGTGACCCGCACCTGGCGCCTGAACGAGCGCCACTACGGCGCACTGCAGGGCAAGGACAAGGCGCAGACCCTTGCCGAATTCGGCCCCGAGCAGTTCATGCTGTGGCGTCGCTCTTTCGATGTGCCGCCGCCCGAGATCGCCGATGACGACGAGTTCAGCCAGGTATCCGACCCGCGCTACGTCGGCATCGACGGGGAGATCCCCCGTACCGAATCGCTCAAGCTCGTGATCGACCGCATGCTCCCGTACTGGGAGAGCGGCATCGTTCCCGACCTGCGTGCAGGCAAGACGGTGCTCGTCACGGCGCACGGCAACTCGCTGCGCGGGCTCGTGAAGCACCTCGAGGGCATCAGCGACGACGACATCTCGGAGCTCAACATTCCGACCGGCATTCCGCTCGTCTACCGACTCGGCGAAGACCTGCTGCCCCTCGGGCCGGGCGAGTACCTCGACCCCGAAGCCGCCGCGGCCGGAGCAGCTGCCGTCGCTGCGCAGGGCAAGAAGTAGCGACCGCGTTCAGCACGAAAAGGGGACCGGATGCCGAGGCATCCGGTCCCTTTCTCGATGTCTGCTAGGCGAGGGTGACGTTGGAGGCGTCCGACCAGTCACCCGTTGCGAGGTAGACGACCTTCTTCGCAACCGACTCCGCGTGGTCGCCGAAACGCTCGTGGTAGCGGCTCGCGAGGGTCGCATCGACCGTCGCCATCGCCTCGCCCTGCCAGTTCTCGCCGAGCACCTTCTCGAAGACGGAGACGTGCAGGTCGTCGAGCTGGTCGTCCAGGTTGCGGATCTCTTCAGCGACCGCGATGTCCTGGGTGCGCAGCAGCTCGGTGAGCTTCCGCGCCATCTGGACATCGATCTGTCCCATGCTGGTGAAGGTGCTCTTGAGGCCCTTGGGAATCGCGCGCTCGGGGAAGCGGTACCGCGTCAGCTGAGCGATGTGCTCGGCGATGTCGCCCATGCGCTCGAGCGACGCAGACATCCGAAGCGCGCTCACGACGATGCGCAGGTCGCGTGCGACCGGCTGCTGGCGGGCGAGGATCTCGATGGCGAGCTCGTCGAGCGCCACGGCCTTGTCGTCGATGATGCTGTCGGCGTCGATGACCTCTTCGGCGAGCGAGACATCACTCGAGCCGAACGCCTGCGTGGCCTTTTCGATCGCGATCGCGACGAGCTCGGAGATCTCGACGAGCCGCCCCTGGACGTCCTCGAGGGACTGATGGAAGACTTCGCGCACGGTGCTGGTCCCTTTCCCGGTCGGTCGGACACGGCGCCCGCGACCTCCGCGATCATCTCCGCCGAAGGTTAACGGATGGTGCCGCTCCGGTGAATAGTACCCGGGCCGACACCGTGCCTCAGCGGCCCCGGTCGGCCGTTCGCGGCGCGTGACCCTACGCTGGGACTCATGGACCCGGTGCAGATCGCGCTCCTCGCGTTACTGGCGGGAGCGGTGATAGGTCTCGGAGTATCGACTCTCGTCTTCGCCGCGTTGCGGGCGGCGGAGCGTGCCGAGGCCGAGGCGGCCGTGAGCGTACCCTCCGGTGTGTTGCAGGTGCTCGACGCCATGGAGGGCGCCGCATCCGTCGTGGATGCGTCGTTGACCGTGGTTGCGGCATCACCCGCGGCGCCGGGGTTCGGCATGTCGGCGGGTGAGGTGATCAGCGTCGAAGACCTGCGCGTCCTCGTCCGCGCGACGCGGACGTCCGGCGGTGCGGAGAGCGCGCGCTTCCGGATGCGCCGTGCCGCGGGAGGAACCGCTTTGCTTGCGACCGAGGGCCGCCTGGTGTCGGCGCGGGCGGCGTCATTGGACGGCACGCATGTCCTGCTCGTGGTCGACGACGTCACCGAGCAGGAGCGCCTCGAACAGATGCGGTACGACTTCGTCGCCAACACCAGCCACGAACTCAAGACGCCGGTGGGGGCCGTGAGCCTGCTCGCCGAGGCGATCGAATCCGCCGCCGACGACCCGCCGCAGGTGCGCGCGTTCGCCGTGCGACTGCAGGCCGAGGCCGCCCGCTTGTCCCGCCTGACGAGTCGCATCATGGATCTGTCTCGGCTGCAAGCCGCGGACGAGCTGCCGGAGCCGCGCGACGTCTCGATCGACGAGGTGGTCGCGGCCTCCGTCGAGTCGAACGCCGTCCAGGCGGATTCGGTCGGCGTAGAACTGCTGCGCGGCGGCGACCGGGGAGCGATCGTCCGGGGCGACCCGACGATGCTGATCGAGGCCGTCAGCAACCTGATCGCCAACGCGGTCGCGTATTCCCCGAAGGGGGGACGCGTCGGCGTCGGCGTTCGCGTCGAAGACAAGGTGGTCGAGATCGCCGTCACCGATCAGGGAATCGGGATCGTCGAGGCCGACCAGCAGCGCATCTTCGAGCGCTTCTATCGCGCCGATGGCGCGCGCTCTCGCCGCACGGGCGGCACGGGCCTGGGCCTCGCTATCGTCAAGCACGCCGTGCAGCGGCACGGCGGAGAAGTGCGCGTGTGGTCGCAGCCGGGACGCGGATCGACCTTCACCATCCGGCTCCCGCGTGCATCGTCGCCCGAAGAGACCGAGAAGCCCCGCCGTCGCCGCAAAGGGAGCGACTCGACCACCCGTCGCAAGGCGAACGAGACCACGAAGAAACGCCGAGGCGCCCTGGGCGCTGAACGCGCCCCTGAGGGAGAGAAGAAGACATGACCCGGGTCCTCCTCGTCGAAGACGAACCCGATCTGGCCGAACCGCTGGCCTACCTGCTGCGCCGCGAGGGGTATGAAGTCGAAATCGCGGAGGACGGCCCCGCGGCCGTCACCGCATTCGAAGAGCGCGGGTGCGACATCGTCCTGCTCGATCTCATGCTGCCCGGGATGTCGGGAACCGAGGTGTGCCGACGCATCCGTCAGACATCGGCGGTGCCGATCGTCATGGTCACCGCGAAGGACTCCGAAGTGGACATCGTGGTCGGACTCGAGCTCGGAGCGGACGACTACGTCACGAAGCCGTACTCCGCACGCGAACTGCTCGCTCGCATGCGTGCGGTTCTCCGCCGCACCGCCGAGCCCGACGTCGACCTCGAGGAGCACGTCCTCACCGGTGGTCGCGTGACCCTCGACATCGACCGCCACAGCGTCGCCGTCGACGGCGCGGAGATCAGTATGCCGCTCAAAGAATTCGAGCTTCTCGAAGTGCTGATGCGCAACGCCGGTCGCGTCCTGACCCGTGGTCAGCTGATCGACCGCGTGTGGGGGAGCGACTACTTCGGTGACACCAAGACGCTCGATGTGCACATCAAGCGCATCCGTTCACGCATCGAGCAGACGCCGAGTGAGCCGACGATGCTCGTGACCGTGCGAGGACTCGGGTACCGCTTCGAATCGGAGTGACGAGCGCTCAGGGGACGAACGGCTCGAGATAGCTTGTTTCGCCCGTGAGGATCGGCACCTCGACGAGGGAGCCCTCGGCGTCGCCGGCCTGGAAGTAGACGGGCATCGTGGCGCCCGGCATCGTGTCGATGTCGGGGAACGGCAGCGGGTCGTTCGCGCCGTCCATGCCGAGGCTGATCGCTTCGCTCGCGTCCAGTCGGACGGTGAGTTCCGTCTTGGCGGACCCCTCGCCGTACTCGACCCGCAGCGTCACGGGGTCGGTGCTCTCGTTCACGAAGGCGGCGAGGAAGTTCCCGTCGATTCCGTCATCCGAGACGATGAGCGCGTTGCGCACGGCGACATCGCCGGTGTGTGCGCTGACGCCGTCTGCCGGCGCGTAGGGGATGAGCGTCGCCTGCGGCGAGATCAGCGTGCAGCCGGAAGTTCCCACCAGAACGGCGGCCACCAGGGCCAGAGACGCGAGCCGACGGGATTTCACGGGTCCTCCAGGGAGATCGCAGACGTTGCAATCTCATTCTAGGGGGGTGCGCTTGACCGCGGCTGCCCGCCGTGCACGGCGAACCTTAGCGTATGGCGCCTGTGGTATTCTGTAGGTTGCCGAAAGGACATAACTGCATGCTTTTTGAGGTTGGCGAAACGGTCGTTTACCCGCACCACGGGGCCGCGACGATCATCGAAGTCAAAGACCGGGTCATCAAGGGCGAGACCAAGAAATACCTGAAGCTCAACGTCACTCAGGGTGATCTCGTCATCGAGGTACCTGCAGAGAATGTCGACTTGGTCGGCGTCCGCGACGTCATCGGCAAAGAGGGTCTCGACCGGGTATTCGAGGTGCTGCGCGCACCGTTCACGGAAGAGCCCACGAACTGGTCCCGCCGCTACAAGGCGAACCTCGAGAAGCTCGCTTCCGGCGATGTCATCAAGGTCAGCGAGGTCGTTCGCGATCTGTGGCGTCGTGACCAGGACCGCGGTTTGTCCGCGGGTGAGAAGCGGATGCTCGCCAAGGCGCGCCAGATCCTCATCTCCGAGCTCGCGTTGGCCGAGAAGACCGACGAAGAGCGTGCGGGCGTCGTGCTCGACGAGGTCCTCGCAAGCTAGGCTCCCGGCGTGAGCATCACGCCTTCCCCTCGCATCGGAATCATCGTCGTCGCGGGTGGTTCGGGCACGCGCCTCGGCGCGGGAGCACCGAAAGCCTTCGTCGGCATCGATGAACACTCGATGCTTCGGCATGCCCTGCGGGGTGTCCTCGCGGCGGGACCCGCACAGGTCGTGATCGTCGCGCCCGCCGGACGTGAGGGTGATGCCCTCACCGAGGCTCTGGCCGCTTCGGAAGAGGCTCCCGCACTCGAGAGCGGGCGTCGACGTGATCTGATCTCCGTCGTCACCGGGGGCGAAACCCGGCAGCGCTCGGTCGCCGCGGGTCTGGCTGCACTCTGGGCCGACGTCGAGGTCGTGCTGGTGCATGACGCTGCACGGGCACTCACCCCGCCCGCCGTATTCGAGCGTGTCGTCGAGGCTGTCGACCGGACCGGGTCGGGCATCGTTCCGACCCTTCCGGTGATCGACACCATCAAGCGGATCGGGGGAGAGGTCGTGCTGGAGGCCGTCGACCGCGCTGATCTCGCGGCCGCGCAGACCCCGCAAGGCTTCCCGCGCGGGATACTCGTCGCGTCGTATGCGAGCGCCGAGCAGGACTACACGGACGACACGGCGCTCGTGGCCGCGGCGGGGCATCCGATCGTCACCGTGCCGGGTGATGCCCTCTCGTTCAAGATCACCACGCCGGCGGACATGGACCGCGCGCGCGGGCTCATCGTGCCCCTCGCGCCGGCGCACGCACGGTTCGAAACCGGCGGGCGTGCGCCGCGGGTGGGGGTCGGCACCGACGTTCACGCGTTCGCGGGAGTCGACGGCGCCGGGGACGCTGCCGTCGAGCTGTGGCTCGCGGGGCTGCATTGGCCGGGCGAGCCGGGACTGGCGGGGCACTCGGATGGCGACGCCGTCGCACACGCGATCGTCGACGCGCTCCTCTCTGCCGCTGGGCTGGGCGACATCGGCACGCACTTCGGTGTGGACCGCCCCGAGTTCGCGGGCGCGCACGCGGGTGCGTTCTTGACGAGGACGCGAGAGCTCCTCGGCAACGCGGGTTGGGCTGTCGGAAACGTCTCCGTTCAGTTCCAGGCCAACCGGCCGCGATTCTCGGCACGTCGCGCCGAGGCGGAAGCGGTGTTGTCCGAGGCTCTCGGTGCTCCGGTCTCGATCGCTGCGACAACGACGGACGGGCTCGGGTTCACCGGTCGCGGTGAGGGCGTGGCGGCCTTCGCTGTTGCCCTGGTCGTCCCCGCCTGAGTCGTAACGGATTCGTCGTCACGCCTCCACGGCGAAGGGCTTCGGGTCTCGGGGCGCGCGTGAGCCCCATGCCAGGGTGACGAGGCCGACGGCGAGCACCAGGAGCCCCGCCACGGCGAGAACGCTCAGCTGCTCGCCGAGGACGCTCACCCCCAGGATGCTCGCGGTCAGTGGCTCGCCGAGGGTCAGTGTCGCCGCGGTCGCGGCCGTCAGCCCGTTCAGGCCCCAGGTGAACAGCACGTAGGCGACGGATATCGTTCCGATGCCGAGCCATACGGCCATCACCACTCCCGCGGGCTCCCGGAGCCACGAGAGGTCGACAAAGGGCAGCACGCAGGCGGAGAGCACGGCGGAGCCCGCGCCCATCGCGCCGACCACGGTGAAAGGGTCCCACCCGCCGTCCAGCAGTCGTCGCTGCGCATTGGCGATGACGGCGAAGGTTGCGCCCGCGCCGATCGAGCCGAGGAATCCGAGGGGGTCCGTGCCGCCGGTTCCCGCGGCATCCGTCCCGCCGCCCATTCCCAGCAGGGCGACACCGACGGTCGAGAGTGCCGTGGCGAGCAGCCAGGCGCCGCTCGGACGGCGGCGCGTCAGCGACCACTCGAGTACACCGGCCAGGATCGGCGCCGAACCGAGCGCGATGACCGTGCCCACCGCGACGCCGTTGCGGGCGGTGCCCAGGAAGAACAGCGGCTGGTAGAGCGCGAGGCACAGGCCCGTGAGCGCCATGAGAGCGAGCGGCGCTGCCGTGAGGCGGGGACGCGGTGGGACGGTGCCGCGGCGGTGGGCACGGCGGGCAAGCAGGAACGCGATCACTGCGAGGCCGGTACCACCGAGCACAAGGCGCACCACTCCGATGGAGAGGGGGGTGGTGTTGTCGGGGCCGAGCGCCTGCGAGGTACCGGTCGTGCCGAAAAGGACGGCCGCGGCGAGCACGGCGAGGACGGGAAGCACCCTCCAGTTCTACCCGGTCGGCGTGGGGGCGTCGAACTGTCGCAAACCGCTGCATCCGCTCGCCAGATCGAGCGTTTCGTGACAGCTCGATGCGCTGAACCCCCGCCGGTAGGGTAGGTGGGTGACTCTCCGGCTCTACGACACGAAGGCGCAGCAACTGCGCGACTTCGTGCCGAGCGACCCCGGACGCGTCTCGATGTACGTGTGCGGCCCGACCGTGCAGTCCGGCCCGCACCTCGGGCACCTGCGCGGCGCGCTCGCCTTCGACGTGTTGCGCGGCTGGCTCGAGCACCGCGTCGGCCCCGTGACGTACGTCAGGAACGTCACCGACATCGATGACAAGGTGCTCGCGAACGCGACGCCCGACGAGACCTGGTGGGCACTCGCGTATCGCATGGAGTTGGCGTTCTCGGACGCGTATTCCCAGATCGGCATCCGTCCGCCGACTTACGAACCGCGCGCCACGGCGTCGATCCCGCAGATGCACGAGTTGATCGGCCGACTCATCGCCGAGGGCCACGCCTACGCCGCCGAGGGCGACGTCTACTTCGATGTGCGATCGTGGCCCGCCTACGGGTCGCTCACGCGTCAGTCGCTCGACGCGATGGAGGCCGCGGCCGACGCGGACCCGCGCGGCAAGCGCGATCCCCACGACTTCGCGCTCTGGAAGGGCGCCAAGGCCGGCGAGCCCGACAGCGCGATCTGGGATTCGCCGTGGGGTGCGGGTCGTCCCGGCTGGCACATCGAGTGCTCGGCGATGTCGCGCCGGTATCTCGGCCCCGAATTCGACATCCACGGCGGAGGACTGGACCTGCGATTCCCGCACCACGAGAACGAGCTCGCCCAGTCCACCGCTGCGGGCGACGCGTTCGCGCGGTACTGGGTGCACAACGGGCTCGTCACCGTCGATGGACAGAAGATGTCGAAGTCGCTCGGCAACTTCGTCCTGGCCGAAGACATCCTGCGTGCCTACGACCCGCTCGTCGTCCGCTACGCGCTCGTCTCGGCGCACTATCGTTCGAGCCTCGATATCACCGAGTCGTCGTTCGCCGAGGCCGCATCGGCGCTCGAACGGCTGCGCACGTTCCTCGTGCGACTGGGCCGTGCCCGCGGCGGAGAGTACGGATGGCTCGCCACCGACCTTCCCGATGCGTTCGTCGCCGCGATGGACGACGACTTGGGCGTTCCCGAGGCGCTCGCCGTGCTGCACGAGACCGTGCGGGCAGGGAACGCGGCATTGGACGCATCCGACCTGGATGCGGCGACGACCGCCGCCATCCACGTGCACACCATGACCGGAATTCTCGGGATCGACCCGATGTCCGAGCGTTGGCGCGACCATTCGGACGGCGCGGAGGCCCGCGCATTGCATACCCTGGTGACAAGCCTGATCGACCAGCGTGCGCGTGCGCGCGCCGGTAAGGACTGGCCCGCCGCCGACCGCATCCGCGACGCTGTCGCGGCGGCCGGCATCACCCTCGAAGACACCTCAGACGGCACGCATTGGAGCATCGATGGCTAAGCCAGGACGGCCCGGCGCGAGCAGGGGCAAAAAGGGTCCCACAAAGGGCACGGGCGGAAAGAACAAGCGCTCGCTCGAAGGTCGTGGGCCGACGCCCAAGGCCGAGGATCGCGCGTGGCACCCCGCGGGCAAGCGCAAGGCCGCGGCCGAGCGCTTCGCCGCCGCGGGCGGCAAGGGGCGCCCGAGCTCGAACCCGAGCTCGGGACGCGCGCCCCGCGCGAAGAAGGACGAAGAGACCGAGGTCGTCACCGGCCGTAACTCGGTGCTCGAGGCCCTGCGGGCGAAGATCCCCGCCACGGCGTTCTACATCGCGCAGCGGGTCGAGATGGACGACCGCGTGAAAGAGATGCTCTCGATCGCGACGAACCGCGAGATTCCGGTGCTCGAGGTCACGCGACCGGAGCTCGACCGCATGGCGGGCTTCGACGGCGTTCACCAGGGCGTTGCGCTCAAGGTGCCGCCGTACGAGTACGGGCACCCGCAGGACCTGCTCGAGAAGGTCATCGACGCGGGCAAGCTCCCGCTCTTCGTCGCGCTCGACGGCATCACCGACCCCCGCAACCTCGGCGCGATCATCCGCTCGACGGCCGCCTTCGGCGGGCACGGCATCATCCTGCCGCAGCGTCGTTCGGCGAGCGTCAACAGCGCAGCATGGAAGACCAGCGCCGGTGCTGCTGCTCGCACGCCTGTCGTGGTCGCGCCCAACCTGACCTCGACGCTGAAGGACTTCAAGCGCCAGGGCGTCTTCGTGCTCGGACTCGACGGCGATGGCGATGTGTCGCTGCCCGCCCTCGAGCTCGCCGACCGCCCGATAGTGATCGTCGTCGGCAGCGAGGGCAAGGGGCTGTCGCGTCTGGTGGCCGAGACATGCGACCAGATCGTCTCGATTCCCATCTCGGCCAGCACAGAGTCGTTGAACGCCGGCATCGCGGCATCCGTCGCCCTCTACCAGGTGTCGACCCTGCGCGCGTCCGTCGGAGACTGAAGCACCGCTAAACGCAAGCGAAAGGATCACGGATGTCTCGCATCGTCGTCATCGGAGGAACCGGCTACGCCGGTAGCCACATCGTCGCCGAAGCCGCGCGGCGCGGACACACCGCGCTCTCGGTCGCGCGGACCGCGGCGTCCGATCGGCAACAGGGTGTCACCTACATCGAGGGCTCGCTGCTCGACGTGCCCGGCCTCGTCGCCGAGATCCAGGGTGCCGAGGTCGTCATCGTGTCGGTTCCCGCACGGGGCGAGATGGCTGGGCTCCTTCGTCCCGCGGTTGCGGAGCTCGTCGCGACGCTTCAGCCCGGCACACGGGTCGGCGTGATCGGCGGTGCGGGCGGGAGCCTTTCGGCGCCCGGTGGTCCCCGCGTCATCGATCTGCCGAGCTTCACCGAGGAGTACAAGCCCGAGGCGTTCGAGGCGATCGGGATCCTCGAGGACCTGCAGACCGGGGATCCGTCGATCGACTGGTTCTACGTCCACCCGGCGGGCGGGTTCGGCGCATGGAACCCAGGAGAGCGGACGGGGTCGTACCGCGACGGCGGCGATGTCATCGTCACGGACGCGGACGGGGAGTCGTTCATCTCGGGCGCCGACCTGGCCGTGGCTGTGCTCGACGAAATCGAAGAGCCGAAGCACTCCCGCGAGCGGTTCACCGTCGGCTACTAGCTGACGCGGCAGGCCCGCTCAGACGAGGTCCCGCCAGTCGACGGCGTCCGCCTCGGCGTCCGGTTCGATCTCGGCGTCGTCGTCGATGACGGGGATCGCCAGTGTCTCGGTCGGGGGGCCCATGATGGTCGCCTCGTCGCGGCGATGGCGCAGGACGTTGTTGACGTAAGACGTCAGGGCCTCGGCGAGGGGAACGGATGAACCCCGCTCCTGCGACATGTACCACCTGTGCTCCAGCACCTGGTGGAACACCTCGGCGGGCTCCAGCTTGGCGCGCAGGTCGTAGGGGATGGCCTTGACGACGGGTTCGAAGACGCGCGTCAGCCACTCGTGGGCGACCATCTCTTCGTCGACGCCGAGCCGCGAGACGCGGGCGCGGAACTCGTCGAGGTCGTTCAGCAGGCGCCGTGCCTGGTTCTCTTCGACGTCGAGCCCCGTCAGCCGGATCAGGCGCCGCTGATGGTGCCCGGCGTCGACGACCTTCGGTTGGATCGAGACGCGGGTGCCGTCGGGTGCGGCCTGGATGGACATCTCGCCGATGTCGAACCCGAGCGCGTTCAGGCGCTGCACGCGTTCGGTGAGGCGCCACGACTCCGCGGACGAGAAGCTCTCCTGGTCCGTGAGCGCCGCCCAGAGCGAGTGGTAGGACGAGAGGATGCCGTCGGCGATCTCGATCGCGTCGACACCGCCCTCGAGTCGCCCGCCCGCCTCGAGATCCATGATCTCACCGGCGATGTTGGTGCGCGCGACGTCGAGGTCGTGCTCGCGCTGACCGAGCGTCAGCCCGCTCTCGTGCAATTCGCCGGTCTCGGCGTCGACGAGGTACGCGGCGAAGGCTCCGGCATCGCGACGGAAAAGCGTGTTCGAGAGCGACACGTCGCCCCAGAAGAAACCGACATTGTGCAGGCGCACCAGCAGCACCGCGAGCGCATCGACCAGGCGCGTGGCGGTGTCGGGGCGCAGCACCTGTGTGAACAGGGCGCGATAGGGGAGCGAGAACTTCAGGTGCGCGGTGACCAGGGCGGCCGGGAGCGGCTCGCCCGAGGCATCCTTGCGTCCCGCGATCACCGCGACGCGGTCGACGCAGGGCACGGCGAGCCGGTGCAGGTTGCCAAGCATCTCGTACTCGCGCCGCGCCATCTCGGCCGTCGTCTCTTTGACCGCGACGACCCGGCCGGAGAGATTCGCGAAACGCACCAGGTGACGCGAAAGGCCCTTGGGAAGCGAGACGATCGTGCTGCTCGGCCACTCGGCGAGCGGCAACGACCAGGGCAGGGTCAGCAAGCCCGGGTCGACCTCGCTCGCGGTGATGCTGAGGGCATCGCTCACGGTGTCTCCTCCGTCGGTTTCGGGTGCTGCGGGCGCGAGAAAATGCGTGCGGCGCGGGCCTCCGAAGAGGACCCGCGCCGCACGAGGGAGTTACGCCGAAACGACGGGCTTGTCGCTGAGGCGGTCGCCCGTGACGACGTCGAACACGTGCATGTGTCCGGGGATCGGCGCGAGCGTCACCGTCTCGCCGGCGTTCGGGTGGCGGCGACCGTCGACGCGCGCGACCAGGTCGGTGCGCTTGCCGAGGACGTCCGCGTGGCCGTAGAGGTAGCCGTCGGCACCGAGCTCTTCGACCAGGTCGACCGTGACCGAGAGGCCCGGGCCGTCCGCCGGGCCGAGCACGACGTCCTCGGGACGAACGCCGATCGTGACCTCGCTGCCGTGGGCGCGGCTGATCGTGTCAGCCTCGATTCCCACGACAGACGTGCCGAACTGGACGCCACCCTCGGTGAGGGGAACCGTGAACAGGTTCATGGCGGGCGATCCGATGAAGCCGGCGACGAAGACGTTCTTCGGCGTCTCGTACAGGTCGCGGGGCGTGCCGACCTGCTGCAGGACGCCATCCTTCAGAACGGCGATGCGGTCACCCATCGTGAGGGCTTCGGTCTGGTCGTGCGTGACGTAGACCGTCGTGACGCCGAGGCGGCGCTGGAGCGATGCGATCTGTGTGCGGGTCTGGACGCGGAGCTTGGCGTCGAGGTTCGACAGCGGCTCGTCCATGAGGAACACCTGGGGCTGACGCACGATGGCGCGACCCATCGCGACGCGCTGACGCTGACCACCCGAGAGAGCCTTGGGCTTGCGGGTCAGGTACTGCTCGAGGTCGAGCAGCTTCGCGGCCTCGAGAACGCGGGCGGCACGCTCGTCCTTGCCGACGCCGGCGATCTTCAGGGCGAAGCCCATGTTCTCGGCGACCGTCATGTGCGGGTACAGGGCGTAGTTCTGGAAGACCATCGCGATGTCGCGATCCTTCGGCGGGACGTCCGTGACGTCGCGGTCACCGATCAGGATGCGTCCCGAGTTGACCTCTTCGAGGCCGGCGAGCATGCGCAGCGACGTGGACTTGCCGCAACCGGAGGGGCCGACGAGAACGAGGAACTCGCCATCGGCGACTTCGAGGTTGAGTTTGTCGACGGCGGGTCGCTCACCGCCGGGGTACAGGCGGGTGGCGTTGTCGAACGTGACAGACGACATTGTTTTCTCCTTCACCGGCAGGTACGTGCCGGACGATCCGTAGTGAATGGAAGTGGCGGGGGTTAGCCGCCGCAGGCGCATCGGCGCGCCTCTCGGAATTATGGCACAGCAATAGGCGCCTCGTCTGGGTGATTCCCAGCCTCTCTGACTACCATCGGATGCGGATGTCGCTTTCCCGTGCGCGTCCTACCCGGAAGCGCCCGACGCTTTCGGCCCGAGCGATTCAGAGGTTTCATGTCGAGCGATGAGACGCCCAACGTCCCCGCGCGTCGCGACCGCCGCGAGGCGGTACGCGAGAAGGCGGCTGCCGTCCAGGCCCGCCAGCGTCGAGGGCGCCTCGCGCGCATCGTCGTCGGCAGTGTCGTCGTGGCAGCCGTCGTCGTCGGCGCGGGTGTCGCCGTGGCGTGGACGCTCGGCGAGTCGGCCTCTCAGCCGCAGCTTTCTCCCACCGTGCAGGACGACGGCATCGTCGTCGACTCGATTCCCGCGAGCGTGCTGGCATCCTTCTCCGGAGGCGGCGCGGCAGATGCCCCGCCCGCGTCGTCCGATGCCGCGGCTCCCGACGCGACCGAGGCCGCCACGCCCGAACCGACGTCGACCCAGCAGCCGCTGCGGGTCGAGGTCTACGTCGACTACCTGTCCGAGGCGTCCTCCGATTTCCAGTTGGCGAATGCCCAGCAGCTGTCGGAATGGGTATCGGAGGGGGCGGCGACGATCTCGTACCACCCGGTCGCACTCCTGACGGGAAAATCCAACGGAACCAAGTACTCGCTGCGTTCGGCCGGTGCGGCTGCGTGCGTTGCGACGTACGCGCCGACCTCGTTCTTCGCGTTCAATCACCGGCTGCTCGAGCAGCGACCCGAGCTCGACACCGACGGTTTGAGCGACGACGACCTGGCGGTGCTCGCTCAGGCCGTGGGCGTCGAGAACCCCAAGCGGGTCGCTCGGTGCATCGAGAATGCGAGCTTCGTGCCGTGGGTCCAGAAGGCCACCGCGCGCGCGCTGGCTGAGCCGGTCGAGGGCACCGACGCGGCGCTGACCGGCCCGAAGGTCTACGTCAACGGCACGCCGTACAACGGCGACCTGACCGATGCGAAAGAGTTCGCGCAGTTCGTGCTCACGCTGGCGAGCGAGGCCTATTTCTCGACGCCGACCCCCACGCCCTCCGTCACCCCGACGACCACGCCGTCCCCCACTCCCTGAGGAGTGAGCGGCTCGCGGGCTGCGCCGGCTCACGACGTTCGATCGGCGTCGATAGACTGGTGGACCTGCCGACTTGGCGCAATTGGTAGCGCACCTAACTTGTAATTAGGGGGTTACGGGTTCAAGTCCCGTAGTCGGCTCTGTGGATAGGTCCCTGGTCAGCGAGCCGATCCGGTGCGCTAACCAGGGCCCTCTGGATGGTCCTGTGATGATCCCGGGGTGCCATTCCCGTGCCAGTAGCCCAGACGAAATGGGCGCGGTTAGCGCGGGAGGAGTACTACCGAAATGACGAGAACGCACGCGGTGAACACGATGGTGATGGATGCCCAAACGAGTGCAGGTTTCCACTTCTTGGACGCCGCGCACCACGCAGTGGTCGAAGTCAACGCGACCACAAGCGCCCACCCGGTCAAGGCGGTCCACCATTGCGCGATCGACTGCACGTCGCGCGCTCCCGCCATGGCGAAACTGAACACGACCATCATCGAGATGAGCCCGAGCCCGACCCAGATCGCCCAGGCGATGCCGACGTAGATTCCTCCGGGTCGCCACTCGTCGCCCAGCGGTCGGCCCTCGATTGCTTGCCTCACCGGCTCCGGTAGTTCGACCTCGGCCGTGATGAGACTGAGCCTGCGCGCCGCAGATTCGCCGGCACCGAGTCCCCGAATCATCGAAGAGTAGGCACGAATCTCATCGGGTCGAGCGCCCTCCTCCAGACCGAGGGCGAAACGGCCTGCCTGGTCCGGGTTCCCCAGTTGGCGGTACGCATCGACGATCTCGCGACGTGTGGACAGATCCTTCGGGCTCTCGTGGAGCCGTGCTTTGAGTGCACCCAGCGCTTCTCGACGCATTGACGGGTCCAAGGCCGTCCAATCATCGTGTGCGCGCGGCGGGATCATCCGATCATTATCGTCGGACGGCGACACGGCGTCGTGTCGCTTCATCCGCCGCTCATGTCCGGATGAGGCGTCCCAGCTCTTGCCCGCTGATGTCGAGCAAGACGAGTTCGTCGCCGTCCATCCCGGCCCCGCGCGCCGTCATCACCCAGCTCGGAACCGGTGCGCCGTCGCAACCGACGAGGGTCGATGCTCCCGATGTGCTGTCGAACGAACCGCCAGCCGAGACGATCCAGCGTCCGCCGCCGCCGTTGCAACCGTCGGTACCCGACCAGTGTCCGGCCTCTGAGAACACAACGTGCGGGTCGGCGGCGAAGTCTCCCTGCGGCACCCATTCGCCCAAGAGCTCGCCGGGCTCGGCGGGCTCCAGCCCCGCGGGCCAGGAGACGATTCCGGCGAAGTGGTCTCGTGCCCGATCGTCGATCTCGGTCGAGAAATGCCCCAGCGTCACTCGATCGGGAGACTCGGCTGCGTCATCCGCGATGAGGACAGCCAGCACGCCTCCGTCGCCGGAACGGAGGGTCGCGCTCTCGGCCGTGAGCTCGTACGACGCCGTGTCATCGATCCATGTGAGAGGCGGGAGCGGGTCGCATGTCTGCGAATACCCCGACACGACGGCGCGCATCTGGGTGTGGTCCGCAACCCACGACCCGACGACATCGCCGCAGCTCCGCCAGATCTCGAGGCCGCCGAGCCCGATGCGCACTACGGTCCCAGGTGTCTCGCCATCCGCCTCCGAGATGCGCCAGGTGCCGATCAGATCGAGGGGATCTGCGCCGGTGACCGTTGCCGTGGGCTCGGGCGACGCGGACGCCGTCGGTTCAGCACTAGCCGACGTCGAAGCATCAGAGGACGTACATCCGACCAGAACACCCGCTACCACGAGGAGGAGGAGGCTTGCGGGCAGAAGTCGCATGCCCAGACGCTACCTAAGTTTGCCCCTCGCTTCGCGGTCGATCCCGCATCCCGGCCGACCCGTCCATAGCGCTGGCTCGACGATCGAACGGCTACCCTGATCTGACGCGACATCCGCGGAACGCCGGGGCCCGGTCCGCCAGCGCATCTGAACCCGTGAGTCCGGGGTTACGGGTTCACATCCCGTAGTCGGCTCCAAGAAGGGGGAGTGGCGATGCGTCAGCGCCCCCCGGTACTCCTCTCGGCACTCGGCGCAGTGTCGGTCGGCGCCATGACCGCCGTGCAGGCCCGCATGAACGGCGGCCTCGGCAGCGAATCCGGGGACGGGATCTTCGCCGCTTTCGTGTCGTTCGGTTCGGGCCTGATCATCTTGGTCGTGCTAGCGCCCGTCACCTCCGCCGGTCGAGCCGCGATGGGTCGACTCTTCGCGGGCGTCCGAGAACGGCGCATCCCTTCATGGATGCTTCTCGGTGGGCTCGCGGGCGCACTGACAACCGTCACGCAGGGCCTGACGGTCGGGCTGCTCGGGGTTTCGTTGTTCACCGTCGGGGTCGTCGCGGGCCAGACGGTCGGTGGGCTGGTGCTCGACCGTGCGGGTTACGGTCCCGCGGGAGTCGTCCCGGTCACGATGCGTCGCGTCGGCGGGGGAGCACTCGCGCTCGTGGCGGTCGCCGTGGGGCTGGTCGGCAGCGCCGTGGTTTCGGTGCCGTGGTGGATGCTCACGCTGCCGTTCCTCGCGGGCGCGGGCATCGCGTGGCAGCAGGCGACGAACGGGCGTCTGCGGCAGCGCGTCGAGTCGGCCTTCGCCGCGACGTTCGTCAACTTCTTGGGCGGAACCGTCATCCTCGGCGTCGCGGCCGCGATCCACATCGCGTTCGTCGGTCCGCCCGCGGTGCTCCCGACAAACCCGTGGCTCTACCTCGGCGGCGCCACCGGGGTCGTCTACATCTTCGTGTCGGCCGGGCTCGTCCGGTACACCGGAGTGCTTCTGCTCGGGCTCGGTTCGGTCGTCGGCCTGCTCGCGACATCCGTCGTGCTCGACGTGGCCTGGCCGACGGGCGCCGACCTCGACGTGCCGCGCGCGCTCATCGCCGTGGTGGTGGCGCTCGTCGCGGTGCTGGTGGTCGTGATGCCGCGCCGCCGCCGGGCCACCGACCGCGGCTGAAGCCTCCGAAACACCTCTTCTGCGCCGAAACACCCCTCGACACGGGGTGTTTCGTCGCACGATGGGTGTTTCGGCGGGGTGGGGTCGGGCGCGCTAGGGGCGGGGCATCCGCGAGACGAAACGCGAAGCATCCACGCCGCGGCGGAAGCCACCGCGCGTGCGCTCGGGCTTCTTCCCCACGTACAGCCACCCCAGCAGCTCTTCGTTCTTCTTGAGCCCGTGCGCCTTGGCGACGGCCTTCGCCCGCGTGTAGTGCCCCGTGCGCCACAGCACGCCGTAACCGGCCTCGTCGAGCAGCAGGCTGAGCATGTGCGCGACGCCTGAGGCGACGGCCTCCTGCTCCCAGCGCGGCACCTTGTCGCTCTTGCGGTAGCTCGCGACCACGGCGATCAGCAGGGGAGCGCGACGGGGCTTGCTGGATACGCCCTTCTCACCCTCGGCCTTGTTGATCGCGCGGCCGAGCGTGTCGCGGTCATCTCCGCGCAGCTCGATCAGGCGCCAGGGGCGCAATCCCGAGTGATCTGCGACTCGACCGGCCGCCGACACCAGCTCGAGCAGTTCGTCGTGCGTCGGGGCCTCGTCTGTGACCTTCGACCACGAGCGCCGGGCCCGGACGGCGTCGAGCGCGCTCACTTCTCGGGCTCGAACGACAGCGCGAGCGAGTTCATGCAGTACCGGTCGCCCGTGGGTGTTCCGTACCCGTCCGGGAAGACGTGACCCAGGTGGGATCCGCACGTCGCGCAGCGCACCTCGGTGCGCATCATGCCGAGCGAGTCGTCCTCGATCAGCTCGACCGCGTCGGGACGGACGGATTCGTAGAAGCTCGGCCATCCGCATCCGGAATCGAACTTCGTGCCGCTCTCGAAGAGCTCGGCGTTGCACGCGCCGCACGTGTAGAGCCCCGAACGTTCCTCTTCGAGCAGCTCGCCGGTGAACGGGGTCTCGGTCGCGGCCTGCCGCAGCACGGCGAACCGGTCCGCGTCGAGTTCTTCGCGCCACTGCTCGTCGCTTTTGGTGACGGTGTAGTCCATCGCACTCTCCTGTCGTCCCCTCCATTCAACCCTGCGTGCGGCCGACGCGGCGCATCCGCCGGTATGCGCGCGATTGAATAGGGGCATGACGGCGGCGGATGAGGTGGCAGAGCGATACGGGCGGTTCGCTCTCGTCGAGACCCCGGGCCGCTCCGCGCTCTACGCCGAATGGGCGAGGGGAGTGGCGCAGGATGCCTCGGCCTGCGCCGTGATCGGACGCCTCCCGCCCGACCGCCGCCAACCCCCGCTGGTGTTCGCTCTCGCGCGCTTGCGGGGCGCGCCCAAAGTCGGTGGGTACGCGGCTTTCGCCGACTGGCTCATCCAGCACGCAGACGAACTCGTCGCTGACGCATCCGTTCGCTCACTCCAGACCAACGAACCGCAGCGGTCGGCTGTGCTGCTACCCGCGCTCGCCGCGATCGAGGGGCCGATCGCGCTGATCGAACTCGGGGCATCCGCGGGTCTGTGTCTGCTGCCCGACCGGTACTCGTATCGGTACGGCGGAGCGCGGAGTGTGGCGCTCGATCCCGTGGACGGCCCATCGTCGGTCGTGCTCTCGTGCGAACTCCGCGGCGACCGTTCGCCAGAACGACGCCGGCCCGAACTGCTCATGCCCGAGATCGTCTGGCGCGCCGGGCTGGACCTGCGCCCGCTCGATCCGTCCGACGCGGACGACCGTCGCTTCGCCACCGCTCTCGTCTGGCCGGGCGAGACGGGCCGCGCGGCGCGTATCGATGCTGCGCTCGATCTTGCCGCCGCCGAGCACCTGCGCATCGACGCGGGCGACGCCACCGATCCCGAGGCGCTCCGTCGGCTGGTCGATTCCACGCCGTCCGGGGCGACGGCCGTGGTGACCACCCCGGGGCTCCTGCCGCACGTACCCCGCGCCGGTCGCGAGCGGCTCTTCGACGCGCTCGCCGAACTGCGGAGTGCGGGCGTCCACTGGGTATCGCTGGACCCGCCCGCCCTCCACGAACGGTGGACGACGCCCGTGGACGCGAGCGGATGGCCGGGGTTCGTCCTGAGCCACAACGGACGTGTTCTGGCTGCGGCGGATCCGCTTGGCGCGTGGCTGGAGTGGCGCGCGAGCTGAAGCGTCCGGCCGACCTACCCTGGGGTCATGGCCGAGTCCCCGAGCGATGCTCTTACCGTCGATGAGCGCGCGATCCTCGATTTCGAGGCGGAGTGGCGTCGGCACGTGGGCGCGAAAGAAGAGGCGATCCGTGCCGAACTCGACCTCGCACCCGCGCGCTACTACCAGCTTCTGGGTCGGCTGATCGAGACCGAAGCGGCGCTCGCGTACGACCCGATGCTGGTCAAGCGTCTCCGCCGGATCCGGGACCAGCGCGACGCCGAACGCGCCGCCCGCGAAGGCGCGCTCGGACTCTGACCCTCGGTCGGCCGCGGCGTTGAGGGTTCGCACACACGACCGCCGGTAGCATTCTCAGGTGCCCCCGCCCCCCACCGATCGATTCGACGACATCTCCGCGTCCCCCGGCCGCGTCGGCGCGCACCGAGCCGAGAATCCTCGCGTTCGCGGCTGGACGACCTTCCTCTGGGCGCTCGCCGCGACGGTCGTCCTTGTTCTGCTGGGCATCTTCGCAAGCATGATCTGGCAGGGCAAGATCGTGCTCTTTCCGACTCCCGCGCCCTCGATCTCGGTCGTCCCCACGGCCGAACCCGTCGTGGACACCTCTTACACGGTGCTCGTGCTCAACGGCACGCCCGAAGAGGGGCAGGCGACGCTGGTGAAGGACGAGCTGGTGGCGAGCGGATGGCCCGAGGCCAACGTGCTCGCGGGCAACGCCGGTGACCGTGCCTTCCCGCTGACGACCGTCTACTACGCCGCGCCCGAGGCCGAGGGTGCAGCCCGCGGCCTCGCCGGTGTGATCGGTGCTGCAGAGGTCGTGCTCGACCCCGAGTATCCGCTCCCCGGCACCCCCGGCACGCAGCTGACCGTGGTGCTCGGACTCGACCGCATCGAGCCCGTCGCGACCGAGACGCCCGCCGGTTAGCCCGGGCGGAGGCCGGCACTCCGCACCCCATTCGCCCGCATGTTTCGGCAGAGTTACGAGTTGACGGCCCCCGTGTCAACAGTTGTGCTGGAGGCTCATCTGGCGCGATCCCGGTGGCTAGCATGACCCTGTCTCACCCGCGCAGCACAGGAGTTCACGCATGACCCAGGGCACCGTCAAATGGTTCAACGCCGAGAAGGGATTCGGCTTCATCACCGTGGTCGACGGGGGGCAGGACGTCTTCGTCCACTACTCGAACATCGACATGTCGGGATTCCGCGTCCTCGAAGAGGGGCAACTCGTCGAGTTCACGGTCGGAGCAGGGCAGAAGGGCCCGCAGGCCGAATCGGTCCGCGTCGTCTCTTGACGCGCGTTCCGGACGCGCGTTCGTGAAGGGTCGTCGCTTGATGCGCCCGCGGATGGTGCGTCGGCTTCGGCGCCGACCGCCGTGTCGACGGCGCCCCTCGGCGCGCGCGTCCTAGTCTGACGCGCATGAAGTCGCCTGCGCGGGCCCGCGCGCTCCCTCGTTCCGTGCGGCTCGCCGCAACCGTCGGTGTGCTCGTCTCGGCACTGATGCTCGGCGCTTGCGCCGCGGAACCGGCGCAAGCGGGCCCCCCGCCGGCGACGCCCAGCACGACGGCGTCCATCGAGCCCAGCCCCACGCCGACACCCGAGGCGCCCCCGATGGCCGTGCAGCCTCTGCGCGGTACGCAGGTTCCCGCCGAAACGATCACGGGCCCCGCCCTCGCGGCAAAGATCGACAACCACGTCGCGGCCCGCCCGCAGGTGGGTCTGGACCGCACGGACATCGTGTTCGAGGAGCTCGTCGAGGGTGGCCTGACCCGGTACGTCGCGCTCTGGTTCTCGGATGTGCCCGCCGAGATCGGTCCCGTGCGAAGCATCCGTCCCATGGACCCCGATATCGTTTCGCCCTTCGGCGGTCTGATCGCCTACTCGGGTGGGCAGCAGCGTTTCGTGGACATGATGCTCAATGCGCCCGTTCACAACGCCATCCACGGCGGTGCGGACGACCGGTTCATGTACCGCACCCCGTCGAAGGCCGCGCCCCACAACGTGCTCGTCAAGGCGCAGGAGTTACGAGCCGCGTACGCCGATGTACCTCCGCCGGCCCAGCAGTTCGCGTATTCGCAGCGCCCCCAGACGGCGTCTGCCGCGGCGTACGGGAGCGCGGCGAACGGGTTCGACCTGTTCTTCTCGGCGAAGGAGGGCCGGTCGTGGCGGTGGGACGCGGGATCCGGGCGCTACCTCCGTTCGCAGAACGGCGCGCCCGACCTGGATTCCGGGGGTGGGCAGCTCGCAGCGACCAATGTCGTCGCGCTTTCGGTGAGCATCGACTGGGCCTACGGCGACATCCCGAAGACCGTCATGGTAGGCAGCGGCCCGGCGTGGGTGGCAACGGGCGGGAAGGTCATCCAGGTCACCTGGACCAAGGCATCCGCTGACGCACCCATTCAGCTCACGAATCAGTACGGCACGCCGGTGTATCTCGCTCCCGGCAACACGTGGGTCGAGCTCGTGCCCGATGCGCGCGGTGGGAGCATCGCGGTCGTCTGACCTGAGTCATCCGGACTCTGCGCGGCTTGCACTCGGTGGGGGTGAGTGCCAGAATGGGCGTTAGCACTCGCCTTACCGGAGTGCTAAACCAATACCTACGTCCGGGAGGGACGACACACACATGGCAAAGATCATCGCTTTCGACGAAGAGGCCCGTCGCGGCCTCGAGCGCGGCCTGAACATCCTCGCCGACGCCGTCAAGGTGACGCTCGGCCCCCGCGGTCGCAACGTCGTGCTCGAGAAGAAGTGGGGCGCCCCCACCATCACGAACGACGGCGTCTCGATCGCCAAGGAGATCGAACTCGACGACCCGTACGAGAAGATCGGCGCGGAGCTCGTCAAGGAGGTCGCCAAGAAGACCGACGACGTCGCAGGTGACGGCACCACCACCGCTACCGTTCTGGCTCAGGCCCTCGTCAAGGAAGGCCTGCGCAACGTCGCGGCCGGCGCCGACCCCATCTCGCTCAAGCGCGGCATCGAGAAGGCCGTCGCGGCCATCTCGGCCGAGCTGCTCAAGAGCGCCAAAGAGGTCGAGACCAAGGAAGAGATCGCCGCTACCGCGTCGATCTCGGCCGCCGACACCACCATTGGTGACCTGATCGCCGAGGCGATCGACAAGGTCGGCAAGGAAGGCGTCGTCACCGTCGAGGAGTCGAACACGTTCGGCACCGAGCTCGAGCTCACCGAGGGTATGCGTTTCGACAAGGGTTTCATCAACCCCTACTTCGTCACCGACCCCGAGCGCCAGGAAGCCGTGTTCGAGGACCCCTACATCCTCATCGCGAACTCCAAGATCTCGAACATCAAGGACCTTCTGCCGGTCGTTGACAAGGTGATCCAGGAGGGCAAGGAGCTCGTCATCATCGCCGAGGACGTCGAGGGCGAGGCTCTCGCGACTCTCGTGCTCAACAAGATCCGCGGCATCTTCAAGTCGGCTGCCGTCAAGGCTCCCGGCTTCGGCGACCGTCGCAAGGCGCAGCTGCAGGACATCGCCATCCTCACCGGTGGTCAGGTCATCAGCGAAGAGGTCGGTCTCAAGCTCGAGAACACGACCACCGACCTGCTCGGCAAGGCGCGCAAGGTCATCATCACCAAGGATGAGACCACGATCGTCGAGGGTGCCGGCGACTCGGAGCAGATCGAGGGTCGCGTGACCCAGATCCGCCGCGAGATCGAGAACACCGACAGCGACTACGACCGTGAGAAGCTCCAGGAGCGTCTCGCCAAGCTCGCCGGTGGCGTCGCCGTCATCAAGGCGGGAGCTGCAACCGAGGTCGAGCTCAAGGAGCGCAAGCACCGCATCGAGGACGCCGTTCGCAACGCGAAGGCCGCCGTCGAAGAGGGCATCGTCGCCGGTGGTGGCGTCGCCCTCATCCAGGCCGGGAAGAACGTGTTCGACACGCTCAACCTGACGGGTGACGAGGCGACCGGCGCGAACATCGTTCGCGTCGCGATCGAGGCGCCGCTCAAGCAGATCGCCCTGAACGCGGGCCTCGAGCCCGGTGTCGTGGCGAACAAGGTCGCCGAGCTGCCCATCGGACACGGCCTCAACGCCGCGACCGGCGAGTACGTCGACATGTTCGCGCACGGGATCATCGACCCGGCCAAGGTGACGCGCTCCGCTCTGGAGAACGCGGCGTCGATCGCCGGTCTGTTCCTGACGACCGAGGTCGTCGTGGCCGACAAGCCCGAGAAGGCCGGCGCTGCCATGGGTGGCGGCGACCCGACGGGTGGCATGGACTTCTAAGTCCCGCACGAATCATAAGAAGGGCCCCGGCATTGCGCCGGGGCCCTTCTTCTTGTCTCGGCCTCAGAGGCGGCGTGAGGGTGCTCGTTCTGTCGCCGAGGGTGCCCGTTCGGTTCGCGGAACGGGCACCCTCGCTGTGGGAAGGGGCATCCTCGCGCTGGGGACGGGCACTCTCGCGGTTGGGTCAGCGGAACAGAGCCGCGTTCGTGATCTCGGCATCCGCGTATTGTCTGCCGGCCGACTCCAGCGCCGAAGTGATGGTGGCAAGGCTCTCTTCGACGTGTCGCTGCGTGGTGCGCCACCGTTCGATGGTCTCTTGGAAGGCCGCGGATGCCTGACCGGTCCACGCGGACTGGAGTTGGACGAGCTGGCCGAGCATCGACTGAGACTCGGACTGGATGCGGTCGATCGTTCCGCGGATGGCGGCGGACTGGGCGATGACGGCGTCGGAATCGACGGTGAAAACGGCCATGAGAGCTCCTTGAGGTGCGGATCGGTATCGCCGAGTGCCGGCGGATGCCCCGACGCTACGGGCCTGGCAGGCACGGACTGCGCGCAAGCATCCGAATCGCCCTTCGCTTTATCGGCCGCGCCGCTGGGGAGGACCGGTCGTCGAGTGAGCGAAGCGCTCGGAAGAAGGTGCGCTCAACGAGCGGAGGGCTGCGGCGGCAGAGGGGGGAGCGGCGGGAGCTTAGGGAGAGGCTGCGTGTCGAGGTACAGCGTCGACTCGGCCGCGATGGGGAACGAGACCCGGAACGTGGCGCCGCCGCCCGGAGTGTCTTCGACCTCGACGGTGCCGTTCAGCGCCGCGACGATCGAAGCCACGATGGCGAGCCCGAGGCCGGAGCCGCCGGTCTCGCGCGTACGCGATGAATCGGCGCGCCAGAAGCGCTGGAAGATGTTGTCGCGGATCTGCTCGGGGATGCCCTCCCCGTGGTCGACGATCGCCACCCACCCCATACCGAGCGGTGCGGTCGGGCTCACGGCGGTGACGTCGGTGCCGACCACGATCTCGATCGGCGAATCGTCGGCGGTGAAGCGACGCGCGTTGCCGAGCAGATTCGCGACGACCTGGCGGATCCGGTTCTCATCCCCGAGCACCACGGGTGGGCGGCTCACGGCGACCGGGATCGACTTCGTCGGGAACGACAGCTGAGCAGGGCCGTCCGCTGAATCCGACGCGGATCCGCCGCGCGGCGCCGGAACAGGGCGCGGGATGCGACGCAGGAGCGAGCGTGCACGGGCAGCGGAGCTCGCCCCGCCGCGTCGACGCGGGGCGGAGGCATCCTTTTCTGCGGGATCGGTGTCCACGGGGACGGTGCCCGTCGCGCCGTCGTTCTCGAGGGCGATCCGCGCCGCCAGGGAATCCGCGTCGATCACGGTCACGGTGCGCTGCGGTGCGGCGGCGCGCAGATCCATGCCCGCATCACGCGCGATCGGGCGTAGGTCGATCGGCGCGATTTCGACCTCGCGGCGCTCGTCGAGGCGCGCCAGGGCGAGCAGGTCCTCGACCAGCACACCCATGCGGATCGCCTCTTTTTCGATGCGCTCCATCGCCTGTGCGATGTCCTCGTCACCTCGGATGGCACCGATCCGATACAGCTCGGCGTAGCCGCGCACAGTTACGAGGGGCGTGCGCAGTTCGTGGCTCGCATCGCCGATGAAGCGCCGCATCTGGCGAACGGTCGCCTCGCGCTGGCTGAGCGAGGCATCCACACGATCGAGCATCGTATTGAGCGCGCCCGTGAGTTTTCCGACTTCGGTGCGGGGGTCGCTGGGTGTGAGTCGCTGGCTGAAGTCACCGGACGAGATGGATGTCGCGGCACGCTCGACCTGCCCGAGCGGGCGGAACGTCTGGGTGACGAGCAGGCGGGTGGTGAGTGCACCGGCCGCGATCGTGATGAGCCCGAGGATCGTGAAGACGCCGAAGAACGTCGCGACGGTCCGATCGATCGGGGCGAGGGGCTGCGCGATGATCTGCGTGTACAGCTCACCCGTGAGGCGCGGATCCAGCGTTCCCGCGCTGGCGTGATAGACCTCTCCGTCTTCCCCGTACAGCGTGAACGGCGTTGTTCCCGTGGAGTAGGTCTTCTCGAGCGTGTACTCCTCGGGCCAGATGGGGCCGCCCTCCTGGGGTCGACCGCCCAACGCTTCGCCCCCCGGTTCGTAGACGGCGATGAAGTAGTCGCCGGCCAGGGCCTGGTCTGTCAGAGAGATCTTGACGGTGCCGTCGTCTTCGTCGATCTCGACATCCAGCAGCCCGGCGGCGAGGTTCGACGAAGCGCGCGCTTCCAGCTGCTGATCTTGCGCGACGACGAGCGCGTTGTGCACGAACGCCATGGTCGCGATGCCCGACGCGAACAGGCCGATCGCGAGGATCGCCACGGTGACGCCGGTGACCTTGGCGCGGAGGCTGACGCCCCGCCACCACCGGGTGACCTTGTCGGGTTTGTGACGATCGCTCAGGGGAGCCCCCTACGCGGTCTTACCGGCCTTCAGCATGTAGCCGAAGCCTCGTTTGGTCTGGATGAGCGCTTCGGACGAGTGCGGGTCGATCTTGCGCCGCAGGTACGAGATGTAGCTCTCGACGATGCCCGCGTCACCGTTGAAGTCGTACTCCCAGACGTGGTCGAGGATTTGCGCCTTCGACAGCACGCGGTTGGGGTTCAGCATCAGGTAGCGCAGCAGCTTGAACTCGGTCGGGCTGAGGTCGATCGAGACGTCGCCGACCTTCACATCGTGCGTGTCCTGGTCCATCGACAGCTCGCCGGCACGGATGACCGCCTCTTCGTCGGCCTGCATCGTGCGGCGGAGGATCGCCTGGATGCGCGCGACGATCTCGTCGAGGCTGAACGGTTTGGTTACGTAGTCGTCGCCGCCGGCGTTCAGGCCCTCGATCTTGTCTTCGGTCTCGTCTTTGGCGGTCAGAAAGAGGATGGGGGCGGTGTAGCCGGCGCTTCGCAGGCGCTTGGTGACGCTGAACCCGTTCATGTCGGGCAGCATGACGTCGAGCACGATCAAATCGGGCTCTTCTTCGAGAACGGCCGAGATCGTCTGCGCGCCGTTCGAGACGGCCCTGACCTGAAAGCCGGCGAAGCGCAGGCTCGTGATCAGCAGATCGCGGATGTTCGGCTCGTCGTCCACGACGAGGATGCGCGGTGCAGTCATTACCCCATTATCCCCACTGGAGTGATGCATCCGCTGAATCCTGCCCTGATCGGCGCGTTCACGCCCTGGTCGGGTTGCTCGTCAGTCCAGACACGCACGGACCGCGCGCTCGATGACCGGGCGGATCTCGGCGTCGGGATCGACCGTGAGCCGGTGAAAGGTGAGGCCGTTGCCGCAGGCGAGCAGAGTCCGGGCCGCCTCTTCCGGCCGCCGCGCGCCGACTCCGCGGAGGAGCTCTGCCGTCCACTGGACGAAGATCGCTCGCTGGCGGATGAGGGGAGCGATGAGGGCGGTGTCGTGCGCGGCCTCGAGCGCGAGAGCGAGGCGGACACGCGTGCGGGTTGCCGCCGCGCCCGTCTCGGTCTCGACGAAAAGGCAGAACATGTCGATGAGGTCTTCGGGCGTCCGCGGACGTGAGCTGGAGCCGCCCGCGGCGTCGGCGCGCTCGGCCTCGGCGATCGACGTGATCAGGCCGGTGACGAGGGCTGCCCGCGTGCGGAACCAGTTCGACGTCGAACCTCTCGGCAGTCCCGCCCGCGCATCAACGCGAGCGTGAGTCAGCGCGCGGATGCCCTGTTCGCCGACGAGCGCGAGAGCTGCCGCGACAGCGCGATCGCGGGTGGAAGCCATAGGGGAACACTAGGTGCAACATCCGCACTATAAAAGTAGTGACACGACACTACGAAAGTAGTATTCTGCCCGACATGACCTACTTCGTGCTCGGCGTTTGGGTGATCCAGGCGGTCGTCGGCGCGTGGTTGCTCGTCGGCTGGGCACGTCACGGCCGTCACTATGCCCCGGCTATCGTCAGCCATGTCGTGCTCACCGTCGCCGTCCTGATCCTCTGGATCGTCTTCATGGCATCGGGATCGGTGATCTACGCGTGGGCGGCGCTGGTCGTCCTCACCATCGGAATCCCGCCGGGGGAATCGATGATGGTGCGCCGTTCGCGGCGGCTGCGGGGCATCACCGAGCCCGGCGCGGCGGACTATGGGCGGGCGATCGTCGACGTCGTGCGTGGCCGGATGCCCCGGCACGTGACGTTTCACGCGCTGTTCGCCGGCGTGGTCTACTTCTCGTGCCTGGGAGTGTGTATCGGCACAACCATCGCGGCGTAGGGCCAGCCGGCGGGGGACGCCGACGCCAACTCAGGCGGCGATGGCCGTCCCATCGAGGATCGTGTAGGCGTAGCCCTGTTCGGCGAGGAAGCGCTGACGGTTCTGTGCGAAGTCCTGGTCGACCGTGTCGCGCGCGATGAGGGTGTAAAAGCTCGCGGTGTGGCCATTCGTCTTGGGGCGCAGCAGGCGACCGAGGCGTTGTGCCTCTTCCTGTCGCGAGCCGAACGATCCCGAGACCTGGATGGCGACGGATGCGTCGGGCAGGTCGATCGAGAAGTTCGCGACCTTCGACACCACGAGCACCGAGATCGAGCCCTCGCGGAACGCCTGGAACAGCCTTTCCCGTTCGTCGACCGGCGTCGCGCCCGTGATCTTCTGCGCGTCGAGAGCCTCGGCGAGGATGTCGATCTGGTCGAGGTACTGCCCGATGATCAGGATCCGTTCGCCCTCGTGCCGCTCGACCAGCTGGCGCACGACGTCGATCTTGGCGTGTGCGGTCGCGGCCAGGCGGTATCGCTCGTCGTCGGCCGCGGCGGCGTACTCGAGGCGGTCGGACGCCGGAAGATCGATGCGCACCTCGTAGCAGGCGGCGGGGGAGATGAACCCCTGAGCCTCGATCTCTTTCCACGGAGCGTCGAACCGCTTGGGTCCGATCAGGCTGAACACATCGCCCTCGCGTCCGTCTTCGCGGACGAGTGTCGCGGTGAGACCCAGGCGGCGGCGAGCCTGCAGCTCGGCCGTGAGCTTGAAGACCGGGGCAGGCAGCAGGTGGACCTCGTCGTAGACGATCAGGCCCCAGTCGAGCGCATCGAGGAGGGCGAGGTGGGCGTATTCGCCCTTCCGCTTGGCCGTGAGGATCTGGTACGTCGCGATCGTGACGGGCTTGACCTCTTTGACCTGCCCCGAGTACTCGCCGATTTCTTCGGCGGTCAGGGTGGTGCGCTTGAGGAGCTCGTCACGCCACTGCCGGGCAGAGACGGTGTTGGTGACGAGGATCAGTGTCGTCGTCTTGGTGTCAGCCATCGCGGCGGCACCGACGAGGGTCTTGCCGGCGCCACAGGGGAGGACGACGACGCCGGATCCGCCATCCGTGAAACTGTCCACGGCCTGCCGCTGGTAGGGCCGCAGGTTCCATTCGCTCTCGTCGAGCGCGATCTCGTGCGGGGTGCCGGGGGTGTACCCGGCGAGGTCTTCGGCCGGCCAGCCGATCTTCAGCAGTTCTTGCTTGATGTGCCCGCGCGCCCAGGCGTCGACCGTGTACGTGCCCGGCACGGGCTGGCCCGTGAGCAGGGGCTGGATGCGCTTGTTGCGCGCGACCTCCGACAGCACGGCGCCGTCGGTGCTGCGCAGCACGAGTGTGCCCTCGTCGTCGCGTTCGATGACGAGCCGGCCGTAGCGGCCGACGGTTTCGCGGACGTCGATCGACACCGACGGCGGGACGGGAAACTTCGACCACCGGTCGAGCGTCGCCAGCATGTCTTCCGCGTGGTGCCCGGCGGCGCGGGCATTCCACAGTCCGAGCCGGGTGATCCGGTAGGTGTGGATGTGTTCGGGCGCCCGCTCGAGCTCGGCGAAGATCGCCAGCTCGTGCCGCGCCGTCTCGGCGTCGGGGTGCGCCACTTCGAGCAGCACGGTTCGGTCGCTCTGCACGATCAGGGGGCCATCAGACATAAGGGCCAATTCTACCGGTGCGCGCGGGTGCCGCGGCGCGGTTCACACGCGTCGGATGCCTCGGACGCTCGAGACCGGCAGGGTTCGCTCGACATCCGTGCCGCGCTCTCGGCCGCGCAGACGCCCGCCGCCCAGGCCGCTGGCCTCGAGGGTGAATGTGCGGGTCGACCCATCGGGCAGTTGGACGTCGACGTCGACGACCGCACGGAGGCGCACGGCGGCTTCGATCTCGCGCTCGAGCCAGGCGGTGTCCGCGTTGGAGGAGACGGACGAGCGAAGGGTTTCGATCAGCGCTGTGTACGCCTCGGGGGACACAGAACCGGGAGGGAGCGCGCTGGCCGCGATGCGATGGCGCCGCATGGGTTCTTCCGTGCCCGCACGATCGACCGCGACGGCCGGATACCGGGCGTCGATCAGCGCCCACAGTACGGTTTCGCGGGGCACGCGCGAGGTCAACGCCGACCCGTCGCCGGTTCGGACCAGGCCGAGGGAGCGGAGCGACTGGTCGACGGCGATCGTCTCGAGGGCCTGTGATGCGCTGCTCGTGACGAGCGTGCGGGGGGTCTCGGGCGGTGCGTCCGGGTCGTAGCCGACGCGGACGAGACCGTGTTTGTCGGCGGTCGTCCGTACGAGGTATTCGAGGGGTTGCGGTACGCCCGTGAGGGAGAGCCCCGCGAGGAACTCCAGCATCGACTCGGCGGTCTCGCCCTCGGTGAGCGCGGCGGCGATCGTCTCGGGCGTGAAGCGATACGAAGAGGCCTGCGCGTGCGACTCACGATGGGCGAGCTGGCGCAGGCGCACATCGAGTCCGGACGCGAGCGGGCCCGGAGAGATGGCCGTCAGGTCGTTCTGCAGGTAGATGCGGTCGACCTCGTGCGGGAGCAGGGCCCCCAACTCGGCCTCGGCACGCTCGGCGCCCGAGGGGAGGGCGCGCGACCACGGCGGGGCTGCGCCATCCGGCGCGATGAGGCCCCACACCATGGCCTGGGCCCGCAGGGCTTCCGCACGGGCCGGCCAGGAGGCATCCGCGGGGAATGTCGCGTTCCACGTCGACGGATCGGTCCACGCACCACCCGCGCGGATTCCGCGGGGAAGCTCGTCGCGCCACGCTGTCGCGACGAGCGACCAACGCCGCACCGTGGGTTCGCGCAGCCAGAGTTCGGCCTGCGCGGTGGGCAGCAGCCAGCGCCCCTCGACATCCAGCAAGCCGGCTGTGCGGGCGAGCGCGATCAGGGCATCCAGGTCTTCCGGGTGCTGAAGCTCGTCCGAGATTCGGCGACGATCGGCGGCCGCGATCGCGCCGGAGCCCAGGCGGGCGAACGGCGCGTGGAGCGACTGGATCAGGATGTCGCCGAGCGAGGCGACGCTCGTGAAGGCACGCTCGGCGGTCGCGCCCTCGGTCGCGGCGTCGGCCGGCGGCAGTGCGTCCTGCGACGACGCGGCGTCGAAGGTGACGAGGTTGATCGCGGCGGACGTCGAGGGGAGGGGGATGCCCGAGGCATCCGTCAGTCCGAGACTCCGAACCGTGGCGGCCTGTTCCTGGGGGACGGGTGTTCCGTCTGCGGCGGCCCGGGCCACGGCCGAGAGCTCGGTGGCGGTCAGACCCTGCAACGCCCGCGCGACGAACGAGGGATCGGTCAGCGCGTCGGCGGCATCGAAGTAGTCGCGCCAAGCGACCGTGGGCGACACCCCACGCGCCGCGAGCAGGGCGGCGAACTCCGAATCGTCGAGGGTCGCGAGGCGCGCGGCGAGCTCCCTCGTTCCCTCTGTCACGGTCGGCTCAAGACGATGCCTGATTCGCGCGCCTGCGACGCACCCAGGTGATGACGAGAAGCGTGATGATCAAGACGAAGGCGAGGGGCAGCCCGATGTTGGGCAGGACCGCGACGAGGGGCCAGATTCCGGATGCGAAGTCTTCCCGGCTCATGCCCGTGGCTGTTCCGATGATGATGGCGACGAAGCACACGATCGACAGGAGCGCGATCCCGAGCGACATGAACGCGAGGATGCGTTCGGCGCGCCCAGGCTGCAGCTGCGAAGAATCGGGAGACGTGCTCATTCGTCCGAGCCTAGTGGGCGCGGGTGCTCGGATCGATCGCGCGCCTCGCGAAGAGGTGCCGTAGGCTGGTATGTCGGGGGTTTCCCCGGATTCTTCAGCGCCTGCGGGCGCCAGACGCAACGAGGTAGTTCACGATGCCCACCGGCAAGGTCAGGTTCTTCGACGAAGAGAAGGGCTTCGGCTTCATCTCCACCGATGACGGCGAAGACGTCTTCCTGCACGCCACCGCACTGCCCGCGGGCACGCCCGCCCCGAAGCCCGGTACGCGCCTGGAGTTCGGCGTTGCCGACGGCAAGCGCGGGCTGCAGGCGCTGTCTGTGCGCGTGCTCGAGGCGCCGCCGAGCCTGTCGAAGGCGCAGCGCAAGCCGGCCGACGACATGGCGATCATCATCGAAGACCTCGTGAAGCTGCTCGACGGTATGGGCGGGGACCTGCGTCGCGGCCGCTACCCGAGCAGCTCCCACAGCAAGAAGATCGCCGCGGTCCTGCGTAAGGTCGCCGATGAACTCGACGCCTGAGTCCGAGCCGCGGGATTCCTCGGTGCCGGATTCCTCGGTGCCGGACGCTGAGGCGACGGACGCTGAGGCGACGGACGCTGCTGCGTCGGAGCCGACTGAGCCGCAGGAAACGGAAGCCCAGCCAGCCGAGCCCGACCCGCAGCTGATCGACGCGCGCGACCTCGCGCTCGCCGCGCTACGCGAGATCACCGAAGAGAAGACGATCGGTGAGCCCGCCGGCTATCGCGAAGAGCCCGACGGCGCCCTGTCGCTGCGATTCGCGAATCGCATGGCCGGGTACCCCGGATGGTTCTGGACCGTCACGCTCGCGCGCGTCGAGGGTTCCGCCCCGACCGTGCTCGAGGCGGAACTGATGCCCGGTGACGGCGCGCTGCTCGCCCCCGAGTGGACGCCCTGGGCCGAGCGGCTCGCCGAGTATCACGCCCATCAGGCAGAGCTCGACCAGGAGGCGCTCGCTGCCGAGGCCTCCGACGAGGGCGACGACGCGGACGATTCAGACGACGATTCCGACGACGACTCGGACGAGGATGACGTCGACGACCTCGACGCTGCCGATTTCGACGAGGACGGATCGCCGATCCTGCACTCGGGCGACGTCGACGGTGTCGACATCGACAACTTCTCCGACGACGCGGACTCGGACGACGATGATGATGAGTCGGATGACTCGGACGACGACGACTCTGATGAGGACGACGACGACTCTGATGAGGACGACGACGACGACTCGGACGAGGACGACGACGAGCCTGATTACGACGACCCTCGCGTCGACCGCAGCTATTGAGACGTACCTGCTGACCCGGGGAACGTCTCGGTCACTGAGCCTGTCGAAGTGACCCGTCCGGCCCGGCGCGATGCCTGGCTGCTCCCTTCGACAAGCTCAGGGAGCGCGGGCACCTAGGCCGTAGGCATCCGCTCGAGCGTGTACTCGATCGCGCCGATGAGCTGACGCACGTCGTCCGGCTCGATTGAGACGAACGTCGCGATACGCAACTGGTTGCGCCCGAGCTTGCGGTAGGGCTCGGTGTCGACGATGCCGTTGGAGCGGAGCGACCCCGCGAGGGCCGCGGCATCCACGCTCTCGTCGAAGTCGATCGTGACGACGACCTGCGATCGGTCGGCCGGATCGGCGACGAACGGCGTGGCGACGGCGGATGCTTCGGCCCAGTCGTACAGCGCCGACGACGACTCCTGCGTACGAGCCGATGCCCACGACAGGCCGCCGTTGTCGACGATCCACGCGAGCTGGTCGCGCAGCAGGAACAGGGTGGCGAGCGCCGGGGTGTTGAGCGTCTGGTTCAGGCGCGAGTTGCTGACCGCGTTGACCAGGCTGAGCGATTCGGGGATGTAGCGGTCGGACTTGCCGATGCGTTCGATCCGCTCGATCGCGGCGGGCGAGGCGAGGGCGAGCCAGAGGCCGCCGTCGGATCCGAGGTTCTTCTGCGGCGCGAAGTAGTAGACGTCGGTCTCAGCGATGTCGACGTCGACACCACCCGCGGCGCTGGTCGCATCGATGACGGTCAGAGCACCCTCGTCGCCGTGGACGCGCGTGACGGGGGCGAGCACGCCGGTCGAGGTCTCGTTGTGCGGCCAGGCGTACACATCGACGCCCGCAACGACCTCGGCGGTCGTGCGCTGCCCGGCGGGTGCGTTGCGCACATCCGGGGCCTCGAGCCAGGGGGCCTTCGCGGCCGCGGCGAACTTGCCACCGAATTCACCGAAGACAAGGTTTTGCGTGCGACGCTCGATCAGGCCGAAGGCCGCGGCATCCCAGAAGCTCGTCGATCCGCCGTTGGCGAGCAGCACCTCGTAGCCCTCGGGGGCGCGGAACAACTCGGCGAGCAGCGACCGAACGTCGCCGACGAGGTTCTTGACGGGGGCTTGGCGGTGCGATGTGCCGAGCAGGTCTGCTCCGGCGGTCGAGAGGGCAGCCAGCTGGGCGGGGCGGACCTTCGACGGACCGCAGCCGAAGCGTCCGTCGGCGGGCAGGAGTTCACTCGGAAGAGAGACGTGGGACATGCCCTCGATTCTAGAGTCGGCCAGGACCTGACTCCGGCCGTGTGACGGCCCGCTGGGTTAGGCTTGCCTTCGCAACCCGGACGCGAGGAACTAGCTGCCATGACCGATCTGATCGATACGACAGAGATGTACCTCCGCACCATCCTGGAGCTCGAAGAAGAGAACATCATTCCTCTGCGCGCGCGCATCTCGGAGCGCCTCGGACACTCGGGCCCGACCGTCTCGCAGACCGTCGGACGGATGGAGCGCGACGGCCTCGTCGTCGTGTCCGAAGATCGTCGACTCGAACTCACGAGCGCGGGTCGTCAGAAGGCCGTCGACGTGATGCGCAAGCACCGCCTGGCGGAGCGACTCCTCTCGGATGTCATCGGTCTGGACTGGGCGTACGTCCACGAAGAGGCCTGCCGCTGGGAGCACGTGATGAGCGAGCAGGTCGAGCGGCGGCTCGTCGAGCTGCTCGGTCACCCCACCGAATCGCCGTACGGAAACCCGATCCCCGGGCTCGACCAGCTGGGTGATGTGCCCGCTGCCGTGTTTTCACAGGGAGTTGTCGGTCTCGTGCGTCACCTCAACGAGGTCGGCGGTCCCGTCGAGGGCACCGTGCGTCGCCTCGCCGAGCCCGCGCAGGTCGACCCCGAACTGCTCGAACAACTGCGCAGCGCCGGTGTGATGCCGGGAGCCAAGGGGCGATACCGCTACAACGAGGGCTACGTTCTCGTCGAAATGGACGGATCGGACGAGGGCCTCGAGCTCCCCGTCGAGGTCGCCGCGCACATCTTCCTGGTGGACGTTTCGGTCTGATATGGATGCGGGAGTGTCCTGTTTCGTCCACAGGCGCCGCTGTCGAAGTGACAGAACCGTTACCTTCCGGTAACCTCGAAAAGTCCACCGCCGATAAGCCAGGCGGGGGAACTCCCGGCCCGAACGCCCCTCTAGGCTCGTCCACTCGGCCGGCTGAACCACGAACATCGTGGCGACGAGCCAGCACCTGCTACGCGGGTGTCGGGGCAGGAGGAAACGTTTGGCTGAAGAGAACGACTCGCCAGAAAGCGCCCCCGAAGCGCAGGTAGCGAGCCAGGCCCGTTGGGGACGGCCGGCTCGGAGCGAGACACAGAAGCCACCCCGACCTCGACGAGCGACCAAACTTGAGCGTCGCGCAGCGCCTGGTGGGCGCGCCACAACGGTGCGCACGGGCCGCCGCGGTCCGGTCCGCACCATCCTGACTCTTGCCGTCGTCACCGGCCTTGTCGCTACCGTCGCCATCCCCGCATACGCTGCCTGGCAGCCCGAGGCTGAAGCAACGACGCTGCAGCAGCTCGCGGCTGACGGTGCGCAGACCCTCGTGGTGGCATCGGATGTCTCGGATTCGACCCTGGCCCGAGGCTCGTATTCGGCGACCACGCCGGACGAGATCTCGAAGAAGAAGGCCGAAGAAGCGGCCGCCGCCGCCGCTGCTGCTCGCGCCAAGGCGGCAGCCACCCGGTCGTCGTCGTCATCTTCCGGGGGGTCGTACGCGGTTCCCGCCGGTGTTCCCCTGGTCGCGCCCGGGTCGGGCCTCGTCCGACGCCCGCTGCCCTACTTCAACAACTTCGGAGCGCCCTACGCGGGCCACCGCGGTACCGACTACATGGTCGAGCGCGGCACCCCGATCTACTCCGTGGCCGACGGCGTCGTCACCGCATCTTCCGACGGTGGCGGCGGACTCGGCGTGACGATCACGATCATGCACAACATCAACGGCCACGCCGTGCAGACCGTCTACGGGCACATGCTTCCGGGCAGCCGTGCGGTGGGCGCCGGGGCGACGGTGAGCGCCGGCCAGCTGATCGGTCAGGTCAGCGATACCGGTCTGGCTTTCGGCACCCACCTGCACCTCATGATTCATGTGGATGGCACCCGCGTCGACGCTGAAGGCTGGCTCGCCGCGAACGCGGGTTGATCGAGACCTCTGTCATGCCTGCGAAGCCGCCGACTGACGCCCATGAGGACTCGAGCCTCGAACGGGTGCGGCCAACGGGAACGCTCCGGCGACGACTGTCGTTGCCGCTCGCGAAGTTCGCTCAACCGCGCGCGGCCTCAGGTGGCGCGGGTCGTGCTCCGGCTCGCAGCATCCTGACCCTGTCTATCGTGACGGGACTTGTGGCGACGGTGGCGATCCCCGCGTACGCGGCGTGGAAGCCCGAGACGGAAGCGAAAACGTTGCAGCAACTCGCGGCCGACGGAGCGCAAACGCTCATCGTCGCGTCGGATGTGGGCGACGGCACGCTCGCGCGGGGGTCATACTCGGCGACGACGCCCGAAGAGATCGCGAAGAAGAAGGCCGCCGAAGCTGCCGCCGCGCGCGCCAAGGCGGCCGCGTCGGGCGGTTCGGTCACCGTCGACCTCAGCAGCATCCCGGCCGGTTCCGGTGCGATCGGATGGCCGCTGCGCAACATCTCGAACATCAGCGACCGCTTCGGTGCGCGCGGCGGGTCGCACAAGGGCGTCGACATGCTCGCCCCCGCGATGTCGCCCGTCTACGCATCGGCAGATGGGGTGGTCAGCCAGTCCACCGAGGGCGGCAGCGGCGGCTACGGCGCGTACGTCCGCATCGAGCACGTGATCGACGGGGTTCGCGTCAGCACGCTGTACGCGCACCTGTCGTATGGCACGCGCGAGGTCGAGGCCGGGCAGACCGTCTCGCGCGGCCAGGTCATCGGGGGAGTGGGGCGCACCGGGTATGCGACGGCGAACCACGTGCACTTCGAGGTGTTCGTGAACAACGCCAAGGTCGACCCGATGCCGTGGCTCGGGCCCTACGGCACCTGAGTTCGCGACACGGATGAACCTTCGGCATCCGTGAATCTCGCACGCCGAATCGTGGGGTAATCTGACCCCGAACGCTTGCTCGAGCGATGGGAAATGCCGATGGATATCACGCCTCGCATCCGAACCCGGAATGCGCACGGTCGTTACGTCCTTCGTCATCGCGTGGACGGATGCCACGGCACGACCGTGGCCGCAAGGCGCTGCCCCTAGGGACGGCGCTTTTTTTCGTCCTCGCAGCCTGTCGCGCCCGCGGGCGTCGCTGTATCGAATACCGCTGAAGCCGTCACGGGCTATTCGAGAGGACACCCGATGCGCACTCTGGTGCTGAACGCAGGATACGAACCGCTGGCCGTCGTGTCATTCAAACGAGCTCTCGTGCTCGTGATGAATGCGAAGGCGACGATCATCGAGCGCGTGGAGGGCGATCCCGTGTGGGGCGCTCGAGGCGCGGTCGATCGTCCGGCGGTGATCCTGCTCACGCGCTACGTGCGCGTTCCGCAGTCGCGTCGCGTGCCGGTGACGCGGCGGGGCGTGCTGCGTCGTGACGGCAACCGCTGCGCGTACTGCGGCAAGGGTGCCACCACGATCGATCACGTGCTGCCGCGGTCGCGCGGGGGAGCGGACTCGTGGGAGAACCTCGTCGCCTGCTGCCTGCGCTGCAACAACATTAAGGGCGACCGGACCCCGGCCGAGATGCGCTGGGATCTGCGCTACATGCCACGGCCGCCGCACGGCACGCAGTGGACGGTGCGCGGCACCGAGCGTGCCGACCCGCGGTGGGAGCCGTACCTCGAGCTCGCGGCATGACCCCTACGAGTCCGGATGCTGGGGCTCGGTAGACTTGGTGGCCTAGCCTCTGTAGCTCAATGGAAGAGCAGTTCCGTCCTAAGGAAAGGGTTGGGGGTTCGAGTCCCTCCAGGGGCACAGTCTCTTTTTGGATCTGACCTGGAATTCATTCTTTGGTACCAGCTCAAAGTATGTGTTTTTGGCCGCTTTTTGGCCGCACTACGAAAACCTGCGGGCGGATTTGCAGCGCAAACAAGCCCCTGCGCGGCGCGTCGTTCGACGTCTCAGAACCCCAAAATCGAGCACTTCGGGCGAGATGTGTCTCGCTAGAAAACTGAGCAATCTGCTCTACGGCCGCTGCCGCCGGGCATATCGGGTCTGCGGACCCGCCGGCAGCGCCACCAGCGGCATAGCATCATTTAGCCGTTGCGCGACGGCATCCAGATCGTCGTCGAAGAGATCAGCGTAGGTGTCGAGGGTCATCGCCGCCGACGCGTGCCCGAGCATCCGCTGCACGGCCTTCACGTTCGCCCCCGAGCTGATCGCGAGCGATGCAGCGGTATGCCGGAGGTCGTGCGGCGTCAGACGCGGGATCGACGGATCAACCGCCTGCGCGCGCTTCACCGCGTTCGCGAACCATCCCTGCGCACCGGAGTTGCGCATGTGACTGACGCCGTCGCCGAAGAGCAGCCCTTCCGGGCCCTTACCCGCGCAGGCCTCCTCGATCATCGGAGCGAGCCGCTGGGGATATGGGACCGAGCGCCTCTCGTGCGTCTTGGGCGTGCCGACATGGATCTCATAGGCAATCATCACCGCGTTCTCCTCAATGACGAAACGTCGACGCAGCCGGTTCACGCTGCGCACCCGCAGCCCCGTCGCCTCGCCCCAGCGCAGGCCTGTATACGCCAGAGTCAGGACCATCGTTGGATGCGCCGAGCACGCCGCCAGCGTCGCCACCTGGTCGTGCGAAAGGTATACGCGGCGCTTGCCCGGACCGTTGCGAGGGAGATTACGAATATGGCGGGCCGGATTGTTTGTGAGGCGGCGATCGTCGATGGCGACATCGAGGATGCCGGCGAGGACACCCAGTGCGCGAAGAACGACCGTGCGCGACTTCTGCGTTGCGAGCTCTGATACCCAGTCTTGGACTTCGGAGCGCCGAATCGACCAGATCTCCCTGTCTGCCCAGATCGGAGAGACGTGGTTGCGCCACGCCTGCTCGAGCGTCATGTAGTACGAGGGCTTCGACATTGGCGGGTGCTTGGAACGCAGCCAACTATCGGCGAACATCCGGACCGGAACCCGCGACGACGACGGGTCGATGTACTCGCCCTTCGACTTGGACACAGTGACCATGGAGAGGTAGAGCTGCGCGTCACGCATCGTCGTGAAGCCGCGCTTCTGCGTTTCGGTGGGGACTGCTGCACGAATAGGTGACAGGTTGTAGTCACGCCGCCAGTGCGGCGGTCGTGTTCATGATGGTCTCGAACTCGATGGGCGTCAAACGGCCCAG
>NZ_JBIITF010000006.1:0-180638 GCF_044340635.1 Microbacterium sp.
TCAGGCGCCCGACGCTCTCGACCGCGATCCAGACGGAGAGCACGATCAGGACCGCCGCGTTGATCAGCGCCCCGAACACCTCGGCGCGCTGATAACCGTAGGTGCGCCGGTCATCCGCGGGCCGGGACGCGACCGCGTTCGCAACGAGCGCGATGACGAGCGCCGCTGTGTCGGTGAACATGTGCGCCGCGTCGGCGAGCAGTGCGAGGGATCCGCTCAGCACACCGCCGACGATCTGCACCACCATGACGGTCGCCGTGATCGCGAGCGACATCGCCAACAGCCGACGATGGGAGGCGGTACGGATGCCCCCGGCCGGCGCGTGATCGTGCATGCCACCAGGCTAGGCCCGTGAATGCCCGTTTCTCCGCCGTTTCGCCTAGCCGGGAATGACTTCGATTCTCATGCCCATGCGCGAGTGTGATCCCGAACTCAGACCGACAAGGTCGAGAGCAGCGGCACGAGCGCGACGAATGCGCGCGCGCGATGGGATGCCGCGTTCTTCTCGGCGGGTGAGAACTCGGCGGCCGAGCGCTCGGCTCGGGCGGGTTGTCCGTCCGGGATGAAGATCGGGTCGTAACCGAAGCCGTTCCCTCCCGAGGGTGCCACGGCGAGACGCCCGGGCCATCGCCCCTCGACGACGTGCTCGGCGGCTGCTCCCCCGTCTTCCGCGGGAACGACCAGCGCGATCGTCGAAACGAACTGGGCGGTGCGGTGCGGGTCGGCGACATCCGAGAGCTGGTCGAGCAACAGGGTGAGGTTCGCCGAGGCATCCTTCGCATGCCCGGCCCAGTACGCCGAGAACACGCCGGGCGAGCCGCCGAGCACGTCCACGCAGATCCCCGAGTCGTCGGCGAGCGCCGGCAGGCCGGTGTGCAGCGCCGCCGCGCGGGCCTTGATGAGCGCGTTCTGCGCGAACGTCACACCGTCCTCGACGGGTTCGGGGCCGTCATAGCCGACGACCTCCAGATCGGGACGCGTCTCGCGAACGATGGCGCCGAACTCCTCGATCTTGTGCGGGTTGTGCGTGGCGAGCACGACGCGGCGGGCCATAAGCTACTCCGTCGTCGATACGGCCAGTGCAGCGAGCTGCAGCTCGCGAAGCGACGCGCAGCCGGCGACGCCCAGGTCGAGAAGGGCGTCGAGCTCGCGCTTGTCGAACGGCGCACCCTCGGCGGTGCCCTGCACTTCGACGAAGAGCCCGCGGCCGGTCACGACGACGTTCATGTCGGTGTCTGCGCGGACGTCCTCGACGTATGCCAGGTCGAGCATCGGCTCGCCGTCGATGATGCCGACGGATACCGCGGCGACCGAGTCGTGCAAGGGCTGCGAGCGCTGCGCGATGAAGCTCTTGCGCTTGCCCCACTCGATCGCGTCGGCGAGAGCGACGTACGCGCCGGTGATCGCGGCCGTGCGGGTGCCGCCATCGGCTTGCAGCACGTCGCAGTCGATCACGATCGTGTTCTCGCCGAGCGCCTTCATGTCGACGACAGAGCGGAGGGCGCGGCCGATCAGGCGCGAGATCTCGTGGGTCCGTCCGCCGATCTTGCCCTTGACGCTCTCACGGTCGTTGCGGCTGTTGGTCGCGCGGGGCAGCATCGCGTACTCGGCCGTGACCCAGCCCTTGCCCTTCCCGACGAGCCAGCGCGGCACGCCGTTCGTGAACGACGCCGTGCAGAGGACCTTGGTGCCGCCGAACGAGATGAGCGCCGAACCCTCGGCGTGGGCGCTCCAGCCCCGCTCGATCGTTATGGGACGCAGCTGGTCGGGGGTGCGCCCATCGGCGCGCGTGGTCTCGGATGTTTCGGTCATGGTGTTCTCGAACTCCTCGTTCGTCATCGGTGTCCCACTTATTCACCCCAAGGGCGCGTGTGGGGTGCAGTGTTGGGACATACAGGGTCAGGTGGGCGGCAGCTCGATGGCGCCGGTATGCACGAGCTGAACGGAGCGCACCTCGCGCCCCATCAGCCGGTTGGCGAGGTCGATGAAGGCATCCGGTGATCCGCCCGTCGCCTCGTAGACGTGCGTCCCGGGCTGCTCGGACGAGGTCAGCAGGTCGCGGGTCACGAGCTGGCGGTACACATCGTTCGCGGTCTCGTCGTCGCTCGCGACGAGCGAGACATCCGGTCCCATGACGTAGCTGATCGCACCCTTGAGGAACGGATAGTGCGTGCAGCCGAGCACGAGAGTGTCGATGCCCGCGTGGCGCAGGGGCGCGAGGTACGCCTCGGCGACCTCGAGCAGCTCGGGCGATCCGGTCACGCCCCGCTCGACGAAGTCGACGAATGCGGGGCAGGCCTGTGCGAAAACGGTGAGCGCATCGTCGAGTTCCAGCATGTCCTGGTAGGCGCCCGAGCCGATCGTGCCCTCGGTGCCGATCACACCGATGCGACCGTTGCGCGTCGTCGCGATCGCGGTGCGGACCGCGGGGCGGATGACTTCCACCACCGGTACGTCGTAGCGCTCGCGCGCATCGCCCAGAACGGCGGCCGAGGCCGTGTTGCACGCGATCACGAGCATCTTCACGCCCTGATCGACGAGCGAGTCGAGTACCTCGAGCGAGTAGCGCCGTACGTCGGCGATGGGCTTGGGACCGTAGGGCGAGTGCAGAGTGTCGCCGATGTAGACGAGCGATTCGCGGGGCAGCTGGTCGCCGATCGCCCGGGCCACGGTGAGTCCGCCGACGCCGGAGTCGAAGATTCCGATCGGCGCGTCATTCATGGTTCCCCAGCCTACCGGCGCGGATGCGCGGGCCCGCGTCGGTAGAGTGACCGGATGACCGCCCCGGCCAGCAGCCGCAGCAGCGCCCTGCACACCGATCGTTACGAGCTCACGATGTTGGGCGCCGCTCTCCGCGACGGAACGGCCCGTATCCCGTGCGTCTTCGAGATGTTCGCGCGTCGGCTCCCCGGCGGCAGGCGGTACGGCGTCGTCGCGGGCACGGGGCGCCTGCTCGGGTTGATCCGCGACTTCCGTTTCGGCGACGACGAACTCGCCTTCCTGCGCGACGAGAAGATCGTGGATGCCGAAACCCTCGCATTCCTCGCGGCCTACCGGTTTCGGGGGTCCATCTCGGGCTACCGCGAGGGCGAGCTGTACTTCCCCGGGTCGCCCGTGCTGACTGTCGAGGGCACCTTCGCGGACGCCGTCGTGCTCGAGACGCTCGCCCTCAGCGTCCTCAACCACGACTCGGCCATCGCGACCGCCGCCGCCCGAATGTCCACGGCCGCGGGCGCCCGCCCCTTGTCGGAGATGGGTTCGCGCCGGGCGGGCGAAGAGTCGGCCATCGCCGCGGCGCGCGCCGCCTACATCGCGGGATTCGCGGCGACGAGCAACCTCGAGGCCGGGCGCCGCTGGGAGGTGCCGACGATGGGCACCGCCGCGCACGCGTGGACGCTGCTGCACGACACAGAAGAGCAAGCGTTCCGTGCCCAGGTCGATGCCCTCGGGCCGAGCACCACGCTGCTCGTCGACACCTACGACATCCGCCGCGGCGTCGAGACCGCGATCCGCGTCGCCGGCACGAAACTCGGCGGCGTCCGCATCGACTCCGGTGATCTGCCGATCGTCGCAACCGACGTGCGGGCGCAACTCGACGCGCTCGGCGCGACCGAGACCCGCATCACCGTCACGAGCGACCTCGACGAATACGCGATAGCGGCCCTCGCCGCCTCACCGGTCGACGCCTACGGCGTCGGCACCTCGGTCGTCACGGGGTCGGGCGTCCCGACCGCGGGCATGGTCTACAAGCTGGTGGCACGCCAGGATGCCTCGGGCAACTGGATCTCGGTGGCCAAAGCGTCCGCGTCCAAGGCCTCGGTCGGCGGCCGCAAGTCCGCGTTTCGGACGCTCGAGAACGGGGTGGCCGCGAGCGAACTCGTGTCCTCCGATCGGGCCGTCGGCCCTGGGCCGGATGCCCCGGCATCCGTTCCGCCCGGTGCCCGATCGCTCCAGGTCCGACTCGTCGTCGAGGGCGAGATCGACACCGCTGCCGAGGGACCCGAGGGCACCCGGGGCGCCCGCGCCCATCATGCCCAGGCTCGCGCCGAACTCCCGCTTCAGGCGCTCGCGCTCAGCAAGTCCGATCCGGCGATCCCGACCGTCATGGTCGGGCGTTAGCGCCGGGTCCGCGCACGAAGATCAGGTCTGCAGCGACTCGTAGATCTCTTTGCACGAAGGGCATACGGGGAACTTCTCGGGGTCGCGACCCGGGGTCCACTTCTTGCCGCACAGCGCCCGCACCGGTTTGCCCGTCAGAGCCGACTCGAGGATCTTCTCTTTCTTGACGTAATGCGAGAAGCGTTCGTGATCGCCGGGTTCGACGTTCTCTTCCCGAATCAGCTCCTCGAGCTCGCGTTCGAGGGTGGCAAGGCCGCCTTGGTCTGGGGTATCGAGAGGCGTGCTCATGGCTGGTCAGTCTATCGGCGCGAGAGGCGGTGGGGTCCGTCTCAGGCGGTCTCGGCGAGTTCCAGCAGCCGTCCACCGCGGCGGCGGAAGACAGCCCCACCGATGGCGACCCCGATGACGAACACCGCGAGTCCGACCCCGAGTCCCAGACCGAGCGCCAGCATGCTCGCTTCCGCGTCACCCGCGACGGTTCGCCACGTCCACAACAGGGCTGGGAGGCTCACGACAGCGGACCCGAACAGCACCGCACCCTGGGCGATGACGCCCGACGAGCCCGTGCGCTGCGGCTGGCGGAAGGGGTTGTCGCCCGGCCGCGTGACGGCATAGGGCGCAACGACCGAAGCGATGCTCGACAGACCGAGACCCGAAAGGTACAGCGACGCGCAGAGCCCGATCATCGCCGGGAGCACGTCCCAACTGCCGTGGACGGCGACCGAGAACAGCACACCCACCGCCAGCACGGGAGTCGCGAAGAGCAGGATGGGTACGAGTCGTCCGACGCGATCCGAGACGCCGTGGACATCGGATGCGACATGCATCCACACCGCGGTCGAGTCGTATGCGACGTCGTCGTGCGGCAGCCATCCGAGAAAAAGGGCCGCAAGCGCCACGGGAACGAGGATGGCGATCTCGAGCGGAACGCCAGCCACCAGGAGGGGAACGATGGAGATGGCCGCGGCGACGGGCACGATGACGACGTTCATCAGGTAGCGGCGATCGTGTAGCCAATAGATCGTGCTTCGCGCCGCGATCGCACCGCCGGGGGTCCCGGGCATGACGCTGAACCACCCGAGTCCGGCGTGGTCATGTCCGGGCGTGGAGCGGATCGACCCCGACAGCAGGCGCTGCGCCAGCCAGGCCCATGACGTCCATACGAGGACGAGGGTCAGGACCGCCACGACGATCGCGACGGGGGTGTTCGCGTTCGGATCGCCGATCGCCCATGCGGCGCCGAACGGGCTGAGTGCCAGGACCTCCGCGACCGAACCGACGGCAACGACGGCAGCGTCCGCGGATGTCGCGAGGTACACGCCGATCGGCACAGCGCCGGCGAGAGCTCCCAGCGCGAGCAGCCCGACGACCGATTCGCCACGCCCTTCCCGGACGGCGATCGCGGCCAGAGCGAAGCCGACACGGCCCGCGAGAGCGCACGTGAGGACAGCGAGGATCGCGCCCACGATCGCGAGCGCGGGACTCGTACCCTGATCCACGCGGACGACCACACCGCTGACGGCGAGGACCACGACGAGCGCGAGAGGGATGCTGATGAGCGACGCGAGCGTCAGCATCGCGACGAGGCCCCGCGGGGCCAGACCGAAGACCGCGAAGCGGCGTGGATCGAGCGGATCGGTGGTCCCCGTCAATGCCGGTGCCAGCGCGAAGGCCAGCACGAGGGCAGAGCCGGTCCAGACCAGGACCGTGCCGGTGCGGTCGGATGACGCGTCGGTGAGCGACAGGACGCCGAGGCATCCGATGATCGCGAGCGCGATCATCGCGACGAGCCCGAGCACAGCGCGAACCACATGTGACGAATCGCCGCGAAGCGCACCGACGAGAAGCGTTGCCCTCAGTCGGAGAACGTGTGCAACCACTCGAGGCCTTCCGCATCGTCAACGCCGCCCGACAACTGGACGAAGCGCTGTTCGAGCGTCATCTCGCCACGCACCTCATCGACGGTTCCCGCAGCCAGGACCTCGCCTTCGACGAGGACAGCGACTCGGGTGCACACGCGTTCGACGAGAGCCATACCGTGACTCGACAGCACCACCGTGCCGCCGTTGTCGACATACGTTTCGAGGATGTCGAGGATGACCTGCGACGACGCCGGATCCAGCGACTCGAACGGCTCGTCGAGCACGAGAACACGAGGCGAGTGAATCATGGCGCCGGCCAGCATGACTTTTTTCGTCATGCCTGCTGAGTAGTCGGAGACGACGCGCCCGAGGGCGTCGACCAGGTCGAACGCGCGCGCGAGGTCGGAGATGCGCGATTGCACGACCGAAGCCGAAAGCCCTCGCAGCACACCGTAGTAGTAGAGCAGTTGGCGCCCGGTGAGGCGATCGAATGTCCGCAGACGATCCGGCAGGACACCGATGAGCTTCTTCGCCCGCGAAGGGTCTGTCGCCGTGTCGATTCCGCAGACCTCGATCGTTCCGCTGTCGGGGCGCAGAAGCCCGGCGATCATCGAGAGCGTGGTCGTCTTGCCGGCACCGTTCGGTCCGACGAGTCCGAAGAACGATCCCGCGGGGATCGTCAGATCGATGGCATCGACGGCACGCGTGTTGCCGAACTCCTTGACGACGCCGCGCAGGGCCAGCGCCGGCGTGGCCGACTCGGTCGCGTTCTCAACGGGCGCGGCGAGGACGTCGGCATCGGTTGGCGCAACGGGAACGAGCTCGTCGACAACCAACTCGTCGATCAATTCGTCGGCGACGGCGTCGTCCGCCTCGACATCAGGTGCGTCAGCCGCAGGCACGCCCACATCCGATTCCCGGGCGACGGGCTCGTCCACGACGGGTTCCACGACGGGCTCATCCACGACGGGCTCGTCCACGACGGGCTCGTCTACGACGGGCTCATCCACGACGGGCTCGTCTACGACGGGCTCCACGACATGCTCGTCCACGACATCCGGCTCGGCGACATCGGACTCAGGAACATCGGACTCCGCGAAGTCCGAGACAGCGAGATCGGGCGCGCCGAGTTCGCCAGAGGCGTCCGTGACCGCGGCATCGGGTGACGAAGCGGGTTCGAGTGTCCCGGCGGGCTCGGGGAGAAAGAGCGGCGGAAGTGGCGGTACCGGCGGGATGTCCGTCTTCCCGACGTGCTGCGCCTCGACCGGGGACGCACCGACAGCCGCGATCGCGGAATCCGTCTGCGCCGGTACAGGCAGGGGTGGCGGCGGTCCGGGGATCGACACGGCAGGTGTGCGCGACGGAGCACTCGGCGCACTCTTGGCGGGGCGGGGTGTCGCGGGTTTACGGGGCGTAGCGGGTTTGCGAGGAGTCGCGCCACTCGGCCGTGGAGCAGCGGGCTTTCGCGGAGCCCGCTGGGTCGACGTTTTGGCCGGGGGTCGCTCCGGCGTCGACGGCGCGGCATTCCGCGTCTCGGCTTCTGCCTGCTGCGCACCTGTCGGCGTCGCATCGGCGGGCGGCGCGGGGGGTCGCGGGGCCCTGGGTGCGCGCGGACGCGGCGGGGCCTGGGGGGCTCGCTGAGGCTCGGCGGGAGAAGTCGCGGCCTTGTCGGAAGGTTCCCGCGGGTCAGGCGTGGGAGCGGTCACCGACCCAACGTATCAACCATCCGGACCTAGACCCGGGGGACGTGCCGGGCATTCACAGCCAACGGTCATCCGTGTCACGAAAAGACAACGACGCCGATCGCCTCTGCTGGTTCCCAGGGTCCATCGGTACCATAGCCGGAGCACAAAGACGTGTCGCGTCGCTGAACCGACGGTGAACGCACACGAACTTTTGGAGCATCATGACACGACAGATCGTTATCCTGGCAGCCGGTATGGGCTCGCGACTCGGTCGCGCCCTGCCCAAGCCCCTCACCGAGCTGAACGATGGCCGATCCATCATGCAGCAGCAGCATGACAACGTCTACGGTGCGTTCGGCGACGACGCCCGCATCACGACTGTCGTCGGCTACCGCGCCGAGACCATCGTCGAAGCCTTCCCGGACGTGGACTACGTCTACAACGACCGCTACGACCAGACCAACACGTCCAAGTCGTTGCTGCGCGCCCTGGAGAAGACCGGGCGCGATGGCGTCCTCTGGATGAACGGCGACGTCGTCTTCGACCCGCGCGTTCTCGGACGCGCGATCGAGTTCATCGAGCGCGGCCAGTCCTTCGTCTCCGTCAACACGGCCAAGGTCAGCGACGAAGAGGTCAAGTACACGGTCACGGCCGAGGGATACATCAACGAGTTGTCGAAGACCGTGCGGGGCGGTATCGGCGAGGCCGTCGGGATCAACTACATCTCGACCGCCGACAAGAAGGCGTTCATGCACCAGCTGGGCCGGGTCGATGACCAGGACTACTTCGAACGCGGCCTCGAACTCGCGATCATCGAGAACGCGCTCCTCGTCGAGCCCCTCGACATCTCTGACCTGTACGCCGTCGAGGTCGACTTCGCCGAGGACCTCGAGCGCGCCAACCTGTTCGTCTGACCCGCACTCTTCCAGCGCGTCCCCAGCCCTCGAGGTTAGGCTCGCACGGATGGCCGACAAGGTACACAGGATCCACTCCCTGTCCGACGATGCCCCCTGGCAGGGGGGCCTTCCGCCCGTGGGCTCGGAGGAGCATCCGCGCATCGTCCGTGCTCTCGACCGCGTACTCGCGATCCAGCGTCCGCTCGTCGTCGCTCACATCCGCAGCATCCGGCTCCGGCACCCGGATGCCGTGACCGCAGACATCGTCCGCATGCTCGAGCGACGCTATCTCGCAGCTGTCACGACGGGCGGTGCTGCCGTCGGTGCGACCGCCGTCGTCCCGGGCATCGGGACCGGCGTGACTCTCGCACTGTCGGGGGTCGAGACGATCGGATTCCTCGAATCCACGACGCTCTTCGCCCAGTCCGTCGCCGAGGTCCACGGAATCGCGATCGAGGACCCCGACCGCGCTCGTGCGCTGGTGCTGACGCTCATGCTCGGCAAGGAGGGCGTGGACCTGGTCGCGCAGCTCGCGGGCCAGGCAGCGGGTAAGGGCACGGCTCGCCCCGCCTACTGGGGTGAGATGGTGACGAAGACCCTCCCGCGCGCCGCCGTCGGTCCGCTCGTCGATCGTCTGAAGACGGTCTTCGTACACCAGTTCGCGGCCAAGGCCGGGGCGTCGTGGGTGGGCAAAGCCCTCCCCTTCGGCATCGGCGCAGCCGTAGGTGGCGCCGGCAACAACATCCTGGGCCGACGCGTTCTTGTCGGCTCGCGTCGCGCGTTCGGCGCCCCACCCCTCGAGCTGCCCGCAGACCTCGAACCGCGTCCCGGCGCACGGCGCGTGGAGCATTCGACGTTCGCGGGCGCATCGCGCCTCGGCGGAACGATCGCAGGAGTCGTCGGTGGAGCTGTCGGCAGCGCCGCACACGGTGCCGGATCCGCGGGGCGCAAAGTGGCGGGCACTGTCGGCCGCATCATCCCCCGCCCTCGTAAGGCGATCGATGCCGAGAAGACGGAGCCCGCGACGGACGCGGGTGTGGACGACGCCGTCGGAACGAACGGCGAAGACAACGGCGACACGAACGGTGGCGCGGGGGCGTAGGCCCGCGCATCCGTCCTCCACCGCGCTCGTCACGAAAAGTTCTCCACGCCGGCGCGCCCAGACCCCCGCCTTCTCGCCTCGGCTGTCTGCGGCCCGCCCTAGCGTGCCCCGCATGCTGACTCCCCTGATCCCCCGAGGCGACCGTTCCCGAAATAGGGCCTACCGCGTGCCCTGGCACGTCGAGCGACTACACGAAAGCCACAGCCTCGTCTCCAACATCGGTGCCACAGCCGTCGACATCGTCCGCGTCTTCGTCCATGTCGGGGGCGCACGGCACGGCGCGCCCCGCCAGCTCGGCGATCCCGTTGGGACACACGATGCGCCGCGGATCGAAACGCATCTGTGGGGGTTCATGATCCCCGGCGAGAGCGTCGAACTCTGCCTGTGCGCCCTCGATCCGGACGACTGCGTCGTGACCCTCGCCTGGTTTCGCCCGGACGGACGCGAGTATGTCTGGCGGTTCGCGCCGTGACCGAGCAGTCGCGAAACGTCAGGCGTCGAACTCTGCCTCGTCGAGTTCTTCGGGGTCCCCTGCGGCGACAGAGCGCGCGTGCCAGGTGTCCCAATCGCTCATGAGGCGTTCGATCGCGGCCCGGAACGTCGCGGTCGGGACGCCGGGGCGCACATCGCCGAAGTAGTACTCGACCCAGTGACCGAGTCGCGCAGCGACCTCGGGATCGGCCGTGACGCGCTCGAGTTCCGCGACGAAGCCCGTCGAAGCGTCGGCGTCGAGCCACTCGCACGCGGCGAGGTAGCCGCCCGTGTCGATGGATGCCTCGGGGTCGACCGGTTTCGTGATCAGGAGCGGCCGCCCCGCGGCCAGTCGGTCGTAGACCATCGCCGAGATGTCGACCACCGCAATGTCTGCCGCGGACAGCTGCCAGCCGAGCTCGGGCCGATCGTCGTAGACATGGTGCGCAGAAGCATCACGAGTGTTGGCGGCAGCAATCGCCGCGATGATGCGCCTGTTCGCCGCACCGTACTCGGGATCGATGACGCCGCTGCGGGGGTGCGGCCGATAGATGACGCGATGCTGGCCGGTCGCGAGCAGTTCGGCGACGAGCCTCTCACCATGGGTGCGGATGGACCCGTAGTGCGCCGAGGGCCGATCGCCCTCCCACGTGGGGGCGTACAGCACCACCCTGCGGTCATTCGGCGTGTAGGGCAGCTCGCCCGAGTAGTAGTCCGCCTGGGGCCGCCCGATCGGGATGGCTCGGCGGTCGAAGTCGTAGTCCCACAGCACCCGCGATAACCGCTCACGCGCGGCCGCGCCGGCGATGAAGGCGAAATCGTATGCCTTGAACTGGTTGGTGGTCATGTACATCTTGTCGGACTCACCGTGGTTGATGAAGACGTGCCAGCGATGCCCGTAACGGAACATCTGGAAGTTGCGCGTGTTCTGGTTCACGTAGAGGACGATGCGGATGTCCTGAGCGGCGACGAACTCCTCGAGGCTCCGCACCGAGGGCACATAGGCCACAGGAAGCGCGCCATCCGCGAGAATCGCGCGAGCCCCGGTCGCCGAGCGCGAGAGCACCACGACCGGCCAAGTGGTAGCCAGCTCGGCGAGGGGTCGGTACCACTGCCTGATCTGGTACATGTTCACGTCGCCGTCGGCGAAGTACACGGCGATTCGGTAGTGACGCGGGGGGTGCGGCGGGCCGTTCTCGAGCTCGTGCAGCACGCCTCGATGAGCGGTGCGGTTCGCGAGCGCTCGCCGCGCCAGAGCGGCGAGCTTGCGGCCATCCGACACGAGACTCATCCGATCAGCCTACCCAGCGTCCACTCGGGTCGACGGCGAGCGCCGTGACATGATCGACGGGTGCATCAGGAGGAACGTGGGACGGTCGCGTCGACGGATCGGGACGCGCCGATCGTGCCGCCCGGTTCCGGGGTGTCTTTCGTGATGCCCGTGCTGAACGAACGCCGCTACCTCGAACGGGCCGTGCAGACGGTTCTCGAGCAGGACGTCGACGGCCCGACCGAACTCGTGCTCGCCCTCGGCCCCTCGACCGACGGAACGACCGAGTTCGCCCGCGAGCTCGCCGGTCGGGAGCCGCGCATCACCCTCGTCGACAACCCCGCCGCAGACATCCCCATCGGGCTGAACGCCGCCATCCGGGCGAGCACGCTACCGACGATCGTGCGCGTCGATGCGCACTCCGAACTCGCGCCCGACTACACCCGTCTCGCCCTGCAGACCCTCGAACGTACGCGTGCCGCCAACGTCGGCGGTGTCATGCACGCCTCCGGGCGAACCCCGTTCCAGCGGGCGGTCGCGCGCGCTTACAACTCCCCCATCGGCCTCGGCGGTGGGGCGTACCACGGTGGCACCCGTGAGGGCGAGGCCGAATCGGCGTACCTCGGGGTGCTTCGACGCTCGGTGCTCGACGAGGTCGGGCTGTTCGATGAGAGCATCCGACGAGGCGAGGATTGGGAACTCAATCTGCGCATCCGGGCGGCCGGATACCGCGTCTGGTTCGACCCGACGCTCTCGGTGACGTATTGGCCCCGCGAGAGCTGGGTGCGATTGGCTCGCCAGTTCCGCGCCACCGGAGCCTGGCGCGGAGAGTTGGTCCGTCGCTACGGCCGCCGCAACTCGCTGAGATTCTTCGCACCTCCCGCACTGGTCGTGGACGTCGCGCTCAGCATCGTCCTCGCCCTGCTGCAGCTCACGGGCGTGATCAGCGGGTGGCCAGCGCTCGTTGCATCCGTCGTCTATCTGCCGGTCGCCGCCTACGCGCTCCTCATCGTCGCCGTCGCGGCTGGGCGCGGCGGCGGAACCGGATGGCGCGACAAACTCTGGACTCTCGCAGTGCTCCCCACGATGCACCTGGCGTGGGGCACGGGCTTCATCGTCGGGCTGATCCGGGGCGCACACGAGACGGTCGACACGTCGCGACTCGGCGATCGAAACACCCCACTGCCGTAGGGCGCAGCCGCGCATGCGTACGACGGCACGGACAGGGTCGTTGAGCGACACTTCGTCTCGCTTCGCTCGCTCAGTGCGGGTCTCCGCGAGACGAAACGCTGACCACGACGGGCGCGATCGCAGGGTCGCGTCTTGCTGTCGCTTCGACAGGCTCAGCGACCGGCGCCCTAGAACGGTGGTGGATCCGTGTTCGGTGTGAAGTGGATCGCCGGGGGTGGTTTGTCGATATAGACGTGGCCGCCGGGTGAGGTCCACTCGAGGATTCCGCCGCCGAGTTGGCGGACCGTCCAGGCTGTTTCGCCCTTGAGAATGTGGTGTCGTTTGCAGAGGCAGGCAAGGTTGCAGACGCTGGTCTCGCCCCCCAACGCGTAGTCGAGGGTGTGGTCCCGATCACACCGGTGTGCGGGTTGCCGGCATCCCGGGAAACGGCAGTGCTGATCCCTCGCCCGGAGGAACCGCTTCATATCCGCCGACGGCGTGTACCGGTCGACAGCGAAAACACACCCCGTGATCGGGTCGGCCAAGACCCGGTCCCATCCGGTGGCATGCCCGGCCAATGCACGGGCCGTGGCAGGGTCGATCGGGCACCGGCCGACAAGCTCGGCCGGCTCGTCCGTCACTCCAGCCAACGCCAACGCAGGCACAGTGACGTTCACGATCGCCTTGATGGCCCCGAGACCGCCAAAGCCGTCCGACATGCCAGCGCCGGTTTCGACGGTGGGGGTTGTCGTGAGGACCATGTCCGCTACCAGGTCGGCACGGATCTGGTCCAGCGTCCGCGTGTCCGTCGGATCGGTGTTCTTGATCGCCCGGGCCTGCTGCGTGATGCGGTCGTGCATCGCGTGCGCCAACACCGCGGGCTGGGTGGAAATGAACTCCGCCATGCCGTCGCCTATGTCCCGCACGCACGCGCCCCGCGAAGCCCGCGCCTCCCGATGACGCTCCGCGAGCGGACGCGGTTGCAGCGACTCGGCGAGCCGCGCGAGCGCGGCTCCGAGGCGTCCGGGCGTGGTCCCCTCGGCCCTGATGAGCGCTTCGGTTTCGAACTTCCCGCGCGCTTCTGGGTCGGTGAGGGACGTGCCGTGTTCCATGATCACCGCGACATGTCCGCCGCTAATCCATCCTTCTTCCCACGCTGCGAACGTGGCCGGGAACAACTCGTCCAATATGGCGGCGTCGTTCATGCGGCGTTGGACGGTGCGGTCGGACATGTTCATCGCGGCGCCGAGTTCTGCCGCCAAGGCGCGGTACGGCAGCTCGGCTTCGCGCGACGAGGGGGACGCCAGTTCCGCAACGCGGCGTGCACCGACGTGCGCGGCTTTCGCGAACACTCGCGCGAGCGCGGCTTCCGTACGCGCGTTCGCGCGCCGGGCGTCGAGGCCCTCCCCAGCGAGTTCGCGCGCGATCGCGTCCACTCCCGTCGTTTCGACGTCGTCACAGCTCGAATGCATGTTCGAAACTCTACGGACGACCACCGACATCCGAACCCCGAAAAGCCCCCGAATCACGCCGAAATCGCGCCCAGAAGATGAGACTTCTCACATCTCACCACGCCGGGGAGCGCCTCCGCCCTCAGTCGCGGTCGACGAAGCCCTGGTCGAGGATGCGGGCCACGACGCGCTCCGCCGCCCGCCCGTCCTCGCGAGCCGAGAACTTCCGTCGCCATGCGTCGTACCGGGGGGCGTATGTCGCCTGCGTCGCCGTGTCCTCGATCGCTTCGACGAGTTCGTCGAATGTGCTGACGACCGGCCCCGGGGCGTGCGCCTCGAGATCGAAGTAAAAACCCCGCAGCTCGCCGCGGTAATGCTCGAGGTCCGGGACGAAGAAATACATCGGCTTGGCCGTCACGGCGAAATCGAACATCATCGACGAGTAGTCGGTGATGAGCGCGTCTGCGGCGAGCAACAACTGTGAGACATCCGGATATCGCGTCACGTCGATGACGCGTGCGCCGGCGGCATCCCGTCCCGTCGGGAGCGTCCGCGAATGGCCGCGCACCAGAACCACCGCACCCGTTCTGCGCGCGAGCTCGGCCGGGTCGAAGAAGTCGACGATGAGGTCGCGGTCATCCCGCCAGGTGGGCGCGTACAGCAGCACAGGCTCGCCCGCGGCGATTCCCAGCTGTGCCCGGACCGTCGCCCCATCCCCCGTGGTGAGGATGTCGTTGCGGGGGTACCCCTCGACCCAGACCGGACGGGTCAGGAAGGCATACGCCTTGCGCAGGATGTTCTCGCTGTAGGGGTTCGCCGCGAGCAGGACGTTCCATCGGCGCGCTTCCCGCACGACGGCGACCGCACGACGAGGGTCGAAGCCCGGGCGATGCAGAGCCAGCCGCTTCAGTGGCGTGCCATGCCAGGTCTGCAGCACATGCTGACCCGGCCGGCGCGAGTAGGCACGACGCAGCCAGTCGTTCACGACGAGCAGCCGGGCCGAGCCTCGGGCGCGCCACCACTCAGGGCTTCCCTCGACGACCGCGATCGCGCCCTCCGGAACCGCGATCGAGAGGTCGACGACACTCCAGTACCGGATGACCGACGGCGCCACGCGCGCGAGTTCACGATCGATCGCGAGGGGGTTGCAACTCGCCGAGCGGCCGTAGAAGCTCTCGAAGAAGACGGCGTTCTCGAGAGGAGCGTCTCGCCCGACATATCGTCGCGCGAGTGCGTCCTGACCCGCACCGGAGTCATACGCCGGATCGACGGGCGGCCCGATGACGAGCGTCGCGTGCGCGCCCTCGAGCGTCGCACGCAGCCCGTGGAGAACGGTGAGCGGCAGCGAATCTGTGTGGAGCTCCTCCTCCGCGGCACCCGGCATGGTGCGCGTACGGATCGTGTACGAGCCGCTCGGCAGGGGCAAGCCCTGGCCGCCCCACCGCGAAGCTGCGAGCGGAAGGCGCGCCTTCCAGGTCTTCCCGCCACCCGTCAGGACCGCCTCCACGCGCGCGCGCGGCCCGTCGAGCCAGACCATGTCCGGACGCGGCCCGCTCCCCTGCAGCACGAGTTCTTCGGTGCCGTCGCTGACGAAACGTGCGGAGGTCATGCGGTGCTCTTTCGGTGCTCGGGGACTCGTCGTTGCAGCTGAGCCCCGTTCAGGATCGCACGGTAGACCCGCGCGGTGTTCTCGCCGTCCCGGTAGCTGTGCACCCTCGCGCTGAGTTCCTCGGCGCGAGCGATCCGCTCCTCGCGGACCATGGGATCGACCAGCAGTGTGTCCAGCTGCGCGACGATGTCATCCCAGGTCGTCCCCGGATCGGTGCCCGCGACATCCGAGAAGCGCCCGTAGAAGCCGCGTCGACGGGCGTACGCCTCGACATCGGGCGCGAGGAACAGCACCGGGAGCGGCACGAGCGAGGCGTCGAAGGCCATGGAGGAATAGTCCGTGACCAGCGCACTCAGGGCCGGCAGAGCGGGGGTGGCGTCCCGGAGCTGCGAACTGCCGAGCGGATGCACCCGGTCGGTCGCGAACGGCGGCTCATAGTCGCCGGCGCCCAGGGGGTGCGAGCGCACCAGCAGCACAGCATCACGCGCCTCCAGGACATCGATGAGCCGACCCCACTGCGCGGGCGTCGGGATCGCGGGGTCGGGCTCGCCATCGCGCCACGTCGGGGCGTACAGCACGAGACGGGAATCACCGAGCGAGGACAGGCCCGCGTGTGCGAGCACGGCGCGAGCGCGCTCACGACGCTCATCCGGCGTTCCCGTCGACAACACATCGACACGCGGCTCGCCCGTCACGGGAACGCGGGCATCGGGCAGTCCGAACGCGGACTCGAGACGGCCGCGCACGAGCGGCGAGGCCGCGGGCAGCAGGTCGATCTGGCGAGCCGTGCCCCGGTACATCGCCCCCAGGGCGCGGCGGAGAAGGCGCGATCGCGGCAGGATGCTGCTGCGGAGCGTCTCCGGAGAGTCGAGCCCGATCCGCTTCAGGGGGATACCGTGCCAGAGCTGTGCGACGAACGCACCCGAGACGGCGTACCGGTTGACGTCACCGAACCCATGCGTCACGACGATCACTCGTGCGCGCGCCGTGCGCCAGAAGCCGCGCCACGACATCCGGGGGATGTGGGGGATGCCGAGGGCCGAAGCATCCGCCGCTTCGCTCTCCGACCCGGTGAGCCAGAGCGCCGGGTGAGCATCGGCGGCAACCCGCTGCCAGAGCGCGAGGGCGCCATCACCGATCCCGGCGCCACACCCGAAGACCCATTCGTCGCGCGAGCGGGGAATTGCGAGGGTGACCAGACGACCGACTGCATACAGCGGAATGCGGGCGAGCTTGGCCGCATTGCCCGCACCGAATGAGAAGGACGCCACGATCCCCTTTCCGCACGCGAGCCTACCGGGTGGCGTCACCAGACGGGCGGAGCACAGCGCGACGCCCCCGGCACCTCTTCGCGAAGAGGGCGCCGGGGGCGTCGAGGGGTGAGGCGGCGGGTGCTCAGCCGAGCGACCCCAGTGTGACGTCCACGCTCTGCGTCTCGCCGTCGCGGACGAATGTGACGGTCGCGTCGCTTCCCGCGGCTGCCGCCCGGACCTGGGCGGTCAGGTCGATCGAGTCGGTGATCGGTACCCCGTTGAACGCGGTGACGATGTCGCCCTCGCGGATGCCGGCCGCATCCGCAGCACCGCCGCTCGAGATCTCCTGGATGTACGCGCCCGAGATGGTTGCGTCCTCGACCGAGCTCGCCGCGACAACCGAGGCGCCGAGCAGACCGTGCGTGGCGGCACCGTCCGCGATGATCTCGTCGGTGACACGCTCGACGATGTTGGACGGGATGGAGAAGCCCACACCGATCGACCCCGAGGAGTCGGACATGGACGAACCGGCCGTCGCGATCGCGACGTTGATGCCGATCAGCTTTCCCTCGGCGTCCACGAGGGCACCGCCCGAGTTGCCCGGGTTGATCGCCGCGTCGGTCTGGATGACCGCGATGCTGATGGTGCCCGCGGACCCGCTGCCCCGGCTGTCCCGGCCGGGGATGTCGAATTGGAACGGGCCCTGCTGGCCCTCCTCCTCGTCCTGCTCACCCTGGTCTTCGTCGGTGCTGGATTCGGGGGCAGCCGACGAGGCGATCGAGATGCTGCGGTTCAGTGCGCTGACGATTCCCGTTGTGACGGTGTTGGACAGGCCCAGCGGGGCACCGATCGCGACCGTCTGGTCGCCGACGTTCAGCTCGGACGAGTCTGCGAACTCGATCGGGGTCAGGCCTGAGGCATCCTCGAGCTTGATCACGGCGAGGTCGTACGTGGGATCCGTTCCGACGATCTCGGCGTCGTAGATCTTGCCGTCCGACGTGGTCACGCGGATCGCCGGGGTACCCGTTGCGCCGTCGAGCGTCACGACGTGGGTGTTCGTTGCGACGTATCCGTCCTCGCTCAAGAGGACACCGGACCCGCTGCCACCCGACCCCCCTCCGGATACCTCGATCGTGACGACGCTCGGAGTCACCTTCGCGGCGATCGCCGTCGTGGCGTTGACCTTGTCCGGGTTGTTGACCGTGACGGTCGACCCGCTCTGCACGACCGTGGTCGAGGGCGTACCCCAGAGCTGCGTACCCGCGTAGGCGCCGCCGAGGCCGGCGGCACCGCCGACCAGCGCTGCTGCGACGATCAGACCGGCCACACGGCCCGCAGCGGACTTCTTCTGCGGGGTGTGCGGGGCGGCACCAACGGGACCCGGACCGAACGGGAGCGTCGGCTGCGTGCCCGTCGCGTGTGCACCGTAGGCAGCGGGACCGAAGGCCTGTCCACCCGAGGGTGCGCCGGGGTGGGCGGGGGGGGCGGGGGGCGCAACGGGGGTGGGGGGCTGGTGGGCCCGGGGCTGGGGGGGGGGGGGGGGGTAACCGTTGTGCGCCGAGGCCGCGGGCGCGGTGTGCGGGGGCACCGTCGGCGCATCGGGCGCGGTCGGTGTGTGCTCGCTCGCCGGCGTTGCGTCGCCGTTCGACTGAGCCGAGTCGTCGGTGGGGTTGGTGCCCTGGGTGTCGGTCATCGGGTGCTCCTTCGTCCAAATCCCTTTCACTGTGCTCCCGGATCCTGTGCGTTGCATATGACACGACCGCATGTCGACTATGCGTACGAGCTGCCTTAGCCTGGAGCGCGGCGACCGCCTCGGGCGCCCCATCAGGAGGCCCGGATGTCTGAGCCCACGGGCGCATGGAAGCGCACCGCTGCGGGAGCCGGTCTGCTCGGTCCGGACGGGTCGGTCTCGCCCACCATATTCGCCGAGATGACCGCGCTTGCGACGAGTACCGGGGCGATCAATCTCGGCCAGGGCTTTCCGGACGAGGATGGACCCCTCGAGGTGCTGGACGCCGCCCGCGAGGCGATCGCGCAGGGGGCCAACCAATACGCGCCCGGTCGAGGCATCCCCGACCTGCGCCTGGCGATCTCCGAGCACCAGCAGCGCTTCTACGGACTCCGGTTGGATCCGGACGCGCACATTCTCGTCACAGCCGGGGCGACCGAGGCCATCGCTGCCGCCCTTCTCGCTCTCGTCGACTCCCCCGACGACGAGATCGTCGTATTCGAGCCGTACTACGACTCCTACGCCGCATGCGTCGCCCTCGCGGGCGCTCGGCTCGTGACGGTTCCGCTCCGCTGGCCCGACTATCAGCCCGACCTCGATGCCCTCGAGCGCGCGGTCACCGATCGCACCCGGGTCATCCTGGTGAACAACCCCCACAATCCGACCGGAGCCGTCTTCGAGACGCCGGTGCTTCAGCTCATCATCGAGCTCGCCGAGCGGCACGACGCGGTCATCGTCGCCGACGAGGTCTACGAGCACCTGACGTTCGGTGTCCCGCACGTGCCCCTGGCGACGCTGCCCGGCGGCTGGGACCGAACGCTCACGATCTCTTCGGCCGGCAAGACGTTCTCGACGACGGGGTGGAAGATCGGCTGGGTCACCGGACCCGCCGCGCTCATCACGGCCGTCAACACGGTCAAGCAGTACCTGACGTATTCGAACGGGACGCCGTTCCAACCGGCCATCGCGACCGGTTTGCGTCTGCACGATGCCTTCTTCGAGGGCATCGCGTCGGCGCTGGCGCACAAACGCGACATCCTGGGCACGGGTCTGCGCGCGGCGGGTCTTGTCGTCTCCGAACCGCGTGGTTCGTATTTCACGGTCGCGGATGCGTCGCCACTCGGAGTGACGGATGCCGCGGCTTTCTGCCTCGAGCTGCCCCAGCGCGCCGGGGTCGTCGGCGTGCCCGTGTCGGCCTTCGTCACCACGGAGCACCGCGCACAGTACGCGACGCTCGTGCGGTTCGCAGCGTGCAAGCGCGTCGAGGTGCTCGAGGACGCCGCCACCCGTCTCGCCGCGCTTATGCGTTGAGCCCGCACGCTCCGAGCCTGTCGACGGGACACCGCAATGGCCAGTCCTCCCCAGGACGAGAAATCTCGTGCCCTACCCACCCCAGGCGAATCCAGAGATCCGTGCCGCAGATACGGCGCGATGATCTGCGCATGGGAATCCGTTACTACGCATACGCCTTCGACGCCGACCTCGCACGACAGGCGGTCGACGACCCGCACAGCATCCTGTCCAGTGACCCGCTCGCTGACGCTTGGGGTCTGGAACCGCATGCGAGCGTCGGCGTTACGACGTTCGAGCAAACCACACCCAAGCGCGACATGCTCTACCTGGACAAGGCTTGGCGGGCCCTTCAGTCGCTGACGCGACCGAGCCCTATCGAGGCCGCAACCGGGTCCTCGTATCGAATGTTCGAGGGCGACGTGACGATGCACGGGATGGGGTGGGACCCGTGGGTGAGAACGATCGTGCCGGAAGAGGTTCCGGCCATCCGCGACGACCTCTGCGCGATAGACGAGACCCGGGTACACGCATGGGCGCGGACGTGGCGCAGTCCGCACGGCGCGGACGACGATGCCGAGCTTCAATACGTTCTCGATTACCTCCGCCGCGCTCAGGAATTCCTTGAATCACTGGCCGACGAAGGCCGAGGGATGGTCTACCTCATCGGGTGAACCGGGCGTAATATATAGACAGCTTATATATGTCGAGGGGGGCGTCATGGCCGTCACATCCATTGATATTGACCGCGATCTTCTGCACGACGCGAAAGAACTGCTGGACGCATCCACCAACAAAGAGGCCGTGCAGCGCGCTCTGCAGTACACGATCACGATGCAACGACAGCGGCTGGCGTTCGAGCGGATCTCGCAGCGAGAGTTCACTGACGAGCAGATCGATGCACCGAAGATCGACTACACGCCGTAGTCCCCCACGTCGGTCAGAGGCACGTGAACGAGTCAAAGTCCCCCACTCCGGTCGAGCGCCGCGGGTACTTGGTAGATAACAGCGTGCTGCAGAAGCTGTCACGCAGCGCGAATATACAGCGCCGGTTCGCGGAGATCACCAATACATACCCGATCTACACATGCCCTCCGCAGGTCCTCGAATACTGCTGGTCGGCAAGAAACCCCGCAGAATACGCCGAGCTGCGGCGGGATATGGACCTCTACACGCCCGCGGGAATCGCACCTGAACAGAGCGCGATTCTCGATATTCAGCAAGCCTTGTGGGACAAGGGACTCATGCGCGGAGCCGGAAACGCGGATGTTCTCATCGCGGCGTATGCCCTGGCAAACGACCTCACCCTGCTCACGGCTGATCATGACTTCGAGCACATTCAGCGGGCTCTCGGGCACGGAATCCTGCGGCAGGAGTACGTGGCGGAGCAGAGCGATCCGCCCGGCTAGATCACCGGGGCTCGACGCGGAAACGACGGAGCGCCAGCGCCGGATTCGTCCGCCGCACACGCTCGACAGCCGCACGATCGACGAAACCGACCACGACGTCCGTCCCGGTGCCCATGGCCGCTATCTCGACGCCCTGCGGGTCGATGACGGCGCTATGTCCGACGCCGAGGGGCGGTGGATGATCTGCTGCCGCCACGTAGAGCGTGTTCTCGATGGCTCGGGCCCTGAGCAGCGTCTGCCAGTGGTACTCCTTGAGCGGACCGCGCACCCACTCCGCCGGCACCAGGACGACGTCGGCTCCGGCGTCCGCCAGCAGCCGTGTCACCTCGGGGAACCGCAGGTCGTAGCAGGTCTGGAGGGCGAACCGCAGTCCCTCGCATTCGAACGTCTGGGGTTCCGTGATCTCGCCCGCCTCGACCCAGTCGGACTCGCGTTGACCGAACGCGTCGTACAGGTGGAGCTTGCGATACAGCGCCTGCACTCCCGCACCGTTCACCGCGACGACGGTATTTCGAACCCGCTGCTCGTCGTCCGCTCGCTCGACCATGCCTGCGACGATGTGGACGTCATGCTGGGCGGCGAGCGCCACGAGCCCGGCAACGAAGGGCCCCTCGATCGTCTCGGCGTTGGCGGCGAGGGACTCGTCGAACGGGTCGACGAAGTAGCTCGAATACTCGGGGAAGACCACGAGCCGTGCGCCACGCGCGACAGCGCGCTCGACGAGTTCGCCGATCGAGTCGAGATTGACCTCGCGAGACGCGGTCGGCGCGAACTGGGCCACCCCGACCCCCACGGACTCGCCCATCAGGAATGGTCCTCTCCGCGGACGCGCCAGATCACGGGCACGACCACCCACAGCACGATGATGAGCGCCCCGAGGGACGCGGCCGCGATGTACGCCGCATCCCGACCCAGCACGACATCGAACACGAACGCGACCACGCCCACCAGCAAGACCGAGACCGTGCCGAGCGCGATCATCAGGGCCGTGTGTCCGTATGCCACGATCAACCCCTTTTCCCGACGCCGGAAGAGGAAGCGATGCAGCGCGACAGGAGCGAGAGCGATGATCGCGCTCAGCGCGGACGCGACCACGAGAAAGAGATAGAACGCTCGCTGCCCGCCGTCGAGATCCGAGAAGGCGGGTTGAAACGCGAGCGCGAGCAGGAAACCTGTCAGGATCTGGGTTCCGGTTTGCAGAACACGAAGCTCCTGCAGCACTTCGATCCAATTGCGGTCGTACCGCTCGGAGGGCGTTTCGTCTCGACCGTCGACGATGTCATCCTCCAGCCCCGGAGCGGTGGAGGCGCCACGTCGCCCGGCGTGCGCGATCCCCTCGGCGTCGACCATTTCCCCATCCTGACGTGCGACTCGGTGCGCGGCAACCCAGCAGGTAAACCAGCAGGAAAAGCAGAAGGTCCCGGATGCCTTCGCGGCTTCCGGGACCTTCTTCTTGTTGCGGGGGCAGGATTTGAACCTACGACCTCTGGGTTATGAGCCCAGCGAGCTACCGAGCTGCTCCACCCCGCGGCACAAGAATCGAGCTTAGCATGCGATCTCGGGGCGGTCGAATCGAGACGACTACGGCCGCGATTTCAGGACCGGGGCTCGAGCCGCCCGACACCGTAGCGTCGCTCGGGGGGCACATCCGTGGCATCGCACAGCGCCGTCCACACCTCGCGGGGGTCGACCCCCGCGGCAATTGCTACAGCAGCCGTGCGGCCACCGAGTGCGTCGAGGCCGAGATCGGCCGTCACAACGGCACCATAAGCCGCGCCGAACTCATCCTCGACGGCGCGTTCGAATTCGCTTCGACGCATCCGGGGTCAGCGCAGCGACAGCTCGGCGTCAACGGACGCGACGAGATCGTCGGGAACGACATCCGGGAAGGTCTGGAGGCCTTCCATCACCGAGATGCGATCACCGACCTCGCGCATGATCGTCGAGATAGGCACATCGAGCGCCTCGGCCACAGAAGCGAGGATCTCGCTCGAGGCTTCCTTCTGACCACGCTCGACTTCACTGAGGTAGCCGAGCGCGACGCTTGCCTTGCCGGCGACCTGACGGAGGGTCTGACCCTTCTGCAGACGGAAGTCCCGAAGGACGTCCCCGATCTCTTGACGAACCAGGATCATGATGCCCCCTCCTCACTGTCCTCGTTGTGCCCCACCGGGTGGGCCACATTACAGCACCGAATGGTGCCAATCTAATGCCCTCCGCTATGCAGAGGCTGGGAATCACCGAATGTAACGGAGACGAAACACGTCCTATTCCCTCACACCATGCTCGACAGCGCGGCGAGGGCATACCCGACGCTTTCCGTCCGGATGCTCTCCCGATCACCATCCAGTCGAAGGGTCAGGACACGGGAATCGTCGGGCGTCCTCACTCCGATATGAACCGTACCCACGGGTTGCCCGTCGGGAGAGTCGGGACCGGCGATACCCGTCGTCGCGATGCCGACCTCGGCCGGCCGGCCGTCGATCGCCACCGCGCGGCGCACGCCGTCCGCCATCTGGCGCGCGACCTCGGGGTGAACGGCTCCGTGCTCGGCGAGCAGCTCCGCGTCCACGCCGAGGAGCGAATGCTTGAGCGGGGTGGCGTAGGCGACGATCGCGCCCCGCACCGTGGCGGAGGCTCCAGGAACGGAGATCAGGGCCGCGGCGAGCAGCCCTCCGGTGAGCGACTCGGCGACGCCGAGTGTCCAGCCGCGCGCACGCAGCCGCGCCAGGGCCGCGGCGGCATCCTGGGGGGTATCTCCGGTGGACGCGTAGGGGCGCCACTCCCCCTCGGGCCGCGCGTCGTCCGTCATGTCCGGTCGGTGCGGGAGCGGCGCGCGCCGCGGATCTCGGTCACGACGTAGTCGATCCCGCTCGCGATGGTGAGGATGACGGCGATCCACATCGTCACGATGTTGGCCCAGACGATCCAGTCCCCCACGACCGACGCCAGCGGCAGCAGCGCGAGCGACAGAGCGACGGCCTGCGCGACGGTCTTGAGCTTGCCCATCCACACGGCCGCGACGACATGGTCACTCGCGACGACCAGGCGATGGATGGTGATCCCGATCTCGCGGATCAGCACGACGATCGTGATCCACCACGGCAACTCGGCCAGGATCGACAGACCGATGAACGCGAATCCCGTCAGGACCTTGTCGGCGATCGGGTCGAGCAGCTTGCCGAGGTCCGTGACGATCTTGTAGCGCCGCGCGATGTACCCGTCGATCCCGTCCGTCGCGATCGCGACGATGAACAGGACCGCCGCCCACCAGCGCAGCGCGCCATCGGCGCCACCATCGGCGAGCAGCATCCACAGGAAGATCGGAGCGCAGAGGATCCGCGCGACCGTGATCGCGTTCGGGAGCTGCCGGGGAACGGCCATCAGTCGCGCCCCGTCAGGCCCCAGGCATCCTCGTCGTTGTCCTCAGCGTCGACGACCGGTAGGCCGTCGTACTGGGCGGCGAGAGAGTCGGCGACCGCGTCGGTGCCGTAGCGCGAATCCGTCTCATACCCTGCAGCCGGGGCCGGGGCCGCGGCGGGGGCAGCGGGCGCGGCTGGCGCAGAAGGGGCCACATCCCCGCGGAGCATACCCAGTACCTCGGGTAGCTGTTCAGCGGTTACCAGAACGTCGCGGGCCTTCGAGCCCTCCGAGGGTCCGACGATCTCACGCGCTTCGAGCAGGTCCATCAGGCGCCCGGCCTTGGCGAACCCGACGCGCAGCTTGCGCTGCAGCATCGAGGTCGACCCGAACTGGGTCGAGACGATCAGTTCGGCGGCGGCGAGCAGCAGCTCGAGGTCGTCGCCGATGTCGGCATCGATCTCCTTCTTCTCGGCCACGGCCGCGACATCCGAGCGGTATTCCGGTCGCGCCTGTCCGGTCACGTACGCCACGACCGTCTCGATCTCGCGCTCGCTGACCCACGCACCCTGCACGCGGATCGCCTTCGAAGCGCCCATCGGCAGGAACAGTCCGTCACCCTGACCGATGAGGCGGTCGGCTCCGGGCTGGTCGAGGATGACGCGCGAGTCGGTGACGCTCGTCACCGCGAACGCCAGACGCGACGGCACGTTGGCCTTGATCAGACCGGTGACGACGTCGACGCTCGGGCGCTGGGTCGCGAGGACGAGGTGGATACCCGACGCGCGCGCGAGCTGCGTGATGCGGACGATCGAGTCCTCCACGTCGCGCGGCGCGACCATCATCAGGTCGGCGAGCTCATCGACCACGACCAGCAGGTACGGGTACGGCTTCAGCACCCGCTCGCTACCCGCGGGTAGCTGGATCTCATTCGCGACAACGGCCTTGTTGAAGTCGTCGATGTGGCGGAAGCCGAACGACGCGAGGTCGTCGTACCGCATGTCCATCTCTTTCACGACCCACTGCAGAGCCTCGGCGGCCTTCTTGGGGTTGGTGATGATCGGGGTGATCAGGTGCGGCACGCCCGCGTACGACGTCAGTTCGACCCGCTTGGGGTCGATGAGCACCATGCGAACCTCGGACGGCTTGGCGCGCATCAGCAGGCTCGTGATCATCGAGTTCACGAAGCTCGACTTACCCGAACCGGTCGAACCGGCCACGAGCAGGTGGGGCATCTTGGCCAGGTTCGCGACGACGAATCCGCCGCCCACGTCCTTGCCGACACCGATCGTCATGGGATGCGTGGACTGCTGCGCATTTCCCGATCGCAGCACGTCGCCGAGGGTCACGATCTCGCGGTCGGCGTTCGGGATTTCTACGCCGATCGCGCTCTTGCCGGGGATCGGCGCGAGGATGCGCACCTCGTTGGAAGCCACGGCGTAAGCGATGTTGTTGGTCAGCGCCGTGATGCGCTCGACCTTCACGCCCGGGCCGAGCTCGATCTCGTACTGGGTGACCGTGGGACCGCGTGAGAAGCCCGTCACCCGCGCATCGACGCCGAACTGACGTAGAACCTCGGTGAGCGAGCGCACGACCTCGTCGTTCGCCGCCGAGCGCGCCTTGGCGGGTGTTCCCGCGGCGAGCGCGCTGACGGACGGCAGACGATACGGGTTCGCCGGGCGGTTGCCGGCGAGCGCGCCGTCCGTGCCGAGGCCGGACAGTCCGGGCAGCACACCGTCATCGACCGCTTCGGTGGCGTCGTCGTGGATGGATGTGCCGTGGATCGACGTGCCGTGCTGTCGGGCGGCCGCGGCCGCGCGTTCGGCATCGGCGAGCAGGTTCGGGTCGATGACCTCGGTCAGCGCGTCCGGCGAGAACACCGGGGCGGGCGGGACGGGCGACACCGTGGCGATGGCCTGTTCGAAACCGCCGTGCGTCGAGCCGGGCGTCAGCAGTTCCGTGAGGTCCTGCGAACTCAGCCCACCCTCGGGGTCTTCCTCGCGGCCGGTCTTGTTGCGCCGCCACCACGGGGTTGCGGGATCCTCGGGCTCCGACTGATCCTGGGGTTGGCCCTGATCCTTCGCCGCGCTCTCGGGGCGCGCGTGCTCCCCGAACATCCAGCCGTACAGCTCCCCCAGCCGTGAACCGATGCGGTTCGGCGGGGTCTTCGTGATGATGAGGACGCTCAGGAGTGCGACCAGCACCAGAACGATCCATGCGCCGATGGGAGTCAGCGCGAGGGCGAGGGGTTCGGCGACCATCCAGCCGAACAAGCCGCCCGAACGACTGAGCACGGGCAGCCCCTCACTCGGGACGGGGCGGTCACCGGCGAGATGGCAGAAGCCCGCGCCGGTCAGCACCAGCATCCCGAAGCCGATGCCGATGCGTCCATTGTCGTGAACGCTCGACGGATGCCGGAAGAGCCAGGCGGCGAGGATCAGGACGAGTACCGGCAGGACGAAGGCGAGTCGCCCGAGCATCCCGCCGAAGCTGTAATCGGAGATCGTGCGGGCGACATCGTTGCCGATGAAGAACCATTCGACGACCCCGCCGGCGATCGCCAGCAGCACGAGCAGGAACGGGAAGCCATCACGGCGCTGATCCTTCTCGAGCGTCTCCGGACCGAAGGCGCGGAAGAGCCCCCCCACCCCGTGGGCGAGGCCCATCCAAGCGCGAGCGATCACGGGCGGTCGTTCGGGCTCGTCGTCATAACGCTTGGGTGCGGGCGCGGGCTTTCGCGCGCGCGTCGTGGTGCCCTTGGCGGGCGCGCGGCCGCTTTTGGTCGGACTGGTGCTCCTGGCCATTCCCCCACGGTACGACTGGACGGCGACGTTCTGCCGCAGCGACGCGGCTCGGCCTCAGGCCAGTCTCACCGGAGGCGCTTGACCATCGTGTCGCGGCCGACTCCGGGCTGCGTGACCGCGAAGCCTTCGGAGCGGTAGAAGACGGCGGCGAAGTTGCCGCGCTCGACGTTCAGGCTGAGGCGAGCGAATCCCGCCTGCGTGGCATGCATCGTGAGCTGCTTCAGCAGCGCGCGCCCCACCCCATGCGCGCGCCAGATCGGCCGGACGCCGATGATCATCTCGGGCACCCCCGTGCCGACATGGGCGAAAGCGGGGTCGGTACGCGGAAGCATCCGGTACCAAGCGGCGCCGATGGGTGATCCCTGCGCGTCGAGGGCGACGAACCCGGCGTCGCTCGGACGCTTCCATCCCGCGACGAACCTGCTGTGCTCGGGCGTGGACAGAATCTGGTGCCGTGGACGCGCACCGCCCGCACGCCAATTGACCGCTTCGACGACCATGTCCGCCAAGAACCCGCCATCCGCCTGAGCGGCAGGACGCGTGGTGAACGAGGCGGGCATGCGGCGAGTGTAGCGGCGCCGCGCCCTCTGCTACGCCTCGATGACGAGCGGCACGATCATCGGCCGGCGGCGCAGCGACTGGCTGACCCAGCGACCGATCGTGCGGCGCACGATCTGCGCAAGCGCGTGCGTGTCCCGGACACCCGACTGGGCGGCTTCTTCGAGCGCGGCGGCGATCTTCGGCTTGACGCTGTCGAACACCTTGTCGTCCTCCGCAAAACCTCGCGCGTGGATCTCGGGGCCCGTGATGATCTTGCCCGTGGCCGCGTCGACGACGACGATGACCGAGATGAAGCCCTCCTCGCCGAGGATCCGGCGATCCTTGAGGTCGGCATCCGTGATCTCGCCGACCGTTGAGCCGTCGACGTAGACGAACCCGATGTCGAGCTGACCGACGACGGATGCGACGCCGTCACGCAGATCGATCACCGTGCCGTTCTCGGCCAGGAAGGTGCGCTCGACGGGCACGCCGCTGTCGTGCGCGATGCGGGCGTTGGCGGTCAGGTGCCGGTACTCGCCGTGGATCGGCAGCACGTTCTTCGGCTGGAGGATGTTGTAGCAGTACAGCAGCTCGCCCGCGGCCGCGTGGCCCGAGACGTGCACCTTCGCGTTGCCCTTGTGGACGACGTTGGCACCGAGCTTGGTCAGCCCGTCGATCACGCGGTAGACCGCATTCTCGTTGCCGGGGATCAGGCTGGACGCGAGGATGACCGTGTCTCCCGGGCCGGGCTCGATCTCGTGGTCGAGGTTCGCCATGCGGCTGAGCACGGCCATCGGCTCGCCCTGCGAACCGGTCGACATGTAGACGATCTTGTCGTCGGGCAGGTCGCGCGCCTTCTTGTAGTCGATCAGCACGCCCTCCGGAACCCGCAAGTAGCCGAGGTCCGACGCGATCGTCATGTTGCGCACCATGCTGCGCCCGAGGAACGCCACGCGGCGCCCGTGAGCGGCCGCCGCATCCAGCACCTGCTGCACGCGGTGCACATGGCTGGAGAAGCTCGCGACCACCACGCGGCGCTGGGCCTTGCCGATCACCTGATCGAGCACGGGACCGATCGAGCTCTCGAGCGGGGTGAAGCCCGGGACATCCGCGTTCGTCGAATCGACAAGGAACAGGTCGACACCCTCTTCGCCGAGTCGCGCAAAGGCGCGCAGGTCGGTCAGGCGGCCATCGAGCGGCAGCTGGTCCATCTTGAAGTCGCCCGTGGCGAGCACCAGGCCCGCGGGGGTGCGAATCGCGACGGCGAGCGCGTCGGGGATCGAGTGGTTGACGGCGATGAACTCGAGGTCGAACGGTCCGACCTTCTCGTTCTGCCCCTCACGGACAGTGAGGCTGTACGGGCGGATCCGGTGCTCCTTGAGCTTCGCCTCGATGAGCGCGAGCGTCAGCCCCGAGCCGATGATGGGGATGTCGCCCTTGAGCTTCAGCAGGTACGGAACCGCACCGATGTGGTCTTCGTGGCCGTGCGTCAGGACGAGGCCGACGATGTCGTCGAGACGCGACTTGATCGGCTCGAAGTCCGGCAGGATCAGGTCGACACCCGGCTGGTGCTCTTCGGGGAACAGCACACCGCAGTCGACGATGAGCAGCTTGCCCTCGTACTCGAAGACCGTCATGTTGCGGCCGATCTCGCCGAGACCGCCCAGGGGGAAGACGCGCAGGGTGCCCTTCTCGAGCACCGGGGGTTCGTAGACGTTCGTGGGCATGCTGCCTCCAGGATGCGCGCTTCGCGGCATCCGATCGTGTGTTGTTGTGGTGTGCGCGGCCCCGGTGAGGGGTCCGCGGCTGTGATTCTTGGCGCCCGTTCGGGCGATTGTTCGTGCTTCCGGCGCGCCGGGCGCGAGATCAGCGGGTCGTGCCGTGGATCTTGGGGAGGGCGCCGCCGGCTGCGGCGTTGCGGTCGGGACGGAAGTTCGAGAAGTCGGCACCGGCGACCTCCCGGACGAGGGCGAGTTCGTCCTCGATCGTCGCGGCCTCCCACTCCTCCGGACCGACGAGCGGCAGGCGAACGCGCGGGCTTCCGATGCGGCCGAGGCCGTGCAGGATGTACTTCGCCGCGACCGTGCCCGGTACGTGCGTCATGACGGCACGAACCAGGGGTTCGAGCTGCTGGTGCGCGGCCGTCGCGGCAGCGAGGTCACCGCGGTTCACGGCATCCACGATCGTCCGGTACGGAGTCGCGGTGATGTTCGCGGTCACGCCGATCAGGCCCGAAGCCCCGATCGCCAGGTGCGGCAGCACGTTCGCGTCGTCGCCGGAGAAGTACATCAGATCGGTCTGGTTCAGCACGCGGCTGACCTCGCTGAAGTCGCCCTTGGCGTCCTTCACGGCGAGGATGTTCGGGTGCTTGGCGAGACGCAGGATCGTCTCGTACTTGATCTCGACGCCGGTGCGGCCCGGGATGTCGTAGAGGATGACGGGCAGGTCCGTTGCATCCGCGACGAGGCGGAAGTGGGTCAGGATGCCGGCCTGAGTGGGCTTGTTGTAATACGGCGTGACGATCATGATGCCGTCGGCGCCGGCCTTCTCGCTCGCCTTGTACAGCCCGATCGCGTGCGCGGTCTCGTTGGAGCCGCCGCCCGTGATGATCTTGGCGCGGCCGGCCGAGACGTCCTTGCCGACCTCGACCAGACGGAGCTTCTCGGCATCCGTCAGCGTGCTCGTCTCACCGGTCGTGCCCGTGACGACGATGCCGTCGGCACCCGCCGTGATCACGTCGTCGATGTGCTTTTCGACAGCGGGCCAATCGACCTCGCCGTCGGCCGTCATGGGGGTGACGAGCGCGACCAGCACCTGACCGAAGGGATTGGCGGTGTGCGACATGCTTCCTAGGTTATCGGGCCGCGGTGCGGAGCACCCTCACCCCCGGGGCGTGGGTGGGCGGTTTGACTGATCGTGTTCGTTCCGCACGACCGGAAGCTCGACACACGGGTGGCGTCTCGATCTTGCTCGGCGCGTCGGGCGCCGGCCGTGCGGACGGAACAACCAAGCCCGCCCAGGCCCCGGATGGAACAGCCGATGACCCGGCAAACCCCGACCATTCCTCCCCATGCGATACGTCGGGACGACTCTCCCCCGAAATCCCCGGGGAGGCGATGGGAGGGACGCGGCCGGCACCATGATCACGGGATGCCACCGGATGCCGCACTCGTCTGTCGACGCCTCGGCGGCGTAGCGTCTGCGAGTGAAATGCGAGCCGCGGGCATTTCGCCGCGCGATCTACAGCACGCGATCACCACCGGGACTCTGATCCGGCCGCGCCGCGGGTGCTACGCGATTGCGACGCTCCCGCCTGGGGCTCGCGCCGCGCTCGCACATGGTGGAGCCCTCTGTTGCGCCTCCGCGCTGCGCCTCCACAATGTCTGGATGCTCGATTCCGAAGAAGCGGTGCACGTATGGCTCGGGCCCAACGCGCGGGCTCACCGGCATCCGAACTGCACGTGCCGTGCGCACCGCGACCGTGGGCGTGCGAGCGGATGGCGGGTCTCCCTGACACACTCCCTGGCGCAGGTGCTCGGATGCCTCGGCGAGGAGTCGTTCTTTGCAGCCCTGGAATCCGCCCTGCGAAAGCACCTACTCACCCGCAGTGAACTCGTCGAGCTGCGCCGCTCGATCCCCGCGGCGCACCGCTGGCTCGTCGACTTCGCCCGGCGCGACGCCGACAGCGGCCTCGAGTCGCTGATCCGGCTGCGCCTGCACCGGTTGGGCATCGCGGTGGTGACGCAGGTGAAGATCGCGGGCGTCGGAATCGTGGACTTCGTCCTCGGCGATTGGCTGATCATCGAGGCGGATGGAGATACCCACTCGGGTGAAGACAACCGGCACCGTGACCTCACGCGAGATGCTCGCGCCGCTGCACTTGGATTCGTCACTCTGCGCTTCGACTACGCGCAGATCATTCACGACTGGGAGACGGTCGAGGCGGCGATTCTCGGCGCGATCGCGAACGATCTGCATCGCTCCCCCGCGGGTCTGCGCCGCGAAGCATCCATTCCGCTGACATAGCAATGGACCGTCCGTAACTCAGCCGGCCGAAGGGCGAGCCCGATCTCGTGCCGCCGAGATGCGCCGTCCGCACGACCGAGCGCGCGACACCCCGATGGAGTGAGATTTCGTCGGCGCGTCTGAATCCGATCGTGCAGACGGCACCCGCGAACCACCGCCATGGTCGAGGCGACCAGCACGAACCGGCACCGGTCTCAGCGGCCGCTCTCGCCCACCCGCGCGGCGAGGGACGGCGGCACCAGACGGATCAGAGCCACGAGCGCTTTGTAGCGCAGCGACGGAACCGAAACGGCCTTGCCACGGGCGATATCGCCGAGAGATTCCGAGACGACGTCGGATGCGTCGAGCCAGAGCGCGGCGGGCACACCCTCGTTGCCGGGCGCGAGACCCATCCGCTCGTGGAAGCCCGTGTGCGTGAAGCCCGGGCAGACCGCCGTGACGGTCACCCCGCGCGGTGCGTACCGCCCGTTCGCCCACCGGCTGAAGCTGATCAACCAGCCTTTGCAGGCGCCATACGTCGAGCGCGGAATGAACCCGGCGACGGAAGCAACGTTGACGATCCGCCCGCTGCCCCGCTCGAGCATGCCGGGCAGCACGGCCCGCATCAGACGCATCGGCACCTCGACGTGCAGGGCCAGGTGCCGCGCCTCATCTTCGATGTCGTTGCTCTCGAAAGCGAGATCCAGCCCGAACCCCGCGTTGTTGACGAGCATCTCGATCGGGCGCGCCACGTCGGCGAGACGGTCGGTCACCTTCTGGAGCTGGCGCGGCTTGGTGAGATCGACGGCGAGCACCTCGTAGGAGATCCCGTGGTCGCGGACGAGCTCGGCCCCGAGGCGCTCGAGCGCCCCACGATCGCGGGCGACGAGCACGAGGTCCGCCCCGCGCGCCGCCAGTTGGCGGGCGTACTCGGCGCCGAGTCCCGAGCTAGCACCCGTGATGAGCGCAGTCTTGGCCATCGCGCGAACCCGACGGCGCCCTAAGGCGCGACGCGGCCGTTGCCGTTGAACGAGGCGTGCGTGAACGGCATGAGATCGGTCCAGATGTGCTCCATCTTTTCCGCCACCATCTCGATCTCACGCTGCGGGAACGACGGGAAGTGCGTGCCCTCACGCTTGGTGCGCAGCGACAGGAAGTTCATCAGGGCGCGGGCGTTCATCGTGACGTACATGGACGAATAGATGTTCAACGGAAGCACGATGCGGGCGACCTCGCGCGCGACACCGGCGTCGAGCATCCGCTGGTACGCCTCGAACGCGTGCACGGATGCCTCGCGCGTGACGGCGTCCGTCAGCGCTGTCTGTTCGGGGGTCCCCTCGAGGAACGAGTATGCACCGGGCTTGCCGACCTGGATCAGGCGACGGTCGGCTGCCGGAACGTAGAACACCGGACGGAGCTCCCGGTAGCGGCCCGATTCTTCGTTGTACGAAGCGATGCGGTGCCGCATGAACTCGCGGAACACGAAGATCGGTGCCTGGACGTAGAACGTCATCGAGTTGTGCTCGAACGGCGAACCGTGGCGGTCGCGCATCAGGTAGTTGATCAGTCCGCGATCTCGAGCCGTTGCGTCGGCGCCCGAGGCGGCCTCGTCGAGCGTCTGCTCACCCATGGTCGAGACGCGCGCGGCGAACAGCACATCGCTGTCGGACGCACTCGACCGTACGAGCTCGACGGTCACATCGGAGCGGAATTCGACGGCGGGAACGGTGGACTCGGCGGAGGTAGCAGCATCGGTCACGCGCCCAGACTACCGGCGACCGTGCGACCGATTGTTACGGCGTCGCCGTGAAAAGTCCTTCGATCGCGACCCGCCCGCGCTGGCGCGCCTATCCTGGGTTGCTGTGACTCTCATTGAAGCCCTGATCGGATTGGCCGTCCTGCTGACGGTCACTGTCGTCGCGGGTTTCGTCGTCCGGTGGAACCAGGGACGCGCGCATCACCACGTGCCGCATGAGGTCGTCGAGCCCGCCCGGCTCGGCGCCGACGGCCTGGGCGATGTCGCGACACTCCTGCAGTTCAGTACCGAGATGTGCTCACGCTGTCCAGGGGTCCATCGCACACTCTCGGCGGTCGCCGACGCTCGACCCGGTGTTCGCCACCTGGACGTCGACCTGACCAATCGTCCCGACATCGCGAAGCACTTCCACGTCCTGCAGACCCCGACGACACTCATCCTCGACCGCGCCGGCGTCGTGCAGACGCGCTTCGGCGGTGTGCCGCGCCGTGACGTCATCGAGATGGAGCTCGCGCGTCTGACCGGCGTCGAGCCGGAATCCAAGCCGGAGGCCGAACGTGTCTAACCGCGCGGGCCGACCCTCGGGCATCGACCCTCGTGGTCCGCGTTTTGCGGCATCCATCACCACCGTTCTCCTCGCCATCGCCGTGCTGCTGGGATTGACAGGACTCTCGACGTCGCGGAGTTTCGACTTCGGATTCGTTTCGGGAACCGCGAGCACGTTCCCGGGAGACGGATCGTTCGCGATCACCTACGCCTCGCTCGCGCAGCGCGTGCTCGACCCGGCATTCCTCCTGATGCTCGTGATCGCCCTGCTGTTCCTGTGGGGCGTGCTCGCGCCGAGGACCGCGCCCTGGAGCGTGCTGTTTCGCCGCATCGTCCGCCCGCGTCTGAAGCCCCCGACCGAACTCGAGGATCCGCGCCCGCCCCGCTTTGCGCAGGGTGTCGGCCTCTTCGTCGTGACGATCGGCCTCGTCCTGCACCTCGCCGGTGTGCCGTGGGCACTGCCGATCGCCGCCGCGGCGGCGTTCGTCGCAGCATTCTTGAACGCCGTCTTCGGACTCTGCCTCGGCTGCCAGCTGTACCTCGTTCTGCAGCGCGCCGGGATCGTCGGGCGCGCCCGGCCCGCCATCTGAGACGGAATCCTCGGAGTTGCGTCGCGCACGTCGTCGGGCCGGATTAGGCTGACCGAAGAGACAGATCGTCGGCGATCCGTGCCGACGATGCAGCGGCACAACCACATCGGAGGACTCCCATGAGCGTTACGAGCGAAGCCAGCACCGCCTGGAAGGGCAGCCTGATGGGCGGCTCGGGCACGGTCGCCCTCGACACCTCCCACGCCGGCACGTTCGACGTCAATTGGAAGGCCCGTTCCGAGGGATCCGGCTCCGTCACGACGCCCGAAGAACTCATCGCCGCGGCGCACTCGTCCTGCTTCAGCATGGCCCTCTCGCACGCGCTGAGCGAGAACGGCACGCCTCCCGAGAGCGTGGACACCACGGCATCCGTCACCTTCGTGCCGGGCACCGGAATCACGGGCAGCCATCTGAACGTCAACGCGGTCGTCCCCGGGCTCAGCGCCGAGGACTTCGCCAAGATCGCACAGGACGCGAAGACGGGTTGCCCCGTCTCGCAGGCTCTCGCAGGCATCGAGATCACGCTCGAGGCGACGCTCGCCTGAGGCGGGCGGATCGGATGTCTCAGCGCGTCGTCATCGCGGGCGGCTCGGGCCTCATCGGCCGGACACTCACCGACAGTCTTCTCGCCGACGACGTCGAGGTGACGACCCTCGTTCGTCGTGAACCGAAGGGGCCTTCCGAGGTCCGCTGGTTGGACGGATCGCCCCTCGACCCGAGCGTGCTCGAGGGCGCCACGGCTGTCGTCAACCTGAACGGTGCGAGCATCGGGCACATCCCGTGGACACCGTCGTACAAGCGAACCCTGGTGTCATCCCGGCTCCAGGCCACGGGGGTTCTCGCCGAGGCCCTGCGCGAGCTCGGGAATGCGGCACCCGCGTTCGTGTCGGCCAGTGCCGTCGGCTACTACGGCTCGCAGCCAGGTCGCGAGCTCCGCGAAGACGCGGGTCCCGGCGGCGGATTCCTGAGCGACCTCTGCGTCGAGTGGGAGGCGGTGGCACGGGCTGCGGGTTCTTCTCCGGTCACACTCCTGCGGACTGCTCCGGTCGTCCACCCCGAGGGGGTCCTGAAGCCGCTCATCCTGCTGACGAGACTCGGCGTCGGTGGCCCACTCGGCCGCGGCACGCAGGTGTGGCCGTGGATCTCGCTCGTGGACGAGGTACGAGCCATCCGGCACGTCATCGACGCGCAGCTCGAAGGACCCGTCAACCTGTCAGGCCCCACGCGGGCGACCGCGAACGACCTCGGGTTCGCCCTCGCCCGCCGCATGAACAGGCCCTTCATCGTCCGGGCCCCGGCGTGGGGTCTGCGTCTCGGGCTCGGACGCGACATGGCGGACGCCGTGCTGCTCTCGGACGCGAACGTGATCCCGGCGTCCCTCGAAGCATCCGGGTTCACTTTCACGCACCCGACCGTCGAAGAGGCGATCGCCGAGGTCATTCCGGCCGCGGGCTGAACCACCCCAATGGGGTTCGGCCGAGCGTGCGTCAGGCGCGACCGCGCCTCTCGGCCGTCTCGAACCGGATCGCCTGGCGAACGGCGGAGCGAGCACGCCGCCGGTCCCCCGCACCGTCGTACGCAAGACCGAGCCGGTACCAGGCACGCCAGTCCTCGGGCGCGGACTCCACGGCATCGCGGTACTTCGGGAAGAGCGCCTCGGCCTCGTCGCGATCGACCCGCCCGCTCGGACGCACCGACAACTGCTCGTCGGGGAGGGCGCCCTCGTGCTCGAGCCGTCGACCGAGATTCTCCGCGCGCATCCCGAACCAGAGTTCACGCCCGATCGCCCACGCCGCGATCGCCGGCAAGACGAACAGCGCGACACCCATCGTGATCCCGACCGGATCGCCCGTCGCGAGCAGCAGGAAAGCCCGCTGAGCGACGAGCACCACGTACAGAACCAACACCGCGGCCATGATGGCCGCGCCGATGCGTGCGCTCACAGGCCGGTGATCCGGGCAACCTGCCCGGGCACGCCACCGTCGTCGACGGGGGTCTCCGACTCGTCTCCCGGCATGCGGATACCCACGTCGATGAATCGGTCGAGTCCTACGACGACGCCGCGCACGGTGCGCGCCGCATCCAAGGCGATCCGGATGCCGGGGGCATAGGCCAACGCCGGATCGACCGTGTCGTGGACGATCTGCAGCGACTCCCCTGGGCCCGACAACAGCACCTCTTGCCGCGCGATCACGCCGGGTCGACGGAGCGAGTGGACGGGGATGCTCGCGACGCGCTGCCCGCGGGCGCGCTGGTCGGTGTGCGGCGCCTCGACAGGACCGACGCTCTCGCGTGCGGCGGCCATGAGCTCGGCCGTGCGCACCGCGGTGCCGCTCGGCGAGTCGACCTTGCGTTCGTGATGAGCCTCGACGATCTCGATCGAGGGGAAGAACGGGGCCGCGGCGGCTGCGAGAGCTGTGCCGATGACCGAGCCGAGTGAGAAGTTGGGGATGAAGACGACACCCGTTTTCGCTGCCTCGACGAGGGGTCGGACAAGGGCGATGCGCTCCTGCGACCAGCCCGAGGTACCGACAAGGACGTTGATTCCGCGTTCGATGGCCGCGCGGACGACATCGATCGAGACAGCCGGGCTCGAGACATCCACCACGAGATCCGACCCGTCGATCTCGGTGATCTCGCTGCGCGAGGACAGCACAGCGACGACCTCGTAGCCCTCGGTCGTCTCGATTACGTCGCGAACCACGCCGCCCAGGCGCCCGGTTCCGCCCACGATGGCTACGCGTGTCGTCATGACCCCATCCTAGGTTCGGGTTATGACGCTCGGCGGGACGCCGGGCCGCGGCGCCATAGGCTCGATGCGTGGTGCGATTCATCGAGATGGCGGCGGATGCTCCGACCGCCCATGACCTGCTGACCGAGTACTTCGCGGCCCGCGCCGAGGTGTTCCCGGGCGGCGAGTATCGACCGACGTATCCGGATGCCTCGGCGTTCGTCGCGCCGGATGGCGTGTTCCTCGTGGTCGAGGACGAGGCCGCCGAGGCGGTCGGGCGCACGGAGGTCGGGTGCGGGGGCATCCGACGCATCCCGGACGGTCCGGCCGGTGCGCGATACGAAGTGAAGCATCTGTACCTCGACCCGTCCACCCGCGGTCGAGGGTGGGGTCGTCTGCTGCTCGATGAGCTCGAGCGTCGAGCACGCGCCTGGGGCGCCGCCGAGCTCGTGCTCGACACGCACCACACCCTCGCGGCTGCCGGCGGCCTCTACGCGTCGGCGGGCTTCACGCCGATCGAGCCGTACAACGACAACCCCAACGCGACGCGCTGGTACGGCAAGGCCCTCACATGATCTGAATCCCGCCGGTGCGGGCACTCGGCCGTTCACAATTCAGTCTCTCCTGGGCGGAGCCCGCGCCCGGCTCCCGTAAATCCGCGGGAGACGACCTTGGCCGACCACGCGCGGACTGAATGACGAACTCGTGCGCCGAGAAACAACGGCGCAGGGCCGAAGCTGGCCGGGAGCTAGACCGGGTGGGTCTCGGGCAGACCGGTGCGGAGTTCGAACGGCAGGTGTGCGAGGTCATTGTGGGTCAGCAGCGTCCACGGACGCCCCTGCTTCTGCGCGATCACCGTCAGTCCGCAGTGCGCCTGGTTGAGCGTCATCCAACGCCACTCGGGCGCCCCGAGCACCTCGCGCACGAACCAACTGATCACGAAGTTGTGGGTGATGACGAGCTCGTGCACCTCGCCCGTGCGGCGCACGAGGAACTCGCTCACGGCGTCGGCCATCTGAGCTCGACCCGCCTCGATCTCGGCATCGGTGACCGCACCGAAGAACGGCTCATACACCGCGGGAGTCTCGGGCGACATGCCCGACGGCACGCAGTCGAACAGCAGCGACGACGCCTGGGGAGTGATGGCGGGCATCCGTTCGGCGACCATGCGGGCCGTCTCCGTCGCCCTCAGCAGCGGCGAGTGCCACACAGCGCTCAGGGGCATTCCCGACAGACGATCGGCGATGAGCGAGGCCTGGCGCTGACCGCGCGGAGAGAGCGGACCATCGACGAGTCCGTGCTCGGCATCCTGGTGCTCGCCGTGGCGGACGAGGTAGATGAAGTGCGTCATCCTCGCTCGCTTTCGTCCCGGCGTGCCCCGATGCCACGCCGTTTCCAGCCTATGTCACGAATCGGCGACAGCAAGGAGGTCTGTCACGAAATGGTCTCGGTGGTGCCGAAACGGATGCGTCACTGGGCGGCGCGGGACAGCTCACCCAGGTGCGCGCGGCTGAGCTGCACGCCTACGCCCTGCGTCAGTTCTTCGACGTGCTCGGGCGCGTAGGCGTTGACGATCGGCGCGATGACGGTGCGCTGCGCGAGCAACCAAGCAACCGCCACTGCGGCGTCCGGCACCGAGAGCTCGAGCGCGATCGCGTCGAGCGCCTTGAGCACTTTCTGGCCACGCCGATTGAGATATGCCGCAACCTGCATACCCCGCGCCGAGAGGCCGACACGGTCACGGCTGCGATGCCGCCCCGACAAGAATCCGTGCGCGAGAGGATGCGAGGGTGTGACCGCGATCCCCTGCGCACCGGCGACGAGACGCAGGTCGCCCTCGAAGGCAGAGCGATGCACGACGTTGTAGTGCGCGTCGAGCACCGTGAAGCGGGGGTAGCCAGCTGAGGCGAGAATGCGCGCCTCGACGAGACGCTCGGGCGTGAAAGCTGCAGCACCGAGGTGCCGCACCTTGCCAGAACCGATCAGCCACTCGGCCGTGGCCAGGGTCTCTTCGAGAGGAACGGACGTGTCGGCACCGTCGAGGTACAGGACGTCGATGTGGTCGGTGCCCAGTCGCACGAGGGATGCCTCGACGGCGCGAACGAGGTTGACCGGGCCAAGTCCCGGGTTGTCGGGGTGCGCCCCCACCTTGACGGCCACCACCATGTCGTCGCGCACGTGACGGGATGCCAGCCACTGGCCGATGATGTGCTCGCTGCGGCCCGCCGAGAACGAGTCGGCCGTGTGGAGGGCGTTCCCGCCGAGCTCGACATAGCGGTCGATGATCCGGTGGCTGGTCGACAGATCGATGTTCCAGCCGAACTCCGCGCCACCCAGCATGAGCGGGAAGATCTCGAGCCCGGTCTCGCCGAGCGTGACACGCATGCCGTGACCGATACTCGGGCCGAGTACGGGGATGGGCGAGGACGGGTGCGGGGCGGGCGGCGATGCCTGCCCGGCCGACAGATCGGTGCCCGTGCTGAAGAAACTCATGCTCCCACCCCCTCGCGCGCTAGGTGCCACGAGTCGCGACTTCTTGCCTCATGCCGCGCCCCCCGGCGCTTTCTTCGAGAGTAGGGCAGCCCGCCGACCGTGGCGCGCGTTCCGGTGACGAACCTATGAACTAGCCATAACGCTTTGGTCACGACAGACGACGGAGCCCCCGCACCCGCGAGGGGTGAGGGGGCTCCGCACATCTGACAGATCAGATCAGACAGCAACCTCGGGCGCGCCTTCGGCAGCACCCTGGTCAGCAGCCTGGTCGGCCGACTCTTCGACGACCGGCTCGAGCGACAGCTTGCCGCGGTCGTCGATCTTCGTGATCTTCACGAGGATCTTCTGTCCGACACCGAGCACGTCTTCGACGTTCTCGACACGCTTGCCACCGGCGAGCTTGCGGACCTCGCTGACGTGCAGCAGTCCGTCCTTGCCGGGCAGGAGCGAGATGAACGCGCCGAACGTCGCGATCTTGACGACGGTTCCGAGGAACTGCTCGCCGACCTCGGGGTTCGTCGGGTTGGCGATCGCGTTGACCTGCGCGCGAGCGGCCTCGGCCGACGGGCCGTCGACGGCGCCGATGTACACGGTTCCGTCTTCCTCGATCGAGATCTGGGCGCCGGTCTCGTCCTGGATGGAGTTGATCGTCTTACCCTTGGGGCCGATGAGCTCGCCGATCTTGTCGACCGGGATCTGCACGCTGATGACGCGGGGCGCGGTGGGCGCCATCTCGTCAGGAGCATCGATCGTGGCGTTGATCAGGTCGAGGATGGCGAGACGCGCATCCTTCGCCTGCTGCAGCGCCGCGGTCAGAACCGAGGTCGGGATGCCGTCGAGCTTCGTGTCGAGCTGGATCGCCGTGACGAACTCGCTCGTACCGGCGACCTTGAAGTCCATGTCACCGAGGGCGTCTTCGGCGCCGAGGATGTCGGTCAGAGCGGCGTAGCGCGTCTGTCCGTCGACCTCGTCCGAGACCAGACCCATGGCGATACCGGCGACCGGCGCGCGCAGCGGCACACCGGCGTTCAGGAGCGCGAGGGTCGAAGCGCAGACCGAGCCCATCGACGTCGAGCCGTTCGAGGACAGCGCCTCGGAGACCTGACGGATGGCGTAGGGGAACTCCTCGCGCGAAGGCAGCACCGGCACGAGGGCGCGCTCGGCGAGGAAGCCGTGCCCGATCTCGCGACGCTTCGGGCTTCCCACACGGCCGGTTTCACCGGTCGAGTACGGCGGGAAGTTGTAGTGGTGCATGTAGCGCTTGTGCGTGACGGGCGACAGCGAATCGATCTGCTGCTCCATCTTGAGCATGTTCAGCGTGGTGACACCCAGGATCTGGGTCTCGCCGCGCTGGAAGATCGCCGAACCGTGCACGCGCGGGATGACGTCGACCTGGGCGTCGAGCGCACGGATGTCGGCGAGCCCACGGCCATCGATGCGTATGCCATCCGCGAGGATGCGTCCACGGACGATCTTCTTGGTGACGGACTTGTACGCCGCCGAGAACTCGAGAGTCGCGACGGCCTGCAGCTCACCGGACTCGACAGCCCCGAGCAGTTCGCCCTTGACCCGGTCCTTGAGCTCGTCGTCGGCGGTCTGACGCTCGACCTTGTCGGCGATCTGGTAGATGCCGACGAGCGGGTCGTATGCGCGGTGCGCGACGAAGTCGTACGTCTCCTGGCTGTAGGGCAGGAAGACCGGGTAGTTCGCGATCTCCTTGGCGGCCGTGTTCGCCAGCGTCTGCTGGGCGTTCACGAGCTCGCGCAGGAAGGGCTTGGCGGCCTCGAGGCCCTCGGCCACGACGGACTCGTTCGGCTTGACGGCGCCGCCCTTGATGAGGTTCCAGCTACCTTCGGTGGCTTCGGCCTCGACCATCATGATGGCGACATCACCGTCGGGCAGAACCCGGCCGGCGACGATGAGGTCGAAGACGGCCTCTTCGAGCTGAGTCACGGTCGGGAACGCGACCCACTGGTCGGCGTGCTCGCCGTGACCCGGGATGAGCGCGAGGCGAACGCCGGCGATCGGTCCGGAGAAGGGCAGGCCCGAGATCTGGGTGGACGCCGAAGCGGCGTTGATCGCCAGGGCGTCGTAGAACTCACCCGGAGCGATCGAGAGGACCGTGATGACGATCTGGACCTCGTTGCGGAGCCCCTCGACGAACGAGGGACGCAGCGGCCGGTCGATCAGACGGCAGACGAGGATGGCCTCGGTGGAGGGGCGACCCTCACGACGGAAGAACGAGCCGGGGATCTTTCCGGCGGCGTACGAGCGCTCTTCGACATCCACCGTCAGGGGGAAGAAGTCGAAGCCCTCGCGGGGGTGCTTTCCGGCGCTGGTGGCCGAGAGAAGCATGGTCTCGTTGTCGAGGTAAGCGGCAACGGCGCCCTGAGCCTGCTGCGCGAGGCGGCCGGTCTCGAAGCGGACGGTGCGGGTGCCGAAGCGGCCGTTGTCGAGAACGGCCTCGGCGGATGTGATTTCAGGACCTTCCAAGAGGTCTCTCCTTCTTTGTTTCGACTCGCGCGCCCGTATGGCGCACGAGTGTGTGCGAAGAAGCAGGAACAGGCAGATATGGGCGCGCGGCGCGCAATACGCGATCTAGCCTGCGCTGGCCACCAGTAGAAATCCACTCGGCGCACTCGCGACGAGGAGACCACCACAGGGGACCAGCTTTCTGCCGGCCTGCTCCAGGTGCACCGCGGTTCGCGATGCGTATGAAATTGTCTGATGACACGACGAATGCCACGCCATCACGTTTCACCCTACCAGCCGGTCCTTCGGAATCGCCCGTGCGGCGCGGACGCCAACGGGACGCGAGGGGCACTCCCCCGCCGCCGCGGGCCCGCGTAGGCTGGCGAACATGAGTACCGACGACAAGGCGCCCACCGCGGCAGCCGACGATGTCAAGCGCAAATTCAAAGAGGCGCTCGAAAAGAAGAACGCCAAGCACCGGGAGGGCGAAGCCCACCTGAACGGCGATTCGGCCGTTCACGCGACGCAGGGTCCCGCCTCGGTCAAGCGCGAGTTCCGTCGCAAGAGCGGCTGAGAAGGAGCACCTGATGGTCTTCGAGCCCACCTTCGAAGAGTTTGACGCGGACGCGGCTGCCCGCGACGCGGCACTCTCGAATTCCGTCGACCCCGAGACGGTGGTCCACGCGACGCACGCGATCGACCTCGAGGCGCCCGCCGACACCGAGACGGCTGTCGCCGACGAGGACCTCGATGATGACCTGGACGCCGGCCTCGAGGGTGAGGCGGACGCCGCGCTCTCGGACGAGGCCGGCGCCGATGACCTGCCCCCGTACGGCGAGGAGTGACGATGTCCGATCGACGAGAGCCCAACACCGGCGAGGAGCGCGACGCCGTCGCGATGGGCGACGCCCCGGGCGACGAGAGCGAAGAGCTCACGGCTCTGCAGACCGCCGAGCTGCGCCGCCAGCTCGAGCTGGATCTCGAACAGTACGAACAGGGCATGGAGGGCTGAGGCTGCTCTTTCGGGTGAGCCCGGCCATGCCGCTTCAACGGCGGCGACTCAGCCGAGCGTGTGCTCGATGTCGACTCAGTAGAGTGCGTTCTCGATGATGTCGGCGAGCTCGGTCGGCTTCGACAGGAACGGCGAGTGGCTCGTGTCCATCCGCACCGCGGTCGATCCCGACCGCGCCGCGAGAGCCTCCTGCGCGGGTAGCGGGAACACCGCATCCTGCTCGGTGATGACGTAGGTCGTGTCCTTTTCACGCCACGCGACCGAGGTCACCGCGTCGCTGAACGCCGCACTGCTCTGGGCCTTCAGCCGACCCACCGCATCGGATGCGGTCACGTCATCGACGTCGGCGAAGAAGAGGCCGGTGGCGGGCTCGGCATCCGTCCCGGCCGTCGCGAGCGGACCGTCGACGACCCACCATGAGGGCGCGACGCCGCCGACGGCGCCGAGAAGCGACTCGCCCTCGTCGAGCACGAACGCCGCCACGTAGACGATGTGGACGACGGAATCGGATGTCGCGCCCTGCGTCGTCGGAACGCCGCCGTACGAGTGGGCGACGACCGCGACGGGTCCCTCGATGTCGTCGATCGCCCGCGCGATGGCGTCCGCGTCATCCGTCATACGCAATCCACGCGGGTCGGCTGCATGCACCGTGGGCAGATCGACGGTGCGAACGTCCCAGCCGCGCGACTCGAGTTCGCGCTGGAGCGGGGCCCAGGCCCACGAGCCGTGCCAGGCGCCGTGGACGAGGAGGAGGGTGGGGCGATCGGCCATGGGTGGCTCCGTCTTCATCGTCGAGGTATCAGAGGGCGCGTGCGCGGCGCGGGGCTGAAGAAAGCGGGCGCCGTTCGGGCGGCGCCCGCTTGAGGCTCTCGCCTCGTGAGACGAAGATAGATCCGCGCGACCCGACACGCAGTGGCGCAGAACGAAAGTCGATGGCGATGGACGCAATGGGGATGCTCGACGGGCCCGCGCCCGTGCTGTCCGCGACGACCGTCGGCGAGCGGGAGACCGAACGGTTCGACAGTTTTCGAGACGCCCTGTGCGATGTGTACCTCGGGATCCTTCCCGAGCGGACCTCGCCGGTGACGTTCGACGCAGACGTGCTCGCCTACGACTGGGACGGCGCGATCCTCTCCCGCATCCGCGCGCCCGGCCACGGCGCGCGACGGAACGCTTCGTCGCTCGCGCGGGTTCCCGACGATGCGCTGTTCATCAACGTTTCGCCGGACTCCGCCGCCCGCCTCGACCACCTCGGTCAGCGATGGCGGATGCCTCCCGGCGCTCCGGTCCTGCTCGACAACGCGCAGCCGTTCGATCTGGAGTTCGACCCCCGTCGCCGATTCCGGCTGTACTCGCTCCGTATCCCGCGTACGTTCGCGGGCGCCGAGCCCACCGGCCGCGACATCGCCGACCTCAACCGGCGACTCGTCGCTTCGGGGGCGGGCGCACGACTGGGCGCGCAGTGCGCCCTCTTGACGACGGAGTTCGATGCGGGACGCTGGGATGCCGCGGCCGCCATGACACGCGCGGTCGTCGCCATGCTGCGCGGAGCCCTGGTCGGTGCCGATGGGGCCGGCGAAGCGGACCCGACATCCCGGCTGGAGTCCGCCAAGCGGGCCGCAGGGTCACGGATCGGCGACCCCGATTTCGACGTGCACGAGTTCGCCCGCTCGGCGAACGTCTCGGTGCGGACGATCCAGAACGACTTCCGCGCCTCGGGCGAGACGTTCCGGGACTGGCTGCTGCATGCCCGACTCGACGCCGCCCGCGAGCGCCTGCGCTCCCCCGCCTGGCAGGGACGATCGATCGAGGCCATCGCGACCGCATCCGGTTTTCGCGACGTCGCGCACTTCCATCACGTCTTTCGGGCGCGATTCGATGCGACGCCCGGGTCGTACCGACCCTGACGGGTCGTGCGAGCGGATGCCTCAGCTCGCCGGTGTGCGCCGACGCGTACGCCCGGGGAGCACGATGTAGTCGGAGTGCTTGGGCTCGAGCCCATCACCCGCGGTTCGTCCCCGCATCCGCCGCCACATCCACGGCAGGGCATGGGCCGTCAGCCAGCGTCCCGCCAGTGCCGATTCTTCGTCGTCGTGGAACGAGGCCTCGAGCGCCTCGAGTTGTTCGGCATCTCGAATGCCCAGCACATCGGCGGCCCGGTAGGCGAGCAGGCGATGACCAGCCGAGCGCAGGTGCACTCCGTCGTCGGCCCAGAGCTCGAGCTCGGAGATCCTCGGCAGCGCCTCCACATCGAGCAGGAGAGCGCCGGTCTCGGTGGCAATTCTGCGCAGTTCGGAGTTGTAGTGCGCGAAGCGGCGCGCGAAGATGCGAGCCGCACGGCGATGCGGCAAGAACGGCGTCGCGAGAAGCACGTCGCATCCGGCGGCGCGCAGCGTGCGGACGACCGCCTCGACTTCGGCTGCGAGACGCCGTGGATCGGCCCCCTGCTTGACGAGGTCGTTGGCTCCGATGAGCACGGAGACGAGATCGGGGCGGAGCGCGAGAGCCGCGGGCAGCTGCCGCTCGACGACATCGCGGACGCGCTTGCTGCGAACGGCGAGGTTCGCGAACCGGAAGCCGGACGCCCCGCCGGCTCCCGCCGATGCCAGGAGCAGTGCAAGGCGGTCCGCCCACCCGCGGTACTGATCCGCCGGGGCTCGGGAGGCGTCGCAGAGCCCCTCGGTGATCGAGTCCCCGAGGGCGACGTAACGACGCCAGCGTGGCGCCGCGGCGCTCGTGATGGAGGGTGCGGGCGGCAGCTCGGGTCGGGTGATGCCGCGAGCGAGCAGGGCGTCGTCGATGGGACGCAGAACACGCGCCTCGTCGTATCGCCCGACGAGGTCGCGGCAGAGCGCCTCCCACGTGCGGTGGCGCACTCCCTCGCGAGCGGCAAGGCCGAACGAGCGGCGCTTGGCCGCATCACCGGTCAGATCGGCGACGCGCGACCGCAGATCGCGCAGGTCGCCCGGCTCATACAGCCAGCCATCGATGCTGCTGCGGACAAGATCGACCGGGCCGCCGCGCCCCGTAGCGACCACGGGAACGCCGCTCGCGTGCGCCTCTTGCACCGTCTGGCAGAACGTCTCGCTCTCACCCGGATGCACGAAGACGTCGAGGCTCGCGAGGGCCTCAGCGAGGTCGAGACCCTCGAGGAATCCCGTGAATACAGCGGTCGGGAGCGCCACCTGCAGCCGCGCCCGGTCGGGACCGTCGCCGATGACGACGATCCGCACCCCGGGCAGGTCCGAGAGGGCCCGTAGGTCATCGACCTGCTTCTCGGCTGCGAGCCGGCCGGCGTAGCCCACCAGAATCTCGCCGGGGGCCACCCGGCGGCGCCACGCCTCGCTGCGCCGCTCGGGGGCGAATCGCTCGGCGTCGACACCGCGACCCCAGGGACGCAGGCGATCGATGCCGAGCGCCTCGAGCTGGGCGATCGCGGCGGAAGACGGAGCCAGTGTCAGCGTCGCGCGGCGGTGCAGACGGGCGACGTGGCGAGCGACGAGCGGCACCGCGCCCACGACGCCGTACTTCTCGGCGTAGGCGATCATGTCGGTTTGGTAGATGGCGACGGACGGCACGCGCAGGGCATTCGCGGCGGCCACCCCCTGCGATCCGAGCACGAAAGGCGACGCCAGGTGCACGACATCCGGTGCGAACTCGCGCAGCAGGCGTGTCAGGTACGCCGTGCGCGCGAAGACGACCCGAACATCGGGATACGACGGCATCGGAACCGAACGGAGCAACTCGGTGCGCACGTCGGTGAAGTCGGGGAGCATGGGCCGGGAAGAAGGCTGCGCACCACCCGGATGCGGGGCGATCACGAGCGTCTCGTGCCCCTCCCGCCGGAGGTGCCGCAGCACCTGCGCGACCGAACCGGTCACGCCGTTCATGTGGGGCAGGGCGGATTCCGCCAGCAGGGCGACTCTCACATGTCCAGGGTGAAGCTCCCGCGGTGACACGCCGCGCCGAAACGGCCCTGAGCACCGAGAGTTCATCGAGCGCACGCATCCGCGTCACCGAACGGATCCCCCGTCGTCGCCGTTCGCCGTTCGCCGGGCGTTCATCCGGTCTTGCTACCCAGAACCTGTGATGTCGGACGTGCTCGCCACGATCGCCGCGAGCCCTTGGGCGCTCCTGGCGATGTTCGCCCTCGTCTTGGGTGATGCCTTCCTCGTCGTCATCCCGGGGGAAACCGCGGTGACGGCGCTCGCGGCGCTGAGCGTCGTGGCCGGCGACCCGTCGATCGTCGCGATCATCGCCGTCGCGGCCCTCGCCGCCTTCATGGGCGACTCGGTCTGCTACCTCGTCGGGCGTCGGGTCGGGCTCGAGCGATGGGGATGGATGCGTCGCCCCCGCATCGCCACCGCCTTCGCGTGGGCTCGGGCGCGGCTGGCGCGCAGCACGGCCGCCATCGTCTTCACCGCGCGCTTCATCCCGTTCGCCCGCCTCGCCGTGAACCTCACGGCCGGCGCGGGCGGGGTAAGCGTTCCGCGCTATCTGCCGCTCGCGGCGCTGGCCGCCCTCGGTTGGGCCTGTTACCAGGCCCTCGTCGGCACCGTCGTGGCGACGCTCTTGCCGGATGCACCGGTGCTCGCGATCCTGGCCTCGATCGCGGTGGCGCTGCTGCTCGGCGTGGCGCTCGACGCCGTGCTCGCCGCACGGTGGCGCCGCACGCCGCGGACCTGATTCGCACCGCTCGCTCCACGGCGGCTTCCGCGAGTGCACCACTTCGGCGCGAGTGCACGACTTCGGTGCGGTACAGAAGCCGTGCACTCGCACATAAGCCGTGCACTCGGCGCTCGACGGGAGCAAGGTGCCGCGGGGCTACTCCCCCGTGAGCCCGCCCAGGAGATGGCCGAACGAGCGGCCCTCGCCGAGGTAGTTAGCCGGGTCGAAGGGGTCCGTCGCCTCGGCTGTGTCGCGCCGGGCGATGGTGTCGGCCAGCTCGCGGGCCGCCTTGTCGATGCGGTCACTGAGCGAGGCGACACCGTCACCCTGCGCTCCCCAGTCGCTCGAGGCCGCGAACACGCCCGTCGAGACGGCATCCGCGTGCAGGTATGCGAAGAGCGGACGGATGGCGTAGTCGATCGCGAGCGAATGCCGGGGGGTGCCGGCGTTCGCCCCGATGAGCACGGGCTTTCCCGTCAGCGCGTCGGGGTCGAGCACGTCGATGAACGACTTGAACAGGCCCGAGTAGCTCGTCGAGAAGATCGGCGTCACGGCGATCAGCGCGTCGGAGGAGACCACCGTGTTGATGGCCGCTTCGAGGGCGGGCGGGGCGAACCCGGTCAGCAGGTTGTTCGTGATGTCATGCGCGTAGTCGCGCAGCTCGATCGTGTCGACCGTGGCCTCGATCCCCCGCACCGCGAGCTCGCGGACCGTCGCCGAGGCGAGCCGGTCACCGAGCAGGCGCGTGGTCGAGGGGTTCGACAGGCCCGCCGTCACGACCGCGATCCGCCGGGCGGCCATCTCAGGCCCCCCGACGCGTCGCGGCGGCACCGAATGCGGACCCGGCGGCGACCGGCTCCGAGTTCTTCACGGCGAGCTTGCCGCCCGCCACCGGCAGGCCACCGGCGGCGGCGAGCGCGACTCGAGCGGCGTGCGTGGGCGCATCCGGAACCTCGGCCGGACGGTTCTTCGCGAGCTCCTTGCGGAGCACGGGAACGACCTCGCCGCCCAGGATGTCGAGCTGCTCGAGCACCGTCTTCACCGGCAGGCCGGCGTGATCGATGAGGAACAGCTGACGCTGGTAGTCGCCGAACAGGTCGCGCATCCCGGCGTAGCGATCGATGACCTGCTGCGGCGATCCCACGGTCAGCGGGGTCATCTCCGAGAAGTCCTCGAGGCTCGGGCCGTGCCCGTAGACGGGCGCGTTGTCGAAGTACGGGCGGAACTCGCGGACGGCGTCCTGCGAGTTGGCGCGCATGAACACCTGTCCGCCGAGGCCGACGATCGCCTGCGCCGCGGTGCCGTGGCCGTAGTGCTCGAAGCGCTGACGGTACAGTCCGATCAGGCGCTGGTAGTGCTCGGCGGGCCAGAAGATGTTGTTCGCGAAGAATCCGTCACCGTAGTAAGCGGCCTGCTCGGCGATCTCGGGAGTGCGGATCGAGCCGTGCCAGACGAACGGGGGCACCTCATCGAGCGGGCGCGGCGTCGAGGTGAAGCCCTGCAGAGGCGTACGGAAGCGTCCCTCCCAGTCCACGACGTCCTCGCGCCACAGCTTGTGCAGCAGGGCGTAGTTCTCGATCGCGAGGGGAACGCCCTGACGGATGTCCTGGCCGAACCAGGGATAGACGGGGCCGGTGTTGCCGCGCCCGAGGGTCAGGTCGACACGACCGCCCGCGAGGTGCTGGAGCATCGCGTAGTCTTCCGCGATCTTGACCGGGTCGTTCGTCGTGATGAGCGTCGTCGCGGTCGAGAGCAGCAGGCGCTCGGTCTGCGCGGCGATGTAGCCGAGCGTCGTCGTCGGGGACGACGACCAGAACGGCGGGTTGTGGTGCTCGCCGAGCGCGAAGACGTCGAGGCCGACCTCTTCGGCATGCTTGGCGATCGCGATGGTGTTGCGGATCTTCTCCGCCTCGCTCGGCGTCCGACCGGTGGTCGGGTCTTCGGTGATGTCGCTCACCGTGAAGATGCCGAACTGCACGGCCTGTCCGGCGACGGGTGTTGTGGTGTTGTCGTCCACGATCCTTCTCCCTCTGCGTTCGGGACCTCGGTCTGGGATCTCGCTCACGCTTATATTCAAGTGAATGTATCTCGTGTAACGCGTGCCCGTCCAGGTTATTCCCGCCGTGTCGCGAGCGGGTCGGACCGCTCTCTTCCGGCGAAACACCCAATGCGACGCGAGACACCCCTCACCACAGGGTGTTTCGCCGCAGAAAGGGTGTTTCGCGGAAATGGTGGGCGCGGGCGCGGTGGGACGGATGCCCGGGGCCCGCGTCAGCGCGCCGCGTCAGGCCGCGGAGTCGAACATCGCGAGCATGTCGCGGGTCAGCTGGTGCGGCGTCGTCTCGCAGGGGCTGTGGCCGGTCGGATACGGACGCAGCTCCGCCCCGATCGCGCGCGCATAGTCGGCGTACTCGACGCTCGGCCAGAGGTCGTGCTCGCCCACCGCCACGAGCTTCGGGATGGGCTGCGCGGCAACGGCAGCCGAGACATCCGGTGTCGTCATCATGAGTCCGACGATGTCGTTCACGCTGTCGCGGCGCGTGAGGGCGAACCGCTCGCGCACGAAGGCGATCCGCCGCGGCGGCACACGATTGAGGTTGTTCCGGATGCCCCACATCAGCAGCGCGGCGCCCGTGCGCGGGGATGCCCCGGCGCTCCAGCGACCGATGCGCTTGACGCCGCGGAACACCTGCCCCGAACCGGGCGGGGTCGAGAGCAGGGTCAGGCTGGCGAACAGGTCGGGCCGCTCGACCAGGACCTGCTGGGCGACGAGGCCCGCGAAGCTGTACCCCAGGACGTGCACGGGGGCCGCGCCATCCTCGAGCGCCGCGATCATGTCGTCCGCGAACAGTCGATAGTCGTACCGGTTGCGGGGTGGGTGCAGATTCGCCGGCCCCGCCTGCCACGACTCGTACTGGCCCGCGAGATCGAGGGACTCGACCCGGTATCCCGCGGCCGCGAACAGAGGGAACATCAGGACGAAGTCCTCCTTCGACCCCGTCACTCCCGGGAAGAGGAGAACCCGAGGACCCTCGTCGGGCCCGAGTCGCACCCGGGCGAGCGAACCGCTCGGTGCCGGGAGAACGTCGCGAACCGTACCCTCGGGGAACACGCGCCAATCGAGGTCGGGGATCGCTCGATCCCGGCCGGGTGCGTCGTCGATCACGGTCATGAACACCTCACCTCGACGCGAGAATACCGGGACGCAACCCCCGCTGTCAGTGCGCCCCCGCCACGGTAGTGTGGGCACGCCCATGAGCGACGCGACCCCACGCCCCTCCGGCGCCGGCGGCGGCGCCAGCACAGGCGAGAATCCCCGGCCCCGACCGCCCGGAGCATCGAAGCGCGTCCCTTTCTGGGACAACGCACGCTTCGCCTGCATCGTGCTCGTGGTTCTCGGCCATTCCGTGCAGCGACTGACGTACGACTCCGATATCGCCCTGGCGCTGTACCTGCTCGTCTACGCGTTCCACATGCCGGCGTTCGCGATCATCTCGGGGTACTTCTCGAAGGCCGGCACCCCGTCGCATCGGCAGATGGCGCGGGTCATCACCGACATCCTGCTGCCCTACGTCATCTTCGAAGGCCTCTGGACGCTGACGAAGTGGATCGTCGAAGGCGACGGCACACCCAACCTCAGTCAGCCCTCGTGGACGCTGTGGTTTTTGCTGGCCCTCGGGATCTTCCGGCTCGTCCTGCCCTACCTCGCTCTGCTGCGCTGGCCCCTGCTGTGGACGGTGCTCATCTCGATCGGCGCCGGCTACCTCCCGAACATCGACTCCACCTTCTCGCTGTCCCGCACCCTCGGGCTGCTCCCCTTCTTCACGCTCGGCTGGTGGCTGCGTGAACACGACATCGTGGACCGGCTGCGGCTGCTCCGCTCGCGCTCGCCGCTCGTCGTCATCGCCGCCATCGCGGCCCTCGCGAGCGCCGCATTCATGGCCTGGTTCTACGTCGACGCCTGGGAGCAGATGAACCTCCGCACCTGGCTGTTCTACGACGACGCCTACGCCGACCTCGGAGGAACCCAGTGGTGGGCCGGCGGCGTGCGGCTGGCCCTCATGATGGTGGCGCTCATCTTGAGCCTGGCGTTCCTCGTGCTCGTGCCGCGCCGGAACACGTGGTGGACGCACTTCGGGCAGTACACGATGTACGTCTACCTGCTGCACTCGTTCGTGCTCTACCCCTTCCGCGAGTCGGGGGTTCTCCGCAATCTCGAACCGACGTGGCTGTGGCTGCCGATCGTCGTGGTGGTGTCGGTGCTCATCGCGCTCGGGCTCGCGACCGCGCCCGTGCGACGGGTCTTCCGACCGCTCGTCGAGCCGCGACCCGGATGGTTGTTCTCGGATCCCGGACTCGCCAAGCGCGAGGGACGGCGCTCGGATCCGACCGGCTCGCGAAGGCCGGCGCCACGCGCGTCTCCGTAGCGAACGCTCAGGCGAACAGTCCGGCGCCGACGAAGGATGCCTGATCCGCTCCGGGCGGGATGGCCCAGACACCCGACCCGACGTGCCGGATGTACTCGTTCATCACGTCCGTCGACAGCGCGCGCTGGATCGTCACGAACCGCTCGGGGGCGCGTTGGTACGAGAGGAAGAAGAGCCCCGCATCGAGGCGACCGAGCTCGTTGTTACCGTCCACGAAGTTGTAGCCGCGACGCAGGATGCGCACGCCGTCGTTGCGGCTCGGATGGGCCAGCCGCACATGACTGGCGGCGTCGATCGCCGTCTGACCCGAGGCATCCGTCGCCGCGAAATCCGGTGCGGTGAACTCGCCTCCACCCGATAACGGCGCGCCCTCACCCTTGGAACGGCCGACGATGCGCTGCTGCTCGGAGAGGCGCACGCGGTCCCACGACTCGATGATCATCGCGATCTTGCGTGCCACCAGGTAGGAACCGCCCGCCATCCAGGCCGGTTCGTCGGATGCCGAGACCCAGACGTGCTCGTCGAGCCCGGCCGTGTCGTCGGCCAGGATGTTCGCCGTGCCGTCCTTGAACCCGAACAGGTTGCGCGGGGTCGCCTGCGAGGTCGTGGTCATCGACGTGCGGCCGAATCCCAGCTGCGACCAACGGATGCGGGCGCGTCCGAATGCGATGCGACTGAGGTTGCGGATCGCGTGCACGGCGACCTGGGGGTCATCGGCGCACGCCTGGATGCAGAGGTCCCCGTCGCTTCGCGCCGGGTCGAGGTCATCGCCCAGGAATGCCGGCAGCCGCTCGAGTCCCGCGGGCCTGCGCGACGCGATGCCGTAGCGGTCGCCGTCGGCGTTGCCGAACAGGCTCGGACCCACCCCGATGGTGATGGTGAGCGAACTCGCGGGCAGACCGAGCGCCTCGCCCGTGTCATCCGGCGGAGCCTCGAGCGATCCACCGACCGAGCCCGTGGCGCTGACGTCGAGCCCCTGCGTCATGCGCGCCGCCGCGTACGACCAGTCCTGCAGCAGGCTGATCAGATCGTCCCGGTTCGTGCGCGCCATCATGTCGAAGGCCGCGAAATGCAGGTGCTCCTGGACGGGCGTCACGATGCCGGCCTGGTGGGCACCGAAGAACGCGTGCACGCCCTCCACGCTCCCCGAGGCAGAGGCGCTCGAGATCGCCAGCCCCCCGGCGACGCCGCCCGCACCACCGACGGCGATACCCGCCGCGCCGGCGCCGAGCAGACCGAGCAGGCCGCGGCGCGACAGGCCGGGACGGGGCTCGTCAGCGGACGGCGCTGCCGGGGCACCCGCAGACGGGGCCCCGGCATCCGTCCCACCCGTCGGCGGAATTGGTTCGCTCACATCACTCCAGAACGGTCACCGTCAGCTGCGACAGCGGCTCGGCGAGGGCGTTGATCAGGTCGGTGAACTCGCGTTTGTCGTCGTCGGTCAGCTCACGGTAGTTGACGAAACCATCGGTGAGTGATCCGTGCTTCGCGAGGGATGCCTCGAGGTCGGCGTATCCCGCATCTATCTCTTCGACGAGCGCGGCGCCGTCGTCGCCTTTCGAGGCGGCGAAGTCACGCGCGAGCGAGAATGCCATCTTGGACCCCTCGACGTTGGCGGCGAAGTCCCAGAGATCGGTTCCCGACCACCAGTCCTCCTCGCCCGAGATCTTGCCGGTCGCGACCTCGTCCAGCAGCGCGATGGCGCCGTTGCTGAGGCCCGCGACACCCTGCGCGTCGAGCGCCTCCTGGAAGTCGTCGGAGTGGACGTAGGTGTCGAGCTCCTGGATGTCGGCGACCAGTTCGTCACCGAACGCGGCGCGCTCCTCGGTTGTCGAGGGCGTCCAGTCCTGCCACGCCGACGTCTCGCCGTCCGCGTTCAGCGCGTCGAGGGCGGGAACCCACAGGTCCTTCTCGATGCGATGGAAACCGGTCCAGTCGAGGCCCTCGGCGACGGCGTCGACCTCGCGGTAGTCGATGCGCGGATCGAGGTCGCCGAGCGCCTCGGCGACGGGCTCGATGCGCTCGTAGAAGGCGCGCACCTGCGGGAACAGGGCGCGCGCCGTGTCGTCATCGCCCGTGGCGTACGCGGTGGTGAATTCCTCAACCGCGGGCACGAGCTGCTCGACCTGATCCTTCGCGAACGCGGCATACAGGTCGACCGCCTGCTGCTTCTGCTCGCCGTCGGGACCCTCGATCGCAACCGATTCACCCGAGACCGAGAACCCCGCACGGCCGACGCCCTCACCGATCATGCCCGGCTTGCAGAGCGTGAAGTACTCCCCCGGCTGCGCGACGACCGTCAGGGTGCGTGATGTGCCCGGGGCGATGTTCTCGACCTCGCCGACGATCCGGAGCCCATCCTCCGCCAACAGGTAGAACTCGGTGATCTGGTCACCCTCGTTCGTCACGTCGAAGGCGAGCGTGCCACTCGCTGCCGTCGTCGCCGAGACGTCGCACCCGGCATCGGTCGATGACACGGCGATCGCGTCGGCGGCCGCGACATCCGTTTTGGCGACGCAACCGGCGAGCGCCAGGGCGGCAACCGCGGCGATCGCCGTCGCGGTCAGGCCTCTCGCGATGATCGTGTGGGCGGTCATAGTGCTCCTTGCTGATTGGGGGCGGGTGACGAGGGGGAGAAATCAGCGGATGCCTGGGCGGACGCCGCGGCGGATGTCGCGGCGGATGTCGGAGCCGCAGCAACCGAGGGCTTGTGCTCGCGCACATTGCGCACGAACACGAAAGCGACAACACCGACATACGCGGCCCAGGCGAGGACCTGCAGCCACGACATCCGGGGCATGAAACCGACGATCGCCTGCAGGATCGCGGCCAGCGGACCCCCGGGGGTGATCACGGCACTGACGTCGAACGCCCATCCGAAGGGGAAGCCGAGCCAGCCGATCGCAGCTGCGCCCGTCACGGGATCGACCGGCGCGAGGGAGGTGAACGGGCCGGGTAGAACCCCCGCCTCCTGCAGGTCGTGGATGCCATAGGCGAGCACGCCCGCGGCGACGACGATGAGGAAGGCACCGGTCCAGGTGAAGAATCGGCGGAGGTCGAGCCGCAGCATCCCGCGCGCGAGCAGCCACCCGAGCACGACGGCTGTCAGCAGGCCGACGAGGGCGCCGAGCAAGGCTTCGGGCGCGTTGCCGAACGACTGCACCATGGTCCAGAGCAGCAGCGTCGTCTCGATCCCCTCGCGGGCGACGGAGATGAATCCGATCACGACGAGCCCCCACAGCGTCGTGCTGGCGAGGGCTCGGTCGATCTCGGCGTGCAGGGTGTTCTTGAGCGTCCGACCGGCTCGCTGCATCCAGAAGATCATCCAGGTCACCATCGCGACAGCGGCCAGCGACAACAGCCCGCCGATGATCTCCTGCGCCTCGAAGGTGAGGGCGAACGCGCCGAACGTGAAGATCGCACCCAGCGCCACCGACAAGGCGATGGCGAGTCCGACACCGATCCACAGCCGGGGCAGCACGTCGCGACGACCGAGCCGCGACAGGTAGGCGACGAGGATGCCGACGACGAGGGCGGCTTCGAGGCCTTCACGCAGGCCGATCAGGAAGGTGGCGAACACGGTGTTATCGCGCGGCTTTCGGGATATTCGAGGGGGTCCAGGATGCTTCGGGGCAACCGGTAGGTGAGGTTAGGCAACCCTCACTTATTGGACGATACTCCCGCGAGCCCGCACACCTCAAATCGGATCGCGCGACTCGTCAGGGCCGCCGCCGATACTCCCGCTCATGAACGGTCGCGACACGCCGTATCGCTCGAGCTGCACGCGGCGAGTCGCGACCGTTCGCGCGAGGGTGTGCTCGGTCAGCGCAGACGGATCAGCGGCGCGCGTCGACAGACGCGTCGGGCACCGCGGAGCCGGATGCCCGGGGCCCGGAAACCTCGGGCCGCGTCCGCGCCGCGATCCACGCCGCGGGGGTGTATGTCAGCACGGCCCACAGCGCGACCGCGACAACGGCATAGATCGCGAACATCGCGATCCACAGAGCGAACGGGGAATCGACGGCCGTCCAACTCGCCGGGAGCGGAAGGACGATGAAGAGGAAGACGCCTATCGCGACGGCCTCGGCGATCGCCCACCGGATTCGGCTGTGCTCCCAGAGCGTCGCGCCGATCAGGCCGGGAAGGGGCAACAAGACCAGGAACAGGGCAGCGAGGCATCCGACCGCGAGTCCCGCGAAAAGTTCGATGATCAGCAGGCCGAGCATGCCGCCTGCTGCGCCGAGCGAGAGTCCGACAGCGACGCTGTAGACAAGCCAGGAGGCCACCCCGGCGATGAGCAGCCAGGCGGCCTCACCGAGTGCCTGATCCACATCCCGTCTGCTCGGCCCCCCGGTGCCGTCCTCGCGCCGTGCCGACATCTCTCCCACGAACGCAAGACCGAAGACCAACCCGAAGACGAAGCCGGGGTCGAACCCCGCGACGCGGCTCGCCAGGGCCGTGACCAACACGACGAGCAGCGACCCGAGCCGAAGACGGAGACGTGCCGGGGCACCTCGGCGTCCGAGCCACCACGCCAGGAGAGCCAGCCCCGCCACGTTCTCGATCAGGAAGGCGCCGACCAGCGACAGCACCAGCCGCAGAGACCCCTCGTTGACACCGAAGTCGGGTTCGACGACCGCGGCGAAGAGCGCGGCGAGCACGACTCCCCCACCGACCACCACGACCGTGGGCAAGCTCTCCACGGCACGGGCTACGGCGCGCATCCGCATCCGGAGCGGCCGGAACAGGGGCCGAAGCATCCCACCCCACTCGTCGTACCGAGATGACAGCGCCGAATCGACCAGGCGGCCGGGCAGCCCGATCAGCGCCACCAGCACGAGCGCGGCCGCGATGCATCCGCCGACCGCGGCGGGGCCGAAGTCCACCTCCGCGGCGGTGCGCAGGCCGCTGAGCGTCGAGGGGGTCGTGGCGCTGAAACCACCGGGGCTGGGTGCCGGAATGGGCTCGAGCTCCACCTCCTCGTCCACGACGGCGGGCTCGGGCACAAACGCCGACAGAACGTTCGACTGGAGGTCCGCCGCGAGGACATCGCCCCAGTTGTACACGGCTTGGAGCTGCTCGACACCCTCTTCGAGCTGAGCGGTCGGGTCGTAGACGAAGAACCAGTATCCGTCGGCGTAGTGGAAGCGGAAGCTCGGATCGACCTCCTCGGCCATGTTCGTGAACTCGGCCGGGATCGCGCGGTAGATGACGTCAGCTCCGTCCGCCCCGTCCCCATCCACGCGCGCGAATCGTCCCGTGTCGAGCAGGCGCTCCCCCTCGGCGGCGGCCTGCTCCGGGGTGAGCTCGATGTAGCCGACGGCGAAGGCCTGGCCGCGAAGGGAGCTCGGATCCGCCCACCAGCACTGCCGGCCCTCCGCGGGGAACAGCGGCGTCGCGTTCTCCATCGGCACGAATCCTCGCGCGGCGACATCGGCGAGGATGCCGGGGCTCAGCAGGTCATCGCATGCCAGCGGCCCCTCGGCTGCAGCCGCGGCTGGTTCACTCGCGGATGCTGCGCTCGCGGTGCCGACGGCGACGAGGGCGACACCCGCGGCCAGCACCATCATTACCGTGCCCGCGACGAGCCGTCGCCACGACATCGGCGTTCGTCGTCCGCTCCCCAGCGAGATCCCCATACCCGGGACCCTATACCGGTGGCCCTGAGCTGCCCACCCCTGGGGTTCATCCGGCCGCCGGCCCCTCCGCGGCCCGCACATCCGGCCGTCCATCCGCCCGTCCGGACGCCGAAACACCCGATATGCGCCGAAACACCCATCGGCACAGGGTGTTTCGGCGCACGATGGGTGTTTCGGCGCCGAGGAAGGCGCGTCCGGGCAGAACGAAGGGCCGCCCCACACCTGGGACGGCCCTTCGAGAAAGCGATTGAACGCTGGTGCGACTTAGCGGCGGAGCCCCAGGCGCTCGATCAACGACCGGTAACGGTTGATGTCGATGTCCTGGAGGTAGCCGAGCAGACGACGGCGCTGACCGACCATCAGGAACAGACCACGACGCGAGTGGTGGTCGTGCTTGTGCTCCTTCAGGTGCTCTGTGAGGTCCTTGATGCGCTGCGTCAACATCGCGACCTGCACCTCGGGGGATCCGGTGTCACCGGGGTGCGTCGCGTACTCTTCGATGATCGCCTTCTTGGCTTCGAATTCAAGCGGCATAGAGGGGATCCCCTTTCTCTTCATTGCGCGGCGCCCATCGCCTGATGCGTGAGCTCTCTTTATCCGCGGCCGATCGAACGGCAACCTCCAGAGTCTACCAGTCCCTGGGACCTGGAACGAGCGGATGCCTGAGCTCGGCTAGCCTCGTGGGGTGCAGCACGGGGCGGACGGATGATGGCGCGTCTGCGCCGCGAACACTTCATCGACCTGCGCCCCCTCACCCAGAGCCCGGCCTTCGCCCGGTTGTGGATCGGATCGACCCTCGCGGGCCTCGGCGGACAGCTGACGATCGTCGCCGTCATGCTGCACGTCTTCGAGCTGACGGGATCGACGCTGGCGGTCGCGATGATCGCGGTCGCCGGGCTCGTGCCGATGATCCTGGCGGGGCTTTACGGTGGCATGCTCGCCGACTACTTCGACCGGCGCGCGGTCGCGTTGATCGCGGCATCCGTCACCTGGGTCTCGACGCTGCTGCTGGCTGTTCTGGCGTGGACGGGCAACGAAACGGTGGCCTGGCTGTTCCTCCTCTCCATCGTCAACTCGTCGGCGAACTCGATCGTCTCGGCCACGAAGTCCGCCATCACGCCACGCCTCGTACCACGCGAACTGCTGCCCGCGGCGGCGGCGCTCAGCGGCATCACGGTCGGCATCATGGTCATGGCGGGACCGGCGCTTGCGGGCGTCCTGGTCGCCTTCGTCGGTTACCCCTGGACGTACACGGTCGACGTCGTGCTGATGCTGACGCTCTTCCTCGGACTGTGGACACTCCCCCGCATCCGCCCGGAAGGCGCCACCGTGCGACCGGGGCTCCGCTCCCTCGCGGACGGATGGGCGTTCCTCAGGCAGGCCCCGAACATCCGGTTGCAGTACATCCTCGACATCGTCGCGATGACCTTCGGGCATCCGCTCGCGCTCTTTCCGGCGATCGGCGCGGTGCTGCTCGGAGGCGGGGCGATCACAACCGGCGTACTCACCGCCGCGATCGCGGCCGGTGCATTCTTCTCCAGCCTGTTCTCCGGACCTATCGGTCGCGTCCGGCGGCAGGGTCTCGGGATCGAACGGTCGATCCTGGTCTTCGGTGCGGCTACGGCCGGCTTCGGCGGCGTGCTCCTCGTCGCCGCGTTCGGGGTTTTCGCGCCGGCGGATCTCGGTGAGGATGTCGCGAACATCCCCCTCATCGTCCTTTCGATGGTCCTGCTGGCGGTGACCGGTGCGGCGGACAACGTCAGCGCGATCTACCGCCAGACGATGATGCAGTCGGCCGTGCCCGACGCGATCCGCGGACGCCTGCAGGGCGTCTTCATGGTGGTCGTCGCGGGTGGCCCGCGCCTGGGCGCGCTCTACGCCGGCACACTCGCCACCGTGACAGCGCTGTGGTTCCCGCCGCTCATCGGCGGGTTCATCATCGTGACGCTCGTGGCTCTGCTCGTGCGGCGGAGCCCCCGGTTCCGCGCGTACGACGCGCTCGACCCCCAGGCCTGATCCGAGCGCCGCCACGGCGACCGACCTCGGTGGATAGGGGGCGGCTCGGTCGATCTGATCCGCCGAACGCGCCCGAACCGACCGAAGGACGGTCCCGCACGGTCGCGCGCCGTCGCGAGACGGCCGATCGTCGGCGGATTCCGGACGCGGCATCCGCTGACGACCACAGACGTCGGATGCCGGAGCTAGAGTCAGCCGGTGAGCAACACCCCGCCCCCGCTCGATCACTCCGCAGCACCGTCATCGGGCGTCCCTACGTCCGCCCCGGCGCGGTCGATCGCCGGGCCGGCCAACGCGTGGATCGCCCTGCAGTTCGCCCTGACCGGCATCGTCTGGGGCTCGAGCTTCCTTTTCATGAAGGTGGCCCTCGAAGGTATGGCGCCCGGCCAGGTCGCCTGGTCGCGTCTCGTGCTCGGTGCGGTCACGCTCGGCATCTTCGTCTCGCTGCGCCGCGAGCGCCTGCCGCGCATTCCGCGCGTGTGGATGCACATGACCGTGCTCGCGATCACGTTCTGCGTGATCCCGTTCCTGCTTTTCTCGTGGGCACAGCAGCACGTCACCTCGGGACTCGCGAGCATCTACAACGCGACGACGCCCATCATGACCGCGATCATGGCCGGCCTGCTGTTCCGCGTCGAACGCCTCAAAGGCATGCAGATCGCGGGGATCCTGGTCGGCATCCTCGGCGTCATGGTGCTCATCGCACCGTGGGAGGGCCTCGATCTCGACCAGAGCCTGATCGCACAGCTCGCGATCCTCGGCGCGACCGCCTGCTACGGCTTCAGCCTCGCGTACATGCGCAAGTTCGTGTCGAATTCGGGGATGAGCGCGCTGATGTTCTCGTTCCTCAACATCGGCATCGCCGCGTTGATCATGATCCTCCTCACGCCGGTCGTCGCGCTCGGCGAGGTCGCCCTCGACCCCTGGATCATCGGGAGCATCCTGCTGCTCGGATGCCTCGGCACCGGCATCGCGTACATCTGGAACCAGAACGCCCTTCGCGCGTGGGGCCCGACACGTGCGTCGACGGTCACCTACCTCACGCCCGTCGTCGGCGTCGCCCTCGGCCTGATCGTGCTCGGCGAGCCGCTCACGTGGAACGAGCCGGCGGGTGCAGTCATCGTGTTCCTGGGGATCCTGCTTGCCCAGAACCGCATACGCCTCGGTCGCCGTCGGCCCCGAGGCGGAAACGACAGAAGGACGGATGCCGAAGCATCCGTCCTTCTGCATTCGCGGGGAGAACCCCGCAACAGGATCAGGCCGCGAGGGCGCCCTGCAGGTCGAGCTCGATCGTGACGTCCTTGCCGACGAGCACGCCACCGGTCTCGAGGGCGGCGTTCCAGGTCAGGCCGAAGTCCTCGCGGTTGATGACGGCCTTGGCGGTCGCGCCGGCCTTGTAGTTGCCCCACGGGTCGGTGCCGAAGCCGCCGAAGTCGAAGTCGAACGTGACGGGCTTGGTGACGTCCTTGATCGTCAGGTTGCCGTCGACCAGGAAGTCGCCGTTCTCGATGCGGACACCGGTCGAACGGAACTCCATCGTCGGGTACGTCTCGGTGTCGAAGAAGTCGGCCGAGCGCAGGTGGTTGTCGCGACCCTCGTCCTTGGTGTCGATCGAGGCGACGTCGACGGTGGCCTCGACGGTCGCCTCGAGCGGGTTCTCGGGGGCCGTGAGGGTGGCGGACTTGACGCCGAAGGTGCCGCGCACCTTCGAGATCATCATGTGGCGGACGCTGAACTGGACCTCGCTGTGCGAGGGGTCGAGGGTCCAGGTGCCGGCCTTGTAGCCGGGGAACTCGATGGGGGTGGCGGTGTCAGTCATATTCGTCCTTCGGTTTGGAGGGCCGGAGCTCCGGCGGTACGGGATGTGCAACAACGGGAATCACGCTGTATTCCAATGAATGCAATTTTTCTTCGCGCCGCTACGGACTCGATCCAGAAGGAGGCGGCGCTCTCGCGACAAGACGAAGCCAGACTCGCGTGTGGACGTCGAGCCCGGCTTCGAAGAATGGGGGTCAGCCGACCTTGATCAGATCGATGATGAAGATGAGGGTCTTTCCGCCGAGGAAGTGCCCGCCCGCCGGCCCGTAGGCGAGGTGCGGAGGGATCACGAGCTCGCGACGTCCGCCTTCCTTCATACCCGGGATGCCGTCCTGCCAACCCTGGATCAGGCCACGGAGCGGGAACTGGATGCTTTCGCCGCGGCCCCAGGACGAGTCGAACTCTTCGCCCGAGTCGTACTCGACGCCGGCGTAGTGCACCGTGACGGTGTCGCCGGGCTTGGCCTCGGCGCCCTCTCCGACGATGATGTCGCGGACGACCAGGGTTTCGGGCGCGGGCCCCTCAGGGGCATCGAACGTGGGCTTGGTGCGGTCTGCAGTCATGACTCCATCCAAGCGGACCGCCGCGGTCGGGTCAAAGCCTGTCGGGTCAAAGCCGCCACGAGCGCTCTTGACACCTTCACAGGCCGGGGGCAGACTCAGTTCAGGCCAACTCAGCGCCCGGTAGACACGCAGGCATCGCCGCGGCACCGGGCGCTGAGTCATTTCTCGGCCGAGTCATCTCCCGGGCATGCCACACAGCTCGCTCAGATGGACAGGAGCGAAGCCCGGGCCGCCGCCGTGCGAGCGAGCAGGACGCGCTCGTCCTCGGCGGCCGAGGCATCCCGTCCCGAGATCGCGCGCTGGCGGGCCGCGGCGAGCGCGGTGGCGTCCGCGATGAAGGCGCGCATGATTGGCGAGCGATCGCTGCGAAGCGTCTTCGACCACCGCAGCGCTTCGCGTCTCCCCGCGTGAGTGGCCAGCATGTCGACCTCTTGCGTGGTGAACCATCCCGCCGAAGCGTATTCCGCGAGGCGCGCGTGCGTGAGCCGGGCCTCTTCGCGGCGGAGAGCCAGGATTGCGAGTATGAACCCGATGAAGAGCGGAACCTGAAGCGTCAGGTACAGCCCGAAGAAGTCGCCGAGCATGGCCGATCCGTTCCAGAACGCGTGAAGCGCAATGGCCCCGATCAGCCCCAGGCACAGTGCCCCGAGAGCTCGTGCGCCCGAGGCGCCGCGCCGGGCTGCGAGCCCCAGCGCGAAGCCGGCCACGGCTGTGAACATGGCGTGAGCGAAGGGCGAGAGGATGCCGCGAACGAAGAAGGTCGCCGTAAGGTCCCCCGCTCCCCCGTCGAGATAGCTGATCGCGAAGTACTGGATGTTCTCGGTGAAGGCGAAGCCAGCACCCACCAGAGCGCCGTAGACGATGCCGTCCACGGGCCCATCTATGGCGCGGCGCGCGGTCGCGAAGATCAGCAACAGGCCGAGCGCCTTCGCGACCTCTTCGACGACCGGGGCCTGCACGACCGTCGAGAACAGGTCGCGCGCGGACGAGTCGCTGTTTCCGACCAGGAGGATGATGCCCAGGTCGACGAGCAGCGCTATCCCGACGGAGGCGATCGCACCCCAGGCCACCGCGAACACGACGAGTCCGCGGGGTTCGGGCTCCCATCGGTCGATCGTTCGCACAGCGAAGAGAACGAGGGCGAACGGCACGAGCGCCACAACCATCCCGATGATGGAGGCGCTCGCACCGAGGAAGGTGAGGAAATAGCCGACGAGTCCGATGAGCAGCACGGCCAGCAGTCCGAAGAGCCAGATCGATATCCGGCGCCCCTTCCGCGGCAACGCGGGCACCGACTCGACCGACCCGGAAACGGGGACGGGCGAGGGCGGAATGTAGGCCCCGGGGGCGTGCTGCGGTTGCGCGAGAGGCGACACGAACGACGCAGCTGAGGGCACCGAGCCTGCGGGGTCGGGCGAACCGGGGCGATCGGGCCAGGGCGGGGGCGCATACGTCACCCGGCCAGCTTATGGCGGGCATGCTCACTCAGAGGGCGGTAAAAGGGACCCCGCCACCGGGGCGGGGTAGCGTTGTGATGTCTCAGGACATCGGTGACAGAAGTGCCTCAGCTCATTGGTGACGGTTTCGGCGGGTTTGGTGGTGACGGTTCTGCCCCTATTTGTGGGGGATGAGTCGCGCGCAGCCTGTTGATCCTCGTGTTCGTCTTGCGATCGTGCAGTGGCCGCCGGATGCGCCGCGCGGATCAGTGACGACGTTCTGTGCGGAGCATGGGATCTCGCGGAAGACGTTCTACGAGATCCGGAAGCGGGTTGTCGTGGATGGTCCGGCGGCGGCGTTGGAGCCGCGTTCGAGACGGCCGGTGTCGAGTCCGAGTCGAATCGCGAGCGAGGTTGCTGAGCGGGCGGTCGCGGTGCGGGCGGCGTTGGAGCAGTCCGGTCTTGACCACGGACCGATCAGTGTTCACGAGAAGATGCGCTCGCTCGGGTTGGTTCCAGTGCCCTCGGTCGCGTCGTTGGCACGGATCTTCCGTGAGGCTGGTGTCGCCCGGGTGGAGCCGCGAAAGAAGCCGCGGGCATCGTTTCGCCGGTTCGTTTATCCGGCGCCGAATGCGTGCTGGCAGCTCGATGCCACCGAATACGTGCTGTCGGGTGGTCGGAAGTGCGTCATCTTCCAGCTCATCGATGATCACTCCCGGTTCGCCGTTGCCTCACATGTCGCCTGGGGCGAGACATCCGAAGCAGCAATCGCGGTGGTCAGGAAGGGTGTTCACGCGCACGGTGTTCCGCATCGGTTGCTCTCCGACAACGGAGCGGCGTTGAACCCGTCCCGCAGGGGAGTGCTCGGACAGCTGGTGTCGTATCTGCGGTCGCTGGGTGTTGAACCGATCACCGGGAAGCCCTACAAACCGACCACGCAGGGCAAGAACGAACGTTTCCATCAGACCCTGTTCCGGTTCCTCGACAAGCAACCCCTCGCCGACAGCCTCGAGCAGCTCCAGGCGCAGGTCGACGCGTTCGACGTCATCTACAACACCGACCGCCCCCATCAGGGACTGCCCGGCCGGGTCACCCCGATGCACGCATGGCTGGCGACGCCGAGACTTGACCCACCGCGACCGTCCCCACGGCCATCCATCCCGACACCGGACGGAATCCGGGTGACCCGCATCCGCGACAACGGCACCGTCTTCCTCCGCCGAACCCGGTTCCAGGTCAGCCGCACCCTCGCCGGCGAAGTCGCCTACCTCCTCGAGACCCCAGAAACGCTCATGGTGTTCGACGACCGCGGCACGCTCCTCATCGAACACCCCTGGCCCGCCCCCGGCACCAAATACGTCGGCAGCGGCAGAACCCCCGGACGACGCAGAACCCTCTAACTGTCACCGATGTCTTGAGACATGAAGTGTCACCGATGTCCTGATACAGAACTGTCACCCATGTCCTGAGACATCACAGGGCGGGGTAGCGTTGGCGTGTGCGTTTTGCCCACATCGTGCCCTCCGGGGCGAGTTCTCCCGTCCTTGCTGTTGTCGACGACGACGAGGCCATCGCCATCCCCGACCTCATTCCGGACGGTCCCGCAGACCTCCAGTCCCTGATCGAGTCGGGCGAGGAAGGCCTCATCCGCGTCCGCCGCGCTGTGGCACAGCCGCCGGCCGGAACGCCGCGGCATCCGCTCGGTGACGTCACCTTCGTCTCGGTCTCGAACCGTCCCCCGCTCATCCTCGCGATCGGGCTGAACTATTCGGCCCACTCGAGCGAGCTGGGATTGAAGACGGATACCGCACCGACGGTCTTCAGCCTCTGGCCGAACTCTCTGACGGGGCACGAGCAGACCACCGCGTGGCCGCGGTCGCTCAGCGAGTCGGTCGACTACGAGGCGGAACTCGGCGTCATCATCGGTGCTCCCGCTCGAGATGTCTCGCCCGAGGACGCCCTCGATCATGTGTGGGGGTACACGGTCGTCAACGACATCACGGCGCGAGACATCCAGTTCTCGGAGGCCCAGTGGTCGCGCTGCAAGTCCTTCGACGGCTTCACACCGACTGGCCCGTTCGCGGTCACCGCGGATGAGATCCCCGACCCGCAGGACCTGCACATCTGGGCTGTCGTTGATGGGCATACGGTGCAGGATGCGTCGACCAATCAGATGGTCCGCTCTGTTGCGACCCTCATCTCGCACCTCTCGGGCACGACGACACTGCTACCCGGCACCCTGATCTCGACCGGAAGCCCGGGGGGCGCCGGTTATTCGCGCGACCCGCAGATTTTTCTCCGCGACCGCTCGACCGTGACGGTCGGCGTGGACGGCATCGGCGCATTGACGACGCACTGCCGCATCCTCGACTGACCCACGGTCACTCGCGGTCAGGAGTCGATCGTCAGGACTCGATCGTCGAGCAGTCCACCTCGATGCCCTCGACGATGACCGTTCCCACGTAGCCCACCTCTTCACAGGCGTTGACGGCTTCGGTGGCGAATCCCGCCGCGGCCGTGATCGCGACGATCACGATGATGCCGACGATGATGCTCAGCACCAACAGCACAGACCCGACGATGATCGCCCAGACCGCCGGGGTGTTCTTGACCCCGGCCTTGCGGCTCTGCACGAGCGCCACGATGCCGAGGATCAGGCCGATGACGTTCGCGAAGAACGCCACGATCAGCGCGACGATACCGAGGGTCTTGCCCGGCACCGGTGCACCCGGAGCTGCGCCGGCCGGGGCCGGGGGTGCGGTCGGGTAAGCGGGAGGCGGCGTGTGGTCGGCGGGGCCGGGGGCGTCGGTCATGAGGTTTCCTCTCGTCGGTTCGCGCTCGAACTTATCGGTTCGGCGCAGAAAGCGGGAGTAACCGGCGCTGGCGATCTTCAGAGATCCTCGGCCGCAACCATGATCGGGATCGCCGCAGTGACCGCCTCGAGACCCGAGAGCCGCGCGGGTGAGAGCTGCTTGGCGACCTCTTCGGCCGACATCAGTCCTGCCTCGACGACGAGATCGCCCACGTTCCGGCCGGTCAGCAGCGCGGTCTTCGCCAGAGCAGCGGATGCCGCGTACCCGATGAACGGCGTCAGCGCAGTCACGACTCCGACCGACGAGCCGACCATCGCGCCGAGCCGGTCGCGGTTGGCCGTGATGCCATCGACGCAGTTGACGCGCAGTGTCCACATCGCCTGACGCATCCACGTGATCGATTGGAATATCGAGTGGGCGATGACGGGTTCGAACGCATTCAACTGCAGCTGCCCGCCCTCGACGGCCATCGTGACCGTGACGTCTGCACCCGCGACCGCGAAGGCCACCTGATTGACGACCTCGGGGATCACCGGGTTGACCTTGCCGGGCATGATGCTCGACCCGGCCTGACGCGGCGGCAGATTGATCTCGCCCAGACCCGCCTGCGGCCCCGATGACAGCAGCCGCAGGTCGTTGCAGATCTTCGACAGCTTGATCGCGTTGCGCTTGAGGGACGAGGAGAACGACATGAAGGACCCGGTGTCGCTCGTCGATTCGACCAGGTCGGCAGCGGTTTCCAGGGGCAGACCCGAGATGTGGCTGAGGTGGCGGACGACCGACTGGGCGTAGCCGCGGTGGGCCGTGATCCCCGTGCCGATCGCCGTCGCACCCATGTTGACCTCGGTCAGCAGATGGGCGTTCTCGCGCAGGCGGTGATAGTCCTCGCCGAGTGTGGTGGCGAAGCCGTGGAACTCTTGCCCCAACGTCATCGGCACGGCATCCTGCAGCTGCGTGCGTCCGACCTTGAGCACGTCGTGGAACTCGGCGGCCTTCGCGAGGAATGAGCGGCGCAGCAGGTCGAGTTCCTCCAGCAAACTCACGAGCGAGAGACTCAACCCCACCTTGATGGCAGTGGGATAGACGTCGTTCGTCGACTGGCTGCGGTTCGTGTGATCGATCGGCGAGAGGAACGCGTAGTCGCCCTTCGTCCGTCCCGCCATCTCGAGCGCGACGTTCGTGATGACCTCGTTCGCGTTCATGTTGGTCGACGTGCCCGCGCCGCCCTGAATCACGCCCACGACGAACTGGTCGTGGAACTCGCCGTCGATGACGCGCTGAGCGGCACGATCGATCACGTCAGCCTTCTCGGCGTCCAACACGCCGATCTCGCGATTGGCGCGGGCGGATGCCTGCTTCACCATCGCCAAGGCGCGCACGAGCTCGGGATAGACCGAGATCGGCCGCTTCGCGATCGGGAAATTCTCCAGCGCGCGGGCGGTGTGGATGCCCCAGTACGCCTCGGCCGGGATTTCGAGGCTTCCGAGGGAGTCGGATTCGGTGCGGGTGGCCGACGTTGCGTCCACGTCGATGTGGGAGGCCATGTGGTGTCCTTGTGGGTCGATCACGGCGGATAGAGGTGCCCCGAGCCTAACGCGCCGCGCTCCCGCGCCCGTCGCGGCGCCGCCGGCGGAGGACTCCGGCGCGGCCGGAGGACTCTGCGCCCGAGAAAGTCCTCCTCCGGCGCAGAATTCCTCCGCCCACGCGAGCCGACGCTCCTCGAATCAGCGATTCACCGGAGTCATATCGGCGTACCGGTCGCCCACGGGCGTACCCACCTCGCCCAGAGCGGTGATCTGTTCTGGCGAGAGCCGCACCTCATCGGCAGCGACGTTCTCTTCCAACGCCGCAATGCGGCGCGTTCCCGGGATCGGCGCGATGTCATCTCCCTGGGCCAGAAGCCACGCGAGCGCGACCTGCGCGGGTGTCCCCCCGGCCTCCTGAGCGACGGCCTCGACCTTCTCGACGATCGCGATGTTCGCGTCGAGCGCCTCACCCGCAAAGCGCGGGTTGGAGCGGCGGAAGTCGCTCTCGTCGAGCTGATCAAGGGAACGGATGGCTCCCGTCAAGAAGCCTCGTCCGAGCGGCGAATACGGCACGAAACCGATGCCGAGTTCGCGGACGGTGGGCAGGATCTCGGCCTCGGGATCGCGACTCCAGAGCGAGTACTCGGTCTGAAGCGCCGTCACCGGATGGACCGCGTGCGCCCGCCGGATCGTCGCGGGCGCGGCCTCCGACAGGCCGTAGTGCAGGATCTTGCCCTCGGCGATCAGTTCCGCGAGCGCCCCTACCGTCTCTTCGATGGGCGTTCCCGGATCCATCCGATGCTGGTAGTACAGATCGATGTGGTCGGTGCCGAGCCGGCGCAGCGATCCCTCGACCGAGAGCCGCACGTTCGCCGCGCTGCCGTCCAGCCCGCCTGTGTCGTCGAGCGTGTGCCGGATCGTGCCGAACTTCGTCGCGATCACGACCTCGTCGCGGCGCCCCGCGATCGCGCGGGCGAGCAGTTCCTCGTTCAGGTACGGGCCGTAGATCTCGGCGGTGTCGAGGAACGTGACGCCGAGCTCGAGGCCGCGGTGGATCGTTCGGATGGCGCCCTCGTCGTCCCGTGTGGCCCCCGTGTAGAACGCGCTCATACCCATGAGACCGAGGCCGATCCGGCCGATGACGGGGCCGTCGGTACCCAATGTGATCTTCTTCATGCGTTTGCTCCCTTTTCTTCGTAGACGGCGATCTTGATGTCGATGGCGGCGAGGCTGGCCGTGATGTCCTCGAGCTGCTCCAGCACGGCGACGCGGTGTCGGACGAGCAGTTCGCGGCGCGCCTCGACGGTTTCGTCGCCGCGGCGAACCAACTCGGTGTATTCGCGGATCGTCGCGATGGGCATGCCGGTCGAGCGCAAACGGGTCAGGAACTGGACCCACGCGATATCGGCGTCACCGTAGCGACGGTGGGTCGACGAGGCACGCTCGACGGGATCGAGCATGAGTCCCGCACGCTCGTAGTAGCGGAGCGTATGGGTCGACAGTCCCGTGGCGGCCGCGGCATCCGAGATCGCGACGCCGACACCCGGGGCGGGCGAATCGTGGGTGAGGGTCATGACCCTACGCTAGAACTTCGAGCGCACTCGAAGTCAAGCGTTCGCGGACCCGCTTCTGTCGGGCTTGCGCGAGAACACCTCGAGTCGCTCCTCGGGGGTGAGCCGAGACATCCGTTCGTACCATTCCGGGCCGAAGTAATCGCCGTCGGCTGCGCCGGCGACGGGCACCACCGAGTGCGTGATCGTGTCGTCGTAGACGTGCACCAGGTGGAACGACTGCCCGGCATCCATCCCGTTGACCGACAGCGCCGGACGGGCGATGTCCATCGTGTAGCACGTCGCCGCGGCGACACTCACCGGGACACCCGCGAACGTGCCGCTCGTCGAGTAGTGCAGGTGGCCGGCCAGGATCGCCCGTACGTCGGTACCCGCGATCGCCTCGGCGAGACGCTCCTGCCGCTGCAGCTCGAGGATCCCGAAGAGCGGGACATGGCTCGGCAGCGGCGGGTGGTGAAGGGCGAGGATCGTCCCGAGCGGCGCCGGTTCGGCGAGCCGGGAGCGCAGCCATTCGAGCTGCCCGTCGTCGAGGTCCCCGTGGTGCCAACCGGGGACGCTCGAGTCGAGCGCCAGCAGGCGCAGGCCGCCCAGGTCCCACTCGCCCAGCACGGGCTCCTCGGTGGGGTCGAGGCCGAGCAGGCCGCTGCGCAGCGCGGGGCGCTCGTCGTGGTTACCGGCCACCCAGGCCACGGGGCACCCCCATTCGCGGGCGACGGGCTCGACGATGTCGCGCAGCCGCTCATACGCGTCCGGTTCGCCGAAGTCGGTCAGATCGCCCGTGAAGACGAGAGCGTCGGGGGTGAGCCCGAGCTCGGCAACCCGTTCCATCGTCCGACGCAGGTTCGTCTCGGTGTCGTAGCGACCACCCAGTGCAACGTTTCCCGCGAGCAGGTGGGTGTCGCTCAGGTGGATGATCGTCCGCTGTGCGGCCGGATACTGCCCGAAGGCGACGGATGTCTCGCTCACCCGCCCAGCCTATGTCGAGGTCCGGACGCGCGCGGTAGGCCGCGAACGGTCGCCACTCGCCGTCCGCCTCGCGATCACACGGCGAGTCGCGACCGTTCGGCGCAATGGCGAGCCGAACGTCAAGAACGGGGCGATGCGTCAGTGGCGACGAAGATCAGTGCCCGACGACGATGAGCACGAGGCCGGCCAGCACGGCCGCGGCGGCGAGGCCGAAGCATCCGTATGCCGCCCACAGCGCGACCCGGCGCTGGCCGTCGGTCAACGGGCTCTTCTTTGCGGCCTTGGCCGCAGCCTTCTCGGCGCGGTGCGCCTCTTTCTCGGTGATGACCGCGATGGCGTCGGTGAAGTCGGCCGGCGCGACCACCGGCGCGCGCCCGGCACGCACAAGCATCCGCAGGCCCAGCGCGTAGAAACCCACGACGAGGACCGCGCTCGTGAGCGCGGCGAGAAAGACCTGCACGAAGGCGAACCAGTTGATCGTCACGTTCACTCCCCTCGACCCTTTTCTGGGCGCCGTTCGGCGTCGGCTTTTCCGGCGGTGGTGCGCGCCTCTTCCCGTGCGAGCGCCCGCTGGCGACGGGTCGGGGGCGGGTTCCGTTTGACCTTTACGGCCTTGCCGGAATCCGCGACCTCGCTCATCGCATTCGCGGCATTGACTGAGTTGCGACGCGACCGCAGGAACAGCGCGACAATGATCAGGACCGCCAGCCCCGCATCGATCACGACGCCCCAGGTGCCAAGCCACACGACCACGAGCGCCGCCGCCGCACCCACGCCGCCCGCGGCTGGCAACGTCAGCAGCCACCCGATCGCGATGCGACCGACGGTGCGCCAGCGCACGGTCGAGCCGCGGCGTCCGAGCCCCGAACCGATCACCGAACCGGACGCGACCTGGGTGGTCGAGAGGGCGAAACCGAGGGCGCTCGAGGCGAGGATCGTCGACGCCGTGGATGCCTCGGCCGCGAAGCCCTGCGCCGGCTTGATGTCGGTGAGGCCCTTGCCGAGGGTGCGGATGATCCGCCATCCGCCCATGTAGGTCCCGAGCGCGATGGTCAGGGCACACGCCACGATGACCCACAGTTGCGGGTCGGGCGAGGACTGCCACCCCACAGTGATGAGGGCGAGGGTGATGACGCCCATCGTCTTCTGCGCGTCGTTCGTGCCGTGGGCCAGGGCTACGAGGCTCGAGGTGAAGATCTGACCCCACCGGAAGCCGTCGCGACCGTCGGGTTTTCCGTCGTAGCGGCGCGTCAGGGAGTATGCGAGCTTGGTCGCGGCGAAGGCGATGATGCCGGCGGTCAGCGGCGCGATCACGGCGGGCAGGATGACCTTCGACAGCACCACGCCGAAATCGATCGCCATGACCCCGACGCCGACCAAGGTCGCCCCGATCAGTCCGCCGAACAGGGCGTGCGACGAGCTCGAGGGCAGACCCAGCAGCCACGTGATCATGTTCCAGGTGATCGCGCCGATCAATCCCGCGAAGATCAGCGCCGGAAAGACGGCGGCAGAGATCTGATCTTCGCGGATGATTCCGCCCGAGATCGTCTTCGCGACCTCTGTCGAAAGGATGCGCCGACCAGGTTCAGGCAGGCGGCCAGCAGAACGGCGACCTTGGGCTTGAGCGCGCCCGTCGCGATCGGCGTCGCCATCGCATTCGCGGTGTCGTGGAACCCGTTCGTGAAGTCGAAGAACAGGGCCAAAACGATGACCAGAACGATGATCAGGGCTGCGGCGTCCACCGTTCGCTTTCCGTCGAGGATCTGGGAGAGAGTGCCGCCATGGGCGGCGTGACGAACGAACAGTTCACCGTCGGTTCAGGTTCCGTTAACCAGCCACGGAGAATCCTGACAGGCCGTTCCGGCGCGGTCAACTCGCACGGCGCCGCGCGACTGCTGCATCCGTTTGTCCCACCGATCCGCGAACGGACGCGACGCGCCGTTCCCTACACTTGCGGAACGGCGTGTTGCGTCCGTTCGACAGGGCTCGACGGGGGATGGCATGGGCCGTGTGGACCGAGCAGGGAGCGCCGTCGCAATCCGATACCTCGCCCGTCGCGAATACGACAGTGCGGGCCAGAGTGGTGTCGCGGGGCGGAGACGATCATGGCGAACCCGAACAGGGCGAAGCGACCGGGGACCAAGCGGTTCCTCGCGTGGGCGGCGCTTGCCGGTATCGTCAGCGCGGCCGTGTTCTTGGCCGTCGCCGAGCTGCTCGCCCTGCTGTTCGCTCGCGGGGGCTCACCCCTGCTCGCGGTCGGATCCTTCGTGATCGACATCGTGCCGCAGCCCTTCAAGGAGTTCGCGATCGCGACCTTCGGCGAGTACGACAAGATCGCGCTGCTCGTAGGCCTCGGCCTCGCGGTGCTCATCGCCTCGGCCATCGCGGGCGTCCTCGAACTTGTCCGTCCGCCGCTCGGAGCGATCGCCCTCGGTATCGCGGGTGTCTTGTCCGTCGCCGCTGTCGTCACGCGTGCGGGCGCCACCGCGACCACGTGGATCCCGTCCGTCGCCGGAGCGATCGCCGGTGCCGCTCTGCTCATCGTCCTCGGACGGATGCTCCGCGTCTGGCGTCAGGGCGCGTCCGGGGCTGCGGGCCCCGCGTCCGAGCCCGCCGCGGGTGTCGCGCGACGTCGGTTCCTCCTCATTGGCGGTATCGCAGCCGCCGGCGCCGTCGTCGTGGGTATCGGCTCGCGGGTCGCCGGGGCCACGACATCCTCGATCGCCGCGATCCGGCGTGGCCTGAACCTTCCCGCTCCCCAATCGACCGTCACGGTTCCTGCCGGCGCTGAACTCGACATCGAGGGCATCTCGCCGCTCTTCACGCCGAACAAGGACTTCTACCGCGTCGACACGGCGCTGACAGTGCCGAGCATCGACCCTGAGACCTGGCGGCTGAGCGTCGTGGGCATGGTCGACAAGGAGCTCGATCTGTCCTTCGACGACCTCGTCGGAATGGGCCTGAACGAATACGCCCTCACGCTGACTTGTGTCTCGAACGAGGTTGGCGGCGACCTCGTCGGCACGGCGAAGTGGTGGGGCGTCCCCCTCCGCGACGTCCTGCGTGCGGCGGGCCCCGCATCCGGTGCGGACATGGTGCTCTCACGCAGCGTCGACGGGTACACGGCGAGCACGCCGCTCGAGTCCCTCACTGATGACGGCCTCGACGCGATCCTCGCGGTCGCGATGAACGGCGAGCCCCTGCCGCTCGAGCACGGATTCCCCGTGCGGATGGTCGTCCCGGGCCTGTACGGATACGTGTCGGCGACGAAGTGGCTGACCGAACTCAAGGTCACGACCTTCGCCGACGACGAGGCCTACTGGACGCCCCGCGGGTACGCCGCGCAGGCGCCGATCAAGATGTCGTCCCGCATCGACACGCCCCGACCCGGAAACCCGGTCTCGGCGGGACGCGTCCCCATCGCGGGTGTCGCCTGGGCTCAGACGGTCGGTATCGACCGCGTCGAGGTCTCGATCGACGATGGCGACTGGCAGCCCGCGACACTGTCGACCGCGGTCGGTGTCAACACGTGGGTGCAGTGGTTCGTCGATTGGGATGCGACTCCCGGCACGCACTACGTCACCGTCCGCGCCGTGAACGCGGCCGGTGAGATCCAGACGCAGGATCGGGCACCGATCGCGCCCGACGGATCCAGCGGATGGCAGCGCACCCTCGTCACGGTGACGTAGCGCCTGCTCTGGCGCAGCCTGCACACCACCACGCAGCGAAACACCCTTTCTGCGGCGAGACACCCCGCCATATGGGGTGTGTCTCGCCGCAGAAGAGGTGTCTCGTCTACTTGCTGTGATGAGGTCAGCGACCGGCGAACAGGCCGTCCGGGTCGCCCTGCTCCGCCAGGTACGCGCTGCGGCGCGCGAACAGGTCGGGCGCGAGCGCCCGGACCCGGTCGATCAGCTCGTCGAGGTCGGCGGTCTGCAGCTCACCGTCGCGGACGACGATCTGCCCGTCGACCATCGTCAGGTCCACGTCCGACCCCCGAACGGCGTGCACGAGGTTGTGGTGCAGGTTCGCGTACCCGCCCTCGGCGAACAGGGGCGTCATCCGCGGGGTGTGGGTGCGGACGGCGATGAGATCCGCCTTCCGGCCCGCCTCGATCGCCCCCAGCTCGGCACCCCGACCGATCGCGGCCGCTCCCCCGCGGGTCGCCATGCGCAGCACGTCCCACGAGTCCATCGCCGCGGCATCCATCGTCCGGAGCTTGCCCAGAAGCGAGGCGACCTTCATCTCCTCGAACATGTCGAGGTTGTTGTTCTCTTTCTCGCCGTCGGTGCCGAGTCCGACGTTGACGCCGGCGGCGAGCATCTCGGCGATCGGGGCCATGCCGCTCGCGAGCTTCATGTTCGACACCGGGTTGTGCGAGACCCCGACGCCGCGCTGTGCGATCAGGTCGACCTCGGACTGATCCAGCCACACCGCGTGCGCGATCATCGCCCGGGGCACGTCGAAGAAGCCGAGCTGCTCGAGTGCGAACATGGGTCGCTTGCCGTAGCGGTCGCTGAAGTCGGCGAGTTCGATCTCGGACTCGCTGCAGTGCGTATAGAGGCCCGTGTCGAACTCGCGCGCCATGTCGATCGCGCGCTGCATCCCGGCTTCATCGGCATAAAACGGATGCTCCAGCCCCACCCACGGCATGATCCGCCCGTTCGCGGCCCCCGACCATTCACGCAGCATCCGCTCGTTGTCATCGAGCGTGTCGAAGTAGTCGAAGTCGGGGTGCTCGCCGACGTAGTTGACCGTCACCACGCGGTTTCCCAGCGCGCTGGCGGCACGGGCCGCGCCGTCCATGTAGCGCCACATGTCCACGACCGTGGTGGTGCCCGAGAGCAGTCCCTCGGCATAGCAGAGCCACGCGGCGGCCTCGGCCTCTTCCGGCTTCAGGACCCGGTGCATCGGATCGATGTGCAGCCGCAGCCACTCCCACACCGGGAGGTGCTCAGCGGTTCCGCGCAGCATCCCGGAGTGGTGGTGCGCGTTCACGAGGCCCGGCATGAGCAGGCGATCCGGCAACTCGACGATCTCGGCATCGGGGTGACGCGCGCGCAGATCGTCGGCATCCGCCACGTCGGCGATCGTGTCGCCGACGACGAGCACTCCCACCCCCGAGAGGACGGAGAGCTCGTCGTCCATGGTCACAACGTGGTCGGGCAGCAACAGAAGGGGGCGGGTCACTCGTCGAGTGTGCCGCCTCGAGGCCCCGGTTCTGGCCAAGGGACGGCCGCGAAACAAAGAGTTTACGAACTAGGAACGCATGCAGTGGTCGTCCACGGGAAAAAAAACCTGGTAAGGATCGATATCACCGTCGCCTGAACCGAATAGTACAACGCGAGGCGATCCGCCTAGCATGGGGCTACTCCTCCGCAGTCGCCCGGCTGCGGAGTGCGAAGGATGCTCCATGAACCACTCCATCCGGCCCCAGCGGCCAGACCTCGACCCGGGCGTTTCGGCGTTCCTCGATGAAGGCCCGCACGGCCTGCTGATCGGCGGACGGTGGCGTCCGGCTGCATCCGGCGAGACATTCGAGACTCGCGACCCCGCGACGGGCGCGTTGCTGACGAGCGCGGCACGCGCGGGGACTGCGGATGTCGACGCCGCCGTGGATGCCGCGGGCAGAGCTCTGCGTGATCCCGCGTGGGCCGATATGACCCCTGCCGCCCGGGGTGCGCTGCTCTGGCGCATCGCCGACCTGATCGAGGCACACGCGGACGAGCTCGCCCAGCTCGAGAGCCTCGACCAGGGCAAGGCCTGGCGCACCTCGCGCTTCGGCGAGATTCCCGCGGCGATCAACCAGTTCCGCTACTACAGCGGATGGCCGACCAAGATCCTCGGCCAGACCATCCCGACGTCCCTGTCACGTACTCCCCCGGGCAAGAAGGTCTTCGCCTACACGGTGCGCGAGCCGGTCGGCGTGGTCGCTGCCATCGTGCCCTGGAACTCGCCGTTGCTGATGGCCTCCATGAAGCTGGCGCCCGCGCTTGCCGCCGGATGCACCGTCGTACTGAAACCCGCAGAGGACACCCCGCTCACCGCGCTCCGCCTCGGGCAGCTGCTCGTCGAGGCAGGGTTGCCGGACGGTGTCGTGAACGTCGTCACGGGCTACGGAGCCGAGGCGGGACGTGCGCTCGCGGCACACCCGGGTGTCGCGAAGATCACCTTCACGGGATCGACCGTCGTGGGCAAACAACTAGCGGCATCCGCGGGTGCCGACCTCCGCCGCCTTACGCTCGAACTCGGCGGCAAATCCCCCTCGATCGTCATGCCCGACGCCGACCTCGATGCGGCGGTGGAGGGAATCTCGCGCGGCATCTTCGACAATGGCGGGCAGGTGTGCGTCGCGAGTGCCCGGGTTTACGCGCATCGGGATGTCTACGACCGACTCGTCGCAGGCATGGCGTCATTCGGCTCCGCCTTGCGACTCGGGCACGGGCTCGACACCGAAGCCGACCTGGGCCCCCTCGTGAGCGCTCGTCAGGCGGAACGCGTCGACGACTTCATCCGCGAGGGCGCGGCAGACGGCATCCAGGTCGTCACGGGTGGTCACCGCGAAGGGCCGCTCGGCACGTTCTTCGAACCGACCGTGCTGACCGGCGTGCGCGAAGACATGCGCATCATGCGGGAGGAGATCTTCGGGCCCGTCGCGGCGGTCGTGCCCTTCGACGATCTCGACGAGGTGCTCGGATGGGCGAACGACACGCGGTACGGACTCGCCGCGAGTGTGTGGACCGAGGGACTCTCGAGCGCGCACCGCATCGCCTCCCGCCTGCAGTCGGGCACGGTGTGGATCAACTGCCACTCGTTCCTGGGCCCCGAGCTGCCCAAGGGCGGCCACAAGGAATCCGGGTGGGGATACGAGAACGGCTCGCAGGGGCTCGAGAACTACCTCGAGACCAAGACCGTCGTCGCGGTCCTCTGATGTCGCACATCCGAGAACACGGAAGTCGGAAAGCACGATGAAGATGCTGCTGGGCGCATTCGAGATGGTCAACCCGAACAACGGGATCCCGACGTGGACCCATCGGGACGGGCGGGGCGACGACTGGGACGACCTGGCGCACTGGACCTCGCTCGCGAAGACCCTGGATGCGGCGGGGTTCGACTTCCTGTTCTTCGCCGACACCTACGGATACCCGACCCTGGACGGGCGCGTTCCCGACGAGACGATCGCCCACGGCATCCAATTCCCCGCCCTCGACCCGATGCTGATGATCGCGGCGCTCGCGGCCCAGACCACGTCGCTCGGCTTCGTCGTGACGTCGCCGACCGTCGTCGAGCGCCCGTACGGCACGGCGCGCCGCTTCGCGACGCTCGACCGGCTGACGGGTGGACGCATCGGCTGGAACATCGTGACGGGCAGCTCGCAGGCCACCACCGACGCCCTGTTCGGCCTCGAGCCGGCTGCCCCGGGTGCGCACGACACGCGATACGACGCGGCAGATGAGTTCGTGGAACTGTGCCTGCGGTACTGGGAGCAGTCGTGGGATGACGACGCCGAGGTCCGCGACCGCGCGCGCAACGTCTACGCCGACCCCACGAAGGTACGGCCCGTCTCGTTCGAGGGCGTCCACCACCGTGGACACGGGGTTTTCGCCGTGCCTCCGACGCCCCAGCGCACCCCCGTCCTGTTCCAGGCCGGGACATCCGACCGAGGCCGCGCCTTCGCCGCGCGGAACGCCGAGGCCGTGTTCATCCAGGGCCAGTCGATCCCGCAGGCAGCGGGCGTGGTCGCGGATGTCCGGGCCCGAGCGGTCGCGGCGGGTCGCCCGGCCGACGACATCGCCGTGATCAGCGGCGCGACGATCATCGTCGCCCCGACGAGCGAAGAGGCCCACGCCCGCCGCGCTGAACTCGACGCCCTGTATGCCCTGGACGACGCCGCGGTCATGTTCGCCGGGTTCACCGGGGTGGACCTGACCCGCGAAGACCCCGACACGCTGCTGGAGGATGTCGTACTGCCAGCGGGTGGCGCGCAGGGCCAGACCCTGCTCGACCGGTACCGGGCCCAGGGCAGTGTGCGCGTGCGCGACGTGCTCGACGGATTCCGGGGGCGAGGCATCCGCGGGTTCCTCGTCACGGGGTCCCCCGTCGAGGTCGCCGACGAACTCGAGACAATCGCCCGCGAGACGGGGCTTGCGGGCTTCATGCTCGAGCCGACGTTCGGTGGGCTCGGGTGCTTTGAGGACTTCTGTGAGCTTGTCGTGCCGATTCTGCGCGAGCGCGGACTCCTCGCGGATGCCCCGGGCCCGACGCTGCGCGAGCGAGTGCACCCGGGCGGCGGGCCGCGGCTGGCGCCGACGCATCCGGCCGCCGCGCTGCGCGCACACGACTGATCTACACCTCCCAAACGAATTCCGAACGCCGAGAGGACCCCATGCAGAAAACCGGAGTGGAGGCCGTGCTGCGCGGCCTCGAACGCGCGGGGGTGAGCGTGGCGACCTACCTGCCCGACTCGCTGCTGAAGGAGCTGTACCCGGCGCTGGATGCGGCCCCCGACATCCGGACCATCCCCGTCACGAACGAGGGCGAGGGCGCCGCGATCGCGGGCGGGGTGTTCCTCTCGGGCAAGCGGGCCGTGCTCGTCATGGAGAATTCGGGGCTGCGCGCCGCGACCGAGCACCTGGCACGTCTGGGGCTCGGCTCGGGCATCCCGGTCGTCATGATCATGAGCTACCGGGGCGAGATGGGCGAGAACAACTGGTGGGCGATCCCCCACGGCATCACGATGGAGCCGCTGCTCGGTGCCTTGCGCATCCCGTACCGCGTCGTCCGGCGCGAGGACGAGATCGAACAGGCCATCGTCGACGCGTTCGAGTGGTCGTACACCGCCTACTATCACTCGGCCGTCGTGCTGGGCGGGGAGGTCGTGCGATGAGCATGTCGCGTTTCGCCTGCATGCAGGCCCTGGGTGCTCGCCTGAACGACGAGCTCGTCATCCTCTCGCTCGGCGGCGCCGTCGACGAGTGGTTCAACGCCGCCCCGCACATGCGCGAGGGGAGCCTCTTCCAGCAGCAGCTCGGATGCGTGAGCGCCGAGGCCTTCGGACTCTCGGTCGGGCTCCCGCACCGCCGCATCGTGTCGCTCGACACCGACGGCGGCCTGCTGTTCAACCTCGGCATCCTCGCGACGCTCGGCAACGAGCAGCCACACAACCTGTTCGTCGTCGTGTGGGACAACGAGCAGTACCAGTCGATCGGCGGACCACGCACGCACACGGCATCGGGACGCGTGGACCTGGCGGGCATCGCCCGGGCGGCGGGCGTCGAGCACGCCTACACGGCGGACACACTCGAGGCGTTCGACGAACACTGCGCGGCGGGCCTCGCGTCGACCGTGCCGTACATCGTGGTCGCGAAGACCGACGGCATCCTCGAGCCCGGCATCAAGCGCAAGCACTCCGACGGGCGCGAGGACACGTACACGTTCGTGCGGCACGTCGAGCGCACCGAGGGCATCTCGATCATGGGTCCGAGCGAGCACAACTGATGCCGATCGTCGCGGTATCCGAGAAGGCCGCGCCCCGCCCCGAATACGACTGGGTGATCGTCGGCGGCGGGTCGGCGGGATGCGTGCTGGCCAACCGCCTCTCGGCGGATCCGGATGTCTCGGTGCTGCTGATCGAGGCCGGCCCTGCCGCGATGGGGTCGGACGGAACGGCGGTCGAGGCGATCGACCGCGCCGACGCGTGGGTTTCACTGTTGGGGTCGGAGTACGACTGGGGGTACCGCTACACCCCGACGCCGCTCGTGGACGGCCGGACGATCCCCATCCCGCGCGGGCGCGTGCTGGGCGGGAGCAGTGCGATCAACGCGATGCTCTGGTACCGCGGACATCCGAGCGACTATGACCGCTGGGCGGCGGGAGGCGCAACGGGCTGGGACGCGGCGCTCATGACACGCCTCTTCCGCGTCGTGGAGGACTTCGAGGGAGGCGCGGATGCCTGGCGCGGCGCCGGCGGGCCGATCCGCATCGAGCGCTCCCGCGACCCCCACCCCGTGGCCGTCGCGCTCATGCACGGGGCGGAAGAGCTCGGAATGCCCGTCATCGACGACCCGAACGGCGCCTCGAACGAGGGCGCCGCGTGGACGAACTTCTCGGCGACCACCGCGCCCGACGGGTCGCTGCGGCGCTGGAGCGCGGCACGCGGGTACCTGGCGCCCGTGATCGATCGCCCGAACCTCGATGTGATCGTGGAATCGCCCGCACTCTCGCTCGAGATCGCGGGGTCGCGCGTCACGGGCGTGCGCCACGTGGTGGACGGCGTGCCGGTGCAAACGCGGGCCGCGCGGGGTGTCGTCATGACGGCGGGCGCGATCGACACCCCGCGCTTGCTGATGCTCTCGGGCATCGGCGATCCGGACGCGCTGTCGGCCCTCGGCATCCGTCCGCGCGTCGCTCTGCCGGAGGTGGGCGCGAACTTCCAGGACCACCCGCTCATCGAGGGCGTCACGGCGAGGGCCCGCGCACCCCTCGGCCCGGTGCGCGACAACGGGGGCGGCGCGATGCTGAACTGGCGCAGCAGCCTGGCCGGGGCGGGGCCCGACCTGCACGCCTTCGTGGTGCAGGGCCCCCACGCGACGGCCGAGGTGCGCTCCGAATTCGACCTGTCCGGGGATGTGTTCGCGGTGTCGCCCGGGTTGATGGACTCGCGCAGCGTCGGGCACGTGCGGCTGCGGTCGGCAGACCCGCGGGTCGCCCCCGACATCCAGCCGAACTTCCTCGCCGAGCGCCACGATCTGGACGCGCTCGTCGAATCGCTCGACACCATCCAGGATCTCTTCGGTACGCGGGCGTTCGCCGACCTCATCGAGGCACCGCTCGCGCCGGCGGGCCGTTTACCGCGGAAGGATGCCGAGCGGTACATCCGGCGCTCGGTGTCGACGTTCTTCCACGCGTGCGGCACGGCGCGCATGGGTTCGGATGACGAGGCCCCCGTGACCCCCGAGCTCGCGTTGCGCGGCGTCGAGGGCGTGTGGATCGCGGATGCCTCGGTCATGCCGACGATCCCGACCTGCAACACGCTGGCCCCGGTCTATGCGATCGCCGAGCGTGCGGCCGAGCTGCTCGGCGCGCCCGCAGTCGTCCGCTAACCCCGCACGGTCGCCGAGCCCGCACGGTCGCTGAGCCTGCACGGTCGGCGAGCTTCCACGGTCGCTGAGCCGGCACGGTCGCTGAGCCTGTCGAAGCGACCCGCCTCAGCCCGATCACACGACCGACGGACCCTTCGACAAGCTCAGGGACCGCCGACCCACGGTCGGCGAGCTGCACGGCCGCTAAGCCTGCACGGTCGCTGAGCCCGTCGAAGCGACCCGCCTCAGCCCGATCACACGACCGACGGACCCTTCGACAAGCTCAGGGACCGCCGACCCACGGTCGGCGAGCTGCACGGTCGCTAAGCCTGCACGGTCGCTGAGCCTGTCGAAGCGACCCGCTCAGCGCGCCGGAGCCCGCCACGGATGCCTCGGCTAACGTGGATCCGTGACCCACGACGCCTCGCCGACCGAGAACGCCCGACCCCAGACATCCGCTCCCGCCGCCGCGCGCGTGGCGCACAGCCGCACGTTCCACGGCGACACCGTGGACGATCCGTACGAATGGATGCGGGCGAAGGACGACGCCGGGGTCATCGCGCACCTCGAGGCCGAGAACGCGTATACGGCCGAGCGCACGGCGCACCTCGCGGGCCTGCGCGAGAGGATCTTCGGAGAGATCAAGGACCGGACGCTCGAGACCGACCTGTCTGTGCCGTCGCGCCGCGGCGCCTGGTGGTACTACGGCCGCACGATCGAGGGCAAGCAGTACGGCGTGCAGTGCCGCGCTCCCCTGGCGGCGCCGGATGACTGGACCCCGCCCGAGCTGACCCCCGGCGAGCCGGTGCCCGGTGAGCAGGTGCTGCTCGACGCCAACGTCGAGGCCGAGGGGACGGAGTTCTTCTCGCTCGGATCGTTCGACGTGTCGGATGACGGACGCCTGATGCTCTTCGGCGTCGACGTGGCGGGCGACGAGCGCTACACGATCCGTGTGCGCGATCTCGCGACCGGCGTCGAGCTCGGCGACGAGATCCCCGACACCTCCTCGGGCGCGGAGTTCTCCCCCGACGGTACGTCGATCATCTACTCAACGGTCGACGACGCGTGGCGCCCCGACACCCTCTGGCGACACGTCGTCGGCACCCCTCTCGCGGATGACGTGAAGCTCTTCCACGAGCCCGACGAGCGCTACTGGCTCGGCGGCGGCTTCACCCGCAGCGAGAAGTACCTCGTGATCGGGCTCGGGTCCTCCATCACCTCCGAGGTCTGGCTCGTGCCCGCCGACGACCTGAGTGCGCCGCCGCGGGTCGTCTGGCCGCGCCGCGAGGGCGTGGAGTATTCGGTCGACCACGCCATCATCGACGGCGAGGATCAGCTGTACATCCTGCACAACGACGATGCTCTGGACTTCGAACTCGTCCGGGTTCCGGCCGCGGACCCCGACGGCGAGCGCACCGTCGTGCGGGCGCACACCCCCGGCATCCGTCTGCTCGATGTCGACTGCTTCCGCGACTTCGCGACGATCGAGTACCGCCGCGAGGGCCTCGCCCGCATCGGGCTGCTCGACTACGCGACCGGCGGTGTCGACGAGCTCGCGTTCGACGAACCCCTGTACGCGGCGGGCTTCGGCGGCAACCGCGAGTGGGCGCCGCCGATGCTGCGGCTCGGCTACGACTCGTTCGTCACGCCCAACACGGTCTACGACTACCGCCTGGCCGACCGCGCGCTGCTGCTGCGCAAGCGCCAGCCGGTGCTGGGCGGCTACGAGGCATCCGATTACGAGCAGGCGCGTGTGTGGGCGACCACGCAGGACGGCACGCAGGTCCCGATGTCGCTCGTTTGGAAGCGCTCGTTCGGCGACGCGGGGGTCGCACCCCGCCCGCTGCACCTGTACGGCTACGGCTCGTACGAGCACTCGATCGAGCCGCGCTTCTCGGTCGCGCGCCTGTCGGAGCTCGACCGCGGCGTCGTGTTCGCGGTCGCGCATGTGCGCGGCGGCGGCGAGATGGGCCGGCAGTGGTACGAGGACGGCAAGCTCGCGCAGAAGCGCAACACCTTCACCGACTTCGTCGACTGCGCCCTGCACCTGATCGACGCCGGCTACACGTCGCCCGACCGCCTCGTCGCCGAGGGCGGGTCGGCCGGTGGGCTGCTCATGGGTGCCGTCGCGAACCTCGCACCGGAGCTCTTCGCGGGCATCCTCGCGGACGTTCCCTTCGTCGACGCGCTCACGACGATCCTCGACCCCTCGCTGCCGTTGACCGTCATCGAGTGGGACGAGTGGGGCGATCCGCTCCACGACCCGGACGTCTACGCCTACATGAAGTCGTACTCGCCGTACGAGAACGTGCGGACGGATGTCTCGTACCCGCGCATCCTCGCGGTCACCTCGCTCAACGACACCCGGGTCATGTACGTCGAGCCCGCCAAGTGGGTCGCGCGGCTGCGCGAGGTCGGGGCCGACGCGCTGCTGAAGTGCGAGATGGTCGCCGGGCACGGTGGCGTCTCGGGCCGCTACAACGCCTGGCGCGAGCGGGCGTTCGAGCTCGCGTGGCTGCTCGACGTGCTGGGCGTCGCCGACGCCTGACGCCTGACGCCTGACGCCTCCGCCTCCGCCTCCGCCTCCGGCAACAGGAGATCCGCCGAGAACAGGGTGGATCGGCACCATCCGTCCTGTTCCCGGCGGATCTCCTGTCTACGGCGACGGGGATGGCTCGCGCCTCACCTCCCCCGATCCCGCTGCGGACATTCGTCCACAGAAGCGGGAGGCGCGACGGCCGCAACGGCCGAGCGGCGGCACGGTGGATTCATGAACGCCTCCGCAGCACTCGCAACGTGGCTCCGGGATCACGGCGGCGTGGCGCACGCCTCGACGGCACGATCCGCGGGCTTCTCGAAATACGACCTGCAGGTCGCCGTCGCGCGGGGTTCCGTCGAGCGTGTGCGGCGCTCGTGGCTCGTCGGGCAGAGCGCATCCCCGGCGCAGCGGGCAGCGGCATCCGTCAGCGGTCGCCTCACCTGCCTGAGCGCCGCAGCGGAACGCGGCCTGTGGACCCCTTCGCATGCGGCCATCCACGTCGCCGTCTCGGCCACCGCGTCACGATTGGAGAGCACCGGGATGCGTCTGCACTACGCGAATGGCCCGGTGCCCGTTTTGCGGGGAGCTGTCGTGGATCCGCTCTTCAACGTCCTGTTCCACGTCGCGCGCTGCGCGCCGCGCATGGATGCCCTCGCGGTGTGGGAATCGGCGCTGAACAGGAAGGTGGTGGACTCGGCCACCCTGACGCGGGTGGAGTGGCGCAGCACGGCGGCGGCCGACATGGCGCGGGCCGCGACAGCGCTCTCCGACTCCGGAATCGAGACCGTCTTCCGCGAACTCATGGCATCTGTCGGGCTGACAGTTCGCCAACAGGTGTGGATCGACGGTCATCCCCTCGACGCGCTGATCGGTGACTTCCTCGCGATCCAACTCGATGGATTCGCGCACCATAGCTCGGCGCGCGACCGACGTCGCGACATCCGCGCCGATGCGCGTCTCACGCTGCGCGGATATACGGTCTTGCGCTTCGACTACCAGCAGATCTTCTTCGACCCGCAGTATGTGATCGAGACGGTGCTGACGGCGATCGCACAGGGTCTGCAGCTCGCGCGCCGCGGCCGCGGCTGATCCTCCCTACACAGGAGATCCGCCGAGAACAGGACGATCCAGTGCCGATCGTCCTGTTCTCGGCGACTGTCCTGTTCTCGGCAGCTCGGGCGGCTCAGCCGAATAGCGCGGCGGCCTCTTCGTAGCGGTACAGCGGCACCGTGTTGAGCTCGCCGAGCGCGTCCGCGAAGGGCACACGCACGATGTCGGTGCCCTTCAGCGACACCATCTGCCCCCACGCGCCCTCCATCACGGCATCGGCGGCGTGCAGGCCGAGCCGGGTTGCGAGCACCCGGTCGAAGCCCGAGGGCGAACCGCCGCGCTGGATGTGTCCCAGGACTGTCGCGCGGGTCTCGATACCCGTGATGCGCTCGATCTCGGGCGCGAGCACCTCGCTGATGCCGCCCAGGCGCGGGCGGTTGAACGCGTCGAGACCCTTGTCGCTGAAGGCCTCGTCCATGTCCTTGAGCTTGAATCCCTCCGACACGACGACCAGCGGCGCGCGGCCCCGGTCGTGGGCCTTGGAGACGAGGTCGCAGATATCGTCCATCGTCATCGGAACTTCGGGAATCAGGATGGCGTGGGCTCCAGCCGCGATACCCGCGTGCAGCGCGATCCACCCGACGTGCCGACCCATGACCTCGGCGACCATGCACCGTTGGTGCGAATCACCCGTCGTCCGTAGCCGGTCCATCGCCTCGGAGGCGATGTTGACGGCGGTGTCGAAACCGAACGAGTAGTCCGTCGCGCGCAGGTCGTTGTCGATCGTCTTCGGCACACCGATGACGTTGATGCCGTCCTTCGAGAGGCGGTCTGCCGCGGCAAGCGTGCCTTCGCCGCCGATGGCGATGATGCCGTCGAGGCGGTGCCCATACATGGTCTTCGCAATGTTCTCGGCGCCTCCGCGAGGACCCTCATACGGGTTGGTGCGCGAGGTGCCGAGGATCGTGCCGCCGACCTTCGACAGGCCCTTCACATCGTGGCGGGTCAGGGGGAAGAAGTCCCCGTCGACCACGCCACGCCAGCCGTCACGGATCCCGACGAACTCGAGGTCGTACGCGGTCGTGCCCTTGAGCACGACGCCGCGGATGACCGCGTTCAGTCCGGGGCAGTCGCCGCCGCTGGTGAGGATGCCGATCTTCATGTCTGATCCTTGCGTTTCGGGAGGGGGATCCGGCGACGCTGCCCCCGTCACACTATCGCCGGATGCGGCGCCCTGCTACACGAGCCCTGTCACACGAGCACAGCCGCACGCCCGAATGGCGGGGCTCCGGGCCCCGCGCATCCGGTCGCGAATGCCGGTTACTCGCCGCCGAGCGCCCTGCGGGTGAGGTGCATGAGCGCGCTGAGCTGCACGGAATCGCTCGACGCCGGGTCGACCGCTTCGCCGTCGAGCGCCCGCAGGGACAAGCCCTGTTTCGAGTCGATGAGCTCGGCGATCTTCGTGTCGATGGTGTGCGCCGCGATGATGCGCCAGGCCGTGACGGGCTCGTCCTGACCGATACGGTGCACGCGGTCGATCGCCTGCGTCTGCTCGGCCGCGGTCCAACTGAGTTCGGCGAGCACGACGTTCGACGCGGCCTGCAGGTTCAGCCCCACACCGGCCGCGGTGAGCGAACACACCGCGATGCCCACGCTGGGGTCGTTGTTGAACGCGTCGATGCCGTCCTGGCGGTTCGCGGTGGTCTGGTCGCCACGGATCGAGATCGTCTTGAGCCCCGCAGACGCGAAGTGCGCCTCGGCGGCGTCCATGACGTCGATGTGCTTGGCGAAGAACACGACCTTGCCGACGGCGCGCTGCAGCTGCACAGCGTAGTCGGCCGCGAGGTGCGCCTTCGCCTGACCGATCTTGCGGACCATCGTGAAGACGTTTTCGGACCCGGAACCTGCGGCCTTCGACTCGTCGAGCTCGTTCTGGGCGACGAGGCGCACGATGTCGGCGTCGATGTCGTCCCCGAGCGAACTGCCCATGCCGCGATCACCGCGGGCCGTGACGATGCGACGGTAACGATCGGCGAGGCGCTGTCCGAGCTCGCGCTCCGCGTCCCGGATCGAGCGCCCGAATTCGTCGTCGAGCTCGACGGGCAGATCGGCGACGAGCTTGTCGGGCAGGTCGGCTGCGACATCCTTCTTCTTGCGACGGACGATGCCCATCGAGATGACAGCCTCGCGCGCCTCGGGATAGAACGCTTTGTCGGCCGGGGTCATGCCGGTCGAATCGAGCTTCTCCATCAGCTCCGGACCGGGCTTTTCGCCGTTGGTCCAGCCCAGGAAGCGCCAGATCGCGTCGAAGTCCTCGACGTCGTTGATCAGGGGCGTTCCGGTCAGCGCCATGAGCAGCGGGTTGCCGCCGGGAGTCATCTCGCGGATGCGTCCCGCCAACGTCAGCACGTTCTGCGAACGCTGCGACGAGAGGTTCTTGATGAAGTGCGCCTCGTCGACGACCATTCCCCGCAGCCCGATCGAGCTGAGCCACGCGAGGTGACGGTCGAGGATCTCGTAGTTGACGATGAAGATGTCCGCGAAGGCGTCGAGCGTTGCGCCATCGCCCTGGATGACCGTAGCGCGGCGATGCGGCGTCCACCGCTCGACCTCGCGCGCCCAGTTCATCTTGACGACGTTCGGCACGACCGCGAGCAGCGGGTAGGCCCCGGCGACGGATGCCGCGAGGAGCGACTGCGCCGTCTTGCCGAGCCCCGGCTCATCCGCGAGCAGGAAGGTGCGGTGACCGTCGCGGACCGACTCGAGGAAGCGCGACTGGTGCGCCATGATCTCGCGGCCCTTCGGCGAGAGCCGATCGAACTCGGGGACGGGGGGCAACTCCATCGAGGCAGCACCGCCCCCGGCTCCCGTTTCGAACGCCTTGTACAGCGGACCCATCAGCTCCCAGCCGTCGAGGCGGCGGCGCGGGTTCTCGCGCCGCACGGGACGGTCGAGGTCGGGCGCGAGGAAGGGGTTTGCGAGCTGACGGGCCTCGATCGCGGGCGGCACGACCTGCTTCTCGGCGAGCGCGGGCGGCACGACCGGAGCGAGCACGGGTGCTGCATCCGTGATGATCAGTTCGTCGGGGGCGAGCTCGGCACCGGACTCGAGCAGCCAGTCACGGCGCATCCGGCGGGCGACCGGCGACGTCGCCTGGTCGACCTCGAGCAGTTGGATGAGCGAGGTATCGCGCGCGGCGGTCTTCGCCAGGATCGTCGCGACGCCGTCGAGGCGCTTGAGCGACTCGGAGCGCACGGCATCCGGAACCGTCGTGTCGGTCTTGACGCGGGCGCGTTCCTCGCGCACCAAGAAGGCGATGACCTGGAACTTGACGCGGTTGGTCGGTCCCAGCTTGCCGCGCTGCGCCTTCGCCTCGACCTCGCGCACCTTGCGCGCGAGGATCGGGATCAAAGGCGCGTCATCGTCACGACGTGCGGACGACTGCTTGCGGCGCCTGTGCAGCTGTGGCTGTGCCGTGCTCGGCATGCTCCTCCTGAGCGTGTGCACCGGATGCTCCGGTGTGATCTCCAGCGCGAGGCTGGCGAGCTGATGAATCCCCGTGGGCGGCTGGTGGGCCGTGACAGACACGGGCGAGAAAAGCGGGGACGAAGCACGAAGCGGATGCCTCGACGCGAACGCCACAGCGCCGTTCCTCCCCCGTATTCTACGGCATCCGGGCCCGTGCTCGTGCGTGCGCCACCTCAGGCGCGCCGCACGTCACTCCCACAGCGTCGTGACGACATCCTCCGTGTAGCCCTGCGGCCCGAAGTTGATCCAACGCGTGGACACCCATCCATTCGCCTGGAGGTAGTGGCTCTCGCCGAACGCATTCTCTTCCTCGGTCTGCTGGGTCCGGCATACCGTGCCCTCGGCGAGGTCACCGCAGGCGAACCCGGCCGATTCGAGTGCGTCACGCACGGTCGACGCCTGGTCGGGATCGACGATGGTGACGTTCGTCGCGAGTCCGTACGACGAGGGCAACCCCCATGAGCAGCGAAGGGTTTGGGCGCCGGATGCCAGGACCTCGAACGCCTCGGGGACTTCCGTGGATTCCATCGTGACGCCGGGGTCGTTCAGGGGCGGATTCCCCGCCTGCAGCAGCGACAGCATCTCGGCCGAGTAGATGTCCTCACAGCTGGCCGGGATGGAGATGTCGGCCACGGGCTCCGGGCTGGGCGTCTCCGACGCATCCGGCGTCTCACCGAGGGTCGTGATCTCGGGGGTCGGGTCACCCGTGCTCGTCGGCGTCGGCTGCGGGGCCGCCGTGCAGCCGGCGAACGCGACCGCACTCATGACCACCGTGCTCATGACCATCAGGGCCAGCGCACCGCGACGAAGCAACGACACGTAAGGGTCGGGGAGCATGGCATCCTCTCGGCGCAGGTGACGTTTTCCCAATGTACCGCCGCGAAGAACGCCGGACGGACCGGATGCCGCGCGTCAGCGCGCCGAACGCAGCCGCAGGCTGTTCAGGACGACGAAGACGCTCGAGAACGCCATCGCCAGGCCTGCGATCATCGGGTTGAGCAAGCCCAGCGCCGCGAGCGGGATCGCCGCGACGTTGTACCCGAACGCCCAGAAGAGGTTGCCCCGGATCGTCCGCATGGTGCGGCGAGACAGCCGGAGCGCCGTGACGATCGACTCGGGGTCGTTGCGGACGAGGGTGATGTCGCTCGCGTGCATCGCGGCATCCGTCCCGCCACCCATCGCGATTCCGAGATCTGCCGCGGCGAGAGCGGCGGCATCGTTCACGCCATCGCCGACCATCGCCACTCGGCGCCCGGCCGCCCGGCGACGCTCCACCTCGGCCAGCTTCCCTTCGGGCAACACCCCGGCCACGACCTCGTCGATACCGACCCGGGCCGCGACCGCGCGCGCCGCGCCCCGGCCATCGCCCGTGAGCAGCACGACGTCGATCCCCTGCTCGCGCAGGCTCGCCACGGCCCGCGATGCACCCTCACGCACGTCGTCGCCGACCGCGAAGACGGCGCGAGCGGCGAGCGCACCGGATGCGTCCGCCCAACCGACCACGACGACCGAACTGCCGTCCGCACGGTCGAGGGCATCGTCGAGGTCGGCGGGCAACGCACCCGCCTGCACGAGGGCGAAGGCGGGACTGCCCGCGAAGGCGCGCACGCCGTCGACGACGCCAGTCACTCCTCGGCCCGCGTGACTGCGGAAGTCGTCCATAGCGACAGCGGTGGTGGCTGCGCCGGACGACACGGTCGATGACGCTCTGTCCGGCGCGCCGAAGGACGCGATGGCACGGGCTATCGGATGCTCCGACCCACCCTCGAGCGCGGACGCAACCCGCAGCACATCGGCGCGGGCGCTGTCCCCTGCCACAACGACCTCGCGGACCGTCATGGCACCCGTCGTGAGCGTGCCGGTCTTGTCGATCAGCACGGTGTCGATGCGGTTCGCGGACTCGATCGCCTCGGGACCCGTGACGAGCACCCCCAGTTGCGCACCGCGGCCCGTGCCCACGAGGATCGCGACGGGTGTGGCCAGGCCGAGCGCGCACGGGCACGCGATGATCAAGACCGCGACGGCGGCGGTGAAGCCCGCAGCGATCGGCTGGCCGAGCGCGACCCACGTGATGAGCGTCAGGATGGCCAGCACGATCACGATCGGCACGAAGATGCCCGAGATCCGATCGGCCAGCCGCTGCACCCGGCTCTTGCCTGCCTGCGCGTCCTCCACGAGGCGTGCGATGTGCGCGAGGCGGGTGTCCGCACCCACCGAGACGGCGCGGACCAGCAGTCGCCCATCGACGGCGACGGTGCCACCGGTGACCTCGCCGCCCGTGCCGACCTCGATCGGAACGGACTCGCCCGTCAACATCGAGGCATCCACGGCCGCTCGCCCCTCGACGACGATCCCGTCCGTCGCGATCGTTTCGCCCGGACGCACGACGAACGTGTCGTCGACCCGCAGCCGGTCCACGGGGATCCGCCGACCGCTCTCGAGTTCGACGTCTTTCGCGCCGAGGTCCATGAGCGAACGCAGTGCGGCTCCAGCCCGGCGCCGCGAGCGTTGCTCGATGTAGCGACCGAGCAGGAGGAACACCGTGACCGCCGCGGCGACCTCGAAGTAGACGAGCGCTGTCGCGTCATGGACGGGTCCGAAAAGCACGACGTCGTGCCGTAGCCCCATCTCCCCCGCGTTGCCGAAGAACAGCGCCCACACGCTCCACAGGTACGCGGCCATCGTGCCGAGGGTGATCAGGGTGTCCATCGTGGCTGCGCCGTGCCGTGCGGCGGCGAACGCGGCGCGGTGGAACGGCCAGCCTCCCCAGAACACGATCGGGGTGGCGAGGACGAGCGACACCCACTGCCAACCCGCGAACTGCCACGCCGGAACCATTCCGAGGACGACGACGGGGAGGGCGAGCGCCGCGCTGACGATCAGACGGGTCGCGAGCCGAGTGCGGCCCGGTACGTCTTCCACCTCGTGCTGGTGTCCCTCATGCGCATCCGAATCGTGCGGACCGTGCCCGTCACCCGTGCCGCGTTCGTCATTGGCGTGCGCCTCCACCGAGCTCGCGTGGGGAACCGGCCGAACGCGCGCGGTGTACCCGGCTTCGGCGACCGCCGCCACGAGCCGCGCGTCATCGACATCCGCCGACAGCTGCACACGCGCCGACTCGGTCGCCAGATTCACGGATGCCGACACTCCATCGACCTTTTCGAGGCGCTTTTCGACGCGCGCAACACAGCTCGCGCACGTCATGCCCTCGATGTCGAGGGTCGCCTCGCGGTACGGGGTAGGAAGGGCGGAGGTCATGCTCGCCCCGCGAGCGCGTATCCCGCCTCGATCACGGCGGCCGACAGGTGCTGTTCGGGGATCTCGTCGACTGAGTCGACGGCGACGGTCGCCGTAGACAGATCGACCGTCGCGGCCTCGACGCCCGCGAGCTCCGAAACCTCTTGTTCGACCGAGCGAGCGCAATGCGCGCAGGTCATACCTTCAACCCGGTAGGTGCGAATCGTCATGCGGATGCCTCCTCGCCCGCCATCATCGACGGTGCTCTGTTCCTCAACCAGAGTACCCCCCTGGGGTATTCCCGAAGGTTCGAAACCATGTCGATCAGGAGGAGGCCAACCACGTGGCGAGCATCTCGGGCCGATCCGTGACGATCCCGTCTACGCCGAGATCGATGGCGTCGCGCCACTCGCGATCCTCATTGAACGTGTAGACCACGACGCGGAGACCGGCGGCGTGCAGCTCGTCGACGATCTCGGGGCGTGCGATCACGGCGTTGCCCTTCGCCACCACGCCTCGCACACCGAGTGCCCGCGCAGCCTGCACGACGTCGTCCGGAAGCGTGCGCAGGATGGCGAGGCGCGAAATGATCTCGGACTCCGTTGCCACCAACGCGAGAGTGCGGGCGTCGAAGCTCGCTGCGGCGACCCTCCGACCGAGGCCGCGCTCCTCGATCGCGGCGACGAGGTGCGCCACCCCGACGGAGGTCCACTCCCCCTTCAGCTCGATCAGCGCGCGGGCCTCGGAGGCGGCGAGCACGTCGAGGAATTCTTCGACCAGCGGCACCGGGGTTCCCACGAACGCCGCGTCGAACCATCCGCCTGCGTCCAAAGATCGAACGTAGGCCAGAGGGAGACCTGCGATCCGACCCGACCCGTTCGTCGTCCGATCGACCGTGGCGTCGTGCATGAGCACGGCCGCACCGTCGGCGGTGAGCGCGACATCGACCTCGACGTAGTCGAACCCCGCCGCGATCGCAGCCATAATCGCCGGCAGGGTGTTCTCGGGCGCACTGTCGGCGGCGCCGCGATGGCTCGCCACGAACGCGGGCTGACCGGGGTCGCGGGTTGCGCCCATCAGCTCCCGCGCCGAGACGGGCACGGGCGATGCGCCCAGGAAGGCGACCGAGAGACTCATGACAGCGAGCACGGCGACAACGATCAGCGGGCCGGCGCCGCGAGTTGCAGCGCGCCCGTCGGCGACGGTTTCGGGCATCGTCGATCCTTCGAGACAATCGCGTCGTCGTTGACGCGTGTGCCCACTGTAGACCCCACCGTTATCGTTTCGTTACAGCGAACAACCACGAAGGCATCCGGCGGCGGCGGCGCGTACCCTGGAAAGCATGCCCCTCGACATCACCGAGGCCGCGCTGGCGGCCACCCTTGACCACGCGATCCTCAAGCCCGACTTCACGCGGGCCGACGTCGACGCCGAGCTCGAAACGGCGGCTCTCTGGCGTGTATTCAGCGTCTGCGTGCGCCCGTCCGACATCCCGTACGCCGTCGCACGGCTCGAAGGTACCGGCGTCGCGGTCGGGACCGTGATCGGGTTCCCGCACGGCACCACGTCGACCACCGCAAAGGTCGCCGAGACCCGCCAGGCGATCGCCGACGGCGCGACCGAGGTCGACATGGTCGTGAACATCGGATGGCTGCGCTCAGGCCTCGATGACGAGGTCACCGCAGACATCGCCGCCGTGGTCGAGGCCGCAGGCGGCCTGATCACCAAGGTCATCCTCGAGACCTCGCTGCTCGACGATGAGCAGATCGCCCGGGGAAGCCGCCTGACCGAGGCCGGCGGCGCCGACTTCGTCAAGACATCGACAGGATTCGCCGGCGGCGGTGCGACCGTCCCCCACGTCGAGCTCATGCGCGCAAGCGTCGGCCCGGATGTCCAGGTCAAGGCATCCGGCGGGGTTCGTGGCCTCGACACGGCCCTCGAGATGCTCGACGCCGGAGCGACACGGCTGGGCACCAGCGCGAGCGCGACGATCCTCGGTGAGCTGCGCGCCCGCCTGAGCGGGAGCGAGACGAGCGCCACTGTCGACGAGTCGTCGTACTGACGCCCGCCGCCGATCCTCTCAGCGGGCGTCAGCCCGGGCGTTGCGCGTCTGACGCAGACGGAGCCGCGAGGAGAATCTCGCGGGAACGCTCCACGTCGTCCGCCATCTGGTCCTTGAGCGCTTCGACTCCGGCGAAGGCGGACATCCCCCGAAGGCGCGCCACGAACTGCACCTCGACGACGTGCCCGTAAAGGTCGAGATCGGTCTCGTCGAGAACATAAGCCTCGACCTGCCGGCGGTGGACATCGTCGAAGGTCGGGTTGTCGCCGACCGAAATGGCCGCGGGATAACGCACGCGGGTGCCCGGCTGGCTCGCCGCGACGCCGTCGATCAGCCATCCTGCGTACACGCCATCGCGGGGCACAAGCCCCTGGGTGGCGGCCTCGAGGTTGGCGGTGGGGTAGCCGAGCTCGCGCCCGCGCTTCGCACCGTGCACGACCTCTCCCCAGACAGCGGGTGGGCGGCCGAGCAGCTGAGCCGCCGTCGCGACATCGCCACTGGCGAGCAGCTCGCGAATCCAGGTGGACGACACCCGGCGACCGCTCGGCGCGCTGCGCACATCCGGCAGTTCGTCGACAGTGAACCCGTACCGCTCCCCCAGTTCGCGCAGAAGCGCGGGTGTGCCGGCTCCATCACGGCCGAACCGGAAGTCTTCTCCGATGAGGACGGAGCGCGCGTGCAGCGAATCCACCAGCACGCGGCGGACGAAGTCCTCGGGTTCCTCCGAGGCGAGCTTCTCGTTGAACTCGAGCATGAGCGTGGCATCGATCCCGGTCGACGCGAGCAGAGCAGCCTTCTGATGCGGGGCGACGAGCGCGGGCGGCAGCTTGGTAGGATTCAGCAGGGCGAGGGGGTGTCGGTCGAACGTGACGACGGCCGACCGTGCACCCAGACCCGCCGCGTCCACGAGCATCTTCTGCAGAACCGCCCGATGACCGGCATGAACGCCATCGAACTTGCCGATGGCGACAACGGTCGGCCCGAAGTCATCGGGCACCTCGTCCGGGGAACGGAAGAGGATCACTTCAGCGCCCCGGCAACGGCGGATGTCTCGGCGCGCGAGTCATCGGCGCCCGAAACAGGCGGGTGCGTCCTCAGCCACCACAAGCCCACGAACGGCAGCACCAAAGGAATGAACAGGTACCCGTAACCGAAAACCGACCAGACGGTGTGGTGCTGGAAAACGTCGGGAAACACGAGGCTCAGGGTGCCGACGACCAGGACGCCGAGCAGCTCGAAAGTGATCGCAACCCACGCCACGATGTACCAGGTGCGCGAGCCGGCGAACACGAGTGCGAGCGTCGCCAGCAGGTAGACGGCGGCCGCCAAGGCCGACAACGAATACGCCACCGGCGCCTCGTCGAAGCGCTGAGCGATCTGCACGAACGAGCGCCCGAGGGCCGCGAGCGCCATGATCGCGTACACCGCGACCAGCACACGTCCGATGCCGGTCATCCGTCGGCGCGCAGGAGAACTCATAACCCGTCAATCTTACGGCGGTCCTCCTCCCCTGCGAGGCGCCCGCGTCGTTCATCCGATCGGTGCGGTCCAGATGACCTGCATACGCCACACCATGACCGCGATGGACAGAGCCACGACTCCCATGATCACGGTGCTCCAGCGGCTGCGCTCCAGCAGCGCCCAGGCGACGCCGGCCGCGGGCAACAGCGCCGCGGACACGAGATATACCCAGAATTCCAGCGCGCTGCCCGTCGGAGGGTTGCCGACGAAAGGCGCGACGATCGAGACGACGACCTGCGCGATCAGCAGCAGTTCGACGAGGGCGAGTGAACCGACGGTCCCGTCGCTGGGACGACGACCCGCGAGGCCCGCCACGAGGCAGAAGAGACCCGCCGCCACCGCCACGACCACCTGTGCGATCGTGAACCACAGGATCATCCCGCTCCGCCGCTCTCAACCGCGGCCTCGGCCGCGCCCTCGGCCGCGGCACCGGTCGGCAGGTTCATCAGGCTCTTGAGATCAGCGCCGCGCCGGCCGACGATCCCGATGAGCCCTCCGGCCGGATCGATCGCGGCCGCATGCTCGCCCACGATGCGGCCGGCAGCGCCCGTCAGGCGTTGGCCGTTACGCAGAGCGGATGCCTCGGCATCCGTCACCTCGATGCCCCCCAGCACCCGCACGGCGACATCGGCGGACGACAGCAACGGTTCGGTCGCGATCGTCTCGGGCGCAACGGCATCGGTGATCTCGAACGGTCCGACGCGGGTGCGCCGGAGCGCTGTGAGGTGCCCCCCGACGCCGAGCGCCGACCCCAGATCGCGGGCGAGCGCACGGATGTAGGTGCCGCTCGAGCAATCGACGACCACATCGAGGTCTACCACGTCACCAGCGCGTCGCAGCTCGAGCACGTCAAACCGCGACACGGTCACCTCACGCGAAGCGAGCACGACCTCCTCGCCCGCGCGGGCCAGGTCATAGGCGCGGCGCCCACCGACCTTGATGGCCGAGACCGTGCTCGGTACCTGCGAGATGCGTCCGGTGAGCGCGGCGATGTGGGCGTGGATGGCCTCGGCATCGACCGCCGCAACCACCTGCGGATCGGCACGCCACACGATCTCGCCGTCCGAGTCATCCGAATCCGTCGCCGCGCCGAGCCGGATCGTCGCCTCGTAGGTCTTGTCGAGTCCGACCATGTAGGTCAGCAGGCGCGTGGCCGAATCGACCCCCAGCACGAGCAGCCCCGTGGCGAGGGGATCGAGGGTCCCGGCGTGGCCGATCTTGCGTGTGCCGAGCGCCTTCCGCGCGCGCGAAACGACGTCGTGGCTCGTCATCCCACCCGGCTTGTCGACGAGCAGTATGCCGGGTCCGTGCGCGCTGGCCATCAGCAGAAGTCGGCGTACATGCGCCGCGGATGTTCGGGGTCGGTGTTGTCCACGATGACCGACGCGGCACGAGAGGGAGCCGCCTCGCGCCGGTACAGCTCCTGACCGGCGCGGTACCGGTGGTTCGCGGGCGCCATGGGGTCGGGATCGGAGCCGTCCCGGAGGGCCATGCGCTGCGCCGCGACGTCGACGGGCACCTCGAGCCACACCGACCAGTGCCACAGCCCTCGCAGGGTCGGGCGATGCAAGAAGATGCCATCGATGATCAGCACGGCGTCCTCGGGCCCCGTGACCCAGCGCGCCTCGGCGGGTACGTCGCGCGCGACATCCCATGCTGCGAGCTGGAAGCCGGTCGAGGGCATCGTGGCGCCGTCACGGAAAGGGTCGATCAAGACGCGGCGCAGCGTCGCCTCGTCGTACGAGTCCTCGTAGTACCCCTCGGGCGAGTCGCGGCCGCGCGCGTAGCGCTCTGCCCGGGGCCGGTGGAAGCCATCGACTGAGGCGCGGAAGACGGATGCGCCGTCCTCGGCGAACACGTCGGCGAGCCCGTCGGCGAAGACCGTCTTGCCCGCACCGTCGATGCCGTCCACCGCGATGATCACGCGGCCGGCCCGGTAGGAACGGCGCACCTCGTCGCGGAGCTCCCGCAGCAGGGTCGTGCGGGGCGTGACGGGCAGGCGCATCCCCTCAGCCTACGGCGCATGGGTGCGCTCGCGCCTCCTGGGCGCCGTCATCCATCCGGGCGGACAGAACTCCGGACGAATCGCCTCACAGGGCCGCGGATCGACCGATTCCGGCCCTCAAACCCGCTTTCTTCCGGAGTCGTGTCCGCCTGCGCCACCACACCGGCGGCGCAGCCGTTCATCGCCCAGCCTCGTAGGGTGGTGGTTGTGCCCGCATCCGTCCGTCCCGAAGCGGTGGACGAGGTCGAATGGGTTCCCGAGCTGATCGACTGGTACGCCGCGACGGCGCGCGAGCTGCCCTGGCGGCGGGCCGGATTCGGGGCATGGGGCGTGCTCGTCAGCGAGTTCATGCTGCAGCAGACCCCCGTGAACCGCGTGGTGCCCCATCTCGAGGCATGGCTGAAGCGTTGGCCGACCCCCGCGGCGTTGGCGGCGGATGCTCCGGCCGAAGCCGTGCGACAGTGGGCGAACCTCGGCTATCCGCGTCGCGCCCTCTGGCTACATCGCGCGGCCACCGAGATCGCCGCGCGCCACGGCGGGGTGGTTCCCGATGATGTGGACGCACTGCTCGCCCTCACAGGAATCGGCGACTACACGGCACGGGCCGTCGCCGTTTTCGCGTACGGTCTGCGCGAACCGGTCGTCGACACCAACACCCGGCGCGTCCTCGCCCGGGTCGTCGCGGGACGCTCCCAGCCCGGCCCCGCGCATCGCCGCGATCTGGACGATATGCGGGCCGTGTTGCCCGAGGATGTCGCGCGCTCCACGATCGTCAATGCCGCGGCGATGGAGCTCGGCGCGGTCGTCTGCACGGCGCGCTCACCCCGCTGCGACTCATGCCCGATAGCTCGGTCCTGCGCGTGGCGCAGCGCGGGCTACCCCGACACCGGCGACACTCGGCCACGCCAGGCACGCTACGAGGGCAGTGACCGGCAGACGCGCGGGGCCATCCTGCGGGTGCTCCGCGCCGCGAATGGCCCCGTCCCGCTCGACGGCGTCATCCCGGACTGGCCGGACGCCGTGCAGCGCGACCGCGCGATCGATTCGCTCATCGCGGACGGCCTGGCCGAGGCATCCGATAACGTGCTGCGCCTGCCCGGCACCTAACCCATCTCGAACGTACGGCTTCCGGCCGAGTGCACGGCTTTCGCACGGCTCCGAAGCCGTGCGCTCGCACATAACCCGTGCACTCGCGTGAACGGGCACAGAGTGTCGGGACCTGCGGCTCAGGACGCGGGGTCTGCCTCGTCGGATGCCGCGGCACCGTCTTCGTCGGCCTCGATCTCGGCCTCGTCCAACTCTTCGGCGGACTCGTCGCGCGGCTTGATGTACGGGTCTGCGTCGCCCGCGTACGTCGCGGACGCGGCGATCCCGGCCACGGCGGCGTCACGCTCGCGCGCCTCGCGCAGAAGCGCCGAGATGGCGTCGGCGTTTTCGGGCAAAGCGTCCTGGATGAATTCCAGACTGGGAGTGAGCCGCGTGTTGAGGTGCTTGCCCATCTCGGAGCGCAGCATGCCGGTCGCCGAGGCCAGGGCCTTCGCGCTGTCGGCGCGCTCTTCGTCCGACCCGAAAACCGTGTAGAAGACGCTCGCATGCTGCAGGTCGCCCGTGACGCGGACGTCGGTGATGGTGACGAACCCGAGCCGGGGGTCGCGCAGACCCTTCTCGAGACGCTCCGCGAGGACGACCTTGATCCGGTCCGCGAGCCGTGCTGCTCTTTCACTACCCATGTTCCTGCTTCTTTCTTCTCACAAAATCTTCGCCGTGCGGGGGCTCCCGACCGGTGAACGACGAAGGTTCCGGATGTCGATGGGGGTGCGGGCGACATCCGCGTCCGCACCCCTGAATGACGGATCAGCCGCGCGGCTTCTCCACCATCTCGGTCGTCTCGATCTCGTCGCCGATCTGGATGTCGTTGAACTTACCGAGTCCGATACCGGCCTCGTAGTCCGTACGCACCTCGGTGACGTCGTCCTTGAAGCGACGCAGCGACTCGATGGCGAGGCCATCGGCGATGACGACGCCCTCGCGGATGACGCGGGCCTTCGCGTTTCGCGTGATGGTCCCGCTGCGGACGATGACCCCGGCGATGTTTCCGAACTTGGAAGAGCGGAACACCTCGCGGATCTCGGCCACACCCGACTGCTTCTCTTCGAACTCCGGCTTGAGCATGCCCGTGAGGGACTGCTCGACGTCGTCGATCGCGTTGTAGATGACGGAGTAGAACCGGACGTCCACGCCTTCGCGGGCGGCACGTTCGCGCGCCTTCGGGTCGGGGCGGACGTTGAACCCGATCACGATCGCGTTGTCGATCGTCGCCAGGTTGATGTCGGACTCCGTGACCGCACCCACACCGCGGTGGATGATACGCAGCTGCACCGAGTCGTCGACCTCGATCTTGAGGAGCGACTCTTCGAGGGCCTCGACGGCACCCGAAACGTCACCCTTGATGATGAGGTTGAGCGATTCGACCTTGCCCTCTTGCAGCGCACGGGTGAAGTCCTCGAGCGAGATGCGCTTGCGCGCCTTCGCCAGGGCGGCGTTGCGCTCGGCAGCCTCGCGCTTCTCAGCGATCTGGCGGGCCAGACGGTCCTCGTCCGTGACGATGAAGGTGTCGCCGGCGCGGGGCACGGAGTTCAGACCCTGCACCTGCACGGGACGCGACGGGAAGGCTTCGAGAACGGGCTCGCCGTTCTCGTCCGCCATCGCACGAACGCGGCCGTAGGCCGTGCCCGCGACGATCGCATCTCCCACCCGGAGCGTTCCGGACTGGATGAGGACGGTGGCGACAGAACCGCGGCCCTTGTCGAGCTTCGCTTCGATCGCGACACCGCGGGCAGCCTTGTTCGGGTTGGCCGTGAGGTCGAGCCCCGCGTCCGCCGTGAGGAGGACCGCGTCGAGCAGCTCCTGGATGTTCAACCCCTTGGTGGCCGAAACATCCACGAACATGACATCTCCGCCGTACTCCTCGGCGACCAGACCGTATTCGGTCAGCTGCTGGCGAACCTTGCCCGGGTTGGCGTCCGGCTTGTCGACCTTGTTGACCGCGACGACGATCGGCACGCCGGCCGACTGCGCGTGATTCAGGGCCTCGACCGTCTGCGGCATGATGCCGTCGTCGGCCGCGACCACAAGGATCGCGAGGTCCGTCACCTGCGCACCACGTGCACGCATGGCGGTGAACGCCTCGTGACCCGGGGTGTCGATGAAGGTGATGGCGCGCTCGATGCCCTCGTGCTCGGTCCACACCTGGTAGGCACCGATGTGCTGCGTGATGCCGCCCGCCTCGCCGGCGACGACGTTGGCGTTGCGGATCGCGTCGAGCAGTCGGGTCTTACCGTGATCGACGTGTCCCATGACGGTGACCACGGGGGGCCGGATCTCGAGGTCGTCCTCGTTCTCGTCCTCGAGTTCCTGATCGAGGTCCAGACCGAAGCTCTCGAGGAGCTCCTTGTCTTCGTCCTCGGGCGAAACCATCTGGATCTTGTAGCCCAGCTCTTCGCCGAGGACCTCGAACGTGGCCTCATCGAGCGACTCGGTCGCGGTCGCCATCTCACCCAGGTTGAACAGGATGGTGACGAGCGTGCCGGGCTGCACGGTGTAGCCGGTGATGTTCTCGATCTTGTCGGCGAAATCCGAGATCGATGCGCCACGGCGCATCCGGATGGTCTCGCCGTTACCGCGCGAGACATTGATGCCACCGACGACCGGGGCATCCCTCATCTCGAATTCCTGGCGCTTGGCCCTGCGCGACTTGCGCTGCTTGGACTTGCCGCCACCCTTACCGAATGCTCCGGCCGTGCCGCCACCGGGGCCACGACCGCGACCGCCGCCGCCACCGGGGCGACCGGGGAAGCCTCCGCCGGGTGCACCGGCTCCGGGAGCGCCGGGTCGGAACCCTCCGCCACCGGCACCGCCGGGACGACCGGGACCGCCGGGACGCTGCTGGAACGGCGCGCCGCCGGGACGACCGGGACCGCCGGGACGACCGGGTCCACCGGGACGAGGCGCGCCGAGACGCGGGGCGCCCGGACGCGGCGCCTGCGGGCGCGGGATGTTGCCGGGCGTCGGGGACGGGCGCTGGCCCATGCCCTGTGCGCTGGCGAAGGGGTTGTTGCCGGGCCGAGGTCCTGCGGGACGCTGTCCCATACCCTGCGCGCTCGCGAACGGGTTGTTGCCGGGGCGCGCGCCACCCGGGCGGGGCGCGGCGGGCGCCGCGTTGTCGCCGGATGCCTCGGCCGCGGGAGCGTCGGAGGGTGCCGGCGCCGCGGGAGCGTCAGCCTTCGGAGCCGCGGGGGCGGCCGGTGCCGATGCCGGAGCGGACGCGGCGGGTGCCGGAGCAGACGCGGCGGGCGCCGGAGCGGCGGGTGCCGGGGTCGCGGGTGCTGCCGGGGCCGGAGCCGCCGCGGGGGCGGCCGGAGTCGGCGCCGCCGGGCGCACGGGGCCGGGACGACCGGCCGGCCGTGGCGATGACGACGCGGCGGCAGGCGCGGGGCTTGCGGGTGCGGCTGCACCCTCGGCCTGAAGCGCCTGACGAAGCTTGCGAGCCACGGGGGGCTCGATGGTGGACGAGGGGCTCTTCACGAACTCGCCGAGCTCTTTGAGCTTGGCCAGCGCAACTTTGCTGTCAACGCCGAGTTCTGAGGCGATCTCGTGCACGCGTGGTTTGGAAGCCACAATTCTCCTGTCTGGGTCCACCCAGGCAGGGCAGACCGTTAGTCGCGGACGGGACTCATTTCGAGCCGTTCACTTTGTTTCCATAGCCGTTCAGCCTGTTCTCTAACGTCTGCGCGTCGAGTGGTCCCGAGACGCGTAGTGCTCGTACGAACGCGCGGCGCCGCAGTGCGGTATCCACGCAGGCGGGCGTCTCGTGCACCCACGCACCCCGACCCGACATCGTCGCACGCTCGTCGGGGACGAGTATGGAATCGATGGAAACGACCCTGAGAAGGGCCGACCGGGGGGCACGCGCTCGGCATCCGACACACGTCCGTACAGGTTCCATCTTACACCTCCCGCTCACGCCGTTCCGCGCGAGGCGTGCGGTCCTTCGATCAGCGGTCTTCCAGAATGCTGTCGGGCTGAATGTCGATCTTCGCGCCCGTCAGCTTGGCCGCGAGCCGAGCGTTCTGGCCCTCCTTGCCGATCGCCAACGACAGCTGGTAATCGGGAACGAGTGCACGGACAGCCTTGGTGGACGCGTCCAGGATGAAGCTCGACGTGACCTTCGCGGGCGAGAGGGCGTTGCCGACGAACTTGGCGAGTTCGGGGTCGTAGTCGACGATGTCGATCTTCTCTCCGCCGAGTTCTTCGGTCACGGCGCGAACGCGGCGGCCCATCTCGCCGATGCAAGCGCCCTTGGCGTTGATCGAGGGATCGTTGGCGCGCACCGCGATCTTCGTGCGGTGGCCGGCCTCCCGAGCGAGCGAGATGATCTCCACCAGTCCGGACGCGATCTCGGGAACCTCGAGCGCGAACAGCTTGCGCACCAGGCCAGGATGCGTGCGCGACACCGTGATCGAGGGACCCTTGGGGCCCTTGCCGACGCTCGTCACATAAACACGCAGCCGCGAGCCGTGCGGGTAGGCCTCGCCGGGCGACTGCTCTTCGGGCGGCAGAATCGCCTCGACCGAACCGAGGTCGACATGGATCATGCGCGGGTTGGGGCCCTGCTGCACGACACCGGCGACGATGTCGCCCTCTTTGCCCTTGAACTCCCCGAGCACCGCGTCATCCGCGATGTCCCGAAGACGCTGGCCGATGACCTGCTTCGCAGCGAAGGCGGCGATGCGGCCGAAGTCGTCGGGGGTGGTCTCTTCTTCGCCGATGACCGCGTCGTCGTCATCCGTCACCGGAATGAACACGCCGACGTGACCGGTCTTGCGATCCATCTCGACCCTGGCGCCCGCGGGCACCTCACCCGAGGGCGACGTGTGCTTTCCGTAGGCGGTCAGAATCGCCTGCTCGATGATGCTCACGAGTTCGTCGAAGGGGATTTCCTTCTCCCGCTCGATCGTCTTCAGCAATCCGAGATCGATATCCACGGAGACCTCCCTATTCAGCTCTCGTCCACGCGTCATACGCGTCGACATCCCCCCTACGTTACCGGATGTCATCGCGAGAGGCCGGTGCGAATAAGTGCGGCGTCCCCGCATCGTTGCTACAGTCCCTGCAACCACACGCGACGACCTGCTCGGAAGCGATGAGATCGTTCGTGTCGGGACCGTCGTGCACTCGAAATGCGGGCGAAACGCGTCCGCTTTCATCAAGCCCCCGAAGGACCCCTCGAAACGGAAAGCGGTCGGTCAATGGACATCATGGCGTTTCTTCAAGAGATTTTCGGCCTGATCGATTCCTTCACGTGGGGGTGGTCGCTGATTCCGATGCTCGTCGTCTTCGGCATCATCTTCACGATTTCGACGAGGTTCATCCAACTGAAGTACTTCGGTCGAATGTGGCGGGTCCTCGGTGGCGGCGACAAAGTCGCCGACCCCGATCAGATCAGTGCACGGCAGGCTCTCGTGGTCTCGATCGGGGGTCGGGTCGGTGGCGGCAACATCGCCGGCGTGGCGGTCGCGATCACGCTGGGCGGCCCGGGTGCTGTCTTCTGGATGTGGATGATCGCTCTCGTCGGTATGGCGACGAGCCTCATCGAATGCACCCTGGCACAGGCGTACAAGCGCCGACTGCCCGATGGATCTTTTCGCGGAGGCCCAGCCACCTACATCCGTCACGGCCTTGGAAAGGGCTTCACATGGCTCGTCGTGATCTACGCGGTGAGCCTGCTGGCCTCGTTCGCCCTCGGATTCAATGCCTTCCAGGCGAACACGATCGCGGGCGCCGCCGAAAACAGCCTCGGAGTCGAGCGCTGGATCACCGGAATCGTCATGGCCGTGATCGCAGGCTTCATCGTCTATGGCAGCATCCAGCGGATCGCCAAAGTTGCCGACGTGATCGTGCCGATCATGGCCGTTGTATACCTGCTGATGGCGCTCATCGTCATCGCCGTCAACATCACCGAGGTGCCCGCCATGTTCTGGACGATTCTCCAGAACGCATTCGGCTTCGAGTCGGCCGTCGCCGGCGGTATCGGCGCGGCGATCGCCAACGGACTGCGGCGTGGACTCTTCTCCAATGAGGCGGGCCTGGGGTCCGCGCCCAACGTTGCGGCCACCGCATATGTCAAGCACCCGGTGAGCCAGGGCATCACCCAGATGCTCTCGGTATTCGTGGACACGATGATTGTGTGCTCGGCAACCGCCTTCATCATTCTGCTCAGCGGCGCCTACCAACCAGGCAACGAGAACGTCGACGGCATCGTCCTGACCCAAGACTCCCTCGCCGACAGCCTCGGCGGATGGACCACGTATGTGCTCACGTTCTCGATCTTGCTCTTCTCGTTCAGCTCGATCATGTACAACTACTACCTCGGCGAGACGGCGCTTCGTGAGCTGACGAAGAGTCAGGTGGCCACGCACATCCTTCGTTGGGCGGTGATCGCCATCGTGCTCGTCGGCGCTATCGCCCCCGGAGCCACCGCGGTGTTCTTCTTCTCCGACCCGCTCATGGGTGTGCTCGCCCTCGCGAACCTCACCGCCATCCTGATGATGCTTCCCACAGCACTCCGCTTCGTGGCTGACTACGTCCGACAGGTCAAAGCGGGAGTCGACAGACCCATCTTCAACGTCGCGGACTTTTCCGACCTCGACCTCGATGTGACTGCGTGGGCTGACGTCGACGTGGACACGGATGTCGTCGAAGAAAAAGCCCGCAAACGATAGGGGCACCACCGTCCTGTCGTCCTGAAGCGGTCCGTCGGCTCGGCCAGCCGCGCCTAGGCTGAGCCGATGGACACCGACGCCCCGAAGCGCGTCGCGCGCGAGGCGACAACGGTGCCGTGGTTCCGCGGCCTGGCGCGGCTCGGATACGTCTCGAGCGGCATCGTGCACGGCCTGATCGGCGCCATCGCCCTGATCGTGGCCTTCGGAGGCGATGCGGTGAGCGATCAGACCGGCGCGCTGCGGGCCATCGCCGCGCTCCCCCTGGGTTTTACGCTGCTCTGGGTCATCGCCGCGGGGTTCTTCGCCCTGGCGGTCTGGAAGATCGCCGAAGGCGTGCTGGTCTACCGAGACAATCCGCTGCAGAGATGGGGCGGCCGCGTGGGCCAATGGGGACAGGCCGCCGTCTTCGCCGTGTTCGGCACCGTCGCCGGCGCCATCGCACTCGGCGCGCAACTGAGCAGCGAGCGCGCGGCCGAAGCACTCAGCGGTGGTGTCCTGCGGATTCCCGGGGGAACCTTCCTCCTCATCGCGGTCGGCATCGGGGTCGGCATAACGGGCATCTCGTTTCTCTTCATGGGCGTTCGCCGCAGTTATCGCTCACAGGTTTCGGTTCCGGAAGGCTCGCTCGGCCGTCTCGTCGACACACTCGGTATCGTCGGGTTCATCGCCAAGGGCGTCGCGCTCGTCGCGATCGCGGTGCTCCTCGTTGTCGCCGCGGTCCGTGACGAAGCACGCACGGCGGGTGGCCTCGACGGCGCGCTCGGGGCACTCCTCGACCTCGCCTTCGGGCCGTTGTTGGTCGGAATCATCGGCATCGGATTCGTCGCCTACGGGGTGTTCTGCTTCTTCCGCGCCCGTTACGCCCGCATGTGATCGTCGTCCGAACGCGCACGGCTGGCACGCATCCGCACGAACCTCGAGGCTCCACGCTTGCCGACACGAACGAGGCACAGCCCGCGTACCCTATGGAGAATGACACCCGACGTGGCGGACTCCGCCGAGAGAACCGCTCGTAAGGCGGCCTCGCACCCCGCCTTCCGCACCCTCGCCCGAACGGGCTATGCCGCCAACGGCGTCGTCCACATCTTGATCGGTGCCATCGTGCTGGCCGCCGGAGCGGGCGGCGGCGAGTCGGATCAAACGGGTGCTTTCCGCGCGATCGCCGAAGCACCGCTCGGATTCGTAGGCCTCTGGGTGCTCACCGTCGGGCTGGCCGCGCTCGCCATCTGGTACGCGGTCGAAGGCGTACTGATCGATGAGGAAGACACGGGCAAACGCTGGGCGAAACGCGTCGGCGAGTGGGCCAAGGCCATCGTGTACGCGGCCATCGGCTACAGCGCAGCATCGGTGGCACTCGGCGCAGGGTCGAGCGGCGATCAGGGCGCACAGAACGCGAGCAGCACCGTGCTGTCGCTCCCCGGAGGGCCCGTCCTGCTCGCCGTCGGTGGCCTGGTCATCGTCGCGATCGGTGGAGCATTCGTCGTGAAGGGCGTCACGCGCAGCTTTCGCGAGAAGCTCCGGATGCCCGGCGGCACCACCGGCAGGATCGTGACCGTACTCGGCGTCGTCGGGTACGTGGCGAAGGGCGTCGCACTCGCGATCGTCGGCGTCCTGATCGTCACGGCGGCGGTACAGGTCGACCCGGGCGAGGCGGGCGGGCTCGACCGGGCGATCTCGTCGCTCGTCGCGCTGCCGTTCGGACCCTGGCTGGTCGGCGCCGCCGGCATCGGCTTCATCGCATACGGCGTCTACTGCTTCTTCCGCGCGCGCTACGCCCGTCTGTGACCGCGTAGCCGCCGGTCAAGCGGTCACTCTGCGCAAACGGACAGCGCTCACGCGGGGCAGTCGTCCGCCGCGGCTGTCACGGGGACACCGTCAAAGCGCGCCTCGGTCCAGCGCATCATGGTCGACAGAAACGGCGAACCGGGCAGCATCGGTCCCGTGTGATCCAGGCGGTCGTAGACCCGTACCTGTAGTGCCTGCCCTTCGGCGCACCGTTCCTCAACGAAGCGCTCGTACAGCACCGTCGGGATGACCTCATCCCGGCCGCCCCACGCCAACAGGATGGGGGATGTCCAGGGCCCGGACGCCGCGTTCTGCGCGAGCCTCTCCCCCAGGGCTCCCTTTGTCAGGTCGGCGTCGTACAGCGGTCGGTCGGCCGAGACGCCGAGCGCGGCGAGCACGGACACCACCACGCCGGGCTCGGTCGGGCAGCGCTGGGTCATCTCCCGCACGATCGAGCGCCCGCCCGGGGCGACGTAGTCCGAGATCGTGACGTCGGGGTACGTGTCCGCATAGGGCACCAGCACCCAAGAAATGAGCACCGACAGCATCGCGGAGTCCTGCGTACGCGCCAGCTCCTCCGCGAGCGCGAGCGGATCCGCCGCGGGCGATATCGCCACCGTCCCCTGCACGCTGAGCTCGGGGGCGTAGGCCGGTGCGACCTGGCTCACCCAGAGCGCGGCATGTCCGCCCTGCGAATGCCCCCAGACCACGACCTCTGACGAGAGCCACATCCCGTCCGCGTCCTCCGCCGCCCGCACCGCGTCGATCGCCGAGCGAGCCTCGCTCTCGCCGATCAGGTACGGGAAGGTACCGGGCGCGCCCTGGCCGGTGTAATCGGTCGCAACGACCACCCAGCCGGCCGCGAGGGCCCGATCGATAGCGGGGATCGCCCAGCGGGTGGCCGAGGCGTCCGCAAGGCTCGGGGCGCAACCGCGTGCGACACCCGTCGTTCCGTGGTTCCAGATGATGACGGGCCGCGGGCCGGGTGGCATCTCGGCGGGCGAGATCACCAGCCCGCTGGCGAGCGCGCGGTTACCGAACGTATCGGTCGTGCTGTACAGGATGCGTCTGACCTCGCCGCCGACGGGGGTGCGCCCGCTGTACGAGCCCTCCCGCAACAGCGTTCCCGGGGCGCTCGGGGGTCCGTCGGGCGCGTCGTAGAAGGCATCGATCACCGGGGCCCCGTCGGCAAGCCACGTGCTCACCCACCAGGATCCCCCGGCGAGTCCGAGTAGCACCGCGGCGAGCGCGTATCGGCCCGCAGCGGCCCAGATGAGCCCCCGACGATTGCCCGATGTCTCGCCCGGCCGCGGTGAGCGTCCGCGGATCCGTCGGGACGCGCGCCAGGTCAGAACGCTCCCGAGCACGACGGTTCGGAGCCCGAACGCTATCGCGACGACGAGCAGCGTGACGTCCGGCCACAGCAGGGCGAGAAGACCGAAGACCACCTGAGCCACGCCAGAAGCACCCGCGAGAACCCGCTCGCTGGCGCGGCCACGGAAGACACCGATCGCTGCACCGAGTCCACCCAGCACCAGGAGCCCGGCGATGAGTTCCGGCAAGAGGTCGAGGTTCCGCCCGAGCCAGAACAGGATCACGCCGCCGCCGATGATCCACAGGACGGCGAGGATGATGTTCGCCCGGCGGGGAACATCGCGCGGCGCGATCAGGTCCATCACACCGGAGGCGATGGCACTCACGCCGATGTAGATCGCCAGCACCCACAGCGAGGTCAACGGACGGGTGACGGTGAAGACGCCCAGCACGATCAGTCCGAGTCCGACGATGATGCCCACCCACGCGGGTGCGTGGCCCACGAGTCGGCCCACCCCGCCGCGTCGCGGCACGGGCACGGGTGCGCGTGGGGGCGCGGGCTCGTCAGTCACTCGGGCAATGCTAGATCGACTTCCGGGACGACTGCCGTACGGCGCACCCGGCGACCATCGCACACGAGCTCCGTAAGTCACGGTCGTCAGCGACACGTTCGGGAGCCGTAGTGGGTTACGGTCGCCTCGTGCCCCGCATACCCGTCCCCGCGCCCACACGCACGCTCCGCACCGCCGACCCCGGACTCATCGGTCTTCTCGGCTTCGCCATCGCGACGCTCACCGCGCAGCTCGCGCATCTCGGCGTGCAGAACGAGAGCTCGGTCTTCTGGGTGGGTGCGATCTTCGGCGGCGTCGTTCAGATCATCGCGGGGATGCTGTCGTTCACCGTAGGCGACGACTTCCACTTCCTCGTCTACAACGCCTTCGGGTGGTACTGGCTCTGCATGCCCGGATTCCTGCTCGGCGGCGAACTCGGCTTCTTCGAGGTCGCTGGGCCCGCACGCGGAGTTTTCACACTCATGTTCGCGGTGCTGGCGCTGCTGTTCACATTTCCGGGCGCGATGCACAACACCGTTCTGCCGATCACCCTGCTGTGCGTTTCGGCGGGCCTCGCGCTGCAGTCCGTCACGGCATTCGGGGGCGCCGGGGCCTTCGGCGCGATGGGGTCGGTCCTGCTGATCGCGTCATCCGTGCTCGCGACCTACATGCTCGTCGAGAAGTTCATCCGCCGCACGATGGGCCGCGCGATCGTGCCGCTCGGTCCCTCGTGGCTGCGCGGGTCACGCGACCCGGAGTCCTAGCCCGGCAGCGGTCGTTGAGCGAGCGGAGCGAGACGAAACGCCCGCGTCAGCCGCGCAGTCGCGCGACAGCGTCGGCGACGGGCAGGACCTCACGGTCGCCGGTGCGGCGATCCCAGAGTTCGACCTGGCCCTCGGCGGCACCGCGGCCCACGATCAGGATCCTGGGCACACCGATCAGCTCGGCGTCGCCGAACTTCACGCCCGGCGACACCTTGGGCCGGTCGTCGTAGAGCACATCGAGTCCGGCGCCCTCGAGCTCGTCGGCGATGGACGTCGCCAGATCGAATGCCACCGCATCCCGCCCCGTGGCTACGACGTGCACGTCGAACGGAGCAACGGACGCGGGCCAGATCAGGCCCTTGTCGTCGTTGTTGAGCTCGGCGATGATCGCCAGGATGCGCGTCACGCCGATGCCGTACGAACCCATCGTGACGGTGACGAGTTTGCCGTTCTCGTCGAGGACCTTCAGTCCGAGCGCCTCGGCGTACTTGCGGCCGAGCTGGAAGACGTGGCCGATCTCCATACCGCGTGCGAGATTGACGGGGCCCGAGCCATCCGGTGCCGGGTCGCCGTCACGCACCGTGGCGACCTCGACGAAGCCGTCGGCCGCGAAGTCGCGGCCCGCGACGAGCGAGTGCACGTGCTTCTCGTGCGCGTTGGCACCCGTGATCCAGGAGGTGCCGTCGACGACGCGGGGGTCGAGGACGTAGCGGATGTCGGTCGCCGACTCCGAGCCGAGGATTGCGCCCGTCGGTGACCAGGGGCCGATGTAGCCCTTGACCAGCAGCGGGTGCTTCTCGAAGTCGGCCTCGGTCGCGGCCTCGACGGCGGCGGGCGCGAAGGCGACCTCGACGCGCTTGTCGTCGACGTCGCGATCGCCGGGGAGCCCCACGACGACGAGCTCGCGCGTTCCGTCGAGGTGTGTCAGGGCGAGCACGACGTTCTTCAGCGTATGCGCGGCGGTCCACTCCCCCTCCGCCGGGGCGTCGAGGTGCGCGTTGGCGTGGTCGACGAGAGTCGCGATCGTGGGGGTGTTCGGTGAATCGAAGATCACGGCCTCGGGCAGGCCATCGAAGGGGATCGGCTCGGGCGCCAGCGTCGTGAAGGCCTCGACGTTGGCCGCGTACCCGCCGTCCGAGCGGACGAACGTGTCCTCGCCGACGGGGGTGGGGTGCAGGAACTCCTCGCTGCGCGAGCCACCCATCGCCCCCGCATCCGCCTGAACGATGACGTACTCCAGCCCGAGGCGCGTGAAGATGCGCTCGTACGCATCCCGCTGGGCCTGGTAGCTCGCGTCGAGCCCGGCGTCGGTGTAGTCGAACGAGTAGGCGTCCTTCATCGTGAACTCGCGGCCGCGCAGGAGACCGGCGCGGGGGCGTGCCTCGTCGCGGTACTTGTCCTGGATCTGGTAGATCGACAGCGGCAGGTCCTTGTACGACGAGTACAGGTCCTTCACGAGCAGCGTGAAGACCTCTTCGTGCGTCGGGGCGAGCAGGTAGTCGGCGCCCTTGCGGTCCTGCAGGCGGAAGAGGGCGTCGCCGTACTCCTCCCAGCGGCCCGTGACCTCGTAGGGCTCGCGCGGCAGCAGGGCCGGGAAGTGGACCTCGTACGCCCCGGCGTTCGCCATCTCCTCACGGACGACGGCCTCGATTTTGGCCTTGACCTTCAGACCGAGTGGCAGCCAGGCGAAGACGCCGGGCGCCTGACGGCGGATGTATCCGGCCCGCACGAGCAGCCGATGGCTCGTGACTTCGGCATCGGAGGGGTCCTCACGGAGTGTGCGGAGGAAGTAGTGCGAGAGACGAGTGACCACGATCGTCAAGTCTAGGCGCGCGGATGCCTCCGCCCCGGCGCCCTCGTTCCGTCGCGCTCCCTGACACCCTTTCCTACCGAGCCGTCACAAACCGCTCGATCTGCGATGGATATCGAGCGTTTCGTGACAGTTCGACCCCCTCACGACACAGTCCGGGGCGACGGTCTGGGGCCCGCTGTCGGCTGGCGGACCCCTTGCGGACGACGGAAGCTTCTTCCTCGCTTCGCGGGAAAGCCCGGATGTCGGGATCGGGCGCCACCGAGGTTCCGATCAGCTCGGAGATCTGGGGTTCGGCCAGCATCTGGTCGCAGCAGGCGAGCGTGTCCGCCCCTATTCAGCGTGCGATTTGTGATCGCGGGTCAGCCCGCGTCCACCGCCAGGGCAGCCAGCATCCGGGCTGCTGCGTCGTTGACGTCGACCGCGTCCCCGCTGACCGTGACCACGATGGTTCCATCTGTCGCTGCCAGCCACGCTCCCTGCGCGAGTCCGGTTCGCTGCACGGCCTGGGTCGCGCCGTCCACGGTGACGGCCTCGACCGGTCCTCGGTCGGTGTTCGCGAACTCATCCCACATCCAACCGGCGAAGGGGTAGACGTCGTACCAGACGTAGGGAAGAGATCCCGGGACGTCATACACCGTCCACGCGCACCACTGATAGACACCGGAGCTGATGGCGATCCGGGCCGGCGTCGTGGAGTTCACACCCCCGGTTGGGAAACCCGCCTGCGCCGTGGCACCCACGAGTTCCGCGACGTCGATGCGCTCACCGAGCAGACCGCAGTCCAGCGGCGCGGCCGGCACCCCGGGCTCGAACGGTCGTGGCGGCGCGAAACGCTCCGCCGAGGCCGCCGCGGCCTCGGCCGCGGGTTCCAGGTACAACGGGATGGGGTCGGTCATCGAATACGAAACAGCACCCGAGACGACGAGCATCCACTGACCGTTCGCCGAGACTCCGACCTTGCAGAGCGCGACGTCGTAGTCCTGTTCGCACAGGGGCGAGGAATACTTCGCCTGGGTGTCGGTATCGATCACGTCCAGCGGGAAAGTGGTGAGCTGTACCGCCGGATAATGCCCCGTCGCGTCGGGCTCGTCCCGCGCCCAATCGCACTGCAGCGCACCGAGGGCGGCCGTGCGCTGATCGACTTCTCCGGTCGATGCTGTCACGGGGCCTCCGAGCAGTTCCTGAGCATCAGAGTCGGACAGAGCATTCGCGCAATCTCCGTCGAAAGCCAGTGTCGGCGGGGTGGGCGCCATCGCCGTAGCGGACGGAGTGACCGATGGGGAGGCGGGCACCGAAGGTGTCGATGACGTGGATGCCTGCGGTTCCGCCGCGCATCCGGCGATCACTACGACGATCGCGAGCGACACAAGAGCAAGGACTCGCGTTCTGGCCATGGCAACGAGCGTATGCGCCACCCAGGCGCTACGCGTGGGATATGCCCAACACGGAAACTACGATCGGGTCACGAGCGAGAGACCTTCAAGACTCACGTGATTATTCCGACCCAGTGGGTAGGTTCTGTCGCGGTCATCCCATCGAGACGACCGCGACGATGGTTTCGAGGACACGTGCAGCAGCAGCCGGATCGCTCGCGAGATCGCGAGGGAGAACGAGAACCCTCAAGCCCAACAGATCAGAGTTCCACTCGCAGGCGATTCCACCGGACCATTCCGCGGATGCACGCAGACCGAGGCGCTCACGTGCCGCAGCGACCGGATCGACTTCGCGGGGCTGGCCGATGAGTTCGGCGACCTCATCCTCCGTGAACATCGCGTCGCAGTCGCCGCCGAAGGCTTGGTCGATCGGTCGCGGCGTCGGTGTCGCGGACGGCTCGAAACTCGCCGTCGGCGTCCGCGTCGACGGGGAAGTTGCGGTGTCGGTCGGTGACGCGCTGCATCCCGCCAACAAGACCAGGGACACCAGCGACGCGACGAGTGGGACGCGATTCCTCATGCAGCAAACCTACGGGGCGCTCACTACCCGCCCAGGAATATGCACCATCAGGAAACGACGATCCGGTCACGCCGAATCGACGCGCCTGCCCGATAGGCTCGCCCGCGTGTGCACCCGCATCTTCTGGAACGACAATCCGATCGCCAAGACCGTCGCGCGCTGCATGGACTGGGCCGTGAGCGACGAACCCGAACTCTGGTACGTCCCCGCAGGGCAGGACCGCACCGGCGATGCAGGGCCCGGATCTCACACCTGGGTCTCTCAGCAGGCCAGCGTCGTCGTCAGCATGTGGGGTATCGGAACCGTCGACGGGCTGAACTCCGCGGGCCTTGCGGCGCACGCCCTCTACCTGGACCCGGCGGATGTCTCGTTCCCCCTCCCCGACGAACGGCCGGTTGTCGCGCACACGATGTGGGTGCAGTACCTCCTCGACAATTTCGCCACGGTCGCGGATGCGATAGCGGCCGTGGGGGACATCCGAATCGTTGCGCCGCTGCTCCGCGGTGAGACGTTCGGCGTCCACATCGCGCTCGAGGATACGACCGGCGACTCCGCCATCATCGAGCCCCTCGAGGGCCGGATGGTCGTGCACCACGGACCCGAATACACCGTGATGGCGAACTCGCCGACCCTCGACCAACAAATCGAGAACCTCGAGCGGTACCGCCCGTTCGGCGGCGAGCTCCCACCCCCGGGAGACATCACCTCGCCCGATCGCTTCGTGCGCGCCGCCTACTTCCTGCACTACCTGCCTGAGCCCGCGAGCGTCGACGAGGCTGTTGCCGGCGTGTTTCAGCTGATCGCCAACGTCTCGGTGCCGTACGGCGCCCCCTACGCCGACGGCGGGGTCTACCCGACGTGGTGGCGGGCTGGCGCCGACCTCACGAACCGCACCTACTACTTCGGGTCGACGCGAAGCCCGGGCATCTTCTGGGTGGACCTGCCCGCGCTCGCCGGCCGCACAGAGGTGCTGCGGCTCGACCCGCGTGACACGTCACTCGTCGGGGACGAGACATCCCGACTCGAGCCCGCCGCTCTCCGCTACTGAGCCCACGTCGTCGAACTGTCACGAAACGCTCGATACGGGACCCGGATGCAGCGGTTCGTGACAGCTCGACGACTCGAAGACACCTCGGCGCGCCACTAGCGCAACGCCCACCGGCGCGCAACGGGTGGCCGGATGATCGCGCTCAGAGCGCGCCTGTGACAGGTTAGAGAGGTGGTTCACCGTCTGCCTGCCACCCCACACGCGTAGGACCAGCGACGACCGCATCCGAGTGAGGACGAACGCATGACTGCTCCCCCAGAGCCCGCCCCGTACACGGCCTCGATCCCGATCATGACGCAGGAGCCGTTTCCGGACACGCCGGGCAGTCCCGAGCCGGAGTGGTTCAAGACCGCGGTGTTCTACGAGGTGCTCGTCCGCTCCTTCAAGGACGGGGACGGCGACGGCACCGGAGACTTCCGCGGGCTGATCGACAAACTCGACTATCTGAAGTGGCTCGGCGTCGACTGCCTGTGGGTTCCGCCCTTCTTCCCCTCACCTTTGCGCGACGACGGCTACGACGTGGCCGACTACACGGGCGTCCTACCCGAGCTCGGGACGGTCGCCGACTTCCAGGAGTTCCTCGACGCCGCCCACGAGCGCGACATCCGCGTCATCATCGACTTCGTCATGAATCACACGAGCGACGAGCATCCGTGGTTCCAGGCGAGCCGCAACGACCCGGATGGCCTGTACGGCGACTTCTACGTGTGGAGCGACACCGACGAACTCTACGAGGATGCCCGCATCATCTTCGTCGACACCGAGCCCAGCAACTGGACGTGGGATCCGGTCCGCAAGCAGTACTTCTGGCACCGGTTCTTCTCGCACCAGCCCGACCTCAACTTCGACAACCCGAAGGTTCACGAGGCGATGATCGATGCCATGCGGTTCTGGCTCGACATGGGCCTGGACGGCTTCCGCCTCGATGCTGTGCCGTACCTCTACGAGCGGCCGGGCACGAACGGCGAGAACCTGCCCGAGACCCACGAGTTCCTGCGGAAGGTGCGGGGGATCGTCGACACCGAGTACCCGGGGCGCGTGCTGCTCGCCGAGGCGAATCAGTGGCCGGCCGACGTCGTCGACTACTTCGGTGACCCCGACGTCGGCGGTGACGAATGCCACATGTGCTTCCACTTCCCCGTGATGCCCCGCATCTTCATGGCGGTGCGCCGCGAATCGCGCTTCCCGATCAGCGAGATCCTCGCTGAGACGCCCTCGATTCCGTCCGGATGCCAGTGGGGCATCTTCCTGCGCAACCACGACGAGCTCACGCTCGAGATGGTGACGGACGAGGACCGTGACTACATGTGGAACGAGTACGCGCAGGACCCGCGGATGAAGGCCAACATCGGCATCCGTCGCCGCCTCGCTCCCCTGCTCGACAACGACATCGACCGGATCGAACTCTTCACCGCGCTGTTGCTCTCCCTGCCCGGATCGCCCGTCCTCTACTACGGCGACGAGATCGGCATGGGCGACAACATCTGGCTCGGCGACCGCGACGGTGTCCGCACGCCGATGCAGTGGACATCCGATCGCAACGCCGGGTTCTCGACCGCGAATCCGGGGAAGCTCGACCGTCCGATCGTCCAGGACCCGGTATACGGATACCTCGCGGTCAACGTCGAGGCGCAGCAGGAGGACCGCTCGTCGCTGCTGCACTGGACGCGCCAAATGATCCATGCCCGAAAGAAGCACCCCGCATTCGGGCTCGGAAGCTTCAACGACCTGGGCGGCTCGAATCCGTCGGTCCTGTCCTACTCGCGCGAGCATACGAACGACGACGGCACCGTCGATGTGATCGTGTGCGTGAACAACCTGTCGCAGTTCCCTCAGCCGGTGGAGCTGGACATGCGACGCTTCGAGGGCATGGTGCCCGTCGAATTGATCGGCGGAGCGCCCTTCCCGCGCATCGGCGAGCTGCCCTATCTGCTGACGCTGGGGGGCCACGGGTTCTACTGGTTCCAGCTGCACGAGCCGGCGAACGAAACCGAGGAGGTGGGGTTGCTGTGACCTCGATAGATCACGCCCTGTTGGAGGGCTATCTCGTACGAACACGCTGGTTCGGTGGCAAGGGGCGCCCCTTCGGGGTTTCGCAGGCGCGGGTGCTCGCCGAGCTATCGGCACCCGAGCGGCCGAACGTGACGGTCTACCTCGTCACGGTGGAGTATGCCGACGAGGTCGGCGGCACCGAGCTGTACCAGGTGCCGTTGGCGGGCTACGACGACATCGAAGATCGGATCGGTCACGCGTACGTCGGTGCGGTCGACATCGATGGGCACCAGCGGCATCTCTACGACGCCGTGCACGACCGCGACGCGATGGCGCTGTGGCTGGACGCGTTCGTGGCCGCCGAGGCGAGCGGCCAAGCCGACGCCGGTGGACTGCGATTCCATCGACTGCCGGGCGCCGAGCCGCTCGATCCCGAGCTGCGCCCCTCGCCGATGACAGGCGAGCAGTCCAACTCGTCGGTACGCTTCGACGAGACCGCGATGATGAAGATCTTCCGCAAGCTCAGCCCGGGCGTGAACCCCGACATCGAGATCCACGAGGAGCTCACCCGGGGCGAGTCGGAGTACATCGCCGAGCTGTACGGGTGGATCGAGGCCACGGTCGACGGCGAGGTCATTCAGCTGGCCATGCTGCAGGAGTTCCTCCGCACCGCCACCGACGGCTTCGAGCTCGCGATGGCGAGTGTTCGCACATTGCTGGCGGATCTGGAGCAGGGAGCGGATGACTCGGGTGGCGATTTCGCGGGAGAGGCCGCGCGCCTCGGCGAAGCCCTCGCCAAGGTGCATACGGTGCTGCGTGAGCGTTTTCCGTCCGGTCGGACCGGACAGGAGGCCACCGCGGCTCTCGCGGCCGCCATGACGGAGCGTCTGGACCAGGCACTCCGCGTGGTCCCCGAGATCGAGCCCCACGCCGACCGACTGCGCGCCGTCTACTCAGAGGTCGCCGCGCTCGACGGACTCGACGTGCAGCGCGTGCACGGCGACCTGCACCTCGGCCAGACGCTGCGCACATCACGCGGCTGGCGCCTCGTGGACTTCGAGGGCGAACCGGGCCGACCCTTCGCGGAGCGGGCGCTGCCCGATTCGCCGTGGAGAGATGTCGCAGGCATGTTGCGTTCGTTCGACTACGCGCCCGGTGTCGTCGAGATGTCGTTGGCCGGAACGAGCCGGATCATCGATGAAGACGAGTGGGCTTTGCGGGGCGAACGCGCGGGTGAGTGGTCTTCGCGGGCACGCAGTCACTTCGTGGACGGATACGTCGCGGCTTTGCACTCGTCGGAGGAGGGCGACACCGCGAGCGAAGATGGCGTCGACACCTCGCCAGCCGAGAACGAGGCCAGCGCCCGTGAGCGACGCGTGCTGCTCGCGGCCTACGTCGCCGACAAAGCCGTCTACGAGGTCGTCTACGAAAAGCGCAACCGCCCCGCGTGGGTGGGAATCCCGCTGGCGGCGCTCGCGCGCATCAACGCCGAGTAACTGATCATCCGGACCGGGTGGCCCGGCTCCGGGCTACCCGACGTCGGGTAGCTCGGGTCAGGGCTGCCCGCTCAGGTTGCCCCGCTCAGGCTGTGATGACCTGTGCGGTGCCCGGCGCGGCACTCGGGCCCATCTCATCCGCCAGACGGTTCGCCTCTTCGATGAGCGTTGCGACGATCTCGGACTCGGGGACGGTCTTGATGACCTGGCCCTTCACGAAGATCTGACCCTTGCCGTTTCCGGAGGCGACGCCGAGATCGGCATCGCGGGCCTCGCCGGGCCCGTTGACGACGCAGCCCATCACGGCCACACGAAGCGGGACGGTCATGTCCTTGAGCCCCTCGGTCACGTCGTCGGCGAGCGTGTAGACGTCGACCTGCGCACGCCCGCACGACGGGCACGAGACGATCTCGAGCTTGCGCTCACGGAGATTGAGTGATTGCAGGATCTGGTGCCCGACCTTGATCTCTTCGGCGGGCGGGGCCGAGAGCGAGACGCGAATGGTGTCGCCGATCCCCTCACCGAGCAGGATGCCGAAGGCGGTCGCGGACTTGATCGTGCCCTGGAATGCGGGTCCCGCCTCGGTCACGCCGAGGTGCAGGGGCCAGTCGCCCATCTCGGCTAGGAGGCGGTATGCCTTCACCATCACGACGGGGTCGTTGTGCTTGACCGAGATCTTGAAGTCGTGGAAGTCGTGCTCCTCGAAGAGGGATGCTTCCCAGCGAGCGCTCTCGGCGAGCGCCTCGGGCGTCGCCTTGCCGTACTTCTGCAGCAGGCGCGGGTCGAGAGATCCGGCGTTCACGCCGATGCGGAGGGAAACACCGGCGGCCTTCGCGGCGGCCGCGATCGTCCCGACCTGATCATCGAACTTCCGGATGTTCCCCGGGTTCACGCGCACGGCGGCACAGCCCGCGTCGATCGCCTGGAACACGTACTTCGGCTGGAAGTGGATGTCGGCGATGACCGGGATCTGGCTCTTCTTCGCGATGATGTGCAGCACATCCGCGTCGTCTTGCGACGGCACGGCCACGCGCACGATCTCGCAGCCGGATGCCGTCAGCTCGGCTATCTGCTGAAGCGTGGCGTTGATGTTGGTCGTCGGCGTCGTACACATCGACTGCACGCTGACCGGCGCATCGCCACCGACGAGCACCTTGCCGACGCGGATCTGTCGACTCTTACGACGAGGCGCGAGAACATCCGGCACCTTCGGCATCCCGAGATTTACTGCTGGCACGGACCCAGCCTACGCGGGTGCCACGGGGAAGAGGCCCGCTTCCAGCTCACTCGGAGAGGCGCTTCATCTCGCTTTGGATCCGGCCCTCGCTCGGACCGCCCGCCCCCGCGCCGAATGCACGGATACCAGTGGCCACGACGCCGATCGCGATTCCCGCAATCGGCCAGATCGGCCAGAAGCCCTCGAACCCGCCGGACATGCCGCCCGAGAAGGCCCAGATCAGGACGAACAGGAGACTCAGCACCACCCAGGTGATGAGTGCCTGCCAGAAGTGATTCTTTGCTTTCAGGCTGCTGATGGCACGCCCGCGAAGATCTTCGCTCATGGCGAAAGCATAGGGATGGCCGCTGCCCGGCGGTAGACCCGAGGCACCGGTAGGCGCGTGCTATCGTGACGGCATGTCCGCGAACCGCTCCTGGTGGCCCGCCTCTTAGGCGGTGTGTTCGCGTTTCCACGAATCCAGACCGCCCGCCGTGGCGGTCTTTTCGTTGAGCGACCGCCCCGCCGGGCCGAGCCGAAGGACCCACGATGACCGGCCATCGCCCCCCCAGTGATGCGGATGGCAGCGAGCTGCTGCAGCGCCTGCGCGACTCCGCAGAGGATCGTCCCCTCGTCCTGATCGCACGCGATGGCGCGGATGTCGAGATCCTCACGGGAACCGTCGTCGACGTCGAGATGCTTGCCGATATCCCGTTGGTCGACGCGGAGGGCTCCCCGCAGGAGGTCCTCGCCCTGGTTCCGTACCGGCAGGTGCGAGAGCGCGGGTTCGAATGCCACGACGATGGAGCACCGCTTCGTTGCATCATCGTCACCGAGCGCGGCACCGTGTCTCGGGACGAAGCGATGCGCGTCCTGCCGACCGCGCCCGTGCCGCTGCACGACACCGGGTTCAACGTCTCTGACGAGGACTACGCCGAGATCGTCCGTGACGTCATCGCCGACGAGATCGGACGAGGCGAGGGCGCGAACTTCGTCATCCGCCGCGACTTCACCGCCCGCGTAGACGCCGATCCGCGCGAGACCGCACTCACCTGGTTCCGCGCGCTGCTCGAGCACGAGCGCGGCGCGTATTGGACCTTTGCCATCGTCACGCCGGGCCACGTCGCGGTGGGCGCAAGCCCCGAGGCGCACGTCAGCGCCAGCGGCGGCGTGGTCACGATGAACCCCATCTCGGGTACGTTCCGTCACCCCGCAGGCGGATCGACGCCCGAAGCTCTCACCGCGTTCCTCGAGAACACGAAAGAGACCGAAGAGCTCTTCATGGTCGTCGACGAAGAGTTGAAGATGATGAGCGCCGTCTGCTCGGATGGCGGGCGCATTACGGGCCCGCACCTCAAAGAGATGTCGCGGCTGACGCACACCGAATACATGCTGCGGGGCCGCAGCACGCTCGATCCTCGGGACATCCTGCGCGAGACGATGTTCGCGCCGACCGTCACGGGCTCACCGATGCAGAACGCCTGCACGGTGATCCGCCGGCACGAGACGAGCGCCCGGGGCTATTACTCCGGTGTGGCCGCACTCTTCACCCCGAACGGCGACGCACACGATCTGGATGCGCCGATCCTCATCCGCACGGCCTACCTCGTCGAAGGGCGGCTGCGCGTCCCGGTCGGCGCGACGCTCGTGCGCCACTCGGACCCCGATGGCGAGGTCGGCGAAACGCACGGCAAGGCCGCGGGTCTGCTCGGTGCGATCGGCGCAGTTCCGCGCGAGAGTGCGCCCGCACCCGTCTCGGATCCGGATGCGCCGACCACGCCGCGCGCCCCGCTTGCGGAGGACCCGGCGATCGCGACGTTGCTCGCCTCACGCAACTCCCGTCTGGCCCCCTTCTGGTTGAACCCGCAGGACTCCGATGCTCCCGGCCCGTTCCTCGGGAGCACTGCGCTCGTGGTCGACGCCGAAGACCGATTCACGACGATGCTCGCGCATCAGCTCCGCCACCTCGGACTCACCGTGCGCATCGCCCACTGGTCCGAGGTGACGGATGCCGAGGCATCCGATGCAGAGCTGCTGATCGCCGGCCCGGGTCCGGGCGACCCGCTCGACGACAGCCCGCGGATGCGCCGCATGCGCGAGATCGTGTCGGCCCGCCTAGCCTCCGGGCGCCCGCTGCTGGCCGTGTGCCTGAGCCACCAGATCCTGGCCAACACGCTCGGGATGACTCTGGCTCCGCTCACACGACCTCACCAGGGCCTGCAATTGAGCGTCGACATCTTCGGCCGCCGCGCCTCGATCGGGTTCTACAACACCTTCACGGTGCGCACCGAGCCCGGGACGACGCGGGTCGGTCGGACCGAGATCGCAGCGGACCCGGCATCCGGCGACGTCTATGCGATGCGCGGACCGGGGTATGCGTCGGTGCAGGGCCACCTGGAGTCGATTCTGTCGCGGGATGGCATCGAGACGCTCGAGCGCCTGATCGCACAAGCCTTCGCCCCCGTCGACGCCTGACGCCCCGGGCGCTGAGCCGCACGGTCACTGAGCCTGTCGAAGTGACCAGCAGCACCCTTCGACAAGCTCAGGGAGCGAGCGGCGGGTCGTCAGTTGAACAGCTGGATCGGGTTGAACACGTCGGCGAGCAGCAGCAGCGCACCCATCCCGATCAGCAGAATCACGACGACGAACGTCACGGGCACGAGCTTGGTCGCATCGACCGGCTTCGGCGGCGGGCGACGGAACAGACGCGCCCACGCCTTCTTCACGCCCTCCCACAGGGCAACGACGATGTGACCGCCGTCGAGCGGGAGCAGCGGCACGAGGTTGAAGACGAACAGCGCGATGTTGAGCGAGCCGAGCAGGCCGAGCAGCACCGAAACACGGCTCAGGATCGGCGCATCCGTCGAAGCGACCTCGCCCGCAATCAGACCCACACCCACCACGCTCATTGGTCCGTTCGGGTCTCGCTCCCCTCCGGTGAACAGCGCGACGCCCGTCTCGTAGAGCTTGACGGGCAACTGCGCGACGATGCCGACCACGGCGCCGACGTTCTCGATCGCGGCTTGCGGACCGGTCCAGATCGGCTGGCTCTGCAGTTCGTTCGCCGGAGTGATGCCGACGAAGCCGACATCCTGGGTCTCCGCCACTCCGTCGGCGTCGACGACGGGCTGCCCGGCGTCGTCGTAGACGGGACGCTCGGCGAGCAGGGGTGTGACCGCGAGGGTCTGCTGGGCACCGTCCCGCTCGATGTCGAAGGTCAAACGTGTGCCGGGGTTGTCGCGGATGATGGCGGATGCCTCATCGAAGGTCGCGACGGGACGTCCATCGATCGAGAGGATGCGGTCGCCGGGAAGGATGCCGGCGGCCGCGGCGGGGCTTGCGGGGTCGTCCGGGCCGCACTCTGTCTGTTCCGAACCGGCCGCGACGACGCACTCGCTCACGGCTGCGACAGACGTCGATGCGCTCTGCACGCCGATGCCGCTGAAGACAAGCATGAAGAGCAGGATGGCCAGCAACAGGTTCATGACCGGCCCGCCGAGCATGATGATGATGCGCTTGTAGACGGGCAGTCGATAGAAGGTCCGCGTGTCGGCTGTGCCGATCATCGTCTCTTCGTTGGCGACGCGAGCGTCCTGGATCATCGCCGCGAACATCCCCGCCGCACGGCCCTGGCGTGGCGGCGTGGCCGCTCCCCCGCCGTCGGCGTCCTGCGCTCCCACGCGCGCGACCTCGGCCTCGCGTTCAGCGGGCGTCGGGGGGTACATGCCCGACATCGAGATGTACCCGCCGATCGGGAGAGCCTTGATGCCGTACTCGGTCTCGCCGAACTTCCGCGACCACAGGGTGGGGCCGAGGCCGATCATGTACCGGCCGACGCGCACACCGAAGAGCTTGGCGGGCACCAGATGCCCGACCTCGTGCAGCGCGATGGAGACCGCCAGGCCGACGACGATGACGAGCAAGCCAATGGCGAAAGTCAGCACGGTCACGGGCCAACGCTACCGCCGGTTGCTTGGAGCCCGCCCCGAGGGTCGTATGCGTGCGGCCGGAGGGGCGGGAGGACGCGGCTAATGTTGACGGAGAACCAGCGAACGAGCGGATAGGAGCCCGGCATGCGCACACGCCAATTGCGCGCGCTTCGTGGGGCAGCTGCAGCCATGCTCGCCGTTCTCTTCGCCGCCGTCTCGCACACGATGGGTGGCGGCACGGCTCCGGGCATCGTGATCCTGCTCGGGGTATCCGCTCTCGCCTGGCCGGTCACAACGGCGCTCGTCGGTCGGGGGCTCCGTCCGGTCGGACTCGCGTCGGCCGTGATCGTCACGCAGGTGGCCCTGCACGCCGTCTTCGCACTGACCTCGAGCTCCGGTACGTCCGCGGGCGCACTGCCCCAGAACCTCGCCGCGCACCAGCACGGTCAGGTCATCATGGACGCCGCGGGTGCCTTCGCCCAGGTCGTGCTGCCCACGCCGCCCATGCTTGCAGCGCACGCGCTCGCTGCCGTCGTATCCTTCCTGGCACTGTTCGGCGGCGAACGGATGCTTCGCGCCATCGCCGCGTGGACCCTCCGCCTGCTGCACCGGGCCGCCGTCGCGGCGCCCGGCTCCGCCTCGGTTCCGCGCGCGACCTTCACGGTGGCACCCGCACCGATCGCTCGTAACACCCGCGGCACACCCCGCCGCCGCGGACCACCTCTGAAGTGGGGCGACGCACTCGTCGCATGATCCGCCGGGCAATCCGCTCGCGCGTTCCCCACGAATCCGTCGTAGCGGCCCATCGCCGCGCGGCGCCCACAGAGAGAACTCCGAACATGAACACCACGACCCCTGCACACACCCGTTCCGCCCGCCGCCGCCGCTTCGGCGTGCGAGCGGCAGCCGCTGTCCTCGCCTCGGCGGCCCTCGTCGTCGCGGCTCCCCTCGCCGCACAGGCACATGTCACCGCGACACCGGATGCTGCGACCGCCGGCGGCTATGGCACCCTGACGTTCGCCTTCAGCCACGGCTGCGACGGATCGTCGACGACTGCGCTCGAGATCACGATCCCCGAGGGACTCGCCTCGGTGTACCCCACCATCGAAGCAGGATGGCAGATCGACGTGCAGCGTGATGGCGAGAACGGCCCCATTTCGCTGATCACCTACACCGCCGACGAGCCGGTCCCTGATGGGATCCGCGCCGCAGTCGTCCTCGGCGTGCAGTACGCCGAAGACACCGCGGGCGAGACGCTCGCCTTCCCGGTCAACCAGGTGTGCGAAGTGGGCAACACCGACTGGGCCGAGATCGCCGAGGACGGGGTCGACCCGCACTCCCTCGACGCTCCCGCACCCACGGTGACCGTCGGCGAGGCCACCTCGGACGAGCACGGCACCGGCACCTCCGACAGCGAACACTCCGACTCCGACGAGCACGCCTCGGACGCGGTGTCCACGAGCGACGCCTCACCGCTGCCGCTCGTGCTCGGCGGGGCAGGACTCGTGCTGGGCGCGGGCGCCCTCGTCGTCGCCCTGCTGGCCTTCCGCCGCACCCGCAGCTGATGCCCGTTCGGCCCGGTCTCCGCGCCACCCGCGGGTGACCGGGCCGGATGTGTGCGGTCCGAGGCATCCGTCCCCTCGTCTGATTAGATGGAGGCGCCATGACGTCACCCGCCTCTGAATCATCGTCTGACTCGTCCGCGGGTGCGTCGCGGCTTCCGCCGGTGCTGCGGCCCGAGCGGCCGCCCGCCCGCTCCCTGCAGGCGCTGGCCGGCCGGTACGCGACAGCCGTGCACGGCGACATCGCCGATGCGACGGTCTCGGGCATCACCCTGGCGACCGCCGACCTGCGCCCGGGCGAAGCTTTCGTCGCGATCCGGGGCATCAACCGGCACGGCGCCGAGTTCGCGAAGCAGGTTGCCGAAAAGGGCGCCGTGGCCGTGATCACGGATGCCGCGGGCGCTGAAATCGCGGCCGACGCCGGCCTGCCGATCATCGTCGTCGAGAACCCGCGCGCGATGCTCGGCGACCTGTCGGCCTGGGTCTACGGCACCGGTCCCGGCGACGACCTCCCGATCCTGCTCGGCACGACCGGGACGAACGGCAAGACCAGTACGTCGCACCTCCTCGCCGGGATCCTCGAACAGCTCGGGGTGGTCGTCGGTCTCAGCTCCACGGCCGAGCGGCACATCGCCGGAGAGGTCATCGTGTCGCGGCTGACGACGCCCGAGGCATCCGAATTCCACGCCCTCCTCGCCCTGATGCGGGAGCGTGGCGTCGAGGCGGTCGCGGTCGAGGTGAGCGCTCAGGCTCTCAGCCGCCACCGCGTCGACGGGCTCGTCTTCGATGTCGCGGCATTCACGAACCTCACGCACGACCACCTCGACGACTATCCCGACATGCGGGCCTACCTCGAGGCCAAGCTGCCGCTCTTCCAGCCCGATCGTGCCCGCCGCGGTGTGGTCTCGCTCGACTCGGCCGCGGGCGCTGAGTTCGTGGCGAGCTCGGGGATCCCGGTCGTCACGATCGGCACGCCCGCGATCGCCGCGGATCCCGAATCCGCTGCCGCCGCCGACTGGACCGTCACGATCCACGACGAAACGCAGGCCGGTACGCGGTTCACACTGTCGGGTCCCGACGGTGAGCTGACGACGGTCGTCCCCGTCATCGGTCCCCACATGGCCGCGAACGCGGGCCTGGCGATCGTCATGCTGCGCGAGGCCGGGTATACGTGGGAGCGGATCGCCCACGCGCTGGAGCGCGACGGCACGATCCACGCGTACCTGCCCGGCCGGACGGAACGTGTCTCGGGCGACCGCGGGCCCGCGGTGTTCGTCGACTTCGGACACTCCCCCGACGCCTTCGAGAAGACCCTCGCCGCGGTGCGACGTGTCACGCCAGGGCGCGTACTCATGCTCTTCGGTGCGGATGGCGACCGCGACGCCACGAAACGCCATGACATGGGGCGGACGGCGGTGCAGGGCAGCGACATACTCGTCGTCACCGACCACCACCCCCGCTTCGAGGACCCGGATTCGATCCGAGCGACCCTGATCGAGGGGGCTCGACGCGCGCGACCGGACGCCGAGATCCACGAGTACTCACCGCCCGAGCGCGCCATAGAGGCTGCCGTCAAAATGGTCGGCGAAGGCGACGCGATCCTCTGGGCGGGCCCGGGGCACCAGGACTACCGCGATATCCGCGGTGTTCGAACCCCGTACTCGGCGCGGGAGCTTGCGAGGCGAGCGCTCAAGGCGCGCGGCTGGCCCGTGCCGGAACCGCACTGGCCGGTCCCCTACGCCGACTGACACGCACACACGTTTCGACTCGTCGCTACGCTCCTCGCTCAACGAGCGACGTTTTCAGGATGCAGCGGCGATCGCGGCATCCGCCGTGCGGCGTGCCCACGCCTCGGCGTCGGCGAGGCTCTCCCGGGTCAGGGCATCCGGCGCCTCGTGTGCGTCCACGACGCGCGCCACGGTGTCCACGATGCCCGTGAATCCGAGGCGCCCCTCGTGGAACGCATCCACCGCCTGCTCGTTCGCCGCGTTGTAGACCGCGGGGTATGTGCCGCCCGCGCGGCCGACCCGCTTGGCGAGGGCGACAGCGGGAAAAGCCTTCTCGTCGAGCGGCTCGAACGTCCAGGACGTCGCGGTGGTCCAATCGAGCGGACGGCCAACGCCGCCGACACGATCCGGCCAATCGAGCCCCAGCGCGATCGGCAACCGCATGTCGGGCGGCGAGGCCTGCGCGAGCGTCGAGCCGTCCACGAACTCCACCATCGAGTGCACGATCGACTGCGGGTGCACGACGACGTCGATCTCGTCGTACGGCACATCGAACAGCAGGTGAGCTTCGATGACCTCCAGACCCTTGTTGACGAGCGTCGCCGAGTTCGTCGTCACCATCCGGCCCATGTCCCACGTCGGGTGGGCGAGTGCCTCTGACGGGGTCACACCCTTGAGTTCGGCACGGGAGCGACCGCGGAAAGGACCCCCGGATGCCGTGAGCACGAGCCGTCGCACCTCGTGCGCTGCCCCACCACGCAGGCACTGGGCTATCGCGGAATGCTCCGAATCCACGGGCACGATCTGTCCCGGCGCCGCGATTCGCGAAACGAGATCTCCCCCGACGATCAGGGACTCCTTGTTCGCGAGAGCGAGCGTACGGCCGCACTCCAGCGCCGCGAGCGTGGGTCCGAGGCCCACCGAGCCGGTGATCCCGTTCAGCACGACATCCGTCTCGACGTCGCGCACGAGCGCCTCGGCCTCGTCTGCTCCCAGCGCGGTGTGCTCGACCCCGAACTCGGCGGCCTGGGCATCCAACGTCGCGCGGTCCGTGCCCGCGGCCAGCCCGACGACCTCGAAGCGTCCCGGGTTGGCGCGCACGACATCGAGCGCCTGCGTGCCGATCGAGCCGGTGGATCCGAGGATGATGATGCGGCGCATCCGGTCAGCCTACCGAGCGCGCACAGCCGGTCACGTCGACAAGCTCCGTGACCGCGCTCCGGCGCGCGTGGCTCGGCGACCGGGCGGTCAGCCCGCCGCGCGCTGTGTGGCGAGGATGTCGACGACGAAGACGAGGGTCTCGTTCTGCAGCTCGTTGCCCTCGACCGCCCCGTAGCCGAACTCGGGCGGGATCACGACGAGGACCTGCGAGCCGACCGTTTGACCCTCGAGCGCCTGACGGAACCCGTCGACGACGCCGGTGGTCGTGAAGCTCGCGGGTGCGCCGCTCTCCCAGCTGGAGTCGAAGACCGTGCCATCCGACCACTTCACGCCGGTGTACTGCACCAGGACGGTGTCGCCCGAGTTCACGGTCGCACCATCGCCCTGCTTCAGCACCTCGATATCGACCGTCGTCGGCGCATCGCCGCCCGGGAGCGTGATGGTCGGTGCGCCGTCCTCGGCGAGTTCGACGGTCGGGAAGCCATCGACGGGCGACTGGTCGGCACCCCATGCGGCGAGAGGCGTCACGCCGAGCACGTCGACGACGTACACCTCAGCGCTCACGGTCTCGCCGGTGGTCGAGTCCTGGGTCGCCGGGAAAGTCAGCACCATGCGCGAGCCGATGTTGGCGCATCCCATGATCTGTCCGAAATTCGAGTCGCTCGTGACGGCAGCCGGCAGGATCTCGCCCTCGACGTACCCGACGTCGCCGAGACGCTCGCCGGTATCGGCCGAGAATGCGCTCAGCGCGTACTGGACGTAGTCGCCCTCTTCGAGCGGGTCGCCGTCGCCCTCGGTGATGACCGTCCGCTCCAGCTCAGGAACCTCAAGCCCCGTCGTGAAGGTCGCGGTCGATACCGTGCCGGCATCGCCTTCGACCGTGACCGACTCGGACGCGTCGCCGGAGGGGGCTGCGACGTCGCACAGGGAGCCCGTGCCGGAGGCAGAGGCGTCGGGCGTGCCCGAGCCGGAGCAACCCGCCAGGACGAGGGCGGACAGGGCGAGTGCCGACAGGGCGGCGAGGGGGCGAATGCGCACGGATAGACCTCGATGCTGTTCGGGGAGAGACTCCATCCTGACGGAGGTTTCTTTGACTCACCTGAACGCCCGCACGCGCGGTGCTCGCATTCCCTGGCGCGCATGCTTCCCGCGATAACCTCGGGCAATGACCTCCGCAGAACCGGAGCCCACCGGCGCGCCCGCAACTCCCGAAGTCGCGCACAGCGAACCGGGGATGGGTTGGACCTACCGACTGGGCCGGACGTTCGTCGCCCCGCTCGCGCGAATGGTCTACCGTCCGATCGTCGAGGGCCGCGAGAACGTACCCCGCGAAGGTGCCGTGATCCTCGCGAGCAACCACCTCTCGTTCATCGACTCGGTCGCGATTCCCATTGCGGCGCCGCGACCCGTGCACTTCCTGGCGAAGTCGTCGTATTTCGAGGGCGCCGGGATGTCCGGATGGTTCACGCGTGAGTTCTTCCTGGCGATCGGAGCCGTACCCGTCCAGCGCGGAGCCGGACAAGCGGCGCTCGATGCCCTCGACCAGCAGCGGGCGCTTCTCGATTCCGGCCGTGCTGTCGCCCTGTACCCCGAGGGCACGCGGTCGCTCGACGGTCGCCTCTATCGCGGCCGGACGGGCGCCGCGTTCCTCGCTCTGCAGACCGGTGCCCCGGTCGTGCCGGTGGGACTCCTCGGCACGGCCGAGGTCATGCCCGTCGGCGCACGGATGCCGTCGCTCAGTGAGCGGGTGACCGTCCGCTTCGGTGAACCGCTCGACCTGTCGCACCACGGCGCACCCGAGTCTGGGCGTGCTCGCCGCGGCGCGACCGACGAGATCATGGCGGCGATCCACGCGCTCACCGGGCAGGAACTCGCCGGAACCTATAACGAGGCACCCGCCCAGGGCGCGGTCGAGAAGATCAAGCGCGTGCTGCCGCACGAGCGGCTCTGACGCCCCGACCCGATGCCGGGCGCGGATCCGGGCCGCGTCAGCCCGCGACCCCGATCATCGCCTCGTGGCGGACCGGGAAGTTGACCGAGTTTGCGATGAAGCACCACTCGTTCGCGAGCGTGTGCGCCCGGTGGGCCTGCTCGAGCATCGAGGCATCCGCCACCACGACACGCGGCCGCAACACCACCTCGGTGAACGCGCCTCCGCCGCGGCCGTCGAGCGCCATCGTCCCCTCGGCCTCGTCGGAGTAATCGAGCACGATCACCCCGAGTGTGACGCACGCGTGAAGGTAGCTCAGCAGATGGCACTCCGACAGCGCAGCGAGAAGCAGGTCTTCGGGATTCCACTTGGCGGGATCCCCCCGGAACGGACGATCCGCGGATGCCTCGAGCCCGGGTTTTCCGGCGATCTCGATCGTCACCGACCGGTCGTAGTCGCGGTAGCCGCTGGTTCCCGTCCCGCGATCGCCGGTCCATGTCGTGGCCACACGGTAGCGGTGTTCGCCGTTCATACGGGAAGTGTCGCACGCCTCGCCCGGCACGGGCTCGCGATTAGGCTGACCTGGTGTCAAGATCCCTCACCGTTCCGGGCGCCGTCGAACTCGCCACCGTCGATCGCGGCGGCTTCGTCGAATCTCGGCATAGTGGCGCCGCGGTCGTGCTCTCGCCCGACGGAACGATCCGTGCATCCTTCGGCGATGGGGAAGCAACGCTCCTGCCCCGCTCGAGCCTCAAGCCGCTCCAGGCCGTCGGGATGCTCACGGCGGGCGTCGAGTTGGAGGGCGAGCGGCTCGGGCTCGCCACCGCCAGTCACACCGGCACGGATCGCCATGTCGGCGTCGTCCGCGCGGTCCTCGAGCAGGCCGGATTGACCGAGGATGCCCTCGGATGCCCGGCAGCCCGCGCGTCGGATCCCGAAACCCGCGACCGCCAGATCCGTGACCTCGATCCCGCGGCGCCGGTCCGGATGAACTGCTCGGGCAAGCACGCCGGGATGCTCCTCACGTGTGTCTCGAACAACTGGGACACGGCGGGTTACCTCGACCTCGACCATCCGTTGCAGCGTCACCTGCGCGACACGATCGAGCGTCTCACCGGCGAGAAGATCCAGGCGAGCGTCGTCGACGGATGCGGGGCGCCGGTTCATGCCGTGACCCTCAACGGGCTCGCACGCGGCATTCACCGCATGGGCACAGCATCCGAGCGCTCACCCTTCGCCCTGCACCGTCACGCCGCAGCCGTCGTCCGTGCGGTGCGGGAGAACCCGTGGACGATCGCCGGACCAGACCAGCCCGACACCCTCATCGCCGAGCGTCTGGGGGTCTTCGCGAAGCTCGGTGCCGAGGGCGTTCAGGTCGCCGTCGCGCCGGATGGCACGACGGTGGCGCTGAAGATGCTCGACGGAGGCCAGCGCGCGGCACCCATCGTCGCCCTCACGCTGCTGCAGACGGCTGGTGCCTTGAGCGCCGCGGATGTCGCGCTCGTCGCGAATGATCTACAGCTCGACATCCGGGGCGGTTCTGAGGTCGTCGGCCGCATCCGCCCCACCGTCGGCGTCTCGTGATCGACGACGCGTTCGTCTGCATCTGACGTCACGCAACCACCGCCCTCCGGAGGAGAGACCGCATGAGGATCGCCGTTCCGACCGAGGTCAAGAACAACGAGTACCGGGTGGCGCTGACGCCCGCGGGAGCCCACGAGCTTGTGCGTGCCGGACACGAGGTGTTGGTCCAGCGCGGCGCCGGAGAGGGATCGTCGCTTCCGGACGGCGAGTATGCCGCGGCGGGCGCGACGTTGATCGACGACGCCGACGAGGTGTGGGCCGCAGCCGAGCTGGTGTTGAAGGTCAAGGAGCCCGTGACATCCGAGTATCACCGCTTCCGCCCGGGGCTCGTGCTGTTCACGTACCTGCACCTGGCCGCGGACCATGCGCTGACGGAGCGTCTGCGGGATCACGAGGTCGTCGCGATCGCGTATGAGACCGTGCAGTTGCCGGGCGGGGCACTTCCCCTTCTCGCGCCGATGAGCGAGGTCGCCGGCCGTTTGGCTCCGACCGTCGGCGCCCACACTCTCCTCAGGTCTGAGGGAGGGCTCGGTGTTCTGATGTCGGGTGTTCCGGGGACGCGACCAGCACGTGTGACGATCATCGGCGGCGGTGTGGCCGGCGCGAGCGCCGCGGCAGTCGCCGTCGGTCTCGGTGCCGATGTCACGGTCTTCGACACCCAGGTCACGCGTCTGCGGGAGCTCGACGATCGATTCGCCGGGCGGGTGAAGACCGCCGCGTCCAATCCGCTCGATCTCGACCGGGCGGTGATCGACTCCGACCTGGTGATCGGCGCGGTCCTCGTGCCGGGGGCGCGGGCGCCGAAGCTCGTGACGAATGAGATGGTTGCCCGGATGCGTCGCGGTAGCGTGCTTGTGGACATCGCCGTGGATCAGGGCGGATGCTTCGAGGACACGCATCCGACGACTCACGCCGACCCGACTTTCCGCGTGCATGGCTCGGTTTTCTATTGCGTGGCGAACATGCCGGGCGCCGTTCCGCATACGTCGACGGCGGCGCTTGCGAACGCGACGCAGCCGTACATTCGTCAGCTCGCGGGCCGCGGGTGGCGCTCGGCGTTGACGGCTGATCCCGCCCTCGCGCACGGCTTGAACGTCGCCGAGGGTCGGATCGTGAACGCGGGAGTCGCCGAGGCGCACGGTCTGCCGCTGACGCGGCTCGAGGACCTCGTCAGCTGAGCGCACGCCGCTGGCGCACGCCGTGACCGAACGCCGCGTGTGCCCGCCGCTGGCTTCCTCAGGCGAGGCCTCCGTCGATCGAGCGCCCGTACTCAGCCGGGTCGTCCGGCACGAGCACTTTCGAGTCGCGGTTGAGGGTCTCACCGCGGAAGAACGGCTTGGACCGCGGGAACGCGAACCAGATCAGCATCAGCACGACCCCGACCGCGAGGGCGCCGATGCCGAGCACGAAGGTACTTCCGATGCCGAGCAGTGACCCGCTGTAGCCGTAGTCGACGTCGTACATGTCGATCGCGGACTGGACGAATGCGTACGTGAGCATGAGTGCGCCGAGGAGCGGTAGCAGGCCCTTGTAGAAGAAATCGCGTGCCGAGCTGAACAGGTCTTTCCGGAAGTACCATACGCATGCATAGCCGGTGATGCCGTAATAGAAGGCGATCGCGAGCCCGAGCGACAGGATGGAGTCCTGCAGGATGTTGTCGCTGATCAGGGTCATTCCGATGTAGTACAGCGAGGCGACAACGCCCATCACCACGGTCGAGAACGACGGGGTCTTGTACTCGGGGTGCACGGTGGCGAACCGACGCGGCAGGGCCTTGTATGCGGCCATGGCGAGGGTGCCACGTGCGGTGGGAAGGATGGTCGTCTGCGTAGACGACACGGCCGAAATCAGAACCGCGACGACGAGCACCCATCCGAACGGTCCGAGCAGCCCATCCTTGATCGCCAGGAAGAAGTCGTCGGCGTTCGCCTCGTTGCCAAGTCCCGTGCCGTCCGTGCCGAGGCCGGCGTACATCATGGCGGCGACCGTGACGGCGACGTAGGTGACGAGCAGGATGACCGTCGTGAGCAGCGCCGCGAGCCCGGGGATGCGCTTCGGGTCCTTCGTCTCTTCGTTGAGCGCCAGGCAGGTGTCCCAGCCCCAGTAGATGAAGAGGGCGAGCAGGATGGCCTCGATGAATCCAGACCAGTCGGTGAACCCGAGGGGATTGAACCAGGCCCAGTCGAAGGGCGTCGCGTCGGGTGCGGTGCCGGAGAAGAACTGCGTGAGGGCGGCGATGACGAAGATGGCGAGGGCGAGATATTGGATGGCGAGCAGCACGTTCTGCAGACGCTCACCGATCTCGACCCCGCGCCAGCTGATCCACGTCATGGCGGCGATGAAGAAGACCCCGGTTCCTGTGACGAGCGGGACGTTCTCGGAGAGCGAGCCGTCGCCGATCAGGGACCAGAAGTAGATGGCCGCGATCTGGGCGAGGTTGGCGAGGACGACCATTCCGGCGACGGCCACACCCCAGCCGCCCAACCATCCCACGAAAGGACCGAAGGCCTTGGTGCCCCAGGTGAAGGTCGTTCCGCAATCGGGCACGGCCCTGTTCAGCTCGCGGTACGCGAAGGCGATGAACAGCATGGGGACGAAGGCGATCACGAACGCGATCGGAGCCTGGGCTCCCACGGCGAGCACGACGAAGCCGAGGGTCGCGACGAGCGAGTAGACGGGCGCCGTCGAGGCCAGTCCGATCACCGTCGATCCCCAGAGCCCGAGCGTGCCGGTGGCAAGACCCTTGCCTTCGGGGCGGCGGAGGTCGATCGGAGTGGTGGCGGTCATGTCCACACCTTGGCCGAGCGGAAGGCTCCTGCGCAAGTAACGATCGTGCGGGCGCCGCGAGCCCGTGTCTGTCCTCCCGCGACGCGGTCCCGCGATGCGCCCGAGTCCACGCACATCAACCCGCGGATCCGAGCAGGTTCACCCGCACCGGGCGGCTGACCGGTGCGCACAACCACGCCCGTCCGACGCCCGGGCGCGCATACGGCGGAAGCGACCGCTCCCCCGCGACGGTTCGCAACTCGGGCGCACAGTCCGCGTCGACGACCAACGGATGCCGGGCCCGCAGCTCCTGCAGCAGCCCCCAGCGGGCCAGCCAGTCCTCACCATCGCCGACGAGTATCTGCGGCCTTTGCGATTCCTCGACGATGTCGGCGAGCCGGGACGCCGCGGGTGTCTGTCGGAGCAGGCGCACGTCGCCGAAACCATCCCCGCGCACGCGCAGAGCATTCGCAACCGCGTCCGTCTGCCGTGTCACGACACCGGTCAGCTGCTGCGGGTGCCAGTCCGAGACCCTCGCGGGCTCAGGGAACGGGCGTTCCTCGGTTCGCGCGAACTGCACCTGCCAGGCCGCCAATCGACCGCGTCCGGGTGAGAGGTCGGACCGAAATCCGCTGCCCTCGCCACCCGCCGCGACATGATCCATTCGCGTACTGAGCGCCAACAGCGCTCGCTGCGGCAAGGCATCCACAATCCGAGCCAGTCGCCCGGAGAGCGACCGCGCTGTGACGACGAGCCGGCCGGTGCGTGCGATCCGGTCCAGCCGGTCGGCCGCTGCGACCGCATGGTCAGGCGGGAAGCGCGCGAGAAGGTCATCCGCGTCATCAACGAGCCACAACCCGGACTCCTCCGCGCCCATGAGTGTGTCCCAGGCCGCCTCGAGGTCGTCGGAGACGACGATGGCGTCAGCCGCCTGTGCCGCGATGAGCGCGATGATCGAGGATTTTCCCGACGCCCCCCGTCCGACGACGGCCAGTCCACCCGTCTCGGCGAGCGCGATCGGGAATTGCCGCTGCCGGCCAGGGTCGTCCGCCAGCGCCAGCAAGATGCCCTCACCTGCCTCCGACTGCTCACGGCGAGCGCGCGCACGGAGCTGTTCGAGGGTCACGACTGCCGGAAGCGCCGGGAGCCACGGCGACCGCGGCGCATCCTGCGACCCGGTAGACGCCGCCACGTCTGCGAGCTCGGCAATGCTGGTCAGCGCGATCCTCACCGGGTGCGCGCCCGAGTCTCCCGCCCGCCGCACAAAGGCCCGTCCGCTCCCGAGAAACCCGCCGGGCAGACGAGACGCCGAGTCATCGCCGATCACCGCACGGCTGTCAGCCGAGTCCGCCGCGCGTAGCGCGATCCGGAGCGGGCAGTTCGCCAGCAATGCATCGGGCATGGCGCCCGACACGCGTTGAGACCCGAGGACGAGGTGCATACCCAGCGCGCGCCCCCGGGCCGCGACATCCGCGAAAATGCGATGCAGGCCCTCGTGCTCGGCGAGGAGCGCCGCGAATTCGTCCACGACGATGACGAGCCGGGGCAGCTCGACGCGCGGGTCCGCGATGTCCCGTGCACCGCGAAGTGCGAGGTCGTGCTCGCGTCGACGCATTTCGGCGCGCAGGCTCGCGATCGCGCGCTCCGCGGAATCACCATCGAGGTCGGTGATCACACCGGTCACGTGCGGCAGGTCGGCGAGTGCGTCGAAGGTCATACCGCCTTTGAAGTCCGCAAGGAGAAAGGTGACTTCCCGGGTCGAGTAGGCGGAGCACAGGCCCGCGATCCAGGTGGTCAACAGCTCCGATTTGCCGCTGCCCGTCACGCCCGTGACCACCGCATGGGGACCGTCCCGTACGAGGTCGACCAGCACGCTCCGGTCGCCGTCGCGTCCGAGTGCCACGGACAGGCCACCGGGGGATCCCACACCGGGCAAGTTGCGCACGGCAGAAAAAGAGACCGGCGGGGCCTCTTCGTTCCGCCCGAAGAGCGCCTGCCCGCGTCGCGAGAGGACACGGGCCATCGCGCGCGCCTGGGTGTCCGAGACGGCTTCCACCGCCAGTTCGATTCGGTCCACCCCGATCACGAGCGTCGCGTCGTGCGGCTCTCGCACATCGAGGACGACGCCGCATCGGGGATCTATCGTGGACGCCGCGCTCCCCCAGGTCAGCAGAACCCCGGTCGGTGCTGGGCCCGCATCCGCCGGGCTGATGACGATCCGCGTCGGACCCTCGCCGCGGTCAGTGCCCGTCCGAGTGCCTTGCTCTGCATGGTGATGGGGCAGCGCCGACATCCATTCCCATTCGTCGGGTGCCGCGCCGAATACCCGGAGAGTCTCGGGCGTGTGGCTGAGGCAGAGCTGCAGGACGAGCGCGCGGAGAACGGCACGTGCCAGTGACAGCTCACCCCGTACCGCGATACCCGCGCGCCAATCGACCGTGAGCGGTGCATCGGCCAAGCTGGCAGTCTCGCGCTTCAGTCGTTCCGCCTCGGGTCGGGACGAGTCGCCCGTCAATAGCGTCGTGCTGGGCCGTCGGCCGTGACCGACGACGGCGAGATCACGCGAGCCCGACGGTGCGGCTCGCCAGATCTGTTCGGTGAGAAGAGCGAAGGCCGCCACATCCGGATGTCTGGCGCGCAGTTCGCTCCGTTCACGGCTATGGCGCTCGATCGCGGCGGCTTCGACATCGGCGAGGGCTCGCGCGTAGTCGGCCTCGGCGCGCGCCCGCTGCCGGCGACCGCTTCGCGCATGGTCGATGAGCCCGCCGAGCGCGACGAGAGGACCCAGCAGCGCGAAGAGCAGCGCGAAGGGCGATCCGGTGATGGCCCAGAGCGCGACCCCGCCGATGAGCGGCACGATGGACGCCACGACCGGGAACGGCGCACGCACGGGCGTAACCGGAACCGCGGGCAAGGTCAGGGGTTCGTCAAGATGCACGCGCCCAGTCAATGCGTTGCGCGACCGATGGTGAGGCCGGATCCCCCGAATTCGGGATCAGGCGCCGGAATCGGCCTCTGGGGAGGAGCCATCCGAGACGGGCGCCTGCGGGCGGCGAGCGGATCCGCGTTCCGCCGTATCGGTGTCGTCGTCGGTAGGGTCTGGTGGCCGCGTCCCCGGCCGCCGCACGTCAACCACGACGATCGAGATGTTGTCGCGGCCGCCGTTGTCGAGGCAAGCCTGCATCATCTGCTCGATCGCGACCTGCGGGTCTTCGTTCTCGAGCAGGAAGTGACGGATGCCGAAGTCCGTGAGCTCCTTGGTCAGACCGTCCGAGCAGATGACGAAGCGATCACCGTCCAGAACGTCGAGTCGGATGTAATCGGGATGAACGCTCTCGCTCGGCCCGACCGCGCGGGTTATCACGTTGCCGTACGGGTGATTCTCGGCCTCTTCGGGACTGAGGCGACCGGAGGCGATCAGCTCCTGGACGACCGAGTGATCCGTGGTGACCTGAGCCAGCGTGCCATCGCGCAGCAGGTAGACCCGAGAATCCCCGATATTGAGCGTGACCCAGGTGGGTTCGACGCCCGTGGTCTCGAGGAAGATCCCGGTGACGGTTGTGCCGGTACCGTCATCTGTCGCCTCGGGGTGGGCGATGATGTCCTTCACCGCCCGCGAGAGAGCCTTCTCGATCGACTTCGGATTGATCCGGCCGTCGCGCACCAGATCACCGAGACGATCGACGGCACTCGCACTCGCGATCTCGCCGCCGAGGTGCCCGCCCATCCCGTCCGCGACGATAAAAAGCGGATAGTCGGCGAGGACGGCGTCCTGGTTGAGCTCGCGTCGCATCCCTCGATGCGTCACCGCAGCCCACGAGAGCGAAAGTTCGCCACCGCCCTTGAGCGTCACGGTGCGGCGATCTGCGATCGCGTCGAATTCGGGCACGCGGTCATCCCTCCGATGGGCCAGCGACTCGGTGCGCCGAGATCACGCCGACCGCGCGCGGCGCGGCGCGGCTTACACATCCTAGTAGACCGCTCCCGACCTGCGGATTTCGCTCGACGGTCCGGGCATCACCCCGAGAGGTGACACCGGCAGCCACACCGTGTTCGCTCTGGGCGAACAGGCGTCGTCAAGCGGACGGACGAGGCCGAGCGTGGTGGTAGTGATCGGGTCGCTGGCACGACGAAACCCCCGCCGGGAACAGAGCGGGGGTTTCGACTGTCGTGATTACGGCCGGGGCGCGTTCGGGTCCTCGGGCGCTGCCGGAGGCGCCGGAGGCGCTGCGGGCGGCGGGTACGAGCCCGCCGGGGGCGGGTAGGCGCCGGGCTGGGTGGCCGGGTTGGACGGGAATCCGCCGGCAGGCGTCTGGACGGGGATACCGCTCCAGACCGTCTTGTCGGCGAGGAAGGTGCGCGCCCACGGAGCTGCCGGAATCGCGGTGTTCCAGCGCGACTTGTCGAAGGCCAGAATGCCGAGCCACACGATCGTGAGGAAGAAGTAGAGGATCAGCCAGACGGCTTCCTTCTGGAGCTTCAGCCCCACACGCCACGCAGCCATGAGCGTGTATAGGAAAGCTGCGAGCAGGATCAGCTGCCCGAGGACCGGGACCCAGCTCAACACTCCGCCGGCGAGCCACAGGACAAGCAGCCACCAGGGGTTGAGGTCGCCGAGCTTGACGAAGATCAGGGTGTTGTAGATCGGCACCCAGGCGCGCCACTTGCCCTGGACGCCGGCCTTCTCGAAGATCTTCATGAAGAAAATGGAGCCGATGATGTATCCGGCGAGGGCGATCAAGAGGAAAAGGGGCAGGAGGATGAGCAGGAAGGCGAGCGCTGCTGCACCGGACCCGTCGTCGTAGCTGATGCTCAAAGGCATGATGATATCCATCTGTCGGGGCCTGTCGGCCGCGGTTCGCAACCCATAGGGGCGCGTGTCACATGGTAGCGAGATTCCGAGCGAACATGCAGGAGAATCTCAGGTAACTCCAGATCTTGCTACGACCAGGGACCAGACGCGATCCTCTCCGGGGCGCACATCGATGCCGGCGGCACTCGCCCAGCGAGCAAACGCCGCGGCCGTTCGGATGCGCGGCCGATCGAGTGCAAGACGTCGCGTGAGCTCACCCTTCGCGTGCTTGTTGAAGTGGTTGAGTGCCCGCACCGATCCCCCGTCGTCCGATGCCGTGACGACACGCAGGTAAACCGACGGCGTCGACTGCGGGAGGGGCCCCAGGGCGACATACGCCTCAGACCGAAGATCCAAAACGAACGAAGCGCCGGATGCCTCGACGGCGGCCGTGACCGCGGCTGCCCAGTGTCGGCGGAGAGGCCCGAGCGCCGGCATCGACGCGGTCGCGCCCAGACGGTAGGCGGGAATCGGATCGAGCGCACCGACGGGGCCGAACGGAGCGCTGTGGATCATGACGTGGCTGCCGAGCCAGCGCCGCGCGGCCGGGCCGAGCTCTCCTGCCGCGAGGGCGTCGTAGAGGACGCCGGTGTACCGGTCGACGGCGGCCATGACCGGTGCCATCCGCAACGCGGAATTCACCTCGATCTCGCCGAGTTGGCGCGGACCCAATCCGAGCACGCGCGCGGCCAGAGCGGAATCGCTCGATAACTCGACAAGAGCGTCGATGGCCTTCTGCCGTGAGGGCATCAGGGAAGGTAGCGCAAGCGCGCTCAGGTCGAGGGATCCTGTGCCGCCGGGCCTCTTGGTCTCGGATGGGGGAAGCAGGATCAGCACGAAGACTCCGGAGCGCGGGATGCGGGTGAGGGATCACGAACGAACGAAGGCGAGGAGCCCCATGGGCCCCTCGCCTTCATGCCGTCGGAATTAGCTGACCAGCGCCGCGTTACCCGCAACGATGGTGAGCACGTCGCCCTCCATCGAGAGGAATCCGTCCTGTGCGCTCGCGAGAATTTTCGACCCATCGGGCTGCGTGATACGCACCTGACCCTCAGCGAGGATCGCGAGGATGGGCTCGTGACCGGCCATCAGACCGATCTCGCCCTCGACCGTCTTGGCGATGACGAGCGTCGCCTCACCGGTCCACACCTCCGCGTCCGCGGAGACCAGGCTCACGTTGACGGGCATGCTCAGCCGTTTTCCTTCTGGATCTGCGCCCAGCGCTCTTCGACGTCGCCGATACCACCGACGTTGAAGAATGCCTGCTCGGCCACGTGGTCGAAGTCACCCTTGACGATCGCGTCGAACGATTCGATGGTCTCCTTGATCGGAACCGTCGAACCCTCGACACCGGTGAACTTCTTCGCCATGTAGGTGTTCTGCGAGAGGAACTGCTGGATGCGGCGTGCACGCGACACGACGACCTTGTCCTCTTCCGAGAGCTCGTCGACACCGAGGATCGCGATGATCTCCTGCAGTTCCTTGTTCTTCTGGAGGATCTGCTTCACCGCGGTGGCCACTCGGTAGTGGTCGGCACCGATGTAACGCGGGTCGAGGATGCGGCTGGTCGACGTCAGCGGGTCGACGGCCGGGTACAGACCCTTCGACGCGATCTCACGCGAGAGCTCGGTCGTGGCGTCGAGGTGCGCGAACGTCGTCGCGGGCGCCGGGTCGGTGTAGTCGTCGGCGGGGACGTAGATTGCCTGGAGCGAGGTGATCGAGTGACCACGCGTCGAGGTGATGCGCTCCTGGAGCACACCCATCTCGTCGGCGAGGTTCGGCTGGTATCCCACGGCAGACGGCATACGGCCGAGCAGCGTCGAAACCTCGGAACCGGCCTGCGTGAAGCGGAAGATGTTGTCGATGAAGAGCAGCACGTCCTGCTTCTGCACGTCGCGGAAGTACTCCGCCATCGTCAGCGCCGACAGGGCGACGCGCAGACGCGTTCCCGGCGGCTCGTCCATCTGGCCGAAGACGAGGGCCGTCTTCTCGAAGACACCCGCCTCTTCCATCTCGTGGATCAGGTCGTTGCCCTCACGGGTGCGCTCGCCGACACCGGCGAACACGGAGACACCACCGTGGTCCTGCGCGACGCGCTGGATCATTTCCTGGATGAGGACCGTCTTGCCGACACCGGCACCTCCGAAGAGGCCGATCTTTCCACCCAGCACGTACGGCGTGAGCAGGTCGATGACCTTGATGCCGGTCTCGAACATCTGCGTCTTCGACTCGAGCTGGTCGAAGTTCGGGGCCTTGCGGTGGATGCCCCAGCGCTCGGTGATCTCGATCTGCTCGCCCGGCTTGGCGTTGAGCACCTCGCCGATGACGTTGAACACCTTGCCCTTGGTGACATCGCCGACGGGCACCGTGATGGGGCCGCCGGTGTTGCGCACCTCCTGGCCGCGAACGAGGCCGTCCGTGGGCTTCAGGGCGATCGCGCGTACGAGGTCGTCACCCAGGTGCTGGGCGACCTCGAGCGTCAGCTCGGTCGACTCTTCGCCGATCGTGATCGTGGTCTTGAGAGCGTTGTAGATGTCGGGGATCGCGTCGTGCGGGAACTCGATGTCGACGACGGGACCGTTGACGCGCGCGACGCGCCCGACGACCGCGGTCTCCGTCGTTTCGGCGGTGGCGGTAGAGGTCATGGTCTTCTTCTCTTTCGTGTGGGCTTACTTGCTCGAGATGTTTATTTACTCGATGCCAGGGCGTCGGCGCCGCCGACGATTTCGGCGATCTGCTGCGTGATCTCGGCCTGGCGCGCATTGTTGCGCAGACGTGTGTACGTCGTGATGAGCTTGTCGGCGTTGTCGCTGGCGGACTTCATCGCCTTCTGCGTTGCGGCGTGCTTTGCCGCGGACGACTGCAGGAGGGCGTTGAAGACGCGGCTCTGGATGTAGACGGGCAGGAGCGCGTCCAGCACCGTCTCGGGGTCCGGTTCGAACTCGTAGAGCGGGTACACCGCGTGCGAGTCATCCGCGGAGGCATCCGACTCGACGACCTCGAGGGGCAGCAGACGAAGGGTCTCCGCCGACTGCACCATCATGCTGACGAAGCGGTTGTACACGAGGTGGATCTCGTCGACGCCATCCGCCTCTCCGCCGCGCCGGTAGTAGTCGAGCAGCTCTGAGCTGATCGCCTCCGCCGTCGTGAACTGCGGGGTGTCGGTGTCGCCGATCCACTGCGCGGCACTCGCCAGCTTGCGGAACTGGAAGTAGCCGACCGCCTTACGCCCGACCAGGAAGTAGGTGACTTCCTTGCCCTGGGAACGCAACAGTGCCGCGAGCTCGAGTCCCTCACGCAGAATCTGCGAGTTGAACGCGCCCGCGAGACCGCGGTCCGAGGTGAAGATGACGACGGCCGACCGGCGGATGACCGGGCGTTCCGTCGTGAGCGGGTGTTCGACGTTGGAGTGGGTCGCGACCGCCGAGACGGCCCGCGTCACGGCGCGCGCAAAAGGTGAGGACGCCTTGACGCGCGCCATCGCCTTCTGGATGCGCGAAGCCGCGATGAGCTCCATCGCCTTCGTGATCTTCTTGGTCGTCTGAGCAGAAGAGATCTTCTGCTTGTAGACCCGTAGTTGTGCGCCCATGGTTTCGCTGTCGCGTCTCCTTAGCCCCGGCGGCCCTTGACGATGCGCTCCTGGTTGACGTCTTCGGCCTCAGCGGCCTCGACCTCTTCGTGTCCAGGAGCAGAAATGCTCTGACCCTTGCCGCCCTGGAACTCGAGGGTGAACGCGTCGACCTGCTTGTCGAGCTCGGCGAGTGTGTCATCGTCGAGCACGTTGGTCGTGCGGAGCGTGGTCAGGATCTCTGTGTTGCGTCGAAGGTGATCGAGCAACTCGCTCTCGAACCGCAGCACGTCCTCGACGGCGATGCTGTCGAGCTTGCCGTTGGTGCCGGCCCAGATCGAGACGACCTGGTCCTCGACCGGGTAGGGCGAGTACTGGGGCTGCTTGAGCAGTTCGGTCAGGCGCGCACCACGTGCGAGCTGTCGACGCGACGTCGCATCCAGGTCGCTCGCGAACATCGCGAACGCCTCGAGCGAGCGGTACTGCGCGAGTTCGAGCTTGAGCGTTCCCGAGACCTTCTTGATCGACTTGACCTGCGCGTCACCACCGACTCGGGAAACGGAGATACCGACGTCGACCGCGGGACGCTGGTTGGCGTTGAACAGGTCGGACTGCAGGAAGATCTGCCCGTCCGTGATCGAGATGACGTTGGTCGGGATGTACGCCGAGACGTCGTTGGCCTTCGTCTCGATGATCGGGAGCCCCGTCATCGAACCCGCGCCGAGCTCGTCGGAGAGCTTGGCACAGCGCTCGAGCAGACGGGAGTGCAGGTAGAAGACGTCACCCGGGTAGGCCTCGCGGCCCGGCGGGCGACGCAGGAGGAGCGAGACGGCGCGGTAGGCCTCGGCCTGCTTCGACAGGTCATCGAAGATGATGAGGACGTGCTTGCCGCCGTACATCCAGTGCTGGCCGATGGCCGAACCGGTGTAGGGGGCCAGGTACTTGAAGCCGGCGGGGTCGGACGCGGGCGCGGCGACGATGGTGGTGTACTCCATCGCTCCGGCATCCTCGAGCGCGCCCTTGACGGCCGCGATCGTGGAACCCTTCTGGCCGATGGCGACGTACACGCAGCGAACCTGCTTGTTCTCGTCGCCCGACGCCCAGTTGTCCTTCTGGTTGATGATCGTGTCGATCGCGATGGCCGTCTTTCCGGTCTGGCGGTCGCCGATGATCAGCTGACGCTGACCGCGGCCGATCGGGATCATCGCGTCGATGGCCTTGATACCGGTCTGCATGGGCTCGTGCACCGACTTGCGCTGCATGACGCCGGGGGCCTGCAACTCAAGGGCGCGACGACCCTCGGTCGCGACCGGGCCGAGACCGTCGATCGGGTTGCCGAGCGGGTCGACCACGCGGCCGAGGTATCCGTCGCCCACGGCGACCGAGAGGACCTCACCCGTGCGGGTGACCTGTCCACCGGCTTCGATGCCCGAGAACTCACCCAGGATGACGACACCGATCTCGTGCTCGTCGAGGGTCTGAGCGAGACCCTGCGTGCCATCCTCGAAAATCAGGAGTTCGTTCGCCATGACGCCGGGCAGGCCCTCGACGTGGGCGATGCCGTCCGCGGCGTCGACGACCGTGCCGACCTCTGTCGCGGCTGCGCCCGTGGGCTCGTACGCTGCGGCGAAATCCTTCAGCGCGTCACGGATGACGTCGGGGCTGATCGATAGTTCTGCCATTGTCTTCCTCTATCTTGAGAGTGCTGTCTGGTGCGGGGCTCTCGCTCCGCGTTCCGCACGGGGTGCGGGAAATCTGGGTTCAGCCGGCCATTCGCTGGCGGAGATCTGCGAGGCGCGCCGCTACCGACGCGTCGATCACGTCGTCCGCGATCTGCACACGCAACCCCCCGACAACGGTGGAGTCGACCACGGTGTTGAGCGACACGTCACGGCCGTACTTCGTGCTCAGCAGGCGGACCAACTGCGCTGCCTGTGCGTCCGTGAGCGGCGTCGCCGTCGTGACGGTCGCAACCGTCCGGTTCAGCTCGTCCGAGACGATCCGCATCGTGCGCGAGAGTGCCTCGCGGATGCGTCGCTCCCCCGGCTGCTGCACGATCGACGCGACGATCAGGGATGTCCCCGCGCTGACGCGGCCCGCGAGCAGGGTGTCGACGAGCGCACCCTTGGAGGTGGCATCGCCGAGGCGGCTGCCGAGCGCGAGCTCGAGCTCGGGGTTCTGCGTGACCATACGCGAGACCGAGAACAACTCGCCCTCGAGGTCGGTCGACGCCTCGGAAATCGCGACCACGCGGATCGCGAGCTCTTCGAAACCGGCGATCAGATCGGTGGCCGAAGACCACCGCTGCTGAACCGCGAACGAGAGCAGAGAGACCGTCACGGGTGCGAACGCCGCGCCGAAGACATCCTCGACGACCTTCCGCCGCGACGCCGTCGAAGCCGACGGGTCGGCCAGCGCACCGCTCAGGTGCGACGAAGATCCAACGACCCGTGCCGCGTGGAAGAGCTGACTCGCCACGGCGAGGTCAAGTCCCTTCGCCGCGGACAGCTCGGCGTTCGACGCGCGCTGGGCCTGAGTGGTCGCGCTGCCCATTACTCGGCCTTCCCCGCAGCAGCCTTTTCGGATGCTTCGAGTTCGGCCAGGAACCGGTCGACCACGGACTTCGCCTTCGCGTCGTCGGAGAGGGTCTCTCCGATGACACCACCGGCGAGGTCGAGCGCAAGGGTTCCGACCTCCGAGCGGAGCGAGACGAGAGCACCCTGGCGCTCGGCCTCGATCTGCGCGTGGGCCGTCGCGGTCTGACGTGCAGCCTCGGCGGTCGCGGCTTCCTTCGCCTCGGCGAGGATGCGCTTGCCGTCCTCACGGGCGGCTTCGCGGATCTCACCGGCCTCGCGGCGGGCGTCGGCCAGCTGCGCGGTGTACTCCTGCAGCGCGGCCTCAGCCTGCTTCTGCGCCTCGTCGGCCTTGGCGATGTTGCCCTCGATCGCGGCGGACCGCGCGTCGAGCAGCGCCGTCATCCGGGGAAGGATGACGCGCCAGAACACCAGCAGGATGACGACGAAGCACACCGCAGACCAGACGATGTCGTAAATCGCCGGGATGAGCGGGCTGGGCGCCTCGCCCTCGCCTTCAGCGGCGAGAGTGACAAGAGCGTTCAGCATCCTGTCTCCTTAAGTGTGGGTCTGATGACTTAGAAGCCGAAGATGAAGCCGGTCGCGATACCGATGAACGCAAGCGCCTCGGTGAACGCGATACCGATGAACATCAGGACCTGAAGGCGGCCGGCCAGTTCGGGCTGACGTGCGACGCCCTCGATGGTCTTGCCGACGACGATGCCCACGCCGATGGCCGGGCCGATCGCGGCGAGGCCGTAGCCGACGGTCGCGACGGAGCCGGTGACCTGGGCGAGAACCGTAGTTGCATCCACGGGTGTGTTTCCTTTCGGTGGGGGGCGGCGGTTGCCGACCCGATCAGTGCTCTTCCGCTACCGCGAGCTGGATATAGACCGCGGTGAGGATGGTGAAAACGTAGGCCTGGAGGAACGCCACCAGGATTTCGAAGAGGGTGAAGGCGAAGCCGAACGCGAGCGTTCCGACGCCGAGGAGCGACCAGAAGCCGCCGAGCGAGAAGATGAAGAACTGCGTCGCCGCGAAGAAGAGCACCAGCATGAGGTGGCCGACGATCATGTTCATCAGCAGTCGGAGCGTCAGCGTGACCGGCCGGATGATGAACGTCGACAGGAACTCGAGCGGGATGATGATGATGTAGAGCGGCCACGGAACGCCCGACGGCATCAGCGAGTTCTTGAAGAAGTTGCCCGGGCTCTTGCGGATACCCGCGTAGATGAACGTCACATACGCGACGATCGCGAGAAGCAAGGGCATCGCGATGACGCTCGTACCCGCGATGTTCAGCAGCGGGATGATTCCCGTGATGTTCATGAACAAGATCAGGAAGAAGAACGTCGTCAGGATCGGCAGGAACCGGTTGCCGTCCTTGCGGCCCAGGAGGTCGTGGGCGATGTTGACGCGGACGAAGTCCAGGCCCATCTCGACGACGCTCTGGAAGCGACCGGGGACGACCTTCATGCGGCGCGTGCCGATGAGGAAGACGACGATCAGCACGACGGACGCGAGGATCTGAATCAGGTTGATGCGCGTCAGCGCGAACCAGGTTCCCTCGAAAAGGACGGCGTCGGGGAAGAACTCCCAGATCGATGGCGGATGGAATCCACCATCGTCAGTGCTTGCGGTGGCGATCAAAGTCGCGGCTTGAGTCAACTGCGCTGGCTCCAGCTTCGGGGGCATCGGAGGGTACCGATGCGACGGGAATGGTGAGAGTCAACCGCGGCGGTGCACGTCACTGTGTATCGGTAAGACTGCGGAAAAGACTGCCGAAAAAATGTCTAACGACGGTGTCTGTTACGACTGTGTCTGTCACGAACCTCAGTTCGATGCACGGCCCAGGGGAACGTTCCAACCCTATCAAGGATCTGGGCAGGTCACGAATCCGCGGGCGGCTTCGTGATGCTCCGTGAGGTTTCAGGAGAGCTGTCATCCCCCGGCCCGGTGACAGCGCCCGGCGCTGTCATCTCATCGGGCATCGTGACATCGCTCACGTAGGGCAGGCGCATCCGGAGCATCACGATCACGTCCACGGCCAGGGAAGCCACGATTCCCGCGATCAATCCCACGAAGAAGACCGGCGGAACGATCCACTCCTGCCCCCGCAGCACGAGGAGGACGACGATGAAGATGACGAACTTGAGCAGCCAGCCGCCCAACACGATTCCGAAGAAGATGGGGACGAACAGCGGGTCGCCGAACCATCGGTTGGCGATCAGGATGCTGACGGCCGTGATGCCGAGGAACACCGCCGCGGTGAGCACGCCCGCGAGGGCGCTCCACGAGCCATCCGCTCCGGCGACGAAGTAGCCGATGACCGCCCCAAGGACGGCCAGAGCGGCCGTGAGCAAACCGCCCCAGCGCAGAGTCATGGCGAGGATCGGGGTGCTGGCGACGACGCGGCCCGAGGACGGGTTGGACGGCAGGGACGGGTCGGTCATGGCAGTTCCTCCACGGGGGTCAGGATCTCGTCGGGGGCGCGGGAGCCCGCCTCGCGACGGGGACGGCGCGACGGCATGAATGTCAGGACCAGGCACGCGGCGGCGCCGATGACGGCGAAGACGACCCCGATCCAGTAGGACAGTTGGTTGCGTTCGGCGATGAACATCAAAAGGACGGCGAAGCTGATGACCGCCGTCCAGGCGTAGAAGATCAGGACGGCATCGCGGTCGCTGTGCCCCATGTCGAGCATGCGATGGTGCAGGTGCTTGCGGTCGGGCGAGAAGGGGCTCTTGCCCGCGCGCAGACGACGGAGCACCGCCATCCCGAAATCGAGCAGGGGCAGCAGAACGACGACGACCGGCAGCACGATCGGAATGAAGGCACCGAGCAGCTGTGAGCGGCCGATGTCCTCGGGATCGAGGGCCCCGGGCGGGATGGCGCCCGTGATCGCGATCGCGGACGTCGCCATCAGCAGGCCGAGCAGCAGAGCACCCGAGTCGCCCATGAAGAGCTTCGCCGGACTCCAGTTGAGGGGCAGGAAGCCGAGGCAAGCGCCCACGAGCACGGCGGCGATGAACGTCGCGAGCGAGAAGTTGTTCGTCGCGAACTCGCGAAGCAACAGATAGGAGTAGACGAAGAACACACCGTTCGCGATCAGGCACACGCCTGCGACGAGGCCATCCAGCCCGTCGATGAAGTTGACCGCATTCATCACGATGACGATCGAGAAAACGGTCAGGGTGAAACTGACCCAGCTCGAACCGACCGTCAGCCCGCCGATGGGCAGCGAATAGATCTGCAGTCCTCCGACGCCCGCGATCAAGCCGGCCGCGAGAAACTGGGCGCCGAGCTTGATGAGCCAGTCGAGGTCCCACAGGTCGTCGACCACGCCGACGATGACGATCAGCAGCATCGCGCCGAGGATCCCGTAGATCTGCTGCGGAACGAACCAGAACGGATTGAAGAAGTCGTTGGCGCGCGACACGACGAAGGCGGCGACGATGCCGAAGAACATCGCGACTCCACCGAGCCGTGGGGTCGGGGTCTTGTGGACGTCGCGCTCCCGGATGCCGGGATACAGCTTGAAGCGCATGCTGAGCTGCCATACGGCCCACGTCAGGACGAACGTCAGGGACGCCGTGAAGAGGATCGTGAAGATGTACTGCTTCACGCGGCGGTGCCCGATTCAGATGCGTCGGCTTCGAGGGAGTCGCCCAGCAGCTCGCGCAACCGTTCGGTCGAGACGGCGCCCGCGCGAAGGACCCGCACCCGAGCGTCCTTCTCGCGGCGGGCCAGGGCCGTCGCATCGATGATCGTCGAGGCCACGCCCGTGCTCGAGGGTCCATCGTCGAGATAGACCTTGACGCTCGAGCGCAGCATCCGCTCGGCTTCGAGGACGGAAGTCGCGGCCGGACGGCCGGTGAGGTTGGCGCTCGAAACCGCGAGCGGCCCGGCGTCCTGGATGAGGTCGAGCGTCACCCGGTTGTCGGGCATCCGCACGGCGACCGTGCCGTTCGTCTCGCCCAGGTCCCACGCGAGCGAGGGCTGGCTGGGCAGCACGATGGTCAGCCCTCCCGGCCAGAACTCACCGATGAGTCTTTCGATCGGCTCGGGCACCTCGCTGACGAGTGCGGCGAGCATCGGCGCGCCCGAGACGAGGACGGGCGGAGGGGACTGGCGACCGCGCCCCTTGGCAGCGAGCAGGTTCGCGACGGCGGCCGGGCTGAAAGCATCAGCCGCCACCCCGTAGACCGTGTCGGTCGGCAGCACTACCAGTTCACCGCGCGCGATCGAACGTCGTGCGTGCCGCAGGCCCGCGAGGAGCTGCGCCTCGTCGCGGCAGTCGAAGATGTCGGACATGTCCCGCCAAGTCTACGGCGGGCGCGAGAGTGCCCGTTATCGCGGGCGAGAGTGCCCGTTACCGTCGTCGAAGTGCAGCAGAACGGGCACCCTCGCGGGGGCGGGGGCGGGGGCGGGGGCGGGGCGGGGGCGGGGCAGGGGTCAGGGACGGAGGGCGGTCGTCGCGCGGTCGCGCATCGTCAGATCCGGATGCGTCGCTGCCGCGCGCCATCCGTCTGCCGTCAGAATGTCGCGCACCGCAGCGCCTTGCCACTCGCCGTGCTCGATCACGACCGTGCCGCCGGGGTGCACGAGCCGGAGGGCGGCTCGGCTCACACGGCGCACGACGTCCAAGCCGTCGGGGCCGCCGTAGAGCGCCGCCTCGGGGTCGTGGAAGCGCACCTCGGGGTCGCGCGGGATCGCGTCGTTGGGCACGTACGGGGGGTTCGAGACGACGACATCGACGGTGCCATCGAGCTCGGGCAGGGCCGTGTCGAGATCGCCGCGGACGATGCGGGCGTTGGTCGCACCCACGAACTCGGCGTTGCCCTTCGCCCAGATGAAGGCATCCGGAGACTTCTCGACGCCGTAGACCGTCGCATGCGGCACCTCGGTGGCCAGCGCCAGGGCGAGCGCACCGCTTCCCGTGCCGAGATCGACGGCGATCGGCGACGGCGTTGCAGCAGCCCCCAGCGAATCGATCGCGAACTGCGCGACGATCTCGGTCTCGGGTCGAGGCACGAAAACACCGGGGCCGACCTGCAACACCAGGCGACGAAACGGGGCGAGCCCGGTGAGGTGCTGGAGCGGTACCCGCGCGGCGCGGCGCTCGACGAGAGCATCGAACGCCGAGGCATCCTCCCCCTCGATCGAATCACCGCGAATGCTGGCAGCCTGCACTCCCCCGCGACTCGTACCGAGCACGTGTGCGGCGAGCAGCTCGACGTCGACGCCGGGATCGGCGATGCCCGCCCCCGCGAGTCGCTGCGCGGCCTCGCGCAGCGAGGTCGCGAGCGCGCGCGGAGAAGAGGGATGTTCGGAGGGAGGCATGAGCGCCCCCACATTACCGGGGCACCCGACCGGGCATTACCGGGGCACCCGACCGGGCATTACCGGAGCACCCGCCCGGGCATTACCGGGGGCCATCCCCTCGGGCCGCGGATCCGCGGATTCGTCACAATCACGCCGACCCGGACGGGCCTCGCCTAGGCTCGTTGAAGCGCGTCGAGGACGACGCCGAGCTCCGAGACATCCCGCGAACCCAGTGACATCCCGAAAGGCACGCCCATGGCCGGCATCCACCCAGACATCACGTCCGCATTCGGAAACACCCCTCTCGTCCGGTTGAACCGGGTCACGGAGGGGCTCGGCGGCGTCGTGCTGGCGAAGCTCGAGTTCTACAACCCGGTCTCGAGCGTCAAGGACCGCCTGGGCATCGCGATCGTCGACACCGCGGAGGCATCCGGCGAGCTGAAGCCCGGCGGGACCATCGTGGAGTCCACGAGCGGCAACACCGGCATCGCCCTCGCCATGGTGGGCGCTGCCCGTGGCTACAAGGTGATCCTCACGATGCCCGCCTCGATGTCGAAGGAACGCCGCACGCTCCTCAAGGCCTTCGGCGCCGAGCTCGTCCTCACCGACCCGACGAAGGGGATGTCCGAGGCCGTCGCCATCGCCAAGCAGATCGTCGCCGACACGCCGGGCGCGATCTGGGCCCGCCAGTTCGAGAACGAGGCGAACCCCGCTATCCACCGCAAGACGACCGCCGAAGAGATCCTGCGCGACACGGACGGCGACATCGGATACTTCGTCGCCGGCATCGGCACAGGCGGGACGATCACGGGCGTCGGCCAGGTGCTCAAGGAGCGCGTACCGGGAGTACAGATCGTGGCCGTCGAGCCCGCCGACTCCCCCATCCTCACCAAGGGGCACCCCGGACCCCACAAGATCCAGGGCATCGGCCCCAACTTCGTGCCCGAGATCCTCGACCGCGACGTCATCGACGAGGTCATCGACGTGTCGTTCGACGACACCCTCGAGGTCGCCCGCAAGGTCGCGACGGACGAAGGCATCCTCGTCGGGATGTCGAGCGGTGCCGCCATCTGGGCCGCCCTGCAGATCGCAGCCCGCCCCGAGGCCGCCGGCAAGAACATCGTCGTCATCGTCCCGTCCGCGGGCGAGCGCTACCTCTCCACCGCTCTGTACGAGCACCTGCGCGAGGAGTGACGTGGGCCTTCGTTCCGCCTGGCTGACGATCCGAGAGGATGTCGCGGCCGCTCGTCTGCGGGACCCCGCCGCGCGCGGCGACCTCGAGATCGCGCTGCTGTACCCGGGCCTGCACGCCATCTGGGCCTACCGCATCCATCACCGCCTGTGGCTGCGGGGTGCCAAGTTCCTGGCTCGCGCGATCTCGCAAGTGACGCGCTGGCTGACCGGGATCGAAATTCACCCGGGAGCACGACTCGGTCGCCGCTTCTTCATCGACCATGGCATGGGCGTCGTGATCGGCGAGACCGTCGAAACCGGCGATGACGTCATGCTGTATCACGGCGTCACGCTGGGTGGACGGCAGCGCGAGGGCGGCAAGCGGCACCCGACGCTCGGCGACCGCGTTGTCGTCGGCGCGGGGGCGAAGATCCTCGGGCCCGTCGTCATAAGCGACGACTCCGCGGTCGGCGCCAATGCCGTGGTCACCCGCGATGCTCCGGCAGATTCGGTGCTCGTCGGAATCCCGGCGAAAGCGCGTGCGCGCCGTCCGGGCGAGGACACCCGGGCGCTGCTCACGGCACCCGAGTACTCGATCTGACGGCCCGGGGCGCGAACACGACGATCCCATGACCCGCGCGATGCACCCGCGCGACACACGCGCGGTGATATACCAGTTGGCGGATGGTCGGATAGCGTGAAGCGGTGACTTCGCCGACTTCCGCCGCTGCCCCACCGCCAACCGCTTCCCCCGCGCTCGCCATGCAGTTGAACGGCCTGATCAAGCGCTTCGGCGACAAGACGGCCGTGGACAACCTCGACCTCGCCGTGCCCGAGGGTTCGTTCTACGGTCTCGTCGGTCCGAACGGGGCCGGCAAGACCACCACTCTGTCGATGGCCACAGGACTGCTGCGTCCCGACGCCGGTCGCGCGTTCATCCACGGCGTCGATGTCTGGACCGAGCCTGTCCGCGCGAAGGCCATGATCGGCAACCTGGCCGACGGCGTGCGCCTGTTCGACCGCCTCACCGGCGAACAGCTGGTGACGTACACGGGCATGATGTTCGGGCTCACGCACGCGGATGTCGCGGCGCGCACCGCGGACCTCCTCCGCATCATGGACCTGACCGCGGCCGCCGGCACACCCGTCGTCGACTACTCCGCCGGTATGACCAAGAAGATCGCCCTGGCCTGCGCGCTCGTCCACGCCCCCCGCATCCTCGTCCTCGACGAACCGTTCGAGTCCGTCGATCCGGTTTCGGCCGCGAACATCGAGGACATCCTGCGCGACTACACGAAGGGCGGCGGCACGGTCATCGTGTCGAGCCACTCGATGGATCTCGTGCAACGCATGTGCGACCACGTCGCCGTTATTGCAGCGGGTCGCGTGCTCGCCGCCGGCACGGTCGCCGAAGTGCGCGGCGACGCGACGCTGCAAGACCGATTCGTCGAGCTCGTCGGCGGCCGTCACCACACGGAAGGACCCGAGTGGTTGCGACTCTCCTGAGGATCCGGTTCCGCGTCCTCGGCAATACGCTCTCCCGCCAGCCCTGGCAGCTGGTCGGATTCATCTTCGGCGCCCTGTGGGCCGTCGGCGCCGTCGCGCTGATCGCCATCGGACTGTTCTTCGTCGGCACCCTCGGCCTCGAGGTGACACGGCTCGTCCTCATCGCCGGCGGCAGCCTGCTGACTCTGGGATGGGTGCTCGCGCCCGTCTTCGCCGCCGGGATCGACACGACGCTCGACCCGTCGCGTCTCGCGACGTTCCCGCTGACGACGACCCGCATGATGGTCGCACTGACCGCGGCGGGAGCCACCGGAATCCCCGGTCTCGCGACGATTCTCGGTGGCCTCGCGAGTCTTGTCGCGTGGTGGCGCTGGCCGATCGCGCTCGCTGCGGCGGTCATCTGCGTTCCGCTCGGCATCCTGATCTGCGTCGTCGTCTCACGGACTTTCGCCTCGATCGCGGCAGGAATGACGGGAGGCCGGCGCATCCGCGAAATCGTCTGGATGCTCGCGTTCATCGTGCTCATCCTCGCGGGTCCGATCATCGCCGGCATCGGTTCACTCCTGAGCGCCGCGAGCGGCCCCTCCAACGACATGACCGCTCTGTCTGGTGTGCTCGAGGCCGTGTCCTGGACACCCCTGGCAGCCGCATGGTCGGCCCCCGCCGATCTTGCGTCCGGGGCGCCTCTCATCGCCGGCGCGAAACTGCTGATCGCCCTGGCGACCGTCGCGCTGCTGTGGTTCATCTGGCACCGGAGCCTCTCGGCATCCCTCGTCGCACCCCCCGCTCGGGGCGGCCGCAAGGTCGCCGCGGGGAAGATCGGATGGTTCGGGCGCTTGCCCACCGGCGGCACCGGGGCGAGTTGGGCACGATCCCTGACGTACTGGATCCACGATCCCCGCTATCTCCGTCAGCTGATCACCGTTCCGCTTGTGCCCGTGCTCGTGGTGTTCTGGGCTCGGGGCGATGCGACGAACACGTTCATCGCGTTCAGCGCCACGTTCGTCGCCTTCGTCCTCGGCATCGTGCCGTATGCAGACGTGTCGTATGACGGCACGGCGTTCGGGACGATCGTTGCGACGGGCGTTCGCGGTCGTCAGGACCGTCTCGGCCGGATGCTCGCGGCCGCGACCGTCGGGCTTCCGCTGGTAATCCTCACGGCGGTGATCACGATCGCCATCACGGGCGATTGGCACCTGGCGCCCGCGATCATCGGGTCGGCGATCGGCATGCTGCTCACGGCATACGGCGTGTGTGCGGTGAGTTCGGCCTACCTGCTCGTGCCCGTGCCCGCGGCGGGCGACAATCCGTTCAAGCGCGTCCCCGGAGCGACGTTCTCAATCTTCCTGGGTTTCCTCGCCGTGTGGGTTCTCGCCGCGGTGCTCGCCGCCCCCGAGATCATCCTGGCGATCATGGCCGCGGTGACGGGTGATGTGCTGTTCAGTTGGCTCGCGCTGGTCGTCGGCGTTGTGCTCGGTGTCGTGTTCTTCGTGCTCGGCGTGGGGATCGGCGGTCGGATCTTCGATCGGACCGCGCCGAGCCTGCTGCAGCGCGTGCGAGCGACCACCGGCAGCTGACGTCCCGCTCCCCCGCCGCAGGTTTCGCGACCGCGAACGGACGCGACTCGCCGTGTGAGAGAAGTCCCCACGGCATGTCGCGTCCGTTCGTGATGGGAACCTGATGTCCCGACTGACGCGTCAGGGGCGGGACTCGCGAGCCTCGACGACTTTCTTCTTGAGGAAGATCATGGGAAGGAACATCGTCGCGAGCGCCGTGATCAGCCACACGATGACGGGGCCCAGTACCCAGGCGACAGCATCCGTGATTCGAAGGCCCCCGATCGGCAGGAGGACGACGACCAACAGAGCCACGAACGTCGACACGATGCCGATGCCGCCGAGCAGCGCGGGGGCATAGCGCCGGGCCATTTTGGCGATCCAGGGTGCCGCACGCTTTGCAGGATCGCGAAGATCAGGATGCAGAGCACGAAGCCCCACCACTCGTTCCACTGGATCTGGAACCCGGGCAGCACCCAGTCGGCGACGAGCAGGCCGAGGGCGGCGGACAGAACGAAGATGAGGCTGCGGATGATGAAAGCGATCACGGGGTGACCCTATCGCGTCAGTCGCATCCGCCCCGGCTGCACCGCTCGAAGCGGGGCCCGGTTCTTCAGCGCAGCCCCAGCGCGATGCGCCGGTCGTGCAGAGCGTGGTCACGCAGGTGCAGCATCACAGCGATCGCCATGACCACGAGCCCGCCGATCTCGAGGCTCTCCTCGAAGCAGGCAAGCGCCCACACCATCGGGTCGTTCTCGTTACGCGTCAGGGCCTCGACTTCGGCGCCGGCGCTCGCGCTGACGACCTCGATCCCGATCGCACCGCCGACATAGAGCACGGCGGCGACGATGATCAGGCGCCGCGTGGAGGTCGGCAGACTCCAGACGAATCGCGCTGCGAACGGCGCGGCGATCACGAGGGCGAGGCCGACGGGGATGACCCAGGCGTACCACAGCGGTCCCCCGGTGATGCCGAGCGCATTCCGCGTCACGTACATCAGGCTCTCGTGCAGAGCCGCTCCCTCATCGAGCGAGAGATAGGCGAAGACGGCGGAGAGCGTCCACCACCACCCGCGGCCCTTCGTCGTGGCGAGCGCCGCGGCTCCGAGCAGGAGAGCGATGCCCACGAGGAGCATCATGGTGAACCATGTCGGGATGCTGACCTCGGCGTCCATATCAAATGCACCCACGAGCCGGCCGTCGTAGGTGAGGACGTCGAGCGCGGCCAGAGTGTGCACGGCCAGGTGAGCGCTGGCGAGCCCGGCGGCGATCAGGACGAGAGCGATCGCGATGCTCCGCACGGGCAGCGTCAGGACAACGTCGCGCGATCGATCGAAGCCGCCCACGTCCATGGCAGAGGTCTCGGTAATTCGGCTCATGACGCCCCCAGTGCGGTCGAAAGGCGACGTGCCCCAAACAAACGGGGGTCGTTCACCCCCGCGTCACCTTCAAGACACCCTAGCTTCACCGCGTGTTCATCCGCCACTCCGCCTCCCCGCGCGGAAGCATCGGCCGACGGTGAAAGGGGTCAGGCGCCGATGGCGGCCAGGCGTTCTTCCTCGTCCGCCGCGATGCACGAGTCGATGACGGGACCCAGGGCACCGTCCATCACCTGATCGAGGTTGTAGGCCTTGTAGCCCGTCCGGTGGTCCGCGATGCGGTTCTCGGGGAAGTTGTAGGTGCGGATGCGCTCGGAGCGATCCATCCCGCGGATCTGCGACTTGCGGGCATCGGATGCCGCCGCCGCGATCTCTTCCTGCTGCCGCGCGAGGATCCGGGCCCGCAAGACGCGCATGCCGGCTTCACGGTTCTGCAACTGCGACTTCTCGTTCTGCATCGACACCACGATTCCCGTGGGCAGGTGGGTGATGCGAACCGCGGAGTCGGTTGTGTTGACCGACTGCCCGCCGGGACCCGACGAGCGGAACACGTCGATCTTGAGGTCGTTCTGGTTGATCTCGACCTCGTCGGGCTCATCGACCTCGGGGAAGACCAGCACCCCGGTCGTCGAGGTGTGGATGCGTCCCTGCGACTCGGTGGCCGGCACCCGCTGCACGCGGTGGACGCCGCCCTCGTACTTCAGGTGCGCCCACACTCCCTGGGCGGGATCGGCCGACGAGCCCTTGATCGCCACCTGAACGTCCTTGTAGCCGCCGAGGTCGGACTCGGTGCGTTCAAGAAGCTCGGTCTTCCATCCCTGGGACGCCGCGTACTGGATGTACATGCGCAGCAGGTCGGCCGCGAAGAGCGCGCTCTCGGCGCCGCCCTCGCCGCCCTTGATCTCCATGATCACGTCGCGCGCATCGTCGGGGTCGCGCGGGATCAGCAGGCGGCGGAGCCGCTCCTGCGTCGCGTCGACCCGTTCTTCGAGCCCAGGCACCTCTTCGGCGAACGCCGCATCCTCACGCGCGAGTTCACGCGCGGCGGCGAGGTCGTCGGATGCAGCGGTCCACGCGTCGTACGCGGCCACGATCCGGCTGAGCTCGGCGTAGCGTCGATTGACGCGTTTGGCGCGCCCTGCATCGGCGTGCACAGCGGGGTCGGAGAGTTCCTCCTGCACCCGCCGGTGCTCGTCGATGAGTCCGCGAACGGAGTCGAAAATCCCGGGTTCGGCCACGGCGGACCCGATCAGCGGATGTTGTTGTCGTGCCCGTGGCTGCTGCCGTGCGCGCCCGCGGTCGGCGCCGGGATCGACTTCTGCATCTGCACGAGGAACTCCACGTTCGAGCTCGTCTCCTTGAGCTTGCCGAGGACGACCTCGAGGGCCTGCTGCGGGTCGAGACCCGCGAGCGCACGGCGCAGCTTCCACGTGATCTTGACCTCGTCGGCCGAGAGCAGCATCTCCTCACGGCGCGTGGAGGATGCGTTCACGTCGACGGCCGGGAAGATCCGCTTGTCGGCGAGCTGACGCGAGAGGCGCAGCTCGCTGTTGCCCGTTCCCTTGAACTCTTCGAAGATGACCTCGTCCATTTTGGACCCGGTCTCCACGAGCGCGGTCGCGAGGATCGTGAGCGATCCGCCGTTCTCGATGTTGCGCGCGGCGCCGAAGAAGCGCTTGGGCGGGTACAGAGCCGAAGCATCCACACCACCGCTCAGCACGCGACCCGAGGTCGGCGCCGAGATGTTGTAGGCACGGCCGAGACGCGTGATCGAGTCGAGCAGCACGACGACGTCGTGACCGAGCTCGACGAGACGCTTGGCGCGCTCGATGGCGAGTTCGGCGACCGTCGTGTGGTCTTCCGCGGGGCGGTCGAACGTCGAGGCGATGACCTCGCCGCGAACCGTCCGCTGCATGTCGGTGACCTCTTCGGGACGCTCGTCGACGAGCACGACCATGAGGTGGACCTCGGGGTTGTTCGTCGCGATCGCGTTGGCGATCTGCTGGAGCACGATCGTCTTGCCCGCCTTGGGGGGCGCGACGATCAGGCCGCGCTGGCCCTTGCCGATGGGGGCGACGAGGTCGATGATCCGCTGCGTCAGCTTCTCCGGCGCCGTCTCGAGACGCAGGCGATCCTGCGGGTAGAGCGGCGTGAGCTTGCCGAACTCGACACGGGTCGCGGCGTCGTCGACCGACAGGCCGTTGATCGCGTCGACCTTCACGAGGGCGTTGTACTTCTGACGTCCCTGGTGCTCGCCCTCGCGCGGCTGCTTGATCGCGCCGACGACGGCGTCACCCTTGCGCAGGTTGTACTTCTTGACCTGGCCGAGCGAGACGTAGACGTCGCTCGGGCCGGGCAGGTAGCCGGACGTGCGGACGAACGCGTAGTTGTCGAGGACGTCGAGGATGCCGGCGATCGGGATGAGGACGTCGTCATCGCCGATCTCGGTCTCGAACTCATCCATCGGCGCGCCGGGCGAGCGCTTGGTGCGACCGCGACCGCGGCCGCGGCCACCCTGGGTGTTGTCGTCGTCGTCTACGGGGCCGTTGTTCTGGGCCTGGGCGCTCTGACCACGCTGCGGGTTCTGGCCGCGCTGGTTCTGGCCACCCTGGGCGTTGTTCTGGCCACCCTGGTTCTGGCCACCCTGGGCGTTGTTCTGGCCACCCTGGTTCTGGTTACCCTGAGCGTTGTTCTGAGCGCCTGCGTTCTGGTTGGCCTGGTCGCCCTTGGCCTGACGGCCCTGGTTCTGTTGGCCACCCTGGTCGGCCGCAGAGGCAGCGCCGTCCTGGCCATCCTGTGCGTCACGGCCACCGCGGCTGCGGTTGCGGTTGCGGTTGCGGCTGCGACGACTGCCCGTCTGCTCGCCCTCACCGTCGTTCTGGGCGTTGCCGTCGTTCTGGGCGTTGCCATCGTTCTGGGCGTTGCCGTCGTTCTGGGCGTTGCCGTCGTTCTGGGCGTTGCCATCGTTCTGGGCGTTGCCATCGTTCCGCGCACCGGAGGTGCTCTGCGCGCTCTCGGCGGAGGAATCGGATGCCTCGTCAGCGTCGTTTTTCCGGGGCGCGGAGTCGCCTTCCGCGGACGGCGCAACGGCCGGGGCGTCCGCAGACGGCGCTGCGGCGGTCTCCGTAGTCGCGTCGGCGGTGGATGCCGAAGCATCCGACAGCGCAGCGGACGTGAGCGCGGCCGTGACCTGCGCCTCGACGTCGGCGTCGAGCGCCGACTGCGGGGTCTTCAGCGTGTGACCCAGCTCAGCGGCGACGGCGATGACGCGCTTGGCGTCGACACCGAAGTCCGCGGCGAGCTCACGGACGCGGCGGCGGCGCTTGGAGGCGCGGGCCGGCTTCGAGGCGGGCGCCTCGTCCGGGAGGGATGCGTCAGCCTCGACAGAACCCTGTTCGGGCGCCGAGTCGGCGGGCGCTACATCCTGAGGAGCGGCGTCCTGAGGAGCGGCGTCCTGAGGAGCGGCGTCCTGAGGAGCGGCGTCCTGAGACGCGCCATCCTGGGGTGCTGCGTCCTGAGACGCTGCCTCGGTGGTCTGTGCGCCCTCGGGCGCGTTGTCACCGGTCTGCTCACCCTGAATGGGGGTGGCGCCGGTCTGGATCTCGGAGATTGACTCCACGAGTACTCCCTTGCACGTGTGAATGAACACGACTGCATGCGATGTCGCCGCGGCGGACACCCGCCCACGCCGAAAGGATGAAGAAGGATTCGGGGGGCATGCAGTGCTTCGCAGATTGCGATCGGAGGCCAGATTCACGCAGCCGAAAACGGCTGTGTGGCACCCTCCGTGTGTTCCCTCACTGTAGCACCTTTGAAGTCGACGGCCAGCATGAGGGCCTCCCACGCGGTGTCAGAGACCCGCTCCACGACGTCGGCCGCCTCGAGGCGTCGTCCGGGGCCATCGGCGAGGACGAGGATGCTCGGACCCGCCCCCGAGACGACCGCCGCGAACCCGGCGAGGCGCAGGGCCCGCACGATCCGCAGCGTCTCGGGCATCGCCTCGGCACGGTACTCCTGGTGCAGACGATCCTCGGTCGCGGCGAGCAGCAGCTCGGGGCTCTGGGTCAGCGCGGCGATCAGCAGGGCCGACCGGGAGACGTTGAAGACCGCATCCTCGCGCGGCACGTTCAGCGGCTGCAGACTGCGGGCGAGCGAGGTCGACATCGTGAAGCCCGGGACGAACACCAGCGGCGCGACACCGCGGTGCACGAGCAGCTTCTTGTGCTGCGGACCATCGGGGGTGATCCACGCGATCGTCAGGCCGCCGAAGAGTGCGGGCGCGACGTTGTCGGGGTGGCCTTCGAGCTCGGTGGCAAGACGCAGCAGATCGTCATCAGAAACGTCGACCCGTCCTTCGAGGAGCGTCCGGGCGATGACGAGCCCCGAGACGACGGCGGCACCGGATGACCCCATGCCGCGCCCGTGCGGGATCGTATTGTGCGCCTCGAACCGCAGGCCCGGCATCTCCTGCCCGAACGCGTCGAACGCGTACTGAATAGAGCGGACCACAAGGTTCGAGGCATCCCGCGCGACGTCCTCCGCGCCCTCCCCCTCGACGAACACCTCGAGGCCCGGCTCGGGCAGTTCGGTGACCACGATCTCGTCGTAAACGCTCAGCGCCAGCCCGAGGGTGTCGAATCCGGGACCGAGGTTCGCGCTCGTGGCGGGAACACGCACCACGAAGCTGCGCGGGGCTTGCTCGGTAGCCCGAGGGGCTGTGTTCACGCGGATGCCTCGCTCACGCGACGGGCTCGGCGACGAGGTCGAGAACGGACGCGACCTCGGATGTTGCGGCGTCGACCACGATCGGCTCGACCTGCGAGCCGTCCTCGCGCCGGAGGGCCCACTGCGGGTCCTTGAGCCCGTGACCGGTGACCGTGAGCACGACGCGCGCGCCCTTCGGGATCACGCCGGCGTCGACGCGGTCGAGAAGCCCCGCGACGCTGATGGCCGAGGCGGGCTCGACGAAGATGCCGACCTCGCCCGAGAGCAGCTTCTGGGCCGCGAGGATGCGGTCGTCGTCGATCGCGCCGAACCATCCGTCGGTCGCATCGCGAGCCTCGAGCGCCAGCTCCCACGAGGCGGGGTTGCCGATGCGGATCGCGCTGGCGATCGTCTCGGGCTGACGGACGATCTCGCCGCGGACCAGCGGTGCACTGCCCGCGGCCTGGAAGCCGAACATGCGGGGCAGGCGGGTCGAAACACCGCGCTCGACCTCTTCGCGGTAACCACGCGAGTAGGCGGTGTAGTTGCCCGCATTGCCCACCGGGATGAGGTGGAAGTCGGGGGCGTCGCCGAGCTGCTCGACGACCTCGTACGCGGCCGTCTTCTGCCCCTCGATGCGGTCGGGGTTGACCGAGTTGACCAGGTGCACCGGGTAGTTGTCGGCGAGCTCGCGCGCGATCTCGAGGCAGTCGTCGAAGTTGCCGCGGATCTGGATGAGCTTGCCGTTGTGCGCGACGGCCTGGCTGAGCTTGCCCATGGCGATCTTGCCCTCGGGAACGAGCACGGCCGCGGTGATGCCGGCGTGCGCGGCGTAGGCCGCGGCCGAGGCCGAGGTGTTTCCGGTCGACGCGCAGATGACGGCTTTGGCGCCGTGCTCGACAGCGCGCGACAGGGCGACGGTCATGCCGCGGTCTTTGAAGGACCCGGTCGGGTTCATGCCCTCGAACTTGACCCAGACATCCGTTCCCGTCATGCGCGAGAGCGCCGGTGCGGGAAGGAGCGGCGTGCCGCCCTCACCCAGCGTGACGACGGTCGAAGCGTCGGTGACGCCGAGTCGATCGGCGTATTCGCGGAGGACTCCGCGCCAGAGGTGTGCCATGTCAGTCTCCTTCTACCCGCAGAACCGACACGACCCGCTCGACGACGCCGCTCGCGGCGAGTCGGGCGACGGTGTCGCTGAGATCCTGCTCGAGTGCTTTGTGTGTGCCGATCACGATGCGTGCGATGCCGGGTCCGCCGTCCGGGTCCGCGACGACCGTCTGCTCGACGGTCGCGATGGATACCCGTCCCTCGCTGAGGATCCCCGCGACGGTGGCGAGCACGCCCGTCTCGTCGCTGACCTCGAGCGTGATCTGGTAGCGCGTCGTGACGCGGCCGATCGGCAGGATGGGCAGGTTCGCGCGGGTGGACTCGCCCACTCCGACGCCGCCGGCGATGTGGTGGCGCGCGGCGGAGACGACGTCTCCGAGCACGGCCGAGGCCGTCTGCACTCCCCCGGCTCCGGCGCCGTAGAACATGAGGCTTCCGGCGGCTTCCGCCTCGACGAACACCGCGTTGTTCGCGCCGTGGACGCTCGCGAGCGGGTGCGTGCGGGGCACGAGTGCCGGGTAGACGCGCACCGAGATCGCATCGCCGGTTCCAGTGCCGGGACCGGTGCCCGAGGCATCCTCGATCCGTTCGCAGACCGCGAGGAGCTTGACGACGTAGCCGGCGTGACGCGCGGACTCGATCAGCGAGGCATCGACCGACGTGATGCCCTCGCGGTGCACGGTGTCGAGCGGAACGCTCGTGTGGAACGCCAGGCTCGCGAGGATCGCGGCCTTCTGTGCGGCGTCGTAGCCCTCGACATCCGCCGTCGGGTCGGCCTCCGCGTAACCCAGGCGCTGGGCGTCGGCGAGCACCTCGGCGAAGTCGGCGCCCTCGGTGTCCATGCGGTCGAGGATGTAGTTCGTGGTGCCGTTGACAATGCCCATGATGCGACGCACGCGGTCGCCCGCGAGGGAGTCGCGGAGGGGACGGATGATCGGGATCGCACCGGCCGCAGCGGCCTCGTAATAGACGGATGCTCCGACCTGGTCGGCCGCGTCGTAGATCTCCGCGCCGTGGGTCGCGAGCAGCGCCTTGTTGGCCGTGACGACGTCGGCACCGGACGAGAGGGCGTGCAGGATCGACGTGCGGGCGGGCTCGAGACCGCCCATCAGCTCGATCACGATGTCGGAACCGACGATCAGCGAGTCCGCGTCCGTCGTGAACAGCTCGCGCGGCAGGTCGACGTCGCGCGGGGCGTCGACGTCGCGAACGGCGATGCCGGCGAGCTCCAGTCGGGCGCCCGCCCGGTCGGCCAGTTCGTCGCCGTGGCGGAGCAGCAGCCCTGCGACCTGCGAGCCCACGGCTCCGGCGCCGAGCAGCGCGACGCGCAGGGTGCGGTAGTCGGTCATTCGTTTCCTCTCAGACCCGAAACGCCGGCGTCGCGGGCGAGCAGGTCGTCGATCGTCTCGCCGCGCACGATCACGCGCGACGCTCCGTCCCGGACGGCCACGATCGGCGGCCTCGGGACGTGGTTGTAGTTGCTCGCGAGGGCGTAGCAGTAGGCGCCCGTCGCGGGGACGGCGAGCAGATCGCCGGGTGCGACATCCGCGGGCAGGTACTCGGCGTCCACGACGATGTCGCCCGACTCGCAGTGCTTGCCGACAACGCGCACGAGCGCGGGTTCGGCCGTGCTGGTGCGGTCGGCGATGCGGGCCGAGAACTGCGCGTCGTACAGGGCTGGGCGCGGGTTGTCGCTCATGCCGCCGTCGACGCTCACGTAGCGACGCGTGGCCGATGCCGTGGAGCCGGCGGGATCGGATGCCTCGACCGAGACATCCTTCGTCGTCCCGACCTCGTACAGCGTGACGCCCGCGGTACCCACGATGCTCCGCCCGGGCTCGAACGCGAGGAACGGGACCGGAACCCCGAGGGTGTTCGCCTCGCTCGCGACGACCGACACGATGCCCTCGGCGAGTTCGCCGATCGGGGTCGGCTCGTCCGCGGAGGTATAGGCGATGCCGAATCCGCCGCCGAGGTTGAGGACGGGGAGCGGTCCTCCGGGCAGATCCGCGAGCACACCGAGCAGACGTGCGGCGGAGGCGCGGAAGCCGTCGGAGCCGAAGATCTGCGAGCCGATGTGGCAGTGCAGGCCGACGAGATTGAGGCCGGGCGTCGCGCGCACGCGGGCGACGAGCTCGGGGGCGAGTTCGAGGCCGAAGCCGAACTTCTGGTCCTCGTGCGACGTGGCGAGGAAGTGGTGGGTTTCGGCGTGGACGCCCGTGTTGACCCGCAGCAGTACGTCCTGCGGGGCACTCTCACGTCCGCTGCGCGCGACGATCGCGGCGAGGCGGTCGAGCTCCCACACGCTGTCGATCACGATCGATCCGATGCCGACCTCGACCGCGCGCTCGAGCTCGGAGACCGACTTGTTGTTGCCGTGGAAGCCGAGGTGATCGGCGGGCACACCGGCCGCGAGCGCCACCTCGAGTTCGCCGCGCGTGCAGACGTCGACGCGCAGGCCCTCTTCGCTCACCCAGCGGGCGACCTCGGTGGAGAGGAACGCCTTGCCGGCGTAGTACACGCGGGCCTGCGTGCCGTGGCGGGCCGCCGCATCCTGGAAAGCCTCGCGCGTGCGGCGTGCCCGAGCGCGCACCTCGCCCTCGTCGAGCACGAGGACCGGCGTGCCGTACTGCGCCGCGAGGTCGCGGACGGCGACGCCTCCGAGTTCGAGCTGACCGTCGTCGCGCCGGTGCGCGGCCGCGGGCCACACGTGCGGGGCCAGCGCGTTCGCGTCGGCGGGCGGAACGAGCCATCCGGGGGCGAGCGGCGAGGCGACGGACACGAGCAGACCAATCGGGTGGATACGGCAGGGGATCAGCCGCGGGAAGCAGCGGGTGCCCGGGCGGAGTCTCTCACGCAGGGCGACGCTTGCAGTCTAGCCGTCAGCGCGCGCCGGTCCGTTTTCGCCGCCGTCCGCGACGACGTGCCGAGCGGGCACGGCATCCGGACCGCCGGGCGAAGCGAGCCGGTCCCGCCACAGACGCCGGGTCGACTCGTCGACGAACGCCGCGGCGACGCTGTCCTCCGCCATCCGACGCATCAGCTCATCGTCGAAGCCGAGGTCCTCGCGGAGCACCACGGCCTCTCTCGAGAGCAGCGAACCCGTCTGGCGCGGATTGTCGTCGCCCAGCACGACACGGACACCCGCACGCGCGAACCGGGCCGCCGGGTGATCGATGAGCGAGTCCACCGCCCCCGTGTACAGGTTCGACGTCGGGCAGACCTCGATGGCGATACCCCGCTCGACGAACCAGTCCATGAGCCCGGGTTCGCGAGCGATCCGTGCGCCGTGCCCGATGCGCGTCGCGCCGAGCAGTTCGACGGCTTCGACCGCCGCCCGTCCGGGCGCCGCCTCCGCGGCGTGACACGTCAGCCCGAGCCCGGCACTCCCGGCGATCGCGAAGGCGTCGACATACCGTTCCAGCTCGGGAAACCTCTTCTCGTCGCCCGCCAGGTCGAAGCCCACGACGCCGCGGCCCGCGGCCCGCGCGGCCGCCCGTGCCACCGCCTCATTCGCCTCGGTCGGGTCGCTGCGCAGCGCCGCGACCACGACGCCCGCGGGCATCCGTGTCGCCGCGGCGCCATCCGCCACCCCCCGGCAGACGGCCGCGATCACCGCATCCAGGTCTCCGCCGGAGACGTGCGAGGCCGGTCCGAAACGCAACTCGAGGTAGTCCTCGCCGTCCGCGGCGGCGTCCTCCACGGCCTCACGGGCGATGCGTTCGAGGTACTCCAGGCGGGAGAAGAGCGGGAAGGACGACACGACCTTGACGAGATACTCGGTGAGATCCGCAGGCCGCTCGAGCTGCAGCGCCTGCGCCCAGTCGCGGTCGGCATCCGGCAGGCCCAGCTCTCGGGCGACCTGGGCGGCCGTCTCAGGCCGCACCCGTCCCTCGAGGTGCGAGTGCAGGTTGATGAGCAGGGTCCCACCCGTCCGAGGCACGAAGGGGCGAGCGGCATCGATTGCAGCGGTCATCAGCCGCACACGCCGGAATCCTGGAGGGTGGGGTCCACCAGGATGCCGCTCGCGATGTCGAACTGCGCGACGACCCGCTCATCGACGACGGCGACGTCGGTCAGGGTGAGCCCGGCGGGAAGGGATGAGGCGATGCACACCTGCCACGTCTGCAGAACAACGTCGGCGAGCGCGCCGAACTGATCGCGCAGACCCTGGGCGTCCGCGGTCGCACCCGCCACCGACAGCGACGCGGGGGTCAGGGCGAGCGCGCCGGCTTGGGCCGAGGGTGTGAGACCCACACCGACCGGGATCGCAACGCCGAACAGATTGAGGTCGATCGAGATCGCGACCTCGGACCCCGTGAGAGCGAGCGACTCCTCGGGGAATCCCTCGACACCCGCGAGCAGTGTGCGCACCTGCTCCTGGTCGAGCGAAACCGTCGCTTCGGCCGAATCGAGCGGGCCGTCTGCGGTGAGCGGTACGCCGCGCGCCGTGACGTCCACATCACCCGTGAAACCCTGGAGTGAGACATCCTGTGCTGAGATTCGGACCTCGTCGAACCGACCCGCGATGAGCTGCGGGATGACGAGGCCTTCGATCTGCACCTCGGCCTGGTCGGCCGGCACGCCGAGCTCGCTCGCCAGGGCCCCGCGCACACCGCGCTCGACCAGATCACGCGCGAGCCACTCCCCCGCGAACGCGGCCCCGCCGAACAGCACGATCACAACGACGAGCGAGACGATCCAGGGCCACAGGCGCCGCTTCCGCCGGGGCGGGGGCGCATCGTCCCAGTAGAGGGTCGGCACGTCCGGCGGCGGCGTGGTCATCGCTACATCCGTTCGGGCGCCGAGACGCCGAGCAGGTCGAGGCCGTTCCGCAAGACCTGTCCGGTCGCGTCGTTCAGCCAGAGGCGGGTGCGGTGGACGGGTTCGATCGGGGCGTCGCCGAGCGGGATGACCCGGCAGTTGTCGTACCAGCGGTGGTAGAGCCCCGCGAGCTCTTCGAGGTAACGGGCGACGCGATGCGGCTCGCGCACCTCGGCCGCGAACCCGACGATGCGCGGGAACTCCTGGAGCGCCCCGAGCAGAGCCGACTCGGTCTCGTGCGTCAGCAGCTCGGGGGCGAACTCGCTGCGATCGACGCCCGAGTCCAGGGCGTTCCGGGCGACGTTGTGCGTGCGCGCGTGGGCGTACTGCACGTAGAAGACGGGGTTGTCGTTCGTGCGCTTCCGCAGGATCTCGGGATCGAGCGTCAGGGGTGAGTCGGCCGGGTATCGCGCGAGCGAGTAGCGCAACGCATCCGTCCCGATCCAGTCGCGCAGATCGTCGAGCTCGATGATGTTGCCGGCGCGCTTGCTGAGGCGCGCGCCGTTGATCGACACCAGCTGGCCGATCAGCACCTCGATGTCCTTCTCGGGGTCGTCCCCCGCGGCCCCGGCGAGGGCCTTCAGGCGATGGACATAACCGTGGTGGTCGGCGCCGAGCAGGTAGATCTTGTGCGCGTAACCGCGGTCGCCCTTGTTGAGGTAGTACGCGGCGTCGGCGGCGAAGTAGGTGTACTCGCCATCGGACTTGCGGATGACCCGGTCTTTGTCGTCGCCGAAGTCGGTCGTCCGCACCCACACCGCACCGTCCGCGTCGAACACGTGACCCTGCGCCCGCAGGCGATCGACGGCCTCGTCGACCAGGCTGGGTCCGCCATCCGCCGGCTTGGCGTGCAGGGTCCGCTCACTGAACCACACGTCGAAGTGCACGTTGAACTTGACGAGCGAGTTCTGCATGTCGCCGAGCTGAAGGGCATAGGCGCGCTCGCGGGTGACGGCGAGCTGCTCTTCGGCCGGTAGGTCGAGCAGCGCAGGCTCTTCCGACAGCACCCGTTTCGCGAGGTCCTCGATGTAGGAGCCGGGGTAACCGTCCTCCGGCGTGGGCTCACCCTTGGCCGCGGCGAGGACGGACCGGCCGAACCGGTCCATCTGCACGCCCGCGTCGTTGATGTAGAACTCGCGCACGATCGTCGCGCCACTCGCCGCGAGCACACGGCCCATGGCATCGCCGAGCGCCGCCCAGCGGGTGTGCCCGATGTGCATCGGCCCCGTGGGGTTGGCGCTGACGAACTCGAGGTTGATCGTGTTGCCGCGCTGCGACTCGTTCGTGCCGTACGCCGCGCCGGCCTCGACGATCGTGCGGGCGAGGGAACCTGCCGTGGCGGCGTCGAGGGTGATGTTGATGAAACCCGGGCCCGCGACATCCACGCTCTCGACGCCCTCTGCCTGCGCGAGGGCTTCGGCGATCTCGCCTGCGAGCTCGCGCGGGTTCGCCCCGACGAGCTTCGCGAGCTTGAGCGCGGCGTTCGAGGCCCAGTCGCCGTGGTCGCGGTTCTTCGGACGCTCCACCGGCAGGTCAGCCGCGGTGAGTCCGTCGGTCGATCCGGGGCGCCGCGCCTCGGCGAGCGGGCGGACGACGGCGAGCAGGGCGGCGGAGAGATCCTCGGGGTTCATAGCTGGCCCAGTCTAGTTCGGCGCCCGCGTGGGCTCCGGTCGCGCTCGCCGTCGCGCGAACGGTCGCTGAGCCTGTCGAAGCGACCAGCGGAGTCCCTTCGACAAGCTCAGGGACCGGGGTCGCAGCCCAAGGAGCGCAACACGCGTCAGCCGAGCTGGACCAGCTCCAGATAGTCGTCGGGGACGGATGCCTCGGCGAAGGGGTCGGCGGTCGGATCATCCGCGTCCGCCGGGCCCGCGACATCCGGCACCATCCACGCGTCGACGTGCAACCGATCGAGCCCGACCTGCGCGCCGTGGAAGCTGAGGAACGCGCAGTCCGCGGCGTCCCGCCCGGTCGCGATGCGCACGAGCGAGCGGCGATCGGCGAGGCGCGTGGCGTCGATGACGTACCAGGCCCCGTCGAGGTACGCCTCGGCGACGGCGTGGAAGTCCATCGGGTCGAGCCCCGGCGCGTAACACGCGGCGTATCGAGCCGGTATATCCATCGCCCGCAGCAGCGCGATGACGACGTGCGCGTAGTCGCGGCAGACGCCCTGTCCCGTCATGAGGGTGGTGACCGCACTGTCTGTGCCGAGGCTGAGGCCCGGCGTGTACGTGACCGACTGCTCGACGAAGCGCGTGACGGCGGCGACCAGCTCAGCGCCCGCGAGCCCTGCGAACTGGTGGCGCGCCTGCGAGAAGACCTCGTCGGACTGGCAGTAGCGGCTCGGGCGCAGGTAGATGATGCTGTCGAGCTCGCTCGTGCGGGCCGGACCCGTCTGGCCCTCGACGACCGCCTCGTACCGGACACGCAGAGGTCCCGGCTCACCCGTCAGGCGGTGCAGACGGGTGCCGTCCTGGTCGATGATCTCGGTCGGGGTGTACACCCGATCGTCGCGTGTGAATGTCAGAATCTCGCTCGCGAGGGGCACCTGACGAGCGGTCGTCAGCGAGAAGATCAGGTCGGCGGGGCCGGCCAGATCGAGGTCGAGTTCTGCGGTGACGATGCGCTGCACCGAGACATCCTCGCATGCGCGTGTGACGACCTTGCACGTGGCCAAAACGGTGCTCGTCCGACAGCAGACGACGGTCGTGGCATCCGCACGCGATTCCGTGAATTACCCTCTATCCATGCCCGAAGCCTCCCGCCGTCCGCGCGTGCGCGTCGGCGTGGTCTGGGCGATGGCCGCGGCGGTCGTCGCGGCCGCCGTGATCGGCGCGTGGCAGCCGTGGCAGCGCCCCACGCCGGCCTCCGATGTCGCGGGCGGCGCGGGTCTCCAGAACGCGGGGACGGATGCCTCGGCACCGGCCGCCTTGACGATTCCGCCCGATGCGACGGTTCTCGTCTTCGGCGACTCGTGGACGTACGGTTCCGCGGCGAGCGACCCGACTCTCGGCTACGCGTATGAGCTCGGGCGCCTGACCGGCTGGACGACCATCGTCGACGGCGTGCGCGGCAGTGGGTACCTGAAGCCGGGCATCGACGGACCACATTTCGGCGAGCGCATCACCTCTCTCGATCCCGCGTTGGACCCCGACCTGATCATCGTGCAGGGGTCGATCAACGATCGACTGCTCGTCGCCAAGAACGATTACGCCGGGGCCGTGAACTCCGCGTGGGACGCGCTCTCCGCAACGTATCCGGATGCCTCGATCGTCGTGCTGGGGCCAGCTCCTCAGGTGCTTCCGGTCGAAAGCGGCACGGCCCTCATCGACTCGGAGCTCTCGCGCCTGGCCGCCGAACGCGGCTGGTGGTACATCTCCCCCATCCACGACACATGGATCGTCGCGTCGAACTACTTCGACATCATCGACACGGGCGTCGGCAGGAACCATCCGTCCACCGGCGGTCACGCGTATCTCGCGCAGCGGTTGGCACAGGCGCTCGCCGAACGGATGGCTGTCGTCGAGGCCGTCGCCGAGACCCCAGCGCCCACCGAGGGCTGACCCGGCTTTCGGCACCCTTCGCCTGCACCGGGAGGCGCTCCGCCGAGTGATAACCTCGATCGGTACGCCTCCGTAGCTCAGGGGATAGAGCGTTGGTTTCCGGTACCAAAGGTCGCTGGTTCGATTCCAGTCGGGGGCACAGGAAAGAAGTCCCGGGTTTCAACCCGGGACTTCTTCGTTTGTCGGGCCGCGTGCGACCGCGGCAGGACCGCGCGCACGACGTCGCGATCGGTGGTCGTGCACCGACGCGATGGAGCGACCGTGCTTCGGATCGCTGGGATGAATATGTGCGAGTGGTGCCGCTGAGGCGCGCATCCGCAGCCCGTTCCGCCCGACGAGGGCGCTCCGGATTCACCCGAGGTCCGAGCCCAAGGAACTCGGCTTGACGCTCAGGTTCTCGTCGAGCTGAACCCATCCCTCGGGAGCCATACCCGCGGGGGCCAGAGTGGCGTGTGCCACGCCCTCCACCGCTACTGTCATGCCCCCGCACCCCGTCGACCAATTGGTGCGCGCATCCAGCGGCCACATCACGATGCAGACGCTTCCGGGTCGGTCGCTCTGCACGAGCCAGAAGCCCACGTCTTCGTACTCGCCGACATAGCGCGCCGTCTCGACCAACACCTCCTCCGTCGCGTAGTCGGGCAGCGCCGGAAGCACGTCCTCGGGCGTGGCGGGCCGCTCGAACGCCACAATGCCCTCGATGGATGAGGGCTCGACCCCCGGCGATGTCGCGCTCGGAATCGAAGTCGCGGGCGCCGGCGCGACGGGCACCACGCTCCCCCGCCCGAGCACGCCTGACGCGAACCCCGCACCCACCGCGATCCCCGCGACGACGACCACGGCCGACGCACTCACCGCGATTTGCGCACGGCGCCGACGGATGCTGTCGGCCCGCGCCGCTCCGGCGAGCACCAGCCCACGCATCTCGGTCTTCTCATTGGGGTGCAATACAGTGCGGTTATCCATGTCAGCTCTCCCACATCGGGATGATGTCGTCCCGCAGCCGGGTTTTCGCCCGCGCGAGACGCGACTTCACCGTGCCGACCGGTATTCCCAGTGCGGCAGCGGTGTCCTTCTCCGGATACCCCTCGAGGATCGTCAGTACGACCACCTCGCGCTCTCGCGTCGGCAGCCCCTGCAGCGCGCCCAGCAGTCCGGATTCGTCGGTGATGACCGGTGCTGGGACATCCTCCGCTCGTGGCGTCCGGGCGAGCAGGTTCCGATACCGGCGCGCCGATCGCTCGAGGTTGCGCGCCACGTTGCTCACCGTGTTGAGGAGCCACGGCAGCGGCGACCCGTCGACGAGATGTACGGCGTGGCGCTTGCGCCACAGCTCTGAGAACGCGATCACCACGGCATCCTTAGCGTCCTCCCGGACGCTCAGGAATCGCGAGGCATGACGGAACAGGCGATCACCGTGGCGGTCGAACAGGCGGGCCACCGCGGCCTCGTCGCCCGCGCGGACATGCGCCCAGTCATCCCGGTCTTCGTCGCTCATACCCGGTTATGTCCGGCACGGGCGAAAAGGTTCACGGGGTCGAAAACCGGAGCGACGCGTCAGACGAGGAACAGGCCGTCGAGCACACCCGGGTTGTGCGCGTGCACCAGCACCAGGAAGACGACCGCGTCGAACAGCAGGTGCACCGTGACGACGTACGCGAGCGACCGGGTCTTGAGGAAGATGAAGCCCTGCAGCAGGGCGAACGGGATCGTGAGGAACGGGCCCCACGCCTGATACCCGAGCTCCCAGAGGAACGAGACGAACACGATCGCCTGCAGCCCGTTCGCGAGCCACATCGGGAAGTGGCGGCGCAGCAGCACGAAGACGGTGCAGATGAAAAACAGCTCGTCCCAGATGCCGACCGCGCCGACACCCGCGAAAAGTCGGACGATCAGGTCGGGCGTGTCCACGACGGGCCAGTTGGTGTAGACGCCCGACGTGATGAAGTAGAAGGGCAGGATGAGCCATCCGAGCGCCAGCACCACGACGAGCCACGTCCACTGGAACGTCGTCCATTTGCCACCACCGCGCCAGGGGAAGCGGATCGCGTAGTCCCTGTAAAAGAACCGGGAGATCACGTAGGGCACGACGACCGCGCCGCCCAACGCGAGGGTGAAGCGCACCATCGCCCAGTTGTCGAGTTCGGCTTTCAGCGGGATGACGCTGACGATCAGCATGCCGATCGCGATCAGCGACAGGTCGCGGACCAGGCTCGGCGGGCGCCCGACGTCTCCGGCGGCATCCGGGTCCGAGAGAGGATCGGATGCCTCAGCGGAACCCCGACCATCCAGCTGACCGCGCAGCAGCCAGGCCAGCAGCATCCCGAGCGCCAGCAGGCCCCAGCCGAGCCAGGCGATCCGCAGCACGAAGAACGCGGGAGCCGCGAGGCACACCACGAGCGCCGGAAGCAGCCCGATCCAGACGGTCGGACGGACGGGAGCGTTCTTATCGGTGAGCGCAGGCATCGCCCTCAGTCTCTCAGACCGCGCACACCGCCGCCCAGTGAGATCAGCCGACCCGTCGGTAGGCAAGGTCCCGGATGGCCCGCCCCGCGCGGATGCCCTTCCGCTCGAACGCCGTCATCACCCGACCCTCGAACCTCTCGGCCCAGTCACCCTCGAAGGCGCGCTCGAAGTGGGGTGAGGCGTCCAGGGCCACGCGCATCCCCCGCGCATAGTCTTCCCAATCGGTCGCCATCCGCAGCATGCCTCCGGGTGAGAGGGCGCGGGCGGCCGCGTCGGCGAATTCTTCCGTCACGAGCCGACGCTTGGTGTGCTTGTTCTTGTGCCACGGGTCGGGGAAGAAGACCCACAGTTCGGCGACGGATGCCTCGGGCAGCAGAATCGTCAGCACCTCGGGCGCGTTCGCCTCGATCACGCGGATGTTTCGAGCCCCCTCGCGTTCGGCGTCGAGCATCGTGCGGGCGAGCCCGGCGCGGAACACCTCGACGGCGAGGAAGTCTGTGCCGGGTTGCGCGAGGGCTGCCGCGATGATCGCGTGCCCTTGCCCCGACCCGACCTCCACGATCAGCGGCGCCGTGCGGCCGTAGACCTCGGCCGGGTCGAATCGCGCATCGCGATGGACGGATGTCTCGGCGTTGCCGCGCTCAACGTCGATCAGATATGCGGGGGCGAGCTCGACCCAGGCGCGTTCCTGACCATCCGACATCCGGCCGCCCCGCCGGACGAACGAGACCGGCTTGTCACGGAAGGTGGGTTCGTCGGGTTCGGTCACACCCTCCAGGCTACCGAGCCCGGGCATCCGTGCCCCGCCGCGCCCGTCGGCCCGCGGGCGCTACCAACTCCGCCGAAACACCCTTTCTGCGGCGAAACACCCCCAGGCACAGGGTGTTTCGGCCCAAATCAGGTGTTTCGGCGCCTCGAGGGCCGCCGGTAGGAAGCGAATGCCCACGCGTCAGGACGTGACGAAGTCGATGAGCTCTTCGACACGGCCGAGGAGCGCCGGCTCGAGGTCGCGGTACGACGACACAGCGCCCAGCACCCGGCGCCAAGCACGGGCCAGGTCAGCAGGGGTTTCGGCCGGCCAGCCGAGGCCGCGGCAGACGCCCGTCTTCCAGTCGATCCCCCGCGGAACCTCGGGCCACGCCCGGATACCCAGTGCCTGCGGCGTGACGCACTGCCAGACGTCGACGAACGGATGCCCCACGATCAGCATGTGCGCGCCGTGCGGCCCGCGCGCCACGGCGTCGGCGATCCGCGCCTCTTTCGAGCCCGGAACGAGGTGGTCGACAAGCACCCCGTAGCGGCGCTTCGCGGACGGCGGCTCGGCGGCGAGCATCGCGTCGAGCAGGTCGACACCCTCGAGATACTCGACGACGACGCCCTCGATGCGGAGGTCATCGCCCCAGACCTTCTCAACCAGTTCGGCATCGTGCCGACCCTCGACGAGGATCCGGCTCGGCAGCGCGACCCGGGCCCGGGCGTCGGCGACCGCGAAAGAACCCGACGCCGTGCGGGCGGTCGCCGGCCGGGCGGCAGGCGCGGAAGGCGCCGGCGGTTCGAGCTCGACAAGCTGACCATCCACCATGAATCCGGGGCCCAGGGGGAACAGGCGACGACGCCCATGCCGGTCCTCGAGCTCGACGTGGCCGGACTTCACGCCGGTCACGGCGCCGCACCATCCGTCCGTAGCGACCTCGACGACCAGGTCGCGTTCGGCGGCTACCCGCGGCACGCGGCGGGCGTTCTTGTCCCGCCATCCCGCGGCGAGCACGTCCGTTCCGTACCTGTCGTCCATGTCGCCTTCCGGGGGTCTCGCGGGTCGGGCGGGCGGTTCGTTCCCGCCCGCGACATCGGTCACCTGCCGCGAAACGCTACCTCGCCCCCGCAGCCCGATCGCGCGGGCTCGCCGTGAGCGCGCGCGATCGCCGTGTGGGCGCTGGGCGCCCGCTATCGGGCATGCCGGACGACGCATAGACTCGTCGGGTGGGCTGTTCCTCGGCCCTCGAAGGGGGTCGCGATGCGCGCGCGCTGGTCTCTGAATGCGCGCGCGGCTGCACTCGGCCTGTTCGTCACGGCACTGCTGCTGGGTCCTGCCGCGGCAGCAAGCGCGACTGCGCCGGTCACCCTCGGCACCGGCTACGTCCTCGACGACGTGGGTGTCCTCACGTCGGACGAGATCTCGGCCGCGGAAGCCGACCTCGCCGAGTTCCGCGAGGAGTCGGGCCTCGACCTCTGGGTCGTTTTCGTCGACGAGTTCACCGACCCGTCGTCGTCTGCGGACTGGGCCAATCAGACCGCGCTCGACAACGGTCTCGGCCCGACGCAATACCTGCTCGCGGTAGCAACGGAATCCCGACAGTTCTACCTCTCGGGCGACAGCGCGGGCCCCGTGACGGACGAGCATCTCGGTGCGATCGAGCAGAACAGCACACAGCCCGCGCTCGCCGACGATGACTGGCTGGGCGCCATCGACGCGACGGCCGCGGGACTGGGCGAAGCAATCGGCGTCACGAGCGGCACCGGCACGGATGGCGGTGGAACGGATGGCGGCGCCACCTCGGGCGGCTCGTCCGGCTTCCTCCCCCTCCTCGCGGTCGGCGCTGTGGTCGTCGCCGGATTCGTGCTGGTCGGATGGGTGCTGCTGCGCAAGCGCAAGCGTCCCACCGGCGCCGGAGTAGAGGCCCCTGTCGTGTCGACCGAAGAGCTCGAGCGACAGGCATCCGCAGCCCTCGTCGCCACCGATGACGCGATCACGACAAGCACGCAAGAACTCGGCTTCGCGAGGGCGCAGTTCGGCGACGAAGCCACGGCCGAATTCGAGGACGCTCTCGCCCGTGCCCGCGCGGCGATGACCGAGGCATTCGGACTGCAACAGTCCCTGGACGACGAAAAGCCGGACACGGATGCTCCGGCGCGGGCGGCATACTCTCGCATCCTCGAACTCTGCGCTGCAGCGAACGCCGACCTCGATGCCAAGGCCGCGGCCTTCGACGAGCTGCGCCAGCTCGAGCGGAACGCTCCCGAGGCACTGGTCCGCGTCGAGGACGAGAGGACCAAAGCTGCGGCAGCGATCGAGGCAGCCGATGCCGCTCTGGCCACGCTCGGGACCCGATACGCTCCGGAAGCCTTCGCCACCGTCGCGGACAACCCCGATCAGGCCCGCGCTCGCCTGGAGTTCGCCACCGAACAACTCGCCGAGGCGCAGCGCGACGTGGGCGCGGGCAGGGGCGGCGAGGCCGCCATCGGCATCCGCGCCGCCGAGGACGCGGTCGATCAGGCACGGCTCCTCGAAAAGGCGATCGACGATCTTACGACGAACCTTGCCGAGGGTGAGCGCCAGGCGGCCGCGCTCGTCAGCGAGCTCGAGACGGACCTCGCGACCGCCGCGTCCCTCCCCGACCCGGACGGCCGCATCGCCGCGGCAACGCTTGCGACGCGTCGCGGTGTCGACGAAGCACGGAAGTTGCTCGTTTCGCCGAGCCGGCCCCTCGCCGCGCTCGAGGCGCTGCGCGCCGCGAACGACCAGATCGATGCCGTCATCGCGGGGGTACGCGACGCCCAGGCTCGCGACGAACGCGCCCGCCAGCAACTCGCGCAGGCCATGTTGCAGGCTCAGGCGCAGATCTCGGCGGCCGACGACTACATCACTTCACGCCGCGGCGCGGTGGGGGCGACGGCCCGCACGCGACTGGCCGAGGCGCGCGCTTCGCTTGCCGGGGCGCAGCAGCTCCAAGCCACCGATGCGGCCGCGGCGCTCGGGCAAGCCGGTCGTGCGGCGCAGCTCGCGGCCGAGGCCACGAGCGCAGCCCAACGCGACGTCGGTGCTTTCGACGGCGGCGGCCTCGGCGGGGGTTTCGGCGGCGGATCAGGCTCGAACAGCGGATCCGGGATGCTCGGGGCCATGCTCGGCGGCGTCGTGCTGAACTCCCTGCTCAGCGGCGGCTCGCGCTCATCGGGCGGCTTCGGGGGGCTCGGCGGACTCGGCGGCCTCGGCGGGGGCTCGCGCGGCGGTGGCTCGCGCGGCGGCAGCTTCGGTGGCGGGCGCGCCCGTCCGGCCAGCTTCGGCGGCGGCGGCACCCGAGGACGACGCGGCGGAGGCCGGTTCTGACCCGGCGCGCGGGGGGACAGCCGAGCGGTGCCCCATACATCCGTCATCCAGACCAGAGACCACAGACCACGTGAACAGCCAACCAGGAAGGAAACCGTAATGGCCAAGCAGTCCATTTTCGGCCGCATCTCAACCCTCGTGCGGGCGAACGTCAACGCGATGATCGACCAGGCCGAAGACCCGCAGAAGATGCTCGACCAGCTCGTCCGCGACTTCACCAACAACATCGCCGACGCCGAAACGGCGATCGCCGAGACCATCGGCAGCCTGCGTCTGCTCGAGCGCGACCACCAGGAAGACATCCAGGCTTCCAAGGAGTGGGGCGGCAAGGCGCTCGCGGCGAGCCGCAAGGCCGACCAGCTGCGCGCAGCGGGCGACCCGACCGACGCTGACAAGTTCGACAACCTCGCCAAGATCGCGCTGCAGCGTCAGATCGCGGCAGAGGGCGAAGCTCGTGCCGCCGAGCCGCAGATCGCGTCGCAGACCGAGGTCGTCGACAAGCTCAAGGACGGCCTCAACGGCATGAAGCAGAAGCTCGAGCAGTTGCGCGCCAAGCGCAGCGAACTGCTCGCGCGGGCGAAGACCGCCGAGGCTCAGAACCGTGTGCACGATGCCGTCAAGTCGATCGACGTCATGGACCCGACGAGCGAACTCGGACGCTTCGAAGACAAGATCCGTCGGCAGGAAGCCCTCGCCGCGGGCAAGGCGGAGCTTGCCGCATCGAGCATCGATGCGCAGTTCGAGAGCCTCGAAGACCTGGGTCAGCTGACCGAGGTCGAGGCACGCCTGGCCGAGCTGAAGTCCGGCGGCCCGCAGCGCGCCGCGATCGACGCGCCGAGCCCGGACCTCTGATCCACCCCGGTCGCTGAGCGAGGCCGCGACGCGGCATCCGTGTTTCCGAGAAGGACGCGGATGCCGCGGCGCGGTGCTTGCGGAAAGATGTGCAGATGGCGCGCTTCGTGATCGTCCCGCAGTGGCAGGGTTCTTCGTCGAGCCGCGCGATGCAGCTCGTCGACGGCGCGACCGCGATCGCGGGTGATCTGCCGCGATCGGCGTGCACTCTCGTCGAAGTGCCCGCCGAGGCCGGCGAAAGCCTCGAGACGAACGTGCGGCGCCTGTCGACCCTGCGCCGTGTGCGCGAACTGGTTCAGGATGCCGTCGCCGGCGTGGATGGTCCCGCGATCGTCATCGGGGGTGACTGCGGAGTCTCGGTCGGTGCGGTCGCGGCGGTCGCCGCGGCGAATCCCGCCGGCGACGTGGCGGTTGTCTGGCTCGACGCGCACGCCGACCTCAACACACCCGAGACGAGTCCGTCGGGCGCATTCACCGGGATGGTGCTGCGCGCCATCCTCGGTGAAGGCGTCGATGACATGACGCTTCCGGTCGGTGCGATCACGCCCGATCGGGTCGTACTCGCCGGCACCCGCGACCTCGACGCGGCCGAAGAGGAGTACATCGCCGAGGCCGGAATCCGGATGCTGGGTGTCGATAGCCTGGCCGACCCCGAGTCGATCGTCTCCGCGGTGGCCGAGACGGGTGCGAGCCGCGTATTTCTGCACATCGACCTCGACGTGCTCGACCCGGCCGCTGTCGCCGGGCTCGCGTTCCCCGTGCCTTTCGGCGCTCGGCCAGTGGACCTCGTCGCGACGATCAAGGCGTTGCGCGCGCGCTTCCCGCTCGCGGGCGCGGCGATCACGGAGTTCTCGCCGTCGTCTGCAGACGGTGCCGTCGAAGATCTGGGCACAATCCTGCGCATCGTGGGGGCCCTCGTATGAGCCCCGCGACTCCCGCGGACGGATGGCGCGAGCGCGCCGACCGAGCCGTGCTTCGCGGACAGCGCCTCGACCGATTCATCCCCGCGTTCTTGCTCGACTCCCCCGTCAGCCGCGCCGGATATCTCTATGCCACGGGTGTCGCCTGGGTGTGGGGTGGACTGCTCAGCACCGGACGCGTAGAACGGAAGAACGGCCTGTGGGTGTTTCGGGGGCTCCCGAAATGGGCCTTCGCGCGCGGTGGCGTGTGCACAGGCGCGTGCTTCCTCACCGGCGATGGCACCGTCCCGGCATCCGTCCTGCGCCATGAGGCGGTCCATCGTCGGCAGTGGCAGAAGTACGGAATGCTGATGCCGCTGCTGTACGCGATCGCCGGGCGAGACCCCCTCCGAAACCGCTTCGAGATCGAGGCGGGCCTAGAGGATGGGCGGTACGTGCCGCGTCAGCGGGCGAGCAGGCCGTAGCGCTGCGGCGTGGTGATCGCCGTCGGCGCGACGCCGCGACGGTCGGTCAGGTGCTCGAGAATGTCGGCGGTGCCGAGGAATCCGCCGAGCAGCGTCACCCGCGTGTCGTCGCTCTCGTCGCAGATCATCTCATCGGCCCAGGCGGTGACGGCGCGGGTCAGCGCGGCGCCGGATGCACAGGCACGGCCCGTTCCCGGCTCTCCCGTGCGACGCGAGCGGTCGAGCCACGTGAGCGTCATACGCTGAGGCACCTCGAGGTCCGTGATGTACGACGCATCCGGCACCTCGATGAAGACGCGGCCCGTGGAGCACAGCGGCAGCGTCACGAGGAGTGCCTCGAGCTCGGTGAGCGAGGTCTCGTCGGCCGTCACCAGGTGCTGCACACGGCTCGCGCGCGACGCACGACGCGTCGTGGTGCGGGGCGCAGCGGTGGGGAGGGAATCGATCGACATGATGCCTTCCACTATACCCGCGAGGAAGGCATGCCTAACCTTTGTGGCCGTGAATAACCTGCGGGGTTCGACACCCGGGTCGAATGCTGCGGACGGGGGCGGTTTTCTCATGTTCTTCTCATCTGTGAAGGCCTGATCCGGGTCGTTTTCGGGGTGGGAATGTCGGTGGTTGGTCGGATGATGAAGTCATGACCGATTCCGCACTGAACGCCCGCCTTCGGGCCGACGCGCGGATGAACGTGGTGCTGCCGAAGCTGATCGAGATCCGTGCCGCGAAAGCCCGTCTGGACGCTGACGAAGCACGCGCGTTGGCTGAGGCGGAGGCGATCGCTTCGGACTGGACCGAAGAAGCCGGGGGCGGACGCGTCGGGTCGGATGCCGGGTTCCCGTATCGGTCGATCGCGGCCGAGATCGGTGCCGCGTTGCGGATCAGTGACCGCACCGTGCAACGCCAGATGGGTGAAGCCGCAACCCTCGTGAACGACTACGCCGGGACGCTCGAAGCACTGGATGCCGGAGTCATCTCTGCCGCGCACGTCCGCGCGATCGTCACGGCCGGGGCGATCATCGAGACGCCGGAGATGCGGGCGGAGTTCGAACAGGATGTCTTGCAGCTCGCGGCGGCGGAGTCCGCGACGCGGTTGACGCCCCTCGCGAAGCGGCGGAGGGTGTCAGATCGTTTGTGTAAGGGGTGTCTGCTTCTTATGGAAGGACGACACTGATGACCATGATCGACAAAGAAGCTCGAGCGGAGCGACGGCGACGGCAGGAGGAAGGCTCCAGACGG